>NZ_CP150634.1:3752232-5002976 GCF_038051925.1 Methylotuvimicrobium sp. KM2 | reverse complement strand
TATTTAAGAAGGTAGCGAAGAGTAAATAGATGATATTATAAAAAAAATATGCCACTATACAGCAATCAAATCAGTGCCGACATAATTGACATAAACCGGCGTTTATTCTATCATCCCGGATCTTTTTTATCCGTTTTTGTTAACAATCATCTGAACCAGGATTACAGGCCATGAAAAGAACCTATCAACCCAGTAAAATTAAACGCGTAAGAACTCACGGTTTTCGTGCCAGAATGGCGACCAAAGGCGGTCGCAAAGTCATTAACGCCCGTAGAGCCAAGGGCCGTGCCAAACTAACAGTCTAATTGATTGACGAACAAGGTATTTAGTTTCCCGCCGCAGTTAAGGTTAAGGAAGCCTTCTGAATATAAAAAAGTCTTTACCAGACCGGTAAAATCGAGTGATGCTTATTTCACATTACTGGCGGTTAGGAATGAGTTTAATCATCCTCGACTGGGTCTGGCAATTGCGAAAAAAATCATTAAAAAGGCTGTGGACAGAAATATGCTCAAAAGGACTGCCAGGGAAAGCTTTAGACTACAACAACACGAATTGATCAATATTGATGTTGTTGTCATGGCCCGAAAAGATGCACTCAATGCATCACCGGAACAATTACAAAAGTCATTGGCAAGGCATTGGCTTAGGTTGGTAAACCGATGCGAGTCTTACTCATAGCAATTATAAAGTTATACCAATACTTTATAAGTCCATTGTTAGGTAAAAACTGTCGTTTTTATCCCAGCTGCTCCTGCTATGCCTTAGAGGCGCTCCATCAACATGGAGCCGCCCGGGGCACCTATCTTACATTCCGAAGAGTATTAAAGTGTCACCCTTTTCACGAAGGCGGGCTTGATCCTGTTCCAGAAAAAATTTGGTAAAAAGAATGGATAACATTAGATTTATATTAGTCGTTACTTTTGCAATGCTGATCTATATGCTCTATGATGCATGGCAAATCGATTACGGTCCAAAACGCGAAACTCCCGTCGCACAACAAACGCCGCAAGACCTTAAGGAAGACTTGCCCACGGCAACCGGCGAACCGCAAGCCGAGTCACGCGCTGAAGCAAAACCCATAGTTACCGAGGTAACCGAACCGGACGCTATTATCACTGTAACAACCGATGTTCTTGCGTTGGAAATCGATCCCAAAGGCGGCACGATTCGCAACCTCGATTTGCTGAAATATCCTCGTGAAAAAGAAAACACCGCTGTTGAATGGGTTTGGAATCTATTCGGCTTTTCGAAACCGGAAAAAGATCTTAGTCCGATCCGCTTATTCGATAGTACCGCGGAAAGATTATTTCTGGCGCAAAGCGGTTTGATTGCCGCCGAGGGTTCGGCAAATGCAGCTACTCACCATAGCGTATTTAACTATGAAAAAGATCAATACTATTTAAGTGAAGATCAAGACACTATCACTGTACCGTTGACATGGACCAATAACGAAGGGTTGACTGTCACTAAAACGCTCACCTTTAAACGCGGCAGTTATGCTATTGGCGTCAATCAAACAGTCTCAAACGATTCGACACAACCTTGGACCGGCCGGCAATATAAGCAATTGTTAAGAGTTCCGTATAAAGATGAAGTAGGGAATACTTTTATTAGAACCTATGCCGGCGGCGTCGTTTATACCGAAGAGAATAAGTATCAAAAAGTCAGTTTCGACGACATGGCGAGCGATAAACTGAATGTCAAAACGACAGGCGGTTGGAGCGCGATGATTCAGCATTATTTTGCTGCGGCATGGATTCCGCCCAAGGATCAAGAAAACACGTTTTACACTAAAGACCTCAAAGACTGGCGTTACGTAATCGGTTCCTATTCTCCTGCGTTTACGGTCGAGCCGAATTCAGAAATGGAATTTAACGCACAATTGTTTGCCGGACCGAAAATCCAGCCGATGATGGAAGAAATCGCCAAAGGGTTGGAATTGACCGTCGACTACGCTTGGTTAACGATTATTGCCAAACCGATTTACTGGTTACTGAATCAAATTCATGGTTTTGTCGGTAACTGGGGTTTGTCTATTATCGGTGTGACCTTATGTATCAAACTGCTGTTCTTTAAATTGTCGCAAGCCAGCTTCCGATCAATGGCAAAAATGCGCAAAATTCAACCCCGTCTGAAAGAACTGCAAGAACGTTTTGCCGATGACAGACAGCGTTTCAACAAAGAAATGATGGACATGTATAAACGGGAGAAAGTCAATCCCTTAGGAGGCTGTTTACCGATATTGGTTCAGATTCCGGTATTTATTTCTTTGTATTGGGTATTAGTCGAAACCGTTGAATTGCGTCAAGCTCCGTTTGCGTTGTGGATACAGGATCTATCGGCGCAAGATCCGTTTTTTATTTTGCCGATCCTGATGGGCATTACGATGAAAATTCAGCAAAGTCTAAACCCTGCCCCGATCGATCCGTTGCAAGCGAAAATCATGAAAATGTTTCCGATCGTATTCACGGTATTCTTTCTATTTTTCCCGGCCGGTTTGGTCTTGTACTGGGTGGTCAACAATACGCTGTCGATCATCCAACAATGGTACATCACTAAAAACCTGGAAGATGCTAAGTAAAACCTGAGTGGATATCGGTACCAACGATACCATTGCCGCGATTGCCACGCCGCCCGGAAACGGCGGCGTCGGCATTGTACGGATATCGGGACCTGCGGTTTCTATTATTGCCGCTAAATTAACCGATCGTCCGTTACCGCCAAGATATGCCGTATTGACACCGTTTATCGATAGCGACGGTTCATTCATCGATACGGGCATCGCCATCTATTTCCCTGCCCCGGCTTCCTATACCGGCGAAGATATTCTTGAGCTGCAAGGACATGGCGGTTCGGTCATTCTCGATATACTTCTCAAACGCGTCTTATCGCTAGGAGCCCGACTGGCACGGCCCGGCGAATTCACCGAACGCGCCTTTCTTAACGGTAAAATTGATTTAGCGCAAGCTGAAGCGGTTGCCGACTTGATAGAAAGCAGTACCGAACAATCGGCGCGTTCCGCACAACAATCGATGCAGGGTGCATTTTCAAAGCAAATTAACGAATTAGTTGAAGAACTAACCGAACTCAGAATCTATGTTGAAGCCGCCATCGACTTCGTCGACGAAGAAATTGATTTTCTCGGTGACGGAGTTGTGCAAAATCGTATCGACCGATTGGCGGAAAAACTTCGAACTATCTTGTCGACTGCGCGACAAGGTCGATTGCTACGCGATGGAATGACGATCGTATTGGCCGGTAAACCCAATGCCGGTAAATCCAGTTTATTGAATGCCTTGGCCGGCCATAACGCTGCGATTGTGACCGACATTGCCGGCACTACACGCGACGTGTTGAAAGAACGCATACAAATCGACGGCATGCCGCTGCATATCATCGACACGGCAGGTTTACGCGACAGCGACAATGCCGTTGAAAAAGAAGGCATACGCAGAGCACGAGAGGAAATGAATCGGGCCGATAAAGTCTTATTGATGATCGATGCCACAGATCCCGAGCATCAATCAATAATTGAAAACATGCCCGAACACGTACCCGTCACTAAAATCTACAATAAAATCGATCTAATCGGCATCGAACCTGAAATTCGAGAATCCGAACAAGGCACTCAGATTTATTTATCCGTCAAAAAAGAACAAGGCCTTGATCTTCTTAAACAGTATTTGAAAAACAGCGTCGGTTATCAATCCGAAACCGACAATGTTTTCATAGCTCGGAGACGGCATATCGAAGCCTTACAAAAGGGTTTGAAGTTCGTTCAGAGTTCTCAAGCGCAATTACAAAACCATCAAGCTGGGGAATTAGTGGCCGAGGATCTCAGACAAGCGCAGCATTGTCTCGGTGAAATTACTGGTGCTGTTTCGTCCGATGACTTGCTAGGTCTGATCTTTTCCAGCTTTTGTATAGGAAAATAAAGACGATGTTCGCGTTAGCAGTTGAAACGGTTCTCTTTCCTACTAAATAAACCATTTAGGAAATAGTCAATGATTGCTTTTCGATACACTCAGGGTGGAAGAGGGTACGATTTCTCGCTTGGCAGGACACCGTAAATACGTCCATTTAGGCTTAACGGCGAAAATTGATTGCCATGGATGGTATGAAGGCAGATTTTGCAGGAGCAAAAAATCTGCCCTGCCGCCGACACTTATTAATCGAGTTACCGAACCTGCTTACCTTGCATTAAAAATAGGCAAGTTATTTATGAACGAACTCTAAACGCTTTAGGTTATGATCTTCATAATTGAAATACGTAGAGTAAAAAATGTTAGAATTGCATAGCGTTGAATATTTCCGCTTCTAAGATTAGACATGACAAGGTAAGATAAAACTGTATTTTTTGCGGAGGGATGCCGGAGAGGCTGAACGGCCCTGACTCGAAATCAGTGGGGGACGCAAGTCCCACGAGGGTTCGAATCCCTCTCCCTCCGCCATATCTACATTTCATGGCAACCTTTAGTGTTTTTAAAGATTGATACTAAAGGCATTTTATTAAACATTCCGTTCATTAAATCCTTTTAAGTTTGCATAATAAGACGGTATATTTGACGGTATACCGTCAACGAAAAAAGGATATACCGTCAAATGACTCTCACTGTTAAAGATCTACGCGATGCGGAGCCGCGCGACAAGCAATATAAGCTGACCGACCGCGACGGCCTCTATGTGCTTGTGCATCCCAATGGTGGAAAATATTTCCGCTACGATTACCGCTTTGGCGGAAAACGAAAGACACTTGCACTGGGCACCTTTCCTGAAACCTCGTTGCGGCAGGCTAGAGACGCACTGCACGAAGCAAAGCAACAAGTAAAAAGTGGTCTCGATCCTGCCTTATCCAGGCGGATAGAAAAAGCTGGGCTCACGAAAAACACCTTCGAAGCGATCGCAGTTGAATTTCTCGGCCAGCACGAACACGAATGGAGCGAAACGCATTATGTTCGCGTCAAGCGCATGCTCGAAGCGGATGTTATCCCCTGGCTTGGCAATCGACCGGTTAGCGCACTGACAGCACCCGAAGTGCTCGAAGTCCTCCGTCGTATCGAAAAACGCGGTGCGCTCGAATCGGCAGCGAGAACCAAGCAGATCATTGGGCAGGTGCTACGATACGCCATTGCCACCGGTCGATCCGCGCGCGACGTTGCCGCCGACCTCCGTGGCGCACTGAAGGCGCCGACGCGCGGAAGTTTCGCAGCCATTGAAGACCCTAAAGAGCTGGGAGCACTCCTTCGTGCTATCGATAATTACGAAGGATCCTTTCTAGTCCGAATGGCACTCGCTCTGCAACCGTATGTATTCGCCAGGCCGGGCAATCTGGTTTCAATGATGTGGGACGATATCGACCTCGATACAAGGCTATGGGAGCTCGATGCCGAAAAAATGAAAATGCGTCGTCCTCACGCAGTCCCGCTTAGCACACAGGCAATTTCAATTCTTAATGAAATCAGACCGCTCACCGGATCAAGCCGATTTGTATTCGCCAGCTTTCACGGTACTGGCGACAAACACATATGCCGGGAAGCGCCCGGCATGGCCATTCGACGGATGGGATACAAAGGCCGTCAAACGATGCACGGCTTTCGAACAACCGGCAGCACACTATTGCATGAAGCCGGTTTTCGCTCCGATATGATCGAAAAGCAACTGGCACACAGCGAGCGCAACAAAAGCAAAGCGGCTTATGATCGATCGACACTACTTCCGGAACGGCGACAGATGATGCAGCATTGGGGCAACTTCTTGGAAAAGTGCAAAGAATAGCCCTCGTGCTTAATTCAAAATCCCGATGCCTATTGTGCACAAACAAACCGCTCTATACTATAAAAGCCGAAATAAACAAAAAAGGTGCGCCATGAATCCTGAACAACTGATTATGAAATGCTATGCCGAACAAGAAGGTGATTGCTGGGTGGCCGTATGCTTAAATTTCAACCTGGCCGCTCAAGGGGACACATACGAGGAAGCTAAAACCAAACTCGAATCGATGATCCGTGAATACGTTCATGATGCACTTATCGGCGACGACAAACCCTATGCAGCGCAATTACTCTCAAGAAGCGCACCGCTATCTCTATGGCTTAGATATCAAATCATTCGGCTAAAAATCGCGCTTTACCATACTCACCAAAAAATATTCGACGAAACCCTACCGCTACGCCCTGCATGAGCAGTACATTTGTACGGTACAGATTCCTAAAAAACGCCCCCTACCTCTACGCCCTGTATGAGCAGTCAATACCCTCCGCTAACCTGCAAAGAGGTTAAAAGGATCCTGGCATACTTGGGATTCGTTGCCAGACCGCAAAAAGGCACATCACACGAGCAATGGGTAAAAGAACACGATGGCGCTCTGTATAAGGTTACCGTCGATTGCCCAAAGTCCCCTTTTACGCAAACGCTCATCAAAAGCATGGCCGCCCAAGCCGGCATAACCAAAAAAGAGTTTTACCGCATCTTCCGGTTAATCAAATAACCCCCTCCCGAACATCACCTACCTTATAAGACAGGGATCGAACAGCCGACACCGATCGCAAAGTTGGTTGCTCGATACCCAATACCTTTTATGGTCCGGAAATGCCGCACCATAAAAAGAACATCGTCACAATTCACAGCATAGTCGTCTTGAATAGATCCGCATCCAGCGAAGGGAATTCCGGCTTCAATTTTTCGGCAAAATAGGCCCCTCTCGCCAAAAAGAAAAAAAAAGACCCTTATATATAATATTTTTGTGTTCCTTGTGTTCCACTTACCCTTTATCCCTTATAAATAAAGGGCTACAGCCGGAACACAGGCAGAGAAATTTGTGTTCCGCGGAACACGGTTTGTGTTCCACCCCTCAGCCGGAACACAAAATTTAGGGTGGAACACAAAATTTTGCTGCCTGTGTTCCGGCTATGTTATTGATTTAATAATGGAAAATGGCAAAAAATAGGGGGTGGAACACGCGGAACACGAAATTACATAGGGGGGGGGTAAAATGAAATTACACTAGGTTCAGTGGCTTTTTTCTTATCGCTCTGTTTTTATTTAATTTTTTTCCATAAACCATCAGAAAAACGGCGTTTTTTTAGTGTATTTTTAGCCAAAAAATCGACCACAATCACCTTACTGGAACACAAATGTGTTCCAGGTGGAGGTAAGGCAAATAAAACACCTCGACGCATAAAGTATCAAAAAAGACTTGACGAACAGAAACAACAAGTCTAATCTTAAAACCGTTGATTAATACAAATCAGCACGGAATTGGCGTTCCGGAACTTCTACGGCGTAAAGCCGCTGCACAGCGGTTTTTTTACGCGTAAAATCAGCTTTCATGTCGGGCTGATGGGGCACTCGAAAGAGTGGCCGGTCTCGTAGAAGCCGGTACGCCAACTTCATCAGTCCGGCCCCCATAATTGGCGTTGTGGTTGCCGGGAATTAAACATTCTACGGAGTCACCACTATGACCACTCAAGCATCACGCGCACCCTCACCCGCGCATCAATCAACATTCCAATTTAATCTCGTTCGCCGAAATCGCGTTATAGCGCGCTTCAGAATCGAAACTCTATCGGCCGCCGACTTAAGCATCCTGCTAAAGTCCGGATACAACCTCCAGCTACCATTGGAGGGCTAAGTCATGGCCGCATACAACCCCGCCGACACCCACGAAGAAGACCGTAACCAAGCCGTTAATGAATTTCTACACAGGCTAAACGCGTTCGATGCCGAACGCCAATCAGCACTAGAAGCAGGAGTACCCGCATTAGGCCGTTTGGCGAAAATTGCCGGCGGCGATACTGGCCAGGCGGCGAAAGTACGACGATTTCTGCTCGGGCTCTACAACGGCCCTCGATTCCCTTTCGACCTGACCGAATTACGGGGCTTAGACATACAGCTATTCGAAGACTGCATGTCTGTGCTACGTTTGGATGCCAGAGCGACCATCAAAGAGGTGCATCAGTTTTTTACCAACGGCTCTGATTTGTTCGAAAAATGGGCAAAGCTGGAGCGCAAGCGATGAGCCACAAAACTGAATCAACATTGTTTCTATACCGGCTTTTTGCCGCAACTGAGTTGATCGATATTGAATCGATCTTGCGGTCGGTCCATGTTGACGTTCGGATAATAAGCGACGACGCCGGCAAACCTTGGCTATGTGCAAAGGATCTCTGCCGAGTGCTCGACATTGCCTGGAGCGGTTCAACACTGGCAGGACTACCCACCGCAGGCCGGCGAAGAATCCCGACACCGACCGCCAGCGGAATACAATCGCTAGTTTTTATCGATGCGACCCTGTTTATCTGTTTAATTTTTCGATCAGAGAAACCACCCGCGCGGGCTATCGCCGAAGCCTTGCGCCGACGCCTAGCAAAATCGGCGAACACACCAAGCAAATCAATCCCTGGAGATAAAAAACATGAATACCCAATCCACCATTGCACCGCAACCGCATAAATCGACGTTGACTTTTTTGCTCAACTTCCAAGAGGAAATCGAAACAGAAATCGTTCGATTGGAAACAATCTGCTCACTGCTCGAAATGTCCGACGCAGCCAGCGAAGACGGGCAATCATTGCAGCGATTCGCGATATTGCTAAGGCCGGTAGCAATGCTTTTCCGGCGATTTGCCAACCACGTTGTCGAAGTCTACCGAAGCGATAAACCGGACGCCAAAAAAGTTGCTGAACTTTATCGCAGCCCGCACATTGACAATGCTTTCAAACAATTGGAATCATTGGACATGTTGATTTTGCAGAGCCAGGAGAAAACAGCGGTCGGCCAGACCTGGCTCATACTGAGCCCGGTTTTAAAACGACTGGCAGATCTACTTGATGGATTCTTAAAGAATTTCAAATTAGCAGTGACTTCGTTAAAAATTACCGAGTCGTTTATGCTCCGTCACAGCGGCCGAGAGCAAATTATTGCCAAAGAAAACCCCGATCCAAAACGTTTCCGCCAGATAGCAACCGGGTTTGACGGGAACACTTACGAATCACTTGATTAGAGGAAATCAGATGGCTACAACTAAAAACGAAGAATTGATTGAACTCGCCGAAAGCCTGCAATCAACGCACGAAGCGCTCCGTGGATTTTCTAAATTGCTTTGCATCGCCGGAGGAACTAGCGAAGGAGCAACTTTAGATGGCCCCGGGGACCTGGCTTATTTGATAATGAAACAGCAGGATGCGCTTGTTTATCGCCTGCTTGATATAGCATACGGAAAGAACGTTACTGAGGAGGTTTCGAGCGAATAATAGGCATAAAAAATGCCGGTCCGGCTAGTTTAGATGACGAGGCTTAACGCCGGACCGGCGACCACTCGATGACGTGACATGCCGATAATACACCTTTTGGCGTCAGCGTCAAAGATTTAACCAGTTAGCGGACGGATAGGCCGACGGGCCGATAAGCGGGAATGCCGTCAACCCGCTTCCGTCCGCACCTTATGACGGCTAAGTAAGGCGGCTTACTATGAATTTTGATGCAGTTGAAGTTTATTTTATCGGGCGTGGCCGTTGGTGGCGCTCTGTCGATGGTGCGGACTATCGGCAGTTCGAACGGTTCGCGAGTGATGAGGATCATTATCGAGAATCGCGTCACAGCAGAAAGATGATGCTGTTCATGCCGGTCAGCGAGTCCCGGCGAGTCAAGGGCGTTTTCTCGCTAACGGCTGATGATGCGGGTTTTGCCAAGCACGGCGAAAAATGCCCGAGTAACCTGTACGTGCTAATGCCCAGCAGTTCGGAAGACAGCGTGTATTTGAATGACGTTCGGTATAACCGGATCCCTGACAGAGGCGATTTGTTTTTCGAAGTTGAACACCTGGAGTCGTGCGATATTGCTGAACATGTGCCTTTCCCATTCAAAGGTGATCCTAATCTCGAGCAGGCTCAATTGGAAACGCCGGGTACAGAAGAATGGAACAAGCTGGATGCAAGGAAAGCGATCGATTTCATTAAAGGCATGGCACTCGTTCACAAATTTGAATTAGGGAAAACTCAATCAGCTGAAGAATTCGCCGATTGGATAATTGGTGAAATGCCCAAAATACAAGGCGACTATCAGTTAAGGATTAACCGACAGAGCGTAATTAATATCTTGCTCGAGCCGCTAGATAACGTCCGCGCAGATTATTCAGTCGAAGAACTACGGACGGTCATGCTGGCCTTTGCCGCCTGTTTGTTCGAATACCGGTATCCGGGGGACGGGAAGCGCGATCCATTAACAGGGCCTGCGTATCTAAAAAAATCTGGCGCCGTAAATAAAAGAAGCATAGCGGGCCAGATAGCGGCTATTAGCGTGGCTGTGAGCCATGACTTTATACGAAAACACTTAAAAATAGCGCACGAACGATTCAAAACGGATGCTAAAAGCGGCATCGATTGCCATCGATAGTACGCTCAAAGCTGAGCGTACTAATTAGTTTAGTCCTCTAACCCGCGAAATTTGGAAAATTAGTACGCTCGACCTTTCAGCGTACTAATTAAAAGTCTAAATACTTTTTCCACCATTTTAAAATTTACCCCGAACTTTAAGACGAGGTTAAAAATGAAAAACGAAACACACCCCCCCAAAAGCATTGAGCCGGAAAAAAAGTTGCAACCGTTCGTACTGCCCCCAGACGGATCTCTTGTCCGTGCGTATGGAATCCTTGGCGATCGCAAAAAAGGCATCATAGGCGTTTGCGAAATGTCCAGAACGATGCTGTGGTCACAGGTTAATTCCGGACGGTTTCCGAAGCCACTGAAAATTGGACGAATAGCCGCCTGGCGCGCTGAGGACATTCGGGAATATCTGAAAGACCCTGAGAATTACCGCTCCGCTTAATAAATATGGATCGCAAAAAAACAATGCCTCCTTATTCCAGGGGGCTTAATAACAAGCCCGCTGATCGAGACGTAGTTATTCTGCTAGGTCCGACCGCATGGGAGATAGCAAAAAGCACATGGCTTTGCCGATCCCCGAAACTTGTTCTGCCTGCCGACCAGGCCCCGAATGACTTCAATTGGACGCCATTACAGAATAGAAGCGTAATCATACGGGAGTGCGGAGCGAATGAAAGTGCGGACAGAATTTTAAATCTAATCCGTGAGGTGCTTGAAGCTGGGGCGATCTATGTTCTCTTTGTGCGTAATAATTTGGTTACAACGATGATCGAGCCCGACTTCAATACAGATGAGGATGATTAAAAAAATGGATAATGTTAACGGCATCGAAGTAACTGAGCCCGGCAAGGCGAGGATGAAGATTAAGTCAAACGTTGCTAAATTGGACGATAAAAGAAAATCGAAAAAAGCAGAGTACGCGGGCAATTATAAAATCAGCAACGGTTGCTTGGTCCACGTTAGGTCAACCGCGAAAAATGTAATCGAAACTGTGTTATGCGACTTCGAGGCCAAAATCATTGAGGTAAAAATATTTGACGATGGCCTTCAAAGGCGGTCTGTGTATGTTATCCAAGGTAAACATTGTAGTGGGAAAGATCTTCCGACCATAGAGGTTCCCGCCGACAAGTTCCATTCAGGCGCTTGGATAGCGGAGTTTTGGGGCTTACTGGCTTTTGTCGAGCCAACGAATTCATCGTTACGGCACACCACAGCCGCAGTTCACAAATTTTCGACCTGTGATTCCCCGGTCCCCTACGTGGAATCAAAATCCTACCTCGGATGGGTGAAAACAGATCAAGGTTGGATATATTTAACCTCGACCGGCGCGATGACGAAAAAGGGTCTTGATAAAACAATAAACGTTATTTTAACGGGTAACATGGGCCGCTACCAACTGCCCGAACCACCCAAGACGCTAGACTTTTCACTATTGAAAAAGTTTTTATCGGTCAGCAAAAGCAACCCCAAAGTAGGCGCTGTTTTGTTTGCTTGCGTGGCGAGGTCGGTTCTGTACAGCGCACACCCGATTGATTTTTTCCTGTTTATTTACGGATCCACCGGTGCTAAAAAATCTTCCGTCGTGGCTATTGCACTTTCCTTCCTTGGGTACTTTACTGGTGCCACGATGCCGGCTAACTGGAATTCGACAGTGAATGCTATAGAGATGATTAGTCACCAGGCGCAAGACTCACCCTATTGCATAGACGATCTTAAGTTCACCGGCGGCACAGCAATGGATTCGGCAAGAATGAAATCCACCTTTGAAAGAATAGCTCAATCGATCGGGAATCAAAGCGGACGCGATCGTCTGAACGCAGATTCGACCAAACGACCGTCGCCTTATAACAGAGGTATGCCCATCATAACCGGCGAAGATTTGTCCGGAAGTTCTAGCACATTGGGACGCGGTGTCGTGGTGAGCATAGGTCGAAACGACATCGACGTTCAAACATTAACAGAACTTCAATCCGCCGCTAGGGATGGCAAGCTTGCTGAAATCATGAGTCTTTATATTGTTTGGCTTACCGGCAAAATGGATAGCCTTTCAGAAAATCTTCATAAGAAAATAGTTGATCGAAGAACTGCCGCTATAGCCCAAGGATTTGCAAATTCACACGCGCGCAGTCCTGATATTTTTGCAAGTTTAATGGTGGGTATTGATGTGTTTTTTCAATTTTGTGTTGAAACGAAGGCAATCGACCACGCCGGCGCCAATGACGCGATACTGGATATTGAAAATAACCTGAAGTCGGCCTTCATAGAGCAACGCGACTATCAAGACGAAACAGACATTTGCAGCAGATTTATAGCACTACTCGCATCTGCTTTGGCGTCCGGTGCCGCACATCTGGCAGCCGCCGAAACCGATCACATACCGGCGCAATTTCCCGAGCGTTACGGCTGGCGGCGCGGCAATGGAATTATCAAGCGTTCGGTTGATGAAAGAACGTTAGATGCTCAGCACGGCGATGTCGATGGCCGATTTTTTCAGTATGAGCCAGGCGGAACAAAAGTCGGCTGGGTATCAGGTGAGGAAATCTATTTGAATCCGGAATCGGCCTTTGCGGCGGCTCAGGCAGTTGCCAAGCAGCAGGGGGAACCGATTACAACAAGTAAAAATACAGTGCTCAAGCAAATGGTTGAGCGAGAACTAATAGTGGCAACGTCGAAGCGGGAGACCGGTTCGGTGATATCCACCGTCACACGTCGAGTGAACGGGACAAAGCGTCGTGTTGCTGTAATTAATGCAGAAACTTTATTTGATGGTTAACAGGCATGAACAAAATTAATCCCCAAATCATTGCCGAAAAGCTCAGGCATGAGATGTATTTCTCCCCACTAATCGGCTCGTGGCACATGCGATACAAACCGAATTCCAGTGCACTAGACATCGATCGATGGTTTTTAAAGGGTATCCGATCCCCGGCGCCGGGCGAATTTTCCCCGGTCCATCCGGAGTATGCTCGTAGGGAAATTATTCGCGCGATGGAGAGAGCGGGTGCTGATCTTAATATCACTGATATTAATCGTCTGGAAAAGCTGCTCCGACTTTATTTGCTCCCCGATGAACGATGTCTTAAAGGCAGAAAACAACCCACTAACAATTTAAAAAAAAAGGTATAGAAAATGAGTGAAACACCAACCACATTAGACCAACTCAAGGCGCAGGGGCTGGGCTTAGACATTTATAGGTGCCATGTTCGCGCATGGCCAACCTCAAAAATGACCGAAGCGCAGTATCAAACGATCACAGATAGCATTCCGGATCTAGTCGATCAATTGGCCTTGCAGGAAACCGAAAACCCCTCGACGCCGAGCATGGGCTCCAATTACCCGACCGATCCGGATCTCGCCGGCTACAAAATGAAAACACTGGAACGTCGGGTCGAAGTCGGCGAGGATTTTTATTTATGGCCGATTCCAGCCGATAAACGTGCGGAGCTTGGTTGTCGAGGTCCCGATCCGGAAGGATGGCGACCTTACCCGCTGGCGTATGCAACCGGAAACGGTCCCTCGGGATCACAGCTTCGTTAATAAACAATCAATCAACCTTATAGGAAACAAAAATGTCCGTAATGCATCACACCAGAAAACCCAGCGATCACTCAATAAAGCAAATGGCGTCGCTGTTCAGTGGAGTTAAAGATTCCATCGAAACGCTCATTGACCTCGAGAAGCTAGAGGGTTCGTCGAAATATGCCGCGATGTTCAAAATTCGAAAGAACATTGCCGATTATAGGGAGTTTCGCAATCACAACGACCTTCGATTTTCCCGGGAGCATGAAGCCATCTTAGTCGCACTGGACGCGCTCATTGAGACGATCGTGGAGACATTGGCTAAGGAATCCAACCCCTATTTAATTTAACGAGAAGCGTCGTCGTGACCGGCGACGCTTACTTTTATCGAACGAGGATAGTCATGACAAAACAAGCAAAAAACCCCGATCAGTGGGAGGCAGTTCAGCAAGAAATTGCCAACATCGATTCAATGATGAGCCTGAAGCGGACGGACATCAAAGAGATCGAAACACAAATCGCGCAAGAGGAAGGTCGGTATTACGAACTAACCGAACGTCTAGCGAACGCACAGCGCGACATTGCCCTTCGGAGATTATCGACCGATGAGTATCTGTCATTACGCACAGACAAGGAGGCGCTTGAGCAGCGGCTCAAGGTTTTGCGTGAGACTCGCCAAATGCAGCAGGAGGGCTTGAAAATCCTGCAATATGAAAAAACCAGATTGCACAACGGCGGTGCTATTGCATTGAAAAATATTGCTGCACGGCAGGCCGAAACCGATCTTGAAGCACTCATCAGTGCAGCAGCTCCACTGCTAACCGAATGGGTTTCGAAAATCATCGTTAAAAATAACCTGGCATTCGACCAGTGGAATGTTTCCAAAAGGAACGAGCAATTAGAAAAATTGTCGCGGGCGATGAGCGAGGATTTATTCAAAAAACTGGAAAGACCGACCGCAGCACAAGCGAGGCAGGCCGTTATCGCCGCAATCCGCAAAAATCAGCCGGAATTGGAAGATGCTGCGTAGGTCATCCTAGTGCATTGCCTAATATCTGTTTTCGCCGTGTCGCTCAATTTTCGAGGTCGTTTTTCTCCGCATCCTCCGCGCGGATTTGCTCAAGCACCGCGCGTCGCTCTTCCGGGGACAGGGCGTCGAGTGCAGCAACGGCGGCTTGGTATGTATTGGTTTTAGGTTGCCTTATGTTGTGCTCGTACTCGCTGCTCATGACCCCAGTAGCACCGCAACCTTTTACGTTTGTGCACTGAACGTAAAGCCTCTGCTTAGTCGCTGAAATTTCCTCAGTAGAGGCCACAATAAGTTTTGATCGGCAGTGTGGACAAAGCAATTTCATATTCCCTCAATTGAGGTTAGACAGAATGGAGTATCGGTGGCATTGCAACTATATCACGGAAGATATCGCAGATGATCTTGCGACGATTGTTAAGGACTATTTTGAAGAAGCAATCCTTAATTCGTTGGGTGTTACGCCGAAAGCCATCATACAAAGCCTCCGCGAGACTCCATCAAAAACACTTGGCAAAATAACCGCATAACGCACTAAAAGCGGAATAGACTTAAGATTCGCTTAATCAATATCGAAAGCTTTAAAGATTCAAGACATTGATTTATAAAACAATAAGTTACAATTCACGATACAAAAGGCGGCGTTATAACATAACATCAACCTTAACCCATGCAAAAAACGGTCGAAAATTGTTAAACATCCATGACAAACCCCACTAACGCTAAGGCATGCAAAAGGGCCGCCGTAAACCGTTGAAAAAAATAGTTTATTTTGCGCGGGAGAGGAGGCGTGAATTTACCTGCTGCCTGCTGTTAATAATGACCTATCATTATGATTTATTATTTCCTATTTATTAACAATTGTTGTCCAGTATGAAACCCGATCTTACACAAGAACTTTTAAAATCACTTGTCGATTATGATCCAGCAACCGGAAGATTCACCTGGAGAAAACGAACTGCTGATATGTTTACGTCAATAGATGCTTGTATTGCTTGGAATGAATCAAATGCAGCCAAACCTATAGGCGCATTTTTTACTAATCAAAGGGGGCATACTTACATACGAGTATCTATTTTAGGTAAAGCTTACATGCTTAGCCGACTTATTTTTTTCTACATGACTGGACGTTGGCCTGTCGGCGATATCATGCACCGAGACAGAGATGGGACCAATAACGCCTGGTCCAACCTAAAAGAGGTGAGCAGAATCGAAAATATGCGAAGCCTGGCCATGACTAAACGCAATAGCTCTGGCTTTGTGGGTGTCTCTTGGGACCGGCACAAAAACAAATGGCATGCCTCGATAATGGTGCGTTACAAAACAATCCACCTTGGTTACTTTGACGACAAGCTCGATGCAATAGCCGCAAGGTCAAAGGCTAACCGTGATCTTGGGTTCGATCCGCTGCATGGTCAACGCAGGCGAAAATCGGACAACAAACAAACTTAACCTATATCAAAATTTATGCCCAGATCAAGCGGCATAAAGGCCAATTCATTAAATAAAATTTTTACATAAAGGAAAAAACATGTCTGTTCGAGATCTTGCACTCAAAATTAGAATTAATGCGGAGGATAAAGCATCTTCTGTTCTGGACTCGATAAAAAACAATGCCGGCAAGATCGCTACCGCGATAGCCGGCTTTTTCTCGGGTAAATTTCTATCGGCCTCGATCGAGGACGCTAAAAACCTCGAAACTCAATACCTCAAACTCGATCAGACCATCAAAGCAACCGGCGGTGCTGCCGGGCTTACAGCCGATGAAATCGTCGATATGTCGAAGCGCCTCGACGAGGCGACGAACGGCAATGCTGAGGAAATCCGGGACGCGGCTAATGAGCTTCTGACCTTCAAAAAAGTCGGTAAAGACGCGTTCGAAACGACCTTGATGTTAGCGTTGGACTTGGCTGAGGCTGGTTTCGGTTCGGTAGAAACAAACGCGGTGCAGCTCGGCAAAGCACTGGAAGATCCCGTTAAAGGGCTAACGGCTCTGAGCCGTTCGGGCGTCACTTTTACCGACCAGCAAAAAGATCTGATCAAATCACTCGTCGAGACTGGCCGTCAGGCCGAGGCGCAGGGCGTTATTCTCGAAGCGGTGTCCGGGCAGGTCGGCGGTGTCGCCGAAGCGGCGGGAAAAGGCTTGGCCGGGGCGCTGGATTTAGTGTCCAAACGCTTCACCGACGTTCGCGAAAAAATCGGGGGCGCAATAATCCCGGTACTGACTGATTTAAACACGCGGTTTGCGAATTTTATTCAAAGACTTTCGGACTCCGGAGCAATCACACGATTCAGTGAATTGCTAGCATCGGCGTTAAAAAATGCAGGTGATGCATTTTTATCATTCGTCGAAAAAATAGATTTCGATACATTGATCAACAGCTTGCGAGGATTTGCAGAGGCATCTACCGCCACATTCAATGGCACCGTCCAGTTTATTCAAGAATACGCCGGGGCTATAACAAATTTAGCAAAAGTTTGGTTGATGCTGAAATTCGGCGAATATATCGCCGGGTTCAAAAATGTCGCAACTGCTGTCGTTACGACGACGAAAGCGTTTTTATCGGGTGCGGAGGGGACTACCGCTTATACAGTAGCGACCAATGCATCAGCAGCAGCCAATACCGCAGCGGCGGCCGCTGTATCTAAGCTAGGCTTGGCAATTAAAGCGATCCCTTATGCGGCATTAGCCGCCTCGATTATCGATGTTGGTGGGAAAATATTGCAGTTGGTTCCCGCAAAGGAAAAATTAGCCGACGCCGAATCTAGCGCAGCAGACAGCTCCCAACGTCTTCAAGATCGTTTCAAGGAATTGTCTTCTGCCACAGGCATAACTATCACGAGCATGGCCGGCTTAGACGCGGCAGTCAAAGATGGATCGATCGTTTTTGATGAGCAGCAGGGATATATCGCAGCGGCGGCGCAAAAATTACGCGATTACAATGCAGAAGTGCTTGCAGCGACCGTTAGCCAGGCTGAATTTGTTGGTGAATCCGGTAAAACCGTCGGCGAATTAACAAAAATAGGCAATGAAGCTGAAATAACGCTGCAAAAATTTAGGGCTTGGTCCGATGGAACTGACGAATCTGTTACGTCGGTAACTGAAGGACTAAAAAAACTCAGAGACACCGATTTGTCTGCATTTAAACAAGCATTAATCGACGCTTTTGACGCGGAGATCAATAAAACCGACGAGCTAAATCAGGCGCTAAAAAACATCGAAACCGAAGAGATTCGACGCGCATTTTCAGACCTTGGAGTAGAATCCTCCGCTCAATTGCAGGCAGCAGCGGACAAAGCAAAAGCGGCATTCGAGAAAATAAGATCCAGCGGCATCGCGACTACCGAAGACCTACAACGCTCGTTCACGGCATACGCGCAAACCGTCATCGATGCGAATAACGGCGTGGTCCCGGCCGCGCTGCAACACGAAGCTGCACAATACGACGTCAAGATCGCCTACGACGAGACCGGCAAAGCGATCGTCGGCGCCACCTCATCGATTAATGATTTCCACCGTGCCGGCATCGATGGCGCGGCTCAACACTCGGCATCCCTACAGCAGTTAAAATATGACTATGCCGCGATGCAAACGGCAGCCGAAGAGGCCCAATACAATGCCGTATCCCCTAGCATGAACCCAACCACCCGCCGAGATACAGTGACATCAAAGCGGGCTTGGTCGAAAACCGAGCAAGATTTGATCAAAGCGATTGACGAGCTTGGCGGCAATGCCGAGAAGGTGCTACAGCGCGCGTCCGAAGAAGCCAACAAGTATTTTTTCAGCAATGGCACGACAGCCGGCCTCCGACCTGGATTCCGCGAGAAATTTTATACAGACCCGGAATATTACGAGAAGCAGCTGCAAAAAGAGCTGTCACAACTACAGCGGTCCTCATCTCCATCATCAGGCGGAAAAACAGTAAACGTCAATTTCAACGTAGGTGGCCGCATCGCCAGCGGCCAATTCCCAGACAACGAACAAACCCGCGAAATGCTTCGAGAACTCGAGCGTGCCAGTCTCGTAATGCAATAATGAATTAATCGCGCGCGCGTGGGGAACGAATCTGTGCCGTACATTTGTACGGTACAGATGCCATTTAATAGCGCGCGGCATGGGTGCCGCCGGCAAAAATCGGACAACAAACAAACTTATCACTGATTATTTCGTTATTAGAAATTATTGCCTATATCAATTATCATGCCTGTCTTAAAGCCTTGTTATTCGTGGCTTTCGTAGAGTTGGCACGAAATCATGCTAGTGTTTTTATTATTCTCTAATCGTGAACAATAAAATTTTGCCCTGAACCGTTATTGTCTAGGTGTGTGATGCGCCACATGAGGTATGCATTGTGCGTTAAGCTGACAGATACGAAGATGCCGAACATGTTCGGCACTTTTAATAGACGGTATAAGAAACGGTATATTTCTTTGTTAAAGTCTGTAATATACTGTTTTATATTAATAATAACTTATTATTCAAATCCCTCTCCCTCCGCCAACCGTAACCACTGCTACTAAAAAAGGGCGCTAAAAGCGCCCTTTCTATCAGCTTGTAATTTAGATAATTAAATCAAGCCTGGTAATTCGCTGTACTTTTTCAAAGCGCTTTGCAGAGCTTCTTCGACACCATCCAAAGATCCTTTTCTAGCGGCGCTGCGAGCTTTTTTCAGTGGACCGTTCGCGCGTGCGCGAGCAACGTCAACTTTGTCATTGGCATTGATTTCTTTGCTCATATCCAGAGCATCTTTGACTAGAGCAGCGACTTCATCGGCCGAAGAACCTGCTGCAACTGCGTCGATCGCAGCTTGAATTTTTTCGGAAGTCAATTTGATTGCTTCTGCAGGTTCATATGAAATTCTGCCTGGATCGCTTTCAGCCATTACAGGGGTAGCAACAGCGCCCATAGAGCTAGCAATAGCCAGAGATAACAATACCTTTCTTAAAAATTTCATGTCTAACTTGTCCTCATGTTGTCATAGTAACTATTATTCAGCAATGCAGCAGAAATTCCATCAAATTAAAGCTACTTAGCGGGAGTCATTCTATCGTAGATTGCCACAATATCAAACTCAAATTAAAACAAAGCGTATAAATTCAACCAAGTATAATTGTAGGGTAATGCTGATGCTTGGTTTAAAAAGTTAATCGAATATGATTGCATTATAGGTTTAATCCTCATCGCGTTTGCAAGCAACATGTACTTGACCGTTTTCATCGACTTCGATTTGAACGTAAATAGGAGAGCAGCAAACCGAGCAGTCTTCGTAATAACTTTGTGAATCGGAAGGGGTATCCAACAATAATGAAATCGTTTCGCCGCAATAAGGACATTGAATCGACAATTCTTCTAAATCGCTAAACATCAAACTTTAAGTAGCAGAGTATCGAGCCAGGACATAGGTAAAATACGTTTGAGATAGCCAAATAAATAAGTAGGAAAAGTCACGTAATAACGGATTTTGGGACGTTTCGATTCCAAAGCATGAATCACCTTATCGGCAACGGCTTCAGGCGGCAACGTAAAAGGGACGGCAGGCCCTTCTTTTTGCAATCGGGTTTCCATTGCGGCATAACGATCCTTATGAAAACTATTGCTTGGGTCGATGTTTTTTTTGAAAAGCGCCAAGGCGTTTTTACGAAAATCGCTCAAAATCGGTCCGGGTTCAATGATCGATAAATTAATTCCGGTGCCTTTAAGCTCCAGTCGTAACGTATCGGCTAAACCTTCCAAAGCAAATTTGCTGGCGTTATATGCGCCCCGGTAAGTCATGGCAACAAATCCCAATACCGAGCTATTGTAAATGATTCTGCCCTGCCCTTGTCGGCGCATGATCGGAATGAGCAAATTGGTCAGTTCGTGTGTGCCGAAAAAATTGGTTTCGAATTGAAAACGCAATACATCACGACTTAAATCTTCGACCGCTCCCGGTTGGCCAAAGGCGCCATTATTGAACAATGCATCGATTCTACCTTCGGTCATGATCAACATTTCGGAAACGGCTTGTCGAATCGACGCGCTATCGGCAAGATCGAGCCTTATTGTTTCAAAGCCTTCCAGGCTGAGTCGCTCAACATCGTGTTGTTGCCTAGCCGAAGCAATAACACGATGACCACGTTGTTTGAGTATGTGCGCTGTCGTATAACCGATTCCGGACGAACAACCGGTGATTAAAATTGTTTTACTGTTAGACATTAAGATTACTGGAGTTCGGTTTCATTGAAATAAGCCGATTCGCCGTTACTACAATCCACCAAAAAAACCAAGTTTTCCGAAGTACTTCTAACATTGAGCTCCGAGGATTCGACACGATCGCAAAGTCCCGATGCCAGTTGTTTTTGTGCGGCCAACCTTCTTATACGCTCAATTTCCGGGAGGCGTGATTGAAAGTTTTGCACCAAGGGCTTTAATTTGTCGTATTCGTAAGGCGGAATAGCATAAGGAGTAAATTGAACAGGATTATTCTTAATTAAGTTTTGATTAATTTCAGTTTCTTCTTTGGCATTCGCTAAGAACTGTTCTTGTTTTTGCTGTAATTGCTGCTCGGTTAATTCCTGCTGTTTTTGCAATTCAAGTTGCTGAGCTTCTCTCTTGAGTTGCTCGTTTTTATCAATCGCGCCGCCGGTTTTAAAATTGATCTGGACACTTTGGTGATTTTCATCGCAAGGCTTGGCTTGATAGATGGTTTTTCCCAAAGCATCGACACATTTAAAAGCATCGGCGTGAGTGATAGTCGAGACCGAAATAGCCAGTATAAAAATTGAAATTCGCATTATGGTTTTCTCTTCGGATGTCATTAACAGATATAACACAGCCGCAGCAAATCGAAATAAATTATTCGATAATAAAATTTTCTTAATTATAAGTCACTCTTTAATGCTTTGCTCATCCTGTAAAAAAGTTTGTTCCTGATAGCGCCGGCTTACCACTAAAAATAGTAATGCGGTAATCAACATCAGTCCGGTGAAAAACCAAAAATAAGCACTGCCTGTTAATTGACCGGAGCCGTCTGAAGGCATCATTAAAAAATTAACTGCACTGGTCAATAAATTACCGGCGGCAATAAACACGAAATAATAAGCCATGATAAAGGACTTCATCGATTTCGGTGCCTGTGTATAGGAAAACTCTAAGCAAGTAATCGAAACCATGACTTCGGCTGCGGTCAGTAAAAAATACGCCAACAACTGCCAACCTATATGCGGCGTTAGTCCCACATCCAATTGCATTTGAATCGCGGACGGAATCGCGAATGCAAACACGGTTAAAAATAAGCCGATCGCGATTTTTCTTAAGGGGGTCAAATCGAAATAACGATTCAAGAATGGGTAAACACCATAAGAAAAACAAGGTACCAATACCATGATCAGCAAGGGATTTGCGGCTTGAATCTGCGACGGTAACACCTCGATGCCGAATATGACTCTATCCATTTTTTGCGCCTGCAAGACCCATGATGAGCCAATTTGTTCGAATAGAGACCAGAAAATCGCGATAAACACATAGATTGATGTTAATTTTCCAAGAATCTTCAAACCATCATGGCCAAGCATGCCCTTGATAAAGCCAATGCCGGCCGGATCAATATGCGCGAAGCGATAACGTCCTGCCCAAAAAATAATCGTGGCCAACAGCATCAATATACCGGGCACGCCGAAAGCAACCGACGAACCGAATTCATGCAGTAACCAGGGAATCAACAGCATCGCGGCAAAAGCGCCGAGGTTAATCGAAAAATAAAACCAACCGAAAACTTTGGTCATCAAATGACTATTGCTTTTACCGAATTGATCGCCTAAATGCGAAGACACACAGGGTTTAATGCCGCCCGCTCCAAACGCAATCAGAGCTTGTCCGATCAAAAGACCCAATCGGGTATCGTCGATCGCCAAAGCCAAATGACCGAAACAATAAAACAGCGATAAATAGAGAATCGTTCGATATTTACCGAACACGCTATCGGCTAGCAACGCGCCGAACAAAGGCATCAAGTAAACCGCCGAAACAAATAAATGAAAATAACCTTGGGCTTCATGCTCGGACATCAGATCGGGTTGACCCGATGCATCTACTAAATATTGGGTCATGAACACGACCAAAATAGCGCGCATGCCATAGTAGCTAAACCGTTCGGCGGCTTCATTGGCGATGATGAAGGGAATACCGGAGGGCAGTTCGGTTGTTTTGAGCGGATTTTTGCGATATTGGGACATGATTTTAGAAGAATCGGTTGCCTATAATCATAACAAATTAAAAGATTTAAAATTACTGTTACTATTAA
Organism: Methylotuvimicrobium sp. KM2; assembly: GCF_038051925.1. Taxonomy (NCBI): domain Bacteria; kingdom Pseudomonadati; phylum Pseudomonadota; class Gammaproteobacteria; order Methylococcales; family Methylococcaceae; genus Methylotuvimicrobium; species Methylotuvimicrobium sp. KM2. The sequence continues at coordinate 4,979,766 of NZ_CP150634.1, read as the reverse complement.
TCAAGCTGAAATCTGTGGATAAACCATTTTTAATATTTTTTATCAATACTTTAGTTCCATGACTAAACTGCCTGTAAACTTCGGTTCAAGATGTGGAGGGCTTGTGGATAAAATCGACCCGGTCAATTTATACACAGCAATACACAAGAAACTCACTGTTTATTCGCAAAGTTACACACTTCTATGCTAGTCCTCATCCGGATACAATGGGAACCTTTCGGCGTAAAAGTTGTTAAAGCAATTCGGCAAGGTATTAATTGCATGCCTTGTATACTTCGTGCGGTCATGTTTGCGGATTTTATGGCAATGCTATTTTGTTCGGTAGCAAGGCGCGAAAACAGGCGCATAGCAAGCTATGTAACTGTTTTCGCAAAGCTTCCGCTCCTGCTCACGCCCCTTACCTACATCCATGTAGTTAACACCGCTACCGGACAAAAGAACGCGTCAGAAAGCCGCAAATGTGGCCGCGCGAAGTATAAAATTTAGGATTTTAAATTTCATTCATTCAGGATCATGAGCGTAGACATTACTAATCAAAGTGCGATGCAAAAGCTAAAAAGCTTTATCAGTAAGCAAATTATCGGACAGGATGTATTGATAGAAAGAATGCTGATTGCGTTGTTGTGCGACGGTCATATTCTTGTCGAAGGCGCGCCGGGCTTAGCCAAGACACGAGCGATCAATGTACTCAGCAAGGGTATCGAAGGCGATTTTCATCGCGTGCAATTCACGCCGGATTTATTGCCTGCCGATTTAACCGGTACCGAAATTTACCGCCCTCAACAAGGCACATTCGAATTTCAAAAAGGGCCGTTGTTTCATAATTTGATTTTGGCCGATGAGATCAATCGTTCGCCGGCCAAGGTACAGGCGGCATTACTCGAAGCGATGGCCGAACGGCAGATTACGGTCGGTGGCGCGACATATCCCCTACCCGCCTTGTTCATGGTCATGGCCACGCAAAACCCGATCGAGCAGGAAGGCACTTATCCCTTGCCGGAAGCGCAATTAGACCGGTTCTTATTGCATATCAAAATCGATTATCCTGAAGCCGAACACGAAAAAAGTATTTTGCATCTCGCAAGAAACGAAGCAAAAAACGCTAAGAACGGCACAACAGAATCATTCACGCCTTTGACGCAACATAATTTACTTGCAGCCCGTCAGGAAGTCTTGGCTATCTACATGGCCGATAATCTCGAAGATTATTTGCTGCAAATCGTTTTGGCGACCCGCAATCCCGGCGCCTACGGCAAGGATTTGGCATCATGGCTGCAATACGGCGCAAGTCCAAGGGCCAGTATTGCATTGGACCGATGCGCCAGGGCTAAGGCTTGGCTGGCCCAACGCGATTTCGTCGGCCCCGAGGATATCCAGGATATTGCTTTCGATGTCTTGCGGCATCGTCTGATTCTATCCTATGAGGCTGAAGCCGAAGGCATCACACCTGATTATTTCATTCGCGAATTGATCAACCGGATCGCTGTTCCTTGATGCTATCGAACAAAACCGACACTCCCTCTTCAGCTACCGACGATCGAGTCGCAGTAAGTTTGAAAAGTTTGGTCGATCTTGCACAAACGGCTGGGTCGCTTAAGTTGCATCGTTGGTCGATCCGCAGTCGGCAAACCGGCGGCTATGTATCGCGCTCGAAGGGACGCGGTATGGAATTCGATGAAGCGCGGCTTTATCAACCCGGAGACGATATTCGCAGCATAGACTGGCGGGTGACGGCCCGTACCGGAAAAACCCATACCAAGTTGTTTCGCGAAGAACGGGAACGGCCGGTATTTATTGCGGTCGATAAACGCATGGCGATGCAATTTGCCACACGAGGCGTGTTCAAATCGGTACAGGCCGCCAAATTGGCGGGGCTCTTGGCTTGGACTGCGCAGCAACACGGCGACCGCATCGGCGGGCAAGTCTTTTCCGATAACACCTGTATGGAGATGAAGCCGCAACATGGAAGGCATGCGGTTTTGCGGTTTTTTCATAGCTTGGTGCAAATCGGCGAAGGTCATCCGGTCGAATTTAATTTCGAACTCGGTTTGGCAAGATTGTCGCAACATGCACGGCCCGGCAGCTTGATTTATATCATCAGCGATTTTCGAGGCTTTGAAAGCAACGCAGAACATCATTTAAGACGGCTTGCCCAACATAACGATGTCGTGTTGATTCAAGTCTACGATCCGTTGGAAAGCAGTTTGCCTTCGGGCGGACAATTTCGATTGACCGATAGTCGTCGCGATGTGGTTATCGATACTCGGGACCGGGATCGCCTGAGCGATTATCATCAACGTTTCAATGCGCGATGCCGCTATTTGGAAAGCCTCGCAAAAAAATTTCGAATGACCTTTATTCAATGCAGCACCGTACAAGATCCGGTGCAGAGTTTACGTTAATGAATCCGCAGCCGCTTCCGTTACGCGACATTCATCTGCCGGAACCGATCGGTTTTTGGCCGCCCGCGATCGGTTGGTGGCTGGCGGCTTTGGGTATTTTGGTATTACTGGTTTCGATGGTTTGGTTGATTCGTCGTTTAACCCGTAAAACCGCGCTGAAATCGGCGCGCCGATTATTGGCGGAATTAAAGCAAGACCCGAGTCTCGATTCGGCCGAAAAGGTCGTCCGTCTGTCGATATTGCTTCGCCGAGTAACGATCAGCCTGGCACCGCGAGAGCAAAGCGCGGGTTTAACAGGACAAGCTTGGTTGAACCACCTGGACGCTTCGCTGCCGGACCAACCCTTTAGTACCGGCATTGGCCGACAATTGATCGAAATTCCGTACCGTAATGAATTACCGCCGGAAACCGATGTCTCGGAATTATTCGAATTGTGCGAGCGTTGGCTGAAGGCTCAAAAACGAAATAAACGATGATACATTTTGAATGGCCCTGGTTAATTGCAGCACTACCCTTGCCTTTGTTGGTCCGTTGGTTGCTGCCGCAAGATTCGCCGCAACAGCAAGCCGCGCTCAAAGTCCCTTTTTTGGAAGATTTTTCGGTGTGCGCGGCGCAGGCATCGATGAAGTCGGCGCGCTGGCCGCTGGTGATCGCGGTAATAGCTTGGATCTTGTTGGTATTTGCCGGCATGCGTCCGCAATGGCTCGGCGAACCGGTCGAACAAACGATCAGCGGACGTGATTTGATGCTTGCGGTCGATTTATCGGGGAGCATGGAAGAACAGGACTTTATCATCAACAAACAACGAGTCGACCGGCTCACGGCGACGAAATGGGTCGCCGGCGATTTCATCGCGCGCCGAACCGGCGATCGAATCGGTTTAATTTTGTTCGGAACTCAGGCTTATCTACAAGTGCCTTTGACCTTCGACCGTAAAACGGTCGTGACTTTATTAAACGAATCGGTGATTAGTTTGGCCGGCGAAATGACGGCGATCGGCGATGCGATCGGTTTGGCGGTTAAAAGACTAAGAAACCAAGATGATACAAGCCGCGTATTGATTTTGCTGACCGACGGCGCGAATACCGCAGGTGAAGTCACGCCGTTGAAAGCAGCGGAATTGGCTGCCGAACATGATCTTAAAATTTATGCCATCGGCATCGGCGCAGACGAAATGATCGTGCGCAGTTTTTTCGGTTCCCGTAAAGTCAATCCATCAATGGACTTAGACGAAAAGACCTTGACCGAGATTGCGGAAAAAACCGGCGGACGCTATTTTCGCGCTAGAAATACCGAAGAGCTCGAGCAAATCTACGATATTCTCGATCGACTCGAACCGGTCGAGAAAGACAAACAGTATTTTCGGCCTCGTAGCGAATTATTCCATTGGCCTCTGTCAATTTCCTTAGTTTTGGCCGGCATCATCGCAACGGCAAGATTGAGAATGTCATGATCGACTGGCAATACTTTCATTTTATCCGGCCGTGGTGGCTGTTGGCGCTAATACCTTGGTTTGCGGCTTTGTTGTTGACGCTAAGACATAAACTACATCGGGGTAATTGGTCGACGGTTTGCGACGAGCCGTTGTTGCCTTATATCCTGCAGGACAAAGTACAAAATCGCAGCAGAATGACCTTGACCGCCGGAGCATTGGCGGCTTTGCTTGCGATCTTCGCTTTAGCGGGACCCACCTGGGAACGCTTACCCTCCCCTGTTTTCCGCGACGATTCGGCGTTGGTGATCGGCTTGGATTTATCGCGCTCAATGGATGCGGCCGACCTAAAACCGAGCCGGCTCGAACGCGCCCGTTTCAAAATCGCGGACATCCTGAAGCAACGCAAGGACGGCCAGACCGCGTTATTGGTCTATGCCGGCGATGCCTTTACCGTGACTCCGTTGACAGCCGATACGCAAACGATTGCCAGTCAATTGTCGGCATTGACGACCGACATCATGCCGGTACAAGGCAGCAATTCCGTTGCGGCGCTAAATCATGCGGTCGATTTGCTGAAACAAGCCGGTATGCAAAAAGGCCATATTCTCTTGGTAACCGATGGCGCCGATGTCGATAAAACCGAAGCCGCGGTAAAAAATCTGGGCGCTTATTCCTTATCGATACTCGGAGTCGGCACGTCCGAAGGCGCGCCGATCGGTGCGCCGGGCGGCGGTTTCGTCAAGGACGGACAAGGCAGCATTGTCGTTCCGAAATTGAATGCCGGCGAATTGGAAAAATTAGCTGTACTCGGTAACGGCATCTACCGGACGATCAGCTCGAACGACAGCGATATAGAAACCCTGCTGAGTGCATTTGAAAACCGGCAAGTTCAAAGCGATGCCGGGGACGATGACTTATTACTGGAATTATGGGCGGAACGCGGCCCTTGGCTACTGTTACTGATTTTGCCGTTGGCGGCATTGAGTTTCCGGAAAGGCGTATTATCGATTGCCATGCTGCTGGTTTTGCCTTTTTCGAACCGGGCCGAGGCGCAGGATTGGCAAAGTTTGTGGAAAACGCCGAATCAACAAGCGCAACAGGCTTTTGATGCCGGAGACTACGAACGAGCGGCCGGTTTGTTTAATGATCCGGAATGGAAGGCCGTCGCCGAATATAAGTCAGGATCGTACGAACAAGTTCTTGAAACACTCAAAGATAGCGATAGCGCGCGCACTCATTACAACCGAGGCAATGCACTAGCGCAATCGGGACGTTTGGCCGATGCCGTCACGGCCTATGACGAAGCGTTGAAGCTCGATCCTGATCACGAAGACGCGGCTTTCAATAAATCCGTTGTCGAAAAAGAATTGGAAAAACAACAGCAAGAACAGCAACAAGGCCAAAACGATAAGAATCAACAGCAAGATTCCGAGCCATCGTCCGAACAAAACGAACAAGGCGAGCCTTCGGAAGAGTCCGGAGGCGAACCCCCAGATCAAAAAGAACAAGAGGACGGTCAAGACCGGCAACGTTCATCGCCTGAACCTCAAGACATTGAAGAAGGGCAAGACGATCCGGAACAGGATGAAGGTCAAGTTCAAGAGCAAAACGACGAAACGCCCGACGATCAAGGAAAAGAAGAAGCGGTAAGCCAAGAAACCGAGCCGGCCGATGAAGCTAAACAAGCCAGCGAACAATGGCTGAAACGTATTCCGGATGATCCGGCCGGCTTGTTGAAACGTAAATTCCAATATCAATACGGCCGCCGCGGCCGGCAAAAGCAACAAGACGAAGCTTGGTGACGACGATGAGGATAGCGACAAAAAAAAGGCTCTCGATAAAGAGCTTCTTGATGCTGATAGTGTTTAGCTTATTCGCGACTTTCAAGGCACAGGCCGCAAACATCGATGTAACGGTCGATCGTAGCCCGGTCGGCTTGAACGAATCGTTCCAGATTACTTTTATTGCCGATGAAACGCCGGACGATCAGCCAGACTTTGCACCGCTCGAAAAAGATTTCGAGATACTTGGCCGGAGTCAAAGCAGTAGTACATCGATCATTAACGGTCAATACAGTAAGACGCAGCAATGGAAATTGTCGGTCATGGCTAAACGCGAGGGCGAATTGACGATACCGGCCATTGCTTTCGGCAAAGATCGTAGCAATGAAGTTTCCTTGATGGTGACCGAAGCCGGTAGCCGTGAGATTCAGGCCGCTGATGACGATCTGTTTTTGGAAGTCGAAGCCACGCCGGAAAATCCTTATGTCCAATCCCAAGTTCTCTATACCTTGCGTTTCTATCGCCGAGTGTCGATCACGCAAGCCCGGTTATCCGAACCGGAATTAGATAATGCCGTTATCGAAAAACTGGGCGAAGACAGCAATTACACAACTCAAATCGGCGGCATCGGTTATCAAGTCACTGAGCGTAAATATGCGATTTTTCCGCAGCAAAGCGGAACGATGACGATTGCCCCCTTGCAACTCGATGCCGAAGTGATTACAGGAGGCCAGCCTCGATTCAACGGTTTTTTTAATCGGCAAAGTACAAAGTTGAAACGTATTAACTCAAAACCCATTACCCTCGAGATCAAACCGGTTCCGGAAACTTTTACCGGCGCTCATTGGTTGGCTGCCGAAAAGTTGAGTCTGAGTCAGGAGTGGTCCGGCAATATTGCTCGAATGAGAGTCGGCGAACCGCTCACTCGAACGTTACGCATTGCCGCTCAAGGCGCGACGGTTGGCCAATTGCCCGAGTTGCATAAGCAGCCGAAACAAACCGATCTGAAAACTTATCCGGATCAACCGGTGTTGAATGAAAATAAAGATCCTAAAGGCATTAAGGCGCTACGCGAAGAAAAAATCGCGTTTATTACCGGAAAAGCCGGTCAATACACACTGCCGGCGATCGAAATACCGTGGTTCAATACCCGCACCGGACAAGTCGAAATCGCTAAATTACCGGAAACAACGCTGATTGCGGAAGGCGCAATGACGGCACAAGAGTTACCGCCACCAGTATCGAATGCCGAGTTTAAAGTTCAAGCAGAAACCGCTAGTTCCAAGAGCCCAACGCAGTCATCCAGGCAATTCGATTATTGGATGTGGGCGGCGCTGTTTTGTGCAGTCGGCTGGCTAGCAACCGGACTTTATTTCGGTTTGCGCCGTCCGGTAAAGTCCGAAGTAAAAGCGCAAGATCCGACTCAACAATCCTTGTCTGAATATGCCAAATCCTTGAAAAAAGCCTGTGCAGAAAACGATTCTCAAGCGGCTAAGAATGTCTTGATCGGTTGGGGCCGGGAAAAATACAAGGTCGCCAGTCTAGGCGACTTGGCCAATCATTGCGAAGCCAGATTACGAGACGAGATTATGCACCTGAATGCATGCCTTTACAGTGCGGACCGGCTAGACTGGCAAGGTAAAAAGTTATTTCAAGCCTTTTCCGAGCATAAAGCCAGGGAGCAACTCGGCGATAAGCCGGTAGACAATGAGTTGGAACCTTTGTATCGCGTGTGAAAACCGAACCTCGATTACCCGGCACCTAAATTTGAATTCCTTTAATCATCTTGGCGCCGGGTACGATTGGCGTGAATTGGAAACCTCGACAGAAATTTTCAGTATCGTCAGTTGATTATCGTTATGGGGCCGTGATCGTCGCAGTGATCACCGTGCGGGTGATGTAAACGTCCATTGACGATGTAATCGATGTGATCGCCATGCGGAATGGCCGCGTGCCCGCACCCTTCATGACCGCAAGCGCAGACTAACGGCGCACAAACGGCTGGGTTGGTTTCTGTTACAGCAATGACGTGTTCGTCGTAATGGTCTTGATGCGCATGATGCAAATGGCCGTCGTGTAAATAATCCACATGACCGTCATGTTCGATACGCATATGACCGCAATGTTCGTTATGAACGTGCTTGTGTTCGGTGTGAATGTGATGTTTCATGGAGGAATCTCCTAAATTAAAAGAGCGATAACGCCTTGTTTTAACAATCCAAATGTTCTCGACTGCGTTGAAACAAATCTCGAACATGGTCGTCAACTAGTCGATAGAAAGCATGCTTTCCGGATCGACGGAACTGTACCAGATGCAGATTACGCAGCAATCGCAGCTGGTGTGAAATAGCCGATTGGCTCATATCCAATAAGTTGGCCAAATCGTCCACGCATAACTCGGTGTGCAGGAGTGCGGCAATGATCCTTACCCTAGTGGGATCGGCTAAAGCTTTAAACAAGTCGGCCAATCGACCGGCTTCGCTCTCATTGGGCAAGTCCGGTATGGCCTTGGCCAACAACTCGGGATGCGTCTCTTGCCCATCGCAGCAGTCCTTAGCGCCTAGGCCAGGCGAATTAATCATATCAATATCTACTCATATGTTCATCTATTTATATTTGAGATAAGTATTTTATCCGAATGTTCAAAATATTTTTTTCATACCTTTAGCTCATTAAATTTCGGTGCCGGGGTGTCCAATAAGCTTCAACTTAAGTATGTTCATCGTAGATGAAAATTCGGCCTCGGAGTGCCCGTCAAATTTTAGAGAGGGTCAGGGATCGCGTGTAGAACGTGTTGTTGCCGAATTGCAAATGTCGATCGACAAATCGGTTACCAATTGATCCATATCAATCAGCGATAAACTAATAATGTGATAATGGCTTCACCCATAAGGGTGTTAAGTTTTGTTGTTCGATCGAACAACAGAACAATACGTTTTAACTCACAATTGAGAAAAGTTTATTATGAAAATTATTAGCCGTTTGTTTTTAGCCATTATTGCAGTTTCAGCCTTAGCCGCTTGCGGCGAATCCGGTCAAGGTCCCAGCCGACCGTCCGACTCTGCAAATTCAGCGCAAATGATGTTGAAATAACGACTTTCCGTTGCGAGTTTAACCGAGGTTTCCGCTACTCTTTAAGGGATTATGCGGTAGCTTCGGTTCAATAACAATTATTCGACAATGACTTTTAAAGAGTCCATATTGTTAATTTTGACGTTGCGTCGATTGATGGTAATGATTCCCTGATGGTTCAAATCGGCAAGCAAGCGGCTAACGGTTTCGTTAGTGATACCTAAAAAATTAGCGATATCTTGCCGTTTCATCGTCAAATTGAATTCGGTTTTCGAAAAACCTAAGGCATTGTATCGATGCGATAGCCTTAATAGAAAGGTCGCCATTTTTTCTTTGGCTGAACGATGACCTAATAACAAAATCTGATTATGATCGGATTCGATTTCCTTACCTAAAACGCGCAGCATTTGAGATTGCAAACTAGGAAACAACCGGCATAATTCATTAAGCTTCGATAATGGCAATTCGCATACTTTGCTCGTTTCAAGCGCTATGCTCGAGCTTGTGAAGCGCCCATGCTGAAAAGCGTCAAACCCCATTAATTCCCCGGGTAAATAAAATCCAATTGTTTGTTCGGCGCCATCCTCACTGTATATAAAACTTCTGAACGACCCTGTTTTAACGACGAATAAACTTCGGCATTTGTCGTCCTGTTGATAGATATATTGATCGGTTAACAGTGGCGCTTTGTTTTTTACGATTGTCTCGAACTGTTCCAGCTCGGTTTTCGGTAAGCCGTATGGAAGACATAGCTCGACTAACCTGCAGTCTTGGCATAATGTTTCGTATGGGTCATAGTCCATCGTTACTGTCATTATTTGGAATTGGGATGAAATCGTCGGCCGCCAAGGTAGCTCAGAAAGGGTCAGTTATCCATTGGTAGTAGTCATTGACAAGCATACCCCACAGCAAACAAAGTTGAACGATCCCTCATAAGGAAGGGATTAAAAGTCAATTAGTCCAGATATTTCATAGATGAGTCAAGTAGTATGCCGACTAATGGTTCATAAAGTAAAACCGGTTATTTGAAAAGCGGCCTAACTATCCATACTTAGCCTAAGGCTTTATAATTCCGCTTTCGAGATGGTTTAAGATTATCTAAGCAAGACATAGGAGTATATAGAATGGCAGCGACCGAATCTAATATGATGCCTTTAGGAACCCGTGCGCCGGATTTCGAATTACCCGATACCATGACCGGAAAGACTAAAACGCTTCAAGAATTGAAAGGAGAAAAAGGTACGGTGATTCTCTTCATGTGTAATCATTGCCCTTATGTTCTGCATGTCAAAGATCAATTGATCGCCATTGCCGAGGAATATCGAGCACAGGGCATTAGCACGATTGCGATCAGCGCTAATGATATCGTCAATTATCCGCAGGACGCGCCGGACAAAATGCAAACAATGATGCGGGAATGGGGCAACCCTTTCGCCGCTTATCTTTACGATGAAAGCCAGTCTGTTGCGAAAGCCTATCAAGCTGCTTGCACGCCGGATATCTATGTATTCGATGCAACCCTATCTTGTGTTTATCGCGGACGCTTGGACGGATCGACCCCTAAAAACGAAGTGCCGCTGACCGGTAGCGATTTACGCGCGGCCTTAGATAACTTATTGGCGGACAAACCAATCGATCCGCAGCAAATACCGAGTATAGGCTGCAATATTAAATGGAAAGATTAATGAACGTAAGGAAGCGGTTCCGGTTTTTCTTTTATTTTTTCAAATCTAATTAAGTAGCCGAAAATCGGTTTATTCTTCATCAAATTCAATGAAATCAAATCAAAAATTCAAACCTTGCGACTTGGTCATATATGGCGCGTTAGGCGATTTATCGACGCGCAAATTATTAATTTCGTTATATCGGCTCGAAAAATCCGAATTGATCGAGCCCGAGACTCGTATCATCGGTATTGACCGGCATGTTCTCGAAGAGGGCGGTTTCGTTAAAGTCGCGAGGAAAAGTTTACAGTCTTATCTGAACGAAACGATCGACGATGAAGTCTGGCAGCGTTACTCGGCTCGAATGCAATATCTCATGATCGACCTAACTCAGCTCGATCAATATAAACAATTGAATGCGGTCATCGATTCTAAATCCAGGGTACTGGTCAATTATTTAGCCGTTGCTCCGTTTTTGTTCAAAAATATTTGCCAGGGACTCGATAAAGCGAAAATTTTGACCCGGGAATCGCGTGTGGTCATGGAAAAGCCGATCGGTAACGATCTGAAATCCAATCGGGAAATTAACGATGCCGTCGCCGAAGTCTTCCAAGAGGATCAAGTATTCCGTATCGATCATTATTTAGGCAAGGAAACGGTACTGAATTTGTTGGCCTTGCGTTTCGCCAATTCGATCTTCACGACTAATTGGAATCACAATACCATCGATCACATTCAAATTACCGTTGGCGAGGAAGTCGGAATCGAGGGCCGTTGGGAATATTTTGATAAAACCGGTCAACTACGGGATATGCTGCAAAATCATTTATTGCAGATCTTGACCTTTATCACAATGGAACCACCCGCGTCGCTGGAAGCCGAAAGCATTCATAGCGAAAAAATCAAGGTGTTGAAAGCCTTGCGTCCGATTACCGCCGACAATGTCGAAGAAGTAACCGTGCGTGGGCAATACACCGCCGGTTACATGAAAGGACAAGCCGTGCCTGGCTATACCGAGGAGGAAGGTGCCAATAAGGAGAGTACCACCGAAAGCTTCGTCGCGGTGCGTGTCGATATCGATAATTGGCGCTGGGCCGGCGTGCCGATTTATTTACGCACAGGCAAGCGCATGCAAAACAAACGTACCGAGATCGTCGTTTATTTCAAGCGCTTGCCGCACAATATCTTTAAGGACAGTTACCGCGAATTGCCGCCGAATAAGTTGATCATTCATTTACAGCCGAAGGAAGGTGTCGAAATTGAAATGCTCAATAAGGTACCCGGTATCGGCGGTAGTATCACATTACAGCAGAATAAGCTCGATTTGAGCTTTTCTGAAACGTTCAAAAACAGTCCGTTTTTCGGCGGTTACGAGCGGCTGATTTTGGAAGCGATGCGCGGCGATCCGACCTTGTTCCTGAGTCGGCAGGAAATCGAACAGGCTTGGGCTTGGGTTGATTCGATACAAGATGCTTGGGCGCGTAGAAAAATCGCGCCAAAACCCTATTCCGCAGGAAGTTGGGGGCCGGTCGCGTCGGTCGCATTGCTGGCGCGTGACGGTCGGGCCTGGGAAGAGTAAGTGCAGTCTGGTAGGGTGCGCATCGCGCATCTTTCCACGGTACCGAGCCGTCAAGAGCCCGACTCAGGTGCGCGATGCGCACCCTACACCTGGCGATTAGTAGCCTATGAACACCAATAATTTCAAAAATATTTACTGATTAGTAAGCTTCTTCAGCTAAAGCCCAAAGATCAGCATATCCATAGCAGGACGGGGTTCGCAAGCCATGCGCGTCAAGCTAAAACGGCCAACCCACATCACGCTCTTTCCCAAGCTCCAGCTTGGGAAAGCCCCCCCCCCCCGGAAGCTCCAGCTTCCTGAACAGGTTACCCAAGCCGGAGCTTGGGTAACAGCATATTTTTGGTTTTTGCGACTACGACTGGCTCCTGCTCGGACACTTGGCTTCGGTAAGCTGAAGCATCTTGCTAATCAGGAAATATTTTGAGTTTAAAAACCGGAAACACAGCAATTAACTAAAAATGGTTTTTTCGATAGCTTAGCCCATGTTTGACACCTAACTTTAAAACTCTTTATGAATCAATATTTTATTGGATCATAAATGACCGTAAGGCACTACATAGGCGTTTTTTAAGCGTAATTCGATCTATAGTAGAGTTTTTTGTACACCTCCAGGAAGCGGGTCAAGGCCCAATGTGTGGTAAATCCGTGCTAATTCCGCTTCCGGTTGTGTGCTTTTGCGGATGTGCAGAATACCGCCGTCGGCGCGCCGGAAGGAGGCGGTGACGCGCTGCTGAACGGACAAGATGTCGCGCAGTGTGGACCAGCGGTCGTGAATGCCGTGTTCTTTCAGTTGCCGGCGGATGATTTGCACGAACTGATAGGCCAGGACGGTGATGAACAAATGGCCGTCGACGCGGACTTCTTTGTGATGGTAGACCGGACGAAGCCCGAGTTCGGATTTAAGGCTACGAAACACCGCTTCCAGGTCGGTGAGCATGATATAGGTGCGCCACAGTTTTTCAGCATCCCATTGCGTTTCGTTACTGCGGAGGCAATAGACGCCGGGATGGCTCAGGCGGCTGCCGGCTTTGGGCTGTTTCGACCAGGTCAGGCCGATGACTTTTTCGCCGGTCTCATCCGGGGTCAGTTCGATCGTGTAATGCTGGCCGATACCGTGGTATTTTTCTTGGAGCCGACCGATGCGCTGTTGCAGTTTGTCGAGGCGCTTTTCGGCGCGAGGCTTGTGGAGGCCGTCGGCGATTTTTTGTAATCCGGCTTCGAAGCGCTCGCACAGGTGTTGATTGATGCCGCGCTCTTTTTGTTCGCGCTGTTCGGAGTAGCAATACAAGCGCACTTCTTGGTGTTCGCTGTCGTCGATGCGCTGGATGTGGACGGCGGAGCCGGCGGCGGTTTCGATCGGGATCGCGGTGTCGGCTTCGAATTGCCGAGCGCGTTCGCGGCTGACGACCAGATAGCGGTAACCGTGTTCGCGCAGCCAGGTGAGATTGGCTTCCGTGGCGATGCCTGCGTCCATGACCACCAAGGCGCCGGGTGGTGCACCGAGGTCTTTGAGCATCTCGGCCAAGGTCTTGCCTTCCGAGGCATTGCCGTCGAAGGTCTGGGAACGGCGGACGAAGCCGCTGCCATCGAGCACCAAGCCCAGCGTGACCAGTGGACAGTCGCGGCGCTTTTCTTTGGAGCGGCCCCGTTGCGCTTTCGGATTGGCGGCCGCCGTGCCTTCGAAGTAGGTATTGGTCAAGTCGTATAAGGTAACCGTGGTCTCGAAACCGAACAGATCGTGCACCCGGTTGAACAGCGTGCGTTCGATGACGTCCCGGTGCTTCATCAAAGCGTCTGAAGCCCGATACAACGTGATCGGCTTCATGCGTTCGAAATCGACGTCCAACAGCTCGCCCAAACCGCTGCGCTGACCTAGCCAACGGTGCGTGGCGGCCTCAGAAGCCGGCGCTGCCATGCGCCCGATGATCGAACCCACGACCGCCGCCCGTATCGGCCCGGAGAGACCCAGTCCCATCAGCAGCGAGGTAAAATTGACCAAGTCCATCGCCGCCAAACCGACCTGCTCGACACCGATCGAACGGGGCCTCGCTAATTCCAGCGAGTTCGCATCAATGGTATATATTTCAGCGGGAGTCCGGGACTCCGGTGGCTCCGACGAGACCGATTCCGAAGCCGCCTGTGCGGCTTCATTGACGACACTCATGGCTGGGGTCGGGATCAACGAAAGCCTCACGAGCAATGGCGCGCTTTCCGCCAACAAGCGCGCGGCGATATGTTCCGCGGCCAAGGCCACCGTCTGAGGTAAGTCCGGATCGAATAAACTCGTTTGCAACGATAACAACTCCAGGACACGGCGACATAAGGCCGGCCAAAAAGTGGGCTGGATCGAAAAATGCCGGCCTAGATTCAGCAGTGTGACCTGTTTAACTTTTTGACCGATGCGTTCGGAATGAACCAGTCGATAAGTCTCATGAGGTTCGCCGGTGGCTCTGCAGCGGGTTTGAGTGCGTCGAATAAACATGCCGTCAACTTAGCGCAAACCGCGAGGCGGCGCAAGATGCCTAAGGCATTTTATGGCACTACATTAGCCATTTTCGAGGAAGTCGATTTTTATAGCCCAATGATATCAATTAGTTAAAAAATTAATAATTTTTGCGAATGATAGATATTTACTAGAAAATGTTAAAGGTGGGTTAGGCCATTAGTGTTCGCTTGAGGAATTAAACTCAAACAGTATTGCAGCATTATTTTTCTTCATGCAACCAACACGCCGAATAATGCTCGGTGCGCGGTTCGAATTCCGGCGGTTCTTCGACATCGCACAACCCTTTGATGGCATGCGGGCAGCGCGGGTGAAAGTTGCAACCCGGCGGCGGGTGCAGCAGACTGGGCGGTTCGCCGCCCGGCAATTCGCGTTCTTGAGAGGCATTCTCGGCATCGGGGTCGGAGGTGGCCGCCAGCAAGGCTTGCGTATAGGGGTGCTGCGGAAAGTCGAGTAGATCGTCGACAACGGCCGCTTCGACAATACGACCGCCGTACATCACGAAAATGCGATCGGCGAAATGCCGCACGGTGGATAAATCGTGCGTGATGAAGGCCAGCGTCAATTCGCGCTTGCTTTGTATCGTGCGCAGCAGGCGCAGGATCTCGACGCGTACCGAGGCGTCCAGCATCGAGACCGGCTCGTCGGCGATGATCATCGCCGGTTGTAAAATCAGCGACCGGGCAATGACGACCCGCTGTTGCTGACCGCCGCTGAGCATGTGAGGAAACTTCGGCAAATAATCGTCGGCCGGCGACAGGCGCACTTCCTCCAGTGCAGCACGAATGCGTGCTTCACGTTCCTTCGAGTCGCTTACGCCGTGAATGATCAGCGGCTCGCTCAAGGCGCGACGGATTGTCATGAAGGGCGGCAGCGCGCCGAAAGGGTCTTGCTGCACATAGCCGACACGCGCCCGGTATTGCTTGAGTTCATGCTTATTTAAGTCATGCATATGGCGGCCTTCGAAGACGACTTCGCCTTGAGTCGGCTTATGTAGACCGAGTAAGGTGCGCGCCAAGGAGCTTTTGCCGCAACCGCTTTCGCCGACGAAGGCAACCGCCTCGCCGCGATAGAGATGGAAATTTACGCTATTCACCGCGCGCACATAGCCCGCCCGGATAAATCCCCATTGCTTCAATTCGAACCAGGTATGCAAGTCTTGGGCGCTAACCAAAACCTCTTTGCTTAACGGCCGTGTTTCCAAAACGGGAGTCGGAGTGTTATGTAATCCTCGCGGCTTGTCGGTTTCGGTGCGGTCCGCATAAAGCCAACAACGCACTTCGTTTCGTTCCGATAAGGCTATCGGCACAGGATTTTCATCGCAGTGGTCGAATCGGGCCGGACAGCGATCGGCGAAACGGCAGCCCGAAGGCAGCAGCATCAGGTTCGGCGGTTGACCTGGAATGTGATCGGGTTGCCGGGTCTGATGCAGGCGAGGGACACTATCCATCAACAGCTTTCCGTAAGGATGGGCCGGTTTTGCAAAAAACTGTGCGGCACTGCTAAGTTCCACGATTTGACCCGCATACATCAGCGCGACACGATCGGCGATTTCGCTGGATGTGGCGACGTCGTGAGTAATCAGCATGAAGCTGGTGCCCAATTCCCGCTTGATGCGTTTCAATCGATTCATGATGCCGGCCTGCGTCAGAACGTCCAACGCCGAAGTCGGCTCGTCCATGATCACCAGTTCCGGCTCCGCGACCAAGGCCATTGCCAGTACCACCCGTTGGCGCATGCCTCCGGAAAGTTCGAAAGGATAGCGCTTCAGAAAATCGTCGGAGACGCCTACCAGCTCGAACACTTCACCGGCACGGGCCATAGCTTTATTTCGGGACCAGCCGCGATGCACCCACAACGGCTCGGCAACTTGCTCGCCGACTCGCACGACAGGATTCAAGGCGTTCATCGAAGCCTGCATCACTAGAGAAATACGCAGCCATTGAACGTCCCGGCGAAAGTGCTCGGGATTTAGGGCCATGATGTCGACACCGTCGAGCAGTACTCGGCCCGAATAGTGATAGACATTGCGCGGCAGTACCCGCAACAGGGCCTTGGCCAACGAGCTTTTGCCGCAGCCCGACTCGCCCAGCAACACTAGCGCTTCATTACGCCGGATTTCGAAGTTCAAGCCATCTACTGCAGTGACGACGCCGCGTTCGGTTTGATAGGCAAGCCTCAGATCTTCAACTTTGAGCAGGGGTTCTGTCATCATTAGATCCGCCGTAGCCTGGGGTTGAACACGCGATCCAGCGCAAAACCGAGCAAGGCAAAACCCAGACCTGTCAGCATTAGCAGCAAAGCCGGAGCCAGCACCCAATAATAATAGTGATTGTACAGAGCGCTTTCGTTTTGCGCGTCATTGAGCACCTTGCCCCAAGTCGGCAGCACCGGATCGCCGAGCCCTAGCACCGCCAACGAGGCCTCCAGAAAAACGAAGGCCGGGATCAGCGTAACGAAGGTAGGAATCAGCACCGGCAGAATGCGCGGGACCAAGTAATGCAAAATGATGCGGCTATCGCTGGCGCCGTAGGCTTGCGCGGCTTGAATGTATGGAGACTCGCGTATCGGCAGCAGCATTGCTCGGTACATTTTGGCGCTGGCGCTGAAGATGCCGAGCAGCACCACGACGCCCAGCATTAGCCAAATGCTGGTTGAATAGAGCGTTCCGACCATGACCAGTATCGGCAGCAACGGTAAAATCATGTTGATTTCGGTGAGTCGTTGGATGGTGGCATCGAGGCGCCCGCCGAACCAGACGCCGGCCGCTGCGATCACTAAGGTCGTCAGCGTCGTGCCGACAGCCGCCAAGAGGCCGAAAGCCAGCGCGATCGGCGTACCCCACAGCAGCGCGAGTAGCAAATCGCGGCGCTGATGATCGGTACCGGCGAGGCCGTGAACGTGCCCATAAACAACCAGTTCGGCGGTGATTTCGGCGGCTTCGTCGAATAATACGGCATCCAAGACCAGCGTGTAGCGTCCGGGCAAAACGTCAGGCGAGTCAGTGCCGGGCCGCGCCAGCAAACCCACATGGGGGAGTAGGCCCAGACGGCGTTCCAATGCCCAATCCTGGGATAGCGAAAAACGGTCGTTGGCCGTGATACGACGTCCTCCTAAGGGTATTTCGCGCCCGTCGGGGGTATGCCAAGTCAGTCGGGCAAAGGGTTCCCGGGTGTGCTTTTCCGACTTCAGAAACAAGTTGATTTCACTCGGAAACTCGGAAAAATCATAGTCGAAATGTAAGGGTATTCTCAAGCGTCTACCGCCGGAGAAAGTCACCGATTCGGTTTCGGCGTCATGGCTGGAAATAATCAACGTTTTAGGCTTATTACCGCCTTTCAGTCGATCCAGCCATACCGGTTCGGCATTTCGCGGATGCATGCGCCAATAGTCTCCTCCGCGCCAACGATCGAGGGCCTCGTCATAGGGTATTGCGATAACCGTAACAATCGATAAACCGACTAAACAGAAAATGATCGCCATGCCGAGTAACGCGGAAGGATAACGGCGCAGTTCCCACAGTCGTTCGCTCCAGTATCTCATCGGGAGACTCCAATACGTACGCGCGGATCGACGATGCCGTACACGATGTCCAGCACCAGGATGGAGAAGGCCAGCAAATATGCGAAGATCACCACCGAGCCGATGATGACCGGCGTATCATGATGGCCGATAGCTTGAAAGATCAAAGTGCCAAGGCCTGGCCAGCTGAAGGTTCGTTCTAAAATGATCGCACCACTCCACATGCTGATCAGCATCAGCATGAAACTGGTAATGACCGGCGCCAGCGTCGGCCTTAAAATATAGCGTCGCTCTATCATCCGCGAAGGTAAGCCTTTTGCTCTGGCCATTTCCACGTAATCTTCGCTGGAGTGAATCAAAAAGAAGGTTCGCCAGGAATAGATCGAAATGAAAATTTGCGACACCAGCATGGCCAGTACCGGCAAAGCCATGTGTTTCAAAACACTGAGCGTATAGTTCCAATTGTCTTCCGGCGGCGGCGCCCGCACCATGCCGCCGGCAGGCAGTATCGGCAAAAGGAAAGCGAAGCATAGAATCAAAAAAATACCGTAGAACCAAGCCGGTGCCGCTGAAGTCGGTGCCAAAACGATGACGATACGATCCATGAAACTGCCGTAGTGCCGGGACAGCCATAAGGCGGTATAGACGGACAAGAAAAAAATCAACAGATTGGCCGTGCCGAATAAAAGCAAGGTGGCCGGCAAGCGCTCGAGGATGATGGCATGGACTTCGCGCGAGCCCTTGTCGCTGTGCATCTGTTCGGCACGCCCTAGATCTAGGCGCATCGCGCGGTAAAGATAACTGAAACTACGCAGCAGAAAAGGTCGGTCCAGGTTTAGTCTTTGAACTTCCAAGTCTACGCGGCGTTGTATCAGTTGATTACGCTCCTCGCTGTCGAGTTCGCGGAAAGACAAGTCGCCGCGCACGGCTTCGGAAATTTCGCTACGGATTTGCACCAGGCGCAATTCGTCCACGCGCCCTCCCATGTTGGCAATCAATATGGTGAGATAGACGCCGATCAAAACCATTAGCATCAACGCAATGACGCGTTTGCCGGTCAACAACAGCATCAGTTTGAGATCGCGAAGCAATCCCTCAGCTTTCTTCGGAATACTTGGGTCTTGACTAGGGTTCATGAGGGGTGTTGATTCCAAAATATGTCACTTAATTTTTTACCATGAAGCACATGAAGTGCATGAAGGATTTCAAGAAATTACCAAAATCTTCTCGTTAACCTTTTTGGTGAGCGAAAGCTCTATTCAAACGCATAATAAGTTATTGAGTTAATATCCTATTCTTCATGATGAAATACTTTTTCTAGGTTAACTGGTTTTGAAAATTCTATATTACGGTATTGGGACAGTTGATAAAGCACTCAATTTTCTTTCCTTCATTATCTTCATGCCCTTCATGGTAATAAAAAACAAGCTATAAACCTGAATTCGGCAGTTTAAGCATGAAGCACATGAAGTTCATGAAGGATTCCAAAAACTTACCAAATCCTTCTCGCTAACCTTTTTGGTGAGCGAAAGTTCTATACAAACGCGTAATAAGCTATTGAATTAACTTCCTATTATTCATGATCTTCATGGTGAAATGCTTTTTCTATGATAAACATTGTGCTATGTAAGTACCCGTTCATGGTTCGATACCTTCGGGAATCGGCTCGTCGGCGGGTAAGGTTGCGAAGCCGTGAGAGGCGAACGACGGCAGCGCGATACGGTTGGATTTAACCGCCAGTTCCAGACTATTGGCGCCGGCACCGAGTCGAGAAATTTGCCTTGCAGTTAAAGTCACTCGCCAAATGCCGTTCTCGGACGGTTCAGCCTTACCTTTAAGCGAAAGCTTGCCATCGCCGTCAAACAATAAAAAGATGACTTCGTCGATGGCGTCGTTCGGATAGGGCTTTCCTTGATATGTGACTTGCAAGTCGAATGTCGCAGGCTGACCGGCTTTGACGAGGATCGGACCTCCCATGACTAATTCGGGGATTTCCGGTTGAGCGAAGCGCAGCCATTTGTCGGCGGGGTCCGGAAAATCTTCGTTACGGCGCAGCACGATGCTGCCTTCTAGGGGATGCACCGAATGCAGATAAAAAGGCCCATTGCCGATCCAAAAATGACCGCGTTCGGCATACCAGTCGCTTAGTGCTTTGTAACGCGTTTCTACTTCGTCGGGACTCAAGTAGTGTTTCAGCAGCGAGGTAAAAGGAATAAAACCTTCAAGCCTAGCCGACTCGAGCAATTGTTGCATGATCGGCAAGCTAGGGCCGGACACCAGGCTCAACCAGTCGATTTGCAGATGGTCGGCTTTGTGCGAGGAAAAGGCCAGACGCTCGTTTTGTTCGGCTAAAATGCCCAGAGCCAAGGTATGCCAAGGTAAGACGCTAGGGCTCTTGTCGGCAACCGTAACCTCGGCGTCGGGATGGATTTGATCGCTGTAGATGTCGATGATCAGAGGTTGTTTCGAGACGATACGCCATCCCCGGAAATGACCCTGAAAGGATTCGAAATTGGGCACATGGGCGCTGTCGTACAACGGACTGTTCGGATCAGCCCGCTCGAAGCTAAGAATCCACGGCAGCAGTAAATCGGCCAGGGATAACGTGCTTCCGTCGTGCCAGCGCCGTTGCCAATAATCGTCCTTATAGCGAATACGAATGCGGCCGCGCGCTTCAAGGCCATCGGGGTGTTTTTCGGCGACCGTGATAAAGCGCTTGTCATGACTATTCCAATCAATCCAGGCATTGCCGGGAACGTTTATGGTTTCGGCCCGGTGTATCGTCAGCCAATCGTGACTGATGATCAATGGCACGCCATATTGGACTGTGACGTCAGCCGATTGGATATGCTGGGGCCAATACAGGCCTGTAAATGGGTCCGGCAACAAAGGCGGGTCTTGTAGGGCGCGGATGATTTTTTGGTCGAAGATCCAATTACTGCCGGCGACCGGATTCCAAGGTTCGGTTAACAAGCCGGGCGAGCCTATGACCATGTTTCCGCCGACTTGATCGTCAAATCGTAAGGTATAGGGCCACAGTGCGGAGGCGGAAACACCGCCGGCTAGGTCGACCGCCAGTCTCACATTATGAGCCCGGGGCCAGGCATTGATTTGATCCACCAGCCATACCCGTACAGAATCTTCCAAGGCCAATTGCAGTGCCCGGCTCATTAAAGCCCGACGCTCCGGCCAAGTGCGGTAATCGCGGCGTTGCAAGCGGTCGGCAATCTCGTCGAATTCGACCGAAGGGCGATAAGTCTGCCATAAAGGGTCGGCGCGGCCTTTGGACGTGTAATAGTAGCTGAAACTATCGGTTAGATCGCGCTCGATGCGGCTGGCAACCCAACCGCCAGTGTACAGATGCCAATGGCCGGCATGGGGATCGCCGGCAAGCCAAATGCGTGAAGCTTCGCCGGCGGTTCGATAGAGATAGCTGATTTCGAACCCGAGATTCTCGAGCAGCGCGCCAATATAGTCGCCGATATTTTTGCGCGCATCTTCGGTTCGGATCAATAGACGCAAACGTACCGGCCGGTCTTGATACCACCAGCGGCCCTGTTCGAATCGAGCACCCAAAGACTGCATTTCCCTATCGATGATGTGTTTGGCGGCTTCGGGATCGTGTTGATAACGAAGTTCTAAAGCTCTGGCAACGTCGGCCAAATGCGCATAATCCGGAAATGCGGTGCTCAGCGGGAGAAAACGCGGGACAGCCAATCCGCCGTAGATTTCTTCGGCAATATAGCGGCGGTTGATCAGTTGATTGAGGGCTTCGCGTATCGCCGGAACATGAAAGGGATTGAGTTCGCCATTGGCGAAATGGGGGCCAGCCGGATTGAGGGTCAGTTCCACCGAGCTGCCGTAGGAAATATCGTAGTCGGCGTTTTTCGAATCGCGAAGACGCTGAAAAACCGTGGTGCTGGTGATAGCCTGCGTGAAAATATGATGGCTGCCGCTTTCGATCAGGTTGACCACCTGTCCGATATCGCCTTGCTGGGTAAAGACGATCTGGTCGACCAAGGCGCCGCGGCGACCATCGTTTTGTCGTTCTTCGGAAGATTGCCGACCGGTTTCGACGAAGGCTGGTGCCGAGCCCTCGTTTTTCAAGTAAAAAATGAAAATAAGCGCCGCGAGAACCGATAGGGCAATCATGGCAAGAACGAGTTTGTTCATGTGCTGCTCGCATCGGTAAAGTGGATGGAAAGCATTCGTTTGACACAGAGATTGTGCATTTCGGGCATGCTATGATTTAAAAAAAGCGATGTCAAACAGCTATCCAGCTATAACAAATAAAGCAAATCTAACGTAAGAAATCTTGCACTTCTTCCTGCGTCGGTAATCCGGATCTGGCACCGGTCTTGGTACAACATAGCGCACCGGCCGCGCTGGCGTAATTCAAAATATCCGGCCAGTCTTGACCTGCGGCCAATGCGGCGGCGAATGCGCCGTGAAAAGCGTCGCCGGCGCCTGTGCTATCGATCGCGATCACAGGATAGGCCGGCAGCTCGCCTTGTTCATTACCGCGTTGCCAAATCAAACCGTTTTCGCCCAAGGTGATCACGACAGCCGGTGATATTTCCGCTAGCCGCCTCAATGCGGCGGATATGTCGCCGGCGTATTGCCGCGCGAATTTTTCCGAAGCAACCAAGTAATCCGATAAGTCCAATAAGCCGATGCTGCCCTCGTGTACCGAGCCTGCGTCGAGCACGGTCGGAATACCGTTGTATCTTGCATAGCGCGCCAATTGTAAGGAAATATTCGGTTCGTGACCGTCGAACAGCATGACCTTGGTTTCGAGGTTCGAATAATCGATCGCACTGGCGGGCAAGGGTCGGGTTGCGCCTTTGTAATTAATCAGTGACCGCCGGCCGTCGGGTTTGACCAGTATTGCCGACAGTGGTGTCGGTGCCTTGCCTCTAATAATAAAACGAGTATCGACGCCATCATCGAGCAATTCTAGCCAATGTTTGTTACCGAATAAGTCATCGCCTAAATAACCGGCAAAAGCCGCATTGAAACCAAGTCGGGCAACCGCTATCGCGGCATTGGCGGCAGGCCCTCCACCGCAGCCGGCAAAGCGGTCGGCAAACACTTTTTCATCGGCGTTGGGGTGAGCCGGGACCGAAAAAATCAAATCGTAAGTCGCTTGTCCTGCGCAAAGGACATCGATACAAGTCGTAGGTTGATTCATAAGCGGAATAAATGCTAGTTATTACTGAGGCAAGTGTTGCAGTTTATACGCATCGTAGATCAATAGAGAAATTCAGCATAGATTACGCCTTTTATATAATCTCTATTTAAACACTTTAATGCGATAATATTTTACAAATAAACATGCAATCTATTTTCGATGATGAAAAAAAGCCTATCTTTTCGATCCTTTTCGAACGAAGACGTTAAAAAAGCATTGATCGGTAAAGATATAGTCGAACAATCGCCAATTGTTTTCCAGGCTCGCGGACTCACGAAAATTTATCGTATGGGCGAAGTCGAAGTGGTCGCATTGCGCAATGTCGATCTTGATCTGTATAGAGGCCAATTCGCCGTATTACTCGGTGCATCGGGGAGTGGAAAATCCACGCTCATGAATATTCTAGGCGGTCTGGATACCGCGACTTCCGGCCATGTGCTATACAGTGATAAAGACCTTACCGTCGGCAATGAGAGAGAGTTGACCGCATTTCGTCGCGACCATGTCGGCTTTGTATTTCAGTTTTACAATTTAATTCCGAGCCTGACCGCGCGTGAAAATGTTGCCGCGGTCACCGAGATTGCTTCACAACCGATGACACCGGAAGATGCGCTCGAGCTTGTCGGCATGGGTAAACGGTTGGATCATTTCCCGGCCCAACTTTCCGGAGGAGAACAGCAGCGGGTTGCAATCGCTCGGGCCATTGCTAAAAATCCTTCTGTCTTATTGTGCGACGAGCCGACCGGCGCGCTCGACTCATCGACCGGAATCGTTGTTTTGGAAGCGCTCGAGCGTGCAAATCGTGAACTCGGCACCACGGCAGTGGTTATCACCCACAACATAGTCATTGCAGAAATGGCGCATCATGTGATTCGGCTAGCCGATGGTCGTATTATAGGTTCCGACTTTAATCAAGCGCGTAAATCGCCGTCGGAACTGAGCTGGTAATGCGGGCGCTCAACCGCAAATTACTACGCGATCTTTGGCTGATGCGAGGTATGACTTTGGCCATTTCTCTGGTCATCATCGGCGGTATCTCGACTTTTATAATGTCGCGGGTTACCTACGAATCGCTCAAATTAACTCAAACGAGTTACTACATTAATCAACGTTTCGCCGAAGTATTCGTAAGTTTGGTACGGGCTCCCGAAGCAGTGGCGCAGCGTTTCGAGGAATTGCCGGGCATCAACCAAGTCGAAACTCGCGTCGTGGCGGCTATTAATATCCAGGTAGAAGGTTTCGACGATCCCATTACCGGCCGCATTGTTTCATTACCCGATTTTGGTGCGCCTCGGCTCAATGTGCCATATGTGCGGCGCGGACGATTGCCGGTGGCAGGTCCCGGAAACGAAGTGGCGATTAGCGAAGCCTTTGCCGATGCGCATCGTTTAAAGCCGGGTGATCGTATCGTGGTGATTATCCGAGGACATCGCAAACGTCTTAATATTACCGGCATTGTTTTAACGCCAGAGTATATGTATGCGATTCCGCCGGGAGGACTATTTCCGGATTATCAACGTTACGGCATTTTATGGATGAGCCGTAAGGCGCTTGCTACAGCCTACGATATGGATGGTGCTTTCAACAATGTAATTTTTTCGCTTCAGTCGGGTGCATCCGAGCGCGATGTTATTGATGGAATCGATCTTATTCTTGCTCGTTATGGCGGGTTAGGCGCTTACAGTCGTAAAGATCAGTTCAGTCATCGATTCATTACCGATGAATTGCATGCCCTTGAAATCATGGCAACCATTTTTCCAGTGATTTTTTTGAGCGTGGCGACGTTTCTATTGAATATCGTCATCAGTCGATTGGTGTCAACAGAGCGTGAACAAATTGCGACACTGAAGGCATTCGGTTATGCAACATCGCAAATTGCAGCGCACTATATCAAATTGGTTATAAGCATAACATTTTTTGGGATAGTGTTAGGAGTCGCACTCGGGCTTTGGTTTGCAGACGCCTTATGCAGCATGTATCAACAGCTTTATAGTTTTCCCTATCTTCATTTCATATTGAACCCTGCTGTCATGTCGCAAGCCGTGTTTGTTACCCTATTTGCAGCGCTGGCAGGTACAGCTTTTGCCGTTCGGCGAGCCGCTCAGCTTCCGCCCGCGGAAGGTATGCGCCCGGAACCGCCTCTAAACTACCGAGCTACGCTTATCGAGCGTATCGGCTTACAAAAACATCTTGACGAACCGTCGCGTATGATAATTCGCCACATCGCGCGGCAGCCCGTCAAGGCAGGATTAACGATATTGGGTATCGCAGCCGCATGCGGTATTTTGATGATGACCAATTTTCAACGGGATGCAATCAATTGGATTATCGAAGTGCAGTATGGCTTGAGTAGCCGTGAAGATTTAACCGTCATGTTCAACGATCCGACATCGTATCGTGCGCTCTATTCGTTAGGAGCATTAGAAGGAGTGAATCATATTGAAGGCTTCCGATCCGTTTCCGCTCGTCTGATACACGGCAATCGCAGTTACCGTTTTAAAGTCGACGGCATAGAACCCGGCGGGGAACTGCAGCGGATATTGAACCCATCGCTTGAGTCTATCGATATTCCCGAGGAAGGAATTATATTGTCCGATTACCTGGCAACGCAGATTCTCCAAATCAAGCCCGGTCAATTACTGACGATTGAAGTTCTTGAGGGCAATAGGTTTGAATTTAAGGTCCCTGTCGTAGGTACTTCACGGCAATATCTTGGTGTCAATGCATATATGAATCGCTCGACACTCAACCGTTTGATGCATGAAGGACCCGCAATTTCCGGTGTACGATTGTCTGTGGATCCCGAATATCAAATCAACCTCTATCATCAACTTCGAGACATGCCGCGCGTTGCTGGAACCATCGTTCGCGATACGGCAATCGAACAGTTCAATGAAATGATGGAAAAAACGATTCTATGGTTTTCCTTTATCACTGCCCTGCTGGGCGCCTTTGTCGCTTTTGGCGTCGTGTATAATTCGGCCCGTATCGCATTTTCGGAACGAAGTCGGGAGCTTGCCTCGTTACGAGTATTGGGTTTTACCCGCGCCGAAGTCGGTTACATCTTGCTGGGTGAAATAGGCTTGCTGACCCTAGCGGCCATTCCTCCCGGTTTTCTGGTTGGAATCGGTCTGTCGAGTTACATTGCAAAGTCATTTTCATCCGATCTTTACCGCATTCCGATGATCGTAGTTCCGTCGACTTATGCTTTAGCGGCTTCCATCGTGTTGATTTCCTTTGCAGTAACTGCTGCGTTGATCTGGCGGCAGTTGAGTCGTCTCGATCTTATCGAAGTATTAAAAACACGGGAGTAAAGTAATGCCGTCAGGACGTTTTGTAGGGATATCGGCACTAATGGCGCTTGTTATACTGGCGATTGCATGGGGTTTCTGGCCTAGACCGGTATTGGTCGAAACGAGCATCGTTGCGCGCAGGCCGTTGCGGATTATTATAGAAGAAGAAGGCAAAACACGAGTTAAAGAGCGTTACATGCTTTATGCGCCAGTGGCGGGTTACCTTAGACGCATCGATCTGGAAGTTGGCGATGTTGTCGAGCTAGGTCAACCGCTGGCCTTGATCGATCCCTTGCCGCCGACAGTATTGGACCCCCGCAGCCGAGCGGAAGCGGAAGCACGAGTTGCCGCGGCACGCTCAGCCTTAGCGCGTGTCAAGGCTTCAGCCGGACAAGCCCGTGCCGAGGCCGAACATGCTTCGGTAGAATTTCGCCGCCGCGAAGAATTGATATCGCGTAGTTTGATATCGCGTTCGGAATTCGACCAGGCACGCAGTCGTATGTTGGCCTTGAAAGCCGCGGCGCAAGCGGCTAATTCGGCAATCGAGGTGGCCCGTTTTGACTTAGAGGCAGCGCAAGCGGCGCTTCGTTATTCGGCTGTAGCGGATACTTCAAAGCCGGTTGAAACCGTACAAGTGCGCTCGCCTATCGGTGGACGCGTTTTAAACATCGAACAGAAAAGCGCCGGCGTAGTGCCTGCCGGACACTTGTTGTTGGAAGTCGGCGATACGCATAATCTGGAAATCGAAGTTGAGGTGTTATCTCATGATGCGATACGTATCGAACCCGGTGGGCGTGTATTATTGGAGCGTTGGGGAGGCAATGACATACTCGAAGGCGTCGTGCGGATCATCAAACCGACGGGCTTTACTAAAATCAGTGCGCTAGGAGTCGAAGAGCAGCGTGTAGTGGTCATCGCGGACATTCGTTCTGCCTCAGAAATCTGGCGGCGCTTAGGTGATGGTTACCGAGTGGAAGCAAAATTCATCGTTTGGGAACAACCAGATGCACTGACCGTTGCCAGTAATGCATTATTCCGTCACAACGACGGCAGGGCCGTATTTGTTGTTGAAAATGGGCGTGCTCGATTGAGATCGGTACGGACAGGCCAGACTAATGGTTTATTGACTGAAATTTTGGAAGGACTCGTACTCGGAGAGGAGGTAATCGACCATCCCGATGATACGATAGACGAAGGCACGCGCGTTGCGTCATTTGGTTCTTAAGGCAGCGTGTTTCAAAATAACGTTCATGAAGGTCTAGCCATCGCCCCGGCAAATGAAAGTTCTCTGGTGGGGAGGGTACGGTCACTCGCCCGACAGGACGCCGTGAACCCAGCACCTAAATTCCATAGGTCTTTGGCAATGATTCAAAATCATGGCTTATTTAGGTGCTGGATGAATTATACCTTTCGCACTTCAAATTTCGGCAGTGCCTGAGGAGGCGCCAGGGTGTGCGGCAAAGGCTTTGCCAGCATGGAGCTGGCATAGAGCCTACAGGGATGTATTCACGGCGTCCTTTGACGGACACCCTGGTGCCGAATTTTGATCTGCGATGGGTATATCCAAGATAGTTAACCATAGCCAATGGACTATGGAATTTAGGTGCTGGGTGAATACGTCCCTGTAGGCTCGACGGCGGCTGTCCTTGCCGCCGACGCCTGCCGATCGAGCAACCGCACCCTCCTCGGAACCGACATTGTTTTTCATATTTCTCGTTCCCACGCTCTGCTTCACCAGAGGAATTGCGAACTTTCACAGTAAAAGCCTGCCCTTCTCCGTTTTTCATCCATCAGGATATTGAAAGTCAATGCATTGGTAAGCTATCGGTTATCGTTGTTTAGCGAGTCCCAATAAAATGTGGTTTTATGTCATAATAGCGTGTTTTTTCCCATCATATTTTCGCCGGTTAAAGCCATGTCAGACAGAAAAATTCTTGTTACCAGTGCTCTACCTTATGCCAATGGTCCGATTCATTTAGGACACATGGTCGAATATATTCAAACCGATATTTGGGTACGGTTTCAGAAACAACGGCATCAGCAATGCTATTTTGTCTGTGCCGACGATACGCACGGTACGCCGATCATGCTTAGGGCCGACAGCGAAGGCATCACGCCCGAACAATTAATCGCCCGCTCCGCCGAAGAGCATTTGGCCGATTTTACCGAATTCGGCGTTGCGTTCGACAATTTTCATAGTACGCACTCTGAAGAAAACAAGTCGCTTGCCGAGTTGATCTATAGACGTTTGCGCGAGGGCGGGCATATCTCATCGCGTAGCATCACGCAGGCTTTCGATCCGGTCAAAAACATGTTTTTACCTGATCGCTTCATTAAGGGCGATTGTCCGAAATGCGGCGCAAAGGATCAGTACGGTGACAGCTGTGAGGCGTGCGGCGCGACCTATTCGCCGACCGAATTGAAAAATGCCGTATCGGTCGTTTCCGGCGAAAAACCGATCGAAAAAGAATCGCTGCATTATTTCTTCAAGTTACCGGATTTCGAGAACATGTTGCGAGAATGGATCGCCGAAGGCCATTTACAGAATGAAGTCGGCAACAAAATGAACGAATGGCTCGAAAACGGTCTGCAGGAATGGGATATCTCGCGTGACGCGCCGTATTTCGGCTTCGAAATACCGGATGCGCCAGGCAAATATTTCTATGTCTGGCTCGATGCGCCAATCGGATACATGGCTAGTTTCAAAAATCTATGCGAGCGCGAGGAAGACTTGAATTTCGACGATTTCTGGGCCGAGGAAAGCGATGCCGAGCTTTATCATTTCATCGGCAAGGACATCATTTATTTTCACGCATTGTTTTGGCCGGCAATGTTGAAGGGATCAGGCTTTAGAACGCCGAGCGCAATCTTCGCGCATGGTTTTTTGACCGTTAACGGCGAAAAGATGTCCAAATCGCGCGGCACTTTCATTAAAGCGCGCACCTATCTCGACCACCTGAACCCGGAATATCTGCGTTATTATTTTGCCGCGAAACTCGGTTCCGGCGTCGACGATATCGATTTAAATTTCGACGATTTTACTCAGCGCGTCAATTCCGACCTAGTCGGTAAAGTCGTTAATATCGCCAGCCGTTGCGCCGGTTTTATTCATAAACGTTTCGACGGTATGCTCTCGAAACATTGTTCGGAGCCGGACCTGTTTGATTATTTCATCGAGGCTAATGAAGGTATTGCACGTTGTTATGAAACGCGGGAATTCGGTAAGGCAATGCGTGAAATCATGGCGCTCGCAGATCGCGCCAATCAGTATATAGACGAGAAAAAACCCTGGCTGATCGCGAAAGAGGAAGGTCGAGACGCGGAGCTGCATGAAGTCTGCTCGATGGGCATCAACTTGTTTAGATTACTGATCGCCTATTTAAAGCCGGTCGTGCCGGCGATGGCGCATCAAGCCGAGATTTTTCTGAACTTGGAACCGGAGGCCTGGCCGGATAAAGCCGAGCCGTTGCTCGATCATCAGGTCGATGTGTTCCGACCGTTGATGACTCGTGTCGATTCGGACAAGATCGCTGCGGTGGTCGAAGCCTCAAAGGAAAACCTGCAAAAAACCGAGGAGCCGAAACCGAAACATTTCGACCCGATCGCCGAGGCTATCGAGTTCGACGATTTTGCCAAACTGGATCTTCGTATCGCGCGCATCGTCAAAGCAGAACATGTCGAAGGCGCGGACAAGTTGTTGCAATTGACCGTCGATATCGGCGATGAAACACGCAATATCTTTGCCGGCATCAAATCGGCCTACGCACCGGAAGACTTGGTCAACAAATTAACGCTGGTCGTCGCCAATTTAAAACCGAGAAAAATGCGTTTCGGCCTATCCGAAGGCATGGTGCTGGCGGCCGGGCCCGGCGGCAAGGACATTTGGTTACTGAGTCCGGATCAAGGGGCTGTGCCGGGTATGCGCGTTAAATAAGGCTGATAGGTTAAAAGCTCAAACGAGTCGCAGGTGCGCTTCGCGTACCATTTTTAGGCTCGGGAGGCTTGCGAAATATTAACCCAGCCTTAACATTTAGCGTCAATAAGTAATTGATAAATATTTAATAATTAATTTAATGGCACTGCAAAGTTAAATTTGGCATGATTTTTAATTATTTTATTTCAATAGCATAGGCGGTAGGCACATCACTTGTTAAAGCTGGGTAAAGCGGTGCGGTATGACGAAACGTTTAGGACGGGGTTGCAAACCCCAGCCTGCTTAGTGATGTACATGGGAATTATAAGCAATTGAAATAACTTAGTATTCTTAGATAGTTTCTCGATCAAAAGAGAGTATTCAATCACGGTGGGGTGACAAGGCCTCGTTAAGCGCCGATTGCAAGTCGTTATATTCAAAACTGAAGCCTAGTTCATTAATGAGTCTTAATGGCATGACGCGTTGGCTGCCAAGCAATAGTTCCGACATTTCACCGAGCAGTAGCTTCAAAGCCCAAGCGGGAATCGGCAGTAAGGCAGGACGTTTCAAGCTGGCGGCCAGCGTTTCTGTGAACTCGCGATTGGTAACGGGCTTAGGTGCCGTAGCATTGTACGGGCCGCGCATCGAGTCGTCGTTCAACATTGCGCAGGCGATGTTGATCCAATCTTGCCGGTGTATCCAAGACATCCATTGGGTGCCGGGACCGATTCTACCGCCCAGGCCAAGCTTGAAGGGTAAGAGCATCCGTTGTAGTAGCCCTCCTCCGTGACCTAGCACCAAACCGGTTCGTATTAAACAAACTCTGATATCGAGTTGCTCGGCTTGAAGCGCACTGTTTTCCCAGGCCGAGCATAAACGATGTGAAAAATCGTCCTTGGCAGCCGTTTCTTCATCGATAACCGTGTCGCCTTGATTGCCGTAATAGCCAATCGCCGAACCGCTTATCAAGACTTCCGGTTTTACGGCCAATCGTTCCAGCGTTTCAAACAAACGATCCGTCAATAAGACCCGGCTATCCCATATAATGCGTTTTTGCGCCTCGGTCCATCGTTTGTCGAAAATTGGCGCGCCGGCCAGATTAATGACCGCGTCGAATCGTTGGTCCGGAGTGATGTTGTCGAGGTTGTCCAGGCCTTTTGTGCCGGGGCCGCAAATTAACGGAACGCGTTCGGGATTTCGGCTAAGTACCGTTAGTTGATGACCCTGGCCGCTCAATTGTCTGGTCAAAAGAGTTCCGATAAAGCCGGTGCCGCCTGTTAGTAATATACTTCGCATGGTCATATTTGCGGTTTTAATGGCAATGTTATTTTGTTCGGTAGCAAAACGCGAAAACAGGCGCATAGCAAGCTATGTAACTGTTTTCGCAACGCAGCTATCGGACAAAAGAACGCGTCAGAAAGCCGCAAATGTGGCCGTGCGAAGTATTTATTCATGACTCGGGCTCCGTAGTGAGAGTGGCAATAATAAATTTAGCCGGCTTGCTTATCGAGATTCTTCGACATGTTGATCGTCGTGTTCCTGTTTTACGGGTAGGAATGATAATAAACCATAAGCTATATGTGAAAGCCCGGCATAGAGAAAAAACAAGCGATAAGTATGATCGATCGGAATTTGATTGACGCGACCATAAAACTCCAGAGCACCACTCAACAAAATCAAAAAAAGACCGGCGGCTGTCAATTCTTTATAGCTTTGCTTCATGAAACAATAGGCGAACATCGATAATTCCGCTAGAACAATATAAATCATCATGATTTTAATGTTATTACTCAAAGGGCCGTAAAGGTCGCTGTTGAGCTCGAAAAATGCTTGGTTAGTAGTCGTAAAGGATAGGGTTGCTGCCGCGACGCTGACAGCCAGAGAGACATAATAATTAGCTTCCAACGCATATTTGAAGCTGGTTAAGCTTTTTGTAGCAAAACTATTCATGAAATTATCCTTAAAAAAAAGTCCTCCTGAAAGAACCGAACAGGAGGACTTTATAGAGGAGGACGTTTTCGGCGGCTAGGTTTAGGTTGCCAGGCCGCTTTGACCGATATTGCTGCCGCCCGTTGTATCCGGTGTCACCGTAACAGGGGGCTGTTCGTCCTTGTCATCATCTTCCGGTATCGGAGGCGCAATTTTTTTGCCGTTCATTAAATCATCGATTTGAAACTTATCGATGGTTTCCCACTGCATTAATGCATCCGCCATGTTATGAAGGATGTCCATGCGATCGGTGAGAATCTGTTTGGCACGCTCATAGTTTTTGTCGACCAGCGATCGAATTTCGTCGTCGATCAAGCGTGCCATTTGTTCCGACATTGCTTTATTTTGCGGACCGAAATAGCCTTGATTCTGATCCGGGCCATAATCCATCGGTCCGAGGCGATCGGAGAGACCCCACTTAGTCACCATGTTGCGGGCCAATTGAGTGGCGCGCTCGATATCATTCGAAGCGCCGGTGGTCACTTTGTTCTTGCCGTAAATGATTTCTTCGGCAACGCGACCGCCGAATAAGCTGGCGATTTGGCTTTCCAACTTATCCCGGCTGGCGCTATAGGAATCCCGTTCCGGTAGGAACATCGTGATGCCTAATGCACCGCCACGGGGCATAATGCTAACTTTATAAACCGGATCGTGCTCCGGAACGACTCGACCGACGATGGCATGACCGGCTTCATGATAGGCTGTCATCAACTTATCTTCTTCGCGCATCATCATGCTTCTTCTTTCGGCGCCCATGAGCATCTTGTCGCGGGCTTTGTCGAGATCCTCCATGTTCACTTCGCGTTTGTTTTTACGCGCCGCGAATAAAGCCGCTTCGTTGATCAGATTCGCGAGTTCCGCGCCGGAAAAGCCGGGCGTGCCTCGGGCCAGGTCGTTGATGTTGACATCTGCGGCTTGCGGTACTTTTTTGATATGTACACCGAGAATCTGCTCGCGGCCTTTGATATCGGGTAAGCCGACCGTGACTTGTCGGTCGAATCGGCCCGGTCTCAGCAAGGCTTTATCGAGTACATCGGCGCGGTTGGTCGCGGCGATAACGATGATGCCTTCGTTGCCATTGAAGCCGTCCATTTCCACAAGCAATTGGTTCAAGGTTTGTTCGCGTTCGTCATTGCCGCCGCCCATGCCGTTGCCGCGATGACGGCCAACCGCATCGATCTCGTCGATGAAGATGATGCAAGGCGCGCGTTTCTTGGCTTGTTCAAACATATCGCGAACGCGAGAGGCACCGACACCGACAAACATTTCAACGAAATCCGAACCGGATATCGAGAAGAACGGAACACCCGCTTCACCTGCAATGGCCCGAGCCAGCAGTGTTTTACCGGTTCCCGGAGGACCGACCATCAAAACGCCACGCGGTATCTGACCGCCGAGGAATTCGTATTTGGCGGGGTCTCTCAGAAAATCGACCATCTCGACGACGTCTTCCTTGGCTTCTTCGACGCCTGCAACATCAGTGAATTTGACCTTAATTTGGTTTTCCTCAAGCAACTTGGCCTTGCTTTTACCGAAATTCATCTGGCCGCCCATGCCGCCGCCTTGCTGTCTTCGGAAGAAATAAACCCAGACTGCGATCAGCAATAACATCGGTGCCCATGAGATAAAGATCTGCATCAGCATCGATTGTTTCGGTGGCGAAGCTACTTTAATTTTGACGCCGTATTCCAACAATTCGTCGATCATTTTGGCATCGTTAGGGTTATAGGTCATAAACCTTTCCCCGTTACGCCGGCGACCATTGATTTCCTCGCCGTTGATCGTGACTTCAGAAACGACTCCGGCCCGTATGTCTTCGATAAAGTCAGAGTATGACAAGGCATAGTTACTGTCGTTTTGCGGACCCATTCGGCTAAATGCCGTGAATAGCGTAAGCCCTACCGCTATCCAGATGACGATTTTAAGTGCATTTGATTTCATTTAAATTTTCTCCTCTTTAGAGATGTATGAGGATATCATTCTTCTTTCGAAAAATACCTGAAGAAATCCGATTTCGGTTCCAATAACAGAGTATCCTGAGTATTTTCGAACGATTTTTGATAGGCGTTCAAGCTTCGGTGGAATGCATAAAACTCTTCATTTTTGCCATGGCTGACCGCATAGATCTCGGCCGACTTGGCATCGCCACGTCCTCGTATTTGTTCGGCTTCTCGATAAGCGTTGGCCAAAATAATGTCGCGTTCCTTATCGGCCTGCGCGCTAATTTGTTCTGCAAGTTCCGCGCCTTGTGAGCGGAATTCTCGGGCAACTCTTTCGCGTTCGGCTTCCATTCTACGAAATACAGAGCTGCTGACTTCGTCCGGCAAATCAATGCGCTTTATGCGTATATCGACCAACTCGATGCCGTATTGTTCAGCGACCGGGCTTAATTTTTCCATCAACACCTTGCGTAAATTGCCTCTATCCTCGGAAACCAACTCTTTAATGGTTCTTAAACCGAATTCGCCGCGCATCGCATCTTTCATAATTTGATCGAGTCGAAGGTTGGCTTGAAAAGAATCGCCGCTGACCGTTGTATAAAACAGACCAACGTCGCCGATTTTCCATTTGGCAAAAGAATCGACAATCACATTTTTCTTTTCCGAAGTCAGGAAACGTTCGGATTTGGCATTAAGAGTTTGAATACGGGCATCGAATGCATTGATATTATTGATTAACGGCATTTTGAAATGAAGGCCCGGCCGATAATCGGATTCGACGATTTCGCCCAAGCGAAATTTTATCGCTTTTTCACTTTCACCAACATAAAACACCGACATATAACCAAGAATCAGCACCGATAAACCGGTGGGAACCAATAACTGTTTAGGTAATGAGTTCATAGTCTGCTCCTGCTGGAACGGATGGTAGAAGCATAGATGGGTTTTCGGGTGTCGGTTTGGGCGGCCTTTTCGATTTGCGCAATAGAGTTTTGGTTAGGGCTACCGGCTTTCTGTTCGCCATTTTTCTGCATAGAATCGATCGGCATGTAGAACATATTATTTCCGTTTTCAACCGCTACAATTACTTTGTTGGTGTTGCTGTAAAGTTTTTCCTTAGCTTCGAGATACAAGCGTTTGCGGGTTATTTTGGGCGCTTTTTCGTATTCGACCAATAATTGATCGAAGCGTTGCGTCTCGCCGGTTGCTCTGGCGACCACTTGTGCCTCGTATGCTTCGGCCTCCTGAATCAATCGTGCCGCAGCGCCTCGAGCTTTTGGAATCACTTCGTTGGCATAAGCTTCGGCTTCATTGATCAGTCTTTGTTTGTCTTCTCGTGCCCGAATGGCATCCTCGAAAGCATTTTGAACTTCTTCGGGGGGTTGAGCATCCTGAAGGTTGACACTAGCGATACGCAAACCTGTTTGATATTGGTCCATCGCTTCCTGTACCTGATCCTTGATTGCTGTGGCAATTTGACTGCGGCCTTCAGTTAGGATGAAGTCCATATTATTTTTGCCGATAACGCCCCGCTCGATACTCTCGGTCACTTGCTTAAGCGTGGCTTCGGCATTTTTGACATTGAATAGATAATCCCTGGCATCTTTAATTTGATATTGAATGGCTAACCTAACGCTGATAATGTTTTCATCTTTGGTTAGCATTAGCGATTCGGGTAAGTCAGATCCGTTTCCAAGTTGACGCCCTCCGGTTTGATAACCGATTTCAATGAAACGTTGTTGTTCGACGTCGACGATAGAGACGTCTTCTATTGGGAAAGGTAAATGCCAATGCGGGCCAGGCATTGTGGTGGCTTGATAGGCGCCGAAGCGGGTTTCTACGCCTCGGTTGCCTTGGTCCACGATATAAACGCCGCTGGCAAACCAGGCAATCAAAAACGCGGCGCTTGAGTAAGCGAATATTGGTTTGTAATGACGGCTAAGAAAGTTTTGCGGCTTTTTATTGATGCCTCGCCATATATTTTCGAATTGAGCTTCCCAATCGGACTTAGGATTTTCACCTAGTTCCTCCGGGCCATTATTTTTATTGTTCCAAGTCATAGCGGACTCCTGATACTCGTGCGTTAAGGCCGGTTTATTTTTTAACCGGCCTTTTTATTGTTCGGTCGAATGTCGGTTTAATCGCTTGTTTTAGCCGGGTTCGAGAAAATCGACTAAATCACTGCTGAATTTATTTTTTAATTTCAATAGTGCGCTGTTCTGAATTTGCCTGACCCTTTCCCGGGTTAACGACATCCGGTCGGCAATGTCTTGCAGCGTCATTTCGGTATCGCTGTCGAGTCCGAAGCGGCAATTGATGATGTCGGCTTCGCGTTCGGGCAGGGTTTGGATAGCCTTCCTCAAACAGTTTTTCAGTGCCGAATTAGCCAATATATTGATCGGTTGCGGAAAATGGTTTTGCTCCATCGAATCGACGATCGCCGGTAAATCTTCATCATCATTGATATTGTTATCGAGCGAAATGGTCGGTTGATAATTATTGACGATGGCTTTGATTTCTTCTTCGGGCAAGGCGCAGATTTCGGCTAGTGTTTTATTGGTGGGCCATTGGTTGTGTTTGACCAGATAATCGTTCATCGTTTCGAACACCGCGGCCGCTTTTGCCGCGATGTTGTAAGGTAGGCGGACCATTTTTTCCTGTCTCACCATGCCTCGAGTGATGCTTTGCTTGATCCAATAAATCGCATAAGTGGAAAAGCGCACCGATCGCCGCCAATCGTAACGGTCGACCGCCTTGATCAAACCCACGGTCCCGTCTTGAATCAAATCGGTAAACGGCACCGAAGAATGGTGATATTGACGCGCAATGAACGTGACTAGCCTAAGGTTGCCGCTGATCATCGCACGTCTTGCGGAAATCATTCGTTGTTGCTCTATCGACGCGGATTTCAACAACTCCAAGTCATCAGCGTTGAGTGCTCGATCCTTGAGCCGGCAAGTTAAGACCTTGACGATTTGTTGCAGGAAATTAGGTAAAAGATGAAGATCGTCCAGTAATTGCCTGCATTCGGTCAATACGGTGCTTGAATGCGGGTTGCCTTTGGCGTTGATTACTTGTTGAAAACACTCTAATAACTTGCTTGAGAGCTGTTTAGCGGTATCCTGTGCAGCATTGTCTTTTTGTACAGGTTCGAGATTGTTTTTTCTGATAAGCTCGGATAAATCGATGCCATCGCCGATAGCGCTAACAAATTCGCCGGCGATAACCGATAGTCCCGAATCCGAATAAATCATCAAACGCGATAATTTAAAGCGGCTCTGCTCCATTTGTTGAGCTAGCGAGGTTAATTCCTCGGGAGTCAAAACCGATGCATTTTGCTGATGGATCAATAACTCGTCGCCTCCATTCTGCATGAATGTCATTGCATTATTCGATGAGGACAGCGCTTCGGTTTCCGCAAATAATTCGGCATCGGCAGGCTCCAATTCGATTTCATCGGAATCGTTGTTTAGGGTGTCGATTTGCGGTCGCCTTGAATGCATTAAATCCGTTTCAAGAGAAGCTTCCTTATAAAAGCCTCGAAAACTGCCGGAACGGTACTGATTGTTTAGCATTGAATAGTTCATTTGGGTCATAGTGGATTGCCCCTTACCAGGTAACTGGTTATATACCCTGAGTAAATACTTTGTTGAGTCAACTAAAGCTTGGATTAAACATTACTCCTGAGTACAATGTTTGTCAAACATTAATCATAAACAAAACCTGTGCATAAATGTATACAATAAAAACCGTGACCTCACTCACAGGCATAAACACCGAAACACTTAGAGCTTGGGAAAGGCGCTACGGAACCGTTAATCCCGTTAGGGACAGCAAAGGTCGGCGTCTTTATACCCAGCAAGATGTCGAGCGCTTGACGCTCTTGCTAGCGGCCACTCAGCAAGGTTTTACGATTAGCAAAATCGCGGACTTGAGTAACGATGAGTTACAGAATCTGTTGAGCGCCAATCAAAATGCGCCTAATGCTAATCAGGAATTGTTTTTTGTGCGGATTGTCGATGCTCTGCTGCAGTTTCGCATGGATGTTTGCGAAGACTTGCTTAGGAGGGCGCTGATCGCAATGGACCCTCTCTGCTATGCCCGGGAGGTTCTTTTGCCGACGCTGGAAAAAGTCGGTAATCTTTGGCATGAAGGTAAATTGACAATTGCTCAAGAGCATTTATTTTCCGCCTGTGTTAAACGAATTGTGTTAAGCATGGTGAATCACGAACAGCCATTTTCCGGAACCAATCCCGGTGTGATGTTTTCGACCATGACCGGAGAACATCACGAATTCGGAATATTGCTAAGTTGCTGGTTAGCCGCTAGCCAGCGATGTAAATGCTATTACATCGGCCCCGATTTGCCATGGGAAGACTTGTTAAACGCCGGAAACCGGCTCAAGCCTTCTGTTATCGTGATGAGTTTCGCTAATACCCCGCCTGAACAAGCTATGATTCAAAACTTAAATAATCTGTCCGAAGCGTTGCCGAAAGATATCCAGTTATGGGTCGGCGGTACCGGTGCACAGTATTTGTTCAAGTCGAAGCAACTGCCGGAAAGGTCGGTTTTTACCGCTAGTCTTGACGACTTTTACCATCGAATCGGTCGTATGATTGAAAGTCGTCCGCTCTCTCGGCCGTATTAGCGATTCTCGATCGATTGATTTAAGTTCTGACTTTTCAATACATGAAAAGTTCTTAATTTCTTATGAATTCAGTAGGTTTTTTTAATTCAGTCGTTCAAATGATATGAAGGCGAGGTTTTTATTGCATTCACGGTAAATGGCTTTCATAATTCAATGCTTATTTAACACAGGACTATTGCCTGTTATTGCTGATTCGATGCTCAGATTCTTTTTTACTTTCTCAATTCCAATGCATGGTTGTTTTGACCGAATAACGTCCGAGCGGATGGTTTATCGCTTGAGGCTGTGCGTGGTTATTTCGGAGTGTAGATTTAGGGTTATGAAATATATGGCATTAAATATGTTTAATAATCAACAATATGCTTAAAATGGGTTGCCGAAGAATAATGTGAAAAGGGCCCGGACGGGCCCTTTTTTTTGGCTTAACCCAGCTTTAACATTTAGTGAGAATGAATATAAGATGTTGAAAAATAAATAATAATTTTTAATTCTATGGGACATAGTCACTATAGTTGTTTAGGCTGGGTTAACGTTTACACAGTCCCGTTTGCGGGACCCAATTAGGGAGGGCAGCAATGAATGAAGAAATCAGTCATTTGGTTGAGCGTCTTAACGAAGCAGAAAATGAAGATCAAAAAACTGTTTTTGAACAAGCCATAGAAGAATTAGAAAGTACCGAATTGGCATTATTGTTGGAATCCCTGCCCGTGCACCAACGTTTGGAGCGTTGGCAGCAGGTTCCTGTCGAAGATCGTGTCGATGTTTTGGTCGCCATGCGTTCCGAGCCCAGACAGACGATCATCGAAAGCTTCGAAGAATCGGAATTGCAGATTTTGCTGAGCGGCTTGCATGCCGAGGATTTAATCGAACTGGCGGAAACATTGCCGGAATCGGTGATCGATACGGCGCTTGGCAATATGGATGCCAGTCAGCGAAAGCATTATCAGTTGTCGGCGCAATATGACGATGAACGAATCGGCCGCTATGTCGATCATGAGTTATTGATTTTGCCAAGGACGGCAAGGGTTAGACAGGCGATGCGTTTGATCCGAAAAAACCTGCCCGAGTACACCGATTGTATTTATCTGATTCAGCGCAATGGTGCTTTCGTCGGCACCGTTCTTGTTCATAAATTGTATGCTGCGGATCCTCTTACGCCATTGATCGAATTATGCATTGACGATCCTGGTACTGTGTCGGCGGATAGTTATTTAACCGATGCTGCGGAAAAGATGGAGCATTCGGGGCTAACTGCATTGCCGGTCATCGATGCCGATCAACTGTTATTAGGCAGAATCACCTTGCGCTTGGCTTTGGAAATTACTCGCGAAGAATATGAAAGCCAATTGATGGCGACCGCGGGTATGGATGAAGACGAAGACTTATTCGCTCCAGTGATTCGTAGCTCCAAACGCCGAGCCACCTGGTTAGGAATCAATTTGTTAACGGCTTTTCTGGCCTCTTGGTTCATTGGCTTATTTGAAGGTACTTTACAACAAATCGTTGCATTAGCGGTGTTGATGCCGATTGTCGCATCGATGGGCGGGATTGCCGGCAGTCAGACTTTAACATTGATCATCAGAGGCATCGCGTTGGGTCAAATCAGCAAGGGGAATTTTAAGCCGCTTTTGATTAAAGAAGTCAGCGTCGGCATACTCAATGGCCTGTTGTGGGCTTTAGTGATCGGCGCTATTGCAGGTATTTGGTTCGGAAGCCTGTCTATCGGTTCGGTGATTGCGGCCGCGATTGTCGTGAATATTATCATTGCAGCTTTTGCAGGCGTCGTAATTCCATTGGTCTTGGATAAGCTCGATATCGACCCGGCCTTATCCGGTTCGGTCATACTAACAACCGTGACCGATGTTGTCGGTTTTGTTGCTTTTTTGGGTTTGGGGACCGTTTTTTTATTGTGATAAACATTAGGCTCTTTGCTAATCAAATGATGATGCCCCCTCGAATCAACGATGAAAGTTGAAGTTTGATAGGAATAGAGAGGCCTCAATGCTGTCATAATTCAAAGCGACAATAGAAAAAATTTGCGCCGCTGCTTTATGTTCATCGCATCACGAAACTCGGTTTACTAAGGGCATACTCGTATTTTTACAGGAGAAAGCTGATGACCGCACCTCGTTTTTTTACGCCCGAATTGAGTCAAAAACTGGATGGTTTATCCGAATTGGCCTTGGATTGTAATTTTTCCTGGAGTCACCGGGCCGACGAAATCTGGCATCGATTGAATAGCTCCTTATGGGAGCAATCCCGTAATCCATGGCTAGTGTTGCAAGCCTGTTCGGCGAGTCTGTTGCAGGAGCTAGCCAATAATGAACAATTTTGCCAAAAACTGCAGAGCATCGTGGCGGAGCATCGCGCCTCACGAGCCGAACCTCGCTGGTTCCAGAACGAAATCGAACAAAACACTAAGCTAGCGCAAATCGCCTATTTCAGTATGGAGTTTGGCCTTAGCGAAGCTTTGCCCATTTATTCCGGCGGCTTGGGTTTATTGGCCGGCGATCATTTAAAGGCCGCCAATGATTTGGGCATTCCCCTCGTGGGTGTTGGTTTGTTGTATCAAAACGGCTATTTTCGTCAAGCTTTCGACGATGACGGCAATCAGATCGCGCTATATCCTAATGCCGATACCGGTGATTTACCGATTTGTCCGGTTCGCAAGGATAACGGCGAATGGTTGCGGATAAAACTCAATACGCCGTCTAAATTGTGGATTAGGGTGTGGCAAGCGCAAATCGGTCGAATTACGCTTTATCTATTGGACAGTAACGATCCGGTCAATCATCCGGTCGATCGTTGCATTACCAGCGAGTTGTACGGCGGCGGGCTCGAAATCCGTTTGGCACAAGAAATTTTATTGGGCATCGGTGGCTGGCGAGTGTTGAGGGCTTTAGGTATTAAGCCTGAAGTTTGCCATTTGAATGAGGGACACGCGGCATTTTTAGTACTGGAGAGAGCCCGCGATTTAATGAAAGAAACCGGGCTGGACTTTAAAACCGCGCTGACCATCACGCGCGCCGGTAATCTGTTTACCACGCATACGCCGGTCGAAGCCGGCTTCGACCGTTTCAGTCCGGAATTGATTGGGAAACGGCTCGGCAATTATGCGCAAAAACTCGATATTGATATCGAAACTTTATTAAATCTCGGCCGCAATCCGGATTTAAAAACCTACGATAAATCGTTCAACATGGCCTATCTGGCAATTCACGGCAGCGCTGCGGTTAATGGCGTGAGCCGCTTGCATGGCGAGGTCAGTCGGCGTATTTTCAGCCCCTTGTTTCCGAATTGGCCGACGGAAGAAACACCGATCGACCATATCACCAATGGCGTCTATGTTCCTGCATGGGATTCGCAGGAAGCCGACGAATTATGGACCGATTTGTGCGGTAAAAATCGTTGGGTATGTGAATACGGCGATTTGCCGGAACAATTCCAGCGGGTCACGGATGAGCGGTTATGGAATTTGCGTGCGCAAAACCGCAAATGCTTGGTCGAGTTCGTCCGGGATGAGTACAGTCGAGAACTCGATGTTCAAGGCAATATCTCGAAAACCGAGCGCAAAGATCAAGTGCTACGCTTGTTCGACCCTAATGTCATGACCATCGGTTTTGCCCGCCGGTTTGCAACCTATAAGCGCCCTAACCTGCTGTTGACCGACCCCGATCGTTTGGCCGCGATACTAACCAATCCCAGTCGGCCGGTGCAATTGGTTATCTCGGGCAAAGCTCACCCGGCCGATTTGCCTGGTCAAGTGTTGATCCGAGCCTGGCATGAATTTATCCGTCGGCCTGAAATCAGGGAGCGTGCAATTTTTTTGAGCGATTACGATATGATTACCGCCGAATATTTGGTTCAAGGGGTCGACCTTTGGGTCAACACGCCAAGACGTCCTTGGGAGGCTTGCGGGACCAGCGGCATGAAAATTCTGGTTAACGGCGGCTTGAATCTATCCGAACTCGACGGCTGGTGGGCGGAAGCGTATCGCCCTGAAGTCGGCTGGTCATTGAACGGGCAAGAGGTCGAACAAGCCGATCATGAACAAGCCGAGATACTTTACCGACTGCTCGAGCAGGAAATCGTGCCGATGTTTTATGAGCGTGATCAACAGGGCTTGCCGCGCCGCTGGCTGGCTATCATGCGGGAAAGCATGGCGACGCTGACGCCTTATTTTTCAGCCAATCGCATGGTCAGGGAGTATACGTCCAAGTTTTATTTACCTCTAGCCGAAAACTATTGCAAAAGGTTGGGCGGAAATATGCAGCCGGGTAAGCAGCTGGTCGAATGGTTGAAACGCATCGATGATCTCTGGGCTAAAATCCATGTCGATAATGTGGTGGCGGAAACCCGGGATAACGACTACGCGTTCAGTATGCAGGTTTATCTTGGAGAGCTTAGCGAGGAAGATGTTTGTGTGGAATTATTCGCGGAATCGTCAGGCGAGGAGCGATTTGAGATTCATTCGATGTCGATAGAACAGGTATTGGCCGGCGCGATAAACGGTTATATCTATAAAGCGACGATACCGAAAACCAGACCGATAAGCGATTATACGCCGAGAATCAGACCCAGCCATTCGAATTGCAGTTTGCCGCTGGAAGCCAATCAGATTTACTGGGTGCAAGCGCGACAAGGGTAAATTAAATCTTGTCTCGCTTGCAGTAGAGATTTATACCCTTTGCTGGTCAAATTTCGGCGCCGGGGTGTCCGTCAAAGGACGCCGTGAATACGTCCATGTAGGCTCTGTGACAGCATCCCTGTTGTCAAAGCCTTTGCCGAACACCCCGGTGCCTCCATACGTCAATGCCGAAATATGAAGTGCGATAGGTATAGAAAAAAGCCTTTTTACTCGGCTTTTGCAATTTCGGCGCGCATTTGGTCGATGACTGCTTTATAGTCCGGTTTGCCGAAAATCGCCGAACCGGCAACGAAGGTATCGGCACCGGCCGCTTTGATCTCGCGGATGTTGTCGACTTTGACGCCGCCGTCGATTTCCAAACGAATATCGAAACCGCTTTCATCGATACGTTTTCTCGCATCGCGCAGTTTGGTTAATGCCGACGGAAGAAACGATTGTCCGCCGAAGCCCGGGTTGACCGACATCAATAAAATCATGTCGAGCTTATCCATCACATGGTCCAGATAATGCAGCGAAGTCGACGGGTTGAATACCAAGCCGGCTTTACAACCTTGGTCTTTGATCAATTGCAAGGTTCTATCCAGATGAACCGAAGCCTCAGGATGGAAGGTAATATAGCTGGCGCCGGCTTTAGCGAAGTCCGGGATGATTCGATCGACCGGATCGATCATCAAATGCACGTCGATCGGAGCGGTAACGCCATGATTTCTCAGCGCCTCGCAAACCAATGGGCCGATCGTTAGATTGGGTACGAAATGATTGTCCATGACGTCAAAATGGACAACATCGGCGCCGGCCGCTAAAACATTATCGACTTCCTCGCCTAAGCGGGCGAAATCGGCAGAGAGAATGGAAGGAGCTATCCAGTTTTGGGCCATTTTTTTATCCTCGATTAAAACAAAACAAACAATTATAGTCTTTTTTTATTAATTGATCCGCATTGATTTATTTAGTGTATTCAGTGACGCAAGCGATATCAAGTTTAAGTTCAAAAAACAACTCTGGAACTATTGTAGAGTCAGATAGACGAGGACTATAATCGAGTCGAAGTTCTGTATGTTTATAGAACCCGATCATATAGTAAGGAGAATGATTATGAACAAGAAAATGATAATTGCGTTGCTGGCACCGTTGTTCGTTGCTCCAGCTGCTTATGCGCAATTCGAACATCACAAAGGACCTATCGAT
Source organism: Methylotuvimicrobium sp. KM2 (assembly GCF_038051925.1). Taxonomy (NCBI): domain Bacteria; kingdom Pseudomonadati; phylum Pseudomonadota; class Gammaproteobacteria; order Methylococcales; family Methylococcaceae; genus Methylotuvimicrobium; species Methylotuvimicrobium sp. KM2. The sequence continues at coordinate 4,934,998 of NZ_CP150634.1, read as the reverse complement.
AGTTGCGTGAAATCGGCGCTCGATGCCCATCCCGGCGATATAGTCACGATGAGGGCCGAAATCGAAGATGGTAAGCCTCAATATGAATTGGATATTCACGGCAAGGACGGTAAGCACTGGGAAGTCGAATGCGATGCCGCAAGCGGTAAAATAATCGAAACCGAGCGCGAAGTCGCGGTCGACGATCCGGAATTTACTTCTAAGGCTAAAGTCAGATTGGATGCGGCATTAAAAACGGCTTTGGATAAATATCCGGGCAGCCTCATGAAAATCGAATACGAAATAGAAGCGGACAATGGCGTTGCCTATGAGTTCGATATCAAAACCGCCGACGGCAAGCTGCTTGAAGTTGAAGTCGATGCAATCAACGGCAAGCTCAGCGATCCGGAAGAAGTGGTCTATCAAATCGGCTTGGATTGATAAGACGAGTCGTAATTTCGGATGCTATTGTCGCTACAATAGCATCCGATTTTTTGGCACGGGCCAGGATGTTGCCAACCATTCGGTAGATTGGCCATTTAACAGGGGTATTTTTCGGGAGTTTTTCCCGTTGCCTTGATCGATCTTTACCTGCTAGAGTCTTTGGCCAGCGCATTCCTCTTTCTTCAGTTGTTTCTCTAAAATTTCGCAGTGCCATATTTCCCCTTCCGATTGATTTCAATCACCGTTTTCATTTCACTGATGCCGCCTGTTCATGCGGTCGAGCCAGTCGAAAAGGAAGCGCAAGTCTCGACACAAACTGAAATAAGTCCGCCCGGCGAGTCCGAAGATAAGGTTGCCTTGCTCGATGCATTGTTACTGTTCGATTCCGAATTACGAGAACAGCTCAAAGACGCCCTTGCCGAATTGAAACAGCGTATCGAACAGGGTGCGCCTTTCCAGCTCGAAGAGCGTCAAAAGCGTATAGCCCGGCTGGAAACCTTGCTGAACGATCCCGATGCCGATTTGTCGGAACAATATCGGCGCGTCGTCGAAGCGTACCGGGTCGAGCTCGATTATGCGAAGACCATCGATGCCTATCGAGCCCTACTGAAGACCGATGGCAACGAGCGCTTGATGGACTTCCTCAGCATCGGGAGCTTAGCTTTTTATTACCAAACCCTCAATGGCCGCGAATCGGGCATTTGGCTTAACGATAGTCGCCGTTGGCAGCGTTTGTCCGGGGAAGGCAATGAAGCGATTACTCAAGGGCTGCGCACCGCGCGTAAATTGGAGCCGCCGCAATTGATCGAACTGCCGCTGCCGGGACCTAGGAAGCCGTGACTATGAAGTTTTGGTATGTCTTATGCCTCGCGCTTGCTTTAGCCCCATTCGCCCAAGCCGAAACCGAAGCCGTATTGACACCGACGGAATTGGATGCCCGGTTGAACAAAGAACTGGCGGCCAAGGCCGCATTGTTTTTGGCGATTCGAGAAAGCGCTTTGGACCTCAAGCCCTTATACCAGCAACTTTTTTTAGCCGGCGATGCCGCCCGGCAAAGGGTCTTGCTTGAACAATTGGCCGACCCCAAACAGATACCGACCACAAAAGATCTAAAAGGATTATTTACCAGTCTACAGCAGCAACTCGATGCCTTAGGGAGTGTGTCTATTATTCAGGCGCCGGTTTATGAGCCTAGCGGTCAGGCCATCGATAAAGACGTGCTGAGGCTCGGCGGTTTCAGCTTCATCGCCGAAGGGCGTTATCTGGTGTATTCGCCCGAGATCGACCGATTGGTCGAATTGCCGCGTCAGCCGGCGTCGAGCCTGCTCAATTTGGCGCGCCGATTTCAGCAAGCGCATGCCGATACGCTGGCGCCTGTCGCGCTCGACCCGTCCGGCGGGCAGACCTTGCAGTTATTGGTGCAAATTCCGAATCTGCAAGAACGCATCGCCCAAGGCGGCATCGTCGGTTGTTTGATTCTGATCTTGGCCGGTTTCGCTTACGTGCTCTGCGGATACCGTTTCGTGGATCTGGGCCTGGTCGGTAAACGCATCAAACAGCAACTGCAAACAACCGATTTGCGGCTCGACAACCCTTTGGGTAGGGTTCTCGCCAAGCTGGAGCAGGAGACCGCAACCGATGAAGAGGCTTTGTATTTAACCGTCGAAGAAGCCTTGACCGGCGAGCGGATCAAATTGGAGCGCGCTCTGGCTTTTTTGAAATTGGTGGCGGCGATTGCCCCAATGTTGGGTTTGCTCGGTACCGTCACCGGCATGATAGAAACCTTTCAAGCCATTGCGCTGCATGGATCGGGCGATCCGAAATTGATGTCGGGGGGGATTTCGCAAGCGCTGGTTACAACCGTGCTGGGGCTGGTAGCCGCGATTCCGATTTTGTTGTTCCATAGCTTGTTGCTGGGCAGATGCCAAAATTTGGGCAATTTACTGGATGCCCATGTCGCGGCGGCTCTGGCTTTGCGCCTCGAGCAGCGGCATGACGCAGAATAAAACCTAAGGAATATGCACAAAATAACTGCGCGAAACAGCAAGCTTTGTTGGCGTTCGGTGACTCGCTTGACAGGACGCCGTGAATACGTCCGTGTAGGCTTGACGGCGGCTATCCCTGCCGCCGACACCTGTCAATCGAGCCACCGAACCCCCTTCCAACATTTGAAGACGTTATTTCATGCTAGTTCCTAAAGGGAAACGGGGATGAACGGCGATATTATCGAAAGCCTGATCATCTCGCTGCAGCGCGCCGAACAGCACATCGAGGATTTGATCGCGATGGGCGGGCCTGTCATGTGGCCGTTGCTGGCCGTTTCGCTGGTATTGTGGACATTGGTGTTGGAACGTTATTGGTATTTGTTGCGTGTTTTTCCCGCCTATATCGAAAACAATCTTCCGGTCTTGCGCTCGCGTACCGCGTTGATCATCGAGACCGCTGAAGTCACTTTTTTACTGCGCCGCCATCTGCGGCTCATCAAAACATTGTCCGGTATTCTGCCGATGCTGGGTTTATTGGGCACCGTGACCGGCATCGTCGAAACCTTCGATTTGATTCGCGTGTTCGGTAGCGCCGAGCCGCGCATCGTCGCGCGCGGGGTCTCTCAGGCATTGATCACGACAATGGCCGGATTGGTGTTGGGTTTATTCGGCGTCGCGGTCGGTTACGATCTCACTCGGCGAGCGCGCACAGGCGAACGCCGATTTCGCAGTCAAATCGGTCGTTATGAATAGATTGCCATGAATCGAAAAAAATTATACTTCGCGCGGCCACATTTGCTGGTAAGCTAACTCGCTCTTTTGTTCGATAGCTGCGTTGCGAAAACAGTTACATAGCTTGCTATGCGCCTGTTTTCACGCCTTGCTCTCGAACAAAATAGCATTGCCATAAAAGCCGCAAACATGACCGCACGAAGTATATTCAAAAGCCGTAACGACAACAACGAGGATCATTCCGACACGATCAACATGACACCGTTGATCGACATGGTCTTCATTTTGTTGATTTTCTTTCTGGTGACCAGCTCGTTTATCCGCGAATCGGCGATTGCGGTGCAGCGCCCGAGAGCCGCGACGGCCACACCACAGCAAAATACCGATTTGATCGTGACGATTGGTTCGGATGAACAAATCTGGCTGAACAACGATTCGGTGGATATACGCATGCTGCGTACTCGGATCGAGCAACAAGGACTCTCTGGGCCGAGCCGGTCCGTAGTCATTTTGGCCGATCAAAAGACTAGCACCGGGCTGTTGATCAAGGTCATGGACCAACTGCGCTTAGCCGGCTTGGCCACAATCTCGGTGGCGGCCAGTACGGAGCCCGACCCTTCATGAAGCCGGCGCATTCGGGCCGAGTGTTGTCGGCGTCGTTTGTTGCTGCCTTGATCATTAACCTAGCCTTGCTGCTCTTGATCGGTGCATTGATCAGCCAACGCGAAGCCGCGCTGGTTTCGGAAGCGAAACCGCAAGGGATCGAATTCATTCGCTTGCCGCCGAAGGTCGAAGAGCCGAAACCGGAGCCCAAACCGGTTGAGCCTCCCGAACTCGAACCGGAGCCGAAAGCCGAGCCCGAGCCGGTAAGGCCCAAACCCAAAGCCGTCACGCCGAAACCGGTCAAGCGTGCCGCGCCGAGGAAACCGGCCCCCAAAATAACGCCATTGCCAAGCGTTCCGCCCCCCCGCATCGACATTCCAACACATGGACACGGACTTGAATTGGCCCCAGTGCCGGGAACCGATTCACGCGTGACCGCGCCGCCGTCGGACTGGTCGACCGATAAGACCGAAGAGGCGGCAAGCGGAGACGGCACCGGCGCGGGCAGCGGTTCAGGCGATCGAGCCTTGGTGGTGTTATCGCGCAAGATGCCGCGTTACCCGCGTCGGGCGCGCGAACGCGGAATCGAAGGCTGGGTTCGCCTGGAAATCGTCGTGAAGCCGAATGGGACGGTCGGCGATGCCCGAGTCATCGATGCCAGCCCGAAGCGAATTTTCGATCAGGCGGCACTCGAAGCGATCCGGCGCTGGCGATTCAAACCGACACACAAGGGCGGCCGCGCCGTCGAACAGAGAGTAGTTCAGGAAATCAGCTTTCGACTCGATAGGCGGCGTTAATCTAACTTTAGATTCGCTGAGGAACAAGCTGAAATAACTTCTTCAAATGATTTCCATACTCTGTGTCATTGAATTAGCGCTGTGAAATAGAGCAATTTAACCAAAAAATCGATTTTCCTGAAACCCGAAGCAATATTTCATCAGCCCTTAAGTGAACCAGTAAACCGCTGTAAACTCCTCGTTCCCATCGCTCCAGCGTGGGAATGCATACCGATCTTGCCTAGACATCTAAGGAATGGGTTTCCAGAGAGAGTCGTGAGAATATGAATTCTATGATTACTTAAATGTATTTCGTGATTTTCGCAGGCTAATTGCCGAATCTAGGGTATACGCTTTACATAGATGTACTCATTGCGTACCTTTTTAGTCTTGGTTGCTCTGGAAAACAAGCGAAATGCAACGCGGTGCATCCTAAAATCTTAAAAACTTCGGCATTGGCATAGTACAACTATTAACGCGAACATAGCCTTTCATAAAGCTTGCAAATGCCACAAGGTTGCATAACCTGAATAGGGGCCTAACATAATGGTTCGACATAAGTCTCTGTTAAAATATCGAAATTAGAGACATAACAAACAACATCCGAAGCATCAAAACATTTTTGACCGACCTATTTAAGGAGGCCGCGATGTCCAAAAAAACCGCGAAAAAGCCAAAAAACGACGAAAATCAAGAAACGCGGCAGGATTTGCAACGCCGCGCCGATGAATTCATCAATGAAGGGTTCATGTCCGATGCAATGGACGAGTTATCCGAAGCCTTGAATAAAAAGTTTATGGGCTATATCGATCCGTACGAGGATACGAAATGGGTAGCGACCTTCGACTTACTGTTGCAATGCGGCATGACCTTACCGAACCCGGAAGAGTTGGACGATACGCAACTCAGCGCCAAATTGTGGGAAGTCATTAATGGCCTAGCGATGCTGCGCATGTTTCTCTACAGCACGGATCACCTTAACGACCGCGAACTCTACGAAATACTTTGGCATGACGTGTTGCGCGAGGAAGGTCCGGTCATGCCGTTAGACAACGACTCGGCCTTTCATATCGACATATTGGGCAGCGGCAGCGAAACGGATATTGAGCTATATCTGCGGTATTATGCGGATGAAGAAGAACGACACCGCTGGGCGAAAGATTGGCCGGAAGATATCATGCCTCCGCATGAAGAGCCTCCTTACGATCGAGACCGGCACTTGCCGAGTCGGGATCAAGCGCAATGGCGTATTGACGGCAAACCGTCGTAAAACGAAACGGTACTGCAACTTCGGATTTCGTTGTCTGGTTACCAAGCTCCAGCTTGGGAATGCCTACCCTCAAGCTCTGCTTGTACAAACGCCAAGCGGAGCTCTCATCGTTATACATAAGTCAAAAATTACGGTTTTGCAATCTTAGCTAATGAGGCTTCGATACCATTTTTTGTCGCTCAACGTTCCAGGCTTCGAAATCGCGACGAAGGCGTCGCTCCCACAAGGGGCCGGATGCTCTGTGGGAGCGATCCCCAGATCGCGATCTCGGAGCCACTGATATCCAATATCCGCAGATTTATCAAACAGCACCGTTTCCAGGTATACGATGCCTTCTGTTTAGCATGTATATCGATATTTTTCGCTCTTTCCCAAGCTCCGGCTCTCACCCCCCTATGTCGGCTCTTGCCCAAGCTCTGCTTGGGCAAGAAGTCTTGGAAGCTCCAGCTTCCCGAAGCCGGCAAGCAGAGCTTGCGAGACGGATTTCCCAAACAGAGTTTGGGAAACAGCGGAAGATGTGTATAACGATGAGAGCGGAGCTTGGGCTATATACACTTCCAAGCTAGAGCTTGGGAGCGAGAGAAAATACTGTATCCACAAGTAGTTGCCGTTGTCGGCCTTGGGGATGCCGACCTCTTTAAACAGGCGCGGGTCGGTCTTGACGTAGTCCTTGTCTTTGTCGACCTTGTTGACATTGAACGGCGGATTGGCCATTACGAAGTCGCATTGGCCGATCAGGTCGTCCGGGTCGGAGTAAAAGCTGTTGCTTTCGATGACTTTGCCTTCGATGCCGTGGATCGCCAAGTTTATTTTCGCCAATTTGGCATTGTTGGACTTTAACTCGGTACCGTAGCATTTGATGGTTTCGTTGACGCTTTTGCCGCCGTGCTCTTCGATAAAGTGGCCGGTTTGTACGAACATGCCGCCGGAACCGCAGGCCGGATCGTGAATGATACCGTGGTCGGGTTGAATCAGGTTGGGGATCAATTGCACCAACGACGGCGGGGTAAAGAATTCGCCGCCTTCCTGCGCGCCGGCTCCGCTCATCGAGAACTTCATCAAAAAATATTCGTAGATATGGCCGAATACATCCCCGCTAAGGTTTTTGACCGAATCTTTGTTGAATACCCGAATGAGTTCGCGCAGTAAATCGGGGTCCAGCTCCTGATAATTTTTCGGCAAAATGCCGGCCAGATCGGGGTATTCCTCCTCGATCAGCCGCATCGCTGTATTCAAGGCTTCGCTAATGCCGACGCCTTCGGGCAAATTGGCGAGATAGTCGTATTGCGATTGTTCGGGCACCAGCATGGCTCCCGCCGCCAAGAAGTGTTCTTTAGTCGGCTTTAGTTTGCCGCGCGGGGTTTCCGGCATGGCGGCTTCAATGGCAGCCTTCGCTTGCTCGTAGCGGTTTTGCGCATAGCGCAGCAAGATCAGCTCTAGCACAGGGTCTTTGTATTCCGCCGCCGTCAGTTTGGGATTGGCCCGCAGATTATCGGCGCTAGCCCAGAGTTCGGTTTCGAGTTGTTAGCGAGCTTCCGTTATTTTTTGGCGTTGGGAATTTGGTATGAGCCGCAGGGCCTTCGGTCGATCCAATTTATTACGAATTATCCTATCATGGACGTTTCGATTTGCTTAATCCCCGCAGGCATCTTGGAAATTCCTAATTTAGGGATCACAGGTACGAGGGTGTCCCAAAAAAGCGAGATAGTAGTAATAATAAAGAAACTGCCCCCTTTTATGAATATTATCCCGATCGGTTTATCATGAATGAAATGTAAGTTATACCGTTTAGAAAATCTAGCATTGAAGCTGGATTATTGACAATTAAGCAGGAAAAGCCGTATGTTAGTTTGATCGGGTCAATAGCTTGTTCCCGGCGGCTTCGCCGCCGGGAATCGCGGCGCTCACTTCGTTCGGCCTTGTCCCGTCGCCTTACGCCGGAACAAGGCGCTTCACCAGACGGACCGGTCGTCAAGCATACAGCTTGCCACCCGCTCCGCTGGTGAGCGCCGCGATTAGCTGTCATTTCTCAGGTTTGGTGCCATGATCAAGGTTTCTTGACATGGTACTGTTATATGGTACCATATGATCATGAAACGGAAGCACCAGAAAACCCTGGAGGCTATTTTCGCCCGCCCGACGAGTGCCAATATCCAGTGGCGTGATATTGAAGCACTATTTGTCGAGCTTGGTGCTGAGGTGAGCGAGCGCGAAGGTAGCCGGGTTGCGGTGGTTCTGTTTGGGGAGGTTCGAATATTTCATCGACCTCATCCAAGTCCGAATACCGACAAAGGAGCTGTTGCCAGCATTCGCAAATGGTTAAAGCAGCACAGAGTATCGCTATGAACACGATGACGCTAGAAGGCTATCACGCCAAAATTGAGTACGACGCTGAACTGGATACGTTCCGGGGTGAAATCCTGGGGCTGAATGGCGGCGCTGATTTCTACGGTCGCAACCCAAAGGAGTTACGGACGGAGTTCTGGAAGTCTTTGCATACCTTCCTTGAGGTATGCAAAGAGAAAGGCATCGAGCCTCGCCGCCACTACTCTGGCAAGTTCAACCTCAGGATCCCTCCGGACTTGCACGAGCAGCTAGCGATTACAGCTCAAGTGAGAGGTACAAGTGTAAATAAGCTAGCGCAAGAAGCATTACAGAAAGAGATTGCAAATGCCGGCTAACCATCAATTGCACGCGACCAGCGAAGCTGGCGCGTGAATAAGGGCGTTATGTGTTTGCATCGTTCTGGGTAGATTTTCTAATGAATATACTGATAACTCCCCCTGAAAAGCATTTCGATAGAGGGCTGGGCATTTCAGCTTGGCGATTTAGGGATGCAGCAAAATATTGTTAGAGTCGGAACGTAGCCGTCAAATTGTGTCACCTATTGGCTACTTGCAGAGGCATGCAATTGAATTGTACTTGAAATCACTAATCTACATTTTACACAGGAAGTACAATATAGAGTTTGGACAAGATTTTAACCTAGAGAATCCAGCCATCGCCATAAATGGCAAGTGGCGCCCTTTCTCTAACACGCATAATTTGTCGGATCTATATAAGTATTTCCGAAAGGTATTTGATTCGCACGTTGATTTACTGCCGAAGTCAACCGACTGGAGTATTTCTGATGATCTTGGAAAGCAAATTGATTTAGTGAGTGGGTACGACCCAAAAAGCACTTACTTTCGCTACCCAAAGGCAAGCAGCGACAGTCAGGATAAAAAGAAATCAACAGTTCAGCCAATGGATCTCGCAATCTGCGCTGGCTGAAGAAAGAAAAGCAGGTTCAACCCCCGTAAAGTGTGCAGTCATGCTTGATTCTGAAGATAATGTGGTTGGTACATACAATTTAGTTCCAGAGCCTATTGAGGATGTCCGAAAAGCGCTGTCAGAAATAATGGAATATGTAAACAATATGCACTGTGCCTTTCTTGGAGAACTTACCAAGTGGTCATAATCACACTTAACTAAAAAAGGGGTCAGGTTACTTTTTGGGAAAAGGTCGGAAAAGGGGTCAGGTTACATTCTTGTGCTATGATTTCGTTAGTCCTTAAAATATACCAAAGCCATGCCTCGTCTCCCGCGCCTCGACTTGCCGAATGTTCCGCAGCACATTGTGCAACGCGGCAATAATCGCCAGCCCATTTTTTTTGATGAAAATGATTACTCGATCTATCTCGAATATCTTCGTGAAGCCTTGGTGAAAAACCAGTGCAAGCTTTACGCGTTCGTGCAGATGACGAATCACGTTCATTTGTTGGCGGTGAGCGAGGCGCAGGGCGGGATTTCCGCTTTGATGCAATCGATCGGCCGGCGATATGTTCGTTACATCAATAAGACCTACCGGCGCACCGGAACGCTCTTCGAAGGGCGTTTCAAATCGAGTTTGATCGACAGCGAGCGTTACTTGTTGACGTGCATGCGTTATATTGAACTGAATCCGGTGCGGGCCGGCATGGTGGACTGTCCGTGGGATTACCGGTGGTCCAGTTGCCGTCATCATGTGACCGGAAGCGGCATGGAATGGTTGGAGGAGCCGCCGGAATATCGTCTGCTGGCTGCGAACCCCGAGACCCGAGCAATGGCCTACCGCGAACTCTGCAAGCAAGCTTTGGCCGACAATGACATTCGAGCGATACGCGCCCACTTGAACAAAGACTGCGCGCTCGGTTCGGACAAGTTTCAGCATGAAATCGAGACTGTTTTAGGTCGACGCGTCAAAATTGCGCCGCAAGGCCGCCCCAAAAAAGCCAGAGATGGCAATAAAAAGTAACCTGACCCCTTTTGGAAATGTCTGATAGTTTTCGACTGCAAAAAATCATCCTGATCGACAGTTTTTGGCCCGGCAAGTCCGTTTTGCTGAAGCTGGACGGCCATACCAATCTGAGCGGCACGAACGGCGCCGGCAAGACTACTTTTCTGCGTTTGATGCAGTTGTTTTGGGGCGAGCGGCCGAGCAATATCGTCGGCGGTAGCGGCAGCAAGAAAGGCTTTCTGGATTATTACCTGCCGCGCGGCAGCAGTTGTCTGGTATATGAATACCAACGTCCGCACGGTCAGGTCTGTCATGTCATGGTGCAGAGCGACGGACGCGGCGCCAAATACAAGTTCATCGACGCCCCTTATCGGCAGGATTATTACATCGGCGAGAACGGTCTGCCGCGCGACAGCCACAGCATCGAGCGCCTCTACAAGACGCTGAACGCCGAGGCTTCCCGTTTCGTCGCGGTCGACGATTATTGCAGCATCATCCAATGTCATCAGGTCAGTAGCGGCAAGCGTTGGTTGCGCCCGCTGCAACAACGCTTTGCGATGGGTTTCGCACCGATGACGCACATCGAGAAGGTCATCGGTTCGGTCATCGAAAAAATCGGCGATTTCGACGTGATCAAACAAATGTTGATCGATATCTCGCGCAACAAGCTCAGCCAGACCTTCCTGCAGAACGAAGACGAGCAGCAACCCTTTCAACTGAACAAACAGCACATCGACGCGTGGTTGTCCGACTTGACCGCGGCGCGGGAAATCGAGGCCAAGCGCGGCGATTTCGACGACTTGCTGCAGACGATAGGCGAGTATAAGGAAACGCTCAAGACGCTGTCGCATATTCACGCGCTCGCGCTCGACAGTCATAAAGCCGGCCTGAAGGAAAAAGACGCGCTCGAACAAAGCCTGAGCGAACTGAACGAACAACGCGACCGATTGCAGCAGGAACACGATCGGCAGTTGGACCCGAAAACCGACGTGCTGATCGAATGTAACGAGCGGCTGAAAGAACTGAATTATCGGATCGACGCGCTCGAAACGCAGAAACTCGAATATGAACGGCAGGATGCCGAAAGCTTTGCGTTTAAGGCTTCGCTGCTCGAGCAGTATTTAGAGCGTCAGGAAAAGATCCAGAGCGAGATCGAAGCGCTGGAAAGCAAGACACAGGAAATCAAGGCTTACTACGAGAAACAACTCGGCGCATTACGGCACAGTCACGACAGCCAAATCCAGACTTTCGAGCGGCAATGCGCCGAAGCGCAGTTCACACAAGAGAAGATCCTACGCGAGACCGATGCGGAGTTTCAGCAACGCAAGGAGCAATTGCGCCAGATCAAGGAAGAAAGGCTGCAGCCGGTCAAGGAGCAAAAATCACAATGGTTGACCGACTTCGAAGTCGAAAAGAGCCGTCTGAAGAATCCGCCCATTCCGGACGCTTTGGCCGAACAGCAAGGCAAAAACCGGCAGGCGCTCGAAGCGGCCGCTAAGGAAAACAAACTCGCCTATCAGGCCCGGCATGACGCGCAAAACGACTACCAGGGCAAGCTCGATCAATTCCGGCAGATCGAACAACAGCTCAAGGATAAAAATACCGAGCTCAGGAATCTGCGCGAGCGCCATGCGCAGTGCCTGAAACGCCTGAGACCGGAACCCGGCACGTTACAGCATTATCTCGACAATGAAGTCGAAGGTTGGCAAAACACCATCGGCCGCGTGATTGCGCCTGAACTGCTCGACCATACCGGCCTCGACCCGCAGTGGAGCGAAAACGGCGGCGATGATTTCTACGGACTACGGATCGCGCTCGATGCGTTGGCCGAGCGAAGCTATCTGACCGCCGACAAACTGCGTCTGGAGCAAGAGGAAAAAAATCTGTTCGACAAACTGAATGCGCTCGGCGTCGAAAGCGAACGCCTCGAGGCGAGTCTGAATGCAGCGAACAGGCAGCGCGAGCAGGCCAAGACCGTGCTCGATAAGGTACAGCAACGGATCAAGCGCGTCGAAAAAAACGAAGTGCATCTGCAAGACGAAGCGAATGCGTTGGCGGACCGGATCAAGGTCGAAACGGAAAAAGCGCGCAGCGACATCGAATCGAACCTGCAGCGCCTGTCTTCCGACATCGAAGGTTGTAATCAAACCATCGCCGCGATCGAATCGGAACATGAACAGTCGATGCACGCACTGCATGACGAATATCTGGGCCGGAAAGGTGTCATCGAGTCGGAAGGCCAACGCCTGATTGCAACGATCAAGGCGCAAATCACCGCCGATACCGAACGCTTCGAACAGGAGAAACGCCGCATACAGCAGCAATTGAAAAGCGAGCTGAAAGACAGCGGCGCCGATGACACGATCGTGAAATTGTCGGAACAGCTCAATGAAGCGAAGCGTCTCGAAAAAGAAGCGAGAGACTTCCAGCGCAAGCATGAAGAATACCAGACGTGGCTGCAGCAACGTTGGAAGGAGCATCCCGAACTGTGCCGCCGTCGCGGCGAGTGCGAGAGCAAAATCCGGCAACTGAACGATGCGATCGAGCAGCTCAAGCAGGAATTCAAGCGCCGGCGGACGGAGTTGAATCAACAAATCGCCGCACAGCAGGACCAAATGAAAAAGCGTCTCGGCTTGCTCAATCAACTGGAGCAATGCATGGAGCTGTTGAGAAGCTGCCCGCCGGTCTATGCGGAAGCGCTGCATGCATTCGCGGCCGACACGCTGCCGCGCCTGACCCAAGAGACAGTCAAGGAGCGCAAGCGCCAGGAACATGCGATCCACGGCGGCAAGCAGATCCTGGTGCAATTGTTCGGCAAACATCACCGCAGCCAGTTGGCCGAAGCCTGGCAACAGGCGTTGGCCGCGCCCGCGCAAGGCGGTTCGTTTTTTCAGAACGAGGCCTTGGAGATCGAACAGCCGTTGATCGTTGTGCTGCAAATGGCCGAACACCTCAGGCAAGCCACCGCGCAACAGATCGAGCTGCATGCGACCGGCGTCAATGCCTTTTATCAGCATCTCTACAACTTCGACCGCGCGATCAAGCACACCGGCTCGGAGCTGTCCAAATACATCAGCGAAGAACGGTATTTCGCCGCGCTGGGCGAGATCACCGTCAATGTTCGCTCGAAGATGAACGATTTGGAATATTGGCAGGCGCTGAAAAAATTCGGCGACAATTACGGTCAATACCGCGACAACGCCGAGTTGATCGGCCATCGGGACATTCCCGACGAACTGATTCAGGCGATGAGCGAACTGACCGCGCTGCTGCCTTCGTCCGGCTTCAAGATTAAGCATGTGTCGCTGTTCGATATCGAATTCAGTATCTACGAGAACGGCCAGCTCAAGCACGCTCGAAACGCGAAGGAGCTGAAGGACGTCAGTTCTACCGGACTGTCCTATCTGGCCTTGATTACGTTCTTCACCGGCGTGACGGCGATGCTGCGCAAGCAGAATCCGACCGTCGTCTGCTGGCCGATCGACGAATTGGGCGATTTGGCGCCCGAGAACATCGAGGCAATGATGAATCTGCTCGCGAAACAGAATATTCAGATTCTGTCCGCGACGCCGACCGCCGACCGGCATGTACTCGCCCTGTTCAGCCGGCGCTATCTGCTGAACAAGCAAAGACTGCATGAGGTTGAACTGCCGGCCAGCAAGCTCGATCAGTTGTTGAATGCGATGCAACGGGAGCGCGCCGATGTTTAAACAAGTCGCCGAAGCGCTGCTGAGCGGTCATTTTATTTGCCCGACCGCCTATCACGATGCCTACGACTATTTGTCGCAGCCAGCCAATGCGGACAAGATCGACGCCTTTCTGAAGCCCTTGGATAGAACCTTGTTGTCGCTGGACGGCGAGGTCTATTACGCCGCCTACACGGTCGTCGACGATAGCAACCGCGGTCCGATCAGAGAGGCCTTCGCCGAAGTCCGTTCGCAATTGCGCCCGGTCGTCGAATGGATGGACATGGTCATGACCGCGCTCGGGCAGGACATGCCGATCCGGGCGCGCGACGAAATCCGCATGACGCAGCTTTTGAACGCGATCGAGCACGAGCCGTCGCTGTCCGAACAGTTGAACCGGCTGACCCAGTTGGCGCTGTTCAAGACCAGCAAGACCGCGATCTCCGAACAATTGTCTTGGGTCTTGCAAAAACTGGAACAGAGCGGCTATCTGGTCAAGCCGAATCCGCAGGCATCGCTGTATCTCGCGACCGGCAAGATCGATTATCTGCACCGCATCATCGCGTTTCTGAACGACGCCGAAGCCTTGGAGCTGGACAAGCACGCGGCCAATGGCGAGGACGTCGAGCAGCAGGAATTGTTTCTATGAGTTTCGACCGGGAGCAGATCGCGGGCTTGATCCGCAAGCTGGCCGGCGCTGATCGATTGCTGGCGCAGACCTATATCGACGGAACGGTCTTTGTCGACGAAGACAACCGCGCCGCGATCGAAAGCCTGAAAAAAGCCGGCATCCTGCGCACCGCCGATGTCAGCGACGAATACCGCCTGACCGGCGACGTCAAGCGCCTGATCGATCGCTTGCTGCTGCGCAATCAGCGTTATCAGCAGGCGATCGACATGGGCAAGATGATACTGACCGTCGAGGAAGACATCGAGGACTACCGGCGCGCGCTCGAGCGAAACGAACAGGACGAGGCTCGCTATCATCTGGAACAGATCGACGACACGCTGTACGAGGCGATCGAATCGTTGGAAACGAGTCTGTCCGTGATGTTCGCGGCGATCACGAGCCAGTTCGGCTTCGTCTCGTCGCTGAACAGCAAGATCCGGCAGAACCGGCGCGCCTTGGCGTATGCGCAGCGCTTGGTGCAGGAACTCAATCAGGTCAATTTGAACGATTGCTACGATTGGTTGAGCTGGGCCGCGATTCCGCCCGAGCTGAGCCGCAAGATCATCCGTTTCATCGATCAATACAAGAGCATCGTCGAGCGGCTGACCAGCATCGTCGCCCGCATGAAGACCCTGCTGTTCACGCTGCGGCTGCAGGAACAGACCGCGAACCGAACCCGCGCGATGGCCCAGTTTCTGAGGCAGCATCCGGAATGGGAACCGTTGGACTGGAGCATCGAGGCGGCCGCTCCGGAACTGCTCAGGCGAGGTTCCGGCCTGAACTTGTCTCCCGGCATCGATACGGCCAATCCGATCCTGCAAGCCGATCTCGTCGAGATCGTTCAAGAATTGAGACGGCAGACCAAACCGCTCGCGCCGCCGCCCCGAGACAATGCCTCGGCGCCGCTCGATATGCAGATGCCGGAACGGATCGAATATCACCGGGACCTTTACGAGGCCCATATCGAAAACCTATTCGCGTCGGCGCTCGAACGACAAGGACGCAACACGTCGGCACTGCAGCATTGGCGCGTCGAACAGATCGAAATCAAGGCCGAATTGTGGCTGGACATGGTGTTCGCGCAATATTGCTGCCTGCCGCAGCGCATGAGAAGCGCCGTCGCGTTGGAGATGCACGGGGAGGCCCTCGACGATTTCAACGGCAATCAAGTGATTCACGAGATTTCGCTGCGCCGGGTGTAGTCGAATGAACCGGAAACTGTTCAACTGGATCAGCGAACTCGTCGCGAACCGACCGGACCAAAGCACGACCCGCCCCGTCAGTCCGCTGGGCAGCGAGGTGATCGAACGTTATCGCTGCGGCCATTTGAATAAAGGCAAATTGGTCTTTACCGCGCAGGACAAGCTCGAACTGCGCCGGCGGGTCGCGGAAGAAACCGGCTTCGACCCCCTGCGCGAACGCCTGCCGGACGACAGGCTGACAGTCGCTAAACATCACGGGAACGAAAAACTGGCAGGGAAGCCTGTCAGCGAAGATTATCTGCTGCTGAACAGTCCGGACGGTGAGCTCTGCATCAACGGCGGTCGAATCACGCTGCAGCCAGCTTCGATCATGGCGGCTGGCGTGTTTTGCCCGAGTTCCGGCATCGAAACGGTCGAGCGCGACGCCCTCGTGGTGGTCGAAAACCTCGCGATTATGTCTTTATGCGCTTCGTTCGAATTGCCGCCTCTAGCGCGGCAGGCATTATGGGTTTATCGGGGCGACTCAAAAACAGGCTCTAAAACTAATGTCTGCCGCGATTTCGTCGATCGGTTCGGTACGGATAAAACGGTCATCGTGTTCAGCGACATGGACCCGAAGGGGCTGGAAATCGCGTTGACGATGCCGCATGCAAATTACTGGCTCGGTCCCGTGCCGGACGCATGGCAAGACTGTCTGCGAAGCCGCGTCGGACAACGCGAAGGCTTCGATATTCAGGCTAGGTCGATAGCCTATTTGCAGCGATTGTCGGATGCCGGCTTGCTAACCGAACCGTTGAAAAATTTGATCGGTTGTTTGCAGGCCGAACGCAGCAGCTACCGGCAAGAGCACATGTACAGCCACAAAATCGAGCTGGGCTTATTGCCGATACGCTAGCGTAAGACCTTGATGAAACGTAACGACAGGCGTAGGGTGCGCATCGCACACCTGGGTCGCGGGATCTGTTGTCGGGTTCGCTGCCGTGGAAAGGTGCGCGATGCGCACCCTACGGTGCTTAAAATATCTTGAAAATTGTTGATGAGCATAAGTTATAAAGCGCCAGTTATTTTCTCAAAATCCACAAAACAGTCATTTTTCCTGACCTGAAAATTACGCTGTTACCCAAGCTCCAGCTTGGGTAACCTGTTCAGGAAGCTCTAGCTTCCCGACAATTAAGAAAGATTGAACGAGCGGAGTCGGGGTTGATTGAGAATGTGCGGAGGTTGTGTCGGTCTCAGGAAGCTGGAGCTTGGGAAAGAGCGTGATGTGGGTTGGCCGTTTTCAGCAGGACGGGCATGGCTTGCGAACCCCGTCCTGCTAGGGATATGCTGATCTTTCGGCTTTAGCTGAAGAAACTCACTAATCAGGTCAGAATTTGTAAAAGTTCGAACGATAAACTCCAAGAGTCTTAACCTAGCCAAACTTGCTGCGCGTTAACAAATTCGTGCATGCCATGCGGTCCCAGCTCGCGGCCGACTCCTGAGCGCTTGATGCCGCCGCTTGGTAATCTGGGGTCTGTTTTGACGATGCCGTTGACCGCGACTTGACCGGTTTCCAATTGCCGAGCCAGCGCCTCTCCACGCGATCGTTCGGTCCAGATGCTGGCGGCTAGGCCGTATTGACTGTCGTTGGCTATGCGAATCGCATCGTCCTGGTCTTTGGCTTTGATAACGACGGCGACCGGTCCGAAGGTTTCTTCTCGGGCGGCCGTCATGTCGTTCGTGACGCCGGTCAGTAAAGTTACCGGATAAAAATAACCCGGACCGTCGGGTACGTTTCCGCCGAGTCGACATTGCGCGCCGGCGGCAATCGTTTCTTGAACCTGGCGATGCAGGTTTTGCCGCAGGTCTTCTCGCGCCAAGGGGCCGATGTCGGTGCTTTCCTCATTCGGGTCGCCCAGTTTCAACTTGCTTAGACGTTCTTCAAGCCGTGTCACGAGTTCGTCATGAATGCCGGCTTCGACAATGATGCGCTTGGCGGCGATACAAGATTGGCCGGCATTGATGATGCGCGACAGCGTAATCACATCGGCGGCTTTGTCCAGATCGGCATCGGCCAGTACGATGCAGGGGTCGGAACCGCCCAATTCCAGAACGACCGGTTTGATTTCGGCGCCGGCGATAGCGGCTACAACACTGCCGGCTCTATCCGAACCGGTCAACGAGACGGCTTGTACGCGCGGATCGCGAATGACCGCTTCGACATCGGCGTTCGACAAGGGCAGATTTTGCAATAGTCCAATTGGCGCACCGGCTTGCTCAAAAATCCGAGCGATTGCTTCGGCGCAAGCCGGAACATGCGGGTCGTGCTTCATCAGACAGGTGTTACCGGACATCAGCGCCGGGGCGCAAAAGCGAAAAGCCAGCCAAAATGGTGCGTTCCAAGGCAAAATGCCCAGTACCACGCCCAAAGGCAGATATTGCACATAGCTAAGACTGGCGTCAGATGCCAATGTGTCCGAGGCAAGATAGCTCTCGGCATTTTCGGCGTAATGGTCGGCGCAGAGAGCCGCCTTCATCACTTCGGCGCGCGCTTCCTTGATCGGTTTGCCCATTTCCAGGGTCATCAGCGGCGCCAAGGATTCCACATTATCGCGAAGGCATTGAGCAATATTGAGCAGTACTTGCGCGCGTTGCGAAAAGGATTGTTTTTTCCAATCGGCATAGGCCATTTGCGCGCGATCGAGCGCCGCATCGCGATCGGCAGAGACGAGTTCCGGGCTTACACCCAGTGATTCGCCGGTGGTTGGATTAATAACTGGTATGCTCATCGGTTTTGTTCTCCGTTGAATAAGCTAAATTAAAAATATCATTATTCATCGTTCCCATTCCTTAGCAGGACGGGGTTTGCAACCCCGTCCTAAACGTTACCTACATAGATGTAGGTAAGGGGCGTGAGCAGGAGCGGAAGCTTTTCGATTTTGGCCGAAGTCAGCTGAAATGTTTAGGGCAAACCGAAACGTTTGGGACGGGTTAAATAACCCGTCCCGCAGAAGTGGTTGCGACTATTACTATCCCCCGCTCGGACACTTGGCTTCGACAAGCTGAAGCATCTTGCTAATCATGTAAATTAATGAATTCATCTTAAAAAATTCATTCACTATGAAGAAAAAGTCTATAAAAGTTAAAAATCTAATTCTTCATGTGATTTCATGCTCTTGAATAATTTCACAGTTTCTGGAGCGTGGGAGCCGTTGAGTAACTTTCTTTGCCTAAGCTCCGTATTCGGGCTTCACGACAAAATCCTGATCCAGTGTGAAAAAGGATTCGCAGCCATTTTCTGTCACGTAAAGCGTGTCCGATATGCCCATGGTTTTATCGCCTTCGACGCCCCACATCCACGGGATGATGTGAAACGTCATGCCTTCTTCCAGCACCGTCGAAATGCCTTGCTTTAGGCTGATTATGTAACCTTCGTCCCAGCTTGGCGGAAACGCGATGCCGATCGAATAGCCCGAACGCGTGATCAGCCTGCCGCCGATGTCGTTGTCGGTGATGATCGCGCGCACCAGATTGTCGGCGTCCGAGACCGTCAGGCCGGGACGCATGATTTCTTTCAGCCGTTGCAGCGCAAATTTCATTTTTTGCTGAGCCTTATAGAAGGTATCCGTCATATCGCCCAGAACGACGGTGCGCATCATCGCGGTATGGTAGCGCCTATAACAGCCGCCGACTTCTAGGAAGATGTGCTCGCCCGGTTGCACAACGCGTCCTTCCCAAGTGGCGTGGCCGATCATCGTGCGTGGGCCGCTGGTGACATAAGGCATTACTGCGGGAGTTTCGCCGCCCGCTCGAAACATGCCGGCACTGATCGCGGCTCCGATTTCGTTTTCGGTCGCCCCAGCCACGCAAGCCTCGAATCCGGCCTTCATACCGGCTTCGGTCGCATGGGCTGCCTTGCGCATGATTTCGATTTCCACAGGAGATTTCGTGATGCGTCCTTGTTCGACGATGCCGAAACAATCCAATAAACGCCCGTCGGTAAAGGTCGTGTGAATCGAGTCTTGATGATAGGCCGGAAAGAAGTAGCTGTTGCGTTCGTAACCGACATGTTTGCCATTCAAGCCGAATTCTCGAAGCGATTCCACGAGCATTTGAATCGCGTCGCCGGTATCGGGATATGGCCGCGTGATTTCCACCCACGTCCGCGCGTAAACATTGGATTCTTCGAGTTTTCGAGTGATCATGAACGGCTCGTTGTCGAGCGGGATGACCAGGGCCTGAAAAAACGAATAGCCGGTCGTTTGATAGTCGGTCAGATACATCAGGTTTTCCGGATCGCTGATTACGACCGCGTCGAGCAGCCGTTTTTGCATCCGCCCACGCAGTTCATCGATTCGGCGTTGGTATTCCGCGAACGGAAAAGTCATGTCGTCGCGTTCAATCATAAGGCCTCCAAAGCATCCGCTAAGACGCCCGAGAAAATCGTTAAACCTTCGAGCAGATCGGCTTCCGGAATCGTTAGCGGTGGAATCATTTTGATGACCTTGCCGCCCGTTCCGCAGGCGCTGAGTAGCAGTCCGCGTTCGAAGCAAAGATTGACGATGTTTTTCGCTAAGGCGCCGTCGGCGATGTCGAGTCCTTGCAGCATGCCTTTGCCGCGTACTTGAAACCGCCCTTGACCGAAGCGCTCCGCCAAGTCTTCGAGATGCTGTTGCATCTTAGCGCCTTTGAGCGTGACATCGTTCATCAATGCGTCATTGTCGAAATAGGACAGCGCGACTTTGCCCGCGATAAAGGAGAAGCCTTGGCCCCGGAAAGTTCCGGTATGTTCGCCGGGTTGCCAAAGTTGGTCGTGTTCCGGCTTGACCAAATTCATCGCCAGCGGTGTGCCGAAGCCGCCGATGCCTTTGGCTAACGTGATAATGTCCGGTTCCAAATCCATGCCGTCAAAACTGAAATATTGACCGGTGCGCCCGCAACCTGCCTGGATGTCGTCAAAAATCAATAGCGCGCCCAGATCATGCGCCAATTTTTGCACGGCGTGCAACCATTCTCGACTGGCCACATTGACACCGCCTTCGGCTTGAATCGGTTCGACTAAAAACGCCGCCGGCGGTTCCAAGCCGCTCGACGAATCGGAAAATTGCGCGCGTAATTGCTCAAGCGATTCCAGGCCGCAGCCTAATTGACAACCGATACAAGGCTTTTCGCAGCCGAAGGGTTCATGACGGACATATTCCAAGGGTACGCCTGCGGCATTGCGGAAATATTGGTTTGCCGTGCAGGCCAGCGAGCCCAGCGTCATGCCGTGAAAACCGTGATTGAACGCAATGATCGTACGGCGCCCGGTGACCTTGCGTGCTAATTTCAGCGCGGTTTCGACCGCATTAGTTCCGGTCGGTCCCATGAATTGCATTTTGTAATTCATGTTTCGCGGTTTAAGCACGGAATTGGCGAAGGCTTCGATAAAATCGCGTTTCGCCGTGGTGTAGGTGTCCAGACTGTGGGCTACGCCATCCGCCTCGATAAAATCGATCAAGGCTTTTTTCATCAACGGGTTGTTGTGGCCGAAATTGAGTACACCGGCGCCTGCGAAGAAGTCGATATAGGATTTTCCCGACTCATCCACTTGACGGGCATTGGAGGCCGATTTGAAAACGGTCGGATACACACGGCAGTAGCCGCGAATTTCGGATTCCCATTGTTCAAAGACTTTCATGAATACTCTCCTTACGGTTGACAGGGCAACAAGTCGCCCGATTAATGCTTATCCGGCAATATTGTTGCCGGATAACGCTTTTTTTTGTGTTAGGTCCGAGTGCGAAGCGAGTTATACCTTTCGCATTTCAAGTTTCGGCAGTGCCTTAGGAGGCGCCGGGGTGCTCGACAAAGGCTTTGCCAGCATGGAGCTGGCATAGAGCCTACATGGACGTATTCACGGCGTCCTTTGACGGGCACCCCGGCGCCGAATTTTGATCTCCGATGGGTATAATTTCTTCCGGCAAGGGTGCGCCGGCCAAACGGGCGTAAATGCGTGCGACGCGATCGATCAATTTGTCATTGAAATCGTATTCGGGGTTGTGGCAGGAGCGTTGATGTGTCGCTATGCCGTCATCGGAGCCGATTAACGCGAAAGCGCCCGGAATCGCGTTCAGGTAATAATGGAAATCCTCAGAGGCCATGATCGGAACAGGCGTATTTTGGCTTAGGCTACCCCCACCTAATTCCTGCATCAATGTCCGGCGATAAAAAGCTGCGGGTTCGGGGTGATTGATCGTCGCTCCATATCTTGGAAAGACGGTAACGTGGCAATCGACCTCATAAGCCGCGGCGGTGGCCGTTGAAATGTCCTGAATGCATTGCGTCAATCGGTCGCGTGTGAATTCGTGAGCAATGCGGAAGCTGCCGCCGATCAGAGCCTTGTCGGGAATCACGGTGGGCGAGCTGGAGGCTTCGATCGAGGTGACACTCAGTACGGCGGCTTCCTGAGGCGGAAGTCGACGCGATAGCGTCTGTTGCAGGGCCATGACGATAGCTGCTGCCGCAAGTACAGGGTCTCGACAGGCTTCCGGTTGGCTCGCATGACCGCCTTGTCCGTGTACTTCGATTTCGAAAGTTCCGTTACCCGCCATGACCGTGCCGTCGGGACAGACTGCCTGACCGAATGGAATCGCCGGCCAATTGTGCCATCCGAATATGACGTCGACACCTTCAAGTGCGCCGTCTTCGATCATGCGTTTGGCGCCATGACCGCCTTCTTCGGCCGGTTGAAACAACAGACTTACCGGGCCCGGCAAGCTGTCTTCGTGAGTTTTGAGCCAGTGTGCGGCCGCGATCAGCGTGGCCGTGTGGCCGTCATGGCCGCAGGCGTGCATGCAGCCTGCCATTTGCGAGGACCAAGCCACGCCGCTGTTTTCATGGATAGGAAGTGCGTCGATGTCGGCCCGCAATGCGATATGGCGGCCGCTTTTATTACGCGCCAATCGGGCCACAGTGCCGGTTTCGGCGCAGGCTCGCCAAGCGATGTCTAAACGGGAAAGTTCATTGCGAATTCGCTCAGCGGTTTTTTGCTCCTGCCAGCTTAGTTCGGGATTCCGATGCAGGGTATGGCGAAATGCCACTGCGTCTTGAATTAGCTGATCCCATTGTACGGCCATATTTCAATACTCCTGTTTGGGCTTCCGGATTGCTACGACGCTAGAGATTGCTATTACCTAAACAAGTAAACAGCAGACTCTCATCACAGGTCGGTTATAGGTACCCTGAATGGACTTATAGGTATACACCATACCCTTTTTGACTAATCAGAACAAAAAGAAAGGGTAAAAAGTGGGCTTTTGGAATATAAAATAAGGAAAAAAAGCAGGATTTTAAAATTTACAGCTTAATTCTAAAAAGAGCAGTTGAGTGATTCAAACTACCTTTCGCCCTGAGTTCTTCGGCTGCGCTCAGGAGAGCCTGGACGAAGTGTGAGTGCAGTTTCAGGCTTCAGCAAGCCGGCGAAAGTATTGTAGGCCTTCCCCGGCGCTTCGCACTTTCATTTACTGAGCCGAATTTTGATCTACGATGATGGGCATAATCGCTTTTATCAAGCTTTGGCGTAAGATATATCGGTAACTTTAATTATGACCCAGCGGATGCAGGCAGGTTTTTAAACATAGTTCGCGAATACAACGATGCGATGCTTGGTCCAGGCAATGAAAATCAGCCGCACAGAGTTGTCGGTTTGCTAGAAGTAACTGAATTTTCTCCGGATCGATCTCGATGCGTATCGGGCATGGTTTGTCATAGAAATCCGACTTTTCTTGCATTAGGTTAGTTGCCGCGAAAGAAGCTTTCTGGCGTCGGAAACGAATTGCCGACATTTTTGCAAACAACCAACGGCCTTGTGCTATTCGAGAATAAAATAATGCTAGCAATTGTTTGATTGCTAATTCAACAGATAGCGATAGTGGATTTAATTTTAAAACGTTCATATGCGGCTTTATGTGGTGGTTTTCGGGGAGCAATGAATTCTTTGTAATAATATTAATGAGAACGATTTCTATTTGCAAATAAATTATTTAACTCTGTTAATCCTGCTCAATAGTGCTTGTGGCATAGCCTATCAATAGCTAATTGATTCTTCGGGAAGATAGAGAGAAACCGTAATTTACTTCATGACATAGCTAAATGACTCTTGTTTGCATTTACAACTGTGATAAAGTTACTTTCGTCTTAACGTTATTCGGATTTAATTTATGTTTTTAACGCGCCGATTTCCCAAGGCTCTGGCCGGCGTTACCGTATTATTTTTGTCAGCCGGCGCTTATTCGGATCCTTTGAATCAAGCAATCGACACCGGTCTGGCGACCAATAAAGCAGCCGTCGATTCGCAAAAGACCATCGATCGGCTCAGCGATCAAACTCAAAAAATGCTAGAGGAATTCCGCACGGCAAGCCGTAATGCGGATACCTTGCAGACTTACAACAAACATCTGAAAGATTTGCTTGCTTCACAGCAACAGGAGAAAGCCTCTCTCGAACGGCAGCTCGATCAGATTGAGGACACGCAACGCGAAATCGTGCCGTTGATTCTGCGCATGCTCGACAGTCTCGAGCAATTCATCGCGTTGGATGTGCCGTTTTTGCCTGAAGAGCGTCAGGAGCGCTTGAGTCAGTTGAAGGATATGATCAATCGCGCCGACGTCACCCCGGCCGAAAAATTTCGCCGCATCATCGAAGCGTTTCAAGTTGAAAACGAATACGGCAATACCATCGAAGCCTATCGGGCCGATCTCGAATTGGGCGGATCTGTCAGTTCGGTCGATTTTTTACGCTTGGGCCGTGTCGCGTTGTATTTTCAACGTCTCGACGGTAGCGAAACCGGTTACTGGAATAAAGAGACGCAATCTTGGGAAACCTTACCTTCGAGCTATCGCAATGCGATACGTGACGGGCTAAGAATCGCCCGTAAGGAAGCTGCGCCCGATTTACTGACGTTACCGCTGCCGGCGCCGGAGGTAAGCCAATGAGAGTAATGACTTTACTACTGACCGGATTGTTATTGTCCGGCAATGCGATCGCCGACCGACTTTCGCTCGATCAATTGCTGAAGGAAATTCAAAAATCTCAGGGCATCGAAGGCAAAATCAATCGCGAACGCGAGGCTCGGTTCGTTGCCGATCATGCCAAACAGCAGGAATTGCTGCAGTCGGCTAAAAACGAATTGGCGGCTCAAGAACGTTTGAGCAAGCAATTAAAGGATCAAATGGAGGCGAACGAGCAAGAGCTCGATCGTTTGCAAACCGAGCTCGATAACCGTAGCGGTATCTTGCGCGAATTGACCGGCGTCGCGAACCAAGCTGCCGGCGATTTGAAAGTCGATCTAGAAAATTCGATCGTTTCAGCGCAGTTTCCGGAACGTTCCGGAAAATTGGCCGCGATGACGCAAAGCAAGGCATTGCCAACCTTGGAGGAGCTTGAATCGCTTTGGTTCTATCTGCTTCAGGAAATGGCCGAATCCGGCAAGGTCGTCAAATTTAATAGCGATATTTTGACGGCTTCGGGCGAGCCGCGCCAGGCCGAAGTTGTGCGCATCGGCACTTTCAATGCGATTGCCGACGGGCAGTATCTCCGCTATTTATCAGAAACCGGAAAATTGGCCGAATTGGCACGGCAACCGGGCGGCAATTATAACAGTCTTGCCGAAAAGTTTGCCTCGGCTTCGTCCGGAACCGCCGATTTGGGCGTCGATCCCACGCGCGGAGTGATTTTAAGCATGCTCATCCAAGCGCCCGATTCTATTGAACGAATTCAACAAGGCGGCGCGATCGGCTACATTATTTTGGCGTTGGGCAGCTTCGGTCTGATTTACGGACTGTATCGGTTTTTGATGTTGACGCAAACGCATAAACGGGTTAGCGAGCAAATCATCTCGAAAGACGTTTCCGAAGCCAATCCTCTAGGCCGCATCATTGTCGCGGTCGAACAAAATCAGACACAAAACACCGAAACGCTGGAATTGATTCTCGACGAAGCGATTACCCGCGAGGTGCCGGTCTTGGAAAAAGGCTTGTCGATGATCAAACTATTGGCCGCCGTCGCACCGCTTTTGGGACTGCTCGGCACCGTTACCGGTATGATCGCGACCTTCCAATCGATCAGTCTGTTTGGTACCGGCGATCCGAAATTGATGGCGAGCGGCATCTCGCAAGCCTTGGTTACGACGATGCTAGGCTTGTGCGCAGCCGTTCCTTTACTGTTTTTGCATAGTCTGTTGGCTTACCGTAGCCGTGCACTGATTCAAATTCTCGATGAACAAAGTGCCGGCATCATCAGTCGCCGGGCCGGGAAGTAATGAACGGGTTGTTCGCTATTTTCGATTCGGTCGGCCATTTTCTCGATAGCGGCGGCATCGTTTTGAAGGTTATTTTGTTCGTTTCTATCGGCTTGTGGTGCCTGATCGCCGAACGTTTGTTGTATTTTCGGTTTAATTATCCGAAGGATCGGCAAGTATGGCTGGAACAATGGGATAGCCGTGTCGATAAAAGTTCTTACGATGCGCATAACATTCGAAATTTTATTATTTCCGAAGCGAAGCTGACAATGGGTAAGTCGTTGACTATCATCAAAATGCTGATCGCTTTATGTCCGCTACTCGGACTATTAGGTACCGTGACCGGTATGATCCACGTATTCGATGTAATGGCCGTGACCGGAACCGGTAATGCCCGGGCGATGGCTTCCGGTATTTCGCTCGCGACGATTCCGACCATGTCGGGCATGGTGATTGCGATCGCCGGTCTTTATTTCAGTAAAACAATTGAAGAACGCGTCAGCGACGAAACCCATCATTTAGCCGATTTATTGAAATTCCAATAACGAGATTGTTTATTTATGCGACGTACTACCAGCCGCTCGACATCCGATCAAATTTCCGATATCGATATGACACCGATGCTCGACATCGTGTTCATCATGCTGATTTTTTTTATCGTAACGACGTCTTTCGTCAAAGAATCCGGTATCGATGTTAATCGACCCACCGCGCAAACGGCCGAAAAAAAAGAACAGGCCAATATTATCGTGTCGATCAAGTCTAACGGCGAGATATGGATCGATAAACGCGCGGTCGATGTCCGTGCGGTCAGGGCTAATGTCGCGCGCTTGCAGGCCGAAAATCCGCTCGGTTCGGTCATCATTGCCGCCGATCGCGATACCAAGACCCACGTTCTGGTTCAAGTTATGGATCAAATTCGATTGGCCGGTATCACCAATGCGGCGATTGCGACGGAAACGGAATCGAAGTGAAGCGTCTTGCGATTTCTTTATTGGCCGGGCTAGGCGTTACGCTGGCTTTGTTTTGGCTGATGCAAGCAATGGTGATGAATAGAGGGAGCGGTTTCAAGAAAACCGATAACTTGCAAATGGTCGAATTCGTTCGCTTGAAACGAGAGATCAAGCCTCCGGTTCAGGAAAAAAAGACCGTCAAACCGCCACCTCCTCCGGAAAAACGTCCGCCGCCCCCGCCGATGCAAACGCAGCATACACAACCGATGGCCGCCGCTCAACCGAATTTAGCGATTCCGAATTTGAGCGTGCAGTTACCGAGCGCTCGTTTCGGCGGTTCGGCTCTGGAAGGCTTGACAGCTGGCGCGGCAGCTTCGCCTGCCGCGCCTAGCGCAGTGGTCGGTACCGGCACGATCTCGACCGACGTTACGCCTTTGGTACGCATTCCGCCTCGTTATCCGATGCGTGCGGCGAGCCGGCGTATCGAAGGTTGGGTAAAGGTGGAATTCACAATTACGAAAACCGGTGAAGTCAGCGATGCTGTTGTGGTCGAATCGCACCCCAGCAATATTTTTAACCGCGAAGCGCTGGCCGCCGTTAAGCGCTGGAAATTCAAAGCGAAAGTGGTCGATGGCAAGGCCTACGAACAAAGGGCTCAACAAACCTTGGAGTTTAAACTGTCCAAATGAAGCGAACGCACTTATTTAGCTTACTGCTTGTTTCATTAATTAACGCCCCGGTTGCAGACGCGGCTGATTCCAAGCAAGCGACAATTTCTCCGGCGCTGTATCAAAAAATTCAGTCCACGGACCGGCTTATCGCCGATAAGGCATACGGCAAGGCCGAACAGCAATTATTGTCGATGGTCGACGAAGTCAAGGCCGGCGGCTTGGATCAAGCCGTAGTGATGCGGAGCCTGGCTTCGGTTTATGCGCTCAAGGAACAGTATGCAAAGGCTGCCCAATGGCTGGTAAAAGCCGTTGCATTAAATGCCCTGCCTGACAAACAACAGCAAGATGCGCTTTTGAATCTGGGGCAGCTGTATTTGGCTTCCGAGCAATATGCCAAGGCGATTGAGACTTTAAAACCATGGCTGGCAAAAAATCCGGTGCCGGATGCACAAACACATGTGTTGTTGGCGAATGCCTATACTCAGTTGAAACAATACCGCAATGCCTTGCCGCATATTTCCAAGGCCATTCAATTAACGGCCAAGCCTGAGGATTCATGGTATCAGCTGCAGCTCGCGTTGTATTATGAATTAAAAGACTATCAATCGGCGATACCGTTATTGCGCAAGCTGATGGCCGTTAATCCGGAAAAAAAAGACTATTGGACGCAGTTGGTTTCTGTATATCAGCAATTGAACCAGTTTACGCAAGCGGCCACGGTCATGCATCTGGCATACAAAAAAGGCCTATTGAATTCGGAAAAGGAGATTTTGGGTCTAGTTAATTTATTTCTATATGCTGGGCTGCCATATAAAGCCGGCTCAGTGTTGCGGTCCGAGCTTGATGCGAAAAAAGTTACGAGTACGGTAAAAAATTGGGAATTACTGGCTAACGCCTGGAAGCAGGCCAGGGAGCTGGAAAAAGCAATTCAAGCTTTCGAGATGGCCTCTAAACTCGATGACAAAGGCAGTCTTTATCAACAGCTCGGACAAATTTATTATGAACAAGAGAACTGGAAGGCGGCTATAGCCTCGATGAATAAGGCATTGGCGAAGGGAGGATTGAAACAGCCCGGCCAAGCTTATATGATTCTCGGGATGAGTTATTATGAAAACAATAACACCGAACAGGCCCGCCAATCTTTTGCCAAGGCGAAAAGTTTTCCGAACAATAGAAAAAATGCAGAGCAATGGCTCAGTTATCTAAGTAAAGCCAACGAGACTTCTTGAGCGGAAAAGCCACTCGCTAGCAGAGCTTAAATACTATGGGCTCTGCTACAAGGCGATTGGTTTAAACAACTTTGAGATTGGGGTCGTCGTACAATCGACGTTTTTTCCAGCCGGCAAATTGGCTATCGTCGAATTCTAGATCATTGTCTATCGCATATTCATAGCAACTACGGAATAAGCGGGCGGTGCGAAACGCGTGCAATTCATCGTCGGCAGTGACTGTTTCCACATTGCCGACCTGAAATGTTTTGTTTCTAGATTTACCGTCCTTGACCCAAAATACCGTATAGCATAAGTAACTCTTATCCTTGCGGTGGTCGTATTTGATTGTTCTGGAAACGCCGGTCAGTCCCGTAGTCGTTTTATTTTTCGGCGGCTTGAGAAAGCGTGTCTTGCTCCCTTTCAGAGCCACTAACATTTGATCGCGCCAAGCGATAGCGGCTTTCAGGGATTTATTTTTGTTTCCCCAAAGCTTATGAGAAAAATAACGACTGGTTTCCTTGCCTCGCCGAACGATTCGGACCTGATACCCGAATACATCGGGTTCTGTGATTTGTTTATGTTTTACCATAGCATTTAAACCTACTAACGGTTTTCACCATTTGTTGAACAGAGAATATTTGCCGCTAATACATCGAGGTTATTCCGCGTGAAGCAGAAAAATATTACAAATTTATGAAAGCCTACTAATGTAAGCCTATGCTTACAAATTATCCTCATTCCCAAAATAAAAGCAAGTTAAAAGTTAGGTAATTGTGACAATTCCCTAGTAATTTGATGTAGAATGCGGCTATGCCACCTCCTGGTGGTTGTCCTCAACTCATAACCTTCTATTTTTAAACACTTGGAGACATTCGATGAGCGTATTAGTAGGTAAACAAGCCCCCGACTTTACTGTTCCTGCCGTATTAGGCAATGGCGAAATAGTCGATGCTTTTAATTTTTCCGAAGCGACAAAAGGAAAATATGCGGTAGTCTTCTTTTATCCGCTGGACTTTACCTTTGTTTGCCCTAGCGAATTGATCGCTCTCGATCATCGCATTGACGAGTTCAAAAGCCGTGGCGTCGAAGTGATTGCCGTTTCGATCGATTCTCACTTTACACATAATGCATGGCGTAATACACCGGTCAACAAAGGCGGTATCGGTCCGGTCCGTTATACAATGGCGGCTGATATTTCACACGGTATCTGTAAAGATTACGATGTCGAAGCTGCAGCACCGGCCGTTGCTTATCGCGGAACTTTCTTGATCGACAAGGACGGCGTGGTTCGTCATCAAGTCGTTAACGATCTGCCTCTGGGCCGTAACATGGATGAATTGATTCGTATGATCGACGCCCTGCAATTCTTTGAGGAAAATGGCGAAGTCTGCCCAGCGGGCTGGAACAAAGGCGACTCAGGTATGAATGCAAGCCCTGAAGGCGTTGCGGATTATCTGGAGAAAAATGCCGACAAGCTCTAATCGAATGATTCGATAGGCTTAAAAAGGCGTATTGTCGTTTGGCAATGCGCCTTTTTTTATTTTAATAATCCGTAATTTACTGATTGTCTTGTTTCGATTCGGCCGCATCGACCAGATATTTCTTTCGAATGAAAAGTGTGGCAAGTATCGCAAGTAATGCAGGTGTTAAAATGATCACGAACTTCAAAATACCCGAATTTCCTGCAAGCGTATCCAAATGTAAACTTTTAATCGTTAATTTGGCGATCCACCAAGTCAACCAGTAACCGACCAAGCCGGTTATCGCCCAGTTCATCGGGTTTTCACCCAGTTTTTTCGCAGTATGGTAAAACCATACCAGCATAACGATTCCGGCAATTTGAGCAAACAACATTGAGTTACCCTCCCTATTCTTTTTTATTTAGTCGTGTGCCTTAATGAAAGCACTTTTAAATACTTCACGAGGTCACGGCGTATTTTTTAATCATGTAATCGATCCACCACGATCTGATTTCGTTAACCCATTTGGGGCAGAAGCTTCCGGCGGCCTTGTGCAATATTTCGATTGATTTAAGCCGCATTAACGCTTAACGTAATGAATGAGCAATACATAATAATTCAAATTGAATCGCTAATCACATCTTTATTCACGAAGGAGACTGGCTGTGTTAAAAACCCTGAAAATAGTTTTATCGGTTTTTGCGGCTATTATTTTGCTCATTGTGATAGCAGCAGTAGCTTTGCCGTTATTGTTCAGTCCTAATGATTTCAAGCCGCAAATTGCTTCGGCGGTTAAAGACAAAACCGGCCGCGATTTGACTATCGGGGGCGATATCGAATTATCGATCTTTCCATGGATTGGCGTTACTGCCGAAAAACTGTCTTTAAGCAATGCCGAGGGCTTTCAAGAAATTCCGTTCGCTGAAATCGAAAACGCGCAAATCAGAGCCAAATTACTGCCCTTATTTTCGAAAAAGTTTGAAGTGGATCGCGTCGTCTTGAAAGGTTTGATGCTAAATCTAGAAAAAAACGATGCTGGCGTAAACAATTGGGATGACTTAAAGCGAACAAAACCCGAGGCGCATACAGCGGCAACATCGACCGAGTGGGAAGATGCCGATATTGTCGACACAGATAAAGACGCCGAAGAGTTTAAGGCGGTGGCCGGCCTAGCGGTTGCCGGTGTTTCGCTTGAAAACGCTCGGTTGAATTGGCACGACAGGCAAAACGATAAGCACTTTTTAATCAAGGAATTAAATCTTGTTTCGGGCGACCTGGCTTTTGGCAAGCCAATAGATTTTAAACTTAGATTTATATTGGATCAGCCTGAACAAGAAAGAACCAGTCATTACCAATTGTCCTCTGCCGTGTCGATTAACGAAAATTTTGATCATTTTCAAGTGACCCGATTCGATTTATCTACCGAGATTAGAGGAAAAGACATTCCAGTCGGCTTCCAGTCGGCAAAGATGGGGGCTTTAGCCGATCTGAATTTAAATGCACAAACGCTGGAATTGACCAAGCTCGATGTCGAATCCGGACAATTACATGCGACCGCAACGCTAACCGGCACGAATATCGTCGACGCGCCCGTTTTCGAGGGCCCGGTGAGTATTGCCCGTTTTAATCCATCGGCATGGTTAAAGCAGGCCGGCATCGACCCTCCTGTTATGAGGGATACACAAGCATTGACGTCATTTGGCGCGGATTTCAGATTACAGGTTACTTCCGAGTCGGCGGACTTACAAAGCATTAGCATTCAACTCGACAATAGCGCGATTAAAGGTAACGTTCGCGTCGATAATTTCGACGATCCGGCAATTTCATTCGACTTAAACGTCGATACCTTGAATGCCGATCGTTATTTAGCGCCTGAAGAAGAATCGGATAAGACGGCGCAACCGATTGCAGGACCGGCGGCCGCCGCCGCTGCGGGCGCTTCGATGATTCCGGTTGAAACCCTGAGAGGTTTGAATATTAACGGTTTGTTATCGATCGGTCGGCTTACGATAAGCAATCTATTGCTGCACGGAGTCGATCTCAAACTGATTGCCAAAGACGGTATTGTCAATACCGAACAAGGCGTAAAAACATTGTATCGGGGCTCTTATGAAGGTGCGATGAACCTAGATGTGACCGGCGAGTTGCCGCAATGGAGGCTCAACGAAAAATTCAACGGGATACAAATCGAACCCTTATTGAACGATTATGCCGGCAGTGCGAAAATTGCCGGCGCATTAACCGCATCGACTAAATTACAAGCAAGCGGCAATGATAGCAAGGCGCTCAAATCTTCGTTAAACGGCCAAGTTGATTTTTTTTTCAAGGACAGCATTATTCGCGGTTTTAATCTGCAACAAATGATCGACGATGCTAAATCGTTGTTAAAAGGGACGCCGGTTCTCCGGGACAACCCGAAGGATCAAACCGCTTTTTCCGAAATCAAGGGTAGCGCGCGAATTGTCAATGGGCTTATTAACAATAACGATCTTATTGCTACGGCTTCCAAGATCGAAGCCACCGGGAAAGGTACCGCTGATTTGAAATCCGAACGGGTCGATTATCAGGTCAATGCGAAACTGGTACGGAGCAAAGCGGCTGAAAGTACGCTCGACAAAATCAAGGAATTGCCAATCGTCATTAACATCACCGGTAATTTCAAAGATCCGCAATATAAACTCGATATTGCATCCATCCTCAAAGACCAGCAACTTGAAGAGCTCGAGCGCAAAAAAGACAAGTTACTGGACAAACTCGACAAAAAAGTCGGTCCCGGCGTCTCTGATATATTGAAAAAGTTTTTTTGACGGCGTGTAGGGCAATGCCGAAGATTGAGCCGTGAAAGGTATACCTTTCACACTTCAAATTTCGGCAGTGCCGGAGGAGGCCTCGGGGTGCTCGGTAAAGGCTTTGCCAGCATGGAGCTGGCATAGAGCCTACATGGACGTATTCACGGCGTCCTTTGACGGGCACCCCGAGGCCGAATTTTGATCTACGATGATGATATGGACTCCTCTCACTCTGTTGGTGTCAAATAGCACCTTAGTAAAAAACAAAACAAGAGGAGTCCGAGATGAATACTAGCGTAATTGGTTTAGATATCGCAAAGAACATTTTTCATCTGTATACGTTGAATGCGGATAATAAAGTCATCAAGAAAAAACTCAAACGGGCGCAAGTCTTGACCTTCTTCGCCAATTATCCGGTCAGCACGATTGGTATCGAGGCGTGCGGCAGTAGCCATTATTGGGCTAGAGAATTAACTAAACTGGGCCATGAAGTGATGTTATTGAACGCGAAGTTTGTCAAGAGCTTCGTGGTCGGCAACAAGAATGATTTTAACGATGCCCAAGCGATTTTTGATGCGGTCGGCCGGCCCAATAAGCGGGTGGTGTCGATCAAAACCGAAGTACAGCAAGATATGCAACTGCTTCATAATCTACGCCAGGATCTGGTCAAACGACGAACTGCTGTAGTGAATCAGATTCGTGGAGCCTTGCTGGAGCGCGGCATTGCCATTCACAAAGGGGTCGATCAAGTCAGAAAACAATGGCCTGATATTTTAGAAGATGCCGAGAACGGACTGACGGCGCTGTGTCGAGAGCTGATTGCTGAGCAAGCCGAACGGTTAAGAGAATTGGATAAGGCGATTAAGGAGCAGGACAAACGGCTTGGCCGGCTCAGTCAAGCCGATGCATTAAGCCGACGTATGCTGGATGTTCCCGGGGTGGGTCCGATCACCGCCACGATTGTGGCATCTGATATCGGGGACGGCAAAGGCTATGCCAGTAGCCGAGATTATGCAGCGAGTCTGGGCCTGGTTCCCGGGCAGCATAGCAGCGGCGATAAACCCCGCTATCTGGGGATCAGTAAGCGGGGTAATCGTTATATCCGAACCAACTTAATTCATGGTGCCCGAGCGGTGGTCAGAAATTGCGCTGGCAAAACCGACCAACTCAGCCGGTGGCTGCAGGCGCTGGTCGAGCGGCGCGGCTTTAACAAGGCTGCGGTTGCCCTAGCCAACAAAAACGCCCGGATACTGTGGGCGATGACCATGAAAAACGAAGCTTATCAAGGGGCGCCTGCCTAACGCGGGCATTGGGCCGGGTTATCCACCCTTTGCCCACCGGCTCCCAGCTAGAGAAGAGAGCTCGGAGCCCGTGGACAAAGCGTGGATAACCCTGATGAGTGAGATTGATTTAACCGAGTACACAAGATTGCGGAGGCAAGTAGATAATCAGTGATGACAACAACAGGTCAGACCGGTGCTTTTACAACCCGTTATACCCATAGGTTCTTAAGAAACCGTTACGATGGTTGAGGAATAAGCGCGCGGATAGATTCATCAGGAGTCCTGAGGCAATAAAGCCTCTGTTGAGAGACCGAATATATGGCAGCAATCTTGATCTCTGTTTTGACATCATTTTTTGAAAACTTGGCTTGCAATAAACGAGGAGTCCATATATGAGTATATAATGCGTTAAATCCATAATCATTAGGGTCATTGAGCCCGACCATTGCTAAAGGAGGCAGTCAAAATGTCCGAATATAGAAAATACCACTGTATGGAATGCGAGCACATTTACGACGAAGCAAAAGGCGATCCGGACAGCGGCATCGCGCCCGGTACCCGCTGGGAAGATATTCCCGACGATTGGGTCTGCCCTATTTGCGGGGCACCGAAAAGTTTTTTCAAGTTGTTGGTTCTGCCTTAAATAACGCAAGAGCCGGCTTCACGGTGGCCTGTTCGGTAAGTAATCGGGCCGATTTTTTTGGCTGTGTTCGCGTTAATAGTTGAACAAATGAATACTACGCTAATGTCGAAACTTGAAAATTGTAGGGTACGCTGCGCGTACCACAGCAGTCCCGCCCGCCGTTTAAAGTGCCCTCATGTGATGTCTGGCATCGACATTTGGTACGCATAGCGTACCCTACGATCTACTTTGAATTTTTAAGTACTTCCGGAAGTGGTGGGTGTTTTCAACTCTTAACCGAATACAGAGCCTTTGTTTTCCGGGGTGATGAAAATATCGTCATGATCGTTAGGTCATTTCATGACTATTCCTTGATAATTTTTGATTCCAATGACTCCAAGCGAATTTCAAGACCGGCTATTGGTGTGGTTCGATAAGCACGGACGCCATGACTTGCCTTGGCAAAATCCGGCGTCACCTTACAAAGTTTGGGTTTCCGAAGTCATGTTGCAGCAAACGCAAGTGGCAACCGTAATTCCTTATTTCAATGCATTCATCGCTCGCTTTCCCGATATTCAATCTCTCGCAGAGGCTTCGGTCGATACGGTTTTGCAGTATTGGGCGGGTCTTGGTTATTATGCTCGGGGACGCAACTTGCACAAATGCGCGCAAATCATTGCGGAGCGCGGCGGTTCGTTTCCTGATAGCTTGGACGAACTGCTCGATTTGCCCGGAATAGGACGCTCGACTGCCGGCGCGATATTGAGCATCGCGTTCAAGAAAAGCCATCCGATTCTGGATGGGAATGTCAAAAGAGTGCTGACCCGCTTCGCCGGCATTAGCGAATGGCCCGGCTCGACAGAAGCCGGCAAGTCGCTCTGGAAACTAAGCACATTGTATACGCCGGTTCATCGTGTCGAAGACTATACACAGGCGATTATGGATTTAGGCGCCACGATTTGTACCCGAGGCAAGCCAAATTGTACTGTTTGTCCGCTCGTTTCGGCTTGCAGGGCTCATATTGAAAATAAAACGGCGACTATACCGGCGCCGAAGCCGGCGCGTAAGCAACCGGTCAAGCAGGTTTATTTTTTATGCTTGACCACAAACGAGAACAGTATTTTGCTGGAGCAAAGGCCGAGTGCAGGAATCTGGGGAGGATTATGGAGCCTCCCGGAATTCGATACGATCGAATCGGCACACTCGTGGTGTATGATTCGTCATATCGACATCATTAATGAATACACGCTACCCGAAGTGCGTCATACTTTTTCGCATTATCATTTGGATTTTACGCCTCTGCACTTCCAAACCAATAACCCTAATCATTTTGTGATGGAAGCAAACCGTATGCTCTGGTATAAACCTGAGCAATTTTCTTCACTTGCTTTGGCTGCGCCGATCAAGCGGCTGTTGCATCAAATTTATAAGGACTGACTATGACCAGAATCATTCGCTGTGCAAAATTAGGTATCGACGCCGAAGGCCTTGATGCGCCTCCGTTTCCGGGGCCTAAAGGACAGCAAATATTCGATACGATTTCAAAACAAGCTTGGCAGGATTGGCTTAGTTTGCAAACCATGCTGATCAATGAGCATCGTTTGGCCAGTTTCGATCCTAAAGCTAAAAAATTTCTTGAGGAAGAAAGGAATAAATTTTTATTCGGCGGCGGGGCTGAAATGCCCGAAGGATACGTGCCTCCAACAAAATAAATCGAAAGCGTATATGTGTTGTAGTCCGTTGGTTTCTCGCAAAGCTGAAGCCAAAGGGCTGCATCACATTTAGCGATTGGGGCGTCGTTTGAAAATTTCGATGCAAATAAGTCGTAATTATTCACATCCCCTATCGTTCCCATGCTCCAGCGCTCATCGTTATACATAAGTCAAAAATTACCGTTTTGCAATCTTAGCTAATGAGGCCTCGATACCATTTCTTGTCGCCCAACGTTCCCGACTTTCCCTCACCTAGCGTTAGGTGAGGGACGATCTGGGGATCGCTCCCACAGAGCATCCGCCCCCTTGTGGGAGCGACGCCTACGTCGCGATTTCGAAGCCACTGATGTTCAATATCCGCAGATTTATCAAACAGCACCGTTTTCAAGTATACGATAACCTCTGTTTAGCACGTTTACCGATACTTGTGTATAACGGCGAGTGCTCCAGCGTGGGAACGATAATTGCCGGGGGAAGAAATAGTTACAATAAGTCTGTTAAATCGGCGAAATTATACCTTCCGCACTTCAAATTTCGGCAGTGCCTAAGAGGAGGCGCCGGGGTGTTCGGTCCCACTCTAATGCTAGGTGAGGGGCCAGCATGGATCTAGCATAGAGCCTAAGGGACGTATTTATCCAGCACCTAAATTCAATAGTCAATTTTGGCTATGGCTAACTATCTGGGATAATTTAGTTGCTTGGCCTTTGATGGGCATCCCGGTGCCGAATTTTGGGTTTAATCGGATTCCACCTTTATCGACCTTCCTGTCCCAGCTTTTCGAGTCGGCGCAGCCACTTCCGTCTTTTATCGTCACCGATGGCTTCTACCATGCCGATCAACGTGTCTTTGGTTGGACCGATACCGCAGAAACCTAGTATATTTCTCTCTAGGCTTTTCAAACTATGAGCCAAATAGATGAAGCGGTATACGAAAGCCGGCATGCCCATGGTCACGACTATTCGCGCGCTTCTTCCCGAGAGGCATTTTTTCCATGGCTTGCCTTTTGCAGACTTGACTGCGGCGAATCCGGGTCTGAAAACTTGTTCGAGAAACGCTTTCAGATAGGCGGGCATGCTGCCGAGCCATAATGGGTAAATGATGACGAGATGATCCGCCCATTGAATGATGTCCTGGGTTTGTCGAATCGATTCGCTTATGGCCCCTTGTTCGAATTCATGTTGTGTACGGAGAATCGGAAATTCGATTCGGGCAATGTCGATCATTTTGATTTGATGCCCTGCAGAATCGGCTCCGTCAGCATAGGCGTTAGCAAGGGCTCGGCAAAATCGTTGCTCGTCCGGATCGGGATGTCCTTGAATGATTGCAATGCGTTTTGCCGTCATAACTTATTTCCAAATGAATCGGATTTCCGCCACGCTTCTAAGCTATGGGGTCTCGTCGCTTGATAAAAAAGGGCCTGTTCGACTTAATAATGTGGGAGTGAAATGAGCCAATCCATCAAACGGTATCGCGATCCGTCACAAACGTGTTGTTTGCGAGTTATTGCGCTAAAAATTAACGCTTCATCGAATCGAAAAATTCGGAATTAGTCTTGAAGTCCTTGAGCTTGCCCAATAAGAACTCGGAAGCCGCCATTTCATCCATCGGTTGTAGGATTTTTCGTAATATCCAAGTCTTTTGCAACTCTTCAGAGTCGACCAGGTATTCTTCACGACGCGTTCCGGAGCGATTGATATTGATCGCCGGATAAATCCGTTTTTCAGCCAATTTGCGGTCTAGGTGCAATTCCATGTTGCCGGTGCCTTTGAATTCTTCGTAAATTACATCATCCATTCTCGAACCGGTATCGATCAATGCCGTTGCAATGATCGTGAGGCTCCCTCCTTCCTCGATATTTCTTGCGGCACCAAAGAAGCGCTTGGGTTTTTCCAAGGCATTTGCGTCGACACCGCCGGTTAATACCTTACCGGAAGAAGGTACTACGGTATTGTATGCGCGGGCTAATCGAGTAATCGAATCTAACAGGATGACTACATCGTGTTTATGCTCGACTAGTCTTCGCGCTTTTTCGATTACCATATCGGCCACTTGCACATGTCTCGTTGCGGGTTCGTCGAAGGTGCTGGAAATAACCTCGCCGCGTACGCAACGTTCCATTTCGGTTACCTCTTCAGGGCGCTCGTCGATCAATAACACGATCAAATAACATTCGGGGTTTTTTTCGGCGATGGAATGGGCCAAGCTTTGCATGATCATCGTTTTACCGGCTTTCGGCGGTGAAACGATCAAGCCGCGTTGTCCTTTGCCGATCGGTGCTATTAGATCGATAATGCGGCCCGTTAAGTCCTCACTGGTGCCGTTACCCTTTTCTAGTGTGAAGCGAACGTTCGGAAACAGGGGAGTGAGGTTGGTAAAGAGAATCTTGTTTTTGGTATTTTCGGGCGCTTCGAAGTTAATGTTTTGAACTTTGAGCATCGCGAAGTAACGTTCCGATTCTTTCGGTGGACGAATTTTGCCGCTGACCGTGTCGCCGGTGCGTAGGTTAAAGCGTCTTATTTGGCTGGGTGAAACGTAAATATCGTCGGGGCCGGCTAGATAAGAGCAGCCGGGTGTGCGAAGAAAGCCGAAACCGTCTTGTAAAATTTCCAATACGCCATCGCCGTAAATGTCCTCGCCGCTTTTGGCTTGTTTTTTTAAAATGGCGAAGATGAGATCTTGTTTGCGTGTTCTGGCGACATTTTCGAGTCCCAATGACTCCGCAATATCAATAAGTTCGCTGACTTGTTTTAGTTTTAACTCGGTTAGATTCATAGATTAACGGGAACTCGAAGGAATGAAAAGCACGGCGAACGGCCGTAAAACAAAGGAATGGTAAAATTTTTGGATTTTACCCATAGACGGGTAAGGAAGATGCCGAAAAAAAGCAGCGCGATTATATATCAAAATAGTCGGGGTCGTCCAAATAAATTACGACAACCCCGAGTTCGCTGGAATATTAATGAATGGGTACTAAATAAATTAGACAACTGACGCAGGATTTTTGTTCGTATTCAAGGCGCGCAAACAGGCGTCAAGCTATTTAACTGTTTTCGCAAAGCTTCCCTCACGCCCTTTATCTGCATTGGTATAACTGACGCAGAAGACGGACAAAAAAGACCTGTCGGTTGAATTACTTAATAAAATTCACGTTCCTAAATATTGTTATCGATGAAATCGGCTAGTTGCGATTTAGTCAAGGCGCCAACTTTAGTCGCCTCCACTTCTCCGTCTTTAAACAGCATTAGAGTCGGTATGCCGCGAACGCCGTAATGCTGTGGCGTTTGCGGGTTTTCATCGATATTGAGTTTGACGACAGTCAAGCGACCGGCATATTCCTTGGCGATTTCATCCAGAACCGGTGCGATCATCCGGCAAGGTCCGCACCATTCAGCCCAATAGTCAACTAGCACAGGACCGCCTGCTTTTAGTACGGTTTCGTTAAATTCACCATCAGTTACATGAAGGACTGACTCACTCACGCTATTCTCCAAAATTGCTAAAATTGTGACTATAGGAGTGCCGGCGTTATTTTGTCAATCACTTTCAGCTTTTTTAAGTTATGCTATAGGGCTATGAATACAACGCATCTTACTCAAACCCGATTCAGCAATTTGGAGCTATCCGATTCGATATTGCGCGGACTGACCGAGGCCGGCTTTACGCATTGTACTCCAATTCAGGATCGTTCGTTGCCTTTGTCATTAAGAGACAAGGATATCGCCGGGCAAGCTCAAACCGGGACCGGCAAAACAGCAACCTTTTTACTGGCTACTTTTCAGCGCTTAATCAACGACGAAAGCGAAAAGATCAAAAACCCCAGGGCGGTTATTTTAGCGCCAACCCGGGAGCTTGCCATTCAGATTCATAAAGATGCCTTATTGTTGGGCAAATATTTAAATCTTAAGCTAGCGCTGATATACGGCGGCACCGATTATAAAAAACAAATGGACACGATCAAGTCCAATGTCGATATTATCATCGGCACACCGGGCCGTATTATCGACTTTTATCGACAAGGAACTTTTACGTTGGATAACGTGCAAGTAATGGTGCTCGATGAAGCCGATCGGATGTTCGATTTAGGATTCATCAAGGATATTCGATTTCTGTTAAGAAGGATGCCGCCGGCCGATAAGCGATTGAATATGCTGTTTTCGGCAACTTTATCTTACAAAGTGACTGAGTTGGCTTACGAGCATATGAATCAACCGGTGCTCATCAAAATCGAAACGGAAGAAGTCACTTCCAAGGCCATTCGGCAAAGTGCGTTTTGTCCGTCCAACGAACAGAAAATTCCGCTATTGTTGGGTGTACTGAAAAAATATGAGCCGCAACGCAGCATTATTTTCGTCAACACCAAACGTTGTGCCGAACGGCTTAACGACTATCTGAATGCCAATGGTTTCGTCACCGCTGTTTTGAGCGGCGATGTTCCTCAGGAAAAACGTCAACGGCTATTGACTGATTTTCAGGAAAACAAAATTAGGCTCATGATCGCGACCGATGTCGCGGCGCGCGGGTTGCATATCGCCGACGTGTCGCATGTGATCAATTACGATCTGCCTCAGGAAGTCGAGGATTATGTCCACCGAATCGGCAGAACCGCACGTTTCGGCGCCAGCGGCGAAGCGATCAGTTTTATTTGCGAGGAATACGCCTATTCGATGCCGGACATCGAAACATATATCGGTCAAAAAGTACCGATTCAACCGATAACGGCCGATTTGCTGCCTGAAGTCGTCAAGCCTGAGCGTAAACCTCGGCCGGAGAATGCCTCTCGTCATGGCCAAGGCAAGCGTTCGGAAAAACCGAAAAAAAAGCCGGCGCGGCGAAGTAAGTCTGCTCAAGCCGCTACAAACCCTGCATCAGCTCCCGAAAGTCCTCAATAGCGGGAAACTCTTCTATCAGTCTTTTCGAACGAGTGCTGTCCGGTTTACTAACTGATATCAAATAATTGATGCCGTATTGCCTGGCCGAATTCAAGACCGCCAGGCTGTCATCGACCAGTAGCGTGCGTTGCTTGTCGAACGATTGATGGTTTTCCAGTAAACGCCAGAATCCCGGCTGTTCCTTCGGAAAGCCGAAATCATGCGAGCAGATAATAGCGTCGAAAAACGGCTGTAAACAGGTTTTTTCCATTTTCAGGTCCAAACTGCTCCTGTGCGCGTTGGTCACCAAAAAAAGATTTTTCGATGATTGCCTAACTTTTTCGAGAAACTCGGTGACATGCGGCAAGACCTCGATCAATCCCGCTATTTCGGCTTTGAGGCCGGCAATATCCAATTCCAAGACTTCGCTCCAATAATCCAGGCAATACCATTCCAACTTGCCTTCCATACTTTTGAAGCGGGGTTCCAATTGATATTTGGCCGTTTCAACCGAGATGCCGGTTTTTTCGGCGAATTTCAACGGCACGAATTCCAGCCAGAAATGATTGTCGAAATTCAAATCCAGCAACGTGCCGTCCATGTCAAGTAAGACAGTATCAATTTTTTTCCAATCAATCATTTTTTCAATTAATCAAAAGAAGTGGGTTATATTTATTAATCATCAGTTAAAAATATAGCCAATAATGCGCGAAAAACCGACACTTCTCAATAAAACCGTTATCGCCGAAAGCCGGTTATTCCGTATCGAATCGCTCGACATCGAGTTTAGCAATGGCGAACAGCGTAATTTCGAACGCCTGGCCCGAGGAAGACCTGGAGGTGCGGTGTTAATTGTACCGCTTTTGGATAACGAAACGGTGTTATTGGTTCGGGAATATGCTGCCGGCGTTCATCGTTATGAGTTAGGTTTGCCTAAAGGTAAAACCGACGCCGGAGAAACCTTTATCGAAGCCGCAAACCGTGAGCTCAAGGAGGAAGTCGGTTTTGGGGCTAGAACCCTCTATCATTTGAGTTCGTTTTCAATCGCGCCCGCTTATCTCGAGCACATGACCGAGATTATTATTGCCACGGATCTTTATGAGGAAAAATTGCAGGGCGACGAACCCGAGGAACTCGAAGTCGTGCCCTGGAAAATTGACGATATTGGAGGGTTGATTGCAACCGGCGAGTGTACCGAAGCCCGGTCGATTGCGGCGTTGTTTATGACATTGAATCATCTTAAG
This sequence comes from Methylotuvimicrobium sp. KM2, assembly GCF_038051925.1. Lineage (NCBI taxonomy): Bacteria > Pseudomonadati > Pseudomonadota > Gammaproteobacteria > Methylococcales > Methylococcaceae > Methylotuvimicrobium > Methylotuvimicrobium sp. KM2. Next base: position 4,892,322 of record NZ_CP150634.1, on the reverse strand, counting down.
GGTTCGTAATATACCTATCGGAGATCAAAATTCGGCACCGGGGTGCCCGTCAAAGGACGCCGTGAATACGTCCATGTAGGCTCTATGCCAGCTCCATGCTGGCAAAGCCTTTACCGAGCACCCCGGCGCCTCCTAAGGCACTGCCGAAATTTGAAGTGCGAAAGGTATAGATAAGTAAGGAATGTGCACAAAATAATTGCTACAAGTAGTAGGCTCTGCGGCGGTTCGGTGGCTCGCTTGACAGGACGCCGTGAATCCATCCCTGTAGGCTTGACGGCGGCGACTGATTGCCAAGGATGGCATGAATGCAGATTTTGCAGGAGCAAAAATCTGCCCTGCCGCCGACACCTGTCAATCGAGCCACCGAACCCCCTTCTAACGGTTGTCGAAGTTATTTCATGCTCGTTCCTAACCAAGCTTTTTGACTCGCATGACACCGCGGCGCCGAACTTTGATTAGCAAAAGATATCAATGCAAGTTTATTGAAAGCTACTGTTGATATAGTCATGTACAAAAGGAATTTCCCAAGTTTATCAATCATCCTATTCTGTCGGGTCGCAAGGCTTTTAGACGGTTTTGGCCGAAGTCTATTACGTTGAATCAGGAGAAAATCGATATGAAAGCATTCAGCACAATCAACTTGTTGATCTTTTTTTCTATAATGTTGTTGAGCGTTAAAATGCCGTTGGAATTGATCCATGCGGTCGTATGGGTCGTTAAACACATCTATGTTTTCATAGAATTTATGTTGGATGAAATCATTTCATTGACATTTGATACCGATCCAAGAACCACCGAGATTATCGTGTTTTATTTGATGTTGGGCATTGGTGCAATCATGGCTGTGGCCATTTTTAACTATATCGTCGATTTGTGGCGCCAAGCCAAAGAAGCCGTTCCTGCTTGGTGCTTCGAACAAAAAGCTCAATTGCAAAATACTTGGCAAACATCGCCCATGATTAAAAAATCGAAAGTGGTATGCAGTATCGCTTTGGGCGGTTCATTTGCGGTAATGTTGACATTGGGCTGATTGACGGTACTGGACAGACCGGCTTGTTGAAGGCTATGCTCGAGCCTTCAACACTGTGTCAAGGAGTTTGCCATGTCATTATTTCCTAAATTATTCCCGGCAATGATCGATGCCGTGGATGCCACCATCAAGCAAAACTCAGAATCAGTCACCGAATTGGATCAAGCAATTGGCGACGGCGATCATGTCTCGAATTTACAACGCGGTATTAAGGCCTTAAAAACAAAAGAAGAGGAAATATCGGCGCTCGATTGGGCCTCTGCCTTGCAGAGCATCGGCATGGTATCGATGTCGGCGATCGGAGGTGCGTCGGGGTCTCTTTATGGAACGCTATTCATCGCAATGAGCAAAGCGGCCAAGGGGCAAGAGTTGAGTGTATCGACCTTCGCCGAAGCCTTCGCGCAAGGTGTCGAAGCGGTTAAGCGCAGAGGCAAGGCTGATGCCGGCGAGAAAACGATGCTCGATGTCTATATACCGGTAGCCGATTACCTGAAACAAGCGGAAGCCAATTCGACTCCATGGCCAGAAATTTTAGAGCAGGTTTGCGATACCGCTAATCAGGGTATGGAGGCCACTCGCGATATGGTGGCGACCAAGGGCCGAGCATCGTTTTTAGGAGAGCGCTCGCGAGGGCATATCGACGCCGGAGCGAAAACTGCGGAACTGATGATTTGCGCGATAGCATCGGTGCTAGCGAAATAAAGGTTACATGCCCCAGCGTAATGCCGCTGTATGGACAGGCGCATCCCACAGCTTCAATAACTCTTCATCGAGCAAGGTTAAGGTGATGGAGCAGCCGGCCATGTCGAGTGAAGTCGTATAGTTGCCGACCAGTGAGCGGCGGATATCCACACCGCTTTTTTGCCAAAACTGGGCTGCTAGGTTGTAAATCAAATGTAATTCGATGAGCGGTGTTGCTCCAAAGCCGTTGATATGCAACAGTACCGGTTGATTTTTTTTGGGTTTCAGCTCCTCATCAATCGCTGTCGAGAGCTGTTCGACGATCTCCGTGGCGGATTTGATCGGAATCGTTTCGTGCCCTCTTTCGCCGTGAATACCGACGCCCATTTCAATTTCATCATCATTGAGGTTAAATGTCGGTTTGCCAAGCGCCGGAACGGTGCAGCTCGTCATTGCCACCCCCATCGACGCGGTTGCTTCGTTCACTCTTTCACCCAAGGCTTTACAGGCGGCTAAGTCTTTGCCGTTTTCGGCAGCCGCGCCGACAATTTTTTCGACAATCAGTGTTCCGGCGACGCCGCGTCGCCCGGTGCTGTGATTTTTCGGCAGGGAAACGTCATCGTTCACCAACACAGTCGCATTCGAGCAATCGATCATTTCGGCGGCCATTTCGAAATTCATAACATCGCCCGCATAATTTTTAACAATGAATAATACACCGCCTCCGTTTTCGACCGCTTGCGCCGCTGCCATCATTTGATCCGGTGTCGGCGAAGTGAATATTTGCCCGGGACAAGCCGCATCGAGCATGCCGTGACCGACAAAGCCCGAATGCAAAGGTTCGTGACCGGAGCCGCCGCCGGAGATGAGCGCGACTTTACCGGATTGTGTCGCTGCCAATCGGCTGATGAAGTGGGGTTCTTTATTAAAATTGACGATATCGGCATGAGCCATGGCAAAGCCGGACAAGCTTTCGTCGAGCAGAGTATCGACGCTATTGATAAATTTTTTCATGTTCGGAACTCCTATGTGATGATATTAAGGGTAGACCTTGGCAGGCTGCCTGGCAAATCGGTTGTCGATCGGACGATTAAGTTATTTGCAAGGCCTGGGTAATCGCCCGAATATCCTGCATGACCCAAGTAGGCTGGAAATCGGAAACTTTTAAATCTTCTTCGGAAGACACGCCGGTCAAAACCATTAAACTGCGGATATCGGCTCTTACGGCACCGAGAATATCGGTATCGAGCCGGTCGCCTATTGCAATGGTTTTGTTTGTATCGGTGCCAAGCAAGGCCATGGCTTGTCGGTACATGATCGGCTCGGGTTTGCCGATAGTAATCGGCTTCACTCCGGTGGCGGCTTGTAAAGCCGCTAAAATGGCGCCATTGCCGATCGTCATACCCTGTTCGGTCGGTAATGAAGTATCGGCATTGGTGCCGATGAATCTAGCGCCGGCATGGAGAGTGTAAGTCGCATCGGCCAATTTTTGCCAGGTGAGTGTTCGATCCAGCCCGCATACAACGATGTCGGCATTTGTTTGAGTATTAACCGGGTCGAAAGTATCGGTTAAAGTAAATCCTTGTTCGAGAAGCGGTGCGCGCGCACCTTCTTCGCCAATTACGAAAATGCGACTAGTGGTCGGGTCTACCTCACACGATAAATAGGAGGCGGTAGCCATTGCCGATGTCAGTATTTGATCGGCGCTTATGAATACTCCCATTCCGGCTAATTTAATGACATATTGTTCGGCAGTGAGTGTTGCGTTGTTAGTCGCTAAAATGTAGCGTAAATGTTTGGCACGCAATGTCTCAAAAAAATCAATAAGCCCCGGAAGCGGTTGGGAGCCATGCCATAAAACGCCATCCATATCGATGATCAGCGCCTGAATATCGGAAAAAGGTGTCATAAGTTAGTTGTTATTAGGATTGATGAATAGAAAAGAAGGAGGCCAAGTACTCGGCAAAGCTTAAACTCCCGGAATATATTTATCGCGAAATCCTAAAGTACATTGAGGCGTTAGCAAAGAGCAAGTTTGATTCAAGTAATTGTTTCGCGCATAATTTTTACCCTCCGCTAGTAGTACTGTTCTGGCGACCTTCGACTCGGCGAAATTGACAACAGCTCGCATTCTGGTTAGAGTTCACCGTTCAGGTTAAAAATAGACTCGTTTAAAATCGATTTAGGCGCCAATTTTCCGCTTTAATTAAAGGGAATTATGGTGGTTTAGGGCCTGATCGTTAATTATGATTTTTCATTAAACAACAATAAACCGTAACTATCGGAGAAGAAACATGGCAAGACCATTAATACAAATGGCGTTGGACTCATTGGATTTCGATCAAACCGTTGCGCTTGCCGAGCAAGTGGCACCGTATGTAGATATTTTTGAGATTGGCACCCCATGCATCAAATACAACGGGATTGGCTTAGTGAAAGAACTGAGACAACGATTCCCGGACCAACTGTTGTTGGTTGACCTGAAAACGATGGATGCCGGCGAATACGAAGCGGCGCCATTCTACGCAGCGGGCGCGGACATCTGCACCGTGTTGGGCGTATCGGGTCTGGCCACTATCGGAGGTGTGATCAAAGCGGCGCGCGCGCACAATGCCGAAGTGCAAGTCGACCTGATCAACGTGCCTGACAAAGTCGATTGCGCACGCGAATCGGCGAAACTGGGCGCACAAATCGTCGGTGTCCACACGGGCTTGGACGCACAAGCAGCGGGCCAAACGCCATTTGCCGACCTGCAAGCGATTGCCGATCTGGGCCTGAACGTACGCGTATCGGTAGCCGGCGGTATCAAACAAGCGACCGTGCAACAAGTGGTTGCCAGCGGCGCGAGCATCATCGTGGTCGGTGCAGCGATTTATGGCGCGCCATCCCCGGCGGAAGCGGCACGCGAAATCCGTCAGCTGGTTGATGCAGCGAGTGCATAAGTCATGCATCAGCAACTGATCATTGACAAAATATCCGGCATTCTGGCGGCGACCGACGACAGCTATGATCAAAAACTGACCACCCTACTCGACCAAGCGAAACGCGTGTTCGTATCGGGCGCGGGTCGGTCGGGCTTGATCGGTCGGTTTTTTGCGATGCGCTTGATGCATAGCGGCTACGATGTCAGCGTGGTTGGCGAAATCGTCACGCCGAGCATCAAGGCGGGCGACCTGCTGGTCATTATTTCAGGCTCGGGCGAAACCGAACAATTGATCGCGTTCACCAAGAAAGCGAAAGAAATCGGCGCTAAAATCCTGTTGATCTCGGCAAAAAGCGATTCGACGATAGGCGACCTCGCGGATGCGGTGTTCCAAATTGGCACATCGGAGCTGTACGGCAAAGTGAAAGGCATGCCGATGGGCACCGTGTTCGAACTATCAACGCTGTTCTTCCTGGAAGCGATCATCTCACATATCATTCATGAGAAAGGCATTCCGGAAGAAGAAATGAGATCGCGGCACGCGAACCTGGAGTGATCCGAAGCGGAGCGATCCGCGCTGGAACAAACCGAAAGCCGAACCGAACGAGTGGCGGCCTGTCACTCGTTCCAACCGAATTCCAACACAACAAAAGAAGTGACCGAGCCGCAAGGCGTTACCGAAACGAGTCACCGTTGTAACTTACCGAATTGACAAAGGAGAAGAATATGCCTTCGCGCCGAGACTTAGCGAACGCCATACGCGCTTTGAGCATGGATGCCGTCCAAAAAGCCAACTCCGGACACCCGGGCGCACCGATGGGGATGGCGGATATCGCCGAGGTGTTATGGAACGACTTTCTGCAACATAACCCGACAAACCCGAACTGGGCCAATCGAGACCGTTTTGTACTGTCCAACGGACACGGTTCGATGCTGCTGTACTCGTTACTGCATCTGACCGGTTACGAACTGCCGATCGACGAACTGAAACAATTCCGTCAACTGCATTCAAAAACCCCGGGTCATCCGGAATACGGCTATGCGCCGGGCGTTGAAACGACGACCGGACCGTTAGGTCAAGGCATCACCAATGCCGTGGGCTTTGCGATAGCCGAACGCGCACTAGCGGGTCAATTTAACCGTCCCGGGCACGAAATCGTCGACCATTACACCTACGCCTTCCTGGGCGACGGCTGTTTAATGGAAGGCATCTCGCATGAAGCCTGCTCATTGGCCGGCTCAATGAAACTAGGCAAACTGATTGCCGTCTACGACGACAACAACATCTCGATCGACGGCGAAGTCCGCGGTCACGGCGACACGCCGGGTTGGTTCCTGGACGACACGCCGAAACGCTTCGAAGCTTACGGCTGGCACGTCATCCCGAAAGTAGATGGACATAATCCGGAAGCCGTGAAAAAAGCCTTGGAAGAAGCGCGCAGCGTCACCGACCGGCCGACCTTGATCTGCTGCCAAACCATCATTGGCTGGGGCTCACCGAACAAAGAAGGCAAAGAAGAATGTCATGGAGCGGCATTAGGCGAAGCCGAAATCACGGCAACCCGCGAACGTATCGGTTGGCCGCATGCGCCATTCGAAATCCCGGCGGACATTTACGCGGGTTGGGACGCAAAAAGCAAAGGCGCACGTCAGGAAGAAGCCTGGAACGACAAATTCGCGCAATATAAAGCCGCGCATCCGGAACTGGCGGCCGAATTCGAACGCCGCATGAACGGACAACTACCGAGCGACTGGTCGGAAAAAGCGAACGCCTTCATTGCAGCGGTCGACGCGAAAGGCGAAACCATCGCTAGCCGCAAAGCCTCGCAAAACACCCTGAACGGATTTGGCCCGTTACTGCCCGAACTGATGGGCGGCTCGGCGGACTTGGCGGGCTCCAACTTGACCCTGTGGTCGGGTTGCAAAGACGTCAACGCCCCGGGACATGACGGCAACTACGTCTACTACGGCGTCCGTGAATTCGGCATGTCGGCGATCATGAACGGCATCACCCTGCATGGCGGCTTCAAGCCGTACGGCGCGACCTTCCTGATGTTCTCCGAATACGCGCGGAATGCCTTGCGGATGGCGTCGTTGATGAAAATCCCGACCATCTTCGTCTACACGCACGACTCGATTGGACTCGGCGAAGACGGCCCGACCCACCAACCGATCGAACAAACCGCGACCTTGCGCATGATTCCGAACATGCAAGTCTGGCGTCCGTGCGATGCTGTGGAATCGGCGGTTTCGTGGAAAGCGGCGATTGAACGAAACGATGGACCGAGCTGTCTGATCTTCTCACGGCAAAACCTAGCGCACATTGCGCGGACGCCGGCGCAGATTGAAGCGATCAACAAAGGCGGCTACATTCTGAAAGACAGCGAAGGTCAGCCGGACGTGATCCTGATTGCGACGGGCTCGGAAGTCGAATTGGCGGTGAAAGCGGCAGACGAGTTGAGCGGCAGAGGCAAAAAAGTACGCGTCGTCTCGATGCCATCGACCAACGTATTTGATGCGCAAGACGAAGCCTACCGTGAATCGGTGCTGCCGTCATCGGTGACAAAACGCGTCGTGATTGAAGCGGGCGTGACCGACAGCTGGTGGAAATACGCGGGCACACAAGGCTGCGTCATCGGAATGGATCGTTTCGGCGAATCGGCACCGGCCGGCGCGCTGTTCAAAGAGTTCGGCTTCACCGTTGACAATGTCGTCAAACACGTCGAAGCTCTCCTATGATCCATCTCTAGCTAGTATCTGCAGAGTCTGGATAACAAAAGGGTTTGCGGCGCCATGAGTTTATTTGATCTCTAGGTAGCCGCGAACCGATTAAGTTTCGTCGGCGGGTTTTGCTGAACAGCTTCTTAAAAACAACGTATTGATGTGGTGTCCACAAATGAAAAATAATAATTGGCTAAATAGTTTATTAGGGATACTGCCGACCTCTTCTTCCGACGACTCGGTCGAGCTGAGTAGCGATGTTGTAGTGTCTGACAGAAGTTCCGAAGGGCCGACTGGGGTAGAGCGATATTTGAATAAAATGACTCCGGAAAAAAAGGCTTCTGTAACGGGTGTTGCAAAATATCTTGAAAAGCTTGATGTAAAACCGGAAGTTGATAAACCTCAAGAAATTGTTGTCGAGAAAATAGAGCCAGAGATGTTGCCGGAAGAAATCGAATCAGGAGTATCTCGGTATTTAACGAAAATGAACGAACGTGCCAAAGTAGAGCCGGCAGTTACCGGCGTGGCTAAGTACCAATTGAGGCATGAAATACTGGATAGGCCCCGGGAAGTTGTAACAGGGGTGGCAAAATACCTAACTAAAAAAGGGTTTGAAGAAAAAAAGGTGCCAGTTAGAACCGGCGTCGACAAATATGTCGCTAAGCAAGGTTTTATGGAAAATGCAGAGGCGCCGGCAACAGGAGTCGCCAAATATTTATTGCGCCAGCAAATTGAAGCAAGTCACTTGCCGCAAACAACTAAAGTTTCTAAGTATATGACGCAGCAAGAACAAGCTGCTCGTCAAATACCGGCACAGACAGGTGTGGCAAAATATCTCACCAAGCAAGTAGAGTTGGCGAAAAAATCCGCACAGTTAACCGGCGTTGAAAAGTTCATTGATGAACAGAAAAAAGCAGAGAAAAAACTGGAAGCGGAAAAAATTGTCGCAAGATATATTGAAGAAGAAGCCCGAATAGCAGCGGAAAAAAAAGCAGCTGAATCTACTGCGACAGAAACGGCAGAGGAGTCGATTGAAAGTAAATTAGCGGCTATAAGGGAAATGGACGGAACTGGAGTGGACAAATACGTCGCTAGACGGAGTATTTTAATTAGCCTGCAACCGCCGGTTACCGGCGTGGCAAAATATGCCGCTAAAAAATTAGCCAAGGAACATGGCGAGCCGGTTAAAACCGGTGTTGCCAGATATCTCGTAAAACAATATTTGGCTTCGTTGAATGCGCCTAAAGTGACCAAGGTTGAAAAATATATAACAAAAAGAGAGTTGGCGGCATTGAAAGCGCCGGCGACAACCAGCGTAGATAAATATCTTGCTAAATCTTTGTTATCTCGTAAAGAAACGTTAAAAGTTTCCGGTGTGTCCAAATATGTGAAAAAACACGCCTTAACTGATAATAAAGTGCGTAACATAACCGGTGTTGCAAGATATATGATCAAGCAAATCGTAGCACCAACCGTCGCCGAGCCTGTCATCGAGTTAACCGGCGTCGAAAAATATTTAAGGAATGCCGGTTAATAATTCTAAAAAGCCATTGGTTTTAATCGTATACGTGTGGTCGGGTTAGTTCGAAAGAGCATAGTCCGGCCCTCGAGGCCGAATAATCGGCTAATCTTCTTCTCCAGCCGCAAGCCCAATCTTGCGAGCCCTAACAGCGATAAATAAAATTGGTTCGTTCCAAGCATTTAAGCGCTGCTTCTCGCTTTTTCGGCCCAAAGTCTCTAAAAGGTATTGGGCATTGACATTTCAGTCCTTTCTAATTTACAGTTACCTCCGCATAACGAATATGTAACAAAAAATAATAACCTATCGGAGAAGAAACATGGCAAGACCATTAATACAAATGGCGTTGGACTCATTGGATTTCGATCAAACCGTTGCGCTTGCCGAGCAAGTGGCACCGTATGTAGATATTTTTGAGATTGGCACCCCATGCATCAAATACAACGGGATTGGCTTAGTGAAAGAACTGAGACAACGATTCCCGGACCAACTGTTGTTGGTTGACCTGAAAACGATGGATGCCGGCGAATACGAAGCGGCGCCATTCTACGCAGCGGGCGCGGACATCTGCACCGTGTTGGGCGTATCGGGTCTGGCCACTATCGGAGGTGTGATCAAAGCGGCGCGCGCGCACAATGCCGAAGTGCAAGTCGACCTGATCAACGTGCCTGACAAAGTCGATTGCGCACGCGAATCGGCGAAACTGGGCGCACAAATCGTCGGTGTCCACACGGGCTTGGACGCACAAGCAGCGGGCCAAACGCCATTTGCCGACCTGCAAGCGATTGCCGATCTGGGCCTGAACGTACGCGTATCGGTAGCCGGCGGTATCAAACAAGCGACCGTGCAACAAGTGGTTGCCAGCGGCGCGAGCATCATCGTGGTCGGTGCAGCGATTTATGGCGCGCCATCCCCGGCGGAAGCGGCACGCGAAATCCGTCAGCTGGTTGATGCAGCGAGTGCATAAGTCATGCATCAGCAACTGATCATTGACAAAATATCCGGCATTCTGGCGGCGACCGACGACAGCTATGATCAAAAACTGACCACCCTACTCGACCAAGCGAAACGCGTGTTCGTATCGGGCGCGGGTCGGTCGGGCTTGATCGGTCGGTTTTTTGCGATGCGCTTGATGCATAGCGGCTACGATGTCAGCGTGGTTGGCGAAATCGTCACGCCGAGCATCAAGGCGGGCGACCTGCTGGTCATTATTTCAGGCTCGGGCGAAACCGAACAATTGATCGCGTTCACCAAGAAAGCGAAAGAAATCGGCGCTAAAATCCTGTTGATCTCGGCAAAAAGCGATTCGACGATAGGCGACCTCGCGGATGCGGTGTTCCAAATTGGCACATCGGAGCTGTACGGCAAAGTGAAAGGCATGCCGATGGGCACCGTGTTCGAACTATCAACGCTGTTCTTCCTGGAAGCGATCATCTCACATATCATTCATGAGAAAGGCATTCCGGAAGAAGAAATGAGATCGCGGCACGCGAACCTGGAGTGATCCGAAGCGGAGCGATCCGCGCTGGAACAAACCGAAAGCCGAACCGAACGAGTGGCGGCCTGTCACTCGTTCCAACCGAATTCCAACACAACAAAAGAAGTGACCGAGCCGCAAGGCGTTACCGAAACGAGTCACCGTTGTAACTTACCGAATTGACAAAGGAGAAGAATATGCCTTCGCGCCGAGACTTAGCGAACGCCATACGCGCTTTGAGCATGGATGCCGTCCAAAAAGCCAACTCCGGACACCCGGGCGCACCGATGGGGATGGCGGATATCGCCGAGGTGTTATGGAACGACTTTCTGCAACATAACCCGACAAACCCGAACTGGGCCAATCGAGACCGTTTTGTACTGTCCAACGGACACGGTTCGATGCTGCTGTACTCGTTACTGCATCTGACCGGTTACGAACTGCCGATCGACGAACTGAAACAATTCCGTCAACTGCATTCAAAAACCCCGGGTCATCCGGAATACGGCTATGCGCCGGGCGTTGAAACGACGACCGGACCGTTAGGTCAAGGCATCACCAATGCCGTGGGCTTTGCGATAGCCGAACGCGCACTAGCGGGTCAATTTAACCGTCCCGGGCACGAAATCGTCGACCATTACACCTACGCCTTCCTGGGCGACGGCTGTTTAATGGAAGGCATCTCGCATGAAGCCTGCTCATTGGCCGGCTCAATGAAACTAGGCAAACTGATTGCCGTCTACGACGACAACAACATCTCGATCGACGGCGAAGTCCGCGGTCACGGCGACACGCCGGGTTGGTTCCTGGACGACACGCCGAAACGCTTCGAAGCTTACGGCTGGCACGTCATCCCGAAAGTAGATGGACATAATCCGGAAGCCGTGAAAAAAGCCTTGGAAGAAGCGCGCAGCGTCACCGACCGGCCGACCTTGATCTGCTGCCAAACCATCATTGGCTGGGGCTCACCGAACAAAGAAGGCAAAGAAGAATGTCATGGAGCGGCATTAGGCGAAGCCGAAATCACGGCAACCCGCGAACGTATCGGTTGGCCGCATGCGCCATTCGAAATCCCGGCGGACATTTACGCGGGTTGGGACGCAAAAAGCAAAGGCGCACGTCAGGAAGAAGCCTGGAACGACAAATTCGCGCAATATAAAGCCGCGCATCCGGAACTGGCGGCCGAATTCGAACGCCGCATGAACGGACAACTACCGAGCGACTGGTCGGAAAAAGCGAACGCCTTCATTGCAGCGGTCGACGCGAAAGGCGAAACCATCGCTAGCCGCAAAGCCTCGCAAAACACCCTGAACGGATTTGGCCCGTTACTGCCCGAACTGATGGGCGGCTCGGCGGACTTGGCGGGCTCCAACTTGACCCTGTGGTCGGGTTGCAAAGACGTCAACGCCCCGGGACATGACGGCAACTACGTCTACTACGGCGTCCGTGAATTCGGCATGTCGGCGATCATGAACGGCATCACCCTGCATGGCGGCTTCAAGCCGTACGGCGCGACCTTCCTGATGTTCTCCGAATACGCGCGGAATGCCTTGCGGATGGCGTCGTTGATGAAAATCCCGACCATCTTCGTCTACACGCACGACTCGATTGGACTCGGCGAAGACGGCCCGACCCACCAACCGATCGAACAAACCGCGACCTTGCGCATGATTCCGAACATGCAAGTCTGGCGTCCGTGCGATGCTGTGGAATCGGCGGTTTCGTGGAAAGCGGCGATTGAACGAAACGATGGACCGAGCTGTCTGATCTTCTCACGGCAAAACCTAGCGCACATTGCGCGGACGCCGGCGCAGATTGAAGCGATCAACAAAGGCGGCTACATTCTGAAAGACAGCGAAGGTCAGCCGGACGTGATCCTGATTGCGACGGGCTCGGAAGTCGAATTGGCGGTGAAAGCGGCAGACGAGTTGAGCGGCAGAGGCAAAAAAGTACGCGTCGTCTCGATGCCATCGACCAACGTATTTGATGCGCAAGACGAAGCCTACCGTGAATCGGTGCTGCCGTCATCGGTGACAAAACGCGTCGTGATTGAAGCGGGCGTGACCGACAGCTGGTGGAAATACGCGGGCACACAAGGCTGCGTCATCGGAATGGATCGTTTCGGCGAATCGGCACCGGCCGGCGCGCTGTTCAAAGAGTTCGGCTTCACCGTTGACAATGTCGTCAAACACGTCGAAGCTCTGCTTTAATTATTAACTTTAACAATTAACATTACACAGAGCGAAAAGTCATTCGGAAATGCGTTAGTATCGGATGGCTTTTCCGCTTCCTACAGCAGAAAGGGGAACAACGTGAAAGTGAATACTATTACCATGGGTGCATTGGCATCCTTGCTATTATCCAGCCCGATAGCAGGCGCTGAAGATAAATATCCGGCATCTGATTTTAAACCACAGGTCCAATATCAGGATGCCGATTATATCGCCAATACAGCGAAACAACCTGCCAAGGCAGAAGCCACTGCCAAAACGACAGAGCCCGACCCACGCTATCCGGCAACCAATTTCGAACCGAAAGTAGTTTATCAAGATAGCGAGTATAAGCATACAACGCCAAAAGTAGCGGCTCCGACTGCAAAATCAAGCTCGTCTTCTGCGAGCTCAAGTGCTGAAGTCGCGAGCGCCGAATCGGCGACTCAAGAAGCGAAATCGGATAATACGTTAGTGATTTTAGTCGCCGTATTGGCCGCTATCGGTTTTGTTGTATTTAGAAGAAGTTCGGGCGTTGCCAAGTCAAGTGCTAGCGATTCGACTTATTATCAAGGTAACAGCGGAACAACCGGTGTTGCAAGATACCTCAACAAACTTGAAGGGGCTGCTGTAACTGGCGTCGCTAAATATTTGGAAAAACAAGCGGCTTCGGTTCAAGAAAAAGTTGCGGCTACTGGCGTCGATAAATATTTGGAAAAGAAAGAACTGGAATCGGAAACCGGCGTGTCAAAATATCTTCGTACTAAGGGCTAAAATCGAAGAGCGCTAACGGATGATAAAGAGTAAACAATCGATGTTTGCCTGCCGGATAAATACAGAATGTTTGAGACAACTGTTTCATCGATACGGATGAAATAATTACCCGGTATTTAACATCCTCTAGAGAGATTACCGGCTTGCTAGATAATTTTGTATTGACGCAGGCCGGTACGATCGATTGCTATTTCGAATCACGATGAACTGATATGAGTAGGTTGGTGATTATGAGATACTGTCGAATGATTACATAAAACATCAAAGTCTTGCTCGATCGTTTGACGAGTAAGGAATCGAATCCAAATAGCTCATTAAAGCGGTTCGCATATACCTCTAGCATTGCAATTTTCGGTGATGCTTAAGGAGGCGGCGGGGTGCTTGGCATAAAGCCTTCAGGGATGTATTCACCCACTATCTAAATTCCATAGGCTATTGGCCGTGGTTAATCGTTTTGAATAATTTAGGAGCCAAGCCTTTGAACGGGTCTCGGAGCCGAATTTTGATCCTACGAGGGTATATTGCGTTAATTGGCATTTCACTTCCCGGCATGAGTTACCGATAAATGAATCGACACGGTAAGATTCCCTGGAAGTATAAAGATTAATACAACAGCAAATAAAGGTGCACAAAATGGCAAAAAATTTACTTGAACAACTTCGGGAAATGACCGTCGTTGTCGCGGATACCGGCGACCTTCAAGCAATTGAAACTTACAAACCAAGGGATGCGACAACTAACCCTTCGTTGATTACGGCCGCGGCGCAAATGCCTCAATATCAGGATATTGTGGATGATACGCTGAAAGGCGCAAGAGCCACATTAGGCGCAGGCGCTTCGGCTGCCGAAGTCGTGACTTTAGCGTTCGATCGATTGGCCGTGTCATTCGGGTTGAAAATTCTCGATATCATTCCTGGCCGCGTATCGACAGAAGTCGATGCCAGACTGTCTTACGATACCGAAGCAACGATTGCCAAGGGTCGTGAAATCATTGCGCAATACGAAGCTAAAGGCATTTCAAAAGAGCGCATTCTGATCAAAATAGCGTCGACTTGGGAAGGCATTAAAGCAGCGGAAGTTCTTGAAAAAGAAGGAATTCATTGTAACCTGACTTTATTATTCGGATTGCATCAAGCGATCGCTTGCGCTGAAGCGGGCATTACACTGATTTCTCCATTCGTCGGACGTATTCTGGATTGGTACAAAAAAGACACTGGACGCGATTCTTATCCACCAGCAGAAGATCCGGGCGTTATTTCGGTTACGACTGTCTACAACTACTACAAAAAATTCGGTTATAAAACCGAAGTTATGGGCGCAAGTTTCCGTAATATCGGGGAAATCACCGAATTGGCGGGCTGCGATTTATTGACTATCTCGCCATCGCTGCTGGGTGAGTTGCAATCAACCGAAGGCGATTTGCCTCGCAAACTCGACCCTGCAAAAGCTGCTGAACAAGCGATTGAAAAAATCACTATCGATAAAGCAACTTTCGATAGTATGCATGCAGATAACAGAATGGCGACGGATAAATTATCCGAAGGTATCGATGGATTCACTAAAGCGCTCGAAACTTTGGAAAAACTGTTAGCCGAGCGTTTGGCATCCTTAGAAGGATAAGATACGTTTCGATACTGCGGTACAGAGGATAAACCGCATGAAATGATATAGATTTATCCGTAAATACATTTTCCCGTTTTTGTGCAGTTGTCGCGAAAACGGGTTTGTTTTTTAATATAGGAACCGAAAATGGCACAAAAAATTTTAGATATTGTTAAACCGGGTGTCGTAACCGGTGAAGATGTACAAAAAGTCTTTGCGTTTTGTAAGGAACACAAGTTTGCGCTTCCCGCAGTTAATGTCATCAGTACCGATACGATTAACTCGGTACTTGAAAGCGCAGCTAAAGCGAAATCCCCCGTTATCATTCAGTTTTCCAACGGCGGCGCGGCTTTTTTTGCCGGTAAAGGCGTTAGCTTAGAAGGTCAAATGCCTTCGATTTTAGGTGCTATTTCCGGTGCACAGCATGTTCATCTGATGGCGGAACATTATGGTGTACCGGTTATTCTGCATACCGACCATGCCGCGAAAAAGCTATTACCATGGATCGATGGCCTATTGGATGCCGGCGAAAAGCATTTCGAAAAAACCGGTAAGCCTTTATTCAGTTCGCATATGCTGGATCTTTCCGAGGAAAGTCTGGAAGAGAACATTGAAATATGCGGTAAATATTTGGAGCGCATGTCCAAAATGGGCATGACTCTTGAAATTGAATTGGGTTGCACGGGCGGCGAAGAAGACGGCGTAGATAATACCGGTATGGATCATTCTATGCTCTATACGCAGCCGGAAGACGTCGCTTATGCTTATGAGCATTTAAGCAAAATCAGCCACCGTTTCACGATTGCTGCGTCATTCGGAAATGTGCACGGCGTGTACAAACCGGGCAATGTTAAATTGACTCCGACAATTTTGCGCGATTCGCAAAAATATGTTTCAGAAAAATTCAGCTTACCGGAAAATAGCCTGACTTTTGTTTTCCATGGCGGATCGGGCTCCTCTCCAGAGGAAATCAAGGAATCGATCAGCTACGGCGTCGTTAAAATGAATATCGACACCGACACTCAATGGGCCACCTGGGCTGGCGTGATGGATTTCTATAAGAAAAACGAAGGTTATTTACAAGGACAAATCGGTAACCCTGACGGTGAAGATAAGCCGAATAAAAAATACTATGATCCTCGCGTGTGGCAACGTGCAGGTCAAGTCGGCATGGTCACACGTCTGCAACAAGCATTCCAAGACTTAAACGCAAGCAACACGTTGTAATAACCCCATATTCTAAAAAGCCGATAATGACATTATCGGCTTTTTATTTGCCTGAAATAGTTCGTATTTCGAGCCGAAAAAAGCTCCAAGCTCGGATTGTTGGCGGCTTAACATGGGCGTAAGCAATGATGCAGGAGCCTCAATTGACAATGAAAAAAAGAATATTAATTATCGGCGGCGTCGCAGGGGGCGCAAGCTGCGCTGCAAGGCTTCGCCGATTGTGCGAGCATTGTGAAATCGTCATTTTCGAAATGGGCTCCTATGTTAGCTTTGCCAATTGCGGATTACCTTATTTTATTGGCGATGTCATTGTCGACGAACAAAAATTGCTCGTGGCAACACCGGAGCTGTTCGAAAAAAGATTTAATATTCGTGTTTGTACCGATAGCGAAGTTCTAGCGATCGATAGAACGAATAAAAGTATAGAAGTGTGTGATTTAAAAACCGGCAGGAAGCGGAATGAATCGTACGATGCCTTGGTGCTTTCGACCGGTTCAGAGGCCGTCTGGCCCGATATCGACGGCATCGATTTACCCGGTATATATGTGTTAAGAACGATTCCGGATAGCCGAAAAATACGCGGCAATTTAGCGAATATGAAAAGCGCAGTGGTTTTGGGGGCAGGATTTTTAGGCTTAGAGTTAGCGGAGAATCTTAAAAAAAGAGGTTTAACGGTAACCGTGTTGCAATCGACCGATCAAGTCATGCCGGTATTAGATAAGGAAATGGCTAGATTTGTCGCACAGTATTTGCAAAAAAATGATATTAATTTGCAGCTTAACTGCCAAGTTAACCGGTTTGAGCTGAATCAAGATCAGACGCTAACCGTGCATCTGCAAGACGGCGAATCGATAGTCAGCGATGCGGTCATGGTCTCCGTAGGCGTAAAACCTAGAACTCAATTAGCGCGACAAGCCGGTTTGGCCATCGGAGATTTAGGCGGAATTCGAGTCGATGAAACCATGCAAACCAGCGACTCTCATATTTGGGCCGTCGGTGATGTAGTCGAAGTACGGAATGTCATAACCGGAGAATGGCAACTATTACCCTTGGCCGGTCCTGCAAACCGGCAAGGTCGATTGGCGGCCGCGGCAATATTAAGCAATGGAGATCAGCAAGATATTCCATCGACCTACCGAGGCGTTCAAGGGACATCGGTTTGCGGGCTTTTCGATTTGACAATTGCCAATACCGGCGTCAATGAAAAGACCTTACAGAAGATCGGTTATGAAAATTTTGAAAAGGTTTATTTGCATCCGGGCAATCATGTCGGTTATTACCCAGGAGCGAAGCCGATTCACATGAAATTGTTGTACGATAGTTGCAACGGCAAAATTCTCGGCGCTCAAGCGCTCGGCGAGTCCGGTGTGGCGCGGCGTATCGATATTATTTCGGCATTCATACAAATGGGCGGTAGCGTTTACGATTTAGAGGAAGCCGAATTGTGTTACGCCCCGCAATTTGGAGCCACCAAAGATCCTGTGAATCTAGCCGGCATGATAGCGGCCAATCAATTGCGCGGTATGCATCCGCTTGCAAAATGGGAAGAGTTACTCGAAACGCATGTACAAGTTACGGAAGATCAGGACGAAGCGGCGCAATTACTCGCTTTTATATTGGACGATCCTTTTACACAGGCTCAGCTTGTCGACGTGCGAACCGAAGCGGAATTTCTGCAGAAACATATTCCAAATGCGATAAACATTCCATTGGATAATTTACGCGATCGATTAAATGAATTATCCCGCGAACGTGAAATTTGGGTCGTTTGCGGCGTTGGGCAAAGAGCATACAATGCCACGCGGATTCTACAGCAAAACGGATTTCGGGTTAGAAATTTATCGGGCGGTATGCAAACTTATGAGGTTTATAATGATGAAAGATGAAAGATGAAAGATGAAAGATGAAAGATGAAAGGTGAAAGGTGAAAGGTGAAAGGTGAAAGGTGAAAGGTGAAAGGTGAATGGGCGTCGGCTCAGGCTTTAAAACCATGCTTAAAGAAGGGGCTTGTAATTTATTGATAAGCGGTTATGCTGAAGCGGAAAGTTAAAATGGCAGACGGAAACATAAAAATGGGCAATATGGATACGATTCAACCGACCAAGCATTTTTCGATTGCACACCGCTTAAACAAACGGCTCCGCATCATCGTTCCGAGTTTGCGAAAAGATCGAGAGCGTGCTTATATCTTGCAAATTCTATTGTTGAAACGCGAAGGCGTTGAGTCGGTTAATATCACGCCGCAGATTGGGTCGTTAACAATATTATTCGATCCGGAAAAATTGCCGGTCGTAAATTTATTGCATCTGCTTGATGCCGTAATCGCCAATATCGGCCTACAACCGCGCGAAGCGCTGAAAAGCCTTAAGCGCGATAAAAATTATTCCGACAAACCTGCCCAAGACTTTGTCATCGGTGTCGGTGATATGAGCTGCGCATCCTGCGCATTATATTTGGAAATGGTCTTGCAGCGGCAGCCTGATGTGCTTCACGCCAGTGTCAATTACATTTCCGAAACCGCGCGTATCAAAACTTACTTGCCGAAAGATAAGTTATTCAAAATTATCGCGGATAATGGCTATCAGGGCTTTTCGATCGATTCCTTGGCCGAACGAAAATTATTATTCGATCTTGAGCGCAAGCATTTACATAAAGCCAAACGACAAATACTGGCGCTAAGCAAATTGAGCGTGCCGGTTTGGTTGCTGAGTGCGATAGGCTCAAAATCGCGCACACTACTATTGATACAAGCCGTTTTAGCCGGTGCCGCTATTATCGGCGGCGGCCGAGACATTTTCAAAAAAGCGTTTAACCAAGCCAAGCGAGGCGCTGCCGAGATGGATAGTTTGGTTGCGCTAGGGGTTGGTGCGGCTTATATCTACAGCATTCCGGCATTATTTCGTCCCTCCCGGCATGTCTATTTCGATGCGGCGACTGCGATTATCGATTTTGTGACGGTAGGCCGCTATCTGGAAGAACTAGCCAAAAACCGGGCGGTTCAGGATATACGCAAATTGGTGAATCTACAGCCTCATCAAGCGACCGTGCTCAAAGACGGTAAAGAATTAAAAATCATGGCCGAACAAATCGAGATCGACGATATCCTTCTGATCAGGCCGGGCGAGCGCATCCCGGCGGACGGTGAAGTGATCAAAGGGTTATCCAGCGTCAACGAAGCAATGGTAACCGGCTCGGCGATGCCAGCGATCAAAGAGCACGGTCATAAACTCTACGACGGCAGTATCAACGGTAGCGGCGTACTGCAAATGCGCGCCACCGCAACCGGTAATGATACCTTTTTGTCGGGTTTGATCCATATGGTCGACCAGGCTCAGGCGTCAAAATTGAAAATACAAAAAACCGTCGATAGCGTCGCATCGGTGTTCGTGCCGTCGGTGATCGTATTGTCGGGAGCCACTTTCGGAGGCTGGCTGTTGGCTGGTGAGAGGGTAGCGCATGCTTTGTCCAATGCGATTGCCGTATTGTTGATTTCATGCCCTTGCGCGCTCGGTTTGGCAACGCCGGCGGCAACGATGGTGGGAACCGGTCAGGCGGCCAGGCGCGGCATTTATATTAGGAACGGCGAAGTCCTGGAAACGGCGGCATCCATCGATACCGTTTTATTCGACAAAACCGGGACGATCACTGAAGGTGTTGCCGAAATAACCGACTTGTTCAATGTATCGGATTTCGACGACGAGCGTCTGTTGCAGCTTGCCGCGTCAGCGGAGTTCAATTCGGAACATTTTTTAGGTCAAGCGATTGTACGCTACGCCAAAGAGCGTGGCATGGAAATAGAAGAATCCTCGCAATTTCATAATGCGCCGGATCGGGGTATTCGCGCTCAAATCGGTGACCGCCAATTATTGCTTGGCAGCGATCTTTGGATGAAACAACACCAGATCGATCTAACACCGCTTAAAGCGACCTCAAAAAAACTGGCTCAGCAAGGCAAGACCTTGGTTTATCTTGCAATCGATCGGCGCGCGGCGGCGTTGTTTGCCGCTACCGATACGATACGGCCGAACGCCCGTCAAGTCGTCGAACATTTGCATCAAGCCGGGATCGATACCTGGATGGTGACCGGCGATACCGAATTGGCGGCCCGACATATTTCCGAGCAGGTAGGAATCGTTACTGTGTATTCCGAGGCGGATCCCGCCAAAAAATTAGCGTTAATTCGTCAATTACGCGAAAGCGGGCACAAAGTCGCGATGATCGGCGACGGCATTAACGATGCGCCTGCACTAGCGGCCGCCAATGTTAGCCTGGTTATCGATAAAGGAACCGATATCGCCATCGAAGCGGCCGACTTGGTGCTGTTGGACGGCGATATCGGCAAAATCGCCGATGCCATCGAATTGAGCGAGAATACACTAAGTATTATCAAGCAGAATCTGACTTGGGCATTCGGTTATAACGCGATTGCAATACCGTTTGCAGTGGCCGGTAAGCTAAATCCGGCCATCGCCTCGGCAGCGATGGCTCTCAGTTCGGTGTCGGTCATCGTTAATTCGCTGCGCCTAAACCGGAAAAAATGAGTCAATCGCCCCCATTAGTTAGCAATTTCCGTAACTCTCGGCCCATAAAATATAAGCACCGTAGATCAAGCACAACGTTGACGGGCCATCCCAAGGCGCGAATCTTTTCATGGCATTTGGCGTTATCTACTAGGTGTTGTATTTTTATAATCCGATTGAAAAATCGTGTAAGAATAAAAAAACCTGATTACGTATAAACTTCAGCCTATTTGAATTCCAGAAAGCGAAATAACGCGCGCGTGATAAAGGTCGCACTGCGAGCGAAAAGACCTTGATGCTGAGCGATTGGGTGTTGATTTTTACTTCGCTCCCCGAATCGTCGCTCGACACGAAATCAATCGCTGAGCTCTACCGGGTTGGCTGGCAAGTGGAGCTGGTCATAAAGCGGCTAAAGAGCTTGTCTGATATCGACCGGCTACGCGCCCGAAAAGACAGCAAGCTGGCGGATTTATATTTGCACGGCAAGTTACTCTTTGCCGCAGTGACCCAAAAAATCGGGCAACGCCGATTCGGCCGGGCGGCCACCACGATGGTCGGCGATAGTTCGATTACCCATTGGCGCTTATGTGTATTTACCCTACGGCCGGGCACCTTAACTAACGACTTCTTCGTGAATCTGCTCGATATGTCAACTCAATGGAGAAAATTGGCAACCGAAGGCATTTACGAGGGCCGGGATCGCACGACCAACCCGGTCAAATGGGCCGCGATGCCGGAGGCCTATGTTTCGGATGATGCCAAAGACGAGTTCGTAGAGGATTTTGTCAATGCTTGGGCTAAAGAGATGGATTTGAATCGGTTTGACATACGCTGCCCAACTTGACTGGAATCAAGTCAAGTTGGGGAATTTGTCTAAAGCCAATGACTGAATCATTACAAGATTCGAACAATCGTCAACATTTAATCCCAATGTCTCTTTAGGGTCGCCAGGTGACTGTCCTCTCTTCAGATTGATCACCGGAAAGCTGTCATTGAAATTTCGATTCCTGAAAGCGCCATTCGTCACTGAGTTCAATCGACCCACAAGCGACATTCAGCCCAAATCACGGTTGTCGGCGAACTAATACTAAGCTGACAGTCAATATCGAAATCTGCCTTTTTACGTGACTGATAGGTGCTGTCCTCCGGCATTGAATCATGTCATTGCTAAGATTAGTGGTTGCAGCTATGCTACCGCATACTTATGAAAATTGTCGTAGATACCAATATTTTTTTGGCTGCCTGTTTAAGCCAAGGCTCTGCTAACGCGGTGATCGCTACTTGTTTACGAGGTCAGGCCGTCCCCTTAATGGGCTCGGCATTGTTTAACGAGTACGAAGATGTACTGGCCCGGGCAACGTTATTTCAACGTAGTCGTCTGAGTGCTGAAGAACGTAATGAGCTTCTGGATATTTTCCTCTCGGTTTGTCAGTGGACGCGAATCTATTATGGCTGGCGGCCGAATCTACCTGACGAGGGTGATAACCATTTGGTTGAGCTAGCGGTTGCCGGTAATGCGCAATTTATAGTAACTCGCAATCTTCGTGATCTATCCAGAATGGAATTGAATTTTCCGCATTTGACTGTACTGACACCTGAAGCATTTTTGAAGGAAATAGCAACATGACAGCACTGACCGTAAGACTACCCGATGACAAGTACCGTCGCCTTAAAGAGGTAGCTCATCAGCGTGGCATCAGCGTCAACCGTCTGATCGACGAAATGGCCACTTTGATGCTCGCCGAGCTGGATGCTGAAACTCGTTTTTTAATTAGAGCGGAAAGAGGACGTGGAAACTTGGCGCGAGGCTTAGAATTGCTAGAGAAAGACTGACCTGGTAAGGTGGATTCGTCAACCGGCAATCCGCCATGGCTTTGAAGAATATTGGCGTTTTGCTATCGCGAAAACACCCTATCGGTTATCGATTTTTACATAGGGCTGTGTTTTTTTGACTTAATTACTTTGTATTAGACGACCGCTTTATGTCTCATACTCGCCTTTAAAAACCAGTCACTGTTCGTCTCTTTTTGGCCGACTCAAGCCGATGAGGATTCAAAGTTCCCTTCCGAAAAGCTGACATTCGTTGAGGTTAGGGAATGAAAATTTCGCCGACATCACCAGCGACCGGTTATGGCCGTTGGATGCGGTCGCTAACAACTGCTTTGTAGCCCACTCGTTCCAAAAATCTTTATTTTACCGACTGGCGGCTTTGGAGAAGCCTGAGTGTCAAAAATGGGCCGGGTTCTGCCGGCCAAATATAGTCAAGATGTAATTATTCGGCGCATGCGGTAGATTGGTGTCAGGCATTGATTTCTAAGGACGCGTGAACCCAGCACCTAAATAATCCAAAATTGTTTATCATAGCAAATGGATTATGGTATTAAGGTGGTGGGTGAATACATCCCTGTAAGCTCTGACTGCAACATCCTGTTGCTGACAGCCTTATAAATCAATGCCTGACACCTTCTCATACATAACTTATGCTGAATAGTTACGTCAAGATATCTAAGTTAATATAATTCAAGGATGATAAGATTTATTGGAGTTGAGTTATGAAAGGGGAAAGACTCGTTATCGAAAACCCACAGGATTTGGAGCAACGCTTTCGTCGAATTTGTCAGAATTGTGTAAAAGCTTCGGTATTGCCGAGTCGACAGGGTATTGGTCACTGCCATTAAGTTAAGCATTTTTGAGATAATAAGCGGATTGTAATTATTCACACCCCTATCGTTCCCACGCTCCGGCGTGGGAATGAAGACCGAGACGCTCTGGCGTCCCGTACCGCTGGAGCGGTACTCAGGTAATCCCACGCAGAGCGTGGGAACGATAATTGCCGGGGGACTGAATAGTTACAGCGGATTTGATTTAAAGTTGAATATGATCATAACTAAAAAAAGCAGGCAGTTGAAATTACCCAAGAACGGATTGAAGAGGATAGTTTTAAGTGCCGTCACCGGCAGAGGAAGATATTCATTTTTTAACCGGCGATAAAGAGCTTGCAGCTTTTCAGGAAGCTCAAGAGTCGGGTTCTGCCGGTCAAATAATTTTTATTTACATCGATTGCTTTCTAGCCATTTTTGGAGATGATCTAAACCGAAGCAAACTCGAAAAATAATATCCTAGATGTTGTCGCTGATACATCAAGGAATAGCTCAATATCTATTCAAAAAATAGAATGCAAAACTGTGCTGATTTATTTTGAAATGGGCGAATGCGCAATCGGGGGTAAAGGTCGAAATCTTTAATTGACCTCAATCGATTTTAAAGGGCATGGCACAGATAAGGCACATACAGGGCACAGAGCAAAAATGGCCGTTTTGGGGTAGATGTCAAAATGGCGCGCCCGAGAGGATTCGAACCTCTGGCCTCGGCCTCCGGAGACCTATTCCATCAAATTTCGTAATATTCCATTATAGGCCATTAATTGCTCAATTTATAGAAATTCAGCGACTTCAAGCACGAGATCTTATTCTCGAAAGAGATCACTTTACGCCATTTAAAGTGCACAAACCGCCTCCAATATGTCCATACAAGGACACATTAAAAATGAACAAAATTGACATTAACCCTAATTTAGCCATAATCTTTTTTTAATACCTTTTAGTTAGGCATTTACCTGAGATTCATGAGCATCTATGCGTCAAATCTTTCATTTTCAATTTTTGTGACCTGAAATGAAAAAAAGTAAGCAATCGTCAGCTTTAAAACATATTGAACTGTTGAAGTTGCCACTCAAAGAGATCGCCGTTCATCCCTATTTGAAAAAAATTTTGGGTATTCAGAGTAATCTCGAATATTTGATGACCAATAATAAATTGATTGACCATGAGTCGCTGAAGATTTATATCGCCCTATATCCATTTTTTCTTGTTGAAGAAGCAGGCGTTTATTTCTCTATCAATAATGTAAGGGTTTTACAGTTAGCTAAGGTGTTTTATCTGGATGAGCACGAGTTTAATTGTTGTCTATTAAAAGGTCTTGATGATGGAGCTATTGAAGAAATTGCGGCCATCGATTTTTATCTCAGCCATCTGCTATTTTCATTACGCAGTGAAGATGCGGCGGATCAGATTTGTCGAGCCTTTAACGAATTAGGCGATATAAAAAAGGTAATCGCTCCAGAGGTTAGCCACTTGAGCAATTTAGCGGCAGCGCTTGGCGTGAGTCGAAGAACGGCTTATTTGAAAAGAAAGAAAGATCCGAAAAAGGTGTCCAAGTCGGCAAAGAATGACAATACAGGTATTAAAGCCAATTCGGCATCGGCGCAAAGTGACGATCGTGATAGTATCAACCCTGCGAGTGATGCGAGCAACCTCAACAATAAACATCCCGGAAACCACAATGAATAGCCCAGTGACGCGAGACCTTATGGCGCCCGACACCGAACAAGGCTTGGCCCATGAATAGTTTCAGGGTTGTGAATACATTAATCAAGAAGGCCGAATAGTCAAATCCTACCAATCAGCGCCCTCTTGGATGCTTCCCGTCATTGAAACATTGAAGAACTAGCTTCTATCCAGGCATAACAAATGCTCGCAAAAATAAAAGTTTCATGAACCATGGCCTCGATAAATACTACATCATCAAGTTCAGGAATCAAGACAGACTGGGTATTGTTTGCTCAGGTCATTAATCGGGCATTGTGCATCCCGGAAAAAACAGTGGAAGACTTTCTGGCTTTTATTGGTTGTCACTCATCATTGCGCGCCTTAACCGCCATTGCTAACAATTTAACGGTAATCCTGCCTATAGTCGAGCAATTAACCGATGACCACAGGCTTAAAGCTGAATCTTTACCCTGCTGGCTGAAAATTTGTGACTATGTGATTGAAAACACAGCTTTGTTATCAGCTGAATTCAGCGAAATCAATCAACAATCCAGCAACGGCAAGCGAGCGCCCTTTCCGAGACAGTTTGAACAGTATCCCTTATATACCTCGCTTTGGTACCACCACCCCGTTATCGACTATCAAAACAGATATGGTTTGCTGCAGGCCGTATTGCTGTTATGTCATTTTGAGTTTCGTAATCTCGAACAAAGTGACGAAAAAGATTATACGAGCCCAACGCAACAATCGGCGCGGGCTATCAGGCAGTGTGCCGAAATGACGCATCCGGAAAAAGTTCGTGAATTAACAACATTAATAAAGTCCTTACCGGAAAAGGTAACCACTCTGTCCGAATATCTGAATTTTATTTACGCGCTTGAAGAGGACGAGGCATTTCATGAGGACTCACTGCGCCATCCTCTTGAGGTGTTAAGGCGGATGGTGCGTTATGCGGTTGAACACAGAGGAGGCTATAACCGCAAATACAATCGGGTTTGGGAAGCCATTCTCAACCGTGAGGCTACACGGGAGATCATAGTGGCGAGTGAAGCGGGCGATGCCTATAGCGCCGCTTTTTCGGTCGAATCGATCTCGATGTTTAGCCAAACGGAAAAAGAAGAAGAAAAGGCAAAGTCGGCCGGATGCGCGCCTGGAGAAGTCAAAGCCGGGGTAGAACATATTATCGTTCAGGATGAAGGCGAAACGAGAAGCCCCATGGCGGGGCGCTCCCCCATTGCCCACCTGCGACGAACCCGCGATAAACATAAAAATATCGCCATGGCTAACCAATTATTAGCGGGCCGCTGGGAGTGTTTAACGTCTCACGAAGTGACCATTTTTTTGCATGAAGTCTCTAATTTAGTCCGTGATCGTTCGGTCAAAAGCCTTTACAGTGATCGGATTGGTAATCTGGAATTGGCTGCTTTGTTAACGGCGCTGTATTGGTCGGGAGCCGGGCTCGACACAGTGATCATGGCCAAATTTGCCGATAGGCGAACGGATGTCAGCTCCAAACTGGATGCAAATGATTTGCGCTATGTCGACCACAGTGAAGAATGGATGCATGGTTCCTTGCGGCCCTCTTATAAATCCAATTTGGAGCAAGAGACTAAAGATTTTGTTTACGACACGTACACTAATGTCGTACTACCGATCGAAAACCATCACTCAGGCATCATGCGCCGCTGGCTTTGGCGAATTGCAGACGAACGCAAAAAGATTCGCTGCAAACGTCTCTTTTATCTGGAAAAAACGTTGAATCACGCCAAACCGCATTACGAATCTGCGATTAAAGCATTTTTGACGAAACTCAATCGACAGTACAAAACCAGGCTGACATTGATCCGGGTAGAAAATGACTTAA
Organism: Methylotuvimicrobium sp. KM2; assembly: GCF_038051925.1. NCBI lineage: Bacteria > Pseudomonadati > Pseudomonadota > Gammaproteobacteria > Methylococcales > Methylococcaceae > Methylotuvimicrobium > Methylotuvimicrobium sp. KM2. The sequence continues at coordinate 4,865,446 of NZ_CP150634.1, read as the reverse complement.
TGAATCGCCTTTACCACTATAGCGGCGATTTGACCGAAGCGATGATTATTACAGGCCGCAATCATTATCTGGGTAATGTTCAGCTGCATTATTCCAGTCCCTCTCTGGCACGTTTGCAGTCGGTGTATAAAACGACTTGCCAACAAATCACAGAATCCGTCTATCAGCCGCTCAATCGTCCGATGCCGGAACCCTCTACTAACGATCGACAACTGACAACCGAAAAGGCCGCGGCGCGATATACCGGTGGTCGCCATTACCTGAGATATGGCATAGTGGCCAATTTGGTGGAAGACTTGGTTGCGCGTTTCAGTGATTGCTTGAAATTCAGTGGTTACCTGGATTACTGGGTGGAACTGCATAACGACTATACATTGTATGTTACGGAGATGCTGGGGTTCGCCACGGGTTACCGCGCAGTGCGCAATCCACTCGAATGTCTCTATCAGATCGATTGGCACAGCGGCTTTTGCTGCATATCCGACAAGGACGACATGGATTATTATAATGCCCGTTTGGTATGGTTGCCGGAAGCTGTGCGCCAGCAATTGCAAGATTACCAAATACATTGCCAGTGCCTTGGCGAGCGCTTGATTTTGATTAATCCAAAATTAGCCAGAAAACTGCTCACACATGGTGAGAACCTGGATTACAGCGTACCGTTTTTATTTTTGATGAAGCCCAATGGCCGGCTATTGAAGTTGACACCTCAAGAAATCAAAAAACAACTCAGCGACATTTTTAAAGTGCCCTGTAATGTTAACCGCAGTTATTTGCGCAACCGGCTGCGAGAATTGGGTTGCAGTGGCGAGATCGTCAACGACTTTTTGGGGCACTGGGAAAACGGTGAGGAGCCTTTCGGTCTTTACGCGACTTTATCGCCGTCCGAGTATCGGGCGGAAATTGCCCCTCGGCTAACCCAGCTATTAGAAGAAGACGGTTGGCGCTGCATTCAAGGGTTTGGCCGGTCGCTGCCGCAGGACGTTAATCGTTAGTTAGGAAACGACATGGATACAGAAATAGCCATATGGAACGGCTGGAAATTTACCCAGGTCGGTGAGAAGCCGGAAGGACTCCAGGCTTATCGATATTATTTGCATCGACGTAAGCGCAATTTACTGCAATGGGGTGTCATCAACATCCTGAAAAATAAGGCGCCTGCTCTGGTCAATGGAACGCCTGACAATTCCATTGATGACGCGTGCATCCAAGAAATCTTACAGGAAATCGAAGCCAATCGGCCGGGCTACGAGCTGAAGCATTGCCGCAATTTTCTGATACAAGGTTTGGATCGGGGTGTCCGCGAGGGACTATGGAAGATTCGTGTACCCGCCCCTGTATTCACCGTCAGGCGAGCCAAAGCGCTATTCCAACCCGAATCCTTCATCCAATTGCCGGAAATACGAAGGATTCAGACCTTATTGATGCAAAGCTGTTCTGATCCGGAATTTTTTCAACAATCCGATGTTTATATTAATCGGCTCAAAGCAATCAAAGGATTCAAACCGGGTGACGAGCACAAGCAACTTCGAGGCGGACAATTGCTGTTATCCGCGTTGTTGAATGGCGGCCTGCTCGAATTCCGCTGGCTTATGGCATTGCCTGATGCGACTCATCAACTACAGGTCAATGCAGACTGTTGCTGGATCGATTTTTTCGAGGACGTCAAGTTGGTGTGGGAAAGTGATGAATCACGGGAGGCCGCGGATAAAGGCAAGCAGTTGCGCGAGGAATCTGTTCTGCATCGACGCTGGTTTCCCGACTCGGTGACCGAGCTACTCTTGTTACGTTGGCGCCGTGACAAACTCGGCGATTTTCCGGTGATTCAAAACAGCAATCTCAACAAACCGGAGTCGTATTGCCAGTATTTAATCAATGTGTTTTTGAAGGCATTCGGATTTGAAAGGACCCTTCCGATTCGTGACTTATTAAAAGGGGCGACCACCACGGCGGCACTGGAACTGCCGGCCTTTTTATTGAACTTTGCCGCAGGTAACGCTTCATCGACTTCATTGCCAGTACAGGCTTGGCAGCGGTTGTACAGCGACCAGCGCGGTCAGCGAGCATCGCCTGAGCTTAATCTGGAAGAAAACGAGATCGCTATTCCATTGCAAGCCCCCTTGCGGTGTGATGACAGCGTCATTACGCGTTATGATCAATACCGGCTCTATCAAACGCTGAGTCAGCAACTCGCCTTAAAAAGCGGCGAAAAAAGGCGTTCACATGCGCAATCGATTCAGATCATTGAGGCGTTTTTGCAATCCCATCAGGAACATGTTGCGCCGCCTCTGCTTCGGTTGTGCCAATGGGCGATCGAAATGTATCGCAACGGCAGTTATACCAAAGCACGGTTGGCCGTGAGTACCGTACCGAAGTATTTGGGACAGATCAAAGACTTGGTCAACGTGATGGGCAGTGAAGATCCGTTGGCATTGGAGGCCGAGGAATTGCTCGAAATCTATCAAGAACTGGTCGAAAGCAGCAAAACCGTCAAGGCGAAAGCCTATAAAGCTGGGCGCATCAAAGAATTTCATTACTTTTTGCTGAAGTTTGGCTATACGGGTTCGATCAACTTCAGCGAAATTAGCGGCGTTAAAAACGGTGGCTCCAGCGTCGATGCCAACTACATCAACGAAACCGCCTACCAAGCCACATTAACCGAGTTGAACAGGGTGGATGCCTCCTTGCCCCGTTATGTGAGCGTCAGACGGTTGATAATGATATTGGGGTATCGCTGCGGTTTACGCCGAACCGAGGCGCATAAAATTCGCTTGTGCGATATTCAACTGGGCGCTTACCCGGTATTGTTGGTGCGGGCCAATGCTTATAAAACGGTGAAATCGCCTAAATCCACGCGGCAAATTCCACTCAAACCCTTACTGTCCGGTGAGGAATTCGATGAACTGATGAAATGGATCGAATACCGCCGTTTAGAACAAGCACTGCATGACTTTGCAACGGATAAGAGTTTTTTGTTTAGCCATGAGCATAACGGTCAGCACCTGATCGACGAGCCGGTGATTTTCCCGGTCATCCAGATGGTATTACGCACCGTAACCGGCGACCAATCGACGCGTTACCACCATTTACGGCATAGCTTTGGCAATAATTTGCTCTTCAGACTCATGAATATTGCCTGGCCGGAACTGGCATTCAGCCGACCCACGTTCGTAAATGAGCAGCCGGCAGAGGACAAGGCAGGAAAACAGTTGTTTGGCCTCAATGGCCGCAGCCCTTCTCGCAAGCATCTCTATCAAGTCAGTCTGTTGTTAGGCCACGCCAATCCGGAAATTACGATGAAAAACTATATTCATCTTTGTGATTACGCGCTGCGCCATTATCTGAATCAAGCCCTCGACACGCAGTTACCTGTGGCGACTGTTACCGTAATCACTGGCATCGGGCGGGAGGCTTTGTATAAAACCAAGCAACGCAAATATCCGGCGTTGTCGGTCTTGGACATAGCGAAAAAACGCTTAAGGGACAGCGTATTTCCAAAACCGAAAAAGAATATGGCGCACGCGGCAATTAAACAGAACGAACCGATAGATTGGCCGCCCGAATTGTTGCACATTAGCTATCCACCGTATCGACAAGAGCCTTCCATTGCAATCCTGCATCAAATCATTGAGCATTTGAATGCCGACGACCGAAACAGCCGGTATTGGGCGGATAAAATCGGTTATCCTGAATATCGTATTCAAGCCTGGCTCGATGCTGCGGCATTCCTGGCCAACATGAGAACAGGCAAAGGGGCTTCACGGCATATTCGGCCGCAATGGTATGGATTAAAAGATGCTGAAAAAAAACGGCAGCTACAAGAGGGAGAAATCGACCGACCACCAAGATGCATGTATCTTCCGCATAAGCAGCAAGATGTCAAAGACGCGCAACAGGTATTTAAAGGGCTTCAAAAGTTGCGAACCAATGATACGAAACTTGCGCAATGGGGAGTGCGTTATTTTCTCGAAAACAACATTGCCCACCGCTCGCATTTGAGAATGAGAACCCAGGCGGATGCTGAAAAATTTAAGGACTTTATCCAAGGGTTAGGGCGGCCTAAAAAGCGACTGAACTGCCAACTAAAAGCTCAGACGAAAGAAGGAAGTGTGCCGGCAGAAGAGCAAATTCGTTATTGGGCCAAGGTGCTATCGATTAAAGAAAATCAAATCAGTTTAGTGGGACACATTCGAAAGCGAGGAGATGATAATGGCTCCTTGAGAATGACGATCGTCGATGACAAAGGCGTTGGTTCTTTCGGCTTTCGTTATGCTATTTATATGACAGGAGTTTTGATGTTGGGGGCTGATGAAATTTTAATGGGGGATTACCATACCAAATGAATCAAGGTTATCCACATATGTAATAATTGCGTACTGAATTAAATAACCTCCGATTAATGCGGGTAACGACCTCACGATCCGAGTAGTTCATCTCGTATCCGGCGACCGCCTCTGAACGGCTGCTGCAGATAAATTTCGTCGATGGCTTTCATCAGTCTCAGGTCTTCAGTGGAGACGTCTAGCGGTCGATAATAGACGCTGGAACGACTGAATTCTAATAATTGACGCTGTCGGTCACGGGTAACTTCGCTTGTGGATCAATGGCTTCTTTGCGCTGAGCCCGATCTAGCGGCATAGCGACCGAGCACTTTGGACAAAAAATCGTTTTCCACCGTCAGTTGACCGATCTTTGCATGCAGATCCTTGATGGCTTCATCCGTAGGCGACGGATGACCCCGACCCTTATTGAATAACTCACTCGCATTGTCCACCAAACTGCTGCTTCCATTGCGTAATCTAATTCGGGTGAACACCATATTCAGCCGATAGCTCGGTCAAGGTTTTATCGCCTTTGAGGGCAGCCAAAGCAACTTTAGCTTTGAACTGCGGTGAGTGATTGCGTCTTTTTTTGCTCATCCTATCCTGTTTTCCTCATAAATTGAGATACATTAGAGCGGTTTTATCACTTAAACCTGTGTCCAAATTTCAGAGTCCATTTCTGTGGCTTCGCGCGCGGCGCTCGCGCCATCTAACCTTATTCATTAGAACTCATGAGCGGGCCTCAGACATGAGCTTTGCCACCTCAACCTCAATTTGATTGCTTGATTGCCCCAGCATTTCGATTACGTGTTGCAAATTAAGGCGCTTATAGTGCATTTCGGCTCAACACTATTAACATTAAATTTCCTAATCTAAGCATTCCCATAATACCAATGTGTCGGATGAATCTTACTTACAGATTCAATTACTACATTAGTTTTTTCTAACAAGCTCACTTGCCTAACTATATCGCTTTCAAATGGAAACTCCGCTCTAATTCCATGAATTAATCGCCAATAGCCCACACCTTGATCTAGCACAATTTTTGATTGGCTTCCATCAGCCCAATTAAGTTGTAACTTTCGTTCATGAGGCAATTCGATATTTGAATAACTATCATCCCATGAAAAGTCAGAGAACTTTTGAGTAAACCAAGATTTCACGGTATCGGATCTATCTCTAGCGTTACACCAATCATGATATAGCCATCGGGCAGAGTCATTGTTTAGGCGATCCAACCTTGAAGTATTTATTGATAATTTAGTCTTTGAGTTAACACCGTTAGGAAAATCAGATAATGCAGAAAGGAGATTATGCAATAGGATTATTACTAATGGCGATCGCAAATATCGATCAGAGTAAATAACTTCTAACAGTTCTATCTCACCATGTAACAATTCTTTCAATTTCGGAACATTTTCTGTAACAAAACCCCATGCCCTTTCACCAAATGAAAGCGACGGACCATTAAGCTCTTGACATATTTTTAACTCTATCAAACCAGGCTGTGGGCTTCGTAAATTCTTAATGTCAATTAATTTTGAATTGGCTGGATGAGAGGAAATAGCTCGACTTGAGCGAACAAAAACATATTGAACATTAGAATCACCATTCCCCCAGTGTGGAACTGGAGCTAACGCTGTCTCAGAGCTCGCAACCCAACGGATACTAATTTGATTGGAACCAGCTTCAAGAATTAAAGGAAAAGCCGGATTGCCTTCAATGCTAACCCCTTCCGTGGTATAAACTTCGGCATTGACATAAGTTGCCAAAGCCTCCAGTTCGGCTTGCTGACTAAAACTCAGCTTTTCTAATGACTCAGAATGTAGAACAAATTGCAGCTTTATATTTGCACCATTTAATCGATTAAGCTCACTTCGCATCCGCCAATTTAACGGCTCCCACAAGGAAACATCACCACCCAGATAAGCCCTAACCAACGATATTGGATGCTTTTGCCATTCCCTATTGAATGCCAAAATTAATGGCTCCATTTCTAATTTACTTTTTGAACCAAATGCCTTGATGTGTTCAGGTATTTCGAAAGCGCTTAAATATGACAGTGACAATAACTTTAAGGCGTTATGGCGATTAAGATCATTGCTATGATGCTGCGTATCGTAAGTTAACAAACATGCCTGACAAGCTGAATCGCACTTTCGTGGACAATGCAAGATCGACTCGGCCTGTTTCAATAACTCCGGCAACCGTGGTATTGCTTGACTGACATAACCAGCACCACCAGCTGCAGTATCGAATAGAAAAATACTATAAGAAGACTGTCCTTGCTGATTACGGCTGGGTGCTGCATGCGAACTAATTTCACTTTCTTCGATACCTAACAACAGTGACCAAGCCTGACGTAAAGCAACTGCCAATGTGTAAGCAGTAGTTTTATCCAGAGGTTTGCCATCATAATCTCGCAGTTGCAACTCCAGAACATTAGTTCTTGTCGTTATCCCCATAAAAATGTTGTCAAGAATTGCCCAATCTTCATGGTTACCTGGACATTCCTTTTCCCGGTCATCCATTTTTCCACCACGCAAACGCTTATGTCCGGAAATGGTTTCGGGACGTTCAATGCTATATGACATCGAATCAGCAAATCCGCAACGCAAGCAAAGAGAAAAACCTGTTCCATGCAAGCCTTCGCTACGATAGAAAAGCTCAGCTTGGATACTGGATCGATAACGTCCAAATGATGGGTTGGGTAATGGCATCCAGTCTGTGCCATCCAGGGAAATCAGGGGATCACGAACAGGAATATACTGTGGTATTGATATATTATTATGAGGTTTGCAACGAATATCCACAGCAAACCCGGCTGGCTGTAGATATCGATTTCGAGTTAATTTAGAAAGATCCTTTTCTCCACAATGCGGACAGCTTTCCGGCATTATCAACCTCGTGCCATTCCCACCACAGGTCTCGCAGCGCCAGACCCAACGTAAGTTTTGTATTTCCGGCGCACTCTCCATTTCTGCTGGCATATGCCAGTTTAACGTTACTCCACTACTACGGTATACACGCCCATCTAGTACTGTGTCTGTTCCGGGTGCATAGTCACGTATTGCAATGGCTAAATTACGACTAGGAAAACCTGCTCGTCTCGATCGATTATCTTCGCGACCGTTATCATCTTTATTCTTGCGCGATAAATCTTCTAGCGTAGTAGTTACTAGCTGAACGACATCAGTTGGAAACCCATAACCGGGTAAAAACCCCATGCTTGCCAATACCCCAAGTAAATATTCGCCCCTTAATCTGGAAAGCTGAATCTGAACGGCTTGCTCGGGCTTACTGTTACCTTCGTTGGTTTTCAAAATTTCATATTGAGACAATAAGCCATCCAATTCATGGCGCCACCTTTCGACAACTCGTGACAATGATTCGACACAGCTACCAAGAAGATATTCGGACGATCGACCTGCGAAGATACTACGTTTAGTTAAGGAGAATAATCCATTGGTTAAACGATCTATCGTTAAAGCTTGTTCTTCGCACCAACTGGAAAAAACATCGCAAGGCGCCGATTCATTTTCTAACGTGGTTTCAAAAAACCAACCAGCTGTGACTTTGTGAGTCTTATCCGGTACACGATCCGTCAAAAAATAGGCTAAAGCCATTGAATTGACATGACGCTGTATAATGGTCTCACTTTGTAATGCAACCTGAGGCATTGCTAAACGGGTCACGAATGGCCAAAGCGGATTATTAAAGACTGCTTCACCATGCGGCGTGGATTTACAAAGAGTAAAACTCAAAGCAGAAGTTTCACCTCGTCGTCCGGCTCGGCCTGCTCTTTGAAGAAAGTTGGCGGGGTGCGGTGGCACATTATTCATTGCAACAGACGTTAAGCCACCAATATCGACCCCCATTTCCATCGTTGTGGAACAGCTTAATAGGTTGATTTGTCCATTCTTAAAAGCTGTTTCTCGCTTTGTCAGCTCGGGCCCTGAAACTTGAGCAGAATGCTCCATTGCACGCAGATAACGGGTATGTGATGCAATACGATCACTGATATCAGACCAGGCTCCTAATTCACGTAATTTTGCGATTTCCGGATTTGTTTCTAACCATTGATCTGCTTCTTGGGTATCACAGCCAAACCAAAATGGCTTTGGGATTTCAGGCATCGTAACCTTATTACATAAAACCATTTCATCAGGTACATAAGGCTCAGGCAAATAAGGGCTTATTCCTCGAAATGTTACTGGTAGTAATCGACGAGTAACGGGACAAAACCAAGCTTCACGAATGCTTTGTAATACAGCTTGTTTTTCCAATTCAATTTGAAAACCTTTTTCACCTTGCGACAAAACAGGCCTAATTCCTTGCCAAACAGCGACTAATAATTCTTCTAATTGGCCTCGATGGATTGCATCTTTCACATCCAATTTAAAAGCAAAAGCCAGAATGCGTATTAATCGACTGCCATAGGGATTGGGCAAGTCGACAGTTGACCAAAGACGAAGTCTTCTTTTCTCAGATTTACTTGCAGTACTAGGTTTGGCCATACCAGGGGGCAACTGAATAGTCGGAATACCTGGATAACCTAACCAACGTTCAATATCCGGAGCAATTGATACGCTTTTCCCTCCGCGAATATGAAAATCTAATGCAACTTGCAATAGCGCATACCATTCATCTTTTTGAATTCCTCGCTGTTTTATTACGGCAGGCAATTCCGAATTTATTAAAGCCGGATAATGCAGTTGGACAAGACCTAAGCCTTCTAACGAAAATTGCCTCTTAGGCCTTACAAAAAACTCACGGAATAAACACAGTCGAGCTAATTGGCGATCGGTTAATTGACTAAAACTTAGCTCCTTCAGGTTAGGCAACATCCAGCGAACGAAATCATCGGAATTCAGCAACTTATTTTCCGCCTCATCCCAAGTGAGTTGAGCAGGCATTGGCGATTCCAAGTTAGCCAGTTTTGCTTTTCTCTCTTCAAGAACTCCCTGAATAACCGGACTAGTCTGCGCAACGGTTTCTAAGCTCTTTATTTCTTCTAACAATTTCAGAATCTGCTTTTCATCTTTGGCTGGCTGTTGGGCCGCAAGAAAATGGTAGAGCAGACTCTTAACGTAATTTCGCTCACTTTCTTGTTGCAACTTTGCCGCGAATCGAGCAGTCCCTTGTCGACTATCTGTAAAACTAATTAGCCTCTTTCCATCCAACGGCCTCGCATCTTCACCGCCAACCATTGAAGGTAATGGTTCTAAAATCGTCGGTATGGCGGTTGATAATAAAAACGGTGCACCTAGGCGTATGGGCCGGAATAAAACCTTGCCCATATGTTCTTTTTTATTACAAACCGAACAGCTAATAGTATCTTCATGCGGTATGACAAAATGAATAGGAATCCCTTCTTTTCCGGACCAATCCAGTTTTCCTTCATTTGTTAAACCAATGTCTTGCGCAGTAGCAGAAGTCTTTTTGGTTAGTAAGCGAAACAGACCTACACTTGATTCCACCGTATTCTCTGAGGCAACCTCCTCCTCGTCCCCTTCCAATGGTTCCAACTCTTGTTGGTACTCGTCTTCATCCTGGGCGTATTCGTATTGAATGAGCCATTCCTTGCCATCCCTATACGTTTCATTTGCCGATAGATATTCGGCACCACATTCACCGCATTGAACCAAATCAAACACAGGTATTTGGCAATAGGGGCAGTGTGTGCGCCGTTCGAGAAACACAGCGCCAAATGGCCAACGCTCATTATCTAGTGCGGTACCTTGTCGGCCTTGGCATTGATGATTTGCACAAGCCCAAACGCCATTGATAGTTCGATGAAATAAGTGGCCGCGGAGTGGTAAAAATGGTTCCTGAATCTCACTCTTGGCTTGCGTACATAAATCCAAAAATTTCAGTGTCTTTCGACGGGCAGCGCTAGTTTCTGATTTAAAAATGATCTGACTTAAATCCGTCAGTCGATTGGCTCGTTGAGTTAATAGAGATCGAATGTGACGTGCAACATTACTCCTTGCCAATAAATTAAATTTGTCAGTTTCCGATGCTCCCTGCAAACTGCCTAAATCAAGCTCTGTCCGATCTTCATTTGAAAGCAAAGTTGGTAGCTCGGGAACTTGTCGTTTTCCTTCAACGACTGAAATACGATCAACAGAAACGCCGGCGATGTCTGCTAAAAACTCTGCCAATCGGCTCCGAGACTCTTCACTACTGTCACCCAATGTCGCCGAGGTGGCTACGAAATGAACATCCTCCGCTCGACAGCCAAAGGCGCTCAACACGCGCCGCAGTAATAATGTCAATTCTGCGGCTTGTGAGCCTAAGTAAGTATGCGCTTCATCAATGACAATCCAGCGCAATTGACCTTGTGACTGAGCAAGGATTGGTCGGTCTTCATTTCGGACCAACATATACTCAAGCATCGTCGCATTTGTAACTAAAATCGGCGGTGGACTAGAACGAAGTGTTCTACGGTCAGCGACTTCACTAAGCCATTGGCTTTTTCCTTGATCCGGAGTATCGCCGTTGTATAAACAAAATCGTACTTTTCCATTAAATGGCTCAGACCAAGCAACCAACCGATCTTTCTGGCTCTTAATCAAGGCATTTAAAGGATATAAAAACAAAGCACGAACACCCGTCAGTGGATCGCCTTGTCGCTGTTCAAGCTCGATCGCCAAATCATTCAATATCGGTATCAAAAAACATTCTGTTTTTCCGGAACCGGTTCCACTACTCACCAATACTGATCGGGAGGGATTACCTTCGATTAGGGCTCGCCAAGCTTCCAACTGGTGTCGATAAGGAGATTGCTTGATGTCAAACGTATAATTTTCTGTGAGATCTTTGATTTGAGGCTTGGATAACGCATGGACTAAATTCTTATGCAAAAGCTTCCCGCTCAGTTCTTCTAACGATAAGTCAGCAGACTGCCAGCCAAATGTGGCTTCAAATACTGGATCGGCAAGAAAGGAACCAGGTAAACCAGCCTCCTTACCGAAGTAACTTGCTAAATAGGCTCGTAATGCATCATTTCGAAAACCCAATAAACCCAAGGCAGCTCTTGTAGCCCGGCGATTGAGTTGCTCGATTAAATCCGTATAAAAGAGATTAGGCATAGGTAGATAATTCCAGTGGAAGTTTGGACAGTTCAATTGTTAAAGCAATGGCATAAACCGTATCGAACCAATCTGGATCGAAAGCCCTTAGCAATCGAAGCTCGTATATCAGGTTCTCGGTTATCAAGTAAGAATGGAGACTTTGCAAATAACTCATTTGATTGTCCAAATTTATCCAGTCATTGGCTGATAATTTTGGCGACTCTTTTCCCTGATTTGTAAGTGCTCCTTTAACACTAAGCCGGCTAGCTAAGAACGGTGCGCAACGGACAGATCGAAACATAGGCTGGAGATGCTGATATTGGTGCCATTCATCTAGTATCTCAATTCTTTCTAGCACTTCTGGACTCTGAGGCCATTGTTCTTCTGCATCATGGCGCCCCTGAAGTTCTTGTTCAGCCTGAATGATCTGCTCGTCAAAAAAAGAAGGTAGCTTACGAGCAATTAGTAATGGACTATTTTGTAATGGCTTGTCTTTGAAAACCGATTTATGTAACCAATCACAGAGCGACGACCAATACTCCCTTCTGGAACAAGCCCTCTCTCTGAATTGTTGAAAAATTCCGAAAACAATATCCCCATTGGCATCGATTTCACCGAGAGCACTTTGCAGACTCTGGATATGCAACTTTGCAGCATTCTGCCAACAATTAGCCGAGAGCAGGCTCCAGGAAAATGGCAATTGTTCTGCCAAACTCCATACACAATCAAACAAATCATCATCTGCCTTGAGCAGGGCCAATGCTAAAGTTTGTGGATGCGATACCAAACGAGTCAAAACATCCAATGAACTCGAAGGAAACTCACGTGACAAACCGATCAAATCAAACAATAAAAACCAGTCCGTATCTTCTGGATTATGACCGAGATGCTGTAAGACCTCCTCAAGTGCTTGTTCTCGTAATACTTTGTTTGATTCGCGAATTGACGATTCCAATTTAGATTCTGATTCACTGGTATTGTCGCCTGAAATCGACCAAAGAATCGGCCTAAAGCGAGCCCAGTCACCATCTCTTCCTATTATCCACCATGGCCCAGGCGTTAATTGATCCGGAAGATTCCAACAGGCAATGTGCTCTGGATTAGCCTCCAATGAAATCGGGGTATCTTTTGGAGACCATAACGGTAACATCTCCATATGGGTTTGTTTTAAGCCATTCTGACCAATTTTTTCAAGCGTAGCAGATGACAAGCGAACCTGGTAAGCAGGAAAATTGGGGTCGATAAAACAATCAAAACGAGCAATATTGATTCGTGCCAGGGTTTCACCTTTCGGCGTAGTGATCTCCAATCTCACTAGAGCATCCAAGCTACGACTACTATTTAATAGCGATGCAATTCTATCTTGCCATACCAGCAAGGCGGTTTCTAATCGGCCCGAATTCAGCATTGGCAGCCGATCTCTAAATCGCAAACGAGGCAACTCGCAATCCACTGCATCCGCACTGATCAGTTCCGCCTCTAACCAATAGCGACACCCTCCTGCGTGATCTTGTAGAAATAACCGTAAGCCGCCAAGCCGATCGAGTGAAACAGCCTCATCGTAGGTTAACATTACCCCAGCTAATTGAAACACTGCCCCACGTTGCGGATACGGTAAAGCAATTGAAACCTCCCTACCCGATCCCCAATTAAGATAGAGTGTAATCTGTGGCAAATTGGCCGATTGAAGCGTCGGATAAGTAATTTCAACGTCGTCTCCGATACGTTGAATCTCATTGCTGGTGCCACTGGATATTGAAGCTCCCGTCAATCCTTGAATTAGATAAGTTCCCGCCGATGTTCCTTGGCCAATTGTTCTCTCGATTCGGAAAGATTTTGGAAGCACCACAACTTGGCGTCGAAAGATTTCAATATTTTTGTCGCTATCGAATAAGCGTAACCAGACCCGTCCTACACATTCAACATAATAATCATTCCAAATTGCACCAGTGTTCATTTGTTTCCACTGTGTTTTCAGGTGCATCGAATTAGAGTCCCCTTTGTTCCATGAGATACGTGGCACTCCCAAATAAAGTGGATACGAATTCAAGGCATCAGTTAATGTACTTCCAATAAGGCTGTAGCTTTCCTCGAAGTCTATTTCAGCCTGACAAGTTATCCGATAACGATCCTTCTCATCTGTTAGAAAATCGGCTGTGCCATTTAATTTGTATAGGATTCTATTAACATTAGAAATCTTGGCAATCTTCTCGTATGCACCTGTTACCGGATGAACAGAAAGTTCTTCAGGCACTAAAACCCAGGCATTTTCAGCACGCGTTTGCCGTGAACCTTCACCAAGAAAATGAAGGTCTCCATTATTTCCTTTGGTTATAAAAAGCCAAGGTAAATCCCCCCATGACTCCTCACTTTCTACAGCCAAATTATGTTCTGCATCACCAACATGTAAGAACAACAAGTGTTGATCCTTAACCATATCGTTTGTAATTACTAGACCACCTCGGCGAGTCCACTCACGTCGATACGATGCTGATTTCCCTGAGCCTTGAGTCAGCGTTAATAAAGCGATAACCTCAGTAGATAATGGCGTTTTCAACAATAGTCGCAACCTAGGCGGTAGCTGAGTTTCTCGCCCTAACCAATGACAAATTTGTTCGCTAGTAATAACATCGGGACATTCGAGACATTTCTGAACTTGCCACCCATTGGGAGTTTCTTTAAGTTTACCAACCCAGCGTAAGCGAGATTGAGCAAGTTTAGTGAGCTCATTTGTTCGAATGACTAAGCCATTGAATAAAGATTCAGCGGTTTGTTCTTCCAGTCTAAGGGGTAATCGTCTACGCCAATCAGGGACATTTTTATCCAAAATTGAAATTGGATTATTTGTCGTACCAATTTCTCTTTGCAAGTCGACGATAGAAGCGATCAATTCGCCGCCTAAATGAAATACAACATCTTGACGTAAACCGGGTGGCAATTTAAATGCCTGCAAACGGCCAATCATTTCCGCTGCCTCGATGCCACCGTATCCTTGTCGATGATAGCCCTCTAATATGGCTTTAAAAAACTGATTGATCGCTGCATTATTTTTTTGCAAGAGCCTCAGGGGTAATCCACCCTCGCAAGCGATTGTAGTTAAAAACCGCCGTCTGCCATTTTGTTTAATTAATGGGCGATTCCACCATTTCAACCCTCCCTCAATCCAATTTTGAAGAATTACAGGTTCAGGCTCATCAATGCCCAGAGGTTTAAATACTGTTTCCCATGCCCAGATACCTCCATCATGCTCTCTGCAGAAAGTTTCAGCTGCAAAAAGACAAAAATAACACGGAAAATAAGTTGCTTCAGCATGGCGAGAACTAATAGCCTTCAGCCGTCGAATCACTTGTTCTTTCAATTCCTCATACTTTTTATCTTCACATTTATACGCATACAGGGGCCGACCATCTGGAACTGTTATGCGTGCATGTGTAAAAATAAATTGTGTAAGCCAATTGTTTTTTTTCACCGCCATCCCTCTCTTATTATTTTTATAAATATTTGGTAGGAACTAAATCTTAATTACCTGCTTCTGATAATCGATAATTGGCTAGTCAGCCTGTCTTTTGCCATATCCAGTTTTTCTGGATTCATCTTTGCAGACAAAGAATTTTTACTCTTCCTACCAAGAAAATATGCGATACGTTCTGCGTTTGCGCCTGATGGATGCGGTAAGTCGCCAAGAATTCTATCTGTATCGATAATTCCCTCGACAGATAAAAAATTCAAAGCTTCTTTAGGTTTATCACCCAGAGGGATAAAAATCGCCTTACTTAATTGATGAGCCTGCTTTCCAAAATGAACGCGCAAATATCGCTTTAGTAATGGATGCTTAAGCATGTTGGGCGTACCGTTGTAATCCTTACCCTCCACAAATACCGGATATGACAACACTGACGCCGTTTGCGCGAGATGCGCCATTCTTCCAAATAAATGTTCGGTAGTATCAATGTTTAGCCAGTGGTTGATGCCAATATGATCTAACAAATTGACGAGGTTATTTCTTAGCGTACCGCTGAATGCACCCGTCAGTTTTGCTTGACGAAGCACAGTATGATTATCGGCACCAGCTTTCAATTGATGTTGTGCCTCTCGTAACGCATTGTTCATTTGAGTGCGGCCAGGCGTAATACCTACGATAACGACCTTTGCTTCCGGATTGATATATTCAAAGGGTGCGTAATAAATAGATAACTTGCCATCTCTATCCATGAGAAGTTTCTCATCGAAGCAGTTACTTGGTAGATTTTGAATGACATTACGGTATTTGTTTAATAAAGCGTCCATCTTATCCTTTCAATTTTTTACAGTTGTTTTACAGAGCGATTGTCAAAATGGTAAATCCGGAGTTTCACCCAGTAATCATCAAATCCTCAATAAATTCAGAAGGCACATCGCCACTGGTCACTAACAAATGATCTCTCGCTCGAGTACAAGCCACATAAAGTAAGTAGCGTTCTGTTTCATAGACATCTTCTAAATCGGCAGGATCGGCAACCGACTCGATTCTGCTTTGGGAGGGAATGATTTCGTCATCGCAGGCCATCACGGCAACGGCCCTAAACTCCAGCCCTTTGGCTAAATGCATCGTGCAAACCGAGACATGCCCCGTCGTTGTTTCAACCCGTTCGTCTAAAACCAAGCACGGTAACGATGCCAAAGACACAGCGTTCGTGGCCCGTTCCAGTTCTGCTTCTGAGCGGACAAATACGCCAATTTCGTGTGAGTTAATGCCATTGCTTGTTATTTCAGATAACCAAGCAGCAACCGTTTTAACTTCTTGCTCCGGCGAATCCAGTTTCAAAATAGAGGGTGATGGTCCATTAAAAACCGAGATCGTTCCGTTACGATCTTCGACATTGCCATCGACATCGGAAATATCCGGTCCAAGCAACAAATCGGCTTGGGCTCGAATTTGGTGAGACGTGCGATAGTTAATATGTAAAGTGCGGGAACGACCACGGATGTCCACGCCCAAAGATTTCCAAGAAAATGCCTGTTGGAAAATGCGCTGACCAAGGTCGCCTGCAAAGAACAAAGCATTGGCTCGCTCTCCTCCTAATGGAGCAAGAAAGCGTAACTGAGCCACACTGATATCCTGCGCTTCATCGACTACGACAAAATCAAACGGATACCGCCCTTGTTCGGTGAAATGTTGCGCTAAGCAGGTAAAAATAGCAGCATGAGTCAATATCTGGCGTTCTTCCAAAGCGGTTAACACTCGCTCGAATATTGACCAAAGTTGTTGTCGCTGGGCCTCCGGCAAACGCGTTTTTCGGCCAAGCCGCTTCACGTCACGATAGGCTTCCCAACTATCCAATTGCCACGCATCAACGACTTGTTCCCATTCAGATAACAAAAATGTCTGGCTGAACTTATTTCCTTCAACGTGTTGAGAGGCCGAATGCAACAACCCGCGAATCAAATCGGCATTAGCTAATTGGCATTTGCCAACATTCGATTCGTACAAACGTTGCCCAACCGAATCTAACGCATGCACTTCCAAGCGTTCGGCTAAACGCGGCTCGCTGTTTATTAAACGCTTCAACTTGTTACGCAAAGCATTAGCTAATGTCGGTGAGAACGTCGTTAACAAAACCCTTGCTTCAGGGGCAAGGCGTGTTAAATACACGGCTCGATGCAACGCCACGATGGTTTTGCCGGTGCCGGCCGAACCGGAAACACGCGCAGGTCCTTTGAATTCACGTTCAACCCATTGCCGTTGGGCAGGATGTAAAAATACCGTCCATTTATCCCAAGGAAAGTCCAACGCCTGTGCCAATTCTTCGGCGTTACCCATAACTCGAAAGCGCCGCAAGGCATCCGGATGCTGAAAAGGATCGATAACCGGCGCAGCGTATTCCGGAGCCGCAGGTATCTTTCCAACCGCCAAATCCAACACGGCTTCAGCTGCTTCTGCCGGTAAATGGTCTGCCAGCTCCAAAATCGAATCTTCGTTTGCAGCACGAATATCCTCTAACCATTCTTCCGGTATTCCATAACCAAGCAATTCGTCATTCGAGTACTTGGCAAATAGCAAAGGCTTGGCCGGTTTAACTTGTACAGTTTCGATGTATTTCGGAACAACGATTTCCTCGACACGCTCTCGAATCTCTACAATCTGAGCAGCACCCGTTTTAGGATGGGTTTCCAGCTTACGACGCTCCGCCCAGTGGTAGGCCTTATTGTGATGATCGACATAACACAGCAACAGACTACTGTGTGTTTTATGCACGATAATGCGAATGTCGGTATTGACCCGGACCGACCAGAAATTTTTGTCTTTTGCTCGATCCAATTTATGAAAACTAAAACCGGGATTTTCGGGGTTCAGTTGCAAATCGAAAGCGGTGGTTTTGACAACTTTTTGTTCTTCGCCGGTGAGTTTGGCTAGGCTGTCAGTGAAGGTGTCGGAGATGCGGAAGTCCAATGAATTATCCCTTAAGTGTCATTTCAGGATTCCAATCGCGCTTATTGTTTAGTTAGCTTGGGACCAATATAAACTACATACAACGGCTCACTTTTACTAATGGGCCAAGAAAAATGAATACGAAGCTGTGGCGTTTTTATTTTTCCGTGCCAAGTACAGAATAAAGTTTCCGTATGTTTGCTAGGATGTTTAAAAGTCAGTTCATTATTAAATTCATTTTTTTCACTAGGTGATGAGTCAGTGAACCAAGCTTTTTTACCAGTGAAATGATCTTGATAAATCCGTTGCCCTTCGACAGTTCTTTGTCCTTGTGCATCAAAATAAGTTTTGAACTTATCCAAAGTTTCCAGTAATTCAACAATTCGTTTTGCTGCACCATTAACGAAGGGATGACCTTTCAATGGTTCAAAACTATCAGAAGAAAAAATTAAATTGGAACATCGATCCGGCATAATGGAAGCCAATTGTTCCCATGATTGAATCGGTGGAAACGAGTCGCGCAAAGCGGCCTCAATTGTATTAATTTCCCAATGGTTGAGAACGTCAATATTTGTAACAGTATCATTGTGCAAAATAACGTTGATTGGTGTAAATATCCAATCAGACGGAAGTAAACTAACTAACTGAGATTCGCTGCCGTTAATACAACGATAAGCAGCCTCACCTAAAGCCGTATCTGTAACTACTTGATCTTGGTATTCCAAATAATCATCTGAAGCATGATGAGGTTCGTCCTCCCAAAAGGGTCCATGCTGAGTCAACCATCCCATTACTGACCGACGTTCATTTTGATCAAATTTCTGAATGGCTTGTTGCATAGTGAGCTGATGTGTAATCTGCGCCTGCGTTACGTTACGATGGCAATATATTTCATATCCAAACTGCTTGATTTTGCTTCGTATGCTCATTAAGGAACGAATCGCATTCTGAAAGTCAGAAATGTTTTGAAATTGTCCATGCAGGGACAGGTCATTTAGCATTAGTTGCATTAATCCCACCCGGCAAAGAAATTCATGTCTTTATCAAACTGGTCAAAAAATCCATCGGGCCATGAATCTATGTTTCCGTTTCCATCCATTTGAGGGCTAACTACTTGAGCAATTTCAGCAGATGATGGTCTAAAAAAATGAACTGCAACTTGTTCTGGCTGAATTCGACAAGCTTTCACTGCTCGACGAATGCCATTAAGCACATGGTCACTGTGCGTTTCAACTATAACCTGTATCCCTGCACGAGCAACTTCGGCTAAAAACTGCCCCATTAATGCCTGTCCAGCTGGATGAAGATGTACTTCCGGATTTTCAATCATAAGAATGTCATCTTTAGCGGCAGATAGAGCAGCAATCACGATGGGTAAAACTTGTGTAAGGCCAAAGCCAACATTAATAGGTCGATGAAAGTCTGTCGCATCAGAAGTACGCAATCCCAATGTAACGGCATTTACTTTCGGAACTTGCTGTACTTCTAATCCACATCCGGGAAAGAACATTCGCATCCGTGCTTCGACTTGGTAAAGTCTTTTATTTATTACATCAGGCATAACCAGCTCATCTAAAACCGGTTCATCACGTCCCCAGTGCAATATACTGACCGCGTGTTCGCCTGCAGAGCCTACAACAGATGCAATCTGACGATCTTCAAGCGGATATACTTCGCGAGGTCCAATACGCTCTGCAGTTATATAGGTAAGATTTTTTAGACGATTAGCAAATGAGGTATTGATTGTTGGCGGCAGTAAGTAGCGTAATGCTTCAGGCCGCTCATTTGTTTCTTGATCGACAATTACACTCTGAACTTCCATAGAAAGTTCATCGCGATCTCCAGTGAATACCCAAGAGTATGTTTGTTCACTGTCTACAATAGCAATTTCAAAGCTTTTCCTACCATGAACTTTATCTACAACATCTAGAACAGTGCCTAACTTTATAGATTCGCCGTTTAACATCAAGCGTTTAGACCACTCGTGTTCTCGCATTGTCTGATGCAATAAGACTAGAGCTTGCAGAGCCGATGACTTACCTGATGCGTTAGTCCCAGTCAGAAGCGTGAGGGGGCGTAGAGGTAAGCGAAGTAATTCAAAACATTTAAAGTATTGAAGATCAAGACGAGTGAACATCAAATACCTCCGCGAACATTTTTTGGGTTTCTTCGAATCGATACTTGACTCGATCGGGACTGTTTGGGCCATAAGTGATCGACCACACGAATTTATTCTCTTT
The DNA here is from genome assembly GCF_038051925.1 of Methylotuvimicrobium sp. KM2. Classification (NCBI taxonomy): domain Bacteria; kingdom Pseudomonadati; phylum Pseudomonadota; class Gammaproteobacteria; order Methylococcales; family Methylococcaceae; genus Methylotuvimicrobium; species Methylotuvimicrobium sp. KM2. The sequence continues at coordinate 4,845,399 of NZ_CP150634.1, read as the reverse complement.
AATTAATGAATAAAAACGGGATTTAAGCTTGTCTGCGTGACTTTCGACTTGATTCTGAGAATATGGGGCCAAACCAGTAACCATAACGTCCCATAGAGAAGCATTTAGAACACCTCTTCTGTCCTGTCCCGGTTCATGCTTTCGGAAAGCATGATCACCAAAGAGTATGCGATTGTTTTGTAGCGAATTCTGGAACTCATTGGAGAGATTAATTAATGAAGTATCATCAAGAGAATTCATTTTTTTTAATGCTATTGCAAGCCATTCGTCCATGCCATCTTTATAGTTTTCAAAAGGTAATAATCTAAAGGCACAAAACCTATTAACGAACTCTCTATCACGCATGGTTTGAGTTTTAAGACTACCTCCTGTTGCTTGCTTGAAGATTTTAGTTGAGGACTCATCTTTAAGAAATTTCGTCGCTTTTCCGTTGTACAGACAATTCCGCATTTGTTGTCGAGTCAAAGGTATTCCGCCATTAACTCGTTCGAATATATCTAAACGAGCCCGTTCTGGTACCTTCGCATCAATGATATAAAGTATTAAGTTACAGTCTTCTAAACGATTTTGAAGTTTAGGAGATAGATCCTTAAAATACTTATTATCAAGTTCAAGTTGATTAGGAAGCTTTAATTTAAGTTCGTTATTCACAAATCTATTAAAAGTCGATAATCTTTGTAAACCATCGACAACAATCATTCTTCCTTGGTCATCTTCTCCTAAATAGAACACCGGTAATGGAATCCGCATAAGTACAGACTCAATTAGTTTGCTCTGCTTATCATTCCCCCATATGAAATCACGTTGAAAGTCAGGGTCCATAACAAAGGCCCCAGCTTTAATTCGACGAAGTACATCATGAACTGTACGTGTCTCATTTCTAATTAATAATGTATCAATTGGGTAATCACCCAAAGAGGCATCTTCGTCTTTGCCAAGGCCTTCTACTTCCTCTTCTTCAGTATTCAAGTCAACAATGTTCATTTGATTCTCGATTGCGGAATTTGTCATAAAAATTAACTCTGTCGATAACTTTCATCACTGTATTTTAAACACCTTCATCACCTCATCACCAAGATGGTTGATGACTTTGACCGCGATTCGCCCGGATTTGGGTGTTTCGAATGGTCTTGATGTGTCGCTGTTCAATGTGGCCCACGCTTCTTCATTGATTTCGGCTTTCAGCGTGGTCTTCAAAGCTTTGTAGGGATCGTTGGCACCTAGGAAATAGGCGTGGCGGACGAAGAAGCTTTCTTCGTTGTAGTCGGTGTCGATGAACCAGCAGGCGATGCCTTCGGCGCCGTCGCTGCGGACTTCGCCGGTGTTGGGGTGGAACACATCCACACCGTTGACTTTGACTTGAATCTTGCCGTCTTCGGCACCCAGGATGTCGATGTCCGGTTCGCCGAAGATAACAAACAGGTTGCCTTTGCCGGTGTTTTTCAGGTCTTCGGCCATGTGCAGGTCGGCGTTCATGCGGGCTTTCAATACGGGAATGCGGCCGAGTTTTTCGAATTCCGAGGAATGGGCGTCATAGTTGAAAGCGCAGGCGATTAGCACATCGAAACCGGCGTCGCCGGCTTCGCGGGCGGCAGCCACTAAATCTGGGCGAGATACCGTGCCGAATTCGGGCCCAATGAACACGGCTGCGCGTTTTTCGTTTCCGGAATTCTCGTCACCTTCCGAGTAACGGCCTTCGGCGCAGATCAGTTCACCGGGCCAGGGCGAAAGGGACGTAAAATCGATTTTGTCGGTTTTATGCGCTTGCTGTACGCCGGCGGTTTTCAGATTTTCCAGAATCAGTTGCACGAAGTCGCGTTCTTCGCGGTATTCTCCGTCCGCCTCGGCGATGCCATCGACCAGCTCGTCGTTTTCATCGACGGCTAACACCCGATGCGGGGACAGGCTTTCGAAAGTAAATGGTCCGGCAACACGGACTTTTTTCTTGTCTTCATAGGGCTTGTCGTACAGGTATTCGAATTCGGCTTTGGCGGTGATCGATGCGTCGATTTCCTGCTGGCGGATGATGCGTTGCTCCCACCAGTCGTTGTGCACTTTTGTCGCGGCTTCCGGCCACTTCGGATCGGCATCGCGGGGGATTTCCCATTCCTGCCATTGTTTGTCCAAGGCTTGATTCAATTGTTCGCGCAGCGGTTCCAGTTTTTCCTTAAACTTGTCCCAGATAACATCGATTTCGGCGTTGTTGGCGATAGCTTTAAGGGTGATATGCGGCACGCGCTCATAGACAAAACCATGACGGATATTGCCACTGGTGCGTTGGCTAGATGGCGCGGATCGGGTAAGTTCGGCTTCCTTACGTTGTCCTTCGTAACTATCCGCCAGCAGATAATAGGGATAGCGAGCGCCCATGATGCGGGCGCGGGCCAGGGCTAACGCAACTCGGGAGGTGTCGAGAGTAATCCATCGGCGCCCCCATTGTTCGGCGACATAGGCGGTGGTGCCGGAGCCGCAAGTGGGGTCGAGGACAAGGTCGCCTGGGTCAGTAACCATAAGCAAACATCGTTCAATCAATCTTGGATTTGTTTGAACAACGTAAACGGGGAATTTTTCCCCATGAAATTCCGTCCAAATATTCGAAATGGAAGCATATGCCCAGTCCTTCCAGAAAACTACGCCTCCTAGTGACTTTCCTCCCCCATCAAAAATTCTGTCAGCCCGAGCAAGGCGTTGCATATCAATTTCAGGGTCATAGGTCCAATGTCTGTTAGCGCCACATTCAAAATCTTTATTATGAAATTCAAAATCTTTGCTTCTTTCAGACCTATCTTGACTCACAAGTGGATAATTAACCCTGGCCCATCTCCAACCAGAATCAAGCTTTTGCTCAATTTCGAATTCCGTTAATTTAACAACACGAGCATGCTCGCCTTCTGGAGATATTAAGGTATTAAATTTGTTATCTTCATCAGGGTCTCTTCTTTCTTTATAAAGAGTACGCAGTTTAAGTTGCTCCCTGTTCTTGGCATACCAAACTAAATAATCATTAACTGGATCAGTTGACGTTGTTGCGCTTTTTTTCTTTACAATAATTGTGACAATTGAATTGTTCTCACCTAAAACCTCATCCATGACAGCTCGAACTCGATGCAGATTTTCTTCCCCAATTTGCACAAAAATCGATCCTGAATCGGTCAACAAGTCCCGCGCCACGGTCAACCGGTCGCGTAAATAAGTCAAATAGGAATGGATGCCGTCGCGCCAGGTATCGCGAAAGGCTTTGACCTGTTCCGGCTCGCGGGTAATGTGGTCAGCGTTGCCGTCTTTGACATCGCGGCTGGTGGTGGACCACTGGAAGTTGGAATTAAATTTTATGCCATAGGGCGGATCGAAATAAATGCATTGCACCTTGCCGCGCAAACCTTCGCGTTCGGCCAACGAAGCCATGACTTGCAGGCTGTCGCCTAAGATCATGCGGTTGGTCCAATGGCCGTCGTGTTTGTAAAACTCGGTTTTGGCGTTGTCGTCGGGTAGACCGTTGAAGTCGGAAAACAGGTCGATTTGATCGGGCTCCGCCGGTTGTTGGCTTTCAGTACGACGCAGCAGATCGTCGATCAGCACTTTGGGATGGACTTTTTCCTGGATATACAGCGGCGGCGCATGCACGACCAAGTCCGACCAATCCTGTTCGTCCTTGCCTCGCCAGACCAGTTGCGGATCGAGGTCGCGGTTGCGGCGTTCGTACGCCAAGCGAATCGGGCTTTGCTCGTCCTTGGCCATCACCGATTGGTATTCGGCGGTGGGTATGTTTTTACGGGTGGCTTCGTCGTGGATAATGGTTTCGACAGTGAGTTGGCTCAAGCCGTTCTTGGAAGTTTTTGCCATGAAATTAGACGGGTAATAAACAGGATTTGAGTTCCGGATAGTTGGGGAAAACGCTATCGATGCTGGCCAATTGGGCTTGATGATCCAGGGCCGAGGCGATGATGATGCGGTCGAATGGGTCTTTATGTACCGGCGACAAGGCAACGGCACGCGCGGAGATAGCGGCCGTGAGTGGCAAGAGTTCTACGCCAGCAGGTGAGAGTGCTTGTTCCAGCCATTGTCCGGCTTCGCACGGTAAGGACAGCTTACCGCGTTGGTGGGCCAGGGCTATTTCAAAACAGGAAACCGGCGAAACCAGGACTTGATCGGCGTTTTCGATCAAATCTCGCCAGGTTGCCGGAAAACGCTGATGTTCTTCGGTAATCCACCAAAACCAAATATGGGTATCCAGGACGATTACTTGAGGCATTCCCAGTCCTCTGTATCGACAATCGGGCTGACGATGTCACCCAGCGTTTGACCTTTACCGGCAATGGATGCCGGCGGACGGCGCTTAGTTTTGGGCAGGGATTCTTCGAGAATTGTAACGATGACGCGCGCCGACTCTATGGCCGGTCGCTCGCCCAGCCATTTAATTTGGCCATGATCCAGTGTGGCTTCGTAACTTTTTAGCATACTGACCTCGGTAATCGGGACATAGAATTTGCCTTGCTCGGCTGTTGAAAAATCGTATTCGTCTTTCATAGACCTATGAATCAAGTTTACACATTTTTTTGCATTACCTGTTCAATCATCTTGTCGAATTCGGCTTCTACTTTGGCATTAAAGTCGGTTTCGATTTGATAAACCTCGGTAAATTCGGCAAAGGCCCAACGGCCAAAGGTAAGGAGATTGTTTACGCCCGGCACCCAGTAGGTTTCCATCGTGGCTTTTTTATCTTTGGCATCTTCGCGGCGATAGCCTTTGATTTCGACAATCAGGTTCAACAGGTCATCATCGCCATGGCCATCATCGACTCGGACAATAAAATCGGGCAAGTATTTGCGGGTTTCCGAGCCATAGCGATAAGGCACTTCCAATCCGAGACTATGATTTTTAACATAGGCTTTAACCTTGGGATGTTTTTCCGCCACACGGCAGAATTCTGCTTCCCAACCACTGTCCAGGATTACCCAGTTGATATGGCAACGATTAGCGGCTGTTTCCCACCGTTCTGTCTTTGATGTGTTAAAGCTGACGTGACTGGTCGACCCAACGGGGTTGTAAGGATCAAGCACGGCTTTGATGGGACGGTTGATTTGGTTGGGCGACTTAATGATAGCTTGAGTTATTCTCTCGCATACCATGTCAGCTAATTCTTGATACATCAACTGGGCGGGATAAGTTCCTCCTTTACACACTAGACAGGAGTCCAGCCATTGTTTAGTAATGCGTTTCAGTTGTCCAAATAGGTATAGTTTGGGTTCATCGCCTGGATCGCGCCACTTAGTGTAGAGCAGGCGTTGGGTGAGATGGAACAACAATGTCGACAGTCGCATGTCGCCGGTATGAACCAGGTTAAGGTCAACTGATTCGCCAATGATGCCGGCATTTTGGGTAACCGATGGTCCGACCAGATCGGGGGTTAATTCAAGTATGGAATCGGTGTTGAATTCTGCTGTTAACCGCTCTTCAGGTAATTCGACACGATAACCTTGTACCCTGGGAAACTGTATTTCCAAGTGATCGCGTTCGGGTTTGACTGCTTTTACATGTACGGTTTGCCGGGGTGGTTGCGGAGGGGCAATAACCGGTTTGGCTGTGAAATCGAAGGGTATGCCCAAGACATCGGCATATTCGACGTTGAATAAGTTATCTTCGTTGAGTTCGTAAGATTGGCGGCGTAAGGAACGACCAATCACTTGTTCGCAAAGTAATTGGGTGCCGAAAGCGCGAACCCCCAACACATGAGTAACGGTGTTGGCATCCCAACCCTCGGTTAGCATAGAAACTGAAACCACACAGCGAATAGATTCGCCGAGTCGACCTTCCTTGCCGACGGTGTTCATGACTTCGCGCAGTAGTTCTTGATCGGACAGATTGTCGGCTTGTCTGCGGTCGCCGGTACGCTCGATGATTTCGCGGCGGAAACGTTCGATTTCGTCGCTTGCCATACTGCGAAAGTTGTTGTCGAGCGCATCTCCGGATTCGAGTTGCTCGCTATCAATCAGCAGGGTGTTGGGGCGAGCAAGTTGGTTACCATAATCATCATAATTTCGGAATAATGGCAGTCGACCATTTTCCAAAGTGGACGAACCGTCTTCGTTTTCCCGCTGAAAGCCCGATATGTAGTCATAGACCAATTTAGATGTGCTGGTGTTGTTACACACCACAATAAAACACGGCGGCACTTTGATGCCGCTAGCCTGCCAGAGCTGGTAGGTCTTTTCGTAATGGCCGTAGAGGGCTTCCAACGCGGTTTGTAATTCGATTGGGATGCTTAATGGATCTAACGCTTTGCCTTGGCCTCGACCCTTTTTCGGCATTTTCTTTCCGATATGCTCCCATAAGTTGCGAAACATAGGCATTTCGTCGCCTGGAATATTTTGAGCAACCGGAACACGCGGTAATTTGACGATGCCGCATTCGATTGCGTCCATTAGCGAAAAATCGCTCATTACCCATGGAAACAGAGTCCCTTCCACATAGCCAGAGCCTCTCAAGAAAAACGGTGTCGCTGATAAGTCGACGACGCGTTGTACGCCTAATTTGCGATTAACCGTTTCCAAACCGGTAATCCATAGTCGAGCGGCTTCATTGTTTTTCTCAGCTTCTCTTTTTTCGTCCCCTTTAAGCTTTTCGTCATCATGATTGGGCTTTTCTCGATAACAGTGATGCGCTTCGTCGTTGAGCACCATGATGTTTTTCATGCCCATCAATTCCGGCATGACGCGCTGCAACATTTGCCCTTCGGTTTCCATTGTATTGAGCGTTTCGCCACCACGACCTTGCAGTAGCGAACGACCGCCTTTGGAGATTTCCAAACGCTCACGCAGCTTAAAGGCGTGATAGTTGGTGATGACGATTTTGGCCCGCTCGATGTCACTCAGCATATCGCTGGGTACGAGTTCCCGAGTTGAGTAATAGCTGTCTGGATCGTTGGGTTGGAGAACACGTAAACGGTCGCGAATGGTTAATCCGGGTGTAACGATTAGAAATCCACGCGAGAAATTTTTGCTGTTGGGACGACGAATCGCATTGACTGTTTGCCAAGCGATGATCATCGCCATCACCGTGGTCTTCCCGGCACCTGTCGCAAGTTTTAATGCCAAACGCATTAAACCAGGATTAGCGTTTTGATTGGCGGCCTCTAAATGCTGAAGAAATCGTTTACCTTGCTTTCCGAGTTTTGGAGCGACTTCCGTCAGCCAAATACAGGTTTCTACCGCTTCGACCTGACAAAAAAATGGTCTGACACTATTGAAATTATGATGACGCCAATATTGCAGTAATCGAGCTGTTTCTGGAGTAACTAACCAACTAGATGGGTCCGAAAGTTTACGCCATTCGTCTACGTTCTTGCGTAATTCATTAATTATAGGGGTGGGATCGTAGCGTTGCTCGTTGGTCGACAGTCCATCCGATTCTTCAAAGTCGAACAGTTGTTTTTGTTTAGCTGAACCTTTGACCTTTTTGGGTTTAGGAATTGGAGTAATAAATTCAGCACGCCGCCGTTGCTCAATGATCTTTTGTGTCGGCTGTCCTTTATCATCCAGTTCCCAATGCCTAGCCGGGTATTCGTAAGGCGAATTGAGTATGGGCTTGCTGAAAAACTCGTTTTCCATGTTGTTGTATTATTCCAATTACCGTTTTAAAAAACCGAAATGGGGCGTTAAAGCTTGAGGTGAACAGGTATTTCAGAAACACTCAACTTTAGTGTCACCTGGTTAACGCTCAAACTAATGGCAAAACTATAATGTGCGCGCTATGGTATGTCAAAAAAAATGACATATAATCGATCATATGAATTCATTGAATCAAACCGACTCCCCGCTGAAGTGGGATACGCGCCAACGCTTAGCCTTGTTGGAAGCTACTGTATTGTGGGAAGGTCGGGTGACGACTGGCAGTTTGATTCAATTGTTTGGCATTTCACGAGGGCAAGCCTCCAAGGACTTTTCGTTATATCACCAGTTAGCCAAAAGGAATCTGCTTTACGATCGAAAGCAGAAGGCCTATTTTCCGAGCGACCAATTTACACCGCATTTCATGCGTGGCACTGCAGAGGAGTATCTTCGTTTGATTGAAGCAGGCAGTTGTTTGGGACAATCGGTGGTATTACCTATCATTCCAATCGGTATCGGGGTTGAAATACTCGATCCTCCCGAACGTAAACTGGATCTTCAAATTCTTCGGATTGTGCACCAAGCTATACGGGAAAAACGGCAGATTAAAGTGGCTTACCAATCACTCTCCAGAGAACCTAGATCGCTCGTGCTCGAACCTCATACCTTAGTGTTCAACGGTTTTCGCTGGCATATCAGAGCCTATAGTCTTGAACACGAAGGCTATCGAGATTTCGTTTTGGCGAGATTCATTTCTTCGCCTGAATTATTGGAAAATGCTGAGTATTTTGTCGAAAACGATCAGGATTGGACTCAATTTGAGACCTTAGTGATTGCCCCGCATCCGGATTTGAGTCCTGAACAGCAAGCCATTATTGCCGATGATTTCGGGATGGAAGACGGCAAACTGCATTTGACGGTGCGTCGAGCTATGCGGCTTTATTATTTACGTTTGCTACACCTCGATGAATCGCCTTTAGCGCCTAAAATTCAGCAGATTGTTTGGCTTAATCGCGATCATTCAGAAACGGCCCCCAATGGTAGCGTAGTATGATTAATCCCCGCAGTCTGGTTCGGGCGCTCGATAAACATTGGGACATCATCGAATACCTGGTGGCTTTGGGACGAGAGCATATTGCGTTTGAGCGGGACGATTTATTGGCGTTGCTGCATAAAGTCTACCCACAAGACAGCCATGAACAACAACTGGAACGTTTGCAACAATTGGTCAACAGCGAATTGTTGATCGCCATGTCCCATAGTGACAGTTTGCAAATCAACGAAAACGTCAGTCAGTTTGTCAGTAGTTTAATGCATGAGCATGAACTGGGTTTATCCGACATTCTGAAAGCAAGGATAGTCGACATTCAAGCCGGATTGGAACAGTTGCATCAAGCCATGGAAAATCGAGATATGGCCGCCCTGCAAAATGGCGCTATTCGCATCGACAAGCAGCTTCGGCAAATTCTGCAACAACTTGAGCAAGACAGCCATGCGATTCAAGCCATTGCCGAACGCGCTAAATCCAGTGATGAGCGCATGCCTTTGGCGCATCGCTATCGGGAAGTGTTAGACGCTTACGACCAGTATGTCCTCCCCATGGAAGAACTGATGGATACCGGTGCAGGCGGGAATTTTTACCCGTTGCTGGAACGCGCCGAAACCGTGATGGAATCATTGGCGCAAGCATTGGCCATTCAAGGCGGCTTGTATAGCCATCAACAGATGTTGCGTCAGGTCGGTTTCAGAGTTAAGGATGTGCGCCAAAACGGTCGCGTTTCATTGAAGCAATGTACGAACACGCTGATGCCGTTACGTGAGGAAATTCGTCGGCATAATCACTTGAGTGCCGCCATTGGCCAATTGCTGGGACAGGTTCGAAAAAAAGGCCTGGATCGCACCTTTTCCGGCCAGTGTTTGCCGGTTTGGCGAAAGGAACGTTCTGTGACTGTCGCGGTAGGGCCTGAGTTATTGAACCTGATGGAACAAGTACGCGGTTATCAAGCCAAATCCGTCGATTTTCCGGAACATACAGAAGATCAACTTTTACTCACGCTGGAAAAAGTCGACGAAGACGCTATCCGTCGGCATTTGTATCGCAGCTTACCCGTTCCGGACTTGATGCGCTGGTTGGTCGAACATTACGGCACATTTCAGGATGCTACATTGCTGAAGCTTTATCACAAATTGATACGCCTGCCGGATGTTAATGCTACACCGAATCAAGAATCGGTTCGAATCACGCTGAAACAAGTCGCCATTCAACTGCACAGCCATGTCATGGAGTCGGCATGACCATTGATTTAAAACAATTAACCCAACTCCAACAGCTGTTTAAGGTGTTAAGTTCCGGCGCGCATATCAATCGGTTGCAAGATGCCGAACTTTGGCTGGACTTGGAAAAGCACTATGCATGTTATGAAAGCCTGTTCTCCGCGTTGGGATTTGTATTGGTGATGGACGGGAGAGGCTTTGCCTATTTTAAAACCGAACAAGCCAGTTCTTACACCGGCAAATTGACCCGTCGCTTGGCATTATTGTTGATGTTATTGTTCGAATATCAAGCAGACCAGGGCCTGCATTTGTTTCAGTTTCAGCAATGGCGAATCGACAGCCCTTTATTGGAAATTCTCAGCCAACATTACCACGCCATGCTGGAAGCGGAAGAGTTGGCTAGTCTACAAGCATTGAAAGATACTCTGGATCGGGCGACTCGTGTGGGTTTTGCCCTATTCGACGATGGCAGCTATCGGCTTTTGCCTGCCGTTCATCGCTATTTGGATTTGTTTGAGGAACTGGCCGAGGCAGATAAACCCGAGCTGGATCTCCAAACGTCCGTCTCTGCCGAAACCGGAGAGGACGATGACAATGAGCTACAGGAGCCTATCGCGTGAGCTTGGCACAATACGGATTTCAGAAACTGGTGCTGCTGAATAGCGCGGGCTACAGCCGCGCGGAATTGCCGCTGGATGATGCGGTATCGATCATTGCCCCGAATAACACCGGTAAAACCAGTTTGATCAACGCCTTGCAGTTTTTGCTGATTATCGACAGGCGTTTGATGGACTTTGGCGCCCATTCGATTGAAAACTCACGAAAGTTTTATTTTCCCGATAATAGCGCTTACATTTTGCTGGAAGTGCTGTTACCGACGGGCATGGCCGTTATCGGTTGCGTGGGCAAAGGATTGAGTCACGATTACGAATATTTTGCCTACCAAGGTGGTCTCGATGTGGAAGATTATCGCCTGGATAATGGCAAGCTCGTGACTCAACCCAAATTGATCGATCAACTCTTGGAATGCGGCAAACTGGCAAAAATTTATCAATCAAGCGATTTACGCGCATTGTTATACGGCAACAGACAAAAGCAACGCTCCGACGATCCCGATCTGACGATTTTTCCTTTAGAGTTTACTTCGCAGGCGGCAACCTATCAGCGTATTCTGACCCGAACTTTACGACTGGATAGTTTAGATAGCAGACAAGTGAAAGAGTATTTGCTGGAAATCTACAAGAACGAATTGCATGACCGCAGCGTCAATTTCAAGGAAGAATGGGATAAGTCGTTTGCTGATGTGAATTATGACAAATCGCAATACGATGCGGTATTTCGCAACCATGCACTCATTCTTAGCATGGAGCAGAATCAGCACAAGCGTAAGGAGTTACGTGGCAAGATTATTCTTTGGCGACCGTTGATAGAAAATGCATTGGCGGAATGGGAGGCTTATTTCAATCAACAAAGCCAAAGCATAGAGGCCGATACGGCTAAGTTGAAGTTAGAATGGGATAAAGTCGAAGCGAGGCAAAGGACAATTTACAAAGATCAAGCGCAAACCGGCGTCCAGCTCGAAAAGCAACAACAGCTTGAAAAACGCTATGAGGATTTGACGGTTCAATTCCATTTCGTTCATGATCTCGCTCAATTGGAAAAGCAGCTTGACAACCTTCAAGAGAAACGCGACGAGCAAGTCACCCGCTTAAAAAACGCCAAGAGTCAGCCAAACCCCAATACTATTCGCAACAATATAAAAAAATGCCGGCAAGAGATGGGTCAGCTTAGTCGACAATTAGCATCACTCAACAACAATTTGTATCTACTGTTGCAACAGTCACTGCCGACAGAAAGCTTCGACGCACTTATTCGTTTGCTGGCCGGTGCGGCGTTGAGTTTGCCGGTTGCAGCAGGCGGCAAGGTACAAGTACTGGATGAAAACCGCCTGCGTGCTTTCGGTCAGGAATTGGTCGATCGTATTAACGGATATCATCTCGAAGCGGCCGGATTATCGATCGACCTTGCCGCATTGGAACCCAATATGCAAATCAGGACCGCCGCCGAGCTGCAAGCCGACATCGAAGAATTGCAGCGGCAACTAACCCAGTGGAAAGAACTACTAACAACGGTTGAACAGTATGAGCAAGAAAGAGCAAAAGTAGACGAATTTGATCGAGAGCTCGCCCAGCAAAGAAAGGAGATTGAACAGTATAAGGAGCTTCTGACCTTGCGCGCCTCTGCCTCCGAACGGCAGCAGTCAATCACAGAATTGGAAAACAAGAGTCAGGCATTAGAGGTTGAAGAAGCAACACTCAAAAAGCAAAAGTCTGCCATCGAATCAAATCAAACGCGCGTAAAAAATGATCGGGAAAGTTTGAACGACCGGCACAAACGCATACATATCGCCCGCCAGCAACGCAAGGATCATGAAACGCCGTTTAACTTTTTAGAGGAACTGCCACATCTGCCCTGCATGCAGGCCGCCCGGCTTGAAATCGATCGATTGGCCGATCAGATCGAAGCTTACAACCAGGATTGTCAGCGATTGCGGGAGTTGGATAAAGAATTGGCCGAAGGTTTGATCCATTTGCATCATGACGGCGTCAGCAAGTTTCAGGTACAGGAAGGACCAGAACAGGAATTGCAAGCATTGTTCAATTACACCGCCCAACTCAAACAAGAACAGGCGGCGATCGAGCGCAAGTCACGTTCTGCCGTGGTGCAAGTGGCCGCCATCTTGAGAGACTTACGCGACAGTCTGGAAACGTTGAAACGCCGCATGACGGATTTCAATACCAAAATCAATCGCCGCCAGCTATCCGACCTCAAGGTATTCAAGATCGAGCCTCGTGAAGAAGAGGCGATCGTCAATGCAATACGAACGTTGATTTCAACGTCGGAGCAGGTTGACTCTGGCAGTTCGTTCGATTTGTTCGACCATAATGCCGTTCTTGACGACAAGGAGCTCAATAAGGCCAAAGATTTATTAATCAAGCAGGGAGAAAAATTAGGCAGTCTTAGAGTCGAGCATCTATTTCGGCTCGTCTTCGTAATCGGCAAGCAAAATCAAAATGCTGCCGAATTCGAAGAACTCGACAGCGCTGCTTCTAACGGAACAGTGTTAATGGCTAAGTTGATCACCGGTTTAGCTATGCTCAATCAAATGCAAGATCCGAGAAAAAGCATCAAAACCGCTTGTTATTTGGATGAAGCCGCTTCATTGGATCAACGCAACCAACGCAATTTAATCGAAACCGCCGCTGAATTCGGGTTTTCGTTGATTTTCGCTTCTCCCGAACCGCAAATTACCGCCCGATATTGCGTCCCAATTGGCACCAGCAACGGCAAAAACCATATCAGTCGATTGAATTGGCAGATTCTGGAACCGATAGAAGAGGCTTTAGCGTGAGTACTTTATCCGATGCGATCAAACGATTGCTGGAAAATCAGGACACGCCCAAACAATCCGATTTTTCTCCACAGCAACGAAAAGCCTTAGAAGATTTTGCACGGCGTACACGACTAATAGAACTCATCAAGCAGGGTCGAAGTACGACGTATCGAGTGCTTAATCGGCAAGGCTTATCGAGTTATTTTAAGCAGCTGCATCCTTTGTCCGAAAGCGATCTCCCGTCCGACTTGCCGGCCCGCAGCCGCAATCTGGGGATTAATCGCAATAGCAAAAAGGGTAAATCCACTCACGGGTCATATTATTTACTAATGAAAGCCTGGGCTGACGGCGCGGTTTGGCAGGACGGAAAAAACATTTTAAATGTTACGTCAGCGACACAGCAATTCGGCGCGGCTGCGTTACAGGTTAATTCAGATCAAAGCTGGCAATGTAACAGAACTTTGCTGTTAATCGAAAACCAAGCCTTATTCGACCAATCAGATTGGCTGGAAAAGGATTTCGATGGCTGTCTCATTTATTACGCCGGCCAACTGCCAGATTTACTTTTGCAATGGTTATCGCAATTTCCTCGAAGTAAACAGCTCATTTTGTTTCCTGATTACGATGGCATAGGTTTGTCGAATTATGCTCGTCTTGCTCAATCTATCCATCCTGAAACCAAAATAAGCTTTTACTGGATGCCAAACTGGCAAGAAAAACTAAAAGAATTTGGTGATACGGAAATTTGGTCACGCACTCGCATCTTATTTGAAAATGCCTACAACAATCTTAAGTCAGCGGATTTGCTGGATATTAACTTTATACAGCTCGCTGAGTTATCGCAACGTCATGGAAAAGCATTAGAGCAAGAAGCGATATGGTTGTAACCTATTTGCATCATATTGCCAGGACGATCGTCCTACGTAATTTCAGTTTTATGAGTTAAGTTAAGCAAGGCCTTGGTGCTGGCCGATAACATTGTGCTGTATTGGCTGACCATTTTCACTCCTACGATAGCTCGGCGAAGACCAATAAACGAAAATGAAAGTAAGAACATTCGATTCGACTTTTTGATTGCCATACTGATCTTTTATGCGCTTTAGAAACGGCTTCTAAAGAATTTTCCGCTTTACCATTAACTCATGCATCGTTTCCGGTTTATAAAGCTCGATCATTATTTCCAGTAATTGATTTTGTCGATCGATTTTGTTGTTGAGTTCTGAAAGTTGCTTGATTAAAGCCGAATAATCTTGAGTTTGGGCGTCACTTTGGATATTGGCATTGGCAGGATGTGATGCCAGAAAAGCGTCAATTTCGTCTTTGGAGAGATAACGGTGGCCATTGGCCGCCTTTCTGTAGGATAAGAGTCCTCTGTCCATGTAACGGTATAGGGTTTTGCGGCTGACGCCGAGCAGAGCCAGCGCTTCGCTCAACGTCACCCAAATGCTACTTTCCTGCATCAGAGACTCCATTTAAAGAACTGGACCGATATCGGAGTTTTCAGGCTGGCGCAGTAATAATATCGACTCAATCTGATAGACTTGTCTGACCCAGGTTGACCCATTATGACCTGGGTCAGCTTGAGTCACAGTATGACCTTTGACCGATCTGGGCAAAGTTGAAACCCAGATAACAGATGTGTCGCGTTGTGTCATTGTCTGTCTCATATGTTCCAGAAGATTAAAAGATTACCGGCCTGTTTAGCCGTACGTTGTGTCGCTACTGACCAAACTGACATACCTGCCTGGCTCAGGTTGACCCATTATGGCCTGGGTCAGCTTGAGTCACAGTATGACCTTTGACCGATCGGGGCAAAGCTAAAATCTAGGTAACAGGTGTGTCGCGTTGTGTCATTATTTGTCTCATATGTTGTCGCTCCAGTGCTTGATTAAGATGGCATCCAATTGATTAACGAGGTAATTAATAAAGCGTAGGCATTAATGAGTTTGCTGCTTCGTGTCTCATGTAGAATCCTGACCGACATCACCCCCTCTTAACCAATAACTACCGTCCATTAGCTATACGAAAACTTTCCCATGACCGCTGAACAATCATTTTTTGTTCAGCGGTCATGGGATGATCAAGTTAAATAAATCCAATGGTGGCCAATCGGTTAGCCTTTTGCCGTGGCACAAAATCTTCAGGAAAGACTGAAATTTTTCCATCTTCGGCAGTATTTCTCAACGCGGCTTTCCCGCACGCGGCAATCAGTTCTCGTTGCAGCAATCGAGGTTCTAATCGACTCAGGATGATTTTTTCAACCAGTGGCGACGACAAATGCTCACTGAATTGACTTCCCCAAGTATGCTGCTGTCTGATAGTGTCATAAATCGATTGTAAAACAGCTTTCATCTGTTCCTTGTTGGGTGGATTGACTTCGAGAATGGTGAAGCGAGAAAGAATGGGTTCGGCAATCAATTCACAGTGATTGGCGGTCGCCACCCAAACGACATAAGAACAGTCAGTCGCAATCTCCAATCCTTCGTCAACGAAGGTTGACGCGGTTTCTTTCTCCAATAATTGATATAGCGAACCCAAAGGGTCATAACGTTTGTCCCCACCACATTTATCGATTTCATCCAACATAATCAGCGGGTTTGCCTTGAGGCCACGAGCTAGGGTTTCGACAATTCGGCCGGGTTTCCCATCCGCCCAATTCGACGACATGCCGCCCAACACAAAACCTGCCGTAATGCCGGAAAAGCTGACGAATTCAAAATACGTATCGATGATTTTGGCTAATGCACGGCAGAATGCGGTTTTTCCAACCCCAGGGGGGCCTGAAATCAATAGGGGATTGGCGGTGAACGTTGGCGATTCGTTCATCAATGCCAGCGCAAATTGCTCTCGGTAAAATTCAATTACATTGACAAAGTTTGGAAATTTCAGTGCTAAGTCGTCGAGCTTGCTAAAAATGTCTTTAGACAACCGACTGAGCGGCAATAAACCCAACGAATCTTCGAGATAATGCAAATACCTTTGATGATTTCGGTACAAATTACTTTTACGATCATGAAGGCTCAGCATTTCATCCATTTTGACCGTATCAAAAACCTGTACTAAGGCAGATATCTGATTCGGATCGAATTGCTCATGCTTAGCGGATAATGAATGATTGAGGGCTTTATTTTTCAAATAATGTCGAAGGAAATGGTTTCGGTTATGAGTATACATTCAAGTACTCCGGGGTCTTTAATCGGCCTGTAGTAATCCGATGACTGATTCGTTCTTAAATCGAACGGATCAGTCACTGAAACGTATGGTTAATTGATTCGATTGAAAATCTGAGCGCTGCTTGAGGTTTGTAATTTGGCCCAATGGTAATAGACCGGGGCCTCATCAAAAGCCTTGTTACGTGCAGACAATGCGGTACTGTACTGATCGGCCATTTTTACCAGCAGGGTGCCGGGCAATCTTGGAAACTTCTCGTAACGCGGTGACCAACTCAGCATTTGCCTCAGCGCGTAAGCGCCTGACGACCATTGCTGTTGTAACCGGATCAGTGCCGGTTCCAGCACTGTCAGTGTCAGCACTTCATGAGCTACAGACGGATTGTCATTGCCCGGCTGCATCGTCACGATTTTGCCGGCGTCATGTAATAAGGCTGCCGTGATAGCTAGTGCGGCTTCTTTAGGATTCAAAGTATTGTTAGCAACTTGAGCCACCCATTCAGCACACTCCACGCTGTGTATCAATAGACCTCCGGCATGACTATGATGATGGCTGTGACTAGCGGCAACCCGAACAAACGGAATACTAAAATCCGGTTGGGCGAAAATCTCAAACATCCAATCCCTCAGGCAACTAACGGGCAAACTCCGTATAACCAGCCATAAGCGCTCTAATGCGGCCACGTCAGCAGTTTCGAAATACATGCGTTCCAACCATTCCGGTGAATAACATGTCTGATTGTAATACCATGCACGAATGAAATGATGTGTCTTGCTATCAGTGACCAGAAGAGCTCCGTCGGCGGAAGGAACTTGATTCAGATTTTGAGTTATGACATCAACTCTGTTTTCTAACTCGACCCGGATAACCTGACCTACCTCAGGTAATGATGGTATGTTTTCTGCGCGCCATTTGCATCGCAGCAGCTGCCCGTTAACCCGTTTCAACAACAGAAAATGCATTTCGCCTGAATCCGTATGGCGTTTCAGTAGAGCCTCGACTGAACCTACTAGCCACACTGATTGTTTGGTAGAGAAAGCTGTTGTATCAGCACTTCTTAGATGATCTGGCCTATTGCGCGTTGTGACGTGATTTATTTTAGTAACAATCATCACACGTTCCCCCTTATGTGATCTGTAAGATTATCTAGTCGGCAAACCAAGTAATTGAATAAAGCACTACTATCTAAAAACTGCATACTGCTTAATTCTGTGCGAACCCATATGCTCAAAGCCACCTGATTGCTCAGTTCTTTCGGCATTCCTAACGCGGGCGCTATTGGTATTGCATCGTCTATAGCCAAGGCATAACACAGACATCCCAATAGATGCTGAAAATTCTGAGGTCGGTTGAGATCCGGCTCGATATTAGGCAATTTATGATTGTGTGTTATTTCAAGCCCAGGCGAATACGGATGGCTTGATGAATGCTGCTGTTTTTTTAAGCGCTGAACTTGTGTGACTACTGTATTCATGCGACACCGTCCTGGTCGGCATTTAAGCTGGCAGCCAACAGCCGTTCAAATGCCGAACCGTCCTTTCGGGTCAGATTAGGCACATAACGGGAATAAACGCGGAATAACATTTCCGTGGTGGTGTGCCCCATTTGACGGGCAATCCACTCCGGATTTTCACCAGATGCCAGCCATAAGGTCGCTGCAGTATGGCGAGTCTGGTAGGCTTTACGTCGGGGAAGCTCCAAATAGCGTAATAAAGGATGCCAGACTCGGCGCGAAACATTGTTGTATTCCAATGGTTGACCGGCCCGGTTCACGAACACATAATCAAACTTGCCGCCGGTCACCTGCCATTGTTGCAGCAAGGCGTCATAAACTGGCTGCGACATTTCGATTTCCCGTTGCGAACCATCTGTTTTAGTGGTTTCCACCCGCTTCATCACCCAGGTTTCCCGGATCAGGATCTGACGACGTTCAAAATCCACATATTTCCATTTAAGGCCATCGATTTCAGCGGTCCGCATGCCGGTAAAAAAGCGAACTGTGTAATATGGCTTAAAATCGGCTCGAACATTAGCCAAAATCAGATTCACCTCTTCCAGTGAAAACGGATCGATATGCGACTTGGGTTTTTTTAACGGTTTAATTCCACGGAAAGGTGAAGTAAAATCGAATCGGTCAGCTGCTTCATTAAGGACCATCCGAAGAATCTTCAGGTACTTGTTGATGTATTCGGCGGATAACTGATTGCCATTTTTGCGCGTTACTTTGGCGAGCGAGGCGCGAAACTTCAAAATATCGGCTTTAGTGATGTGGCTGACCTCCATTTCTCCGAACCAGTCCATGATCCGATCGTTCAACATCCGATTTACCGTCACCTGATGAGAATGACGCCAACCAACCTGCATTTCGTCATACCATTCTGCAGCGAATTCCTTAAACTTGGGCTTGGCATTACCGCTTAGAATCTTATTTCGGGTTTCCAGATGTTCAAACTTGGCAACCATCGAGCTATTCGGAAAATAATTTCGGTAATCAAAGATGCCCAACGTGATTTCAGCATCAATTTTATCCATCACCTTCTGTAAACGATTACGGTTTGTTTTGTTATCGTCCAGCGTAGTCTGTTCACGGCAGCGGGTATTCTGATACTTAAAGTCAAAGAACAATTTACCGGTCTCTTGGCGCACGCGGATACTACCCATGACAAACACCTCCTTGGCTCAAAGGAATGGCAAAATCGGATTGAACCTGAGTCATATCGTGTTCGATATGCTCCCAGATAAAAAGAATCTTGCGTCCTCCAAAAGGACGAACATAATGGCGGCCTTCCAGCAAAACACTATCCTTTAGGACATTGCGGATCGTACGAGCATCGTATTTTATTTTTTCCGATAATTCGGCAGTGGTTAAATAAGTTAAAGACATAACGCCTCCTATCTGATATTCTGAATGATAAAAAGTTATTCAAGATGGTTAAATTTCATCTTGAATGTCATTTTAAGGCTCAAAATATCATTTTGCAAGCATTTATTTCATTCTGAATGAAATATTTTTACTTTGGATGAATTATGATCAAGTGCCATTTATCAGAATTAATGGGCAAGAAGAAGCTAAAGATTGCTGATTTAGCGAGAGAAACCGACTTACACCGCAACACGATTACTCTTCTCTATAGAGAAGAAGCAGCTCGCGTTGACTTAGAAACAATGGATAAGCTGTGCAAATACTTCAATTGCACTGTTGGGGACCTTTTCGAATTTTTTCCTGATGATTCAAAATAAAAGAATGATCAGAGAAACATTTAGCGATGTAAGCCCTATGCTTAAGTAAGGAGAATATTGCCCTCACTTATGAGCAAAGATCATTCTTCAGGTAACTAACGTCGATAAAGAAGATAATCGGATCTGTACTTTCTAACACTTAGAGATGCCTTGAAATCCAAACGCAAAGCCGCCGAAAGCGACCTGACCGATTTGCACTTCGGCCTTGGCGCTGCGGTCCGGAATGCGTTTGGCTTGCACGAGCCTGGAAGCATATTGTTTTCCTCGTGCGGCACGTCTTACCCGAACGATGCTTTCGGAGTGATTAGTTTGGAGTTATGGAGAAAACTGCAGGATGGCAGCCCTACAATAAGCTAGCGTGCCTGCGTTATTTTACGGTGCCGGTAGACCGTTTTACTACACCTCTATCTGTAGTTTCTTGATTTCATAAACGGCATTTCGTGACCTTATCCGCTAATTTTTTCTCGAATTAATTGACCGTATAAATTCACTTTTTCTCAGATTAAGTGACTTTATAATGTTGTAAAAAGGAGCCATTCGGATGATGAAGATCAATTGGCGCTACCGACCCAAAACAGCCTGTCAACCATACGAATTCCTTTTGACCGGTGTTATTCTTAAAGCAGACAGAGATTTAGAATCCAGCACCGCTTTAAGCTTTACCTTGTTAAGAAATGATCTGGCTTAATGGTCGGATTTCGTAAATCCGCCGTTTCAATTCATCACAAACTCGCAATAGATTTTTACTGCACCGGCATCTTGTCTTAGCAGACCTCTCATTCCAAGTTTCGCTAAACAGTCATGCAGTTGGGATTTTCTGTAACTATCCCGAACTGAATCGGTAAGGCTGTCATTCCGATTGCCCTTGTTTAGATTATCCAAAGACTTAACGACATTTATCGGAACCTTGGAGTCCTTTTTATCCTCACCCACAGTTCCTAAACGGGTGCCGAATTCCCTGCGCATTGCCGTCACCCGCACCTTGTTTTTGCGGCTTTGCATATCTTTCCGATCGACAGAACAGCGAAAATAAGAGTCGTCGAAAAACACGCAATCCGGAGAAATAGACAGCCTGAACCAACGGTCCTTTTGGTTTTCAATCACGATTTCCGTCGAGCCCTTGAACGCCTCGGCCAGTTCGACAAGTTCGGTCTGTAACTCGCAATCGTCCTCCACTTCTATCCAACCGTATGGATTCAGCATGATAGAGGCATCTTTTTCAACAAAGGAAAATTCGCGCAAATGCGCGGCTAAACCCAATAACAGCGATAAGCTTGATTGATCCAGCGACAAGTCAATCGCCGATTCCTTGCCCGGTGCGCCGGCGCAAATCGGTTGGCTTTCATTTCCCGGTAATACGATTCGGTATTTTGCCGGATCTTGGCAATTGAGATAATTCGTTTTGAAACTGTCGTCCAAATCGTCCAGAGCCGCTTTCAAGCGCTCCCTGTTGTCGTCAAAATCCTTGTACAGCGCTTCGATAAAGGCGGTTTTTCCGTCCCGCGTTTGGCCTTGCGCCATTTCATCGAGCGTAAACCATACGAGTTGTTCGTCTTCGGTAATCTTTTGCTGCAAATAGCAAAAGCCTTCCAAGGTCAGTTCAATAGAAAAAATCTCCAGAAAATAGTCGGTCAAGGCGTGGTTTGATTTGGCACCTTGCACTTGTCGATAAGGCTTTAAAGCTCGCCAGGGACGAAATAAATAATGTTGTTCGTATTCCAAACCGACTTCTTCCAATAATTCCCTTTTCAGCGTTTTCGCCAACGCCGACTGTATCGATGTACGATCCGCCGATTGCAAGAGCCGTAATTTGGCTTGACTATCGCCATTGAAACCAATGAAATCATTTTGATTGACGCGACCTCCGATTAGGCCGTAATTTCCCGAATTCTTTTCATGGCGGGTTTTATCCTCGCGATGAAAAAACAGCACCTTGCCTTCATGCTTGATCACGCTCCAGGCGACATGAATATAACGAACCGGCTCTGCTTGTTGCTTCAGATGACGATCGTTGCGGCGATTCTCGATGATCTGCAAGACTTCTCGCTGGCGTTCTAGCTTGCTGGAATCCACGTCCCGGGTATTCCAGAAATTCGGCTCGAAATAGCGCGAATCCGAATCGCTTAGGGCCGTCAACACGGACAAAGCCATCAACTGGGCCGGGAAAGAAACGAAACACCATTCACCGCGTTGCAAGGCATCGATATTCAAAACCGCCAAGGTATCGAGCAGCGCTTCGCACCAATTGACCGTATTTTCGGCAAGCTTCCGATCCAGATGTTGTTTTTGGCACAGCGCATTGATCAAGTCGCAGCGGTTGACGCTGTAATGATCGCCTTCTTCTTCGGCGAAGCGGGGTAAGTGCGGAAGCAAGGATTTTATGACTTCCGCGATTGAGTGTTTTTCTGAAATGCGCATAGCCGGTTTTTAAACAGGCAACATATTGAAAAAAGGGTAATGGTTTTTCCAGCGGTAGGTATGAAAATCCCGTTTGTCGGTACTCAAAATTCGACTGTGTCCCAAAGATTCGGCCAATAGCACCAAAGACGCATCCGCAAAATCCATCGGCAAATCGGCATACTGCTGCATCAGCGTAACGATCCGGTCTTTGTGTTTAGCATCATTGATCTGAAAAACCGAGAATGCTTCTTGGCGGTAACTTTCGACAAAAGCCAACATCGATTGAATGCCTCGTCGTTTGAGCAGCAAATGACATACTTCGGTAATTACCGGATAAGTGGTAATCAACGGCTCATTAATCGTAGATAAGGCTTCGAGGGCAGTAGCGTGATGATGATCATCGGGATTGACCAATGCCACCCAAAAACCGCTATCGGTCATCATCATGTCTTATCGCCCCAATCGAGATAATCCTTATAATTTTCCGATAAATCCGCGGCATCCGGCATGCTGGCGAGAAAACCGGTATCCTTCAAAATAGACAAAATTCTTTGCCCCTCCACTTGTTCGATACAAGGATGATCGGGCGCGGTGTTGGCCGGTTTAGCCGACTTCTTCAGCGATAACACATAATTCAATGTCGCTTCGACTTTATCCAGCGGCAACGTGTGGATTTCGTTCAACACCGCTTGTTCAATTTCAGTTCTGTTCATGATGAATTTTCTCCCCCTCGTTACCGTTAAGCCACATCAAGCATTTTATTCGCATCGTCCTTGCCTGATGTCAGTGGCGGCAATGCCTTCTTTGCCGCCTCGATTAACAACCCCGGCTTTTTCCAACTCGCTGATGAGTTCTCTAATTTTCGTATGTCTTCAGCCCCCAATCGACATCCTCTCGTATGAACTGTTCGCTTATAGCGTCATGATGCGATTCCAGATAACGCCGCATCGCTTCGGCGATCAATTCGTCGATATTGGCGTTCCAACCTTGTTGCACCAAATATTGGGCTTGCTGCAACAGTTGATCGGGGATTTGGGTTTGCAGGGCGGTCATGATTTAGTCTCCGGAAAGCTTGGGCGATAAATATGCCTGGCAAGTTCGAAAATAAAGTTCGGTTCTTTGTAATCGAAATATTTGAATTGGTATTTCAAAACTGAGAATGTTTTGATTCGATCTTCGTTGGGTGGAAGGTACACACCGCCTTTCGAAGTTAAAAACCAAAACGCTTGATAGAGCCCCTTGATAAAAAATTCGCTTTCAATAGTGTTGTCTTTGTTTTTCTGCAGATTATTCAATGCGTCATGAAAATTAATGGCTTGCCATGTATTGCCGGTTTTTTTCAGTGTGTTCGCATAGTTTTCAATCAATGGAAGCTGTCTGTCGCTGTGATCGCTGCCGCATTTCTTCGACATCTCCGATTCATCAAGAGGGCGATCGAACAGGCTTAACAGATGTCGCTCATAAGGCAACACCTTATCCCCCAACTCGAACATTGCCCGCATATTGACGATGAACAAATAAGCCACATCCGGGGCTTCCAACTGTTCGAAAATCTTGCTGTGAGCAGACCAATTACGGGTCATTTTCATGATCCACGAAAATGCGTACAATTCATTCTGCCTATCAAGCCGCTGCGGTTCGGCCGCCTCCCATTCGTGGGCCAACGTTCGGGTCAAAAGTTTATAAAAAACCGCCGGTTGTTCCGGTTCGCGCAACGGTAAAAAATTAGCCAGCACGTCTAAATAATCGTGAACATCGTCCAAGCCGGGCTGTTTTTCCGTTTCATTGATGAACCGCTTAAAGCGATAGCGGCCTTCGGGATGATCTTTTAGATGACGGCAAGCTTCGATAATGCCGCGCCGTAATCTTGAATAAGGATTTTGATAATGGTCTTTGGTCCAGTGCTGCACGAACGGATCGGCCTTTTCGTAGATTTTCGGCAAGACGATTTTAGCGGTCTTGAATGCTTTCAAAATCGATTCGGTCTGATTGGCGTGATTGGAGCAAAATAAAATATGCTGTTTGGGAAAACCCATCTCAACGACCAGTTTCGTGTAAAGATAGAAACCTGCAATTTTTTTCAATTCGCTGCATGCGGTTTTCCAAGCCACTTCATTAGCCGTTTCGTCCTCCTGCTTTTGATAATTTTCGAAGGTCTCTAACAAATGCAAAAACTCTTCGTTAGTTACATCTTTATAAGCGATATCGGGAGGATAAGCAGGCAAGTCGATGTCTAGAATAATGTAATCGACTTTTTTGTCCAGATCCGAGGTAATAAATTCCAGGCCATCCTGTAGCGTCAATTCAATAAAGACGCCCTGGGCTTTCATGTTTTTTTTCAGCGCCCGTTTATCTTCATCGAACAAGCTAACGTTGAATACGCTTCCTAACACATTGCTTGCGGTTGCCTTAGGATCGCCTTCAAAATCCTCGACCCATAAAAAATAGCTCATGCATTATCCCTCAATCGGTTTTTAAAAGTTCATTGGGTATACCGAATTCCAACACAAAATCATCCAGCGGTTTGGGTTTACTAAACTGGCTGCCGGTCTTTCTGGCCAATGCCGACAAAAAAACATGGCCTTTACCGCTGCCTTTTAGCCTGGAACGTTCGTTTCGAATACTGGGATTGCGGCAAATCAACCAGTGATGAATGCCTCGCTCGGTCCATTCCAATCGCACCGGTTGCCGATCGGCTGACGAGTAATACTTGAACGCATTGACCAAAATCTCGTTCAGCAAGATGGTCAAGAACGATTCGGTGATGCCGTATGCTTTGAATTGTATATCGGTGCGCTCGAATCCGTGCAATTCCAACTTGAAAAAACGTTCCTCGATCCAAGACAATCGCTGTTCGAGCGTCGCCGACCGGTTCAACAAATCGGCATAGCTTTGTTCCCAATCGGTTTGTAGTTGCCGTTCCAGTTCATAGTGTTCTTCATTCCAGATTTTGCGGCTGATATCGGAGCCGCACAAACCATGCGATTTGGCGTAACTCGTATAATGCTGCTGAATTTTTTCGGCGCCGGAAACCGAAAGCAAGTGCATCATGATCATGTTCAGCGTTTTGTCGAAAACCGGCAACAAACCGCTATCGCCCTGCATATCCTGCATTAGCCGGTTTTTAAGTACGGTTTCATCGGTGGAAATGATGCTGAACACATCCAGCAAACCGCGCATGGTTTGAGCGGCTTGGGCATACAATTTCGGTTGATTTTCGTGCGTGGTATTGTAGATGATCGCATCCAAAGGACTGCGGAATTTATGCGCGAACATGGACATCATGTCTTCCAGTTCTTTTTGAGCGTCCTGTAATTGTTTGTTTGTTACTTCGAGTTGTTTGTTTTTTATATCTAGTTCTTCTGCTTGATCAATAGCTTTAATACAAACGTGTTTAAAGTTTTGATCTAAGTAAGGGACAATTTCGAAGATTTTTTCAACGAATTCTTTTGCTAAATCATATTCTTTATTATCGATAAAAACAGATAGCCTTAAAGGTAAGAATCTTTCTGCACCAGCAGATTCGGGTGACAATGACTTTACGACATCAAAATTTGTTTGATCAGTTAATTTTGAGTTATTGTTCAACCAGTTGTTAGCATCACTATGACCACGCATGGCAGCATCATTAAACCACTCTAATGCGAGTTCATAGTTCTGTTCTACCCCTTTTCCATCAAGATAGCAGCAAGCCGTCAAAAACCCAGCTTCTGAATTACATTCAGAAGCTTTTTTATAGCAATCAAAAGCAACTTTATCGTTCTGTTCAATGCCTATGCCATGAGAATATAAATGTCCTAAAAGTAAATAGGATTTAGTGTATTCTTTGTTAACTGCTTTTAAAGTCCATTCTTTGGCGAGTTCAAAATTTTGCCCAACACCCACACCATCATAATAACAACGTGCTAACGAATATTCGGCATAAACAAGACCTTGTTCGGCAGCTTCTTTAAACCATTTAAATGCTAGTTCAACGTTTTTTTCTATACATTTACCTTTACAATAACATAGTGCTAAACAATACTTAGCAAGCACAAAACCCTGTTCAGCAGCCTTTCTAAAACACTCAAAAGCTAGTTTAGCAATACCGCAATCCTCATTAGTCTCACTCTCATTCAGCCATAACTTAAGAGCAAAATCCATTGGATCAACTGTTAAATCAAGAGGTTTTCTTCGTTCACGTAAAATATCCATAATATCACTATCTATTTTCATTTGACTTCCAAACTCAGTCTGTATTTGTTTTTCAAGTCTATGATAATAGTAAAGTCCCAATGTAAATTGAGCGTTTGCAAGACCTCCCAAAGCAGATTTTTTAAGCCATTTGAGAGACAGATCCTGATTTCCGTCAATTCTTACATAGCAATAAGCTAAGTCAAATTGTGCTTGAGCATCGCCCTCATGAGCTTTTTGTTTCAGCGCAGTAAATGATACGTTGTTTTGTTCAATCATGATCTTGTCCTTGGTTTTTTGATTCTTGTACTACAGTCATTGGCTATGACTTAATGTTTTATCGGTCTATCAGGCTAACGAGTTGTTTTAAAAATCACCGTTCAACAAATTCAACCTTAACCGGCATGTTCAAATCCTTGCCGATTTCTTCAATTAACGCGGTCGCATTGTGTTTGTTGACATGCGTCGTAATGTACCAACCATCACAACGTTTCTGCGTTTGATAGCCGTTCGCCGGCGTTCTGGCGATGAGCGGGACGGCGCTCAGCGTTTTATTCAATTTAGCCACCCGCTCCAATTTGAAAATCCTCAAGGTCTTCACGAAGGTTTCGGCAATCGTGGCTTCCTCGATGATTTTACCGGCGATGGTGACTCTCAATCGACTGCGGGAATTGCGCGGGCGGCGCCGGGCTTTTTTATGTCCAGCACTTTCCTGTGATTTTTGTTTGAAGTGAGACTCGAAATGACTCAAGCAAGTTTTGATTTCCAGCTCCAAGGATTGCAAACGTAAGCAATGCTCGCTGGCGGCGGAAACTTGATCGAAGTTCCCGGCCATAGCCGCTTCGGCCGTTGCGATTTTCAAATCGTCGCCGGCTTTGCCGATAACGGCGAACAGTTCGTTGAATTTTTGATGGACGGTTTCAGGCAGTCTGTTCATGTTGTCGTTCTCCTGCGGTTCGTTCGGTTAAACGGCATTGCATGGTCGGCAATGCCGTCGCTTATATTCTCAATCGATACATTAAATTACTGGTTTGAACGGGTTTGTATCGGTAAATAAAGGCTTGCGCCCGCCGTGCCGTTCGTTTCAACTTGGCGTGTAGTATCTTCGAAAGATTCGCCGCTGTAATGGGAAAACTGTGGGAATTTTTTGCTGATTAGCAAATAGTCGTTCGAGCTGATTTAAATGAACAGATTTGCTCATGCCTTCCAATCAAATGGTTCAGCCGCTTTTTGACTGTATTTTACGCATGTCTTTGCACGCACAAATCAAACAGCTTGCCTATCGATTACCGGAATGCCTGAATCAAGATCAGCATCGCCTCAAATGCCAACTCTCTAAACCCTTTTGCAGCGAAAATTAACGAATCAGATTTTGAACAACCAACAAGCGATGTTATTTCAAATCAATATTTTAAAGACGCCTGCAAGAAGATTTTGATGGAGAACTGTAGGAAAGTTCGGATTAGATAGATAAATAACTGGCTGGTTTAGAATTGATAGCAGCTGTTGGGTTACGTGAGAAATAACACCACTGGTTGGTAGCTTTTGGCCGGTAGTAAGCTTTCAACGTTAATAAGTCAGCGTCCGCTTTGGTTTTGTTGACCATAAAATACGAAAGAAAAAACGATCATTTTTATTACCTATTTCGGTAAAGAAAAGCACTGTGTTTTCAATAATAAGTTATAAAATTCAGTTTTTATAGCTTTCATAAAACAGCTCATCTGTTTTCCTGTTTTTGGGCAACCGATAGAATCAATTAAAGTGAGAATTTCCAGGCTATAAAATCATTTAATGTGAGCAGGATAAAAGTCAGGTACAGTTAATGTGAGAAAAAGTGCACTTATAGAATCAAATAATCCGAGATGAAAATCCCGGATAAGTGCAAGAAAAACTGATTATGAAATCAAGAAACTACCTCTATCAATCGCCCCTCATCAAAGCCGGGCGCCGGTGATTTTGGATAACCGCGCGGATTCGACACGATCCGAACGCCGGCGATTTCATAATCCACCAATTTATGGATATGGCCGTGGCACCACAGGTCAATGCGGTGCGATCGGTCGGCGATAAAATCATCCAGCGCAGAGGCATAGGCGTAATCGACGATTTCCATGGAGCGTAGCGAGGGAGCATGATGGGTTACCACCACCGTTTTTCCGTCATGCGCTTCGGCTAATTGCCGGTCCAGCCAGCGCAGCGAATCCTGATGCAGACAATAGGCGACGGCCGGGGAAAAATAACGCGGCTCAAACCCGAACAGCGAATCGGTGGTTCGCCTCATCAGCGAGGTCGCGCGATCGTAGTGGCCGGGATTTTGCCACCATGTTTTGCAGGTGATATAGCGATAGTCGGTCATGGTCGACTGCGCATCGTAAACCGCTGCTGGCGAATAGCGGTTAAAGTCGGTCCACAATGTGCAGCCTAAAAACCGCACCCCGTCAATGACCACGCCGTCATTCTCCAGAAAATGGATGCCCAGCGCCTCCGCAGTCGCCCGCAATTCATCGATGATGCTCAGGTCGTTGTCATAAAATTCGTGATTGCCGGCGACATAAATGATTTCATGGTTGGCAAATCGCCTCCGGCCCCATTCCAGGCCATTGCACCCTTCGCCAATATCGCCGGCAAGAATCACGACATCCGCGGCATCGGGATAATCGAAACGCAGACACCGGTAATCGACGGACAGGTCGAACCGCCGGTGCGCGAATTCGGTATGAATGTCGGAGATTAAAAAAATTTTCATGCTCAAGTGCTCCCTGACCAGTAGTCGGCCGTCACGTCACGCTCGTGGACGGCTTGGTTTAGAGCCCTCCAATACTGCCACACATACTCGGCAAAGACATGGAGCCCCGGTTGTCCCACCAAATGGTAATGCCGCCCGGAGCGCGTACTGAGGGTCATCGTCGCGGGATCGAACGCCTCGATCGCGGTGCTGACCCGCCCTCTGCCGGTTGCCCTATTGAGGCCCACCACATGGTGAGTGACCTCTTCCATGAGGTTTTCAGGCAACCGGCAAACGACGGCCCGGATCGTCCAGTCGCAGACTTCGGCGTACTCGCCGTCTTGCGGCGGCTCGACTTTATAAATCATCCAAAACCCTGCCCGTGTGCTGGTCGATGCGGCCGGCATAGCGGTTGATCAGGTCGACGCGGCCGGCCGTTTCCTCGTTCCCGCCTGAATATGACACCTTGAGCTTGCCGTTTTTGACGGCCACGAGGAAACGGGCCGGCGGGCGGCCGTCGATTTTGGCATAATCGGACTCGGCTTTTTCTAAAATCAATATCAGGCGCGACCATCCCGGCCCCAGACCATAAACCGGGGTAACCTCGATTTCATAATCCGTCTCGATGTTGTCTAAGTTTCGATCTTTCGCATGCTCGGCGCACTTGGTGGAGACCCAGCCGCCATTGTTGTAAACCGAGCCCGGCGCGCCGCACGCCTCGCAAATCGAATACGACAACTCCTCGGCCAGCCGTGCCGCACCATAGCAATAGGCGTCGCCGCCGCCGTAATAGAACCGCAGGCCGCCGAATTTTTCTTTTACCTGCCTGGCGTGAGCGTCCGGACAGCGCCGGGTGATGATATCCGATACCGCATCGATCAGTTCGTACCAGCCGTCGTGAGTCTCGAAACCGAATCGCATCAATGTATCCTCGGGCCGCGAATACAATGCGGGATACTTTTGAAACAGTTTTTCTTGTAACATTCTTTTCATGGTTTTCTCCTCCGGTTGTCTGTTGTCGGGCGCAAACAGCCGCGCCTCAATGCCTTAGCGCACAAACCCTATTGTGTGCCGCTTGTTCTTTTCGCTGTCCCGGATGTCTTCGGGCAGCAAATAGTTGCGGGCTTCCCTCGCCGCAAACCCGAAGGCTCCCTCTACGAGTTTCCGGACTTTCCGGGGTGGGTGCGCGCACAATAACGCCATCGTGTCCGGCCGGATCTCGCTATCGAAATAAGCGCCGGAGGGGTGTTCGGCCAAAAAGCGCCGGTAAATATTATTCACGACCGCCGTCATCTGCGCAGGCGTCGGCTTTTCGACCCCGAACACCGTAAACCGATCGACAATGGGCTTCTCGATCATATCCAGGTCGTTCGCAGACGCCACCCAAAGGATATGGGACGCGTCGAATTTGATCTCCGGCACCGACAGGTCGTAGAAATTACGGGCCTGCCTCGGCTCCAACAATTGGTGCAGGGCGGACAAAGGCTTATATTTGTCGTACTGGCCGCCGGCCTTGTCGATCTCATCGAGCATGATGATCGGATTCGCGACCGTCCCGAAAACCAGCGCGTCGAACAACCTGCCCTGGTGGCTATTGCTCCAATATCGCTCGGAGCCCGCCAGCGTCGAGTTGGTTTGAGAGTTGCCGATATTGATCGCTATGAATTCGCCGGCAACAGCCTCCGCGAGTTGGTGCAGGTACTCCGTTTTACCGATTCCCGGCTCGCCGACCAATAAAACCGGCGCCGACCGGATGACTCGGTCGCCGATATCCGACAGCGCAAATTGCGAACGCAGAAACTCGGTGACGTCTTTGAAATTCGGGAATCTGGCGTCCAAATCATCGCAAACCGAGCGCCAGTCATCAGGAATTGGCGTCAACGGTTTGTCCGGCTCGGTTTCGCGTAAACTAGAGATCAAAGCCTTAGCCCGGCTTGACTGGTCCCGAGTCGCAGTTGAGCACGTCTTTTCCAGTAGATCGATATCGGCGGCCTTGAAAATCGCGGCCTTAACCGCTTGCTCCACGGCGCTGTTTTGCACTTCATCCGGCGGCGCATCGTCGTTGATGGCATCGGCGCAATCCTCGCCCGACTCATTTTCTTCCGCCGGACAAGCCTCGTCCCACGGCTCATCGCCATCGATTGCCTCGTCGCAATCCTCATCCTCATCAGACACTTCCAAACCGCTTTCCTCCACGAACCCGAACGGGTGGCTGGATTCCCATTCCAACTGCAGGCACGGCAGGCAAATCTCAATGGTGCGGCTCCGGAACGGTCCCGACCTGGCTTTCAGGAACGCGATCAGTTCCGGCGTCATTTCGCAGGTATCCTCGTCAAACGGGTTTACCGTCACTAGCTTATCGCCGCAGCGCGGGCAAAGCCGTTCCGCCCATTTGCCCGTCATGTGTATCGCGTGCCTGATCGCCTGGGATTTCGCCGCGCTACATTGACGAGGCTCAATGAATACATGGATTTTGCGCCGCGTGGGCCCTTGTTCTTCCTCCTGCTCGATGATGCGTAAAAAATCGAGCGGCGGGTTTTTACCCAAAATGTCCTCGATATTCTGCAGCAGTTGGTCAACCAGCTCGATATAGCCACTGGAAACGTGGATCCGCCAAGACAATGTCCATGGGAATCGGACTAAAAGCGTATTGCGCGCGCAGTCCGGTTCGAATGGCTCATCTACCCAGACCGCACCGGGCTTAGATGATTGTGTTGTTGAGTGCATGCCTGATCTCCTTCGTGAGTTGCGAAATAAAATATACGCGCTCGACAACAAAAAAACAAGTTCACATTTAAGTTAAATGATTATAATTTTTTTCAGCAATCAACCCACCGCAATGATCTCATCGAGGCCTTATAAAAAAACAAGATCACATGATAAAATTCCTGTCCCACCGCATTTTTTTGCAGGCTTTTTCCCAATGCATCAATTCATATTCGATCTCATCACCGCCCGAGGCTGGTCCATAAGGCATCTAGGTGAAATGACCAATCTCAGTTATTCGGGCATACGCGATCACCTGAAGGGCCTTCCGCACAGGCTTTCCGATGATCGGTTAAATCGGGTCCATCAATTACTGAATCTTGATCACAGAGGTCTTTTACAACAGAACAGAATTTATACTTGGGGCGTTGAGGCAAGCCCTTTGCCCTTGGCGGCATTGAATCGGGTTTTTAGAGTGACCACCGAATTGGTGACTAACACAACGAATGCCCAGCCAAAATCAGGCGCCGACCCCTATAAATTCACGGCGACTCCGATCCTGGGTGGCGACGTGAAAGGCCTGCCTGCGGCATTCTGGGTGTTCAATTGGCAGGAGATCTATGTTGTCGTCAAATGGAAGCTACCCAAAAGCAAAACGCTGAAAAAGACCCCCAATTATTACGTCCCGAAGGACTCGGACCGTCAGTCGCTGGAAATAAACCCCAATATAGAAGAGACGTCTTTCGTCACTTGGGCACCCGGTATGGAGTTAAGTCCTAAAAGAATAAGCGGCATACAGCTGACACCGGCTGAGCTGAATTGGTTATCCGATGTCGATACGGAAGCCCCTGACTCTCTAAGCAAACTCAAAGAACTGCTGCAAAAGAAACCTACCGAAGATCGGTTATGGGCCACGAAAAGTTCGAAGCGCGTCGATTGGACCTGGGATTTGTTGCTGCTGGCCTTGCGCGACCGGTATGAAAGCCCTGAAGAGGCGGCTAAAAAGCTTAAGCTATAGGGCGATTGTTTTGGAGAAGACTCAGGATGACTACTAGCAAAGGAACGCTGGTTCGATGGCTTGATGACAAGGGGTACGGGTTTATAAAGCAAGTTAATGGCGAACCGGATATTTTCATCCACATTTCGGCATTGAAGGGCATGAGCCGTAAACCGGTCATTGGCGATGTCATTCATTACCGGGTCGGCTTTGACAAAAGCGGCAAGACTTGCACAACCAATGCCAGGATTAAAGGTGTCAGCCAGGCTTTGAACTTGGCCGCATTTGAAGGACGTAAGATTTTTAAGCCTTCCTCGGCCAGAGTAAAGCCGCACAGAGCTAAGGCGAACTTTAGCATGCCGAAAAGCGCTTTAACCCATTCCCAATTTTTATTGCCATTGGGATTGCTGCCGTTGCCTACAAAGAGACTTCAAAGCGTCATGGCTTCTCAGTGCCGGCAGAATTTATTCCAATTGAGTAACCAACCCGAGAAACAAACTCAACGGTTCCAATGCGAGGGCAAGGTGTATTGCTCCCAAATGACTTTGTACGAAGAAGCGGTTTTTTACCTTCGCAATTGCCCAAACACCAAGCTAGATGGCGATGGAGATGGCATTCCTTGCGAACGGCAATTTAACCGGTAATCAAATTATTTATGCAGATATTATGAAAAGAAAGACCCTGAATTTAATTACAGTTCTTTGTGGCTTTATCAATCTGTGTGCTCTCAGTCCCCTCGTAAGCTCGCCAAAATGACTGGTTGGAATGTCTTAAAGCAATTAGAAAATTGCATTCAAATTCAAAAGTTGGGCTTATCTTTGTTCAAACCGATTCAATCTCTATCAAATGAATAATCCCAAAAAACAACTCAGCAATCCATTTTCCACGGGCGGGGGCGGGGCGCATTTCGAAGCCCACGTCCAAGCCACATTCGTTACGTTGATGTTGACTGGCGGCCATGCTCCGTGTCTACCTTGCTGGCCGATCAGCGAGGTCAAATTGCAAGGTAAAATCGATGGCTTCGATACTGACGATTTGATCGTTTTTGTTGAAAACGCGGGCACCCGAGAAACTCAGAAATTATTGGGCCAAGTCAAGCACGCAGTTAGTTTCGTCAAAAGCGATAAACAGCTAAAAGATGTCATCAACGCAGCCTGGAGCGATTTCAACAACCCACGGATTTTCAATAAAAACAAGGATGCTATTGCGCTGATCACGGGACCATTAACGGCGAAAGATTTCCAAACAGTACCGTGGATATTGGAACAGGCTAAACGCACAGCCAGCGTTGACGAATTTTTCAGAAACGTCAAACATACAAACTTCAGTCCGTCTGGCTCTAGTGACAAACTTGAAGTGATCCGGCACCACTTGAAATCCGCCAACCGAAATCGCGATGTCGCTGACGATCAACTCTATGCTTTTCTCAGACATTTTCACTGGCTGGGTTATGATCTGGGTAAGGAGGAAGG
Source organism: Methylotuvimicrobium sp. KM2 (assembly GCF_038051925.1). Classification (NCBI taxonomy): domain Bacteria; kingdom Pseudomonadati; phylum Pseudomonadota; class Gammaproteobacteria; order Methylococcales; family Methylococcaceae; genus Methylotuvimicrobium; species Methylotuvimicrobium sp. KM2. The sequence goes on along the minus strand of NZ_CP150634.1, from coordinate 4,811,240 downwards.
TGTGGTACTGTCGTTACTGCATTCGCATATTTCTCAGTTCAGTACGCCAGAACCTCGATTGGTTTGGTCTCGAATCGTCGATACCGTTCACATATGGAACCAGAGCGCCGGAACTATCACGTTGGAAAATTTGCCGGAAGAAATCAAAGCGTTTTTCCAAGAACGAAAGGTGAGCCATTTCCCAACATCACTGGTCAAACCCAAAACATCGGTTGAGCCAATCGATTGGAGTCAGCACCAACACGCAACCGCACTGGCCGTTGCAAGCTTAATCGGTTGCTGGGATGAACAAAAGCCAACCGATGTTGAGGTTGTTAGCGCTCTAGTCGGCGAAAACTATAACGATTGGATTCAAAAACCCAAATCATGGTTGACGCTGACCGATGCGCCTGTTGCTATCAAAAACGGCGTGTGGACGGTACAACGCCGCATTGAGTTGTTGCAAGCACTCGGCAATAAATTGTTTGACCAGAACCTTGACGCATTCAAACAAAACGCAGTTTCGGTATTGCGCGAAAGTGATCCCTCTTTCGAATTAGCCACCGATCAACGCATTATGGCCAGTATTTACGGCAAAGTTCCATCGCATTCCCAAATCTTGCGCAAAGGATTCGCCGAAGGTTTGGCATTGTTAGGAGCTTGTCCGGAATGGCTGACTCACTGCTCCCTGAATAAGGCCGAAGTTACCGTAGCTCTGGCAATCAGGGAGATATTCGCGGATGCGGATTGGCGGCTATGGGGTTCGCTAAATCACTTGTTACCGACGTTAGCGGAAGCCGCGCCTAAGGAGTTTTTGCGAGCAGTCGAGAATGCATTAAACCAAACGCCTTGTCCGTTTGACGAGCTTTTCGCGCAAGAAGGCGATGGTATGTTTGGCGGCAATTATCTGTCTGGGTTGCTTTGGGCCTTGGAAACGTTGGCCTGGGACGAAGCCTATCTGGTCAGCGCTTGCTCGTTACTCGGCGAACTCGCTGGCCATGATCCGGGCGGCAAATGGGCCAATCACCCGGCAAACTCCCTATCGACCATTTTGTTGCCATGGTTACCCCAGACCGTTGCGCCATTTGAAAAGCGCCAGGCTGTCATTCGCACGTTAAAGAATGATCAACCCGATGTAGCGTGGTCGCTGATCCTGAATTTATTGCCTAACCAGCTTCAGTCATCGTTTGGCGCACATAAGCCTGTTTGGCGAAATGTGATTCCGGCGACTTGGGAGAAAGGCGTTACTCAGCAAGAATATTGGGAACAAATATCCTTTTATGCAGAACAAGCCGTTGAAATGGCGGGATACGATCCAATTAGACTGGGAGACTTGGTAGAGCGCTTCGATAGCTTGCCGAATCCTGCATACGATCAATTGCTTAGTGTGTTGAGATCGGAAACTGTGGTTAGTCTCGGTGAAGACGTTCGACAAAAATTGTGGGAGAAACTCGTTGGATTTGTTGCCAAACATCGCCGATTTCCAAACGCCGAGTGGAGCATGGATGAAGCATTGTTGGCACCGATTGACGCGGTGGCGGAAAAATTGGCCCCATTAACTCCTTTTATCCGATACCAGCATTTGTTTTCAAATCGAGACTTTGAACAATATGACGATGAAATATCTTGGGACGAGAAACTGAAAAAACTAAATCAGCGCCGCATTGATGCGGCAAAAGATTTACTGGATCAAAATGGTATTACTACCCTTATCTGGTTTGCCGAAGCCGTGAAATCGCCTAATCAGGTAGGACAAGCATTGGCGCATATCGCTGACGACAAAATTGATGAATTTTTATTGCCGGAATATCTCAGCAAAGAAAATGTACAACTAGATAATTTTATATCCGCCTATATCGGAACTCGTCTTCATATCAGTGGTTGGCCATGGGCGGACGGATTTGATATGACTACATGGAATAAGTCCCAAATTGCTCAGTTTTTTAGCCAGCTACCTTTCGAACAGCGCACATGGCAACGCGTCGCCCAACATTTACGTGATTGCGAGATTAAATATTGGCAACACGCTTGGGTGAATCCCTACCAGCCAGATAGCGATTTGGCTTTTGCCGTGGACAAGTTGATTAAGTATGGACGACCGTTGGCTGCGATCGATTGTCTGGATATGATGCGGCATGGTCAAAAATCACTCGATGTCGATCAATGCGTTAGGGCTTTAATGGCAGCGGTATCAACATCCGAACCGACGCATACTTTGGCAAGTCACCATATCGTTGATTTGATTAAATATCTACAAGAATCGATCGATGTTTCACCTGACGACCTCTTCCGAGTCGAATGGGCTTATTTACCTTTGTTAAATGGCTATCACGGAGCCAGACCAATATATCTGGAAAAGCGACTCGCTGACGATCCTGATTTTTTCTGCGAAGCAATCCGATTGATTTATCGCTCAGATAAGCAAGGCACGGAAACGGAAGAAGTTTCCGAGCAAAGAAAATCCTTGGCAAATAATGCCTACCGCTTATTGAACGATTGGAAAACTCCCCCTGGAACTGAGGCCGATGGAACTTTTAATTCAGAAAAATTAGTTGTTTGGATAAACCGGGTCAGGGAACTCGCTGAGGAGTCTGGTCATTCGGATGTGGCAATGTCCAGCGTTGGTCACGTGTTGATGCATTGTCCGCCCGACGCTGATGGTCTTTGGATGAACCGGGGAGCGGCTGAGCAATTGAACGAAAAATACGCCGAGGCGCTCAGACGAGGTTACTACTTCGCCATTCGGAATTCGCGCGGTGTTTACACGGTTGACCCTTCTGGTGCGTCGGAACTTAAACTTGCGGAGAAATATCGTTTGCAAGCAGCAGAAATGGAACATGAAGGTTATGTCAGGTTTGCCCAGACGTTAAATACTTTGGCGGATAGTTATGAAACAGACGCCGCACGAGTCCGGGACGAATACGAGAAAGATTAGTATTTGCCAATCTATTGCTGGGAACAAAACATACCTTTTGAAGCCTTCTTATTTGCGAACCAATTCTTCACGTCCCACATCTGCCGGCATAGGGATCTAAAAAAATTTTTATATTATAAAATACAATGAGTTACAAGTCGGCCCACCCCCCTCCTCTCCTGTTGGAGAGGGGGGGTGAGAGTAAAAACAACCAACTATATCCCCCTCACCCCAATCTTCTCCCTCAAGAGAGAAGGAGCAAGTACTTGTGTAGATACCCATGGTCTGCCGGAGGGGACAAGCAATGAGGTCAACTTGAATGCACTCTATTTCTTCAAATCAGATGCTTAAAGTTACAGCTAATTTGGCAGACGGGTATTGATTCAACTTCAGTTACTCGTAATATCCATGTTGCGGTCCGAAAATAGCCGATCTCCAGCGTCCAAAATCTAGCTGACTTGTATTAGAATGCTTGGCGGTTTTGATCGGAGACCGTACCAAGGAATAAATTTTCTGTGGTCCCAGCTTACAACACCTTATTTCTTACCAAACAAATCTGTCAATTGTATTGCTATTTTAAGTTTGTCGATAGATGTGTAACGCGGGCTTTGCGTGCCGCCCTGTATGCCCCCCGTAATTGATAGAGCCAATTAGCTTGGCTTTTTCAGAAAAGATCACTTTATATTTTCCGCTCTCACCGTAAGGCTCTATCCGATTGGGCTAGCGTTGTTAATCCTTGGGGATGTAAAGTCACGATCATGCCTCCATGATCCCAGCTTTTGCGCCTCCAGGCTCACTTAATAATGGAAATACAGCCCGTCGCTCAGGCTTATGTGTCATTGGACAGGGTACTGTTGTGCAACAAAATATAAAAATGTTGCACAACAGCTAATCCGATAGCCAACTATGCCATCCATCACCTATCAAGAAGTTTTAACCAGCTCGCTTTACAGTCAGCTCTTCGAAGAGGCCGTAGCCAATGAATACGTTTCACTGTGCTCCGACATTCAAGGCTCATCCTCTAGGGAAAATCGCAGAAACAGTACGTTAACTATGTCGGCTTGAGTCACGATTATAACTTGGATGAACTGCTAATGCGGAGAAAAGCCCCGACGCTTGATTGCCCCTTCATGCCACTAAGTCGTTAGAGGCGCATAGTTGCCTCCTCATGTGGCCATCTCCCAGATAATTCTAGCGTTCTTGTTGGCCAAAGTCACCGCGGCCTTGTTGAAGCCTCGTCGTTCGATCAAGCACTGGAGCCACAAGCTCAAGGAATCGGTTGCCGGAGAAAAAGGCACATATGGCGAGCGACACGATGATTTCGTTGTGCATCGAGTTCATTCTTTTGTTTATTCGTTAAACAAATCAAATTGTTTGCGTAAAGCAAAAAATTGATATTGAAGAGCGTCAAATCATTAAAACTCGAAAATCTTCAGACCGGATTTTTAAAACTACGCGTTCAGGAGAAGATATTCATTTTTTAACCGGCGATAAAGAGCTTGCAGCTTTTCAGGAAGTTCAAGAGTCGGGTTCAGCCGGTCAAATAATTTTTTATCATCGATTGCTTTCTAGTCATTTTTGGAGATGATCTAAACTGAAGCAAACTCGAAAATAATATCTTAAATATTGTCGTTGATATATCAAGGAATAGCTCAGTATCAATTCCAAAAATAGAATGCAAAACTGTGCTGATTTATTTTGATATGGGCGAAATGCGCAATCGGGGGCAAAGGTCGGAATCTTTAATTGACCTCAATCTATTTTAAAGGGCATGGCACAGATAGGGCACATACAGGGCACAGAGCAAAAATGGCCGTTTTGGGGTAGATGTCAAAATGGCGCGCCCGAGAGGATTCGAACCTCTGGCCTCGGCCTCCGGAGGGCCGCGCTCTATCCAGCTGAGCTACGGGCGCAAAGTGAATTGCGATAAAATTTTACAGTCTTTGGGGTCATTCTAAAATGACCGTGACCCTCAAGCCCAAAAACCGGATGACCGTTACCTCCGGAGGGCCGCGCTCTATCCAGCTGAGCTACGGGCGCTTGTTTGGGATGCGTATTCTAACCGATCGCCGCGATAATTACGATAGCATTGTTTTCAAATGCGCGAGACTGGCCTTGCCGCGCTCTTTGACCACGGCCGGATCGAGCTGTTTTTTGTTGGCCCACTCCAAATCGTCGGACGGCAATTCGCCCAAAAAGCGGCTCGGTTCGCATTCGCTTATTTCGCCATAGCGCTTTCTGTGCGTGCAATAACTGAAGGTCAATGAACGCTGCGCGCGCGTGATGCCGACATAAGCGAGTCGGCGCTCTTCCTCGATATTATCGGTTTCGATGCTGTTTTGATGCGGCAGCAGGTTTTCTTCCATGCCGATTAAGAAAACATGCGGAAACTCGAGACCCTTGGCTGCGTGCAGTGTCATTAGGCTGACCTGGTCGCCGGCCTCTTCTTCCTGGTTGCGTTCAAGTATATCCATCAACATGATCTTCGAGACGATTTCAGACAATGATTTCTCGGTGCCCAGGTCTTTGTCGGCGATGCGCTTCAACCAGTCGATCAGTTCGTAAACATTTTGCATCTTGCGTTCGGCCGATTGCGGCGTCTTCGCGTTTTCGCGCAGCCACGCTTCGTAGCCGATTTGGGCTATCATTTGCTCGATCACGGCAAAAGTATCGCCGCGCTCGATGCGATCCGCCGTATCGGTCACCCAATCGGTGAATTTATTAAGGCGCTGACGCGCCTTGTCGGACAGCTTCTGCATCAGGCCCATTTCGTTACTGGCCTTAAACAAACTAACGTGGCGCTCGTTGGCATAGGCACCGAGTTTTTCGAGGGTATTCGGACCGATTTCGCGGCGCGGCGTGTTGATAATGCGCAAAAACGCGGCATCATCGTCCGGATTCACGAACAACCGCAAATAACTGAGTATGTCTTTAATTTCGGTATATGCGAAAAACGACGTACTACCGCTGATAAAATACGGCACGTTGTTTTCGCGTAGCGCCCGTTCGAACAGTCGCGATTGATGATTCCCGCGGTATAGAATCGCGTAGTCCTGGTAGCTACTGCCGGTTTTAAACTTGTGATGAATGATTTCCGAGACAACCTGTTTCGCTTCGATGGTTTCGTCCTTATGACTCAACACGCGCAGCGGATCGCCGAAGCCCAAATCGCTCCACAAGCGTTTTTCAAAAGTATGAGGATTGTTCGCGATCAATTGGTTCGCAACCTTCAAAATCCGTCCGGCCGAGCGGTAGTTTTGCTCAAGCTTGATCACTTTCAGGCGCGTGAAGTCTTTTTGCAATTGCGCCAGATTTTCCGGTTGCGCGCCGCGCCAGGCGTAAATCGATTGATCGTCGTCGCCGACCACGGTAAAGCGGCCCAGATTACCGGCCAGCAGTTTCACCAATTGATATTGCGTGATGTTGGTGTCCTGATATTCGTCGACCAGTAGATAACGAATCTTATTTTGCCATTTTTCGAGAGCCTCAGGATGCTGTTGAAACAATAATACCGGCATCAGAATCAAATCGTCGAAATCGACCGCATTGTAGGCTTTCATGCTGCGTGTGTAATCGTTATACAGATGTGCGGCCGGTGCTTGTTCTTGCGAGGCATGAGACAAGGCCTGTTCCGGCGTCACGAAGGCGTTTTTCCATTGACCGATTTGCCAAGCGTAATGATCGGCCTTGTCGATATCGCATTCCTTCCCGTTGTGCATGACCAGGTTTTTCAGAAGCGTTTGTTTGTCCAGTTCGTCGAAAAGCGTCAACGCGGCTTTGTATCCGAGCATCTTGTGTTCCTTGCGGAGAATATTCAAACCGAGCGAATGAAAAGTCGACACGGTCAAGCCTCGAATGTCTTTGTCGTTCAGCAATTTCGACACCCGTGTTTTCATCTCGCGCGCGGCCTTATTCGTGAATGTCACGGCCGCGATGTGTCGAGCCGGTGTACCTTGTTTGACCAGATAGGCGATTTTTTCGGTGATCACGCGCGTCTTGCCGCTGCCGGCGCCTGCTAGCACAAGCAATGGAACGTCGACGGTGCGCACCGCCGCAAGTTGTTGGGGATTGAGTTCGGTCATATTGTGTAACGAAATGAAATAATTAGGTTTTGATGGCTACTATTTACACCCATCGTAGATAATAATTCGGAACCCCGGCGCCTCCGTAGGCGCTGACGAAATTTGACTTGCGAAAGGAGTAAACTGGTTCCTCAGGCCTTTTATGGGATTCTTTATGTGTATTTTAAGGCTATGTTCGCGTTAATAGTTGATATTTTTGAACTAAAAGCCAACATGAACCCCAAGGATTCAACTCTGAATAACCTTCCTTTTTTCTATATCGCGCCAATGGCTGAAAGGAGGTGCGGTTGCTCGATTGACTGGTGTCGGCAGCAGGGATAGCGGCCGTCAAGCCTACATGGACGTATTCACCCAGCACCTAAATTATCCAAGACAATTAACTATATACCTTTCGCCTTAATTCAAAATTTAATGAATCTATTTGCCGGCTTGTGAGGTATGACCATTTTCCGAGGCGTTACGCTGCTATACTTCCGCCATGACAACTATTCAAGGCACACCGAATATTGCTCACGGCTTTGACGAAGTGTGCAGAGCAAAAAGGTATGTCTCTGATCTTTGCTATCAGCCTATCGCAAGCGATGGCTTTCCCGTCAATCTCTATTATCAGGCCGATTGATACAGTTGCTTACACGATTAGTCGTTTACTTCATAGATCTTGTGACGGAACACCGACTGAAAGGCGGCTTAATGCTTTGCCTGTCACTTTTTACCGTCTGTCTCCAAGCACATGAATCCCCCCTGCCATTGCATAACGACTGGCAATACCGCTGGGGCGACTCGCCTTTCGATGCTCAAGGGCGACCGGAGTGGGCTCAGCAAGACAACGCTAGCGAAGCATGGCAAGTAATCGACTTTCCTTCCAATCCTCCGGGACGCGACGGGCAGACCAATGTTTGGTTTCGTACCTCTCTACCGAATGGCAATTGGCATGACCCGGTCGTTTATATCTACAGTGTCGACTTGATTGTTCAAGCTTATCTGGATGGGCGAAAAATCTATCAGTACGGCCATTTCGATGATAACGGTCATGGACGTTTCGAAGGTTGGCCTTGGCACATGATCCAACTGCCTGCCGATTTTGCCGGCAAGTTTCTTTATTTTCGGGTTTTTTCCGATTATAGCGACATCGGCCTATGGGGCGAAGTCAGGTTGATGGAACGACTCGATTTGATCAAATTGATTTTCGATCATTCGGTGGAACAAATTGTCGTTAGCGGATTTTCCTTGCTGATTGCCGGTTTGGCCTTTTTTTTCGCGTTACTGCAAGCCGAACGGAGAAGTTTTTATTATCTAGCATTGTTCGCCTTGGCATCCACCTTGATGGTCTTCGGTCAGAGCCAAGTCAAATTGTGGTTGATCAACGCACCCTTATTTTGGGATCATCTGGCTGCGACCGGCTATTTTTTATTGCCGGTCGCAATGGCTTTATTGTTCGGGGAGTGGTGCGCAGGAATCAAGTATCAAAAATTGATCGGGGCGCTATGGCGATTTCATTTAGCCTATGCGGTAGGCGCCAATATATTGCCATTGCTCGGTTATAGCGCGATTTCCAGAATGTATTTCGTTTTTGACGGTTTACTTACGCTCAGCCTGACGCTATTGTTTGCAGTGGCTTTCTCGAGATTTCGTCATGTCAATAATGAGCAAAAAGTCATCATCGTCACATTTGCTTTTTTCGGTCTATTGCTGTTGCTCGACATGGCTGTGGCGCACAGTATTCTACCTTGGCGGCGAATACCGCTGACCTGGGGCGTGTTAAGCTTTTCATTGGCATTGATCGCCATTTCGTTACATCACTTCGTACAAACGCAAACCGAGTTAAAACGACTCAACGCAACGCTTGAACAAAAAGTCAAAGACCGCACACGGGAGCTCGAATTATTAGCAACAAGAGACCCGTTGACCAATATTTTGAACCGGCGCGCATTCTACCAAAAAGGCGAACCGATATTTCGCGCCGCCCAGCGTTACAAACGGAACCTGTCGGTAATCATGTTGGATATCGATCACTTCAAACGCTTCAACGATACCTATGGTCACGCGGTGGGCGACCAAGTGTTGGTCAAGGTCGCCGATTGTTTCCGGAAAAGTTGCCGAGACAGCGATTTTGCTGCGCGTTTCGGCGGCGAGGAATTTGTCTTGCTTCTGGAAGAGGCGGATTCGCATAACGCGCTTAAATTTGCAGAGCGACTGCGTGAGGCCATCACCGAATTAAGTCTTTCCGGTATCGAACAAACAATTACCGCGAGTTTAGGTATTGCGTGTTTGAGACCGGAAACGCAGAGTCTCGATGAACTGATCATAAGAGCCGACCGAGCGCTTTATGAAGCCAAGCATAGCGGGCGGAATAGATGTTGTGTAGACTCAAAATAGATGCAAGTTATCGAAGGCAAGATAAATTTTTTATATCATCGTAGATCAAAATTCGGTGTCCTTTGACGGGCGCCCCGGTGCCGAATTATGATCTACGAAGGCTATATCTGCTATGTTGTTTCGAGCTCCCTGGAATACATTAAGAGCTAAAAGAGTTTTAGTGTAAGAAAAATTAAACCCCTCCGAGATTAAAAATGATACCGATACGAGACGAAAACCCTGTCGTTCGTCCTCCCGTGATCACGATCGCAATCATTGCGGCGAATATCGCGGTATGGCTCTTGCTTCAAGGTGCCGGCGGAGAGGCTGCATTGGTTAAGTCGCTGTGTCATTACGGCTTGATTCCGGGTGAATTATTGAATATGGTGCCTAAGGGAATGACAATTCAAGTGACTGCGAACTACGGCTGTATTCTAAGCGGCGAAACCGGCAATAGCACGCTGTTGACTCATGCCTTTTTGCACGGCAGTTGGTTCCATTTAATCGCCAATATGTGGTTTTTATGGATTTTCGGCGATAACGTCGAGGATGTGATGGGTAGCTTTCGCTTCGTGGCATTTTATTTGCTGTGCGCACTTGCCGCGGCGGGGGCTCAAATTTATAGCAATCCGGGAGCAGCGATACCTATGGTAGGCGCGTCAGGTGCGATCGGCGGCGTCATGGGAGCTTATGCCCGGCTATATCCAAGAGCACGGGTACATTCGATCATACCGATTGGTTTTTATATCACATCGTTTTCCGTTCCCGCCGGCTTCATGCTGGGTTATTGGTTTTTGATTCAATTGTTGAGCGGCATTCCGGCAATCGGCGATGAAGCCGGTGGTGTCGCCTTTTGGGCGCATGCGGGCGGTTTTATAGCGGGACTGATTTTAATCAAGCCGATGCACCGCCCTGACTATCTAGCCGAACATAATGCGCTAATGGTCGGCCGTCGACCCGATGACCGGTTTTGATTCGTTACCATTTTGTCATTTTAGATTTTCAGGATAAATAGATTTATGCAACAAGCAGAAGCATTAACATTCAACGCCGATGACTTTTTGGCTTGGGAGGAATCCCAAACCGAGAAATACGAATTCATTGCAGGAGAGACCTTCGCAATGGTCGGCGCGCGGCGCGAGCATGTTCTCGTTACCGGTAACTTATTGGCCGCACTGAAGATACGATTACGCGGTACGCCCTGCCAATCCTACATGGCCGACATGAAACTGCGGGTCGAGTCGGCCGACGCATTCTTCTATCCCGATGTCATCGTGACTTGCCATCCGGAAGACCGCAAGGCCGAACAATTTTTAGCCCATCCGACGCTCATTGCCGAAGTATTGTCCGATTCCACGGCAGCATTCGACCGGGGCGATAAATTCGCCGCGTACCGCAGTCTGGAGTCGCTCAAGGAATATGTCATCGTCGATATCGACGCGCTCCGGGTGGAATGCTATCGGCGGACCGCGGACAACGAATGGCTATTGCATGATTACACCGGCCAACAAGATTGCCGACTTGTCAGTCTCGACTTAACGATTCCGCTCGCTGAAATTTTTGAGGATGTTCTTGCGGATTAAGCATTCATCACCCTTGATCGACAATCAAACGATAAATCATCCAACCAGCCGTTTGAATAAACCATTACTGTTTAGCACGGCTTTGGCACTTGCGGTTTGGCTGGCTTGGTACGCCTACAGCTCGCCGGGTAGCCTATCGATCATCGAAGAAAATTGGGCCGTCACTTTGACGATGGTCTTCGGTTCGTTCATCGCCGGCGCGACCAGCGAAGGCGGCGGAGCGGTCGCTTTTCCTGTGTTCACGAAAGTACTGCATATCGCGCCGCTCGATGCCAAGGTCTTCTCATTGGCCATTCAAAGCGTTGGCATGACCGCCGCGTCGTTGACCATTATCGCGCTGCGCGTTCCGGTTGCCTGGCCGGTCATTGCCTGGGTCAGTTTGGGCGGTTTAGCCGGCGTCTCGATCAGTTCGGCGGCATTGGCGCCCTTGCTGTCGCCCGCTCTGTTAAAAATGCTGTTCACCGCGATGATCGCCGCTTTTGCATTGCCGTTGACGATCTTGACTTGGCAAAAACGACTGTATAACAACACGCTGCCGTTTTTCGGCGCGCGCGAAAAAGCCATTATGCTGTTGACCGGAACCGTCGGCGGCGGCATGACCGGCTTGGTCGGCAACGGCATCGATATCATTTGTTTTTCGGTGATGGTTTTGTGGTTCCGTTTATCGGAAAAAGTCTCGACGCCGACTTCGGTGATCTTGATGGCGGTCAATGCGCTGGCCGGATTTGCGCTACATGGGTTCTTGCTGGATAGCTTCACCGCGACAGTAGAGCGTTACTGGCTAGCGGCAGTGCCGGTCGTCGTGATCGGCGCGCCGTTGGGCGCTTATTGCTGTACTAAGCTGAATAGTCGGTGCATTGCCGTCATCTTGATCCTGTTGATCCTGGTCGAGTTGCTCAGCTCGCTGATATTGATTCCATTAACTGCTAATATTATCGGCATCAGCCTGACGGTTTTCGTCATTTTTTTGTGGTTCTATTATCGAATAACCCGGTCTACGCGTTACCGACCGGCTTTTGAAAGAGGAGAAGAATAATGATGCGTACGACTATTTACGGTTTATTTTTATTAATACTGTTTTCGCTGGCCTCCTGCACCAGAGCCATCAAGCCCGGAGCCTTGCCGTCACATATCTCATTGGGGGATACCTACTATACGCAATTCGTGATGCGTTACGAAAAAGACGTCCATCCAACGACCAATTACCGGCGCGGCGCGTCGATTCCGGTCAATACCCCGGTTAGGCTATTGAAAATGACCAATAAAACGATCGAAGTCGAGGTCGATAATTCCAGCCAGCATTTGACGATAAAAAATGTTCAAAAACATACCGGAGATGACGTCTATCAGGCCTTCGATAAATTATTCGCGCCAAATAAGGTCGATTTATCAAGGTTCAACGCCTTGGAAAAGCAACATATTCAAAACGGCACGGTAGCCAAAGGCATGAGCAAGGACGCAGTACTAGTCGCGATCGGCTATCCGCCGATCACCGAAACACCGAGCTTGGACGGCAATCGCTGGGTTTACTGGAGCCACCGTTTCAATCGCTTCAATGTACATTTCAAAGACGGCAAGGTGAGTTGGGTCGAGGAATGATTATGAATACATTTGAAATCAACAAAATGACTACGACAGAACGTCTTGAAACCATGGAAGCAATTTGGGATTCCTTGGTTCGTGACGAAACTGAAATCGACATGCCCGGCTGGCACCGAGACATTCTCGACGAAAGACGCTTGCGTATTGAACGAGGCGAAGCAACGTTTTTTTCCCTAACAAATGAGCGGTCGGCGCTAAGTAACTGTCCGTCATCTAGTTCCCGAAGTTTGGCGTAGCGCATCCGATAAAATCGGTAAGTCATTTTTAAACAGCCACCTAGTCAATGAGTCTTCGATATCATTTATTGTCGTTTAACGCTTTCGTCCTCGAAATCGCGACGAAGGCGTCGCTCCCACAAAAGGCCGGATGCTCTGTGGGAGCGATCCCCAGATCGCGATTTCGGAGCCATGTATGCTAGGTAACAACAAGCGGTATCGCGGTTGCATGGGTTAAGTAACGGTCCATCATTTACTGACTGAAGTTTAGCGTAACGTACCCGATAAAATCCGAAAGTATTTTTTAGACGGTACCTAAGGATTTTGTGATAAATAACGTCCTGAAACTATGAGCCTTGTTGAGGGTTCGGTCACTCGCTTGGCAGGACGCCGTGAACCCAGCACCTAAATTATGCGAGATAGTTACCATAGCCAAAAGGCTATGGAATTTAGGTGCTGGGTGAATACGTCCGTGTAGGCTTGATGGCGGCTATTCCTGCCGCCGACACCTGCCAATCGAGCAACCGAACCCTACTTAAAATAGGGAAATTATTTACGGCCAAATCCTAAGCCTATTTTTTGTTTTTCTCCTACTATGTATCCTTGTTCGAAATGACCGCCCTCATAAAAAGCATCATCGCCACCGGCTTGTTCCTATCCTATCCGTACCTGGTTTACCGGGGGATCGAAAGCGGCATGGTCTGGCTGGCGCCGGCTATTTTTTCCGGCCTCTATCTGATGCGGGCGTTGGCCGCACCCAGCCTGAGAGTCAAAATCTACAAAGGCCTGTTCGCGCTGGCCTTGCTGTTGGGCGCGTATTATCTGCAAACCGTCACCGCGAAAATATTGCCGGTATTGATTCAACTCATGTTGATGGGCGTTTTCGGGCGGACTTTGCTGAAAGACAAGGGACCGCCGTTTATCGAAAGCTTCGTAAGGCTGGAATTCCCTGAAATTCCTCCCGAAATCCTGGTCTATTGCCGTCAATTGACTTTGCTCTGGACAGGATTTTTCGCATTCAATGCCGCGATGTGTACAATCTTGGCAGTCTGGGGCAGCGATTTTTGGTGGACAGTCTATAACGGCATATTGATCTATACGATGATCGGCGCTCTGATGATAGGAGAGTACATTTATCGCCATTTCCGCTTTCCCGGCCTAGGCATCCCCGACCCGCGCTCGACGATTAAAACGATGATCGTCAACGGGCGAAAAATCTGGATGGATGCGCAGGCGCGTTAATGAAACAATTTTCCTTAATCTTGACCTGCCTTAAATCGCTTTCCATCGTTCTCACGCTCTGCGCCCAACGTTATAGACAAGTACCGTCATGCGTTTTGACAACCAGTTATCGGAATATCCGGGAGCTGTGCTGTTTGATAAGTCACAGAACATTGCGCATCGGGGCTTCGATAGTCGCGACGAAGGCGTCGCTCCCACAAAGGTTTCGAATGCTCTGTGGGAGCGATCCCCAGATCGCGATTTCGAAGCCGGGCGCGTTAGGTAACAATAAATGGTATCGAGGTCACATTAGCTAAGATGACATGACGGTAATACACCATTTATGTATAACAATGAACGCTCTGCATGGGAACTATTTGGGAATCCGGATGGATGCACAAACACTCTAAATGAATAAACCTAACATCACCTCATTTTGCTCAATATTTCTTTTGCTACTGCCGTTCTTTTTATCGGCAAAAGCAGCCCATGCCGTCGATACCGAGTGGGAAGTCATGCAAAGGATGCAATCGGATACGGCAGTTCGAATCGCCTATCAAGAAACCCGCATACTGGAACTTATCGACCAACCTTGGCAAGGCAGCGGTTATTTGTACTCGATGGCGCCGGATTTGATGATCAAGGAGCAATTGCAGCATGTAGCCCGTATGCAGCGCAGCGGAATACGGGAATGGCGTGGCTCCGAGCTTCCCGGATTGCGCTACGCTCCATCCGGGCTACGCTGTTTTGACCCACCTACCTTAATGTCAGTAACGCAGAGCATGGGAACCCCTTGAGAATCGGGATGTATGTACAAACACTCTAAATGAATAAACCTAACATCACCTCATTTTGCTCAACATTTCTTTTGCTACTGCCGTTCTTTTTATCGGCAAAAGCAGCCCATGCCGTCGATACCGAGTGGGAAGTCATGCAAAGGATGCAATCGGATACCGCGGTGCGAATCGCCTATCAAGAAACCCGCATACTGGAACTTATCGATCAACCTTGGCAAGGCAGCGGTTATCTGTACTCGCAGGCGCCGGATTTGATGATCAAGGAACAATTGCGACCGGAGAGGGTATTAATGGGCATCAAGGGCGACCGGATGTTCTATTTCGATCCGGCGGCTAATATGCGCCATCGAGGCGAGCTGGACGCGGCCAATCCGTTAAGCTTGCATATCGCCTTCTTCAATGCCTTGGTCAATGCCGATATCGCCTTGCTGCACAGAGTTTATCGCGTCGATTTCGACGCCCGGGAGCAAGACTGGCTGATGACGCTGAAGCCTAGGCGGGGCGACCGGTCCGGATTGACTGTCGTTATTTCAGGCCCGCCCGGACAACAAGCCGAGCGTATCGAAATCAGGCAGGCCGACGGCGATCACAGCGAATTTTTGTTGAGCAAGGATGCCGAAGGCAAAACGATCGAAACCGAAGTGAATCGCTTGTATAAAGAATTGCTGGGGAACTGATTTGCCGAAGCTACGCAATAGCCTTTTTTATCTGTTGCCGCCATTGCTGACATTGCTGGTGGCATTAACGGTCGAATTCAAGACCGACCTTTCCGCTTTCATCATCGCCGGCGACAATGCCGAAGAACTGATGCTCGCGAGCGAAATGCAGTCCGGCGCATTGTCGCGGCGTTATTTAATTTCGGTCGGCTCGGATACAGGCGAGCCGGTCACCGGCGCTTTCATCGAGGCACTGCAAGAACGCTTGAATACCATCGACGGAGTGCTCGAAGTCTGGTCGCCCGAACGACAAAACCAAAACATCGAAGCGGTGCAAGCACTATACCGCGATTACGCCGGCGCGCTCTACAGTCTTACCCCGGAATCGGACTTGGCGGAGCTGTTCACGCCGCAAGGCTTGGCGCAACGCGCCGAGTTTTTGAAACGAGCGCTCTTGTCTCCGCAAGGCGCGATGATCAAAAGCATCGCCTTGCAAGATCCCTTGTTATTGACGCTAAACGGCTTTCGCACCGTCGGCGCGCAAATGCAACAAGCCGGCATCACCAATACGCAATACCGGAATTTGATCCTGGAAACCGAGATGGCCGGATTGGACGCGCCGCAACAAAGCCGAATTCAGGCGGCGATCGATCAAGCCTTTAAAGAACTCATGCAAGCCCGGCCGGAAGCCTGGCGACTGGAAATGACCGGCGTTCCGGTGTTTGCGGTGGCAACGCAACAATTGATTCAGGGCGATATCGTCCAAATTAGCGTTCTGTCTTCCATTGCCTTAATGGCGCTGTTTCTGCTGCTATTCCGCTCGTTCGGCGCATTGCTGCAAGTATTCACCTTATTGATTATCGTGATCCTGAGCGCGATACTGAGCACCGCTTGGGTATTCGGCTATGTGCACGGCATGACGATTGCGATCGGCTCCACGTTGATCGGTATCTGCATCGACTACCCGATACATGCGGTTGCACACGCGCAAACGGTTCGCGCCGGGGACAAGACCGCGGCGATTGTCAGAATCTGGCCTAGTCTTTTACTCGGTGGTATTACAACACTGGTCGGTTATACGGCCTTGGGCGCGTCCGGTTATCCGGGATTTCAACAAATCGCGGTCTATGCCGGTACCGGCATCATTACCGCCTTGTTATTGACCCGCTTCATCCTACCGGGCTTGGTCGTCGCAGGCAGCCGTAGAACGTTAAAGGTCCCGCTTGTCGCGCGTTGGGCCAGCTTCTGCGCGCGTTTCCGGCCTTGGCTGTTGACCGTGCTGCTAGCGCTGCTAGGCTCATCGTTGTTAGGTTTGCAGTCGATACGCTGGCTCGAAGACATGCAGGATTTAACGCCGGAACTGGATTATCTGAAAGAAAACGACAAACGCATAAGGGCGCGCATGGTCAGCATTGAGCCGGGGCGTTTCGTGCTGATTACCGGGCAAGACATCGAAGCCGCACTGCAAAAAGCCGAGCAAGTTTATCCGGTGCTGGACCGATTGAAACAACAAGGCGAACTGAACGAGTATTTCGGCCTGTATCCTTGGCTGCTATCGGCGCAACAACAACAGCGTAATCAAGCGCTATTTCAAGACTATCTGACCGACGATAACCGGCAGCTCTGGCAACAGGCCCTTCGGGAACAAGGCTTGTCGATCGAACGATTAGGCCAATTCGACTATCCGAAGCAGGACCCGCTGACATTGGAGCAAGTATTCGAAACACCGGTCAAAAGACTGATAGACAGCCGTATCATCAGCACGGAGCGCCAAACCGTCGTGATGATCTGGCTGGCCGAACATAAGCCCGAAGCGCTACGGGCAGCGCTAGCTACGATCGAGGACGCGCGTTATTTCAGCCAGCGCGATATGCTCAACGACATGACCCGCGACTATACCGAAAGAGCCCGGATCTTGCTGGCGGTCGGTTTATTCATTATCGTGCTGTTATTGGCCGTGCGCTACCGAAGCCTGGTAAAAACGCTGCAAACCTTATTGCCGGCGGTATTGGCGGCGCTGTTCATTTTAAGCCTCTGGTCCTTGAGCGGCGCGGCGATCAGTTTTCTGCATTTGGTCGGTTTTCTGCTGGTCGTAGCAATTTGTGTCGATTACGGTATTTTTTACCAGGAAAATCGCGGCGGCAATATCAAACTAACCTATCAAGCGATGGCCGCCTCGATGTCCACCAGTGCGCTGGCTTTCGGTTGCTTGGGCACGGCCGAGAGTACATCGCTTAGAATTCTGGCCGGCGTCGTCGTGCTCGGCGTGCTGTTGGGTTTTTTGTTTTGTCCGCTGATTATCAAGCACCGGGAGGATGCTTGAAGATACGGTAAAAAACAACATCCCCGAATGACTTCCACGCTCCGCGTTCGTCGTTATCTAGTCAAATTTCGGCGCCGGGGCGCTCGGGCTAATGGTTTGAATGACACGCATCAGAAGCCTTAGGATTTCGTGATAAATAACGTCTTTGAACTATGCGCTTTGTTGAGGGTTCGGTAACTCGCTTGGCAGGACGCCGTGAACCCAGCACCTAAATCCAGCACCTAAATTCTATAGGTGTTTGGCAATGATTCAAAATCATGGCTTATTTAGGTGCTGGATGAATTATGCAAGATAGTTACCATAGCCAAAAGGCTATGGAATTTAGGTGCTGGGTGAATACGTCCGTGTAGGCTTGACGGCGGCTTTCCCTGCCGCCGACACCTGCCAATCGAGCAACCGAACCCTCCGTAAAATGGGGAAGTTATTTACGACCCAATCCTTAAAAAAATTGAACAACATCTGAAATGAATCAGTTCCCGATGAAACCGGGCACTCAAAGGAAAAAAATGGACCACAGTGTACACAATAAGCTGATCTCGTTTATCTGGAATATCGCCGACGACTGTCTGCGCGATGTGTACGTTCGCGGCAAATACCGTGATGTCATTCTGCCTATGGTGGTATTGCGTCGGCTCGATACCCTGCTTGAGCCAACCAAAGAAGCGGTGCTGGAAGAAGTAAAATTTCAGAAAGAAGAAATGCAAGCCACGGAGTTGGACGACGAACCGTTAAAAGCCGCCAGTGGCTATGTGTTTTATAACACGTCCAAGTGGACGCTAAAGTCACTCTTCAATACCGCAACGAACAACCAGCAAATCATGCTGGCAAACTTTGAAGAATACCTGCTCGGTTTCAGCGACAACGTCAAAGAAATCATTGAATGCTTTAACTTGAAGTCTCAGATCCGCCACATGGCGTCAAAACAGGTGCTGCTGGATGTCGTCGAAAAATTTGTCTCGCCTTATATCAACCTAACGCACGAAACCGTTGAAGATCCGGATGGCAATAAAATGCCGGCATTGACCAACCTGGGCATGGGTTATGTGTTTGAAGAACTAGTCCGCAAATTCAACGAAGAAAATAACGAAGAAGCCGGAGAACACTTTACGCCCAGGGAAGTCATTGAACTGATGACGCACCTGGTATTCGACCCGGTGAAAGACCGGCTACCACTGACGATGACCGTGTATGACCCGGCTTGTGGTAGCGGCGGTATGTTGACGGAGTCGCAAAATTTCATTGAAGAAAAATACCCGAACGACAATCGAGATGTGTATCTCTACGGCAAAGAGATCAACGACGAAACCTACGCGATTTGTAAATCGGACATGATGATTAAGGGCAATAACCCGGAAAACATCAGAGAAGGCTCAACCCTGTCTACCGATGAGTTTGCCGGTACCAAGTTCGATTTTATGCTGTCCAACCCGCCTTATGGCAAAAGCTGGGCCGGTGAACAAAAGCACATCAAAGACGGCAACGATGTGATTGACCCGCGTTTCAAAGTAAGCCTGAAAGACTACTGGGGCAATGAGGAAGTGGTTGATGCCACGCCGCGCTCCAGTGATGGTCAGTTACTGTTCCTGATGGAAATGGTCAGCAAGATGAAAGACCCGGCCGTCAGCCCGCTCGGCAGCCGAATCGCCTCTGTTCACAATGGTTCATCACTGTTTACCGGCGATGCCGGCGGTGGCGAGAGTAATATTCGCCGTTACATCATCGAAAACGATAGACTGGAAGCCATCGTTCAACTACCGAATAATCTGTTTTACAACACCGGTATCACCACTTACATCTGGGTCTTGAACAACAACAAACCCGAATCACGCCAAGGTAAGGTGCAGTTAATCGACGCCAGCCTGATGTTTCGCAAACTGCGCAAAAACCTGGGTAACAAAAACTGCGAATTTGCTCCCGAGCACATTGAAGAAATCACCCATACCTATTTGGCCTGCGCCGAAGTTGAACGCCAACTCAACGACAACCAAGACCCCATTGGCCTGGCCAGCAAGGTGTTTAACAATGCCGACTTTGGCTATTACAAAGTCAGCATTGAGCGCCCCGACCGGCGCAAAGCGCAGTTCACACCCGAGGCCATCGCGCCGCTGCGCTTTGATAAAGCCCTTAGCGAAGTGATGGAGCACCTTTACCAAGAACACGGCGAGCGCGTCTACGAAGCCGGCTTTTTAAAATCCATCGACAAAGCCATTCTCAGTTGGTGCGAAGACAACGACATCAGCCTAAACACCAAAGCCAAAAGCAAATTACTGGATGTGAAACACTGGCTGTCATTGCAAGCCCTGCACCGCGTCGCCACCGAGCTGATGGCCGCCATCGGACAGGAGGAATACAACGACTACAACCCGTTTAAAGAATTAGTCGAAGCCCAACTGAAAGCGCAAAAAACCAAACTGAGCGCCTCAGAGAAAAACGCCATTTTAAACGCCGTGAGTTGGTATGACGACAGCGCAGCCAAGGTGGTGAAAAAAGTGGTTAAACTCAGTGCGGATAAGCTTGAAGACCTGTTAGAGCGCTATGCATGTGACGAAGCCGAACTCCCGGATTTTGGCTACTACCCCACAGGCAAAAAGGGCGAATTTGTCACTTTTGAGTCGAATTCAGACCTGCGCGACAGCGAATCCATCCCACTGACCTACCCAGCCAAGGGCGAACATTCCGCCATTCATCAATACTTTGTGGATGAAGTTCGGCCCCATGTCGCCGAAGCCTGGCTCAACCTCGATTCGGTGAAAATCGGTTATGAAATCAGCTTTAACAAATACTTTTATCGCCATAAGCCGCTGCGTTCATTAGAGGAAGTTGCAACCGACATTATTCGCCTGGAACAGCAGGCGGAAGGGTTGATCGCAAATATTTTGGGTTTGAAAAATCTATCCGAGGGAAATCCACTATGAAACATGAGATGGCTAGCGTGTCCCATGAGTTCATGTCTGAGGTGAAAGCGATGGTTGAAAAGACGCGTAATACGATCGCCCAAGAAGTGAACCAGCAAATGACGTATTTATATTGGCAACTTGGAAAGCGAATCAACGAAGAAGTGTT
Source organism: Methylotuvimicrobium sp. KM2 (assembly GCF_038051925.1). Taxonomy (NCBI): domain Bacteria; kingdom Pseudomonadati; phylum Pseudomonadota; class Gammaproteobacteria; order Methylococcales; family Methylococcaceae; genus Methylotuvimicrobium; species Methylotuvimicrobium sp. KM2. The sequence goes on along the minus strand of NZ_CP150634.1, from coordinate 4,790,450 downwards.
GCAAGGGCTGCGCGCTGACTATGGGAAAAAGATTGTCACATCGCTGTCGCGACAATTGACTGCTGATTACGGCAAGAGTTTTAGCGAGAAAAACCTACGCAAGATGATGCAATTTTCGGCTATTTTTCCGTATGAAAACAATGTCGCACCACTGATGCGACAATTAAGCTGGACCCATTTCACTCTTCTGATCCCCATTGCGGATGAATTTTGAAAGCGTTCACATTGGGCAAGTTCAAAGCCGAAAAAACTGCAAAATTAGGAAGATACAATTATGGTAACTATTGCAGAAATGCCGAAGTATAAGGCTTATAAGGACTCAGGATTCAAATGGATTGGCGAAATTCCCTTAGATTGGGAAATATCAAAATTAGGAGCATGTTTATCTTCTGTTTCTTTTAAGAACTATCCAGGACTTCCATTACTTTCAATAACAAGGGAACAGGGAGTTATTGAGCGAAATATTGAAGACCAAGAATCTAATCATAACTTTATTCCAGACGATTTGAGTGGTTACAAGCTAATCAAAAAAGGTCAGTTTGGTATGAATAAAATGAAAGCGTGGCAAGGTTCGTACGGGGTATCAAAGTATACAGGAATAGTTAGCCCCGCATATTACATATTCGACTTTGCTAAAGAGATTAATCCTGATTTTTTTAACTGGGCCATCCGTAGTAAGCTCTATGTATCTTACTTCGGAAGTGCTTCTGATGGTGTTCGTATTGGTCAGTGGGACTTGTCCAAAACAAGAATGAAAGGAATTCCTTTCATTCTTCCTGATGAACGTCAACAAGGACTCATCGCCAAATACCTAGATATAAAAACAGCCCAAATCGACGAAGCCATTGCCATCAAACAGCAGCAAATTAGCCTGCTCAAGGAGCGCAAGCAAATCATCATCCAGCAAGCAGTCACGCAAGGCCTAGACCCCAACGTACCCATGAAAAATTCGGACGTGGATTGGATTGGGATGATTCCCGAACATTGGGAAGTGCTGGCTAATCGCACATTGTTTACTGAGCGCGTAGAATCAGGTAGAGAGGGATTACCCCTGCTTTCAGTTTCAATTCATTCAGGTGTTTCTTCTGAGGAGGTCTCAGAGAAGGATAATGTTCGTGGTCGCGTCAAAATCGAGGATAAAACGAAATATGTTCTTGTTAAAAAAGGGGATGTCGCTTTCAACATGATGCGTGCTTGGCAGGGTGGAATTGGTGCTGTAACGACAGAGGGAATGGTTAGCCCTGCATATATTGTTGCCAAGCCCATTGGTGCAATTGTTGCTGATTTTTTTGAGTATCAGTATCGGTGCCCTAAGTTTATACAGCAGATGGATAGATACTCTAAAGGAATTACAGATTTTCGTAAGAGATTATACTGGGATGGCTTCAAGCAGTTGAAAACAGTTGTTCCTCCTGAGAAAGAACAAGAAAAGATTATCCAGTTCATACAAGACTTGGCAACCAAGACTGAAGCAGCAGACAAGCTACTGAATGCCCAAATCGAAAAACTCAAAGAATACAAAACCACCCTGATCAACAGCGCGGTTACCGGCAAAATCAAAATTACCCCAGAGATGATAGGGTACGTGTGATGACGAAAATTATCAAAGACACCCAATACGCTAACTGGATTCAGGCATTAAAACAGCAGTTTCGCCAATCACAACTCAAAGCCGTTATCAAGGTGAATCAAACCTTGTTGCAATTTTACTGGCAGCTTGGTGGCGAAATTTTAGAAAAACAGAAAAAGACGCAATGGGGCGAGGGTTTTATTCCCCAACTGAGCAAAGATTTAATGGCGGAATTTCCTGCTGTCAAAGGATTTTCGGTTCGTAATCTTAAATATATCCGCCAATGGCGCAGCTTTTACGCGGAAATTGGGCAACAGGCTGTTGCCCAATTATGCCAACTGCCGTGGGGGCATAACCTAGCCATTATTAGCAAAACGCAAGATCACCAAGAGGCGCTGTATTATGTTCAGCAGTCATTAATCCACGGTTGGAGCCGAGCAGTACTGGTTCATCAAATGGAATCAGGCTTATGGCAGCGAGAGGGTATGGCGGTCACAAATTTTGAGCAGACCTTGCCAGCCATCCAATCCGATTTAGCACAACAATCGCTAAAAGACCCTTATATTTTTGATTTTCTGACGCTAAGCGTCGATCACAGCGAGCGCGAGCTTGAACAAAGCTTGGTTAAACACATTACCCAATTTTTGCTTGAATTAGGCTCAGGCTTTGCCTACATGGGACAACAAGTGCCAATTGCTGTGGGTGAACGAGACTTCTATTTGGATCTGTTGTTTTATCATACGCAACTCCATTGTTATGTAGTGATTGAGCTAAAAATTAACGACTTTGAACCCGAGTATGCGGGAAAACTGAACTTTTATATTAAAGCCGTCGATGAGCAATTACGTCGCGCTGGCGATCTGCCAACCATTGGCCTTTTACTTTGCAAAAATAAAGATCGCATGGTAGTGGAGTATGCGCTTAGTGATATCAATAAACCTATAGGCGTATCTGAATATCAATTAACTAAATCATTACCGAAAAATTTAAAGCCAAGCCTACCGAGCGTCGAAGATATTGAAGCAGAATTTGAAACTGAGCTGTTAGGTTCTCACGAGAAAAACCACAAAGAATCATAAAGAAAGCTATTTATACCCATCGGAGATCAAAATTCGGCACCGGGGGGCCTCCTAAGGCACTGCCGAAATTTGAAGTGCGAAAGGTATATCATAGGCTTGGTGATAATAGTACATTTTTAGGCGGGGTATATGGTCAGTCAAACAAACGAACAAGCGCTTGAAGCGGCGATTGAAAAATGCCTAACCGGCACTTGCTTAGAGGAGCTAAAAGCGGGCGTTCAAGAAGTAACACCTGATTTTCATAATCAACTTTATAAAGTTGGTCAGGCATCAGATTTTAATAGCCAATATGCCATTGACGAACGCTTTTTCTGGCAGTTTCTGGAAAAAACTCAGGAACAAGAGCTGGCCAAGCTTCAGAAAAACAACCCGGGTGATTGGCAACGTAAGCTGCTTGAACGTTATGACCGACTGATCAAAAAGCACGGTATCTTACATCTATTGAAAAAAGGCTTAAGTGTCGATGATGCGCATTTTAACCTGCTGTATCCCGCACCACTCGCCAGTAGCAGTGAGAAAGTAACGCAGAATTTTGCAAATAACATTTTCAGCTGCACAAGACAGGTTCGGTACTCGCTTGCCAATCCCCTGCAAGAGATCGATATGGTGCTGTTCATCAATGGCATTCCTCTGGTTACGCTTGAGCTAAAGAATGCTTGGACGGGGCAGACTGCGCGTTATCACGGCCAGAAACAATACCGTGAAGATCGAGATACAACACAGCCGTTACTGACGTTTGGACGTTGCTTGGTGCATATGGCGGTGGATACGGATGAAGTTTACATGACCACCAAATTGGCTGGGGAAAGTACCTTCTTCTTACCGTTTAACAAAGGGCATAACCTGGGTCAAGGTAATCCCCCAAATCCGCAGGGTCATAAAACAGCTTATCTTTGGGAAGAGATCTTCACCAAAGACAGTATTGTCAACATCATTCAGCACTTTGTTCGGCTAGATGGCGGCGGCAAAGATCCATTGCCAAAGCGAACGCTCTTCTTCCCGCGTTACCATCAGTTGGATGTTGTTCGAAAGTTGGTCGATCATGCGTCGAACAACGGCGTCGGTCAGACTTATTTGATTCAGCACTCTGCCGGTTCAGGTAAGTCAAACTCGATCACTTGGGCGGCTTATCAGTTGATTGAAACCTACCCTGCATCGGAAGCGGTATCCGGTGGCAAGAGCCTGGAGCAACCTTTGTTTGACTCGGTGATTGTTGTCACAGTCAGACGACTATTGGATAAGCAACTCAGAGACAACATTAAGGAATTCTCTGAGGCCAAAAATATCATCGCGCCGGCGCATAAGTCATCTGAGTTGAAACAAGCATTAGAGAATGGCAAGAAGATCATCATCACGACCATTCAAAAATTCCCCTTTATTATTGACGGCATTAGCGATCTGAGTGATAAACGCTTTGCCGTGATTATCGATGAAGCACACAGCTCGCAGTCGGGTTCGGCGCACGACAGCATGAACCGAGCCATGGGGCGCACAGATGTCGAAGAAGCGGAAGATGCGCAAGACAAAATTCTGCAAGCCATGAATTCACGCAAAATGCGTGGCAATGCCTCTTATTTGGCGTTCACGGCAACTCCGAAAAACAGCACCTTAGAGAAGTTTGGCCAGAAGCAAGCAGACGGCACATTCAAACCGTTTCATCTGTATTCGATGAAGCAAGCGATTGAAGAAGGCTTTATTTTGGACGTGCTGGCCAACTACACCACCTACAAAAGCTACTATGAGATTGAAAAATCTATTGCCGAGAACCCTGAGTTTGATACTCAAAAAGCCCAGAAAAAGTTAAGGGCTTATGTTGAGCGAAGCCAGCACACCATCGATACCAAGGCCGAAATCATGCTTGAGCATTTCATTCCGCAGGTAGTGAATGCCAAAAAGCTTAAGGGCAAGGGCAAAGGGATGGTGGTGACTCAAAATATTGAGACAGCGATCCGCTATTACAAAGCCATTCGTCGAGTGTTGGAAGCGCAAGGCAATCCGTTTAAGGTTCTAATCGCCTTTTCCGGCACCAAGGAAGTGGACGGTATTGAGTACACCGAAGCGGATATCAACGGCTTTGCAGAAACCGACACCAAAGACAAATTTGATACCGATGAGTATCGCTTATTGGTGGTTGCCAATAAGTACCTGACCGGCTTTGACCAGCCCAAGCTTTGCGCCATGTATGTCGATAAAAAACTCGCCGGCGTTTTGTGTGTGCAAGCACTATCCCGCCTTAACCGCAGCGCGCCCAAGTTGGGTAAAAAAACGGAAGACTTGTTTGTTTTGGATTTCTTTAACTCCGCTGAAGATATTCAGGCTGCATTTGATCCGTTCTATACCGCGACTTCGTTGTCTCAGGCAACCGATATCAATGTTCTGCATGAGTTGAAGGATGCTCTGGACGAGGTAGGGGTATATGAGTGGTACGAGGTAGAGAATTTTGTTGCGCGTTTTTTCAACAATGAAGACGCGCAAACGTTAAGTCCGATTATTGATACCGCAGCGGCCAGATTTGAGAGCGAATTGGAGCTGGAGCCTGACGCTAAAGTAGACTTCAAAATCAAGGCCAAGCAGTTTGTTAAGATATACGGCCAAATGGCGTCGATCATGCCTTATGAGATGGTGGCATGGGAAAAGCTATTCTGGTTCCTGAAGTTCTTGATCCCTAAACTAAAAGTTGCAGACCCCGATACGGATGCCATCGATGAACTGCTGGAGTCAGTAGACTTGAGCTCATACGGTTTACAACGTGTAAAGCTCAACCATGCAATCAAGCTGAACGATCAAGAAACTGAGCTCGACCCACAAAACCCTAATCCTCGCGGTGCGCATGGCGGCGAGAAAGAGGCGGATCCGCTAGACGAAATCATCCGTTCCTTTAATGAGCGCTGGTTCCAAGGATGGAGTGTGACGCCTGAAGAGCAAAGAATTCGTTTATTGAGTATGCGAGATGCACTGACTAAACATCCGGATTTTAGGAGTAAGTATCTGGAAAGCGCCGATCCCCACAACCAGCATTTGGCTTTTGAAAAAATGGTGAAGGAAATCATGTTACAAAAACGAAAGGATGATTTGGACTTCTATAAGCTTTGGGCAAATGATGCCGCTTTTAAAGCTTCGCTCATGAACAGTATACAGCGTATGGTTGACGGATATATATAATGGTATAAGCCGTATTGATCATGAAGAGCTAATTATACCTTTCGCACTTCAAATTTCGGCAGTGCCGAGGCCGAATTTTCATCTACGATGAGTATATTCACATCCTCCTATCGTTCCTACGCAGAGCGAAGGAACGATAATTGCTGTGGGACTGAATACTTACGCTATGCTTATACGCTTGTTTATTAATACTAAGAGGAGGTAAATGATGAAATTAACTTATGTGATGTTACCGGTTTTTCTGTTGAGCTTAAGCGGTTGTGCTTCGCAAGGCTCGAAATCCGCCAGTCAGCCGATACAAACCAGCGGCACAGGTACTTTAATTATTAAACCGATCGCCTTTAAAGACGAATCTTATATTCGAGGCGCAGTCAAAGAAGAATGCAATCTAGACGGCAAGCTATCTCAGTTCATCAAAGAAAATGCCGCGCGGAACTATGCAACCATCTTGACCGATACCGAAGCAGGACCGGCGGACGCGAAAGTTCTGACAGTCACCATCGATGAAGTGCAAGGCGCCGCAGGCGGAGCATGGTCGGGGCCTAAAACCGTCACGATTACCGGTTCGCTCAGCGAAAACGGTAAAGAGTTAGGTGATTTCAAGGCCCGCCGTTATTCCACCGGCGGCATGTTCGGCACCTATAAAGGCACCTGCGCCATTTTAGGACGCTGTGTTAAAACCCTAGGCCGCGATGTCGCCGAATGGATGACGCATCCGACCGCAAAAGCCGTTTTGGGCGATTTGTAAGGTCGCTTTATGACTGCTATCCCCAGCTCATGCGATGTTCTGGTGATCGGCGGCGGCCCGGCCGGAAGCAGCGCGGCTACGCATCTCGCGCAAGCCGGAATCGATGTCGTGTTGCTCGACCGGGCGACGTTCCCTCGCAATCAAGTCGGTGAAAGCCTGATTCCGCATATTTGGAAATTCACCGATATGACCGGCGTATCGGAAAAAATCGAACACGAAGGCTTTCTCGCTAAAGCCGGCAGCATCACGGTCTGGAACGACAAGATCAAACAAATCCGCTTTTCGGACTTCGGTTATACCCGCCCCGGCCTGCATGTCGAGCGCGATATTTTCGACGACATCCTGCTAAAGCATGCCCAAAGCTGCGGTGCCCGGGTGTTTCACGAAGTCGCGGTCAAAAAAATCGACCTTTCCGACAGCCGTTGGCCGAAAGTACACTATACCGACAAGCGCGGTAGCAGTAACGATGACGGTAGCATTCGTTGCCGTTTCGTCGTCGACGCGAGCGGCCCGAGCTCCTTGTTGGCCAACCAGTTTAAAACCCGCCGGACTATCAGTACCCAGACTAATTTTTTATCGTTGTGGGGTTATTTTACAAACTCGCGATTTGTCGGCGTCGATCGTCAAAGTCATAATGAAGAAGAGCTGAGCCGAGTCAAACCGGTTACCTTTGTCATGTCCTTTGAAGACGGCTGGATATGGCATATCGTATTGCGCGGCAAAACCAGCGTCGGCCTTATCGCGCCGACCGAGCGCACCAAAGGCATGGATCGGCAGCAACGGGAAGCTTTTTTTCTGAACGTCTGCACGAAATTGCCGCACTTGAGCCGTCTGTTGGAAACCGCGCAATTCATTGAAGGCTCCCTGCAATTCAGGCCGAATTATTCTTATTATTCCGACAATATCTGCGGCGAAAACTATTACTGCATCGGCGATGCCGCGGCCTTTGTCGACCCGGTATTTTCCCACGGCGTGCAAAACGCCTTATACAATGCGGCGGCGGCGACGCTCGCGATCAAAGAATCGCTAAAACACGAAAGGCATCGCTTGCGCTACAGTCAATTATGCGAAAGCCGTATGCAGCAGTTTTACGGCTTCTCGAGAGCCTTATCGCTCGGCGACTTCGGTGGTAACGGCGTCAATCCGCAGCTTGTTAAGAATTTGATGAAGGCGATGCCGCCGCTGGAATTGGAACTCATCCTGTTCGCCTCGGAAACCACCAATCGTTCCGAAAACTTCCGCCGCCTAGCCCGAGAAGCCGGCGTGTTAGGACGCTTTGAGGAAAGTTTTTCCGGCAAAGCCGATGAGCGCATCGAAGCTTTGGATTTTTAAAAGCCAATGGATCCTTTTGGTAACTACCTGCTACCTGCAGCGGAATCCGGTAATTTCGAAACGCAAGACCTCCCGTATTCCGCCCTGTCCGGGTTAAGCAATGTAAATAGAAATAAAATGTGATAGCGGTCTCATTTTTCAAGAACAAAAGATGCATTATCCTCCTATTAGCAAGAGAATCGGCGTTAGAAATTGTTATCGCCGGAGCATTGTTTTGTCTATTTTTTGGTAAGGCCGCTTGTTCTAAATTACAAACCCCAACTTTTTTCTGTTTCCCACGGTCCTGCGCTGACTGTTATACATAAGTCCAAAAATTACCCTTTTCAATCTTAACCAATGAGGCCTCGATACCATTTATTGGCTCTACGTATGTAGAGCATGAACTGGCCAACCATTAATTTGCCGTCCAGGGTTAGAAACATACTTCGCTGGCGCAAAGACAATTGCCCGACATGGACGGGCTTGAAGCGACTCGTCTTTTGAAAAAAGCGGACGCTACAAGGCATATTAAAGTCGTCGCACTTACCGCTTTCGCAATGAAGGGTGATGAGGAAAAGATGAGCGAGGTCGGTTGCGTCAGCTATTACGCGAAACCGATTCAATACAAACATTTTCTTGATGAAGTTGAAAAAACGCTTTCGATGAATTTCCCAAAGGAAGAGCGCCATGACCATACCTAAAAAAATCTTAATTACCGACGACGATCCGATTAACCGTAAACTGGTGGAAAACCTATTAAAACCGAATGGTTACGATGTTCGTTGCGCGGATTCCGGACAAGCCGCACTGGATGCGGTCGACTTCGACCCGCCGGACTTGATTCTGCTCGATCTGATGATGCCGGGCATGGACGGCTTCGAAGTGGTCAGGCGGCTCAAGACCGATGCCGCTACCGGTCGAATCCCTATCGTCATGCTGACGGCGCTTGATGACGACGGTTCGCGCGCCCGCCTGACTTCGGCCGGGATCTCAGTAATCCTGAACAAACCCTTGGACCGCTGGGCCTTACAAGGTTGTATCAATCAATTGCTGGGAGGCTGTCATGGAATCGAGTGATACGCCTATCGGAGAAACCCATACGGAAGGGGAACTGGAGAGGAGGAACCGGCTCTATACTATGTTGAGCCATATCAACCGGTGTATTATCCGCACCAAAGACCCTCAGGAGCTTTACTTTGCAGCTTGCCGCATCGCCATCGAAAGCGGCGGTTTCGCGATTGCCTGGATAGGCTTGATCGACTGGGAAACTGGAAACCTGATACCGGTCGCCTCTGCCGGTAATGTCACGGTAACTCAGCTCAAGAATTTAAATGAAGGCAAATTCGAGGTTTTATCGAACGATAAGGAAACCACCGGCGGATCGCGCTTGGCATCCTGGACCGAAATGTCCGAGCAATTAGGTTTGCTTGAAGGCGCATCCTTTCCGATACGGCTCGAAGGCAAGACCGTCGGCTCCTTCAATATCGCGGCGAAAGAGCCGGGCTTTTTCCGCGACGCCGAAATCAACCTATTGCTCGAAGTGGTGGATGATATTTCGTTCGCGCTCGACATTATCCGCCGCGAGGAAAAGCGGATTGCCGCCGAGAGTAAGATACGCTATTTCGTTTATTACGACTCCCAAACCGGCCTGCCCAGCCGAGCGCTATTCGAAGAACGCTTGAACGAATCTTGTTATAACGGAATCGCGCATCAAGTCGTCGTGATGGTCGTCAATCTTCGCAGGCTACAAATCGTCTTGCATTTACTGGATCCTGATGCCGGCCTGGCAATTATCCGGACTCTGGTCGACAGACTCGAATCGGTATTGCCGGCCGTCCCTCGCGCGCGTATCGACGAGGCGAAATTCGCCCTGATATTGCAAGACCCGGATGGCTTGCATGTCGCGGAAGAATTGGCCTGGCAGATTCATAAGGTCTTGGCCGAGGCCGTTGAGGTCGACGGGCAAGAGTACTATGTCGACCCGTTTATCGGACTCGCAAGATTTCCATTGGACGGCGAACCGGTGGAGGTTCTCAAGCACGCCATGCTGGCCGCCTCTTCCCCCGACACCGATACTATTTGCCGTTTTTTCTTCGCCGATATGGATGAAGGATCGCGGCGACAACTGAATCTCGACACCGCTTTGCGCCGTGCTCTGGAGCGCAATGAATTCATGTTGCACTATCAGCCGCAATTGGATTTATCAACAGGCAGAATCGTCGGGGCCGAAGCTTTACTGCGTTGGCAAAGCCGCGATTACGGCTTGGTTTCGCCGCTGAATTTCATCCCACTACTCGAAGAAAACGGCATGATAAACACGATCGGCGAATGGGTGCTGCAAGAGGCTTGCCGGCTCAATCGAGAGTGGCAAGACGAAGGGCTACCGCCATTGCGCATGGCAGTCAATCTTTCGGCTAGACAATTTCATGGTGGCGATATTCCGAACATAGTCAAGCAAACTCTCGAAAAAACCGGTCTTGAACCTCAATGGCTGGAATTGGAACTGACCGAGAGCATCGTACTGATGGATGCCGATAAAGTCATCCGTACGATGCACGAGATATCGGCGGAAAACATCGGTTTCGCATTGGACGATTTCGGTACCGGCTATTCATCGCTCAGTTATTTGCAGCGGCTTCCGGTTGCCCGGATCAAAATAGACAAATCCTTCGTAGCCAATCTCACTTCTAATCCGAGCGATGCGGCGATCGTTCGCGCGGTCGTCGGAATGGCGCACAGCTTAGGCTTGAAAGTCATCGCCGAAGGCGTCGAAACCGAAGGACAACTGGGTTTTTTACGCGGCATCAACTGCGAAGAAATCCAGGGTTATCTGTTTAGTCGACCATTGCCGGCCGATGATTTTGCCATGTTATTACGAGAGGGCCGAAGTATCCCACCCACGCAAATCGAGAAGCCGGAACGGGTCTTATTATTGATCGATGACGAGTCGAATATCATTTCGGCATTGAGGCGCGTGTTACGCCGCAAGGGATTTCGCATCGTCGGCACTACGAGTATCAAGGAGGGATTCGAATTGATGGCGATTCATCAGCCGGGCGTCGTGATTTGCGACCAGCGCATGCCGGAAATGACCGGAACCGAATTTCTAAGGCGGATCAAGGACATTTACCCCGACACGATACGCATCGTACTGTCGGGCTATACCGAATTAAACTCCGTGATCGATGCGGTAAACCACGGCGAAGTCTATAAGTTTCTGACCAAGCCGTGGGAAGACGAAGCGCTTTGCCAAGTAATCGGCGATGCGTTTAATATTTACGAATTGCGCCAGGAAAATCGCTATCTTTCTCGAAAGCTAAGCACAAAACGGACTATCTCAGGCAATGTTTCTTAATTAAAGCATGGGTCGATGTCTCTGGTATATTGACACAGAGGGCATATAAGAATTACTTATTTCTATGACGGCTTGACTTAATTTGGAGTGGAGGAAACGCGAAAGGGAAGAGCTGAATATTTACATTTTTAGGATAACTAAAGTCTGACGTGGATCTTGGGCGATTTTAATACTGCTAGGTTTCCACGCTTTGTGTCGTAATCACCGGGATCTAAATAAAAAGACGGTTATAATTGCTTAAATTAATCGTCGTTTAATAATAATTTTGGAGCGTTTATATCATGATCGATAAAGCTATTAAGTTGCCGGTTTTTGTCATTTTGCTTTGTGTGTCGACGTTTTCTCATGCCGAGCCTGAACAAGACAGTTATGCCGAACAGTTTATTTCCAAATCAGGTAATGCGTTAGCTAATATCACTACCGGTTGGCTAGAAGTCCCTAAAAATATTTATATTACCACCAGAGAAACTAATATTATTTACGGTTTCATTGGCGGCACCGGCATGGGGATTTTTCATTTGGCTGGCCGCATAGCCACAGGCGTGTTTAACCTTATCACCGCGCCGATCCCTTCCGACCCGATCGTCAATCCTCACTACATCTGGAACGATTTCGGTACGAAAACCACATACGCCGTTCAGTTTTACCTAGAAGAACCTAGTACCGAAACAGCTCCTCAATAACCTTAGTCGTCTGCTGAAGGAGCAATTCTATCAAAATGACTTTCATCCCCCGATTATTGTCGTCATTGTTGGCGTTGCTTGTGTTATTGTTTTACGGCGCGTTTAGCTTCGCTCAACAAGATGAAGAACTCGAGACGATACTCGAACTAGAGATGCCCGCAACACGTCAATTGATGGAGAGCGCTTTTAGATTGACCCGTCATGGGCGTAATCGTAACGACTATTGGCAAGCGGCAGTCAATTTTTGCAAAGCGGCGCGCTTAGGCAGCATCGAGGCCCAATATCAATTAGGCATGTTGTACGCATCGGGAACCGGCGTTCGCTCCCATCGTGATTATGCCGCCGCTTTATTTGCAACGGCTGGACAACAAGGTCATCAGTTAGCTCAAGCCATGCTCGATTCTATGCCGTTGAAAAAACTACAATTACCCGGCTGCATGCTTTCCGACAAGCAATTGCCTGCCAAATCGGGCTATCGATCGCAGTCGATTTATTTTGCCAAAGATATCGACATAGACAAGTTAATCAAAAGGCTACCGTCTCATAAAACCTGGATTATCGATTTGGTCAACACGATGGCGCCTTGGTATCAAATCGATTCACGCTTGGCACTATCGATTATCAGTATAGAATCAAACTTCAATCCCAATGCTGTTTCTCCCAAAAACGCGATGGGTTTGATGCAATTGATTCCTGCCACGGCCGAGCGATTCAATGTTAAGGATGCGTTCGATGCCGCGCAAAACATCAAAGCAGGCTTGCGCTATTTACGCTGGCTACTCAAGCGTTATGACGGTGATGTGGCGCTTGCCGCAGCCGGCTATAATGCGGGCGAAGGTGCTGTCGACCGTTACAACGGCATTCCCCCCTATCCTGAAACGCAAGCTTATGTAGCGCGCGTGCTCAATTTATATAAAAAGAAACGATGCTGCGATGAATTTTGAGTTTTGTTTCGTTGCATCATGATCAGGCAACTTGCCTCATCATCAATCAATTAAGGCGCTAATATGTCATTGTCCAAACAATTGCTCTTGCTGGTTTCGTTGATTTTTCTTGTTGTTTTCAGCATCAATTTTGTGTTGAGTTTGAACAAGATTAAAAGTTATCTGGAAATCGAAGCCCAGGTTCATGCTCAAGATACCGCAACCTCATTAGGCTTGTCCCTGAGTCCTTATATGACCAATGAAAGCGATCCCATTTTAGAAACGATGATCAACGCGATTTTCGATATGGGTTATTATCGTGAGATAAAGTTGGTCAACGTCGACAATAAAACCTTAATCAAAGTCACTAACGATAAAGTATTTTCCGAGGTTCCTCAATGGTTAGTTGATTGGCTGCCGATGCAAACTGCAACCGCATCGAGCGAAATCAGTTCCGGGTGGATGTTGAGCGGGACGGTTTTTGTTTCGACTAACCCGGGATTCGGCTATCTGAAACTCTATCAATTGGCCCAAAGCGCCATGACGTTTACGTTGATTACTTTCGTCGGCGCGGTTTTATTGCTGTTTTTGATATTACGTTTCGTTTTATCGCCGCTGAAAAATATTAATGCATTGGCCTTATCGATTGCGGAAGGACAGTTTAAAACCATCGAAAAAATTCCGTGGACAACCGAGGTTAAAAATGTCGCCTTATCGATGAACTTAATGTCGAAAAAAATCGAAGGTGTCATTGACAATCTGAATAATAAACTAGACAGTTTAGGGAAAAAATTACACAACGACGATTTGACCGGCTTGCTCAAAAAAAAATGTTTCGAGTCGGACATGAAACAGTTGTTTCTAAGCAATACAGAAGCCTATGTCTTCATTATTAAGATAGACAGCCTAACCAAGCTGACGAAAGAATACAATGACGAGCAAATCGACACGTTTTTGAAAGCGTTCGCTCAGGCTCTACGAGATATTAGCGCTTGTTATCAAAAACATCAGGTTACGCCCTATAGGCTATTGGGATCGGAGTTCGCTTTGCTGGGGCGTACTTTAGATCGAAATCAAGCCGAGCATTTAGCTCAGTCGTTGATCGGTTCGCTTACCGAAATCGCTGAGCAATACGGACACACCGATATTGCTCATATCGGCATTTCTTCGATAAACCCGCTTGGAACACCGGCGATTAGCTTGGCTTCGGCAAACGAAGCTTTCGAGCAAGCACAACTGATTGGCGCAAATAGCTATTTTATCAAAGAGGATAGCAGCCATGCGAAAGATGTCGGAGAATGGAAAAATTTGGTTCTCGACGTAATCGATAATCGTGACTATGAAATTGCTTACCTCGATCCAATCCAAGACCTGACGAGCGAACGAGTCCTGATCGAAGAAGCTTCATTTCATGTGCTCGATTCCGAAGGCAATCCGGTACCGATAGGCCCCTTTGTCGCGATAGCTGAAAAATTCACAAAAATCATTGAGTTGGATCGCGATGTTATTCAGCATGCGATTGAGTGTATTGATACGCAACATCTTCAGCATGCGATTGCCGTCAATGTTTCGACCCGAACGATCAAGAATGCCGAATTCAGAACCTGGTTGGCTGAACAACTCAAATCTCGTCCCGTCGGCAAGCAATTGATTTTCAATATTGCGGCTTATGCCGTCACAAAAGACTTCGACGTTTATTGTGAGTTTTTCCGGTTTGTTCGAGCACTCGGCGCAGGAGTCATGATTAAGCGATTCGAGCCTCAATCGATGCCGTTGGAATATATCAAAGCATTACGCCCCGATTTTATCCGTTTGACACGCGAATTAAGCAATGATTTAACAGATCATGAGGCAAAAACAGCTTTTATCGAAACCATCGTGCAGGCTGCAAAATTACTGGATATTAGGGTCATTGCCGAAAATGTCCAGTCCGATGAAGACCGCGCAACGCTTCGTGCTCTCGGTGTCGATGGCGCCAGTCGATAATTCTCATGACGATAAAAGTTTTACGACAATGTCGCCTAGTCAGGTCGATCTGTTTATTATTGGGTCTATGTTTGAGCTTGTTCTCGGCGGCTCAAATCGACATCAGTACCGAGCTATTGTCGCGAGTCGAAAACAAATATGGCGTGGACGGGCGTCTGCGCGTCGAAGCCTGGAAACAATTGTTGGAAGACCCTGACATTAAAATTTTATCGGTGCGAGAAAAACTCGAAAAGGTCAATGATTTTTTCAATCAAAACATTGATTTCGTCGATGATATTTTTTTGTGGGGCGTGGAAGACTATTGGGCGACACCGGTCGAATTTTTGGCTCAAGGCGCGGGAGACTGTGAAGACTACTCCATCGCCAAATACTTTACATTAAAAATACTGGGAGTCCCCGATGACAAATTACGCATCACCTATGTCAAAGCCGTTGAGTTAGGCCAAGCGCATATGGTTTTGACTTATTTCGAAACGCCGCGCTCTGTGCCGTTGGTTTTGGACAATATCATCTCCCAAATCAAGCTGGCAACCGAACGTAAAGATCTGATACCGGTTTATAGCTTCAACGGTTCTGGTTTGTGGCTGGCCAAAGCACGAGGCAGCGGCCAACGCGTCGGCGGCTCCCAACGATTGAGCCTTTGGACCGATCTCACGAACAGAATGCTACAGGGCAGCCTATAAGGCGCGTGCATTTTCAATTGCGTTCCGATCAATTGAAGTAACGGGCATCCGCCTGTTGTTTTTTGGTAATCGGCTTCGTTTCTTCCGGCAAAGTTGTCCCCAAATACTGATTCAATTTCCCCATGCCGGCTAAGATGCGATAGCGCGCAGTAAGTTCGCTATATTTTGCATCGGCATAAGCGATACTGGCTAAATAGACTTCGTTTGTTGTATCCAATAAGTCCATGAGCGTTCGCTGACCGATATTGAATTGACGCTTATAAGCCTCCAACGTCTTGATACTGGAGTCTCGATGCGATTCAAAAAAAGCCATTTGGTTGTTGAGTGTTTGATAGGCGACCCATGACAATCTAACGCTTTCCATTACCTGTCTGTAAGTGTTGTCCCGAATGTTTTTGGCTTGAGCGATTTCGTGAGCGGTTTGCCGACGCCTCGCGAGGTCGCGTCCGCCATTGAATAAGTTGTAACGAACACGAACCATGGCCGTTAAGTCTTCGTTTACGCCGCGGATACCTCCTGTGTCATCGTTGTTATCATAACTGACTTCAAAATCGACCCGAGGATAAAACGGCGCCGACGCAGTCTCATGTTGCGCTTTCGACTCTTTGATATCTGACTCCGCTTCTTTTAGTGTGGGGTGATTCGCCAACGCCAATTCGATCGCATCGTCGAGACTCGGCGGGATATCGCCATTTTTTTTCGATGGACTAGGCGCCTCTTCTAACATTTTAGGCAATACGCCTATGACACGATAATAGCTGGTTTCTGCATCCTGCAGATTACCTTGTTGAGCGAAAAAATTAGATTCTGCATTGGCAAGACGACCGGTTGCTTGATCCAAATCCGATCTTCGTCCGACGCCTCGCTCGGTTCGTAGCCTGATTTGCTTGTAGATACTGCGGTGTGTTTCGAGGTTTTTCTGTGCCAAATCCAACAGAGTTTGGTTTCGAAGCATTTCGATATAGGCTTGAGAGGCTTGAAGACCAATGATTTCCGACCGTCCAAAGACTCTATACGCTTGCGCATCGGTTTTGAACGTAAATCGGTCAACTTCATGCGGCGTTTCAAACCCATCGAAGATCATTTGTCGAAATTGTACCGATGATTCGGTTCTGCCAAATTGATTGACGCCCCCCCTTTGATTAGCACCGCCAAACCCTCGCGTGAACGGCGTATTCGCTCTTTCCAAACCGTAACCGGCGGACACATCGATCTTGGGCAAATAATTCGCCTTGGCTTGATCGATTTCTTGTTCATAAGCCAAACGTACCGATCTGGCTTCCTGAATCTCGGGATTCTCGTCGAGTGTACGTTGTACAGCCTGACGCATCGATTCGGCATAACTTGGCAAAACAGTCAAACTCAATGCCAAACAAAAACCTAACAATGACTTCTTCATATTTATTTTTTTCCGTTAATGTTGTTCCCTGCGCACATTACGTTTATATCTATGCAAATTAAACAAATCCGCATAGCTTCGATAGCACGGGAGGCAATTTAATATCAGCGGTCAATCACAACCTTACATGATCGAAAGCCGCGATAGATTTCGGTTACCGAATAAGTACACCTTTCGTGCTTAAAATTTCGGCGCCTGCTTAAGGAGGCGCAGGGAGGCTAGGTCGATTTTGCTCTAGGGTGGGTATATTATTCGGTCTCATGCCGGTCTTCATGCAAAACGACCGAAGCAATAAAAGCATCGAAACCGGTTGCCGGGTAAATGGTCCTCGATGTAGTATAAAAACCGCAACCACCTACATCAGCAAGTTTATTTAGCATCGATTGTCCCGGTATATCACTCGAATTTCCTGTCCATACCGTGTAAATGCAAATCGAATCGCCGTAACGGGCTTTCAAAACTTTGGCGAGCGTCACCGGAGAAGTGATATAACCGTTGCCATCGCTAATGATCAATAACGCCGTTTGCCCTGAAATCGAAGACAAATCCGCCACGACTTCTTCAAGCGCATTAGTCAGCGTCGCGCCACCGCTTGCGCACTCTTGTTGGCCTAGGCTGGACAGCCATCGATCATGATCATGGGGCTCGAGCGGGTAATCCAAAAGGCTAAGACGCCAGTCCAAACAAGGCCCAAAACCAAATCGTCGAAGCGCGGCATTAATGTCGAGCCCTTCGATACTGTTGTTTATCCGAAACAATAGCTCTCTAGCTACCGAAAATTTTGTTGGCTTGGCTTCGCCGGGAAAATCGTTATCTTGATTGGTATTGCCATGATAGGCTTCTTTCATCGAAGATGAGCTATCCAAGAGCACATAAACGTGATCGGCTTTTTGTCGATAGCCGTGGTTTTGAATCAAATAATCGAGCTCGATCGTTTTTATCGGGCGGAAAGTTTTGATTGGCTGTTCTGCACAAGCACTTAACGCAATCGCTATCGGAAAAATTGTCGCCAGTAAGATTTTTTTTATTTTTATCATGGAGAAATTATGGATGTTACGAGATCGATGATCTCTTAACGTTCAAACGAGAGTATCGCTAAAATATACCTTCGTCCGTATCGATCAATGGTGAAAGAGAAATCATATCCGAACGCAGCCGCTGACGTTTGGAGAGTTTTTCCTGAGCAAACGGCGGTAATTCGGTAATAGCAAACACCTGTTTTTTTATTAATAGATCCACCACGTCTTCCAAAACCCGAATAAGCTCTAAGTCGGACTCTTCAAGTTCCTGCAAGACTTTGTTCGACAAGGACTGAGAGTGTCGATACGCCAAAACCTCGGGTTCGTCATCGGTCAACCATTGTGCATCAATGGCCGTTTCGGTGTCATATAACGCTATAATCTTTCCCGCGCTATCGCGTATTGCATAGGGCATAAGTTATCGTAAAAGTAACCAAAAGCGTTTTCATTCTAGTACAATCAAACGCTTTGTAAATAATTATTGGCAGCGACAATAACAACAATGAGCCTATCGAATTCGGAACAAGCGGGGAATATAGAAATAGCCGGCGGCAACGACAACGACAGTTCGTCGGTTAACGATCCTTTACTGAATGCATTGTTGGTCTTATGTAAATTGTTGCAAAACCCGCACTCCGCCGATGCGTTGACGGCCGGCTTGCCCTTGGAAAGCAATCGCCTGACTCCGGATTTATTTCCGAGAGCCGCCAAAAGAGCGGGCCTGGCGGCAGGTCTTGTCGTCAGACCGCTCGATCGAATTTCCAATTTGGTCTTGCCCGCCATTTTGCTGTTAAAGCAAGGTCAAGCCATAATCCTGCTGTCGAGAGATGGCAACCAATGTAAAGTTCTGTTTCCCGAAACGGAAGACGGAATAAAAACTGTCGCGCTGAACGAACTTAACCAAGATTACACCGGAGCCGCCTTTTTCGTTCAACAAGAGCATTCTTTCGACAGCCGCATCGACCAAACGCAAGCGCCCAAGTCAGTACACTGGTTCTGGGATGTCATTTTCAAGTCCTGGCCGATTTACAGCGAAGTCTTGATGGCTTCGTTTCTGATCAACCTCTTCGCGATATCCACGCCGTTTTACGTCATGAACGTGTATGACCGAGTGGTGCCTAATCATGCGCTGGAAACCTTATGGGTCTTATCCACCGGCATGCTGATTATCTATACTTTTGAATTCGTCATGAAGAGCTTACGCAGTTACTTCATCGACACCGCCAGCAAACGTGCCGAAATCATCTTGTCAGCTACTTTATTCGAGCGCATCATGGGCATCAAAATGGAATCCAGGCCAACGTCACTAGGCGTGTTTGCCAATAA
Organism: Methylotuvimicrobium sp. KM2; assembly: GCF_038051925.1. NCBI lineage: Bacteria > Pseudomonadati > Pseudomonadota > Gammaproteobacteria > Methylococcales > Methylococcaceae > Methylotuvimicrobium > Methylotuvimicrobium sp. KM2. Next base: position 4,771,206 of record NZ_CP150634.1, on the reverse strand, counting down.
TTTCAATGAGTTCGAGTCATTTAGAGACTTTTTGACCTCGGCAACACTAACCGCATTGATCGATTTGCCTTTCACGATTCTTTTTTTGATCGTCATTTGGTATCTTGCGGGAGACATGGTAATCATTCCGTTGACCGTCATTCCGGTCGCATTAGTCAGCGGGTATTTCATTCAAAAGCCGTTGAGAAAATTGTCTCAACAATTATCCCAATTTTCGTCGCAAAAAGGAGCAACGCTCTACGAATCGTTATCGAATTTGGAAACCATCAAAGGCGCCAGCGCCGAAGGACAATCGCAAAAAAAATGGGAAGAAACCGTCGCTTATATGAGTAAGCTGAGCGTGAAATCCCGTTTTTACTCGTCTTTTGCGACTAATCTCATCACTTTTTTACAGCGCATGACCTATCTGATGGTCGTTATTTATGCAGTCTATTTAATCATCGAGGGTGAATTGACGGTAGGCGGGCTCATTGCCTGTACGATTTTGACACGCCATGCCTTGAATCCAATAGGAAAATTCGCCGCGTTGTTGACGCGTTACGATGCCGCCCGAACTGCGTTAGAGTCATTGAAACAATTGATGAATCAACCCGTTGAGCGCGACGAATACAAAAAATATTTACATCGCCCCAAATTCAAAGGCTCCATAGAATTTAAAGATGTGACTTTCAGCTATCCAAATCAACCGATCAAGGCACTTGAAAATGTCTCATTCAAGATCGATGCCGGCGAACATGTCGCGATACTCGGACGAATCGGGTCCGGCAAATCGACGGTCGAAAAATTGTTACTAGGTTTTTACGAGGTTCAATCCGGCGCAATTCTGATAGACGGCACCGATATTCGTCAAATCGATCCATCCGACTTACGCCGTCAAATCGGTTACGTGTCTCAAGACATTTCGTTGATGCACGGCAGCGTCAAAGACAACATTACGCTCGGCGCCCGATACGCAGACGACACGATGATTTTACAAGCCGCACAATTAGCCGGAGTGACTCATTTTGTTGACAAACACCCGCAAGGCTTCGAAATGCCGGTCGGCGAACGAGGGCGCTCGTTGTCTGGGGGGCAACGGCAAAGTATTGCCGTAGCTCGCGCACTGCTGTTGTCCCCACCCATTTACGTGATGGACGAGCCGACCAATGCAATGGACAACAGTACCGGAGATGGTTTCAAAAAACGCTTGGCCCCTCATATCAGGGATAAGACACTATTATTGGTGACGCATAAAACGTCTTTGTTAAGTTTGGTGGATCGTTTGATCATTATGGATAACGGACGAATCATAGCGGACGGCCCGAAAGACCAGGTTCTCAACGCTTTAAAACAAGGCCAGATCAAAGTTTCCAGTTAATCGGAGAGGATTCAACAGTGTTTTTAAATTCAAGCGCGCGCGAAAAAGACGAAGACGCTCGATACATAAGCGACATCTATGCCGGTGTGCTGTATCGCTCCTCGTTTCACAGCCATCTCATTTTGTGGCTAACCGCTTTGTTTACCTTAGTCGCATTGGCTTGGGCAAACTTCGCGATGCTTGACGAAATCACGCGCGGTTCCGGAAAAATAATTCCTTCCACCAGACTGCAAGTCATTCAAAATCTCGAAGGTGGAATTCTGGCTGAAATTCTTATCCGCGAGGGCGATATCGTCGAAAAAGGCCAACCGTTAATGCGCCTCGATGATGTTCGCTTTGCCGCAACCTTCGGCGAGGAACGCATCAAACAATTCGAGTTACAAGCACAAATCGCAAGGCTGAATGCATTGGTCAATAAAACGCCACTGCTAATCCCCGAAACCATCGAAACCAACTACCCCGAATTAGCGCGGCAAGCTCAACGCTTGTATGAATCCAAAAAAGAAGAATATCAATCGACCTTGGAAACCATTCAACAACAAGTTTCTCAACGCGAACAAGAACTCGTTGAGGCGGAATCGAAAATATCACGTTTGACGGATAGCTATGCGATGCTGGCCAAGGAACTGGAATTATCGGAGCCGCTGGTCGACTTTGGCGCGTTGTCCGAAGTGGAATTATTGCGCTTGAAAAGAACGGCCAACGACTTACAAGGAGAACTAAGAGCCACGCAACTGTCGGTACCGCGTTTACGCGCTGCGCTGAAAGAAGCCAAAAGCCGTATCAATGAACATCAAACACAATTTCGCACGGCTCTTATCCAGGAGCTTAATGACGCTAAAGTTGGATTCGATCGCATTGCCGAATCGATGCGCGCTACCGAAGACAAAGTCAGCCGCACGTTGATCAGAGCCCCCGTTAAGGGCACAGTCAAGCAAATCAAAATCAACACGATCGGAGGCGTTGTTCAGCCCGGCATGGATTTGATCGAAATCGTACCGTTTGAAGATCAACTGCTCATACAAGCCGAGATCAGGCCGTCCGACATTGCCTTCTTGCATCCGGGTCAAAAAGCCATTATCAAATTGACCGCCTACGATTTTGCGATTTACGGCGGCTTGGAAGCAACCTTGGATCATATCAGCGCCGATACGATTACCAACCCGGAAGACGGTAAAAATTATTATCTTATTCGTTTGACCGCCAAACAAACTTATTTCGAAAGACATGGGGAGGTGTTGGACATCATTCCGGGCATGACCGCCGATGTCGAAATTTTAACCGGCAAAAAAAGTGTTTTGGACTACTTACTGAAACCTATTTTACGTGCCAAAGCAACCGCGATGCGAGAACGATAAGAACGTAACGATGACAGCTTCGATTCTAATCATATCCAGCTCGAATACTACGTTGAATAAATGGCGCTCGGCGCTATCCAACAATTATGTCGTCGAGTTCGCCGATCGAATGGAATCTATAGATAATCGCTATCAACTGGTCATCATAGAAACAAGTTTTATAGATCGAGAACGCCCCCCTTATCAATTCATAAAAAATTATTCGGGCCGGGTTTTGTTGATCGGACATAATTGGCCCGATAGTCGGCAAATAGAGCTCATGACAGCCGGTGCAGCCGGGTATTGCGAAGAAGACGTCGGCACAAAAATTATAGGAATAGCCGTATCGAGAATTTTAAAAGGCGATCTCTGGATGAAACGTCACCTGGTTTCGAAAGTAGTCGCCGAACTGGTCAACATTGCCCATTCAAGCACACCACCCCCACCCCATTCCACATCGGTCGATCTCGACTGCCTGACGCCGCGCGAACATGAAGTGATCGAACGGGTTCAAAAAGGTCTGAGCAACAAATTGATCGCGTCCGAGCTCGATATTTCGGAAAGAACTGTCAAAGCTCACATGACATCTATTTTCCATAAATTAAATATCCCCGATCGATTTCATTTAGCCGTTTTGCTTAACGATAGAAAACAAGAATCGAATTAGAACTTTTTAAAACGGTAATTATACTCATCGCAGATCAAAATTCGGCACAGGGGTCCGTCAAAGGACAACCAGGCGCCGAATTTTGATCTACGACGGGTATATTAAATAACCTCCCTAAACCCTCACTGCCATTAAGTTAAGGGAAGCCCGTCATTCCGCCATGGACTGGCGGAATCCAGTGCCATGGATGGCAAGCTTTTGAGGCAAAGTGGATCCTGGATACAAGCATTACTTAATTCTGTGATGGCTTAACTTAATGGCAGTGCCCTAAACCCTCGGCAACTACTCCTGCGTTTTCGCTCTGTTTATTATGTCACAGTGCCACACTGTACTTTTCGTACAATAGTCAAAAAACTAAAACCGTGGAACAATGAAAGCGTTAGTAAATTAATCAATAGCCTTTGACCGCAAGGTTACTATAATTATCAGAAGCTTGGAGAGCAATAATGGCCGCTCAAGGTGTCGTGTCAGTCATAGAAGGAACCGTTAAAGCCATCAGTGCCGATGGAACGGAACGCATTTTGAAAAGCGGCGATCTCGTATTGCCGGAAGAAAGGATACAAACCGACGCGAATAGTTCTATCGGCATTTCTTTTGATGACGGATCTTTCATTACGCTAGGCCATAACGCAAATGAACTGATCAGCGAATTATTAGAATCCGGCAATGACTTACTCGAAACCTCCCAAGCTTTAGCAGACTCGGAAGAAGATCTTCTAAGCGAACTTGAAGATAGAAGAGACGCTATCCAACAAGAAGTTGACGAAATCCAACAAGCATTATTGGAAGGCGCAGATCCAAGCGTTGACTTAGAAGCTCCTGCAGCTGGCGCGCCTGGCACCGGAGACGGTACAGTATCGGAAGGAAGCAACGAAGGCAGTAGCACCGTCATCATAGAATACGAAGGCGATCAAGTCGACCCTGATGCTGGATACAGCACTATTGGCCCAAGTCAAGAATTTACCGAAGATAATGAAAGCTTCGATCCTCTTTTAGCGGAAGAAGGTGATACGGATACCGATACAGACACAGACACGGATACAGACACCGATACGGATACTGACACAGATACGGATACTGACACTGATACGGACACTGATACGGATACCGACACGGATACGGATACGGATACCGATACCGATACCGATACCGATACGGATACCGACACAGATACGGATACAGATACCGACACGGACACCGATACCGATACCGATACGGATACGGATACGGATACCGACCTGGATACCGACTCAGATACCGATACGGATACGGATACCGACTTGGATACCGATACAGATACGGACACGGACACCGATACCGATACGGACACGGATACGGACACCGACACCGATACGGATACCGATACGGACACGGATACCGATACCGATACCGATACCGATACGGATACCGATACCGACTCAGATACCGACACCGATACCGATACCGATACCGATACCGACACGGACACGGACACGGATACGGACACGGATACCGATACCGATACGGACACGGATACGGACACCGACACCGATACGGATACCGATACGGACACGGATACCGATACCGATACCGATACCGATACCGATACGGATACCGATACCGACTCAGATACCGACACCGATACCGATACCGATACCGATACCGACACGGACACGGACACGGACACGGATACGGACACGGACACCGATACCGATACGGATACGGACACCGATACCGATACGGACACGGACACCGATACCGATACGGACACGGATACGGACACCGACACCGATACCGATACGGATACCGATACGGACACGGATACCGATACTGATACCGACACGGATACAGATACGGATACCGACACGGACACGGATAGCGATACGGACACGGATACCGATACGGATACGGATACCGATACGGATACCGATACCGATACGGATACCGATACCGATACCGATACCGATACCGATACCGATACCGATACGGATACGGATACGGATACGGATACGGATACCGATACCGATACCGACTCAGATACCGATACGGATACGGATACCGACACGGACACGGATACCGATACAGACACTGATACGGATACTGATTCCGATACAGACACGGACACGGATACGGATACGGATACGGATTCCGATATAGACACGGACACCGACACCGATACTGATACAGATACCGACTCAGATACTGATACCGACACGGATACGGATACGGACACCGATACCGATTCGGATACCGATACCGACACAGATACAGATACAGATACAGATACAGATACAGATACAGATACAGATACAGATACAGATACTGATACTGATACTGATACTGATACTGATACTGATACCGACACGGATACCGACTTGGATACCGATACAGATACGGATACGGACACCGATACCGATACGGACACGGATACGGACACCGATACCGATACGGATACCGATACGGACACGGACACGGACACGGATACCGATACCGATACTGATACCGACACGGATACCGATACGGATACGGATACGGATACGGATACGGATACCGATACGGATACCGATACCGACTCAGATACCGACACGGATACAGATACGGACACAGATACCGATACGGACACCGATTCCGATACCGACACTGACACGGACACCGATACCGATACGGATACCGACACCGACACTGATACGGACACCGACACGGACACGGATACGGATACCGATACCGATACCGACACGGACACGGATACCGATACCGATACGGATACGGATACGGATACCGACACGGACACCGATACCGATACCGATACGGATACAGATTCCGATACCGACTCAGATACCGATACCGATACTGATACTGATACCGATACAGATACAGATACTGATACTGATACTGATACTGATACTGATACTGATACTGATACTGATACTGATACCGACACGGATACAGATACGGATACCGATACGGATACGGATACAGATACGGATACCGACACGGACACCGACACCGATACCGACACCGATACCGATACGGATACCGACTTGGATACCGATACAGATACGGATACAGATACAGATACAGATACAGATACAGATACAGATACAGATACAGATACGGATACGGATACGGATACGGATACGGATACGGATACGGATACCGATACCGATTCGGATACCGACACAGACACGGATACGGATACGGATACGGACACCGATACCGACACGGATACCGATACCGATACCGATACCGACTCAGATACCGATACCGATACTGATACCGACACAGATACTGATACGGATACTGATACCGACACGGATACAGATACAGATACGGATACAGATACGGATACAGATACGGACACGGATACCGACACCGATACGGATACAGATTCCGACACGGATACCGATACCGATACCGATACGGACACGGACACCGACACCGATACCGACTCAGATACTGATACTGATACCGACACCGACACCGACACCGACACGGATACGGATACGGATACCGATACCGATTCGGATACCGACACAGACACGGATACGGATACGGATACGGACACCGATACCGACACGGATACCGATACCGATACCGATACCGACTCAGATACCGATACCGATACTGATACCGACACAGATACTGATACGGATACTGATACCGACACCGACACGGATACAGATACAGATACGGATACAGATACGGATACAGATTCCGACACGGATACCGATACCGATACCGATACGGACACGGACACCGATACCGATACGGACACCGACACCGATACCGACTCAGATACTGATACTGATACCGACACCGACACCGACACCGACACGGATACAGACACGGATACAGACACGGACACCGATACGGATACGGATACCGACTTGGATACCGATACAGATACGGATACAGATACGGATACCGACACGGATACAGATACGGATACCGACACGGACACGGACACCGATACCGATACCGATACGGACACCGATACAGATACGGACACCGATACCGATACCGATACCGATACGGACACCGATACAGATACGGACACAGATACCGATACGGACACCGATTCCGATTCCGATACCGACACTGACACGGACACCGATACGGATACCGACACTGATACGGACACCGATTCCGATACGGACACGGATACCGATACCGATACCGATACGGACATGGATACGGACACCGACACCGACACGGACACGGACACGGATACCGATACCGATACGGATACCGATACCGATACCGATACCGATACGGATACGGATACGGATACGGATACGGATACGGATACCGATACCGACTCAGATACCGATACGGATACGGATACCGACACGGACACCGATACGGATACGGATACAGACACGGACACGGATACCGATACAGACACTGATACGGATACTGATTCCGATACAGACACGGACACGGATACGGATACGGATACGGATTCCGATATAGACACGGACACCGATACTGATACAGATACCGACTCAGATACTGATACCGACACGGATACGGATACGGACACCGATACCGATTCGGATACCGATACCGACACAGATACAGATACAGATACAGATACGGATACAGATACTGATACTGATACCGACACGGATACAGATACGGATACCGACTTGGATACCGATACAGATACAGATACGGATACGGACACCGATACGGATACGGATACGGATACGGACACGGACACCGATACCGATACGGATACCGACACGGATACGGATACGGACACAGATACCGACACCGACACGGATACCGATACGGATACCGACACTGACACGGATACGGACACCGATACAGATACAGACACGGATACCGATACGGACACGGATTCCGACACCGATACGGACTCAGATACGGACACCGATACGGATACCGACACGGATACGGATACGGATACGGACACAGATACCGACACCGACACGGATACCGATACGGATACCGACACTGACACGGATACGGACACCGATACAGATACAGACACGGATACCGATACGGACACGGATTCCGACACCGATACAGACACGGACACCGATACGGACACGGATTCCGATACGGATACGGATACGGACACCGATACAGACACGGATACCGACACGGATACCGACACGGATACCGACACGGATACCGACACGGACTTGGATACCGATACCGATACGGATTCTGATACAGACACGGACGATGACTGCGAATTGCCTCACGCAATTTCGTATATTGCCTACAATCTAGATACTGGAAATACTAGTGGGATAAGAAAAGTCGAGTTTCCAAGTAGCCCTGAATTTAGCAATGTTGCTATCGCCGTATCATTGGCCGAATTTATTGAAAATAATACGGAATGGGGCGAAGTAACTGATATCATCATCAAAGCCGGACCGGGGCATTACGACCAAACAGGACAATCGACTACTACCGATGGTTGGACGACTAATCCTGGAGGCCAAGTTATTGGGCGTACTTTCTCGCTTCAACACTTTATCGATCTAGGTTTCGATGCCGATCCGGATAACAGTTGCATTACAGATGGAGAGACTCAAGAGTATGCGGCTGTAAGTATGATGAATGAAACGATTACTACTTATGAAGTTAGCGATAACGAAGTAATACAGGTTGAGGAAACCACTTTTGATGAAGAGTTTTCGGGCGAAGAAATTGATCCCACTGCAGAAGACGAAGATTCGACCGAAGAAAAAGAGGAGTCCACCGATGATGAAGATGTGACTGAGGATGAGCAATCTGATGAGGTCGATCAAGATTTGTCTGACGGTGAAGACACCACTGACAATGAAGAACCGGATAATTCCGATCATACCCCGGATGACCACGAGCCAGATCAGGATGAAGAAAGCAAAATGCCTGAAGAAGGCTCTACTGCTGATGAAACCGACGAGTCCGCCAAAACTCAAAATGTCATTAACAACGAAGAACCTGATAATGGTGATGAAGAGGATTCCGATCAGGATAACAATGGCAACAGGCAAGGCAACAATGGTCACGGCAACGGCGATCAAGATGCTCCTGGCAATTCCGGAGACAACAATAATGCTGAAAACAGCGACAACTCCGGCCAAGGCAACAGCGGCGGCAATAGGCAAGGCAACAACGGTCATGGTAACGGCGACCAAGATGCTCCGGGCAATTCCGAAGACAACAATAATGCAGAAAACAGCGATAACTTCGATCAAGGCAACAGCGGCAAGACTTTAAGTCTCGAAGACCTGTTGGATGATGGAGACGATTTGTTCATGAGCGATAACGACCCTAGAACTTCTAACGCCGATATGGACGACCCGCTTAATCCTTTTGAAAACGGCTTCGATTTACCCGATAGCCTAGAACCGGATCCGGAATAATTAATGACCTTGTAAGCTCATATTCCGTAGTCGATCATTCTGAAAAGTTAATGGTCGCCTGCGGAGTCCATGCGATTATTGACTAGCACCATTCAATTGGAATATTGCGAATTATCTCGCAGATAATCCGGCTACGCCTTGATAGGTTCTCTAGTTGTAAACCAATTTGTTACTTCATAAATGGGAGATTAAATGATAATCCAGCATCGGTTCTACAAATGTACGGCATTGATCACGTTGTTAATCTTCATGGCATTCATTCCTGCTGAAGCCGCGTTGATTTCCGATTTTACCGGTCCGTATAGCCCGGCTAATTGGACGGCAACCACTACCGCCGGTAATGGTTCCATTGATTTCAACGGCTTTAGTTCTGTGACTTTAACATCATCCGATCAAAGAGATTTAGGTACACAAGATCAGATTGATGTCGACCTCACTATCATGGCGGCCGCTTCCGGTTTTGTCTCATTCTATTGGTCCTATGAAACATTCGATATCGATGGCCCTCAATGGGATCCATTCGGCTATTTGCACAACGATGTCTTTTTCCTGCTCACTAACGACCAAGGCGATTTTATACAAACCGGCCAAACCCACTTCTTCGTCAATGCAGGCGATATTTTCGGATTTCGACAAAAAACCATAGACGATCAATTCGGAGCCGGAATTACAACAATCAGTCAATTCAGCGTGCAGGTGCCTGAACCTCATATTTCGGTTCTATTGAGCCTGGGGTTAGCCTGCTTTCTTTTAACTTATTCGCGTCGGCTAAAAAGAAGTTGACAGGCTACATCATCGACTTTCATCGCTTCGATAAACTCCAGAGAAAAGCCCAATAAAATACACGCGATAAACTATCCCAAACTAATGAGCCGCTCCGAGCGGCTCATTCCTGCTTTGTGGACCGACAGACTCTAAGTCTGTCCAAAAAAACAATCAAACCACCCTTCGATGCACAAAACTCACTCATGGCAGATCAAAACCGAGCATTTCATAGCAAAACGGACTTTTCGGCGGAACATCGGTTATTGAACGACATCCGTCAGGCATTAATTTCCGGAGAGAGCGCTTTTTCAACGACTGACCTTGACTTGCCATTCGATCCGGCTATTTCGCAGATTTACATTTCGCTGTTTCAACAAGGTTTGAAACCGATACGCTGGGGGGCTAGAAGAGCAACGATCGAAGCTACATTGCAACGTATCGTTGAAAAACTCAAAACCAACCCTGCTCTTTCCGACTTTGCCGTTCAAGACGCCAATCAGTGCCGGATTTTGTTTGAGATGGTAACCGAAGAGCGCCCGTGCCCGCTGAAATCGTTAACCGGGTCGACGTTTTGCGACAGCCGTTTCGAGCCGGGCATTACCGGCATCAAATACGAATATAAAGGCGTATTACGCTACTTTATGCCGACCGACGCCGTCGTGCATAGCATCATGTCCGTCTCACAACTGCTGCGTTTCCTCGCGAAAAAAACCGGCATCGCGAAACAATCCAACCGGTTTTCAGTTCGCGAAAAACTAATGCGAAGCGAACCGGTATCTTCTAGTTTGATCAAAAGTATTGCGTTCATCAGCTATACCGATCGAGAAATCTTACCGCTTTATCGCGGTTATCCGATTAGCAAAGTTCGATTCGACAAAGAAACCTTGCTTGAAAGTACATTGAAAAGCATCGATTGGCTCGTCGCCAACATGAACGATGAAGGCAGTTTTTTGTATTTTTACGACGCTTATCAAGATACGAAAGTAGACTTCGATCACCCCAAAATGGCCGATCCTTTGTATAACAACATATTGCGTCATTGCGGCGGAACTATCTCGCTGTTGCGCGGTTATGAATTAACCGGACGCAACGATTATCTCGAAGCCGCTGGCCATTCGATGCAATATCTGTTTTCGACACTCAGAGAACACGAGTGGCAAGGACGCTACGCCTGCTATCCGTTCGACAATAAAAAATCGAAACTCGGCGGCGCGGGCGTTGCACTAGTCGCGCTGATGCATTATTACCGGCATACCGGCGATGAAGCCTATCGACTCACTATCGACGGTCTCGTTCGACATATTCTGTCTCGAATCGCCGACGACGGCGAAATGATCGGTTATTACATTCACCCGTTATTCAATCAAGGCCAGCCGATCATCGACCCGCCCGATGATATCAAAAGACAATTATTCTCTTTTTATTATCCGGGCGAAGCCTTATTGGGACTGACTCTATACTACCAGTGGATCGATCGGATCGATGACGATTTAAAAAAAGAAATCGCCGAAAAAAGCGAAAAAGCGCTGGATTTTTTAGTGGACATCCGGCCCGTAAAATACAAGGAATTGTTTTTGGAGTTACCCGCCGATGCTTGGCTAATGCAAGCGATCGAGGAATGGGTTAAGGTCGAAGGTTTTCGCAAAAATAGCTATATCGACTTTGTGTTTAATGATGCGAATGCCATGATCGAACATAGTTATACAGATGAGAACTCGCCCTATTTAGATTATGCTGGAGGCTTCTATTATTACTATGGCGACCATGTTTATCACGACGGTTCGCGTTGCGAGGGCTTAATTGCCGCATATTATCTGTCGACCTATCTGGGGGAACAGAAGCGTGCCGACAAAATAATGGCGGCAATGATCGCGTCCGCCAAGGGCCTTATGTATACCCGACATACAGCGGAATCGACATATGCGCATTTATATCCGGAAAAAAGCATAAACAGCTTTCGTTTTAAACTAACTCGTCAATGGGTTAGGGTCGACTCGGTACAGCATACGGCTTGTTTTTATTCAAGGTTATACTTCGTGATGTAAGGTCGAATTTCCGACTTAGAGAGCAAATACAATCAAAGTGCTTTTCTGTTGGGTCACATTATTGGCGCAAATATCCTGTAGTTCTCGAACAGGCACTTCGGAGCAGAATTTGATTTGCAAAGAAAATAATGAAGTATTTTCAGTAGTTCTGGAGGCGTGCAAAAATGGCAAGCAAACTACATATCGGCGGCACGAAAAGAAAAGCGGGATGGGAGATATTCAATATTGTAAAAACCGACCATGTCGACCATGTGGGTAATGCCAATGATTTATCTCGTTTTGCGGATAACACATTTTCTGCAATCTATGCTTCCCATATTTTGGAACATTTCAGCTATATTAGCGATCTACAAGAAGTTTTGAAAGAGTGGTTTAGAGTTTTACTTCCCGGTGGAAAAATTTATCTTAGTGTCCCGGATCTAGATACATTGGCCACCCTGCTGGTCGATAAAAGCCTAAGTTTTAAAGATCGGTTTTATGTGATGAGAATGCTCTACGGAGGGCAAACGAATGCATACGATTTTCATATGGTAGGCCTTAACGAAGATTTTTTAAGGTTTTATTTAACAAAGGCCGGGTTTAAAAGTATTACGAGAGTCGAAAGATTCGGCATTTTCAACGATACGAGCAATAAGCAGTTTTTAAACCGGCCTATTAGCTTGAATATGACAGCCCTTAAATAACAGCAATTCCCAGTTTGAGCAGTTTCGCCGATTTTAGGGTGTAGGGTATGCCTGTCGAGGAACGCCGTAAACCCATCCATGGGGGCTTGGCGGCAGCTCCCTGCTGCCGACATCCTCGCCAAGCATACCCCACACCCTTTTTGATCTCCAAATTGGGAATTGCTGCCTTAAATAAACGGTAATCGTTTAGCCAATTTATAATGCCGATTTGTCTTGAATATCGGCTAGTCACCTGCGCCCCTACTAAATGGCACCATAAAAAAATTAGGGGACTAAACAAGGCAATCAGGTAGGAAACAAAAATGTCGGATTCATTTAAAAATGTGTTTGCGCAGGGAATTGCTGCATTTGAGCAAGGTAACTATGACGAAGCCGCTGCTTTTTTAAAAGAAGCAAAGAGCATGAACACGGATGACTCGCGTGTTTTTCGCGTGCTAGGCAATTGCTTGCGTCTGCTTGGCAAGGTCGATGAAGCTATTTCAGTATATCGAGAAGGATTGCAAATCAAATACGATTTAAATACGCATCAACGTTTAATCAATACCTTAAATTACAGTGACGAGCCTCCTTCGTTAGTTGCCCTAGAGCATAAAAAATGGGCCGAAGCATATACAAATCACTACGTTTTAAAATATAAACTTTCGCTTAAGCCACGCAGTAAACATTTAAAAATTAGAATCGGCTATGTGTCTCCGGATTTTAATGCTCATCCGGTGGCTTATTTTTTGTTGCCTATTATTCAAAATCACAATAAGGACATTTTTGAAATATTCTGTTATGCCAATATTAATCAAGAAGATGGTGTGACTCATCAATTTAAACTGGCCGCCGATCGATGGATCGATATTCGACACATGTCTACAGTACAGTTGTTCGATCAAATTCAACAGGACGCTATCGATATTTTAATCGACGTGGCAGGCCTGACCAGCGGTAATCGGTTAGATGTATTTGCTTTACGGGCTGCCCCCGTCCAAGTGACTTATTTAGGGTATCCCGGCACAACAGGTTTAAAAACAATGGATTATCGCCTTGTTGACTCGATCAGCGACCCTCAAAATGTCTCAGACGAGTGGCATTCAGAAAAACTGTATCGCTTGCCAGATTGTTTTTTATGCTTTCGTCTGCCCCCTGAAAATTTGAAAATAAATGATGCGCCGTGTCAATCAAATAGTTTTGTGACCTTCGGTACGTTCAATAAAATTTCAAAAATCACAGATAGAACGATTGCTTTATGGGTACAAATCTTACAGGCCGTTCCTGATTCCAAATTTGTGCTGAAGGGGAGAGGTTTTGAAAAGAAAGTTGAACAGAATCGTATCAAGAAACGTTTTGCCTCTGCCGGTTTAGAACAGATAGACAGACTAGTATTGTACGGATTCTCGCCAAAAAGATCAGAGCACTTATTGCTGTATAACGAACTGGATATTGCACTTGATACTTTTCCTTACAACGGCACCACAACAACGATGCAGGCTATTTTTATGGGTGTGCCGGTCATTGCTTTAGACGGTAAATCACATGTCGCAAGAGTCTCGCAATCCATATTAAGCGCAATAGGCGCAAATGAATTAGTCGCAATGGATGAAGAAGACTATTTCTTAAAGGCGGTACATTTGGCGAACGATAAAGAACGCATCGCGCATTATAAAAAAGAGCTACGTTCGATGCTTGAAGATTCACCGATTAGGAATGAAATGAATTTTATTGCAAACCTGGAAGAAGCTTACAGAAGAATGCTTCGAGAAAAACAACTAAGGATTTGGTAAAAAATTACTTCTCTGTTTTTAAAATGTAGGGACAATAATAGGCAATCGAACACGGGCCGACGAGAGCCTGTTGTCACATTTCCCGTTTATCCCTCATCGTCTAGCATTTGCAATCAGCCTCAGAACCGAAATGTACATCCACACTAAGGTCACTAGCATGCCCAGTCCCAAGTACCAGCGCATCCACGAAGGTTGAGCGCGTTGTATAGCATTGTCTATACGACGAAAATCGACTAGTAAATTTAACGATGCGGTCACGACGATAAAGCCAAACCAAAGCATCCCGCCCACACCGGCACCATGCAAAAAAGGCAAGGGCACACCGGCAAGCAATGCGGTAAATCCCACCAAATAAACCAGCGCGATAGTAGCCGCCGCGGCGTAAATCAGCACAAAAAGTTTTCGCGTTACTTTAATCACACCGGTCGCATACAACGCATACATTACCAAAGCGATGCTGAATGTCACAACCAAAGACTGTACGGCAATGCCAGGAAAACGTTGTTCAAGTGAAAGCGCCAATCCGCTCATGAACACCCCGCCCGCTAAGGCATATAACGGCGCGGTTACAGACGCCCAGTGCCGATAAAAAGCGGTCAGTAATACCAAACTAAAGCCGAAAACGCCGCCGCCGAAGCCGATATTACGAACGATGTTCGCGACTACTTTGTCATTGCTCGCAATGCTCGGATAAAAATAAGCCGCCATCGCCAGTGCAGCCAATAAACTGAGCGTAAATAAAAGCCCCAGAGAAAACATCTGTTGCCGAAGAGAAAGCCTGAAAACCGGTTGCTCAGTTGGGGAAGAAATGGGTTTAAAGCTTCGAGGTAAATTCAATAATGGGCTACCCAGTCCCAAAGTTCTCGGTAATGCCATAATTCGGGTACCTTGACATAATCAAATCAGCATTTTAGCCATAGATTTTATAAAGTCTCAATAACTCATGCGACAACTATCCTGACACAGGGGGCTTTTGAAACACGCACTTTACGTACCCGGCTTCAATCAGAAAGATCTGCATCGAACTTTTGCTTGGCCAATAGCTTCCGGAAGCTTTCGGCGTCCAGCGGGCGGCTGTAATAATAGCCCTGCACTTCGTCGCATTTTAATTCGTTAAGAAAAGCCGCTTGTTCTGCGGTTTCGACACCCTCGGCCAAAACGGTTAGTTTCAAACTGTGTCCGAGTGCGAGAATCGCTCGGGTAATGGCCATATCATTGCTATCTTGCGGAATATCCATCACGAATGAACGGTCGATTTTCAACTTGTCGACCGGCAGGCGTTTCAAATAACTGAGCGACGACTGCCCGGTTCCGAAATCATCGATCGCCAGGCTCACGCCCAATGCGCGAAGCTCTTCCATGATACGAACGTTCTGTTTCGCTTGACGCATGATATAGGTTTCGGTGATTTCGAGCTCTAGGTGCTGGGGAGGCAGTCCCGTTGTTGCAAGGACGTTGCCGACCGTTGCCAAAATATCGCTGCGTTCGATCTGCGCGCCGGACAGATTGACCGCGACCTGTTTGAATGCGTAACCGGCGTCGAGCCATGCCTTGGCCTGACTGCATGCGGCCGATAGCACCCATTCGCCGATCGCGACGATCAGCCCCGATTCCTCGGCGATCGGAATGAACTTGTCGGGCGCGATCAGGCCGTGCTCGTGATGATTCCAGCGCAATAAAGCCTCGGCTCCGATCAATTCGCCGCCGGATAAGGCGAATTGCGGTTGGTAATGAAGATGGAATTCCTGGCGTTCCAGTGCGTCGCGCAGCTCACTTTCGAGAAAAAGACGTTCTTTCGCGCGCGTAGTTAGATACGTTTCGTAAAACTGAAAATTACCGCGTCCTTTTTCCTTGGCTCGATACATCGCAAGATCGGCGTGTTTGATTAAGGACATGGTGTCTTTGCCATCCTCAGGATAACAACTGATGCCTATCGACGTGCCGATCTCCAGCTTATGGCCTTGAACGATGAAAGGTCTAGAGAGGTGCGCAATGATTTTGAGGGCGACCTGTTCGACATCGGAGCGGCTCCCGGTATTTTCGAGCAAAATGATGAATTCGTCGCCACCCAAGCGCGCGACCGTATCGTCTTGGCGCAAAGAACTCTTGATTGCGTGTGCGACCATGCGCAAAAGCTCGTCTCCGGCCGGATGCCCGAGACTGTCGTTGACGTGCTTGAACCGGTCCAGATCAAGAAACAAAACTGCCAGCGGATGGTAGTCGCGATTCGCCCTCTCCAGTGCATGCTCGCAGCGCTCGTTGAATAACTGCCGGTTCGGTAGTTCGGTCAAGGCATCGTAATAGGCCAGATGGTAGATATGTTTCGCGCTTTGCTTTTGTTGGGTTAAATCGTAAAAGACGCTGATATAGTGCGTCACGCGTCCGATGGCGTCGCGCACCGACGATATATTTTGCCACAGTGGTATCAGTTCGCCGTTCTTACGCCGGTCCCAAATCTCACCCTGCCATTTGCCGTCCCGTTCGAGTGCGGCCCACAGACTGCGATAAAATTGCTTATCGTGGTGCTCGGATTTCAGCAAGCTCGGTTTTTGTCCCAACACCTCGTCGGACGAATAGCCCATGACTTCGCTGAACATGCGGTTGACCTTGACGATGCGCGTATTCGCATCGGTGATTAGAATGCCATTCAGGCTATTGTCGAAGACGCTCGCCGCAAGACGCAACTGCTCTTCGGCCAAGCGTTGCTCGGTGATATCCTGAATCGTTCCGACCAACCGTAAAGCCCGCCCGGCATCGTCATAGTAGATGACGCACCGTTCGTGTATCCACTTAATTTGTCCGCCGGCCGCTAACAGACGATGTTCGATGTCGTAAGAACCATGCGTGCTTAGGGCGGATGTGAAAGCCCGGTCGACTGCGGCCCGGTCGGCTGGATAGACGAGTTCGAGAAAGTCCGCATAGTTACGGGGTATCGAAGCCGAATCGAGCTCGAAAATAATACACACTTCCTCCGACCAAGTGAGTTTGTCGCACGTCAAATCCATTTCCCAATGCCCCAGGCGGGCGATTTTTTGCGCCTCTTTCAGGCGTTTTTCGCTTCGGCTCAATCGCTCTTGTTGTTGTTTGAGCCGCGTGATATCGCTCGCGCAAATGACGGCGCCTTCTTCTTTGCCTTGAGGGTTGTGTTGCATACTCGCCTCAAACCAATAATGGCGATAGCTTCCGTCGCGGCTTGCCAGACGGTGCTCAGCGGCATAGGAACCCGAACGCCGCACGACTTCGAACAGCGGAGAAAAAACGGGCCACGGCAAACCGATCGCTTGTGCGACAAGCGCTTGTCGTTCGTCGGGATGCAACCAGTCGTCCAGCACGCGATTGTCCGGAATCGAATCGGTTCCGGTCAACTCCTGCGCGCAACGCCGATTGACTTGGCGTATATGCCCATCAGGTCCCAGCACGATCATCATCGCGCCGGTCGAATCCATGACGCGACGGATGAAATTACTTTGATTCAGCTGATGTAGGTTGGCTTCCTTTAGCTCGTTACTACGTATTTCGAGCACCCGCAGCATCGAATCGGCCTGCTTGGCGTCGATCGACAATTGTTGCTCGAGCGCCGCGTTGGCGATTCGAAGCGCTTCGAATTCGACCCGCAAACGCGTCAGCTCCTCATTTAGGTGCGATTCATTGACGGGAAACTTGCTCGGCATATTTTTCCAGTAGAACGAAGGCATCGTCGACAGCTTGGCGCACCGGTTTTGACAAGCCCGGACGGAACGGTGCCGCTCCAAGGATTTCCGCTGCGATGATCTCGATGCGTGGGCAGTCCGGCAACGCGGCAACGGCCTTTAACAAATAGCCTACGCCGATGCCGTGGCCCGGTAACGTGATTTCGGCCGTAACAACATTCGGCGATAATCGGCTTAATTTCCCTGGTATGCCGCCCGATGCGACGGCGTCGACGACCATCACCTCATGGCATCCTTGAAATAGCGCTAATGCCGCCAGACCGGGCGTTCCGGCGTCGAACACGCGCACGTTATCCGGCAGCGGCAGCGCCGCTAGCCGTTGGTAAACCGCCGGACCGAAACCGTCATCACCGTGGAGCGGATTACCGAAGCAAACGATATGACATAATTGCCGATTACTCATGGCCCGAAACGTAGCCTCGTGCCGGTGTTCAGCACATGTACCGTGCACACTAGGCACGGATCGTGGGAGCGAATGACATGCCCGATTTCTACGGGATCGTCCGGATCCTGAACGCTCAGTCCGACTAGGCTTTGCTCCCAATGCCCCGGGAAGCCTCCGCTGTCTCTAGGAGAGGCGTTCCACGCGGTTGGCGTGATGATTTGATATTTTTCGATGACACCGTCTTTGATTTTGAGCCAGTGCCCGAGCGCCCCGCGCGCGGCCATGATCAGACCGTATCCTTCTCCGTCGGTTTCCTGTGTTTTGGCCGGATTCAAAATATGCGGCTCGTGTAGATTCGCTGTTAACTCGTCGAGTATCAGTCGCGCTTGCTTCAATTCGACGGCGATTCGCCTGACCCGCGCGAATTGTCGAAGCCAAGCGCTGCCGCCTTCGGCCTGGTGCAGCGACGCAATCAGTGCATCGCCGCCGATCAGCAGCTCGGCCAACGGTCCGGTCTGCACCACCTTATCGCCGTAGCGCGGCGCCTTCGCCCAAGTGTAGCGGTCGCTGTTCGGCTGAAAATCGGGGACGGTTTCGCCGTTCCACGGATGCCGCCCGCCGTCATAAGGCCGGAACCAGGAATGACGAACGTGCTCATTGATCAGTTGTTGATCGTATGGCCCGACCGTGCCGCTTCCGCCGTCGTAGAAACCGCCCGGCAGCAAACGCGCGTCGTGCGGCGCGGACCAACGGTCGGGATCGCACCAGGCGCCATAGCTGAGCATGTGCGGCGTACCCGAGGCGCACAGGTGTAGGCCGAGCGAGCGGGCCGCGCGGCTCATCAAACCCAGCGCGCTGCCGGCATGCGCCGGCGTATCGAGCCAAGCGAAATAGCGCTCGGCATCTTCCAAGGCCAGCCAATCGTCGAGCGAAGCGCCGATGACGCGCCGTTCGTACCAGCGCTGAATCTCATCCAATACCGAGCGGCAGGCCAACAGCCGGCGCAGATCGGCCGGCGTCGTCACGCCGCCGGGTATCATATAGGATGAATGCGGCCATTGCCCGCCGAAATGCGCGACGATTTCGACCGCTTTCCGCGTTTGAGCCAACGTTTCGAGATAAATCGAACCGCGAAACGGTTCGAAAGCGTCGACCGCATCGTCGAACCAGCTGTGCTGACTATAACGCCGATGGCAAAAATCGGGCGCGAAAAACAGAAAGGTTTGACGTAAATCGTTCTGTATACCTTCGGCAATCAGGCAAAGATTGCGGATGCGCGTCGCATTCGGCGGCACCGGCGTCCGCCAGGCATGTTCGAGCGCGAGCACTGCCGAGTAAAGATGAGCCGTACCGCAAATGCCGCAGACCCGCGGCGTGATCACCAACGCATCGCGGGGCGCCCTGCCCATCATGATCTGCTCGAAACCGCGATACAGTGTGCCGACGGTCCGAGCTTCCGTGACGACGCCGTCGTCGAGCACCAAAGCGATTTCGAGGTCTCCCTCGACGCGGTTCAAATTGATGTTGACTTCAATCGTAGCCATCTCAAACGTCCATTTTCTTGTCTTTGACGCGTTCCGGCGCAGCGGCGCGGGCAAGATTCTTGTATGCCATGTACCGGGGACGTTCGACGCCCAGCGGCAAGCGCAACGGAATGTCGCCGATTTTCTCAGTCAAGAACAAATCGGTGTCGCGAGGGAAGCTCGGCGACGTGCAACCGAAACAAGGCACGCCGGCGCGAGTCTTGCTGCTGGTGCCGTTCCACAGATCGCTGTTGCATACCGCCTGCGTCATCGGCCCTTGGCAGCCGAGATTGAAAAACAGACAGGCGCGCCCGCCCGGTTCGTTTTCTTCGATGTCGTATTCGTGATACTCGTTACGCGTACACCCTTGATGAACGACGGTATTGAAGAACGCCTTAGGACGATTCAGTTCGTCCAGCGGCAACGGCAGTCCGGCGGCGAGCCAGGCCAGCGTCTGGGTCATGGCGTGGGGATGTGCCGGGCAACCGGAGACGTTGACGACAGGAAGGCCCGCGCGCGAACGCCACTCCGGCGGCAACAGACCGCCCGGAGTCGAACGGTTGTATTGCAGGCCGATACAATCGCCCGGATTCGGCGCCGCGGCATGAACGCCACCGTAGGCAGCACAGGTGCCCATCGCGACGACCGTACCGGCCCGCTCTGCCAATTCACGCGCGATGTCCATGCGCGCCCGGCCGCGGTAGCTGTCGTACAGACCGGTACCGCGCGGGGCCGTGACGATGCTGCCTTCGACGCAAAGTATGTCCAACGCTTGTTCGCCGTTGACGATGCGTTCGAGCAGCGCGTCGTGCTCGCGCATCGACGCGCCGGACAACGAGGGGTGCCATAGCAATTCAACGCCGTGAGCCGAAAAAATTTGTTCGAGGCTCGGTGATTCAGCACTCAATAGCGCCAGCGAATCGCCGCCACAGGCGCCTGTCTGTAGCCAGAATAAGGTAGCCATCGTTTTCGTCTCATTTGAAGTAAATCATTGCATTATAGGGAAATTGCTTAACTTCACAACACATCGCTAGATATCCCCATATCTTTTCATTTTTAGACGTTTTTTCAATAGAAAGGGAATACCTCGACGTGGCGAGCGTGCAAAATACCGCTCAGAATTTTGGGCTCGGCGGTGGCGGTTACGCCGATGACCTGGATGCGATACTTTGCTCATTCGGCGCGATCGGTTTGGTGGTGAATGAGATCAATAGGGACATGGGGTTGCTCGACTTGACGCACGAGCTCATCACACCCGCAATTCAGGGCAAACTCGCCTACATTCACGCACTAGCGTGCACTGCCATTAAGTTAAGGATTTTTCCGTTCGCCCTGAGCCTGTCGAAGGGTGAATGGAAAAATCCTGGGTCGATAAGTTAAGCCGTCCATGGTTCGACAGGCTCACCACGAACGGCTTAACTTAATGGCAGTGCGCACTAGCGTGGGGAAGATAAGTCGATTGGCATGGCGACCAATGCGACAAGAATGACGATGCGGTTTGTTTTTGTTTCAGTTTTATCTAAGGTGGCTTCGGGGCGTGCGGCCGACATCTGTCAATCGAATCCTCCTTCCTTGCGATATTAGAATGAAGTTATTTCATGCTCGTTCCTTAGCAAAATAAACCGGCCGCGTGGATTCCGGCGATCGCACAGCGCTCGTCTTGGTCGGAGACGTCGCCGGAGATTCCGACCGCGCCGAGAATTTTGTGGTCGGCATTACGAATCAGTACGCCGCCCGGTACGGGCATGACTTTTCCGTCGGCCAAGCCGATCAGCGCGTTCATGAAGTCGGGGCGTTGCTCGGCGACGGCGGCAAGATTTCGCGACGACATGCCCATGTTGACCGCGCCCCACGCTTTGGCGATCGCGACTTGCTCTCGAATCATCGTGGCGCCGTCTTCGCGTTGCATCGCTTTGAGATGACCGGCTTCGTCCAATACGACCACGGTCAGCGGTTCTAGGTTGAGTTGGCGGGCATTGGTTAATGCGACATGAATGATTTGATTGGCTTTTTCCAGAGTTAAGGCATTCATCAATGATCTCGTTATTATATTTATTGGAGTGAATCGGCCGGGTGGAAACCCGAAATAAGGCTTGTCATTTTAACAGCGGACCTAAATATTCCCATACTTTTTCGGCGATAATCGGTTGTGCGTCGGCATTCGGATGAATTCGGTCGCGCTGCATCAGTTCCGCTTTCAGGGCCACGTCTTCGAGTATAAAAGGCACGAAAGGCAGGTCGTGTTCTTTGGCCAGTTCCGGATAAACCTGGTAAAAAATTTCAATATAGCGTTTACCGAGATTCGGCGGCATGCGCATGCCTAGTAGCAAAACTTGCGCGCCGGCTTGTTTCGAACGCTTGACGATTTCGTTCAAGTTGTCGTGCATTTGCTTGGGGGTCAATCCTCTTAAACCGTCGTTGCCGCCAAGCTCCAGCAGCACCCATTCCGGGCTATGCCGCGCCAACGCGCTGTCGATGCGAGCCAATCCGCCGGCGCTGGTATCGCCGCTGATGCTTTCGTTAACCACCTGATGCGGGAACTTTTCGGCCTCCAGCTTTTTCTGAAGTAAATCGACCCAGCCTTTCCCCGCTTCTATTCCGTATCCGGCGCTGATACTATCGCCTAATACGACAATCGTTTCAGCCGACACGACCGCTGAACTTAACGCTATTATTACTGCAAGCAAAAATTTAAACATGACACAGACTCAACCTGAAAGAACGTTAAAAGATATTATCGTCACCGAAAATCTCGGTAAAACCGTGCAAACTTCGGATGGCACCTTACATATCTTGGCATCGGTCGATTTACAAATCAAACCGGGAGAGAGTCTCGCGGTGGTCGGCGAGTCCGGTTCCGGCAAATCGACTTTATTGAGTTTGTTGGCCGGGCTCGATACGCCGACAAGCGGTTCCGTGACGATTGACGGTCGCGATTTGACGGCGATGGATGAAGACGGGCGGGCGGCGGTACGTAACGAGTTGATCGGCTTTGTGTTTCAGTCGTTTCAATTGTTGCCGGGGTTGACCGCTGTCGAAAATGTGATGTTGCCGTTGGAGTTGGGCGGCAACAAAAATGCGCGTGTTTTGGCCGCCGATTTGCTCGGCAGGGTGGGATTAAGCCACCGGCTCAATCATACGTCAAGGCAGCTTTCCGGCGGCGAACAACAGCGCGTCGCGTTGGCCCGCGCTTTCGTGACGCGGCCGGCTATTTTATTCGCCGACGAACCGACCGGCAATCTGGACAGTAAAACCGGCGAACAAATCATCGATTTATTGTTCGAATTGAACCGCGAAAACAGCACCACGCTCATATTGGTCACGCATGACAGCCATTTGGCCGAACGCTGCCGGCGCAGCATTAAACTCGATGCCGGGAGACTGGTATGACGCGTTTTAATTTGGCGCTACGCTTGTTGTTTCGCGATAGCCGTTCCGGCGAACTCACGATTCTGATTGCCGCGTTGATCATCGCCGTGACCAGTTCGACTGCAATTACGCTATTCGCCGATCGCCTGCATCGTACGATGACCTTACAAGCCGCCGATTTTCTCGCGGCCGATTTAGTAATAACGAGTCCCGAACGCATTCCCGGCGCATGGCTGGAAAAGGCCGGCGAATTGGCCTTGACCCGTTCGGAAACCGCCGAGTTTTCAAGCGTCTTGATGGAAAACGACGAACTGTTGCTGGCCGGCGTGAAGGCGATCAGTCCCCGTTATCCGTTACGCGGTTTTTTAAAGGTCACCGGCGCCGATTTCAGCGACGAGCAAATAGTGGCGTCCGGACCTGAGCCAGGGTCGGTATGGGTTGAAAAACGCGTGCTGTCGGCACTGCATTTGCAAATCGGCGATGCCTTGACGGTCGGCGAAAAAGCGTTGACGATCAGCCGTGTCTTGACTTACGAGCCGGACAAGCGGGGCGATTTTTACAGCCTATCGCCGCGGGTCATGATGCATGCCGACGACTTACCGGCTACGGGAGTGATACAACCGGGCAGTCATGTGCATTATTTCTTTCAGTTCGCCGGCGAAGCGCAGAGCATCATGGCATTCAATCGTTGGATCAAGCCGCAGCTGAATCCGTCCCAGCGCATCATGGATATTCATCAAGACCGCCCTGAAGTCGGCAATGCGCTAAATCGGGCCGAGCGCTACTTGGGCTTGTCCAGCATTGTCGTGATTTTGATTGCCGGCGTTGCGATTGCCGCTGCAACGCGCCGGTATAGCGAACGTCATTTCGATGCCACAGCGGTATTGAGATGCTTAGGCTTGAAGCAAAAAGAAATTTTATGGCTTTACGGTAGTCAGTTTTTTATTCTCGGAATGTTGGCCAGCGCCATCGGTTGTCTTCTAGGCTGGTTTGCGCAGGCCGGGCTGTTTCATCTTTTGCATGATTTGTTACCGGATGCCATCGCCTCGCCGAGCTGGTTTGCGGTATTTTTCGGTTTCGCGACGGGCATGGCGGTATTGCTGGGTTTTGCTCTGCCGCCGCTGCTTCGTCTCAAAAGGGTGTCGCCGCTACGCGTGTTGCGCCGCGACCTGGAGCCGTTACCGTCCGCGGCTTGGCTGATTTACGGTTTGGCGATCGCTATTATCGCGGTTTTGATATGGCGTTATACCGAAGATTTTAAAATGACCGGCATCATCATCGGCGTCGGCCTGATCGCGTTACTCGTATTGGGCAGCGCGGTTTACGGAATCCTTTGGGCCTGTCAAAAATTGTTGCCCAGTTTGCCTCTAACTTGGCGTTTCGGCGTGCAAGGTTTGATTCGTAACCGGCAGGCATCGGTGAGTCAGATTTTGGCATTTAGCATCACGCTGGTGGCGATGACCTTGAGCTTCACGGTCAGAAACGATTTATTGACCGATTGGCAACGTCAGTTGCCGGAACAGGCGCCGAACCATTTCGTGTTGAATATTTTTCCCGAACAACAAGCCGATTTCCAGCAGGATTTGGATGACCAAGGCCTGACCGGCAGCCGCTTTTATCCGATCGTTCGCGGACGACTCGTCCGAATCAACGGCATTCCGGTGCAAAAAATCGTCAGTAAGGATTCCCAAGGCGAACAAGCCACGCATCGCGACTTGAGCCTAACCTGGTCGGAGCAGGTGCCCGATGAAAACAAGATTCTATCCGGCAAGTGGTGGACGAATGATAGCCCGGGTTTGGTGTCGATCGAGCAAAAATTGGCTTCGAGTCTTGGCGTTGAGCTCGGCGACAAACTGACTTTTACGATCGGAAGCGAACAATTGCAAGCGGAAGTCGTCAGTATTCGCAGCGTTAAGTGGGATACGATGAAGCCTAATTTTTATATGATTTTTTCGCCGGGAACCTTGGACGGATTTGCCAGCACCTCGATGACCAGTTTTTATTTGCCGGAAAATCAAAAACATTTCTTGAATGAACTGGTCAAACGCTACTCGAGTGTAACCGTTCTGGAAGTGGATTTGATTCTCAAACAATTCCAAACGATCTTGGCGCAACTAACCCAAGCGATCAACTATTTGTTATATTTCGCACTACTGGCCGGATTTACCGTGCTGTTCGCGGCGGTTCAAGCCGGGTTGGACCAACGCATTCATGAAGGTGCGCTGATGCGAACGCTAGGAGCGCATCGGCAATTTTTACGGAAGACGCATATAATCGAATTTGCGCTATTGGGTTTTAGTGCGGGAATTTTGGCGATCGGCCTGTCCGAAATCGTGCTTTTCGCGTTATATACCGAAGTGCTGCACTTGAATTACCGGCCCAATTTTCTGCTATGGTTGGTCATGCCTACGCTTAGCGGCTTTTTTATCGGACTCGCAGGTTTCTGGGGCGTTAGGCAAGTAGTCGACAAACCGCCGGTATCCGTTTTAAGGGAACTTTAATCGATCTAATTCATTCTTTATTCATATATAAGGTTTTATTTTTGCTCCAGCTATAAACTCAACAAAGAGGTATATTTATGAAAAAATCGACACTTGGAATCACCATGATCGGCGGATTGCTGCTATCCGCTTGCGCCACTCAAACCGGTTGGACACCCACGGTCGATACTTACGATAGTCCCAATGCCTACCGTTTGAATCAAGACTTGTACGAATGCGATCAACTTGCTCGTCAAGCGGCAGGCGGTACCGTTAAGGAAACCGCTATCGGTACCGGCGTCGGCGCGGCAATTGGTGCGGCGGGTGGCGCCGTGGTTGGTGCCTTTACAGGCAGCCCCGGAACAGGGGCTGCGATCGGCGCGGCGGCCGGCGGTTTCGGCGGCGGCGCTAAACAAGGCTTCGAGGCCGAGGAAGCCTTCAAACGATCTTACCGCACTTGTTTACGTAACCGCGGACATAGAGTCGTTAATTAAATAAGATCGTTAATTAATCGGCTTATTGCTATCTAAATCCTTAGAGGCGATACACTCTTATTGCCTCTAAGGTCATTTGATGAAACAACTGGCCTCATCCTCTCTTCAACTCCCGTTTATCTATCGTCTAAAAAACTCGAACGATTTCCGTTTTTCCATCATACTTTCCTACAAAACCGGACAATAGCAAGGGTATCTAAGGTAGGCTGTCGATAAAAGCCATTTTTTGCTAATTGCTGTGTTCCTGCTTTTTATACCTTTCGCACTTCAAATTTCGGCAGTGCCCGAGTAGGCGCCGGGATGTCGATCCCTCACCTAACGCTAGGTGACACTGCCATTAAGTTAAGCCGTTCGTGGTGAGCCTGTCGAACCATGGACGGCTTAACTTATCGACCCAGGATTTTTCCATTCACCCTTCGACAGGCTCAGGGCGAACGGAAAAATCCTTAACTTAATGGCAGTGAACGCTAGGTGAGGGACTGACGGAATCCAGTGCCATAGATGGCAGGCTTTTGAAGTACATTCGATCCTGAATACCAGAATTACTTATTCTGTGACGGCTTAACTTAATGGCAGTGAGGTATAGGGTAGGCTGTGAGTACCATGGCAACCCCACCAATGCTACCACAAGCCCTTATGGTTTGATCCGGGCAGGGATTCGGAGCTTAGCAGGCTGGAGGAACCCTACAATTTATGTATAACGATGAGCGCCCTCTGTGGGACCTCATAACTTCGCTGCCAGGCAAGATAGGTACGCACTCCCACGCTGGAGCAGTGCGAATGAGGAAAATTATTTAGCTGGTGGCGATATTTTTTACAACAGCTAGACTTTATGGAATCGACTCTGCTAAAAATGTATCGAACCTTATAAGGCGCATCACAACGATGAAAAAAAATATTATCCCGAATAATGACGAAAAGAAACTGGGCGATAACGACTTTATCGTTTCGAAAACCGATATTAGCGGCAAAATCACTTACGCTAACCGTATTTTCATGGAAATTGCCGGATACGCCGAGTCCGAATTGCTTGGCGTGCAACACAATATTATTCGGCATCCCGAAATGCCGCGCGGCGTATTTCGGTTTATGTGGGATACCTTAAAGTCCGGAAACGAATTTTTCGGTTTTGCCAAAAACCTGTGTTCAGATGGTGGGTTTTATTGGGTCTTCGCGAATATTACGCCGGACTACGACAAAGACGGCAAATTGCAGGGTTATTATTCGGTTAGGCGCAAACCGCCGACGTCGGCGTTGGATGTTTTGGTGCCGGTTTATCGGGAAATGCTGGCGATAGAAAAAGGCTGTTCCGCGAAAGAAGCTCCGGACAAATCGCTGGCCTATTTATTCGATGTCGTCGCGCAGACCGGCGCCAAAAATTATGACAGTCTCGTTCTGGGGCTTTATAAACCGAATGGAGTTTAATGATGAGCCGCCACACCAGTGCCGACATTCCTTTTCTCGAAGCCAAGGTTAATTATGCCGTGGCCGGTATTAGTTTCCTCGCTGCGATCAATTTTTTTTACACGACTTTTACCAGCGGCTTTTCATGGCTAGTTCTCCTCTTTAACCTTGGACTCACCGTCATTGCATTTTACGCGCTCACAGAAACAAAAAAATATTTGCGTATTATTGCCATCATCCAAGATGTATTAATTAAAACCAATGACGGCGAACTTTACCACCGAATCACAAGAACCAAGGGAATGGGCGAGCTCGGCAAAATCGCTTGGGAATTGAACGAAATGCTCGACATCATGGAGTCTTATTTCAAGGAAATCACGACTTGTTTCGATCAAGCGGCCAAAGGCAATCATAACCGTTACGCTCTTGCGGACGGCTTTCCCGGCTTACTTAAATCGTCAGCGAAATCGGTCAATAAAGCACTGCGAGTCATGAGCGATAATGAAACGATGATCACGAAAAATCGCCTTTCTGCCGGACTGCACCTGCTGAATACCTCGAATTTACTCGATAATCTCAAATCCAATCAGGAAGACCTACTGAGCATTACCGAACAAATGCATAAGGTTGAAAGCATCGCGATTAATACCGGCAATAACGCCGAAAATAGCTTGTCGTCGGTCAATACAATTAGCCATTCGTTAACCAATATCAATGACAATATTCATTCGGTTACCGATGTCATTACCGCACTGATCGACGATAGTAAAAAAGTAACCGAATCCTTATCGATGATCACCGGTATCGCCGACCAAACCAATCTGTTGGCACTCAACGCCTCGATCGAAGCTGCACGAGCCGGCGAATATGGGCGTGGTTTCGCGGTCGTCGCGGAAGAAGTCAAAAACTTGTCCGATCATACTAAGAATGCGGCGCTGGAGGTTACTAAAACACTCAATTCATTCAATAAGCGCGTCAATCAAATGCATTCCGAAGCCGAGGCATCCGCCGAACTTTCCCAAGAAATCATGGAAAAAGTCGACGAATTTCGGAGTCAGTTTGCCGATCTTTCAATTTCGGCAAAAGCGTCGGTCGGCTATATCAGTTATGCCAAGGATAAAACCTTTGCACTATTAACCAAAGTCGATCATATTGTTTATAAACAGAACGGCTATATCGCGATCGAAAACCTAAAGCGTTGTCCGCAAGCCGATGCGATCGATGTCGATCATCAGCATTGCAGGCTTGGCAAATGGTATTTCGATGGGCTTGGGCATGAGCAATTTAGATCCACGCAAGCCTATGCCAGGCTGAATAAACCTCACGAAGATGTGCATAAATTCACGCGACGCGCCTATGAATATTCACGAAACAACTGGCAAAGCAACAAAGCAATCATCGACAACATAATCAGCGACATGCAACAGTCGGAAGATGCCAGCGCCGAAGTGATGGCCTTGATCAGCGAGATGGTTGAAGAAAAGCATGCAAATTTGTCCTAATCAGGCGCCATTTTTATTTTGACGGCTCGGAATATAGAAAATGCCCGACTATTTAAGGCTCATCGACTCGGACTTTTCCATTTCCTCGTTCCCACCGATCCAGCATAGGAATGCAAACAGATCTTGTTTCGGCAGCCAACGCATGGTTCCCACGGAGGACCGCTCATCGTTATATACCTTTCGCACTTCAAATTTCGGCAGTGCCTGAGGAGGCGCCGGGGTGCTCGGCAAAGGCTTTGCCAGCATGGAGCTGGCATAGAGCCTACAGGGACGTATTCACGGCGTCCTTTGACGGATACCCCGGTGCCGAATTTTGATCTACGATGGGTATATTAGCGCTAATATAGCCCCTATTAAGTAAGGCTATCAGAACCAAAGGCACGACAGATACAACACTGCATTTAATAGTTCGACTCAGGCGGCAAATATGAATGATGAAACAAGCCTTAAGCAAGTCGGATCAGTCGTTTCGATCACCGGAAGCGTGGTCGATATCCGGTTCGATTGCTGTTTGCCGCCCATTCATACGATTCTGTATGCCGGCAACGATCGCCGAGTCATCATCGAGGTATTGACGCAGCTCGACGATTCGCGGGTTCGCGGCATCGCAATGACACCGACGCAAGGACTTGCCCGAGGCATGCCGGTCGAAAACTCGGGAGCTCCGTTAAAAGCGCCGGTAGGCAAAAACATTCTTTCGCGCATGTTCGATGTATTCGGCCGTCCCATCGATCGTTTGCCGATGCCTTCCGATATCGAATGGCGCTCGGTTCATCAAACGCCTCCGCCGCTAGCGCGCCTTTCAACTAAGTCGGAACTGTTCGAGACCGGCATCAAGATCATCGATGTATTGGCGCCTTTGGAAAGAGGCGGCAAGGCGGGATTATTCGGCGGCGCCGGAGTCGGCAAGACGGTTTTACTGACCGAGATGATTCACAACATGGTCGGGCAACACGAGGGCGTGAGTCTGTTTTGCGGTATCGGCGAACGCTGCCGGGAAGGTGAAGAGTTGTACCGGGAAATGAAGGCTGCAGGGGTGCTGCCGAACATGGTCATGGTATTCGGGCAAATGAACGAATTGCCGGGAAGCCGGTTTCGGGTCGGCAATGCCGCGTTGACGATGGCAGAATATTTCCGCGATGACGAACGCCGGGATGTCTTGCTGCTGATTGACAATGTTTTCCGTTTCATTCAGGCCGGCTCCGAAGTTTCCGGGCTCATGGGACAAATGCCTTCGCGCTTGGGTTATCAATCGACGATGGGCACCGAACTTTCGCAGTTGCAGGAACGCATCGCCAATACCGATACCGGCGCGATCACCTCGATACAGGCGGTCTATGTTCCGGCCGACGATTTTACCGACCCCGCCGCGGTTCATACCTTTTCTCATTTGTCGGCCTCTATCGTGTTGTCTCGCAAACGGGCGAGCGAGGGGCTTTTTCCCGCGATCGATCCACTGCAATCCAACTCCAAGATGGCGACACCGCGTATTGTGGGCGAACGGCATTATCGAATCGCACAGGAGGTCAGAAGCACACTGGCTCAATACGAAGATTTGAAAGACATCATCGCGATGTTGGGACTCGAACAGCTCTCTCGGGAAGATCGAAATATCGTGTATCGCGCCCGCCGTTTAGAACGTTTTTTGACGCAGCCGTTTTTCACGACCGAGCAATTCACCGGCCTGAACGGCAAGCTCGTTAGCCGCAACGACGCGCTGAACGGTTGCGAACGAATTCTCAACGATGAGTTCAAAGATTATCCCGAAAGCGGACTTTATATGATCGGTTCGATTGACGAAGCCAAAAAGTGAGGCCACTATGAACTCGTCATCGATGCATCTTAAAATCCTGTTGCCTTTCCGGGTATTCGCCGAGTACGAGGGCGTCACTCGGATCGTTGCCGAGACATATCAAGGTTCGTTCGGCATACTGCCGAACCGCCTGGATTGCGCGGCAGCCTTGGCTCCGGGCATTCTAACCTATGAAACGGCAGCTGATGGCGAGGTTTATCTGGCCATCGATCAAGGCATGCTGGTCAAGACCGGAACCGAGGTGCTGGTATCGGTGCGCAATGCCATCGGCGGTATCGAATTGGATCGATTGCGCGAAGCCGTGGAGCGCGAATTTCTGGAGCTCGACGAACACGAAAAAAGCGTCCGGTCGGTCATGGCTAAACTGGAAAGCGGTTTCGTCCGGCGCTTTATGGAGTATCATCGTGGCTGAGCCAAACGATAAAAAAAAGCGACCTAAGGACTCGTCCTTGAGCCGTCAAGTCGGAGCAAAGGCCGAGCGTAAACTTGAAGCCCAACGGCAAGTGAATAAGACGATCTGGTTCGGCTTGGGGTGGTTCGGCTTGATCGGCTGGTCGGTCGCGGTGCCGGCATTGCTGGGAGTATTTTTAGGCTTGTGGCTGGATGACCGGTATCCGGGGCCTCATTCCTGGACCTTGATGTTATTGATTGGCGGGCTGATGCTGGGGTGTTGGAACGCCTGGCGCTGGGTATCCAACGAAGATATTCGAATCCATAAAAAGCAGGATAAAAAAGATGACTGAAAATCTGATGTTGGCACTGGCTTTCGGAGCCGGCACCTTGCTGGGAATGTTTTTTTTCGGAGGACTTTGGTGGACCGTACAAAAAGGGCTTCAGTCAAAACGTCCCGGGTTCTGGTTCTTCAGCAGTATACTTCTTCGAACCGGAGTCACGTTGGCCGGTTTTTATTGGCTGGCCGCCGATCATTGGCAGCGACTTTTGGTTTGTCTATTTGGTTTTATCGTTGCCCGTTTTATCGTAATTCGTATGACCCGTTTCAAACCGGCAATATCGCACCAACCGACGGAGGAATAAACGCATGCGCTTGAGTTCCGATCAGCTCATTTTTTGGCAATACGGTTTCATCAAGCTTAACGGCACGATTGTGACGACCTGGGCCATTATGTTGATACTGGTTGTCGGCGCGATACTGATCACCAGAAATCTAACGAACGATATAGAACACAAACGCTGGCAGAGTATTTTAGAAGTCATCGTCATCACGCTGAATAAACAAATCGAAGAAGTCGGCCTGAAACAACCGGAAAAATACCTCGGGTTTCTAGGGACATTATTTTTGTTTATTGTCACCGCCAATCTGTTTGCGATTTTCCCCGGCTATGAGCCGCCGACCGGTTCATTGTCGACCACGGCAGCATTGGCCATCGCCGTATTTATCGCGGTGCCCTTTTACGGTATTGCCAAACAAGGCTTAGGTGGATACTTGAAGTCCTACCTGAAGCCGACGCTGATTATGTTGCCGTTCAATATCATCGGTGAATTATCCCGCATCTTGGCATTGGCCGTGCGTCTGTTCGGCAATATGATGAGCGGTACGATGATTGTCGCGATATTGTTGGTCGTGACGCCCTTGTTTTTTCCGATTATCATGAATGCATTAGGTTTGCTGACCGGCATCGTACAAGCCTATATTTTTACGATACTGGCGACGGTTTATATCGCCGCGGCCACGCGGTCATGATTGAAGATATTCAGTCGAACAACCGCCCCTCTTCGAATCGTGTACTTTTACAGTAACGTTCATGAAGGCCCAACAATCGCCCCGGCAAATGAAAGTTCTCTGGTAGTGGAGGGTGCGGTCACTCGCCCGACAGGACGCCGTGAACCCAGCACCTAAATTCCATAGGTCTTTGGCAATGATTCAAAATCATGGCTTATTTAGATGCTGGGTGAATACGTCCGTGTAGGCTCGACGGCGGCTATCCCTGCCGCCGACGCCTGCCGATCGAGCAACCGCACCCTCCTCGGTACCGACATTTGTACAGCAGTTTTTTGCATATCGAAAAATTAGATAAGGGATGCAAAACTGCGAACTTTCACAGTAAAAATTGACTATTAAAAATTAGAGGAGTCATTATGGATATTACCGCTTTCATTGCCGTTGCGTCGATCGTCACGGCCGGCATTACGATCGGCTTGGGCAGTATCGGCCCGGCGCTCGGCGAAGGACGCGCTCTTGCTGCGGCGCTAACCGCGTTAGCTCAACAACCCGACGCCGCTGCGACGATCACTCGAACGCTGTTTGTCGGTTTGGCCATGGTCGAATCGACTGCGATTTATTGCTTTGTCGTGTCGATGATTCTGATCTTCGCTAATCCTTTTTGGAATTATGCCTTAGCCCAAGTAGCAGGATAAAAGCCATGCTAATCGACTGGTTCACGGTCTTCGCTCAGCTGGTCAATTTTCTGATTTTGATGGCCTTGTTGAAACGGTTTCTTTACAAGCCCGTCATGCAAGCGCTGAAAGACCGCGAAGCCAAAATAGCGCAGCAATTGGAGGAAGCCCGTGAAATCAAGGCTGCTGCCGAACGAGAGCGCATCGAGTATGTCGAAAAAATCGAACGTTTCGAGCGGCAAAGAGACGGTCTTTTGAAACAAGTGCATGATGATGCGGCACATGAGCGCGAAAAGCTGATCAAGGCGGCAAGAACCGAATCCGATGAGCTTCGTTCCGCCTGGCAGCAAGCACTAAAAAACGAGCAAAATCGCTTACACCGGGAACTCATGCGAAATACCCGGGAGGAAGTTTTTGCCATCAGCCGTAAAACGTTAGCCGATTTGGCTTCGGTGAGCCTGGAGCAGCGTATTTGCGAAGCCTTTCTCCAACGTCTGCACACGCTCGACGACTCCGAAAAGAATCGCCTTAGCGATGCAATTCAAGCTTCACCGGATCCAATCCGGGTCCGTAGCACTTTCGCTCTGATGCCGGAACAGCAAAGCGCGATCAAACAAGCCGTCAGCGACGTATTTAAAGTTAATGCCACGATTGAATTCGATGTCGATGCAGATCAAATCAGCGGCATCGAACTGAGTGCGAATGGACGGAAACTTTCCTGGAACATCGCAGGATACCTGCAAGACTTTGAGAACAGTATAGGCCGGGCATTAACGGCTAAAACCGTATCTCAGAGCCATTCCGGAACCGATACTCATGTCGTCTGATCAGTTAGCAAACGTTCTGGAGCGAGCCTTCGAGGACATCAAGCAGGCTCGTGAAACCTTTAGCCCGCAAATGACCTTGCAAGAGGTGGGCATTGTCACAACCGTGTCTACCGGCATCGCCAAAGTGTCCGGTTTGCCGGGCGTGGGTTTTGAAGAGTTAGTCAGATTTCCGAACGATTTATACGGCATTGCCTTCAATGTCGAAGAGGAAGAGGCCGGCGTCGTGTTGCTCGGCGATTACTGGCATTTGCAAACCGGCGATGAAGTCGAACGCACCGGCCGGGTAATGGACGTGCCGGTGGGCACGGGACTCATCGGACGCGTGATCGACCCGCTAGGTCATGCCATGGACGGAAAAGGACCGCTCGATTTTAGCGAGCGCCGTCCCATAGAGCGCGAAGCGCCTGCGATCATGGACCGGTCTCCGGTGACCGTACCGCTGCAAACCGGCATTAAAGTCATTGACGCCTTGATCCCGATCGGCCGAGGTCAGCGCGAACTGATCCTGGGCGATCGGCAAATCGGCAAAACCTCCATTGCGATCAACACGATACTTAATCAGCGCGATCAAAATGTCCTATGTATTTATTGCGCGATCGGCCAACGGGCTTCGGCCGTGTCTCAAGTGATCGCCACCCTACAGGAAAAAGGCGCGATGGATTATACGCTGGTCGTGGTCACGGGCGGCCACCGCCCGTCCGGTTTAGCCTATATCGCGCCTTATGCGGCGACCAGCATAGCCGAATATTTCATGGAGCAAGGCCGCGACGTTCTGATCGTCTATGACGACTTAACCAATCATGCCCGCGCTTACCGCGAGCTTTCATTATTGTTGCGCCGGCCGCCGGGACGCGAAGCTTTTCCCGGCGATATTTTTTATATTCATTCCCGATTATTGGAGCGCGCGACACATTTGCATGAGGATCTCGGCGGCGGCTCATTGACCGCGCTGCCGATCATCGAAACCGAAGCGCAGAATCTGTCCGCCTATATTCCGACCAATCTGATTTCGATTACCGACGGCCAGATTTATTTGTCGCCGGCCCTGTTCGAATTGGGCGTGTTGCCGGCCATCGATGTGGGCAAATCGGTATCGCGGGTGGGCGGCAAGGCCCAGCGCCCCGCCTATCGTTCCGTTGCGGGCGACCTGAAGCTGGCTTACGCGCAATTCGAGGAATTGGAAACCTTTGCCCGTTTCGGCACCCGTCTGGATGAACATACCCGCAAGACGATCGAACACGGCCGCCGTATCCGCACCTGCCTTAAACAGCCGGAATTCGAAACGTTTTCGGTAGCCGAACAAATAGCGGTTTTACTGGCATTGACAGAAGGATTGTTCGATACCGTACCGCCGGACCGGATGCCCGAGGCGGAGCTCGCGGTCCGAAATGCATCACGGGAGCTGCCCGAAGCGCTGCGGCAAAGCCTGTTGTCGGACGAATCATTAAGCGATTCGAACCGCGCCGCTATCGTCGAACTCGCCGGCAAGGTACTGACGCCGATGCAAAAATGACCGATACATCGAACGAGTTGCGCCGTAAAATCGAAGGCGCGGGCGATCTGAAAAGTGTCGTGCGGACCATGAAAGCGCTGGCCGCTTCCAGCATCGTTCAATACGAAGAAGCCGTACGTTCCTTGGAGGATTACGCCCGCACCGTCGAACTGGCGTTGACGGCGAGCCTAAAGCCGATGGGCGTAGGCGCCTATGGCGAAATCGCGCGGCGCAGAACTGCGGACCGGATCGGCGTGATCGTTTTAGGCACCGATCAAGGCTTGGTCGGACAGTTCAATGACGTTTTGGTCGAATTCGCGGTCAAGCGATTACAAGAATTGGCGGGCGAGCAAGTCATCTGGACCGTTGGCGAACGCATTCACGGGCATCTGCTCGACTCCGGATTAGCGGTAAGCGGAGTGTTTGCGACGCCCAATTCGGTGGCTGCCATTACACCGCTGATCGGCCAACTGTTGATCGAAGCCGAAACCCGGCAACTGAGCCATGAAAGTTCGCTTTATCTTTTCCATAACCGGCCTAAATCGGAGGCCGGAGCCGTCTATGAGCCGGTCTGTCTGCGTCTGTTGCCGCTGGATTCCGCGTGGCGGCTCAAGTTTGTCAAGGCTGCTTGGCCAACCGATAATCTCCCGGAGACTGTCGGCGATTACGATGGTACTCTGAGAGCCCTGATCCGGGAGTATCTCTTTGTTTCGATGTACAGAGCCTGCGCCGAGTCGCTCGCCGGCGAAAACGCCAGTCGTCTGGCGGCGATGCAGCGGGCCGAAAAGAATATCGACGAGCTGCTGGATGAACTCAGCCGGACCTTCAATCAGACACGCCAGCGAAGTATCGACGAGGAATTGTTCGATGTCATTTCCGGTTATGAATCGATGTCTAAAAAAGCCGATTCGGGCAAACGGTAACATACGTGCAAGATACCTTGTCAAAAACTTGCCTATTATCCTAAATTCGGCAGTTTAACCATGAAGCACATAAAGTTCATGAAGGATTCAAGAAATTACCTAACGTTTATGAAGATATAGCCATCGCCCCGGCAAATGAAAGTACGAGGGACGGGTTGAGAGTGCGGTCACTCGCCCGACAGGACGCCGTAAACCCAGCACCTAAATTGGGCATAATATTAAATAATTGCCAATGACCTATGGCATTTAGGTGCTGGGTAAATACATCCTTGTAGGCTCGACGACGGCTTTCCCTGCCGCCGACGCCTGTCAGTCGAGCAACCGCACCCTCTTCGGTTCGCGTACTTTCACGGTAAACATTCTCGCTACCCTTTTTGGTGAGCGAAAGCTCTATACAAACGTGCAATAAGTTATTGAATCGACTTCCTATTCTTCATGAACTTCATGGTGAAATGCTTTTTATTAGAATTATTCAACTTTACGAAATAATACGTGTACTCTCCGGAGGAGCATTTTCGACATGAGTCTTTCCGATGTTTCCCGCGTCTTGGCTCAACCCGTGCGTTACCGGGTCTTGGCCCGTTATCTGTCACGCATCGGACTGGTCGTCATCCTGTTGAGGCTGATCCCGATCTTGGTCTCCGGGATAAACGGCGAATGGCTATTCACGATACATCAGTTGCTGGCCTTGGCCGTACTTTCCGCGATCTGTCTGCCTTTGTCCCGATTACGTCCGCCCGAAGACATCAAGCGCAATGAAGTGATGGTCATTTCGGCGTTGTCTTTCGTCCTGGCCGCGGCACTGGAGGCGATACCTTTCGTCGGCACCGGTTTGAGCGGCATCGACGCCTTCTTCGAAGCGGTATCGGGCGTCACGACGACCGGCTTGAGTACGATGACAGGATTACAGGAACATTCGATCGGTGTTCTGTTCGCGCGCTCCTGGATGCAATGGTATGGCGGACTGGGTGTTGTGGCCTTTTCGGTTGCGTTGTTATTTTTGGATAGAGGCATTGCTTCCCGCCGTTTGGCGATGGGCGAAATCAACGATAGCCGCGATTTTTTGGGTAATGCACGCAGTCACTCGATCAATTTACTGGTCATTTATTGTGTGCTGACGCTGTCTGCAATCGGTGTGTTATTGATAGCCGGTGCCTCCCCGTTGAGCGCCGTCACGCATGCTTTGAGCGGCGTATCGACCGGCGGTTTTTCGATTTACGACTCCAGTCTCGCCGCGATAAACGCCTGGTCGGTCCAGTTTTTAATGGTGTTGTGCGGTGTGGCGGGAGCTGTTTCGTTGCCTTTTTATTATCGTCTCTCTCGAACCGGTAGCAAAGAATTGTCATGCAATCCGGAAATTCTGGCATTGCCGGTAATATCGATTGCGATAATAGGCTTGTTGTTTTTGTGTTTAGATTCGAATAGTGCCAATGTCTTAGTCAGACTGAAAATAGCCGTGATCATGGGACTCTCGGCGCAAACGACGACCGGCTTCGCGAATGCCGATGTTGCATCATTGGATGATACCGCTAAACTGTGCCTTATTGTTTCAATGCTGGTCGGCGGCTCGATAGGTTCGACCGCGGGCGGTATCAAGATTCTCAGATTCTTGATCGTACTGCGCTTGCTGCAGTTTTTTATCCAACGTACGGCGCTGCCGGCTCATGCCGTATTGGAGCGGGAATTGGGCGGCGACAAGATGGAATCGGATGACATCGAAAGAGCCTTGCTGCTGATTTTGATCTTCGTCGGCACGGTGTTATGTTCGTGGCTGCCGTTTCTGATGGCGGGTTACGATCCAATGGATGCCCTGTTAGAAGTGGTCTCGGCGTGTTCGACGACAGGCTTGTCGACCGGCATTACCGGAAGCGGTCTGGAACCGTGGCTGAAAGCGGTTTTGATTGCCGACATGTTGCTGGGACGGGTTGAATTCATCGCTTTTTTAGTGTTCCTTTATCCTCGAACCTGGATCAAAATTAGGAGTTGAACTTGAAAGTCGTATTCATCGGCGCGTCGTCGTTGGCGATCGCAACGGCCGAACGTTTATTGAAGGAAGGTCACGAAGTCATCATCATCGATAATGACAAGACCGTGATCGATGAATTGATGGAACGCCTCGATTGCGTTTTCATACATGGTAACGGCAGCAAGCCGGCGATTCTGAAGGAGACCGACCCGGGCTCGATCGACGTGCTGTTTTGCTTGACCAAGAGCGACGAAGCCAACATCATCGCTAGCCTGGTGGCCCGTTCGCTCGGCGTCAAACGCGTCATTACCCGTATTGAAGATCACGAGTTCGAACATATCTGCGTCGAGCTGGGTCTGAACGACACGATCGTTCCGACATTGACCAATGCCCGCTATTTGGCGAATATCGCCGCGGGCAGGAATATTCTGGAGCTATCCGCGACGATCCGAGGCAATGTCAGGCTGTTCAGTTTTATCGCCGACGAAGCCGAGGAAGGCCCTATCGACGACCTAGACTTACCGAAGCACACAAGAGCGATCTTTTTTTACCGGGATAATAGATACAATACCGCCGACCGCGATACCGAACTCAAAAAAGGCGATGAAGTCGTGCTGGTAACGACATCCGGAGAATACGAGCAATTGCATGACAAATGGTCCAACGGCAAGGCGAGGTAGGCTGTATAGGTTCGATTTTCGCTTATAGTTTCTTGTCGGGTTTAAAACGGCAACAACAAAAACCGCCGCGATTCATCATTGCCGGTTCCCGCTTCATGACGGATAGATTAACCGGATTTTAGCATTCAGCGATCGAACATCGCTTTATTACCGAGGAGGACAAAAAATGAAATTAGCGAAACCCCTTTCACTCTTGATGATATTGGCCGCATTGAGTTCGGCAGCAGGCGCAAAGGAACCGGCAACCGAATCCGGGGAACAGCGTAAGGCACATCATATCGTGATCATCTGGTTGAAACAACACGGTGATGAAAACGCGCGGCAAAAATACATCGAAGGCACCAAACGCCTGGCCAAGTTGCCCGGAGTGCTTGCCTACAACATCGGCACGCCGACCGCCGTTAAACGTAAACACGCCAGCCACTCGCTAGACGATTCCTATGATATCGCAATCTCCAGCACCTTCGAAAACAAACAGGCGCTGGAAAATTATTTGAATCACCCGGTCCATGATCAAGTCCTCAAAGAAGTCCTGAAACCCTTGGTTGAAAAATACAAGGCCTACGATTTCATCGAATGATCATGGGCCGCGATTAGTTGGCGTGATTCGAATTTAGGACTAAGGATTTCGTGATAAATAACGTCCTGGAACAATGAGCCTTGTTGAGGGTTCGGTCACTCGCTTGGCAGGACGCCGTGAATACGTCCGTGTAGGCTTGACGGCGGCGACTAATTGCCATGGATGGCATGAATGCAGATTTTGCAGGAGCAAAAATCTGCCCTGCCGCCGACACCTGCCAATCGAGCAACCGAACCCTCCTTAAAATAGGGAAGTTATTTATGGCCAAACCCTAAGTATACCTAACGTACAAAAAGCAGCGACCAAACGCTAGATTGTCGTATCGTCCAGCAAGGCTATTGGTGATTGAGCGTTAGCGGCTTCGATAGACGTGACGTAGGAGTCGCTCCCCGCAACTAATGCTGTTACCCAAGCTGGAGCTCTCGCCGTTATACACAAGTATCGGTAAACTTGCTAAACAGAGGTCATCGTATACCTGGAAACTGTGCTGTTTGATAAATCTGCGGATATTGAACATCAGTGGCTTTCCCTCACCTAGCGTTAGGTGAGGGACGACGAAGGCGTCGCTCCCACAAGGGGGCCGGATGCTCTGTGGGAGCGATCCCCAGATCGCGATTTCGAAGTCGGGAATGTTGGGCGACAAAAAATGGTATCGAAGCCTCATTAGCTAAGATTGCAAAACGGTAATTTTTGACTTATGTATAACGATGAGTGCTGGAGCTTGGGAAAGAGCGGGATGCGGGTTGGTCGTTTTTTCCTCGTTCCCACCGCTCCAGCGTGGGAATGCATACCGATCTTGCCTCGGCAACCAAGGTATGGGTTCCCACGGAGGACCGTGGGAACCAGAAAAAGTCAACAGCATTGAGATCGCCCCTTACCCTATTCAATATTTTGCCTGGTGAAATATGCCGCGCGGTGCGTTGTCGAACAGCGCATTGCATTCGGCTTCCAACAGCCCGCCGACGACACGGCTTTTTCGAAACGGTGTTTTTGCGGCGACTTCTTCGGCGCGGATTTCGATCTGCCACCAACCCCGACTTTGCAAATACGGAATCGACGTGCCGTAATAAACCGTAGCGATACCGGCCCATTCGATCGCGCTTTGGCACATCGGACACGGCTCGGCTGTCGTGTAAAGATCGAATTCGCTCCAGTCGTCCGCAGGATATGCCTCGGCGCAGCGGTTGATTGCGTCGATTTCGCCGTGCCAGGTCGGATTCAGCGCCGATCGGTTATAGCCTTCGGCAACGATCTCGCCGGTCGCGCGCCGAACGATCACTGCCCCAAAAGGAAACTCGGGGACCAGCAAAGCCAGTTCGATCGCCCGGCGCATGTAATCTTCATGAGTCATCGACATACCTCGTAAAAGGGAGAAGACATTGAAGTACCGAAATTTGAAGTCGCGTAGGTCGGGTTAGCGAAAGCGTAACCCGACATGACGCTAAATGCTTTTTATAGGCTCACAATTGATTCTTCTCCTCCCGATGCCCTGAATCCAACGGCGATTCCAGTTTGACGATATCCCTTTTCCATAGCCCGTTCGACGAGAAACAAGTCCAGCCCCATTTCAGCCAGTTTAATAATGCAACTGCAAGCCAGAGCGACCAGGCCAACATCAGCAGGCGGTAGACCATCAGCGGAACCGATACGACGGTTGCGGTCGGCAATAACTCGTCGCTTCT
The DNA here is from genome assembly GCF_038051925.1 of Methylotuvimicrobium sp. KM2. Lineage (NCBI taxonomy): Bacteria > Pseudomonadati > Pseudomonadota > Gammaproteobacteria > Methylococcales > Methylococcaceae > Methylotuvimicrobium > Methylotuvimicrobium sp. KM2. The sequence goes on along the minus strand of NZ_CP150634.1, from coordinate 4,729,033 downwards.
GTCCTGGTACCAATTCAGACGGTAGGCGCTCGATTGGTTACCGGTAATCTGCATGTCCGGCGAGCCTAGGAGCCCTTGTTCGACGGCCCAGAATAACAACATCAACGACAACAACGTCAAAAGCCCGAGACCGACTTGCGCGGCATTGAAGGTCTTGGTCGATTGCGCCGGTCGTTCTTTGCGAAGCCCCAATGCAATAAGCCAGAGCACAACGATCAGTGCCGATAACACCGGTATTTGACTCAAGCCGATCAACAGCAACAGCCAGTGCCGGGTTTTCAGCGGCGTCAGCGTGACCTTGCCCAAGCCGAACGAGACGATCACGATCACGACCAGCACGCCCCAGATCAACACCGCCGGCCCGAAACGCGGCCCCATCGTCATCAGAACCCAACGGTCCTCACCTAATGTGAGATGTAGATTACTGTTGACGCTCGGTAAGGCCAGATCGACTTGCGGCGACTCGAGTACGCTCGACATCGGCACCGACTCTTGCCAGCTCACGACGACTTGATGTTTGCCAGGATCGATCGGCAATACCACTTCGCGCTCCTTTTGCCGGATCGGGCGGGATTGGCCGTTGATCGTAACCGCCTCCAATACGGCCTGTTCGGGGAGTCGGATCGTGTGTTGCGCGGCGAGCGAGCTATCCAAAGCAAGCTCCAATTGCGCATTACGGCTGCGGCTTCCCGGAGTCAAATTCAAGCGGCTGCTCTCAATCGTCAGTGTTTGGCCTGGTGCAGGTTCGGGTCGGCTTACCGTCAACACGACCTGCTCACCGGGCCAAGGCCGCCATTCGGGCAACCAGTAGCCGCGCTTGTCTTGATGCATCATCGCGATGCCTGCCGTTTCGATATGCCAAACCGGACTGACATCGGCGCGCCAGATTTCGACCCATTGATCGGTTGCCGAGGCGGTGAATTCGATACGATCCGATTTTTTAAGCACAGACTCCCAGTGCATTACGTTTTGCGTTGCGCTCATATTGACCAAGGCGCTGCCCTTTTCGACACGTACGCCGCCGGTAATCACCGACTCTCCGTCAAGCAGCGGCACGGCCAAGACGATTGAAGAGCCGGATGGCGAGACTCTGACGATACGGGTTTCGACTCGCCAATCCAAGCCCAGCTGTAAAGTCCGTTCAATTCTGACGAACGGCGGCAAGATGCCCGGATCGAATGCGGCTTTTTCCGTTACGACTTCGGTTTGCGCTATCCGGGAAAACTGGAGTTGATCGTCGGTCAAGCCGTTTTCATGAACGCCGAAAACCTGCCAATCGCTGACCGACAATTCGGCGCGCTTCGGTTTCAAAGGCAACGGTACGGTAAACTTTGCCAATGGAGGCGCCGCGCCTTTCATCACGACCCGATGCAAACCGGCGTCGAGAGCGAGCCATAAGCCGTTATTAGAGCTGTACAGCGTTTTTGCCGGTTCGCCGTCTATGCTGACCGTGTTCGGATACCAATGCTCGTAGTGTCCAGGCAACGGCACCGCGACGCTGTCCTGTGCGTGTACTTCCAAATCGATCGTCAATTCCTTGTCGGAAATCGTGAGTTGCATCAACGAAATGCCGGCGCAATTCGGTACGCAATCAGGCGCTTTCTGCAGTCGGTTTTTCAATTCGTCGAGCAAGACAGGGTCGGGGAATGCTGCTTGCACCGGCGCATTTGGCATCATCAATATCGGCAGCCCCATTAGTATTAGCAAACTTGCTGTCGAACGATTGAATTTAAAGTGTTTCGGCAAGCGTTCGAGCATCGCGATCGCCAAGAGCGCAATTAAGCCGACTCTCAGAAAATTCAGCAGCATTGTCACGAACGGCGACAGATACCATAAGCTGATTTGCTGGTCGGGAGTTACCGATCCGTTCCAGCTCAAATTGATTTTCTGCCATTGCCATTGCGGCAAACCGGGGCCGGTTTGGATTTTTGCATTCGGATCGGTACGTTCGGACAGCCGCTTTTGCGGTGCGGCAGAAGGTACGGCTTGCGAAACGATACCGGCGGCGCTACGCGCCTTTTTACGCACTGCGTCCAGCGACGGCGCTTCCATCATCATCAATTCATCCGCCGTTTCGGGCATTGCGCCGGCAACGGGACGCTCATAACGGGGGCCTTGTATCGGTTGCCACGGCTTTTCCAATTGCGGATAGAGTCCGATGCGGACCTGATCGACCATGAACGGTATCGCAATCAACACCAATACGGCCCAGGCAGCACTGCGGTAAGCGCCGACCACGCTTCTGAACTTGCCTTCCGGCAAGACTTTCAATAAGGCCGCAGCCGCCAGGATATTGAGCCATACCCATTGCGGCGCTCCGGGTTCATGCCAGATCAATACCAAGGTCAGCAAAGTCAGTCCGCCATGATAGACATTCCAAAGCCGTAGTGCTGCGAGTGAGGCGATCAGCACTAAAAACAAATCGAGTAAAGTCCAATGCGACAACCATGAATCCGGCACATTATCGACACCGCCGGCGGCAAGTAAGCGCCAGCCGGGCGGGAGGTTCAATTCTGCACGAACTTGATGAAAGGATTGCGCCCAGCCGACTGCGTTCAAGCTTCCTCGCGAGCCGGAGATTCGGCTATCGGCATCCAATCGAATCGCGCCTTTTCTGACTTCGACGCCTCGGCTTTGTCCGTCGGGTGCGCGCGTGATCAATTGATTCGCGCCGTCCAGGCTAACGCGCCCGAGTTCGGTGCGAGGCAATGCATCGAGTCGCCATCCTTGCGATAGGGTTCCGGTGATTTTATCGTTAACGGTATATCCTTTGCCGTCGAAATCGAGCCATAGAGTTCGGGTCAAATTTAGGTTGTTCGGCTCGCCGTCCGGGTCTCCCCGGCGAATCGTTTTCAAAACCAGACTCTCACCTGGTTGAATCGCGTATGCAGGAAAGCGTTTCCAGTTTTCGGGTAAATTGGTTTGTGTCGGGTCGATCGCGGCGGGGCGTTCAACTTCGACGACACGTAACGACGGCCGCGCATCGAAGACCCAGAGTTCGGATTTCGACCAGTCTTTCGACTGATCGGACAACGGTTCGGAAAAAGGTATCGTGTTGAGAGCCTCGGTGCTGCGAGCCATGATGTCAAGCTGCCAACGTCCGGGACGGACTTGTACCAATAATTGACCGTCCGGTTCCAGTCGGGCTGGCAGAGGGCTATCGATGCGGAGTGGCAGAAAGTCTTCCAGCATCGGATAAGCAAACTTGACTTCGCGTTGTTCGCCCGACACATTCAAATCCAATCTTGTCAGCACTTGCATCGGTATGTCGTCGATCAGTTGCCGAAATATCTGAATTTCCAAGCTATTGCGTTCATCGGGTTTTACGGGGCTGTCGTCGGTTCGGGTAAGCCACAATTGGCCGCGTTTTAGGTTGGGTCGGTCTATGAATTGGCCGTTGATGCTTAGAGTGATGAGGCCGGTGTCCTGCGGGACCGTCAAGTTTTCGGGCAATTTATCCCAAGCAAAAGCACCCTCTATAGTGTAAGTGCCGGGTTCGAGAAAAACGCTTGGACGTCCCTTTTTTTCCGTAACCAAGAGCGGCTTACCGTTAGCCGTTACATTGAGCGGCCATTGCTTATCATGGCCGGGCAAATTGACCCAACTTTCCCGGTATGCTTGCCAAATGATCGAAAAGCGGCCTTCGGTGCGGCTTAGCGCTAAGTCCAATTGCGAAGGCCAGGCGCAACGCTTTTGTTCGAAGCTGTTGTAGAGAAACGGACAGCCTCGCTCGGTATCGTCGTGCAGGACCCAGTCGATCCAGGGCTTGAGCGGTTCGGGAATGCGTTCCGGTTTGAGTGGCTCGGCCCAACAGGGGAAGGCAAGCCATAAAATGGGCAATAGTAAACACCGAACTCTGAGCATGATCTGAACTCCTGTCGATAAAGGGCGAGGAAAGCAATTGCTAAAGTATGCGTTTTGTCTCGTAAGGTACGCACTCAATGCCATTAAGTTAAGGGAAACCCGTCATTCCGCCATGGACTGGCGGAATCCAGTGCCATGGATGGCAAGCTTTTGAGGCACAGTAGAGTCTGAAGCCAGCGCTACCCATTCTGTGACGACTTAACTTAATGGTGGTGAGGATACGCACTGCGTAGCTTTTGCAAAGCTTTGATATTCGGAGCCGCAAAAAAGGTGCGCGTTGCGCTCCCTATCTTAACTCTTGCTGTAAGCGCGTATATATGCCGCCGAAACTGCCGTTGCTCATCAATACGAAGTGTCCGCCGTAGCGGGCTTCCAATTTGAGCTTGGCGATGATTTCGTCGAGAGTTTTACAGATTTCGATATTGCCGGCGTAATTTTTTAGACCGCTTAAGTCCCAGCCCAGGTTTTCCGGTTGGAATAGAATGGCTTGATCGGCTTCAACCAGCGATTTGGCCAGCGATTCGGTATGAATGCCCATGCGCATCGTATTCGAGCGAGGCTCGACGATCGCGATGATGCGCTCGGAACCGACTTGCTTGCGCAAACCTTCCAAGGTCGTCTTGATCGCGGTCGGATGGTGCGCAAAGTCATCGTAGAGCGTTACGCCGTCGATTTTAGCCAAGACTTCCATGCGTCGTTTGACATTCTTGAACTCGCCCAATGCCGCAATTGCATCCTTAGGCGTAATGCCGATATGGCGTGCCGCCGCGATGGCCGAAAGCGCATTGCCGACATTATGATGGCCGGTCAAACTCCAGATTACCTCGCCTTGTTCCGTTCCCGCATAACTAACTTTGAATCGAGTGCCGTCCGGATTGATCAATTCGGCATTCCAGGCAGACCGGCCTTCGATCGAAGTCTTTTCGATCGGCGTCCAACAGCCCATTTCCAAAACATCGGCTATATTCGCATCGGCTTCGGGTGCGATCACGAGGCCTTCGCCAGGCACGGTTCTGAGCAAATGGTGAAATTGTTTTTTGATCGCATCGAGGTCCGGAAAGATGTCGGCATGATCGTATTCGAGATTGTTCAGGATCGCGGTTCTCGGCCGATAATGCACGAATTTCGAGCGCTTGTCGAAAAATGCGCAGTCGTATTCGTCGGCTTCGATCACGAAGAACGACGATTCGCCGAGCCGGGCCGATATGCCGAAGTTAAGAGGAATGCCGCCGATCAGAAAGCCCGGTTTGAAGCCCTGATATTCCAGTATCCAGCTCAACATACTGGTTGTCGTCGTTTTGCCGTGCGTGCCGGCGACGCCGAGTACCCAGCGCTCGGCCAAAACGTGTTCGGCGAGCCATTGCGGGCCGGAAACGTATTTCATGCCGCGATTCAAGACCGCCTCGACTTCCGGATTGCCGCGCGATAGCGCATTACCGATCACGACTAAATCAGGCTTGCAATCGAGATTTTCCGGCCGGTAACCGCTCATCAGTTCGATACCTTGCTGTTCGAGCTGAGTACTCATCGGCGGATAGACATTCTGATCGGAACCGGTGACTTTATAGCCGAGTTCCCGCGCGATTAACGCCAACCCGCCCATGAAGGTTCCGCAAATGCCCAATATGTGTATATGCAAAGTCTTATCCTTTTACGAAAACAATATAATGTTCGGTACAATCATAGCCGTAGCGATTCTTTTTGCAACCTTATAAGAAAAACCAATTTTCCGATTCAATGGGATCACTGGAGCGCTGACTTCACCCGGATTTCCCGTAACACTTAAAGAGCAGAAAAATGACTTCCGAAGATATTTTATTTACCCCCGTAAAAATAGGCAGATATACGCTGAGAAACCGCATCATTATGGCGCCGCTGACCCGGAGCCGCGCGCAGCAACCCGGAGATATTCCCTGGGAGTTGAATGCCGACTATTACCGGCAGCGAGCCGGCGCCGGATTAATTGTCTCGGAAGCCACGCACATTTCGCCGCAAGGTAAGGGCTATGCTTTCACTCCGGGTATTTATAGTGTCGCTCAAATTGATGGTTGGCGCAAAATAACCGATGCGGTGCATGAAGAGGGAGGATTAATTTTTTTGCAACTCTGGCATGTCGGTCGCGTTTCGCATCCCGACCTGCAACCGGGCAATGCATTGCCGGTCGCACCTTCGGCTATCGGTATCGAAGGCATGGCATTTACCGAGACAGGTTTAAAACCCTTTGTGACGCCTAGAGCGTTGGAGTTGTCGGAAATACCGGGCATTATCGACCAATACCGCATCGCGGCCGAAAATGCGTTGATTGCCGGGTTCGACGGCGTTGAGATACATGCCGCGAACGGTTATTTGCTGGATCAGTTTCTGAGGGACGGTTCCAATCACAGAACCGATGCTTACGGCGGCAACATCGACAACAGAGTGCGCCTATTGCTTGAAGTCACCGAAGCGGTGATCGATGCGGTCGGCGCCGACCGAACCGGTTTGCGATTATCGCCGACCAATGCCTTTAACAGCATGAGCGACAGCAATCCGCAAGGCCACTTTAATTATGCGGTCGAGCAATTGAACCGTTTCGATTTGGCCTATTTGCATATCGTCGAACGCATGGTTCCGATCGAGGAAGATACCGCCGAATTCGATTTTGCCGCGTTGCGGCGGCATTTCAACGGGCCTTATATCGCGAACGGCGGCTATGACGAGGAAAGTTCACGAAATAGTATTGCCCGCAATTTGTGCGACACGGTTGCTTTCGGCAAGCTTTACATCGCCAATCCTGACTTGACCGAACGCTTTCGCCTGAATGCGCCGCTCAACAAGCCCGACCCCGATACCTTTTACGGCGGCGATGAAAAAGGTTATACCGATTATCCGGCCTTGAATTCAGTCGACTAACGCGATTTCATGCTCGTCTAGTTCCGAGCGGTATGAACTAGGTGATTTTTTGCTCTTATCCGCCTGGGAACTGTTTTTCTCACCGGATAAGGTGCTTAAATACTCCGGACTCAAGTCCGGATAAAAGCTTATGCATACTTGATCTAATTCTTTACCCAAAAATTGCGGTATGCTTGTCGACTCGTTAACAATCATTTTTTTGCTCTCATCTTAATTCGACTCGCATGATAAGCGCGGAATTTTACATTTATGTGACATCGCTAAAACAAATAATCGGGTTTGATGTATCTATGAAATAATACTGCGACTTTTGTCATCAAGATAAACAAGGCTCCAACTTTATTCCAATCATCCTAAATTCGACAGTTTAACCATGAAGCGCATGAAGTCTTTTAAACGTCTCGTTATGACTGAACCTGGCAAATAAACCGATTAAATTCGCTTATTCTCAGCGAATCTTGTGCCCCCCAATTAAGGTCAATCCATGAGAAAAAACCTTCCCATTACCCATAACGAAGTCAACTATCCCAGTACCGCCACGATCACTTCGGCAACCGACCCTAAAGGAAAGATCACTTATATCAATCAGGATTTCCTAAAAATAAGCGGTTTCAATGAACAAGAACTGCTTGGACAACCTCATAATATCGTTCGCCATCCGGAAATGCCGGAAGCCGCGTTTGCCGACTTATGGAGTAGTATTCAGAAAGGCAAGCCGTGGATGGGTATCGTCAAGAATCGCTGTAAAAATGGCGACTATTATTGGGTCGACGCCTTTGTAACGCCTCGCTTCGACAAGGGAAAAGTCATCGGGTTCGAATCGGTTCGGGTGAAGCCCGAGCTCGAAACGGTTGAACAAGCAAAGAAAATCTACCCGAAACTAGCATCGGCAAAAAGTATCAACACCTTGCTTGACCGCATGAAATTGGGATCCAAATTATTGATCGGGTTCTTGCTGCTACAAACGCTAATTTTAGCAGGACTCTATATTCTCGGGGATATCGAGTTGACCCCTGCCGCGCTTTCCTGGGCGATATCGCTGATATTTTCGTTCGGCCTGATATCGGCGCTGGTACGCCCGCTAAACGATGCCGCATCCGAAGCGCGCTCGGTTATCGACAATCCGGTCATGCAACAAATTTACACTAACGACGGGGCTGAGCCCGGACAGCTGTTACTCGCCGTCAAACTTCTTAAAGCAAAATCCAGAACAATCGTACGCCGTTTGATACAAGCGACCGAGACGCTTACACAACAAGCAGAGGCTACCGAACGCGAAATCGAACAAGTCAGCCATGCCATGATGCGGCAATTGCAAGAAACCGAACAAGTCGCCACGGCAATGCATCAAATGACCGCGACGATCAATGAAGTTGCGCAAAGCGCCAGCAATGCCGCCAAGGCTGCAACCGACGCCGACCAAATATCTCAGCAAACGATGCAACGGGTCGGCGAGACGGTCAAATTAATCGGCGCCTTGTCTTCCGAGGTCGACAGCGCCGAGTCAGTCATTTTAAATCTTGCTCAATACAGTAAAGATATCGGCGGCGTATTAGAGGTCATTCAAGGCATCGCCGAACAAACCAACTTGCTGGCGCTCAATGCCGCAATCGAAGCCGCTCGAGCCGGCGAGCAAGGCCGCGGTTTCGCTGTCGTTGCCGATGAAGTCAGAACTTTGGCCGGGCGCACGCAAAAGTCGACAGAAGAAATCAATAAAATGATCGAGGTCTTACAACAAGGCGCCAAAAATGCCGTCGATGAAATGAGCAAGGTACGAATCAAAGCAGCCGATGGCGTCGAACACGGAGAAAATTCGGCCAGATTATTGACCGAAACCACGCAATCGGTCAGTACGATTAGCGATATGATTTTACAAATCGCCAGTGCCGCCGAGGAGCAACACATCGTTTCAGAAGAAATCGCTCGAAACATCGAAGCCATCGATCGCTTGTCGAAAGAGACATCCGATCACGCAACGATAGCCAGTCAAGCCGGCCGCAATCTTTCGAAACTCAGTAAGGATCTCGATCTAATGGTCGAGCAGTTCGATGACAATCAAAGTTAAATGGCGCGCGCAACTGTGTTAGAGACTGCCGAATTTTGATCTACGGGTATAATACGCCCCTGCTTTCGAACGATTAGCTACTCACCATTACACTAGCGTTATCTACCATTCATCATGCCTTATTACCACCCGCTTCCGCCGGAAGCCTTGAAATTAACCGTTAACCCGAACAGCCTGGATATCCCTCAGACAACAACCAGCGAACAGCCTTCCATTATAGGTCAAGCGCGAGCCCGGTCGGCATTGGAATTCGGCATCGCGATGCAAAATCCCGGCTATAACATTTATGTCATGGGCGAACCGGGCACCGGGCGCCTGTCGATGATTACCCAACAACTTGAACAATCGGCTCCAAATCAACCGACGCCGCCAAGTTATGCTTATGTCGATAATTTCGATAATCCGCGCGAACCGGTCTCGATCGAACTGCCGGCAGGGTACGGGCAGAAATTCTGTGCCGATATCGATGCATTGATCGACAATTTGCTGGCTACTTTTCCGGCCGTTTTTGAAAGTCCGACCTATCAGCAAAAAAAGGCCGCGATCGAACGCGGCTTTAATCAACGCTATAACATGGCGATTCATCAAGTCGAGGAAAAAGCGGAATCCTTGAATGTCGCGCTCTATCGCGAGAGTGAAACAATCACTTTCGTGCCCGTTAAGGACGACAAATTGTTGGAAGACGAACAATTCATCCAGTTGCCGCAAGCCGAGCGTGAAACATTTCACCGTCATACCGAGGAGCTCGAAAACTATCTAGGTGATGTCTTGCTGGAACTGCCGCAATGGCGGCGTTCACTGGTCGAACAACTCAAGCAATTGGACGATGCGACGATTAATCAAGCCATCGAACCGCTCTTCGAGGCGTTGATCGAAGACTATCAAAACGTCGACGATGCCATCACCTATTTAGACGAAATCAAAAAAAACCTGAGTCAAACCATCGTCGACGTATTGGCTGCGAATCCTGGACTCGATAGCCGCGATCAGATCGGTAAGCGCCTTTTACTGAAAGAGCAGTACGCTCCTAACGTCTTGGTCGATTATAAAACCGAATGCGGTGCGCCAGTCGTTTATGACCCGCATCCGATTTATCCGAATGTATTCGGGCGCATCGAATATATTAGCGATCAAGGCACCCTGGTCACCAACTACCGACGAATCTGCCCTGGCTCGCTACATCACGCAAATGGCGGTTATTTGATACTCGATGCCGAAAAATTGCTCACTTATCCTTTTGTCTGGGAAGGTTTAAAGCGCGCGCTGAAGTCCGGTCGTATCGAAATCGAGTCGCCGTATTCGGAGCTCGGCATCAATACAATGACTCTAAAGCCCGAAGTTATTCCGCTCAATATCAAAGTGGTTTTGGTCGGCTCGCGGGATATCTATTACCTATTGCATGAACTGGACGATGAATTTAACGAAATGTTCAGAGTGCTGGCCGATTTCGATCACCGCATTTTGCTGAATCCGGATTCGATGCAAAATTTTGCGCAACTGATGATAAGACATGCGCGCGACTCAGGCTCCAAAAAACTGACTTCGGCCGCGATTGCCCGCCTCATCGAGCATAGTTGCAGACTTTCCGAAAACCAGCACCGTTTATCGGCGCACATTAACGATTCCCTCGAAATCATCGGTGAGGCAAACCTCTTGTGTAGCCCTAGCACTGTTGAATTCATCGACCAGGTTCATATCGAACAGGCCCTTTCTGCGCGTGAACAACGCAACGGCAGGTTGTCCGAGGAAATTCTCGAGGAAATGCTCGACGGTACGATTTTAATCGATACCGACGGTACCGCAATCGGCAAGGCCAACGGTTTGACTGTTTTGGAAATCGGTGGCAGCAGTTTCGGCGCGCCGGCGCGGATCACCGCGACGGTTTACCCCGGTTCACGAGGTATCGTCGATATCGAGCGCGAAGCCGAACTCGGCCAGGCCCTTCATTCGAAAGGTGTAATGATCCTAACCGGCTACCTCGGGCATTGTTACGCACAACAATTTCCGTTTGCCATATCCGCCAGTATCGCGGTCGAACAATCCTACGGTTATATCGATGGCGATAGCGCATCCCTGGCCGAATTATGTTGTTTGATATCGGCGCTGACACGAACGCCAATCAAGCAAGGTTTTGCAGTGACCGGATCGATAAATCAATACGGCGAGGTCCAAGCCATCGGCGGTGTCAATGAAAAAATCGAAGGCTTTTTTAGGCTATGCAAAGCGCGAGGCTTAACCGGTCAGCAAGGCGTGATTATACCTGCGGCGAATAAACGCAATCTCATGTTGATGAAGGATGTTATCGATGCGGTTGAAGCGGGACAATTTGCCGTCTATGCGGTCTCGACCGTCGATGAAGCACTGGAGCTATTAACCGGCCAAGAAGCAGGCGCCATGGATTCGGATGGCAACTATCCGGAAGACAGTATTAACTTCAAGGCCATTTCGAGACTTAAAGAAATTTCCGATATGGCGCATGAGGAAGATAAAGAAGAGGGGCCGGAATAAAGCTAAGGTGTGAGCATGAAATAACTTCTTCAAATGATGGAAGGGGGCTGCGCCCAAATGGATTTGCGCTTTCGGCAGATCAAGCTTTTGCCCCCTGCAAAATCTACGATACTGCCGAGATCCATTCGCTGGATATCCCGGCAGTTCTCGCGTATCACATGCCGAATAGATGTTTCCGTTTTATCGGAAATTTAGCCGCCAAACCCAACAATCCGATACTAAAAAGCAGCGTTAAATCAGGTTCAGGTACCGTTGCCGCCATCATCGATGCCGGCGTGCTGAGGCGGTCTTCGGCTAGCCTGATAAAGCCCGATGCATGAGAGTAATCATTGCTGATCTTTCCGCGAGGGTTCGTCCAGAGGTTGTTGAATCCACCATCAATACCGAGTGCGATCCCGCTGAATAAATAAGCAATGGTGCTATTGTTAGCCTGTTTAACAAGCAAAGTCCAATCGACAAATTTTCCCAGCCAATCATCCGGTGCAAGCAGTGCATAAGAAAACAAGTAATCTCCTGTATTAGGATCCGATAGTTCCGATACGGTTAATGTGAAGCCGGCGATATCGGCGCCGCTTGACTCAAAACCGTCGTCGTCATTGAATTTGCCGATAAAGGAAAATGCATCTCCGTCGTCTTGAAAGTTATCGATTACAAAAGCTTTTTGATCTTTGGGTTTAATACTGTCATCGCCGACGCATGCATTGGCGGATAAGCCGTTGGCCTTTGCGTGATCCACGTTGCAAGCAATTATCGCTGCCGTCGAATTTAACGGTACCCCCAGTAAAAATAAACATATCCACAGTAAAACAGGCTCACAAAGTCTCATGTTGTATTCCTAAATGAAATTGAAAAAGAGGGTGAGGTAATAATGAACAACAAGATCCGCTAATGCTGGACTGAAAGGTTATCCTAAATTCGGCAGTTTAACCATGAAGCACATGAAGTTCCTGAAGAATTTCAGGATATTATCTAAGCGTTCTCGCTAACTTCTTGAGTGAATGTTTTATATAATCTCATGACAAGTTATTGAATTACTTCATATTCTTCATGTTGAAATGCTTTTTCTAGGTTTATGTCTGATTAAAAGAGCAATTAATCATTCAGTGCTGTTGCGCTCTTAGTCTTCGCTATGACTGGTTTTTTCTCATGAAGCCGAATGTAATCAATGCAAAACTCAACAAAATAAATAAAGAAGGTCCAGGGGCCGTTGATGTCAACACTTTAAAAAGCAGGGCCAAGATCGAATACTGCAATATTGATTTTGCGTTCATTGTTGATCCTATAATTCAATTAAGTTTCAAAAAAGTAACTGCTATTTAAACAACAGCATTTTTCAAGCCAACTCTCTTAAGCCCCTATTCCTGCTTACTGCATCAATGAACAACACCAAGCCAATGCCTTCTAAGTGCCGGGCCATCTCATATGGTAACCAACGGTTCTTTTTTTGATTAAATCCGAAATCCTTTTAATAATGAACGAATCAGTTAGAATGCATTCCGGACCTGACAAAAATGTCATGCTGACTGCCAGGGCTGACACGTCACTCAACCGAAAGACTGACAAGTGGCGCTGAAATTTGGTTTTCGGATATAACTTGCCGATTGGAACTATGCAAACAAACTCGTTCACGCTGAATTCGCTACTCGAAACCCACGACCTGCCTTTTATTATTGTTAATGCAGCTCAACAAATCGTTGCCGTTAATCGCGCCTGGGAAAATCATTTCGGGCTGTCCAGAGAAAGTATTTTGGGTAATTCGTGCTGCAATAATCCTGGCGATTGCCGGCATCGACGTTTTTTTCAAACGCTTGAGCCTTATGCGGGTTTATTCAACGAAACCGTGGACGAACGCGAGTATTCATTGAAAGTTCGGGGCTATCCTTTGCTCGATGCCGACGGCACGCTTTATCTAGGTGAGTCGGTACTTACCGCCGGTGCGTCGGAACCTCAGGATAAAATCCCAAAGATGGTTGGCACGTCTTCTGCCTTCATAAATCTGAAAACTAAATTGCAAAAGGCCGCTCAATCGAATGTACCGGTCATGTTAAACGGCGAAACCGGAACCGGCAAAGAGCTGGCCGCCGAATTTATTCATCGGCAATCGCAAAATGCCGAGGGAGAATTTGTCATCGTCGATTGCACAGTACTCGGAGAAGACTTGTTCGAAAGCGAGCTGTTCGGCCATGAAAAGGGCTCCTTTACCGGCGCGGCATCCGCTAAAAAAGGATTATTCGAACTAGCGGACGGAGGCACTTTGTTTCTTGATGAGGTCGGCGAATTGCCGGTCTCTTTGCAACCTAAGTTATTAAGAGCATTGGAAAGCGGCCAATTTAGGCGGGTAGGCGGTACCGCATCGTTGACATCGACGGTTCGAGTCGTGACTGCCACGCACAGAAACCTTGGCGAAATGGTGAGGAACGGACTGTTCCGGGAAGATTTATTCTACCGATTGTCGGTTTTTCCGTTGGAAATACCGGCTTTAAGAGACCGGATAGAAGATATGCCGGCACTGGTAGGGCATTTTCTTAAGTCGTTCGGGCAACGCGACCACTGTGTATATAGTATGACCAAAGCCGCGATGCAAAAATTAATGCAGCACAAATGGCCCGGCAATATACGCGAACTGAAAAATTGTCTGCAGCTTGCTACATGCCTTTGCAAAAGCCACACTATCGATGAACTGGACATTTCCATCATGCGGCGTCAAGGCGCTACATTAAAACCCGGTATGATAGAAAGACGCGGACAAGGAACGGTAATTGAGGATACCGGGGCATCAAACATAAACCCTTTGGATACTATCGAAGCCGAGTTCATTAGGTCCCTGATCAAAAAATATCAAGGCAACCGTAAGCTGATTGCTTCCGAAATGAATATCAGCGAAAGAACTTTATACCGCAAATTAAATCGCCTCAATATCAATTAATAGAGTTGACAATGGAATCATCACTGCGTAGTTGGACTATCAACACTATCGATCCAGGCTTGGATAATTTTTCGCATCCGGTCGACTTGCGTGAAGAAATCAATCTCATCAAGGCTCTTCCACCCTTACCGGGCATTGCTCGGCAAATTATTGAATTGGCGTCGGATCCGTTAGCGGATGCGAAAAAATTGGCGGCGATCATCGAAATGGACCCGATTCTGAGTTCACAGGTGATTCGCTGGGCCAGTTCGGCCCTTTACGGCTACCGTGGTAAGATAGTATCGATACAAGAGTCGATAGTCCGAGTATTAGGCTATGATTTTGTGATGAATTTGGCATTGGGCCTTAGCGCGTTATCGCCGCTCAAAGCACCGAAAATCGGTAATATCGGCACTCGAATGTTGTGGATTCAAGCCATTGCCGGTTCTCGCCTGGCATTGGCGATCGGCGAAATGATGCCGGCCGAAGAAAGACCGGACCGTCAAACGTTATTTTTAGCCTCGTTGCTGCACAACATCGGCTTCCCATTGCTTGGACACGAGTTTCCGGAAGAGTTTGCTTATTTATCGAGAATCATTGATGCGAATGCCACACTAAGCGTTTTCAACATCGAGCGGTTTGCCTTCGGCGTCGACCATACTTTGCTAGGCACTTGGCTCATGCGCAGTTGGTCGATGCCGAAACCGATTGTCGATGTCGTTTATCATCACCATAACCCGCATTACCGCGGCGACAATTACCGGCTGAATTTATTGGTGTATTTAAGCGATTGTTTATTAGGAACCTTAGGTATCGGCGACGGACAAAATCAAAATTACGGCGAAGAGGAGTTCGCCGTATTGAATTTGAATTCGGATGCGGTTCATCAAAAACTCGCCGAATTCAGCGCTTCGCTTGACGACATTGCCGCAATGGCCGACGAATTGACTAGCTAATGAGGAAGCGAAAGTTTTGGCGAATATATCATAAAAAATTTATTCATCATGAAGGACATGAAGAAAAAGACTATGAATGCAATAGACTAATTGTTCATGTCACTTCATGCGTTTCATGGTTATACCCTTTGCTGGTCAAATTTCGGCGCCGGAGTGTCCGTCAAAGGACGCCGTGAACCCAGCACCTAAATTATCCTGGACAATTAATCCTAGCCAATGAGCTATGGAATTTAGGTGCTGGGTGAATACGTCCATGTAGGCTCTGTGACAGCATCCCTGCTGTCAAAGCCTTTGCCGAACACCCCGGCACCTCCACGCATCAATGCCGAAATTTGAAGTGCGATGGGTATATTTCGTAAGATTGAATACTTTCACAGTCTTTAATTCATGGGGCTAGTTTATACAACCCGCCCCGAACGTTATGATTTGCTTTGGCCTCGGTCGAAATATTTAGAACGGGGTTGCAAACCCCGTCCTGCCTAGGCGCAGATTCCCGCGGCTAAATCGCTACCGCCCTATTTCTGCGAGTCTAAACAGCGTAGCCCGGATGGAGCGTAGCGCAATCCGGGACACTCGGAGCCACGACACTCCCGTATTCCGCTTTCGCTGCATACGGGCTACGTGCAACCCATGCGGGGCGGGTTATTCAAACCGCCCCGAACGCGCATTGCTCACATACACTCCGGCGGCTCCGGCGCTGTCGGCGTTTCCCCGAACAAGCTCCAACTCGTATTTTCTTGAACGTCGAAAAGGTAAGGCGCTTCGCGGGCTTGAAGATAAGCTGGCGTATATAAACCCTCTTGTATACTGAATTCGTCATACACGGCTTCGCAAAGCATCGACAGCATTAACTCGCCGGCTTGCAATTCGGCGAGTTTCGACTGCGTTTCGAGTTTCGCGCAGACCGTCCCGTCCGCGATTGTTTCGTTTTGGCCGGCAACCCGGTCTCGGCCGGGCTCGCCTCGGTAAATAATTCCCGCCTCGGTTTCATCGAAGCTCAGTCGGCGTGTGCTGCATTCGGTCATCAAGATGACCGGACCGGCTTTCGCGGCGCCGATCAACCGGTCGGTTTTCGACCAATACAGCTGGGCTTTGCGCGGCGCGCCGTCGGAATTCAACGCATCCAGTTCAGCTGTATACATCGAAAGCGTACAACCGTTGAGGAGGATTAATAGGCAAATCGAAATCGATAATTTTTTCATGTTTTCTGTTCCGCTTAGGATTTGGTCGTAAATAACTTCCTTATTTTACGGAGGGTTCGGTTGCTCGATTGGCAGGTGTCGGCGGCAGGGAAAGCCGCCGTCAAGCCTACAAGGACGTATTCACCCAGCAACTAAATTCCATAACCCGTTGGCTATGGTTGATCATCTTGGATAATTTAGGTGCTGGGTTCACGGCGTCCTGCCAAGCGAGTTACCGTACCCTCAACAAAGCGTATAGCTCCAGGACTTTGTTTATCACGAAATCCTTAGTTAGTGACTAAATCGAACAAGCCGTCGCCGACCATCGGGTTTTCCCAATACGCGACATGCGCCATGAGCCAAGCTTTACCGGTATCGACCGGCCGATCGCGGATGACCCAGCCTAAGTCCGGCGATTCGGTGCGGTATTTTTCGGCGATCTCGAATCCGTTTAGCGTTTGGCCGAACAATTTTCCGGATACGACCGGATCGGTCCGGTCCCAATAATTGAGCCAGCGGAACATCTTGGTTCCCTCGCCAAGAGATTGGACTTTCTGACGCCTTTTCTTGAACATCGACAACCCTATCGGCGAACCGAGCGTGATTAATCCCTGTACCGGCCAGGTTCGGCGCGAATTTCTGTCAAAGTAATGGTTATCCTTGATCAACTCGTTGATCACATCAAAGGCATAGATCGAACCTAAACTGTGAGCGACTACATAACAAGGACTGCCTCCGGTAAAAATCTCGAGAATCTTATTCTTGAAGCCTTGCCTAATTTGTGCTGCGGTGCTGGTGTCGAGGCGCGCGGTGACGACATCGCCGATGAGATCGAGGGCATTGCCGGCCAAAACTTCGCCTATCGGATTGGCGGCAATGAGTTTGATTAATTTCCGATATTTGCTTTGCGCTTGATTGTTTAAATTTTCATAACGATAAAGATCGGTCTTGAATTGAAGCGGCATATTGCCCAGACGACTCTTTAGTAACTGTTCGATGAGTCGATCTTGATTCAAATCGCTATCGTCGCCGGTCTGAACGCCATGAATGATCAAAACGGTCCGCGGTTTTTTCGGGTCTACGGCCATGGAAGCTCTCCGTTAAAGTGTTGCGATACAGCGTTTTTCCACGGTATCGGTAAAAAATAAAAACCGATTCATTTGCTTTAATCGGATTTTTAGTCGACCGGAATGCTTAGTTGCTTTCAACACGGATTCGGAACCGGTGACGAAGCTATCGCGAAATTGTTGTTCCACGATTAGGCTGCCGTTTTGTATTTCGACCCTGGTAAAAGTATCGGGAGCGGCATCGAAATAAATGCCGTCGCCCAATGTGCCAACTGCGGTATATTCTCCGCTGATCGTTAAATATTCCCGGCCCGGAATTGTGAAATCAATGTTTATGCGACATGTTCGACCAAATTCGGCCGGCGTATCGACATAAGTCCCATCAAAACTCAGTGACTTCCCGTTTAATTGAAAAAAGTCACGTAAAGCAGTATGGGCCTTTTGTTTCAAATTCTCATCAGAATAAGCCGTCATCGTCAACACCGCTAAAACTACAATAGAAATTCGTTTGACCATTTCAACAACCTGAAAATGAGCGATATGACATCAAGATATTAAAAAAATAGTTCGCTAAAGCAATTTCCGCAAGCATGGGATAACGACCGCTAAGTTTTGAAATAGCTTGTTCAGTGGTCAATAATGGTTTCAGATTGTACAATACCAATCCTTAGTATTTTAGTTGGTTATTAATTCAATACTTCCTTACCCGGAGCACTCATGGCACAAATTACCCAAGCAGACATCGAAAATCGATTGAAGACGTTTATCGATCCCAATGTTGAAACCGATTTGATTTCGGCTAAATCGCTTAAATCCATCAACGTTGACGGTGCTGATGTCTCGATTAAACTGGAATTAGGCTACCCGGCCAAAAAACATCTGGATGAGCTTAAATCGGCGGTAGCAGAACACATTAAGTCGTTGGAAGGCATCGGTACCGTGACGATCGATGTCACGGTCAATATTTTATCGCATGCGGTTCAGCAAGGATTGAAACCGTTGCCGGGCATCAAAAACATCATCGCAGTCGCTTCCGGCAAAGGGGGCGTTGGTAAATCGACAACTGCGGTAAATTTAGCCCTGGCCTTGGCGGCGGAAGGCGCTAAGGTCGGTATTCTGGATGCCGACATCTATGGACCGAGCATTCCGACGATGCTAGGTCAATCCGGTTTTCCGGAAAGCGAAGACGGCAAAACCATGCTGCCGAAGATGTCGTTCGGTTTACAAACCAATTCGATCGGCTATCTGGTCGACACAAGCCAGCCGATGATTTGGCGCGGCCCTATGGTAACCGGTGCGTTACAGCAATTGCTCAAGGAAACGCGTTGGACCGATCTCGATTATCTGATAGTGGATCTACCGCCCGGCACAGGGGACATTCAATTAACGCTGTCGCAACAAATACCGGTTAGCGGTGCGGTTATCGTCACGACGCCGCAAGATATCGCGCTTCTCGATGCACAACGCGGTTTAGCGATGTTCGATAAGGTCAACGTACCGGTGTTGGGTATCGTCGAAAATATGAGCGTGCATATTTGTAGCCAGTGCGGTCATGAAGAAGCGATTTTCGGTAGCGGCGGCGGCGCGGCGATGGCTGAAAAAAACCAAGTGCCGTTATTGGGTGCGTTACCGTTAGATAAAGACATCAGGCTAAACGCCGACTCGGGTCGTCCAACCGTTATCTCTGATCCCGGCGGTCGTTCAGCTGAGATTTACCGTGAAATTGCGCGAAAAATGGCCGCAAAACTGGCCTTGAAAGCAAAAGACTTCAGCACTAAATTTCCGAATATCGTGATTCAAAATACCTAAATTCGTGCAGCCGGACTTTGCAAACGAGCTGTTGAAACGTAAGTATTCAGACCCCGTCCTATTTTGGTACTTTACATGCGTAACTCATTGTTTTGTCGCTGTGGTCTTTACAAGTTTGGGTGAGGGTCTGAACATTTACGTTGAAACAGGTTAACCTACTCCCTTTTGACCGAAAAAGCGTATAAGAACGAGAAGGTGTGGGGTATGCCTAGCGAGGATGTCGGCGGCAGGGAGCCGCCGTCAAGCCCCCATGGACGGGTTCACGGCGCTCCTCGATAGACATACCCCATACCCAACAAAGTTGAACGATTCTTCAATAAGAAGGGAGTAGAAAAAGCATTTCACCATGAAGATCATGAAGAATAGGAAGTTAATTCAATAGCTTATTACGCGTTTGTATAGAACTTTCGCTCACCAAAAAGGTTAGCGAGAAGGATTTGGTAAGTTCTTGGAATCCTTCATGAACTTCATGTGCTTCATGGTTAAACTGCCGAATTCAGGTTAAACGCTCTACGTTCATCGTTATGCATAAATTGTAGGGTACGCTGCGCGTACCTAAGGTCCGAAACCCTAGCGAGGTCAAACCACAAGGGCTTGGATTAATATTGGCGGGGTCGCCATGGTACGCACAGCGTATCCTACAGAATTCCCGTGATTGCGGGATGTTGTCATCGCGCTAAACGGCCAACAGCGTATTTCAAAGAGATGTGTATAACGGCAAGCGCTGGAGCATGGAAAAGATAGGGGTCTCAACAATTACCTATAAATGCACTCTCCTTAAATCCTTATTGTTTTATAATGGCTTGCTTATATGGTAAAAAAGCCGGATTTCAATCAATTAGGTCAAGAATTCAATGAGCATCAAATCGGATAAGTGGATACGCCGGATGGCGGAACAACACGGGATGATCGAGCCGTTTGCCGCAACGCAGGTTAGGGAGACGGAAAAAGGCAGAGTGATTTCGTATGGTACTTCGAGTTACGGATACGACGTACGTTGCTCGGACGAATTTAAAATTTTCACGAATATCAATTCGGCAATTGTCGATCCAAAGGATTTTAGTGAAGCGAGTTTCGTTGACGTTAAATCCGATGTCTGCATCATTCCACCGAATTCGTTCGCGTTGGCGCGCACTGTCGAATTCTTCCGCATTCCGCGCGATGTGCTGACGATCTGTCTTGGCAAATCGACTTATGCGCGCTGCGGCATTATTGTCAACGTCACGCCGCTCGAGCCGGAATGGGAAGGTCATGTAACATTAGAGTTTTCAAATACCACACCGTTGCCGGCCAAAATCTACGCGAATGAAGGTGTTGCGCAAATGCTATTTTTAGGTGGCGACGAGGTATGCGATACATCTTATGCGGACCGAGGCGGTAAATATCAAGGCCAAACCGGCGTGACTTTACCGAAAGCCTAGCTGGGCTGGTCATTCGGCTTAAGCATGGGTTGTTGGGTTGGCTATCGATAAAAGCAATTTTTAACTAGTTTTTGTGTTCACGCTTTTCAATCTTAAAATATCCTAGAAACTGTTGGTGACCATAGGCTAGAAAACGCCAGGTCTAGGGCGAGCATCGCACACCTGGGTGGCGGGGAACTGTCTTCGGGTTCGGTAACGTGCGTTATAATAAGGATTAGACAAAGCACATTCCGAAGGTATGCTCTTAAAATGCATATTCAACCGAGGAGGAACTTATGGGACCTTACTATCGCGGCTCATCGCAAGGCGTAGGCGCTTTTTTTGACTTGTTTTATCAACATCCCATTTTGATGCTGATTTTAACCGCTGGCATTGTAGTCACGGGGGTTTTTATTTACCGGAAAAGGAATCGGGATAAGATGACTCGCTTGTAATGAGTCGTTCTGTATCCGCAATTCGACCCGTTAGGCAGGTGTCTGTATTCATTCCAGCAATTCCCAATTTGGGGATCAAATAGGGTGTGGGGCATGCTTGGCGAGGATGTCGGCAGCAGGGCAGATTTTTGCTCCTGCAAAATCTGCATTCACGCCATCCCTGGCGTTTGAACTGCCGTCAAGCCCCCATGGACGGGTTCACGGCGTTCCTCGACAGGTATGCCCCACACCCTAAGCCCAGCGAAAACGCTCAAACTGGGAATTGCTGGTATTCATTCGGCATTTTGCAACAAATGCGGAATCACCAGCGGACAATCCGTTTTAGTAGGGTGAACGGCTATCGTTACCGGATAGCCGAAAATTTCCATGATCAAATCGGCATTTAAAACCCGCTCCGGACAGTCGAACGCCATCAAGCGGCCCGCATGCAAAACCGCAATACGGTCGGCATAGAGTGCGGCCAGATTCAAATCGTGCAGAATCGCCAGAACGCCCGCCTGAAAACGGTCGGCGAATCGTCTCGCGATAGCCAACACGCTATGTTGATGCGCAAGATCGAGCGCCGATGTCGGCTCGTCAAGCAATAAATACCGAGGCAGATCGCCGACCGGTTCCCATATCTGCGTCAAAACTCTCGCCAATTGTACGCGCTGACGCTCGCCGCCCGATAACGTAGTATAAATCCTATCGACGAACCCTTCGGTATCGGTCAATGCCATTGCTTGCCGAACGATAGCATCGTCGTGCGCAGCATCGCCGTTACGCCGATGCGGGCAGCGCCCCATCGCCACGACCTCGAGTACCGTGAACGGAAACGATAGCGTCGAGTTTTGCGGCAGCACGCCGCGCACGCGGGCCAATTCGACTATCGGCCAGTCGTCGAGCTCTCTGCCGTTCATGGTAATAAAGCCGTGCCGGGGTTTCAAATCGCCGCACATTGTTTTCAGCAATGTCGACTTGCCTGCGCCGTTCGGCCCAACGACCGCGAGTACTTCGCCTGGCTTAACGCAAAGCGTGATATCGTCCAACAATCGCTTGCCGCCGATGCCGACAACTATTTTACGCGCCTCCAGCATTCAGCCTCCTAGCATCCGTTGCCGATACAGTAGCCACAAAAAGAACGGACTACCCAAAACACCGGTGACGATACCGATCGGTATTTCGGCAGGCACGGCCAAGCTGCGCGCCAAACCGTCCGATGCCAACAACAGACTTGCGCCTAGCAGAGCAGAGCCCGGCAATATGATGCGATGGTCCGGACCGAGCCTAAGCCTCAGCAAATGCGGTACGACTAGCCCTATGAAACCGATGATGCCGCCCAATGCGACGCAACAGCCCACACCGAGTGCAACCAGAACGATCACCGCGGTTTTGACGGTTTCGACCGAAAATCCGAGATGGCCGGCTTCCGATTCGCCGAGTAATAGCGCATTCAAAGCGCTTGAAAAATACGGGAGCAACAACAAGTTCAGCAGAAAAAACGGCAAGCCGGCGACGACTTGACTCCAGTTAGCGCCGCCGAGACTGCCCATGCTCCAAAATGTTAAGGTGCGTAATTGCTGATCGTCGGCGATCGATGTCAACAAGCCCGTTAAGGAACCTGCCAATGCATTGACGGCGATTCCGGCCAGCAGCAGCGAAGCGATATCGAGACGACCGCCGGAACCGGCGAAACGGTAAACCAGCCAAGTCACCGCGAATCCGCCCGAAAAAGCCGCTGCAGGCAGATAATAATGACCGAGTATTTGCGCCACGTTCCGCAGCAGGCTGGTTTCGAGCACGATCGCAGCGACCGCGGCCAATGCCGCGCCGCTCGATACGCCGATCAATGCCGGGTCGGCAAGCGGGTTACGGAACAAGCCCTGCATTGCCGCTCCCGAGACGGCCAGCGTCGCGCCGATCAAAACGCCGAGCGCGATACGCGGACCGCGTATCGATTCCAATACGGCGCGATGGCCGTCATCGAACGACCAGGGCAGTTGCAGACCGAAAACCTCGCTCAGAATGGCGAGTACTTGCCCCGGTGAAATCGAATAGGCGCCGATCCCGAGCGATACAATGACCATTACAAACAGCACCAGCGTCAAACCGGCCAGAACTGCGTAACGTTTCGTTTCGCCAGGCATTGCAAACGTCGCTTTCATCATTCGGACGCCACCGTATCGACGGTGCGCAAGCGCGTTGCCAAGTCCAGCGCGGCTTGACCGGATCTCGGGCCGAATCCCAATAAATACAAGGCATCCATCGTTATCGCTTTGCGTAGTTTGCCGGCCGGCGTCGCACCGAAACCGGGCATGTCGAACAAGCGCTCGATGCCGCCGATCGCATTTGCGGCCATGTCGGTCAACACGATCACATCCGGCGCTGCCTCGATCAACGCTTCGCTACTTGCCGGCTTGAAGCCTTCGAAACCTTTCAAAGCATTGTCGCCGCCGGCGATACGAATCATCGCATCGGCAGGCGTTCCCTCGCCCGAGACGATCGGTGCGCCGCGCGATATGGTCAACACAAACAATACTTTCGGACGTTGCGCATTCCCGGACGTGAACCGTTCGAGTCGATCGAAGTCTTCTTGTACCTGTTTCGCCAAGCGCTCGCCTTGTTCGGGCGCATTCAACCATTCGGCGACGGCTCGAATTTTGGACATCACGCCATCCGCCGAATGGTCTTCGTTAACGGTTTTGACCTCCACACCGGCTTGCCGGATCTGCTCGATAACCGTTTGCGGCCCCGAACTTTGCGTCGTCAACAATAGACTCGGCATCAGCGACAAAATGCCTTCTGCCGAAAGATTGCGCATATAGCCTACTTGCGGTAATGCTTTCGCCGCTTCAGGCCATTGACTGGTCGTGTCGACGCCGGCCAACAAGCGTTCCTCACCCAGTGCGTAAACGATTTCTGTTAACGCGCCACCGACCGCAACGATACGAGGCTCGCTTGCCGAAGCGTCTGCAGTTACGAACACGGCGCAACAGATGACGGTACGGACGAACTTGAATAGTTTGTTTTTATCCATGCTGCTTTTCCGTTCGTGCAATCAATGCGCCGACATCGATTCCGGCTTGCTGCGCGCGCCGCCACGATGCCCGGTATCGTTTACGTGACGGAATTCGTCCAAGGCTTCGCCTTCGATCGTGAAAGCGCGGGCAAAGCCTTGTACAAACGAGCCTTTCGTCGGATGAATACGAAACAAATGAAAGTCCTGCAATTTCTTCAACATCTCAATGAATTGCCCGAATTTCTGTTGAAACGCATCCATGACAAAATGAAATTGTTCGCTATCTCTCGCGATTTCTTCAGCCTGCCCTTGAAAAGTAGCCCGCTGCCGCGCGAATAAATGCGATGCTTTATCTTCATCTTCGATGAACAACAGGCTGACCTTGTCGTTCTCCAATAGATTGCGGGTATGAGCCGACAATTCGCTGATATAGATGTAATAATCTCCTTCGTATTTCACATAGGCTGCGTAACTGGCTTCCGGCTTACCGTCTAAACCTACGGTCGCCATCAACACCGAATCGAAAGAATCGGTAAGGCGCCGGCAGTCCTTCCGGACTTGCTCAAAATCTACTGTGGTATCGTTCATGTCGTTGTCTCGTTAGTTATTTCAAAAAAGAATTGCCCGTTATGTTGTTGCATTTACTGGGGTCGGCATAGCGGAATTTGGGATGATAACCATTCCAAACATCCGTCCTACTCCCTTTATAGTCAAAAATTAGATAACTTTAGAAGGTATGGGCTGTGGCTAGCGAGGATGTCGGCAGCAGGGACAGATTTTTGCTCCTGCAAAATCTGCATTCACGCCATCCTTGGCGCTTAGCTGCCGTCAAGCTCCCATGGATGGGTTTACGGCGGTCCTCGATAGACATATCCCATACCTTTTATTCTTAGACGGTCTTTCAATCAAAAGGGAGTAAGGCATTCGCCCAAATCCGCATGTTCGAAGAGAATCATAGCGATAGTCCGCCCGGCGACATCGTAAAGCTCCAGGGTCTTGGCTACAGTATTCCCGGTCGGACGTTCGGAGAGAAGCAGTTCGGCCAATGCGTCTTCCTTTAAATGCAGGTTGAAACCGTCGTCGAGCACGTTGAACCAGGGACCGGTGATCATCATTTTCTCTATCGGGCCCGTATGGATCTGCAGCGCGCCGGCATTGCCGACCAAGACAGTCAAGCCGGCGCCGATTTCCGAGGCATTTTCCATAAAACGCCGAAACGACCGGTGCGCCAGTCGTTCGGTTTGAATCGGCTCGGGACTTCGATAAGGCACGGCGCCGCAGGCGATCAGGCGCTCGTGCCAAGCCAGACCCCGGCAAGAATCTCCGAGAGAAGCAGTATTTCGTACCGGAAACTCGACGAGCTGTCGCGGCGACTGATTTTCGGACCGGTAGCGTTCGACTAAGGCCCGGTACGACGTTATATCGCTGTTTTCCGTCATATAAATCTTATGCACGGCAGCTCCGTCGCGGTCGAAAAATTGCAAACTGTCGCGAGCTCCCTGCCGAGTTTGTTCGGTCACGACGAAAGCCGAATGCCAATGTCGAAAATCCGGATACAGGTCGATGTTATCGCCCTGAATTCGTCCGCCGGCATCGGTCAACCGGATACTTTGGTAATAACCGGTTTTTTCGTGCACCGCATCATCGTTGCGTGTCAATGCCATCACCAGGCCTAATGATTCGATTCCACCCAGCAGCCCTGGCCAATCGGCCTCAAGACGAGTCACGTTTTCCCCGCAACCGGTTGCCAACAACTCAGCCTCGCTGACTGCCAAAACGGAAGCGGCCTCCCTAATTCGCAATTGCGGCTTGTTCTCGCGTAATTCGTCCCAGCGGCGTTTTAACGCCTCGGGAGAAACCGAGTTTGTTCGACTATCTTTTGCTTGGCACATGATTATTCCTCTTGCGAATTTTCGTAACCGGTCGACTGAGTCTGCGTACAGCGGTCTATCCATGCAATGCAGCGCCAAATTCCTGCCAGGCGTATGAAACCGCAGCGCTGTTCAGGCGTTCCGTCGAAATCGGGATGACCGATCAGTGCGTCGATCAGTTCGACTACCGCTTGCGATATAAACCATACCCGTTGCGTAAGATATAGCCGCATGTACAACCGAATTTCCTTCTCGATTTCGGGAGGGTCGGGTCTAACCGGTTGCGTCTGTATTCGATACATTTTATCCTCCGGGCGCTTTAGCGCTTTTAGATTAAAATATGGTCCGAGCCGGACGGAATTACACGGCCCGGGGTTGATGGGGTTTAGCCTAAAATCGCAGGCGCATTTTGACTGCGCCGCCAACCGATCAAGCCCAGCACGCTCGAATTCAACAGCCAGGCGAAGGCAGGAACGGGAACCTCGATATTGTCGACATCAAGTACAGCGGCCTTATCCGTTTCGATACTAAGGGAAACATCGTTGAACGCGCACCATTTGGCGTATAAGCTCCCGTCGTCGCCTCGAGTCCAACTACCCAAAATGGCTTCATGGGAATTAACGAAACCGTAGGCGGGCACATAGGATTAGAGGCTTCTGGAAAAGATCGGCCGCAGCTAGACCGGCATAGCCGGCCAATACGGCGATACAGCTTTATTTTATTAACTGAGTCATGAATAACCCCCTCGCTTTATTACTTAGGGGCATGCTTGGTTCCAATAATCACTCCATTGGCGCCGATATTCCCTAACATTTCTAGCGATAGACGCACCGTCTTCGGTTAAATCGCAATTCCAGTAAGCCGTTCCGGCTCTGCAAGCGCGGGCAAACAAATTGACATCGCGATTAGTGAATCGTCCATCGCCATCTAAATCGCAGGTTTGATCTTCTTCCAGCGAGGGTTTCCAGGCGCTATCCAGCTCCCATGCGGTTATTGCCGATTGCGCGGGTTGTTGACCTGCATCGATGACGTAAATTTTTCCATCGACCGTAAACGATAACGGCTCGGCTATCTCTTTAGGCAAGTTCGGGCCGATTTGCCAAGTATTGGACACCGGGTCATAGATTTCGACTTTATCCGACTTGGACAAGCCGCCGGCGCTATTAACGGAACGTCCGCCGATTAGATAGATTTTTCCATCCAACACCGGGGCCTGTATACCGCTTTGAAATACCCTCGGCGTCGGCATCGGAGTCATGGCTCTCGTCTGCCAGCGATTGAGCTCAAAATCGTAGGCCGCAATCGCACCGAATAGTCTATTTTTTTGCAGCACGCCGCCGCCTAGAAGATAGGCGTGGGTTTTGCCGTCGATAGAGACAGCGGCCAAGGCGGCGCCTTCGCGCCGATTAATACCGGGTATGTTGCGATGCCTTTTCCATTCATTGGTTTCGGGATTAAAGCTTTCGAGACGATTGATCATTCTGCTTGCGCCATTCGACCGGGTTTGTTTGCCGCCGAAGACAAATATTTCCCCTCGATCCGTAGTTAGCGCAGTTGCCTCGAACCGGGATGTCGGCATGGCTTCAAGTTCAGACCGTTCCACAAGATGATCTTCATTTAACTCGTAAACTTTAGTCGTTTCCATACCCAAGATATAAAGCTTACCGTCTGTAATCGTACTTACGTCATCTTTTAGACTGGATAAAATCCCAGTATCGGTCACTGCAAAACTTCTGTTTGCGTTTTCAGGTAGCAAGTAGGCTTTTTCGCCGATCTGGGCCAATAGACTTGGTACATCGTCTAGCATATCCACGACAGCAAGGTCTAGTCGGGTCCATGCAGGCGAATCCGGCGTTGTATCGGGGTCCGGTGTCGGCCCAGGCTCAAGATCATGATCAAAAAGAGAAGCCGCGGCAATATCGATCGCAACCTGAGTTAGGCTTTGATGTGGCGGACTATTGAATGAAAAATTATATGTGAGAGGCTCTGCAGGTAAGTCCCAGATAGCCAGGTAGTGTACTAAATCGGTTGGGCCCATAGAGCTTGGGAAGGCATCGTCATAAAACGTTTTCTCGGTAAAGGTAGGCGCCAAATTGTTTAATTTAATCGAGTCATAATTCATCTGTATGCCCGAAGTTTCGAATTGCAGAACAGCCCGAACTTGTCCCATACCGACGTTACCGGTAACTGAGAAGTTATAGTGTTGAGGAACCGAAAAACTGTAAAGGTTTCCCGAGCCAGCAACAAACGTCCCTGCGCTCCAGGCGGCATACGCATCGGAGGCAATGGCTTCGCCGACATCCGGAGCTGCGGTGCGGTCGGTTGCAGTGCCATAGGAAGCATCGATGAAGGTATCCCATTCGGCGTATAGCGTACCGGCATCGCCGCGCGTCCATCCGCCCCAAGATGCCGCGTGCGGGGCATCGAAACCGTATCCCGGATTGTAAGGATTCGGGCCGTTTTGTATATCGGCCGCAGCCAGGCCGGATACGCTTAAAAATGTTGCGCTTAAAGTTAATCTCAATAAAGTTTTCATGCTTTATCCTCGTAAATGAAAGTTAAGGATTTCGCGAAAAATAACTTCCTGGAGTTATGAGCTTTGTCGAGGGTTCGGTAACTCGCCTGGCAGTACGCCGTGAATACGTCCTTGTAGGCTTGACGGCGGCTTTCCCTGCCGCCGACACCTGCCAATCGAGTTACCGAACCCTCCAAAAATAGGGAAGTTATTTATGACCAAATCCTAAAAACCCTTCTCTTAACCTCAAAGACGCAGGGCGAGTCGGTATAAATTTTTAAAGCCGCTTTGATTCGATCCCGAACAGTCAATCCGCAACTCTATCGAAGACATGGAGGGCGCGGCGGCAAGACGCCATTGAAAAGACTTTATTAGCGCCTCGATTCGCACCGGACGAATTCGAGTGCATGACCGCCGGTTTCCTTGTAGGCATTTAGCGAGTCATCACCGGGCCGAAAATCGGCAACATAACGGTATTGTTTGCCGCAATGCAGAATCACCTCTTTTTGTCCCCGTTTGAGAATTCGCATTTCGATGTGCATGTCGGCATAGCCTTCATGTGTGAATAATTCGTCGAATAACGACGACAGTTTTTGTTTAATATCTTGGTAGCTTGAGTGCATCGTTGTATCTCAAAATGCTATTTTTAACGTCGCGCCGACGTTGCGCCCCGGTCGCGAATAACGCTTCCAGAAATCGGCGTTCGCGTAGGCTCCGAAGGTTGCATGCGGGTCGCCGGCCCGCGTATTGATGTCTTCCCAGTCGATATAGGTTTTGTCGAATAGATTGAACGCGCCGACGTTAACCGAAACATGGTCGTTGAAACGATAGTAGCCGTTAAAGTCGACGACGCCGTATCCTCGGGGCAGGAATTGCGCATCGTCCGGCGCTGTCTTCGGACGCTTGGCGTCGACCAATGTTAATATCAATTCAGAACCCCAGATTCCCGAAGGTTCTTCGTAGCGCAGACCGATCACGCCTTTGGCCGGGCTGATGCCGCGTAAGGACACGTCGTTTACGGAACCGGTTTCGAGATTGACGCCCTCAGCATACGATCCGCTGACTATTAGACTCGCTCCTTCCAAAGTTTCGTGGAACCAATCTAAGTAAAGTTGGCTTTTGAATTCGACGCCCTGAATCCGGATATCGTCCGGGTTATTGATTTGCTGAAATGTCAATCTTGGCGTATCGCCGTAGGCCAAACAGAATCCGGTCGCCGCCGAAGGTACGCAAACCGTATCCAAAAACAAAAAATTCTGGTAATCGTTGCGAAAAAAAGTCAGATCGAACGTTCCGGCCGCACCTTTGCCGCGCAAACCGACCTCAAAACCGGTGCTGGTTTCGGGTGCCGGATTGAAGTTCGGGATCGTTTGATAACCGAATTGATCGTTGACGAAACCGGAGTTGCTTTCGCCAAAATTCGGGCCGCGGAACCCTTCCGCATATTGCCCGTGAATTGTTAATTCATCGGTGAGATGGATTAACGCGCCCAACTTAGGCAGAATCTTGTACTCGTCGAGTTCAGTCGGCTGCACCTCCGACGTCGCATCGTATAGTCGGTCTTTTTGCGGCTTTAAAGAGTAGAACTCGATACGTACACCGGGAATCAGCTCTACGCGCCGATCAAAAAACGTGATGTTGTCTTGAAGATAAGCACCCGCCTTCGTCACTAAGCTTTCAGGAAAATCGCGGACAGGAAACGTGTCGGGCGGGACGGTTTTCGAAACGGTTCCCGGTTGAATGAATGGCGGATTACCGCTGGTATAGGTTATTGTGCCGTCCCGCTTCTGCGTAATCGTGTTCATGCTGATTTGACCGCCGTATTGCAACGCATGATCGAAAATACCGGTCGAGAAAAGCTTGTCGAAGCGAATTTCCCCACCGAAATCGTCGTTATCGAAGCTGAAAATACGGTGGATCAGATGGCGTTTATTCAGCGGATTGTCGCGATCTTGCCAAGTTTCTTGTGTCGCCGCAGTCTTTTGCCGGTATACGCGCCAGAATGCGCTATCGAATAACGCAAAGTCGATATGTTTAAGCGTATGATCCAACGAAATCCGCCAACGCGTTTGTCTGTCATCGGTGATCAGGCTGAATATTTTTGTGTTCGGAGGAAAGCCGATGCCCAATGGATCTCTGGCATGATAAGCGTCGAGCTCGGACTCGCTGTGCATCCACTCGCCGGTTAAGCGTAGCACGTTGTCATCGTCGAAACGGTAGAGCAGCTTGCCGAGTCCGTTGTAGACTTCGTTGTCCTGAGGGCTTGGCGCGGTCCGTCTCGGATTCAGCTCCTTGTTGTCGCCTTTCGTGTCGGTTTCTGCGCTTTCTGAGTGCGTTAACAGCAGCAAGCTTTCAAAACCAAATGATGCGCCTGCCAATGTAGCAGTTTTCAGAAAACTTTGATCGGTCGTGTTGTACCCGAGTTTGGCGTCGGCATAATAATCGTTGCCGAATGTGTCGAGATAATCACGCGGGTCTTTAGTGACAAAGCCGACCGTGCCGCCCAGCGCATCTCCGCCGTATTGGGCAGACCCTGCGCCGCGGATGATTTCGACCGATTTCAGCGCATCCATGTCGACCATGTTTCGCGTCGCCGAGGCGAACGAGCCGATCGAAAAAGCGTCCGGCAAGCGAACGCCGTCGACTTGCATCAACACGCGGTTGCCGCCGAGACCGCGAATCGTAAAGCCGGTCGCGCCGAAACGTTGCGGATCGTTGCCGACGTTGACGCCCGGCTCGTAACGGATCAAATCTTTGATGCTGCGAACCATTCGCCGTTCTATCGTCTCGGCATCGATTACCGAAGCGGTGCCAGGCTCTTCATCCAGCGGACGGGCGCTTGAAGAGCCTTCGACAATCATCGTATCGAGCTTCACCGTATCTTTCATCGCGGCCTTCTCATCGGCAATCGTCGGCGCATTCGCTAACATTACGCAAAAGCAAGCGCAAGCGGTTTTCGAATATTTGCAGTTTAGCGGCGCGGGGCATAGCCGAATAAACGAAAAGGCGTTCAACATGTTGGCGATTGAATTTATAGGGTTTCATCCTGAACAAACTCAGTGTAATTGAGTGCGCTTAGGGTTTTGTTGCCGCTGTTCCAACAACGTATGCGTTACTTGCTGCCAATGACTGAGTAATTGCCGGTACATTTCCTGGCCCTTGGGCAGTTGTTCCAGCTCGGACTCGGTAATGAGTCGGCGTAATTGATTGACGATCATGTGCGCCAGTTTCGGGCAATGATGTCCGTTACTGAATTGGGTAATTAGCATTAACGTACTCGCATGAAGATGTGTAACTTCATGCAGAGCCGATGTTTCCGATTGATTTTCCAACATGACATCCTCATTCGAGTGAGCAAAAAAATTGGCGCACGCAGTGTGCGATATATTTAGAGAGCGAAGCATCGTGCGCCAAACGATAGTTAGGAGAGGTCAAATATCTATCGTAGTGCTAATAATAATGATTCTCATTTTTATGTCAACAGAAATCTTTCTTCTTTGCTTTATTATTCGATTAGAATGCTGAATTGAATACCGTTTAAAAAACTACATCGTTTCAAGCGCTATGGTTTATGTTAACCGGATGGGCACGACGAGAGTCCGAATTGCATTAGTGCTTTCGATTCTTTTTCAATTTTTTTGATGATTTACCGGAGACAACAATGAACGAAGATACATTGAATATGGAAGTCAGGAAGTTTTTGAAACAAGTCGGCGTGACTTCACAGCGAGAACTTGAACACGCGATTGTCAAGGCCGTTGAAACGGGTGAGTTGAAAGGAACCGAAACCTTGCAGGTAAAGATGACCTTGGAATTACCGGACGTTCGGTTAACGCATACGATCGAGGATCAAATTAAGCTGGAATAAACCTAAGGTTTTGGTCATATACCTATCGCACATCAAATTTCGGCGCTTCAATACTTTCTCCCTCTCGGAGAAGGCTAGGATGAGGGAGTAAAAAAACCGAAATTTGATGTGCGAACACTATTTAAAGCGAGTAATTCTTCATGTCACTTCATGCTCTTCATGGTGAATCGCTTTTTCTAGGATAAACCGATATCTCGCATCACTCCCGGCGTAGCCCGCTAAACGGTAAACGCAACAAACTCGCGAAGCCCAGTTCCTCGGGGTTTCTATAAGGGGCTAGGCCGATCGGCATCTCGGTTTGCGCTTGTTTGGGTTCGGCGCGGTAGGTGCCGCATAGGCGATCCCAACAGGAAATCGAAAAGCCGTAATTACTGTCGGTTTCGACTGGGATCGTCGAATGATGAATACGATGCATGTCCGGCGTGACGATGAACCAACGGAGTATTTTATCGACTCGCTCCGGGATATCGACATTGCCGTGATTGAACGTAGCCGCTCCGTTCAGGATGATTTCGAAGGCGATCACGGCCAGCGGGTCCGCGCCGAGCAACAAGATCCATGCGATTTTATAGAACATCGAAAAAACGATTTCCAACGGATGAAAGCGAACCGCCGTTGTCGCATCGAAGGCCATATCGGTGTGATGAATCTGGTGCAAACGCCATAGCAACGGCCATTTGTGCGAGAGCACATGCTGACCGTAAATCGCAAAATCGAGCGCGATCAAGGTAACCGCAACCGCCGGCCAGCCTTGAATATCAAGCGCATTCAAAATTCCCCAAGACTGCTCTTGCGCATAAACCGCGCTCAGATAGGCCGCTCCCCCGACCGTCAATCGCATCAGCAGCATGTTGAACAGCGCCAAGCCGATATTGATCGGCCAGCGTCGTTTGCGGTCGGGCGATTGCTTGCGTCTTGGTCGCAGCGCTTCCCAACTGATCATGATCAAAAAAATACCTAGCGCAACAGATAAGCGGATTACGGTTTCCATAATTTTCCTGTTCGGTAGAGATGAGCCAAGGTCTCCGGATGGCTGCCCAAAAAATAGCGAAGTCTTAGACTCCACATCAATAGAATCGTTCGGTATAGGCCATAGCTTTCCCAGCGCCTGCCGGAACTGACGACACGATCGACTAGGCAAGCGGGTTTACCCCATTTTTTCAAAGATTTGCTTAGCGCGATATCTTCCATCAAGGCGATATCGGGAAAGCCCCCCACGGCATCGAAGGCTTTGCGACTCACGAAAATCGCCTGATCTCCGGTCGCGATACCGGTCCATCGCGAACGTAGATTCATTAGTGCGGCGATCACCTTCAACATGAAATGGCGACCGCTCAGACGAATATCGAAACGCCCCCAATATGCGCCTTCGTTCAAGGCATGATTAATCGAGTTCAATGCTTGTTCGGGCAAGACCGTATCGGCATGCAAAAAGATCAAGATTTCGCCATACGCATACTTTGCCCCCCGGTTCATTTGCTTGGCGCGGCCGGCCGGGCCGGTTAAGACACGGTCGGCCAGACCCTCGGCCAGTGCCACGGTGCGATCGCTACTGCCGCCGTCCGATACGATAATTTCCGCATGTTCGCGTAAGTGTTGCAGTTTGCCAAGGCATTCAACGATCGAGGTTTGTTCGTTGAGTGTCGGGATTATGATCGAAAAGAGCATGATTTGTTTTCGTTCATTGCGCCGGCGGAAGTGCTTCCGTTTCCAAAGCCGGATGGATTCGGTTGATTTCAGTTACTGAAAGACCGGGGCGTAACGGCGAATAACGCCCGTATTCGACTAAATCGGCAGGCGCTATCGTTCCGACGATGTTTTCAAGTTCGGATAACTTCAAACCTTGTCTTATGAGATACACGATGTAGGTATGGCGAATGGCATCGGCATTGAAATCTTCGGGATGTGTCATGCCGGCATCGATCGCCGCAACACTTATAATCGCGGAAAGATCGCCGACCGCTAGCGGGCTATCGGTATACCAGGCCGGAAATCGATGTTGCTCGTTAAAATAACTCAATAGACCGTCGAGCGGAATGTTTCTCGGTACGGCACCGCTCAACCGGATTTCTCCAGACTCGGCATACAGATGCTCGGGAGTCAATGCCGCGGCTTCCTTCAATGTAACGCCAAGCAATAACAAAACAATTAACTGTTTACCCATCGTATTCGAAGCATTGAGCAGCGCGCGCAAATCGGCATCCGACAATTCCCGTAGCATTGGCGCATGCAGTCGCTGATGATTGCGAATTTGCGCAAGCCTTTCGGGAGAGATTTGCGGCAAATCCAGCCTTCCTGCGCCAAAACCTAGGTTCGCGTAGGCCGATAAACCGGAAAACGCATCGTCCGATTGTTTTTTCCTCGGCGGATGTAAAAACTCGGCCAGCCAAACGCCGAACAGTCCGAGCATGACTGAACCGATAACGATAATCACTGTATCTCGCTTGTAATTCGGGCTGATGGGGTCGCGGGCAAGAAAGGCTCGGTCAATCACGGTAACCTGAGGGTATTTTTCAACCGGACGCGTTTCGATTTGAGCCAGGCGTTCTTGCGTTTCTCGGTAAATTTTTTCGAGTCCATCGAGATCGGCTTTCAGAGTTTCGTGTTGCGCGAAACGCGAGCTAAACTCCGACGCCATGCGTTTGTGGTCCTCGAGCTGTTGACGAATACGATCGAGCGTCATTTTAGCGGCCTGGTATTCTTGCATCGCATCGGTATGAACGATTCTTGTGCCGTATTGCTGCTTGGCTGCAATTTCCTTTTCGAGCTTTTTAATTTCCTCGGGAATGAATCGCATCGACGGTTGCCGAGCCAGGTATTCCCGGGTATAGCGTTTGTCGAATTCGGCCAGCTTTTCCCTGAGCTGTTGCAAGCGTTGCTCCAATTGATCCAGGCTGCGTTGATCCTGAGTCGGCACGACGGCTTGACCTTCTTCGATGGCCTTTTCGACGGCTTCGAGTCGAGCCTTGGCTTTGACTTCGGCCTCATTGGCGTTATTCAATGCCGCCGTGAGCCCGGTCAGTTTAGCCAATACCGTATTTTCTTGTCGCTCGGTCGAGGCGATGTCATGTTCGTTCCTAAATTCTATCAGCGCGTTCCGAGCTTGTTCGATTTTAATTTCCAATTCGGTCAATTCATCCTTGACGATTTGTATAGTCTTACCTTTGCTGCTTTCGATTTCCGCCGCTCTGGCATCCAAATATACGTCTATCCAAGTATTGATCAAAGCCGATAAAATCTCCGGCATTTCGCCCTCGGCCTGCATCTCGACCAATTGCGTGTCGGGCAACGATTGGACTTGCAAGATTTCCTTGACGTCTTCTAAAGTGAGATTGGCTTGCGGATGCGTTATCTCGAGTCTCTTGAGCGTTTCATTCAATAGTTCGCGGCCCAGCAAAATTTGCCGTTGTATCGCGACATGCTGAATATCGGCGGTTTCCGAGGTCTGATCGATCGCGGTCATTGCCGAAGTCAGTAAAGTTGCAGTGCTGCGGTATATTGCAGGGCGGCTGTAGTTGTAAGCCAAGCCGATGAGCAATGCGCTCAGGAAAACGCCGAGAAAGATTGGTAAACGGGAAAGAAACCAGCGTTGGGGAGGCGAGCCAGGCGGGTAAGGACCTGCATCATTGATGACTTCAATATGCGGCGGATAATCGTTCATCGTTTAAGGCCCGGTTATTATGATTGATCTCAATGGTCACAGATTACACGAAGTTTGCATTTTTTAAACGGTTTAGGCTGGGATTGCAAACCCATGCGCATCAAGCTAAAAAAACGGTCAATCCGTATTGCTTTCCCAATTTACGGATCTCATCGCTATACATAAGTCATGTATTACCTTTTAGCAATCTTAGACAATGTGGCCTTGATGCTATTTATTGTAACTTGACATTCACGGCCTCGAAATCGCGATCTGGGGATCGCTCCCACAGTGCATTAACACCCTCTGAGGGAGAGTCGCCTTCGTCGTCCCTTCGAGCGGGGCGGGGTTGCAAACCCCGGCCAGCCAAAATGCCAAATATTTTCGCGTGTTTCGTGGACAAGATACTTTTTATTGGATCAATGCCTACGACTGTACCGGATCGAACAATGCGGTCAAATCGTCCGCGGTCAAATTAAAACCTTGCTCGTTGTTTTCCTGATAAACTCCGGACGCCAATGCACGCTTTTTTTCCTGCAAGGCAAGAATTTTCTCTTCGACCGTGTTTTCGGTAATCAACTTGTAAACGAATACCGGCTTGTCTTGACCGATTCGATAAGCCCGATCGGCGGCTTGACTTTCCACTGCCGGATTCCACCAAGGATCGTAAATGATCACTGTGTCTGCCTCGGTAAGATTTAAGCCGACACCGCCCGCCTTGAGACTAATCAGAAATACGTCGACTGTGCCGCCGGTAAATAAATTAATCGCTTCGTCACGGTTTTTAGTCTGGCCGGTCAATTTACTATAAGCAATTTTCCGGGTTTTCAATTCCGCTTCGATGAGTGCGATCATCTTCGTGAATTGCGAGAATACCAAAATCCTACGGCCTTCCTCGAGTAACTCGGGCAGCAACTCCATCAATAAATCGAGTTTAGCCGACTGTTTGACTTTTTGCGCCTCTTTCAAGTTTAATGTTCTCGGGTCGCAGCAGGTTTGGCGCAATTTCAGCAAGGCATCCAATATCGTAATGTGGCTGCGCGCCAACCCTTTTTGCGCAATCGCATCGCGAACCTTCTTTTCCATAGTCAATCTTATACTCTCGTATAAGGCCGCCTGTTTGGAGTCTAGCGGCACCGATCGGATCATTTCAGTTTTCGGTGGTAATTCCTTGGCAACCTCTTGCTTGGTCCGACGCAGTAAAAAAGGTTCGAGTCGGCGCGACAAGCGCTTGCGTTGCTTATAGTCGCCGTGGGTCTCGATCGGCGTACGATAGATGCGCTTGAAAAAAGCGCTGTCGCCGAGAAAGCCCGGCATCAAGAAATCGAATTGAGCCCATAATTCGCCCAAGTGATTTTCCAGCGGCGTGCCGGTTAAACATAATCGATGATTCGCATTGATTCTTCTGACGATGGCCGATGCCTTGGCCTTTGGGTTTTTGATAATTTGCGCCTCGTCGAGAATCAAATAATGATAATCGGGCTCGGTCAGCGCCTCCTCGTCGCGCGGCAACAAAGGATAGGTCGTCAGTACGATATCGAAATCGTTGATTTTATGAAAATGCTGTTTTCGATCGACGCCTTGTAGTATTAAGACTCTCAAACTTGGGGTAAAGCGCTCGGCTTCGCGCCGCCAATTGCCCATCAGACTGGTCGGGGCGATGATTAGACAGGGAGCAGTCAAGCGCCCCTGCTCTTTTTCCAATTGGATATGCGCTAGCGTTTGAATAGTTTTACCGAGCCCCATATCGTCGGCCAAAATTCCCGCGAATTGATATTCGCGCATAAATTGCAGCCAATTGAGCCCTAGTTGTTGATAGTCGCGCAATTGCGCATTCAAGCCTTCGGGCGGCACAACGTTGGCGATACCTTTGAAATCCCGTAACTTCTTAGCGACTTCGCGAAGCGCCTTACCGCCTTTTAGGCTGAAAAGGCCGTAACTGTGCGTTTCCAAATCGGCTAATGCGACCGAATTAAAACGTGATAGGGTCAATACGCCCTGGTCACTGTAAGTACCGGCATCGAATAACTCGAACAAGATATCCAAGAACGGCTTGATACGCTCCGACGGAATGTTTAAGTATTGATGCTCGCCCATCGGAATGCTCAGCATTTCGGGTAATTGGTCTCCTTTAAAATTTTCCAAGACCGGCATGATCAAAGGCAAAAGCGGTAGCGACTGACCGTCCACGTTAATATTAAAACGCATTTCAAACCAATCGTTACCGCTTTCGTCGATTTCGGCATTCCAAGTATCGGCTTCTTGGAATTTCATCAAAAAGCTATCGTTAATTTCAATTAGCCAACCGGCTTGTTCCAGTTCGGGAACGGTATTTTGCAAGAATGCACCCCAACGAACCGCCCCGCTCGCGTCAGAAGGATCCGTCTGTGCGGTCATGACAAATTCCGTGTTGCCGGGCCAATCCATCGAACGAAAGCCTTGAACGGTTAAGCGTTGAATCGCCTCGGATTCGGCATCCTGGTCGCGTGCGATACGCAATAAGCCTTGTTCGGTTTTAATCACTTCCCAAACATGGCGTTCCGGTTCGGCTGAAGCATTATCCGTTTTCGAATAAAAACTGTGCGCTTGATTTTTTTCGAGCGGATGCGCCGCAAAAATATGCCCGGCATAATCGAAACCGACCGTCATTGCATGGACATAATTCGACGTCGTAAATTGCGTGCCGAACAATGTCAGTTTCGGGCGGGGCTTTTGACCCCGCAGTTCAACGATTTCAATCCTGCGCGGCGGCGGTAAAGGTAATTCGGGATGCTGAAGCGTTAAACGCTCGCTAAACTCTTCGGCGGCTTCGGCGGGAATACGCGGAATCGTCAGAATTTTTTGCAATTGTTGAAAATCAATTCCATGTACATTCAAAGGCCCGATTAAACCGTTTGCCGGTTCCAGATACATCGGCGGTTCGGTCAAGATTAAAATAGCGTCATGTTCGATGGTCAATACCAACTGAAAATCGCCATTATCCTGCATGAGCCATTCGAAATTTAAATCGCGTAATTCGCCGTTCGTTATCGCCGGTTCATCCAATGACTGATAAAACAAACGTCCGGTTTTAACGGCTTGTGTTATAACCAAATAACCAGTCGCGCCGTTAATGATCGGTACGCCTTCATAAGTACTGGGTAAAGCGGTGATTAAACGAATGAGTTCTTCGTCGCCTTCTTGAAAATAAGTGTTTGAAGCATATCCATAGCGCAGATTATTGACTGTAGTTTTACGGCCCTTGGATAGACCGCCGGTTTTCTTTTCACGGGTAATCGTCAAATCGAGATTGAACTCCCCTTTTTTCGAGGCCGGCAGCAGGGTATAGGCAAGAAAATCTTGATAAGGCGATTTGGCGGATGTTTGTTTGTTAAGTGTTTCGAGCCAACCCAGCCAACTTGATGTATGGCTAGCGGTTTTAATAGGCATGTCGGTCATGTCATTGCGGTATTTAAGGCAAACCGCCGCGACATGCTTACAGTTAAAATGCATCGGACAGGAGCAATAGCCGAAGATTTCAACATTATTGAATTTGTCGTTCCAGGTGACTTTTATATTTTGTTGATAATGGTTGTTACCGCTCCCTTTGACCGAGGACGTCAATTGGACATGCCGGTCCCCCTCTTCGACAATGTTCATTTTCGATACCATGCCGCTTTGGTAATAGCTGAGCCCGCGCGTATAAGCGGAGTCGCCGCATTCATAACGGATATCGGAGCTTAAAATCTTCTTTTGATCGGTCATTGCTACGTCTGAATAAAGTCGGCAAACCGGTCATTATATACTTTGCGCAAAACAATGCCGATGCGCGGTTTTATTTTTGACGTTATAACGAAATGACTTTTATCTTAGGAACGCGCAAATTTATCAATCCCGCGAGAAATAGATGTCGCCATAATAAGCTTCGGCGCTGCCGCCGGCATTATCGGTATCGGTCATCAATGCCACGGCATCAATGTAGCGAATAGCTTCGCCGAATTGCGCTTCCAAATCGCGTAATACGTTCCGTTTTTCCTGATACCAAGTAGCGGTTTGGTCGTCAGCCGAACGCAAAGCGATCATTATCGCATTTTGGCCGGCAAAAGCATTCGGCCAGACCATGCCTTTCGGCGAATTCCCGGCCCAAACATAATTGATCGCCCGCGTTCGCCAAAATGCCCAGCCGCCGCTAACCACCACATAGATACGAGCCGCATAATCGTCGCCGGACTTACTTTGCTCGTCGATATTTCCTAAACGGTTTTCGATGCGCCAACGCCAATTCAAATAAGGCGTTTTTTGAAGATCGATACGCTGCTCTTTAAATAAACCGGACGCAGCTTGTTCGCTTTGTGCTCTTAACACGCGAATATCGTCGAGCAGTTCGATGGTATAAAGTGTCGTACCTTTAAACGCCTTAGGTTTCCAACCGACAAGGCTACCTGCGGAGAATTGACCGACCGCAAGCCGGCTTGTATCGGCGGCAACCGAGCCAAGGCTTGAGAGCAAAGCTATCAACAGGCAACGGGATATAAAAGGACGAAGAAATAATGAATGCAAAGCGAGTTCCTCAAGGAAAAGTATATATTTCAAAATGTATCTTGTATCCAGGCAATAGCAAAACGGGAGAAGCTTCCGCTATCGTCAATTTGCAATGGGTCGCCGTTTCATCAATTTACTTACAGACGTAACGGAAAATAGGAAAGGTCCGTACCCTTTAAATTAAAACACAAGCAAAAAAATACTGGCGAATGCCGTCTGGCATAAGGTACAATGACCAGCTCTACGACATCCTCAAATGCCTGGGTGGCGAAATTGGTAGACGCAAGGGACTTAAAATCCCTCGGTGGCAACACCGTGCCGGTTCGATTCCGGCCTCAGGCACCAATCAAATCAATAGGTTATAAAAAACTAGTTTATTAGCGAAGTCTAATAACTTGGTTCTTGTCGCAATTTTGTCCACTTCTAGAAAAACACGCCAGCCATAAAGGCAAGCTTTGCTGTCATCGCAACAAAGAGTCCATTTTTGGATCATCCTTTTTGCGCATTAATTTTCATCTAAAAAACCTTCGCGTTTTTCGATAATAAATTTAGTCAAAAAACTGCTTGAGGCTAGAGAATACGGAGCTTCGGGAATGGGATAATTTCCTGAATGTAAACTTCGAGTTTACATATCGATGGAGGTAATCAAAGAATTACTCCCTTTTGATCGAAAAACCGTCTAAGAATAAAAGGTGTGAGATGTGTCTATCGAGGACCTTCGTAAACCCTTCCATGGGGGCTTGACGGCAGCTTTCCCTGCTGCCGACATCCTCGCTAGCCACACCCCATACCTTCATAAAGTTAGCCATTTTTTGACTATAAAGGGAGTAAATATTGATCTTACTGTGAAATTTCGCAGTTTTGCATTCCTTATCTGATTTTACGATATAAAAAAACTAATGTCGGTTCCGAAGAGGGTGCGGTTGCTCGATCGATAGGCGTCGGCGGCAAGGACAGCCGCCGTCGAGCCTACAGGGACGTATTCACCCAGCACCTAAATTCCATAGTCCATTGGCTATGGTTAACTATCTTGGATGATTTAGGTGCTGGGTTCACGGCGTCCTGTCGGGCGAGTGACCGGACCCTCCGCTACCAGAGAACTTTCAATTGCCGGGGCGATGGCTAGACCTTCATGAAGGTTACAGTTTAAATGTAGCCTGCAATCTAACGGGTATTTTCGGTGTCGATTATTCTTAATATTGGTAAGGTTTTTGTATAATGGCCGCCACTAGACCGAAGGACAATCCTGGAGATATCAATGACAGCGACTGAAACCCTACTCGAAGCCGTTCGAGACATATCGCCGATCATTCGTAAATATGCCGATGCGGCCGAGCGCGAGCGGAAAATGTCTGAACCGGTCGCTCGGGCGATGCAACAGGCCGGTTTGTACCGGATGTGGCGGCCGAAAGTTTTCGACGGTTTCGAGCTTGATCCGGTATCCGGTTTCCGCATCATCGAGGCCGTTTCGCGCATCGACAGCGCGGCCGGCTGGAATCTGCAAATCGCCGCCGCGCACGATCTGTTCGCGTCGTGGTTCGGCGACCGGGCCGCGCGGGAAATCTTCGGGCGCGATGCGATTCCGGTCGGCGCCTTCAATCCGGCGCGCAAGGCCGTTCCGGTCGACGGCGGCTATCGAATTTCGGGGCGCACGTCGTTCGTCAGCGGTGCGTATCATGCGACGGTGTTTCTCGGCTTCGCTAACGTGCACGACGGCGATACGCTGCGCGTCGATTCGAGCGGCATGCCCGATACGCGTTTGATCGCGGTTCCGGCCAACAAGGTCAAGATCGTCGACAATTGGAACACGATGGGCATGCGCGGCAGCGGCAGTCATGATGTCGAAGTCGACGACGTTTTCATCCCCGAACATTGGGCCGCGCCGTGGGGGCCGCTGCGCAATCCCGGCAGCGCTTATACCGGCCCGTTGTACCGGTTGACGATTTGGCCCGCGATCGCGGCATTGGTCGCGCCGGCGCTCGGCATTACACGCGCGGCGATCGACGAGGCGCTCGGTTTGATCGGCAATAAAATACCGGCATACGGTTCGACGACGTTGATTAAGCAAAGCATCGTCCAATCCCAACTGGCGCAGGCCCAAGCGAAACTCGGCGCGAGCCGCGCTTACTTTTTCGGCGCATTCGACGAAGCCTGGCAGGCAGCGCTTGCCGGCAAAGCGATCACGCTGCAAATGAAAGGCAAGTTACAGCTCGCTTCGACCCATGCCGTGCTCGAATGCGCGCAGGCGGTCGACTTGATTCACGAGATCGCCGGCGCTTCCGGCATTCGCGAGGACTACGGTTTCGCGCGGCATTTTCGGGACATTCATGTCATTACTCAGCACGGTTTTCTGAACGCGAGCAAGTTCGAATCGGTCGGACAAATATTGCTCGGACTCGAACCGGAATGGCCGTTTTTCAAATTTTAACGGCCTGCAGCCTATTTTCATTCCCAAATTTAGAGAGGCGAAAGCAGCATGGAACAAACGATGAACGAACTGATGAGCCACACCGCCGATAGGGGGCAGGCGGAGATGTTTTCGAAGGCGTGGTACAACGAATATTTCCGGCGCGCGGCGGAGAGTCCGACGCATGCGCGTTTCTGCGAAGCGGTATACGGCCGCGATTTGTGCCAGCACGGCATGATGGATGTCGACGAAATGGCGTTTTTGGCCGCGATGCTCAAACCGGGTGAGAAAGTCATGGAAATCGGCTGTTCTAACGGCCATATTACCGAGCAGCTTCACGAGCAAGCCGGTTGCGAGATACTCGGCCTCGATTATGCCGATGTCGCGGTCGGTCAGGCGTTACGCAGAACCGAAGACAAGCGTGATATGCTGAATTTTCACTGCGTCGATCTGATTCACGACGACCTGCCGGGTGGCGATTACGACGTTATCGTAGCGATCGATTCGATCTATTTCATGGGCGATTACGGAGCGACGTTGCGCAAACTTAACGCGAAGCTGAAGCCCGGCGGACGCATGATAGTAGCGGCATTTCAGGTCAAGGAAGACCATGATCCCGAATCGATTTTGAACCCCGGGCATACGCGCATGGATCAAGTGTTGAAAAGTTTATCGAGCGATTACATGCAGCACGACTTCACGACGAACGTGCGCAATCACTGGATCAAAAACTACGAATACTCGCACAATCTCAGAGCCGATTTCGACGCCGAAGGCAACGCGTTTCTGTGCGAGGCTCGCATGGCCGAAAACGGTTGGTTTAAGGACCACGCGGAACAGGAAACGCTGGTGCGCTATATTTATCAAATCGAGCATAACCCGGCGCTGAGTTGACGGAGTATTTTCAACTATACCTATCGGAGATCAAAATTCGGCACCGGGGTGCCCGTCAAAGGACGCCGTGAACCCAGCACCTAAATTATCCCGGACAATTAATCCTAGCCAATGAGCTATGGAATTTAGGTGCTGGGTGAATACGTCCATGTAGATACTCTATGCCAGCTCCATGCTGGTCCCTCACCTAGCGTTAGGTGAGGGATCGAGCACCCCGGCGCCTCCTAAGACACTGCCGAAATTTGAAGTGCGAAAGGTATAAATCAAAAGTGGGCGGGTTGATTTAACAATTAAACTCGCCTCCTTTCCCGCAGACGTTGATGTCAGCACTTAACCGGAATCAAAAACAAATCGAAGGAGAACCGTTCATGGCTTTAGTCTCATTACGGCAACTGCTGGATTACGCCGGCGACCACGGCTTCGGTATTCCCGCATTCAACGTCAGCAACATGGAGCAGGTCCAGGCCATCATGCAAGCGGCCGATGCCTGCGACAGTCCCGTGATCATGCAAGGCTCGGCAGGTGCCAACCGTTATGCCGGCGAAGTCTTCTTGCGCCATTTGATTCTGGCCGCCGTCGAACAATACCCGCATATTCCGGTCGTGATGCACCGGGACCACGCTCCCACTCCGGACATCTGCGCCCAGGCGATTCAAT
The DNA here is from genome assembly GCF_038051925.1 of Methylotuvimicrobium sp. KM2. Lineage (NCBI taxonomy): Bacteria > Pseudomonadati > Pseudomonadota > Gammaproteobacteria > Methylococcales > Methylococcaceae > Methylotuvimicrobium > Methylotuvimicrobium sp. KM2. The sequence goes on along the minus strand of NZ_CP150634.1, from coordinate 4,684,560 downwards.
CGGGCTTCAGCTCGGTGATGATGGACGGTTCCTTGTTGGAAGACATGAAAACGCCGGCCTCTTTCGACTATAACGTCGACGTGACGCGCACCGTCGTGAAGATGGCGCATGCCTGCGGCGTGTCCGTGGAAGGCGAAATCGGCTGCCTGGGTTCGTTGGAAAACAAAACCGGACAGACGACGCATCGCTTGTTGACCGACCCCGACGAAGCGGTCGAATTCGTCGAGCAAACGCAAGTCGATGCGTTGGCGGTCGCCATCGGCACCAGTCATGGCGCCTATAAATTCAGCAAACCGCCTACCGGCGAGGTGCTGGTGATTAGCCGTTTACACGAATTGCAACAGCGCCTGCCGAATACCCATTTCGTCATGCACGGTTCGAGCTCGGTGCCGCAAGACTGGCTGAAAGTCATCAACGAATACGGCGGCGACATTACGCAAACTTATGGCGTGCCGGTCGATGAAATCGTCGAAGGCATAAAATACGGCGTCCGCAAGATCAATATCGATACCGATCTGCGCATGGCCTCAACAGGCGCGATTCGCCGCTATGTCGCCGACCCGGCCAACGTATCTGAACTGGACGCGCGTAAGATATATCAGGCGGCTAGGGATGCAATGCAAGCGCTCTGCCAATCGCGCTACGAAGCGTTCGGCTCGGCAGGGCACGCGGGTAAAATCAAAGCCGTGTCATTGCGCGATATGGCGAAGCGCTATCGAGTGTGAGAACACATCGAATGCTGCCTTGTCTGGGGGGGATTTATAGCGCTGTAGCGCTCTGCGCTCGCCGTTATACACAAGTATCGGTAAACATACTAAACAGAGGTCATCGTATACCTGGGAACGGTGCTGTTTAATAAATCTACGGATATTGAACATTAGTGGCTTTCCCTCACCTAGCGTTAGGTGAGGGACGACGAAGGCGTCGCTCCCACAAGGGGGCGGATGCTCTGTGGGAGCGATCCCCAGATCGCGATTTCTAAGTCGGGAACGTTGGTCGACAAAAAATGGTATCGAGGCCTCATTAGCTAAAATTGCAAAACGGTAATTTTTGACTTATGTATAACGATGAGCGCTCTGCGTGAGAACGCCTGAGTACCGCTCCAGCGGTACGAGACGCTAGAGCCTCTCGGTCTTTATTCCCGCGCCGGAGCGAGCGAACGATAGGGGGTGTGAATAATTACACTTGAATTAAAGCCATCGGCCTGACTCTGATTGCGCTACAAAGTCGGAGAACACTTTTCTAACACCAAGAGTCGTGAGATGATTGGTATCCCTGTATAACGGCAACATCGATTCGGAATGTCCATTAAAACAATCTAGCCGTCCGCAAGCGGAATTAATTAGTGTTAAAGCTTGATTGAAAATTACGAAATTATCGGCCTCAGCGATTGTTTGTATTTTATTTTTTAACTTTTTGTGGCTTGCATGTCTAAGTGCTTTCACTCTCGATATCTTATTAAGAACAGCCGCCTTGGTTGGCTTGTAGTTAAAATAGGGGCGTGAAGTAAAATAAAATACTTTGGCTCCGCTATCCATGAAACGATCTAGCAAATCGGCCAATGATTCAATATTGTTATCGACTTCGGCAGGCGGAAGATTGGCGATGTGTGCGTTCATCGCGCTGATAAAGATTATGAAATCAAAACCGATATCTTCAACAGAGCGTTCTAATAATTTCCGTGCTTTCCCGCATTCGTTTTGGTGTCTTGCAAAGTGTGACTCAATAAAGGCGCATCCCCCCACAGAAATTTGCCAGGCCTCTAAATCGTTGGCTAAAACCAAATCCATGAATTTAGTGGAGTAGTCGGCGCTATGAGAATCGCCAACTAATAGTATTTTTTTTGAATCGGGTCGGTCGGTTCTCTTGCAAAGGCTAGCGCGCTCGGAAACGCATGCCGCACCATTGAGACTATTTATGGGCCGGTGCTCGATCCAGGTATTGGCCAAATAGTTTTTTGGAAGATGAGTTAAAGACATGCGCTCGTAAAAGCCTTTCATGAAATGCCCTGTGATGCCGAATATAAAAAATACACAGCTAACAATGGCGCCGGTTGTAAATAGTTGCTTACGGCTAAAAAAATGCTTGTTTCTAAATGGATTTTCGACATATTTCCAAGTTAAGTACGCCAGCATTATTGCGGCGGCGGATAACATGCCGAGCGTAAGTTTATTCGGTTCATCGAGACTGTTATGCCGAGCAAAAGCAAATAAAGGTTGATGCCACAAATAGGCGCTATAGCTGATTAATCCAATACCGACAAATAACTTATTGCCAAGAAATTTTCCGGCTAGCGTTTGTTGCGTTACGCATGTAATAATTAGAGCAGCGCCGATTGTCGGAACCAAAGCGTACAGGCTTGGAAAAGGCTTTTCCTCATCGAAACCGAAGATTGCATAGGCAATTAGCAATAACCCGAAAACGGCGCCGATTTCTCTTAGTGTTCTAGTGAGCCTGGGCTTGCTCTCTCTGGAAGCATAAGACGCAATAAAAGCGCCCATTAGTAGTTCCCATGCCCGAGTCGGTAATAAATAAAATGTGGCCAGTGGTTTTGCGGTTGAGCCCCACTGGGCCGCGATTAAGCTGGAAACGGCAACAATCGAAAGCGTTATCAAAACCCAATGTTTACCTAAGCGCCAAATAAACAGCAGAAATAGCGGGAAAAAGAGGTAATATTGTTCTTCAACAGCCAAGCTCCATGTATGAAGCAACGGCTTTAACTCAGCGGTCGCGTCGAAGTAACCGCTCGTCTGCCAAAACAATAGATTCGACGCAAATGCGGAAACAGCCACTAGACTTTGCGAGTAGTTTTTCATGTCTTGCGGCAGTAACCATAACCAAGCAAAGGGCAAGCTGGCGAACAGGACGACAAACAAGGCGGGCCATATTCTTCGTGCCCTGCGCTCATAAAAGTTGACGATGCTGAACTTGTCTTGTTCGAGTTCCTCCAAAATGATGGAGGTAATCAAGTAACCGCTAATGACGAAGAATATGTCTACGCCGACAAAGCCTCCGCTGAATGATTCAAATCCGGCGTGAAATAATATGACTGGAACGACAGCAACAGTTCGCAAGCCGTCTATTTCGGCACGATAACGCATTTCGAGGATTCTGGTTGTGTTGAATGATTGACTCCGAACTTTGCGAAAGTCCGACGATTTTCTCTCGGGGTTTGGAGCTTTTTCTGCCGCACCATAGGGAAAAACTTAACGATGCGAAAAAGTAAGCTCAATAAAATTTGTGCAATATTGAAAATTATACCTCTCGCACATCAAATTTCGGCACTTCAATACCTTCTTCCTCCGGGAGAAGGCTAGGATGAGGGATAAAAAACCGAAATTTGATATGTGAACACTTTATTGCTGCTTATACTACAGGCTACTCCTTTTATACTCAAAAATTAGCTAAGGAATGTGCACAAAATAATTGCTACAAGTAGCAAGCTTTGCGGCGGTTCGGTGACTCGCTTGACAGGCCCGGAACCTAAGCTCCATAGGTCATTGGCAATGATTTAATATTATGGTCAATTTAGGTGCTAGGTCTAAAAGGGGTCAAGTTGAATTATTAGTTCAACCAAAAAATTAATTGTGAATTAAGTTTTTTCGTCGATGCGCCGTTTTCCGGTCAACGGCAGACGATAATAGGCAAATAGGCGGTAAGCGCATTCCATCAGAGGCAAGAATCCAGGAAGCGTTTCGACCACGACAGCCAATCGGCGATAATAGGGCAAACGCTTCCACAGAACCAAGAATGCGCGCGCCCCGGTTTGCAACTGCCTGTTTTCGTCGATGACATGGATACGGTCCATCGCTCGTTTATAACGGATTCCGGCGCTATCGAGAGCTGCCTGGTCGCGGACTATATCAACCCATTCAATCGTGTCGTCTCGATCGAGTCTTTTCATCGCCTTAACTTCTGCTTTGCATATAGGGCAGTCGCCATCATGGAAACATCTGACTTTCGTTGAGAATTTTGGTGTCGTCATTATTTGTCACGAAAAATAGCCAAACCTTATTTCCTCTATACCACGACGATCAAAAAATAAAAGCTAATTATACGAAGCGGAAGCTGGATTAATGTTCTCAACGGAAGGAAACTAGCTTTAATGATAGTTGCTGAGTAAAATGCTTGGTTATTAGCATCCGACTTAATACTGAATCTGTTCAATCAGGGCCAAATGTGGATAGACTTCTGTCGGTAGACATGGGACTTTTCAATAGTTAACAACTATTCAGCCCTACTGTATAAGGAAAATATTTATGCGTGATACCTTCCCCGAACAATCTCAAACGCCGTTAGACGAGGAACGTTATAGGTTGTTCCGACAGTTTTCATCCCTGCTGACGTCGGAACAAAAGGCCTGGGTAGCCGGTTATCTGACCTCGCAATTGTCATCGACGGTAAGCGCCACCTCCCATGAGGCAACAGCCGACGAAATCACCATTCTGGTCGGTTCGCAAACCGGCAACTGCGAAGAGCTGGCCGAACAAGTCCATGACCTAGCCGCCGAGCGAGGTCTGCGAGCCGTGATCAAGGATATGGGCGATTATAAGGCGCCGCAACTGAAGACTGAAAAGTATTTGCTAGTGATCGTCAGCACCTATGGCGAAGGCGATCCACCCGATAATGCCCGAGATCTCTATGACTTTTTATTCAGCAAACGGGCGCCGTCATTAAAACACACCCAATTCTCAGTGCTGGCGTTGGGCGATACCAGTTATGAATTTTTCTGCAAGACCGGCGCCGATTTCGATCAACGCCTGGAAGAACTCGGAGCGACGCGGCTGTTCGAGCGGGTCGATTGCGATGTCGATTACGAGGCGGCAGCGGAAGACTGGATGACTTCGGTGCTGAGCTTATTAAGCCAGCGCACGATGAGTGTCTCTGAGGAAACGGGCCTGACCCCGGCCACGGCTAATACCGCCGCCCTATCTCCGTATTCACGCAAAAACCCATTCCCGGCCGTGTTGTTGGATGACGTCGTGTTGAACGGGCGCGGCTCGAACAAGGAAACCCACCATTATGAATTGTCGCTGGAGGGTTCCGGTTTAAGCTATGAACCCGGCGATGCCCTTGGCATCTACCCTAGCAATGCGCCGGAATTGGTCGAAGAGCTGCTCGAAATCCTGCATTTTAACGGGGATGACACGGTCAGCAGCGACGGCAAAGACCGTACATTGTATGACGCCCTACTTTGCGACTATGAAATCACGACCTTGACCCGGCCGATGCTGCAAAAATATGCCGCTCTAAATAACAACCCCAAGCTGGAAGGTCTGTTTGACGAGGCGCATAAGCAAGACTTGGCCGATTATTTATATGGCCGCGAAATCATCGATTTGATCACCGATTTTCCCTGCGCCGATTTGAATCCGCAAGATTTCATCGATAGCCTGCGCAAATTGCCGCCGCGCCTCTATTCGATCGCCTCGAGTCTGAAACAACACCCCGATGAAGTGCATCTGACCGTTGCAACGGTCCGCTATCAAAGTCATGGCCGCCGCCGTCATGGCGTCTGCTCAACCTTCCTGGCCGACCGTATCGGCTCGGAAACCACGATACCGGTCTATGTCGATCACAACAAAAATTTCAAGCTGCCGAGCGACCCCAGCGCGCCGATCATCATGATCGGTCCGGGCACCGGTATCGCGCCGTTCCGCGCCTTTGTCGAGGAACGCGAAGCTGTCGGCGCCAACGGCAAGAACTGGCTGTTTTTCGGCGATCAGCATTTCATGACCGATTTTCTCTATCAAAGCGAATGGCTGCGTTATCTAAAAAACGGCTTGCTGACGCGAATGAACGTCGCCTTTTCCCGCGACCAGACCGAGAAAGTCTATGTGCAACAGCGGATGCTGGAAAACAGCCGCGACCTATATGCCTGGCTGCAGGAAGGTGCTTATCTTTATGTCTGCGGCGACGAAAAACACATGGCCCGCGACGTGCACGAGACCCTACTAGGTCTGGTCGAGCGTGAAGGCGGCATGAACCGCGATGCGGCGGAACACTATGTGAAAACCTTACAGAAAGAAAAACGCTATCAGCGTGACATTTATTAACGAGGATACAAAAATGACCGACGTGTCTGAGGAAGAATTGAACAAACGGGTCGAAGTGGAACGCATCAAGGATGCCAGCAATTATCTGCGCGGCAGCCTGGTGGAAAGCCTGAATAACCCGTTGACCGGCGCGCTGACCGATAGCGACACTCAACTATCCAAGTTTCACGGCATTTATCAGCAGGACGACCGCGACCTGCGCGACGAACGGCGCAAACAAAAGCTGGAACCGCATTACCAATTCATGGTTCGGGTCCGAGTCGCCGGCGGCATTTGCACGCCGGCGCAGTGGCTGGAGATGGACCGTATCGCCACTACCTGGTGCAACGACAGCATACGCTTGACCACGCGCCAGGCGCTTCAGTTCCACGGCATCCTTAAACGCGACCTGAAACGCAGTATCGCCGAAATCAACGTCTCGCTGCTCGACACCATCGCCGCCTGCGGCGACGTCAACCGCAATGTCATGTGCAGCCCGGTGCCGGAACAATCCCGGTTGCACGGGGAAGCCTACGAATATGCCCGCCGCATCAACGATCACCTGACCCCGAGAACGACCGCCTACCATGAAATCTGGTTGGACGAAAAGCTGATCGATTCCAGCCGCCAGGACGAGGAACCGATCTACGGCAAACATTATCTGCCGCGTAAATTCAAGACCGCAATCGCGGTGCCGCCCGCCAACGATGTCGATATTTTCGCCAACGATCTAGGCTTCATCGCAATCGCCGAGAACGACCGTCTGGTCGGTTTCAATGTCACGGTCGGCGGCGGCATGAGCCTGACCCACGGAGAGCCGAACACCTATCCGCGTTTGGCCGACGTGATCGGCTACTGCCCCAAGCATAAGACACTGCAAGTCGCCGAAGAAATCGTCAAGATCCAGCGCGACTTCGGCGATAGAACCAACCGCAAGCATGCGCGGCTGAAATACACCATCGACGACCGCGGCGTCGACTGGTTCAAATTCGAATTGAATCGTCGCCTAGGCTGGCAACTGGAAGCGCCGAGAGAATACACGTTTGAATATTCGGGCGACCGCTACGGTTGGATCAAGGGCGTCAACGACACCTGGGATTACACCGTGTTCATCCAGAACGGCCGTATCGCCGACGAAGATGCGCCCGTCATGACCGGGCTACGCGAAATCGCCAAGGTCCATGACGGCGACTTTCGGATTTCACCGAACCAGAACCTGATCATCGGCAAGGTCAGCGATCACAACAAACCGGTAATCGAATCGCTGCTGCGCCAATACGGTTTTATAGAACCAGGACAGCAAAGCGGGTTACGCTTGAATGCGATGGCCTGTGTAGCCTTTCCGACCTGCGGCCTGGCGATGGCCGAAAGCGAACGTTATCTGCCGGCTTTCCTCGACAAACTGGAGCCGCTCCTGCAACGGTTTGGCCTGGAGAACGACCCGATTTTGCTGCGCATGACCGGCTGCCCAAACGGCTGCGCCCGCCCTTTTCTCGGTGAAATCGGCCTGGTCGGCAAGGCGCCGGGCAAATACAATTTGTACTTAGGCGCCGGATTTCAGGGTCAGCGCTTGAACAAGCTATATCGGGAAAATATCAATGAGGAGCAGATTCTGGCTGAATTAACACCGTTACTGCGGCATTATGCCGACGATCGCCAAGCCGGCGAACGTTTCGGCGACTTCGTGATCAGAACCGGCTATGTCGAAGCGATGATAGCGGGGCGGGATTTTCAACGTTGAATATCGAAGTCAAAACACCAAAGCTTCGATCAAAGGCATTGGCTGCCGAGGCATAAAAAGGAAAAAGAGGTAGGTTGAATTATTGACCCCCTTTTCATATTAGTGCATCAGCTCGGTTCTTGATTCGACCAAGGCGGACAAGGCGAGCAGCAATTGCTCCCTGAGTGCGGCCGTGTTTTTGTGCGATATCTTTGATTGGGACGCGTGAGTCGAAAAGAGTAAGAAGCTCTTGGTCTTCTTTCTCGGACCAAGAGCGGCCGGCATTGTCGGGTAACGACTTGGTGCGCTCAACGCGCTTTGCCGCACTGTCAAGGGCTTTAATGGCGACAAAGAGTGCGCGGATTACCTGAGGACGGTTGAACGTGCTTTGCTCGGACAGTATTTCTCCAGTCTCAGGATCAATACCATTAGCAAGCGCGTCAATGATTTTCTTGGCTTCAAGCGGTGACATATGAACAGGCTCCTAAAGTGCCCGGCTATGTAATCTTGGACAAATCAGTTTACAAGTAGCCGTTACCATTTTTTTAGGCGCTTTTGAATTGAAAAATCGAGCATATTTGCCTCGAAAATTCACGATTGACTGCAAATTTAGATCGAGGTGTTTATATATCGATAGTCCGCTGACTTTAGACGGTAATATTTTCGGTGTCAAGCTCAAGACGCTCGACGGCAGAGAGCAAATATACCCAACGGACATGAGAATTTAGATGGATTTTGAACAATCAGACATAAAAAAGCGGGCCGAAGCCCGCTTTTACCTTTACTGAGCCGGTTGCTGGCCGTTCGTTTTTGGTTCCTCCTCTTTGGCCTCCTGCTCGGCCTGCGGCTTTTCCTTGAACAACTGCGCCGAAACGACGCCAGCGATTCGATCGTAATCGAACTTGGTTATCGTAAACACCGTTTTTCGATCGTTGCGGCTGACGTAATAGTCGTCGCCGTCCTGTACGAACCGGTAGATCCACTCGCCGTTCTTGTCCTTGACTTTCAGCGTTTTGACTTCCTGTTCGGGTGCTTTGTCGGCGATGCCGTCGATTTGCAGGGTTTCGAGCGCCGTGGCCAATTTGAGCGTTTTGTCTTGGTCCAATTCGCCGCTTGGCGCGCCTTCGCCCGTTGCGAATCGCCACAGTGCTTCGGCCTTTTCGATCGCGAAATCAGCGCCTTCGATGCGTTCGATTTCGCCGGCTCTCAGCAACGATTTATCGAGCCAGTCTTGACTTCTGACCGGCAGTTCGAAACTGTTCAGCGCGATCGTATAGATCGCATCGTCGCCTTTTTTACGGATATGGCTCTTGCGAAAACCCGGCGAAGTGCCGAGCAGGGCTTCGTCGGTCAAGGATTCGCTGTTGTATAGTTGGATGCGGCGCTGAAAGCTGTCGTCGGCGACTTCGAAACGTTTCAGGCTCGCCGCGGTCGTCGCGACCGGCCAGTTCGGCGCGAACGAGGCCAGGTTCGACAGCAGGTCCTCGATTTTGCCGGATTGAGCCGGCAATTGTTCGAGCTCCGGCAACTGCCAGCGGCCGTCCTGTTTCGCGAGCGTGATGCTGTTTTCGCTGTCGCTCAGCACGATCTTGTCGATCGTCTCCGCTTGAAAATCGAACAGCGGTCCTTGGCGCGGATCGCCCAGGCTCGGTCCGCCGGCCCAAAAAACGACCGCCGCCAAAATGAGCTGGAAGGCCAGCAGGCCGCCCAGCCAGTAATGTGTTTTTGACATATCGAATTCTCCGTTGGCTCGAATTAATCGGTCAAAAGTTGCAGATAGGCTTGTTCCCGCGCTTTTTTACGCTGCCGCTGAATCAATGCGACCGCGACCAGCGCGAGGGCCGCGAGGGCGTAATTCAGATATTCCCAGAACAACTGAACGCCGCGTTCCATCGGCGGCAGCGTGCGGTTGAAATGTCCGCGCGAGCGAATGCCCGACAGGCCGGCATCGTCGTCGAGCGCCCATTCGACCGTATTCGCGGCCAGTTGCAGACCGTTCAGATATTCGCTGCCGCTTGCGGCGCCGGTCATGCGGACGACCTGATCCTGCAGGAAGTCGTTCGAGGCGATCAGCACGATGCGCGCCGATTCGGGCGAACGTTCGATCACACCGGAAACGACCGGTTGCATGTCGCTCTCGGTTTTTTCGCCGCCGGCTTGAGCATCGTCGGATTTGGCCAACAACGGCGAGTCCTTGCCGGCAAAATACGAGTCGAACCGTCCCGATACGACCGCGCCGAGCAGATGCGAGCCGGTTTCGCCTTCAGGCCGGTAATTCGTCTGACCGTCCGGACCGAGCTTCGGCATCACGTCCATCGATGACGACAGCCAGGCTTTGTCGGAACTGCGCATCAATTCGGTCACGGTGCGGCCCTGCTGTTTTTCGTTGTCGACCGTGATCGGCGATGCCCATGGCAGCGTCAGTTGCGGCAGGTCGACGGTCACCGGATGCTCCCGGTTCAAGCCCTTGCCGCGAATGTCGATGAAATACGGATAATCGAGCATGCGCAATTCCTGAACCATGAAACCGCCGACCGTGCGCGCGACCGGTACCGGAAAGGCGGCGTTTTGCGGGTCCATGACCAGTTTGTCGGCGATGCTCAGACCTTGATGTTCGAGCCAATCCTTCAAGCCGCTGCCATATGGCGCGAGGCTCAATTGGCGCGCGCTCAGGTTTGCGCTGTACGGCGAGGTCGCCGCGATCACGGTACCGCCTTGCATCAGGAATTGGTCGACCGCGAACAGTTGTTTTTCGTTGAGTTCTTGAGGCGCGGCCAGCATCAGCACGTCGGCTTCGGCGGAAACCGCGCCGGAACTCAAGTCTTCGCTGCGCACATTGAGATCGGTGCCGAGAAATGCTTCGAGCTGTTCGAATTGCGGACCGCCCATGCCGAATTGGCCGAAAGCCTGACCGCCTTGCGGCGCGACTAGCGCGACGGTTTTCGTGAAGCCGCTCGCGAAACGCTTGATACCGGCTTCGAGACTGCGTTCGAAACCCGCTTCGGTCATGTCTTCGAGCGGAATTTGCACGATTTGGTCGTCTTTCGCGAGCGTCAAATAGAAGTAAAAGCCCCGATCGGCGAACAGACTCGCGGCCATCGGTCTAAAACCGTAATCCTTCGCGATTTGTTCGGCGACCTTACCGCCGTCGGCTTCGGGGTCGATGAAGAGCGCGGTCAGACTTCCGCCGGAATCGGACTTGAATTTGTCGACGACTTTTTCGACCGTTTGCCGGAATTCGGAGAGCGGCTTGGGCAGCGCCGCATCGTCCGAGACATAGCCGGTAAAGGTCAGATCACCCTTGACGGTATCGAACAAATTGCCGCCCGATTGATAGGCGGTCAGCACCTTTTTGATCGCGCGCGTCAGATCGTGCTCGGGATTGCGCAGTCTCACGTCGAGCTCGGTTTCGCCGCGTTGCTTGACTTCGATCAGATCGCGAAAGCTCAAAATCTGATATTCGCTGCCGTATTGCACCAGCACGTTGAAATACGAACTGACGATAGACGACTGATAGCGGTCGGCGACTTGAAACGGCACCGGTTGTATGCCGTATTTCCGGTTGGCCTCTTCTTCGAGTTCGGGATGCGCGGCCGGATCGATGATTTCGACGCGCACCTTGCCGCGTCCGGCGATTTCATATTCGCGCAGCAAGTCGCGCAGTTGCGGGACCAGCGGCGACAACAACGGATGCGTCTTGCTGCTGAAATACGCACGCAGCAGCAAGGGTTCGCGCAATTGTCCGAGATAGTTTTCGGTGACGCCGGAGATCGAATAGAGTTTGCCCTCGGTCACGTCGACGCGCCACGATTTCAATTGGCCCAACCACAGGTTGCCGGCCAGCGCGTTCGCGAGCAGCAAGACCGACAATGTGCGCCAGAGTCTGTGATGCGGCGTGCTTTCGCCGGTCGCCCAGCGTTCGCGTTCGAGTACGAAGGTGTTCAGCGTCAGAAAGACAGCGATGAGGCTCAGATAGTAATAGAGATCGCGCAAGTCGATGACGCCGCGCGTGATCGATTCGAAGCGCGCGCCGGTGCCGATCAGGCGCAGCCATTCGCCGGCCTGCGTGCCGAAGAAATCGGTGATGACGCGCGTGCCGAGCAGATAGAAAAAGCCGCAGACCAGCACCGAGCTGATCAGGCTGACGATCTGGTTATCGCTGCGCGCCGATACGAACAGGCCGATGCTCAAGTAGGCCGCGCCGAGCAAGAAGGTCGCGAGATAGCCGGCCCAGACCGGTCCCCAGTCCAGTTCCGCAAGCAGCGATACCGTCAACGGCAGCGGCAGGGTCACGAGCAGCGCGACCGCGAGCAGGCCCAGGCAGCCCAAAAACTTGCCGGCGACGAAATGCCACAACGGCACCGGCTGCGTGTAGACATGCTCCAGCGTGCCGGTGCGTCGTTCCTCGCTCCACAACCGCATCGTCAAAGTGCTGGCGAGAAAGATCAACAAGACCGGCATCCATTCGAACAGCGGCCGTACGTCGGCGATGTTGCGCGAGAAAAACGCCTCGCCCCAGAAAAAGATGAACAAGGTCACAGCCGCGAAACTGCCTAGAAACAAATAGGCGATCGGCGACGCGAAAAACAGCGTGATCTCTTTCGCGGCGATGCGGCGTATCAATGGATTGTGTCGGACATCAGGCTGCATGGCTCAATTCCTCCGTTGACGAGGCGTTCGTGGGTGCCTCGCTGACCTCTCTGAACAGGGTTTCAAGATCGCGCTGCTCGGACTGCAGGCGGTACAGTTCGGCGCCTTTCGAGACGATCGCTTTCGCGAGACTCGACAAAACGGCATTGCGGTCCGCGTTTTCATTGATTTGCAAGCGATAGTGACGGGGCTTTTGACCGTTAGGGTTGATTTCCCGGCTGTCCGAGACGCCGTCGAGGGTTTTGATCGTTTCGACGAGTTCGTCGGGCTCGAGCGATGTCGACAGCAACACGAAATTGCTGTGCCGCAATTCGTCGAGGCGTGCGTCCACGACTAGCTTGCCGCCCCGGACGATCAACACACGGTCGCACAGGGCCGCGACTTCCTGCATGATGTGCGTCGACAGAATCACCGTCGCGGTTTTCGCCAGTTCGCGGATCAATTGGCGCATGTGTTCGGTCTGCGTCGGATCGAGACCGTTGGTAGGCTCGTCGAGAATCAACAATTTCGGATTGCCGAGTATCGCCTGCGCGATGCCGACACGTTGTTTGTAGCCGCGCGACAGCGTCGCGATAGGGGAAAGCAGTTTCGGGCCGATCTCGGTGGCGCGGATCGCGCGTTTCATTTCGGAATATTTCAAATCGCCCTGCAAACCTTTGAGCTCAGCGGCGTAATCGAGATAATCGGCGACGATCATTTCCTGATAGACCGGCAGGTTTTCCGGCAGATAGCCGATGTCTTGCTGCACGAGCTTTGTGTTCAGCGGCAAATCGATGCCATCGATGCGAATCTCGCCGGCGTTCGGTTCGAGATAGCCGCTCAGCATTTTCATGATCGTGGTCTTGCCGGCGCCGTTATGGCCCAGTAATCCGACGATCTCGCCTTGACCGATGCTAAAGCCGACCTTGTCGACCGCGACAAAGTCGCCGTAGCAGCGCGTTAATTGGCTGACTTCCAGCATGGTGTTCTCCGTTGATGGTTAATTAATTTTGTCGGTGCCCCGTTTGTTCAACGAGCGCGAAGAATCGGGCAAGAAGGAGGAGGGCGCGGCGCGCGTTTTGGATTATCCTTGAGTAAACACATGGCAATCGCTATAGGCGTTCGGATATGAAGTTCGATAATTATTCTCGACTAGATTCAAATCATCACGAATTTAGGGGCGCTTGAAATTTTTTCAAGGGTTTTCCAGAAAAAGGGGGGCCGGTTCTGATGTATCCCCACAAAACGATCGTTCCCATGCTCTGCGTCAATGCCATTAAGTTAAGGTCCTTGGAGTTTTACTCGCCTAAGAGTGGCTGGGGGAGATTTTTCCTCGTTCCCATCGCTCCAGCGTGGGAACGCATACCGATCTGGTTTCGACAGCCAAGGTACGGATTCCCATGGAGGACCGTGGGAACCAGAAAAGGCTTAACTTAATGGCAGTGATGCTCTGCGTGGGAATGCCGCTTTAGACGCTCTGCGTCGACTGCGGCAGGCAATCGGATTAAGAAACTGCAGAGAATGTATCGTTGTTCTTGTCGGGATTATCGACCTTTGGGGACGCAGAGCGTCCCGGGATGCATTCCCACGCAGAGCTTAGGAACGATGATAAAAATCAATATATCTATCAATTTTCAGCCATAGCAAATTGTTTTATTTGGCTATTTCGTGGGGATACCTCAGAACCTGACCCTATTTGTGTTTCGGTCAAAACGTTCGATTACAGGACTAAAGTGCGTTTTGCTTTTATCTTGTATTAATGGGCTTGGTTTGCAATACGTCAACGCCGTCCCATACCCCTTCGGTAAATGCCATGTCCAATTCCGGCATGCCGTCTTTTATCCATTGCACGATAATTTTGGCGACATTCGGGTAAGTGATGCGTACCGCATGCGGATTGTGCAGCCAGTTTTCGATGACGGCGACATCCATGTCGAACATCGTATGGCCATAGCCGAGTTGTTCGAGCGCGGCAGCGTTGGAAATTTGCTCCATTTGCGCGTGCAGGGGTTTGGCGAGAATTTTTTTACCGAGTTGCAGCGATTCGCTGGCCAGCTCGAAACCGGCATTACTAATGATGCCGGCGCTATCGTACAAGTCTTTTTGAAATCCGTCACGCGATAGCGGCTTGCACATAATATGAGGATATCTCGATTCAACAGGTTGCGGCGCGTAAATATGAAATTCGAAATTTTCGAATGGGCACAAATACTTGATGACTTCGTTTTGATCCTCGAACGGCAGATAGACTATGATTTTACGATCGACGATCGACTTGGGAAATTCCGGCGTTTCAATGATAGGCGGTAGAATCGGCTGGCCGAAATGGTGCCAATGCAAGCCAATGCCTTGGTCGGCTGGAGCGAAATATTTCATCACTTGGTCGGCGATCGGATCCGAGCCGGTTTTAGGAATTTTATGGTTGAATGCATACTGATGGCCGATACCGAGTACCGGTATTTTTTGCTTTTTGGCGGCCCAGGCCGTCACCGGCTCGAAGTCGCTTATCACCAGATCATAACCCTTTAAATCCAGAGTATTGACATCTCTAATGAAACGAATCGGCCGGGCTTGCAATGCGGTTTTGAGGTAATTGACTTGCCCTTTTTCGGTGTTGAAGGTTAGTCCTTCTTTAAGCTGATAACCGTTAAACACTTCCATGTCGAAATATTTGTCGGCGGAACGGCCGCTGAATTGAAACGTAACCTCAAAACCTTGGGCGTAAAGTTCTTTCGCCATGACTCTGGTGCGGGTGATGTGTCCGTTACCGGTGCCCTGTACTCCATAAAATATTAATAAGTAATCCAAGCTGAAAATTGCTGTGCCGACGCCTATTGCGGCGCCCATTAAGGTATCGGTTGGGAAATGCACGCCCAGTACCACGCGTGAAAAACCGACCGATGCCGCCCATAGATAAAGCGGAATCAATAAGACCGGTATGAAAAAACCAATTAAGGTCGCCATCATGAAGGCTGCGGAAGTATGTCCGGACGGGAAACTGAATTGATCCGAAGGAATAATGGCGCTACGAAAATTTTCCAATGCCGCTTGCGGACGATTACGTTTAAAACTATTTTTGAGAACAAAATAAATCGGACGTTCTATGAGAAACGCTAGGGCCATGGCTTTAAACAGCGGCGATTCGCTACCACTTTCCCAATACAGCCACGCGGCCGCTAACACATAAAGTATGCCGTCGCCGGTTTTCGAAATATAACGGCAGAGACGAACCAGATGCGTGTGTATGCTCACGTTATTCAGCCAGGTAAACATGAATACGTCGCATTTGTGGATCGAATAAATTAGTTTCATAGTCTTGCCCTCGTTAGTTGCCATACGCGTCGACCGCGACAGCGTAAGGCGGTGAAAATCATCGATTTTCCATTGATGTTTTGCTCCTTAGGATTTCGTGATAAGCAACGTCCGGGAACTATGAGCTATGTTGAGGGTTCGCTAACTCGCTTGACAGGACGCCGTGAATACGTCCTTGTAGGCTTGACGGCGGCTTTCCCTGCCGCCGACACCCGCCAATCGAGTTACCGAGCCCTCCGTAAAATAGGGAAGTTATTTACGACCAAATCCTTAATTGCTGGGCGAAGCTTAAGGCTGCTCTGTGACAATTAGATGAAGATTTGTTTAAGATTTGATGACAGCAAGCCGAACTGAGATGGCATTAACGAACCTTGCGGCGTAGAGCGCGACCCTTGCGCCAGACGTGTGAACTATGGCGGTTTTTCTTGAAGAGTCTGATAATGGTACGTTTGATTTGGTTCGACGCCTTGAGCATGATCGACAAGCCGATGACCATGGTCGGCAGACCCAGCGGAACCGGTAACGGAAAAAGGATGAGCCCGGCGGCAAAGACAGTGCCGCCGACCGACATGAGAATGGTTTTTTTGAGCACTGATTATGCCGCTTGCGCAAGTCCGGTGGCTTCGCTGACGGCATCATCGAGCAATACATGGCTATCTTCGAGCCAGCGTACGATACTGAGTGTTCCGTGCTCATCCTCGGTTAGCGCGGTGCAACTTTCGACCCAATCGCCGCAATTGCAATAAGTTTTACCGAATTCCATCGTAGCGATATCGGCATGATGAATATGGCCGCAAATAATGCCGTCCACTTTGCGTTTTTGCGCCTCAAGGCTCAAAATGTGCTGATAATTGGTCATAAAGCTGACTACGTTTTTAACTTTGTGTTTTAAAAACGCGGACAAAGACCAATATTTGTAGCCCAATCGAGTGCGGACGGCATTGAACCAGCGGTTGACCAGCAACAAGACTTCATAGGCTTCACCGCCGATATAGGCTAGGCTTTTGTTATGACAGACGATGCTGTCAAACTCATCGCCGTGCAAAACCAAAAATTTACGGCCGTCTTCGGTGGTATGGACAGCATTCAGTTGAATATCGATGCCGTTGAAATGCATGCCGGCATGCTTGCGAAATATTTCGTCGTGGTTGCCCGGAATATAGATCACCCGGGTGCCGTTTTGCGCTTTATTGATGATGCGCTGTACGATATCGCTGTGCAGCATCGGCCAATAAGCGCCGGTTTTGAATTTCCAAAAATCGATGATGTCGCCGACCAAATACAAATAATCGGATTCGGTATGATCGAGAAAGTCGCGCAAATATTCGGCTTTACAACCCCGGGTGCCTAAATGCGTGTCGGATATCCAAATGGAACGGTAATGTAGTTTCATTGCAATAGATCCCAAAAACGGTACATGGCGGCTAAACTACCGGGATAATGTTACAACTTGTTAACCGTTCGATGACGTTTCCATGAAAGACTAGGGATTTGATAGGCTACCCGCAAAAAACGTCTGCTATCCGGGAATTTCGAGTTGTGTTTGACGAAAATATGCCAATTCGAAGTATTCCTGAGATGAAAATACATAATGATAAAAGGGGGAGAACATGGGACGCTATGATTTGTATCAACGAAGAAAACCGATCGGAATGATCGTTTTCTTGTTAATACTGCTATTAATTATTGCCGGGGGCGCATGGCTATATTGGCGTTCGACGCAGACGATTGAATCTGATGTAGGTTTAGAAACTTATGAGTTGCCGGTTCCCTCGGCAACAAAACTTGATGAGACATTAGTGCCCGATTTTTTGTCGGATAACGAGTTAAAAAAAGATATCGAACAAGCCGATACAGAAGAAACGGCGCCTACAGTTGTACCCAGTCTTAAAGAAAGCGACGGCTTTATCGACGAAAAATTGACCGAGTTATCGCCTGAACTTGCCTACTGGTTGAGATCGGACGAACAGATTCGTAAGATTATTCTGATTATCAACGACTTTTCTCAAGGTCAGCGCCTT
The DNA here is from genome assembly GCF_038051925.1 of Methylotuvimicrobium sp. KM2. NCBI lineage: Bacteria > Pseudomonadati > Pseudomonadota > Gammaproteobacteria > Methylococcales > Methylococcaceae > Methylotuvimicrobium > Methylotuvimicrobium sp. KM2. Next base: position 4,666,843 of record NZ_CP150634.1, on the reverse strand, counting down.
CATAAGCATATGCGCTGGCTCAGCTTGGGTGAACCGTTCATTGCCGAGGAAGACCCACAAGGACTTTATCTTCCGTCCAAAAGTTATCAGCGTTATAACGCGTTCGCCGAAGCAATCGATTCGATCAACGTCCATGATATTTTGGCGCTTTATCAAGAAATCAGGCCGCTTTGCCAAGAAGTCTTTGCACAATTCGGTTATCCGGACAGTTATCGATTAGAGGACTTGATCAAAAAAGCAGGCGCCGAAATTTTATCGGCACCGATCGTCGAAACGCGAATTGCACTGGTGAAACCGTCGGTATTGTATCAATTTGCCGATAAGGATCTGGAAGCGCTTAGTCCCGTTCAAAAACAAATGCTCAGAATGGGGCCGCAAAATACCCGTATCATTCAAAATAAATTGCGTTTATTGATCGAGGCTTTGATAAACATGAATGATGCGAATTAAAAATGCCGGATTTAACCGATTAGCCTACGATAAACACTTCCTGACGATTAACCCCGACATAAACGATGACTGATTTATTACCTCAATTGCATATAGCCGGCTTGGTTGTGCTAATTCTACTGGTTATGTTATGGACATTACTGCCGTTTGCCGTGTTTGGTATCAAAGCGAAGCAAGACCGGCAAACGCGTATTTTGCGATCCATTTTAAAAGAACTACGCACGCTTAATGCCGGGCAGACGCCAGTTGAAAACGAAATACCCGAACAAGAAATAAGCAGCGAAAACAAGAATAACGGTGATTGATTCGGTAAATTCGCGCAGCCCATATGCTGAGCCACCGCCACTGATTTTTTGGTATACCTCTCGGACTTCAAGTTTTGGCATTAGTGTACAGAGGCAGAGGCTCCGGGGTGACCGTCGAAGACCCAGCACCTAAAATCCATAGGTATTTGGCTATGATACAGAAATCATGGTTCAGTTAGGTGTTGGATGAATTATCCAAGACAATTAGCCATAGCCTATGGACTATATTTTAAGAACACCGCAGCACATCCTAAGGAAAATATGAAACACGATGTCGTAGACGCAAGAATTTCTCCGGCCGGCCACTTGGCCGTTTTGTCCAAAACCGAAGTCAACAAATTACTCGATACCAGTCAAGGCGGGCTTTACCGTTTACTACACAATTGCTCGCTCGCGGTGTTGAATTGCGGTAATTATATGGATGACGGCAAGGAACTGCTCGAACGCTACAAATCCTTTGAAATCCGAGTTATTCAGGAAGAGCGAGGCATCAAACTCGAAGTAAAAGGCGCACCGGCCACCGCATTCGTCGACGGCCACATGATCAAAGGCATCAAAGAACATTTGTTTGCCGTTTTACGCGATATTATCTATGTCAGCGACGAGATCAACGATAACCCGAAATTCGATTTGCAAAGCTCCGAAGGCGTGACCAATTCGGTTTTTCATATACTGCGCAATGCCAATATCTTGAAAGCCGGCAAGCTGCCCCAACTGGTGGTTTGCTGGGGCGGTCATTCGATTTCGCGCGAGGAATACGATTATTCGAAAGTGGTTGGTTATCAAATGGGCTTGCGGGGACTGGATATTTGCACCGGCTGCGGCCCCGGCGCGATGAAAGGGCCGATGAAAGGCGCAACGATTGGTCATGCCAAGCAGCGTATCGGTACCGGGCATTATATCGGTATTACCGAGCCGGGCATCATCGCTGCCGAAGCGCCGAATCCGATCGTTAACGATTTGGTGATCATGCCGGATATCGAAAAACGGCTCGAAGCCTTCGTCAGGGCCGGCCACGGTATCGTCGTATTCCCGGGAGGAGTCGGTACGGCCGAGGAAATATTATATTTATTGGGCATTTTGCTGCATCCCGACAACAAGGACATTCCGTTTCCGCTAATCTTTACCGGACCGGCAAACACCGAGGAATATTTCAAGCAAATCAACCGTTTTATAGGCGAGACCTTAGGTCTGGCCGCGCAACAACGTTACAAAATCATTATCGACGATCCGGCCCGGGTCGCGCGAGATATGAAAGAAGGTATGCAGCGGGTGCGCGAATTTCGCCAGCAGCGCGAAGACGCTTATTATTTTAACTGGGGTTTAAAAATCAGCCCCGAGTTTCAACAACCCTTCACTCCGACCCACCAAAGCATGGCCGCCCTGAAATTGCATAAAGATCAGGAAAGTCATCGTTTGGCCGCGAATCTGCGCCGGGTGTTTTCCGGTATAGTCGCCGGCAACGTTAAAGATGATGGAATTAGAGCGATAGAACAGCACGGCCATTTCGAGATTAAAGGAGATGCCGAAATCATGGGGCCGGTAGACGAATTGTTGAGCGCGTTTGTCAATCAACAACGCATGAAGCTGCCCGGCAAGACATATAAACCGTGTTACCGCATCGTTAAATAAACCATCGAAGTTGCCTGATACCTTGTCGATGCCATAGTTTTCCTGATTACGTATAAGCTTCAGCCTATTTGAAGTCCAGACAAGGTTTTGTGTCGCTATCGCGACGTTTATGTGGAGTCGGTTCGCGGACCGACAGCCGCGATACTTTTCTTTGCTTGTCCAAAGAAAAGTATCCAAAAGAAAAGACACCCGGAGGCCGCTGTATCCTGCGCGCTGACGATTTTGCCGAGGGTTTTCGGAAGGGCTATCCCTAGCCCTCCGAAAACGAGCGGCATCCCTGCCGCTCCCCTGGCGGGCTATTCTCGGCAAAATCGTCAGTGCTCGGCGCGGCCTAACGGGACCCGGGCGGGAGCTCTAAGCCAAAGTAAATTGGCTGAAGGTTCTAAGTAATCATGATAGTTTTAGAGACTAGGGCTTGGCATGAACGGTCTATATCAAATTCTAAGCGCTCTTTTTACTGTGAAAGTTCGTGGATTCGGACTCCTGATCTAATTTTTCGATATGAAAAATAATGCCGGTTCCGAAGATGGTGCGGTTGCTCGACCGACAGGCGTCGGCGGCAGGGAGCCGCCGTCGAGCCTACACGGACGTATTCACCCAGCACCTAAATTCCATAGCCCATTGGCTATGATTAACTATCTTTGATAATTTAGGTGCTGGGTTCACGGCGTCCTGTCGGGCGAGTGACCGCGCCTTCATGAACGTTAGGTTTATAGAAAAACACACGAAGCCAAAAAATAACAACAATTAGGAACTCGTTTATGGATACCTTATCGCCGGTCATTCAAGCCCATATGACGGAAATCTATCTGGTTTACGGTATGGCTTTTTTATTCCTGGCCGCGGCGATTTATTTGCAACCCAAGGATAATTCGGTTCTGCCTTTTTCGACAATACTGATTTGGTTGGCTCGCTTCGGAATCTTGCATGGCATTAGCGAGCTTCAATGTGCTTGGGAGCTAATTGAGGGTTCCTTAAATGAAAAAAATTCCTTGGTCGGAAACTTATTAAGCTTCGCTTCCTTTTATGCTTTGTTCGAATTCTCACGACGCTTTTGGCTGGTGCTAACATGTCATTCCGAAAATAACCGACGCCGGCTAAAATACATCCGTTTATTACCCGTTGTTTCCCTACTAATTGCCGGCATAACGGCGGCCCTAACACAAAATTACGCCGCTACATTCGATAGCGGCATTCGCTATTTGCTCGGTTTTCCCGGGGCGGCTTCGTCTGGCATCGCGTTTTTAGTTTACGAGTACCGCAACCGACCGTATTTAAGTACACTCAAACTCAACCTTGCAATGCAGTTAGCCGGCTATAGTCTGGCTTTCTATAGCCTTTTTACCGGATTGGTCGTTAACGCTCCTTGGTTTGCTACACAAAGCCTTGTCGACGCCCGGATTTTTTTAGCTACAACAGGAATTCCTATCGAAGCCTTTCGTACCTTGTGCGCTTTGACTTTGGCGACGGCGACCGGCATCATGCTGTATCGGGTTAATGTCGAAAAACATCGTAGGGAGTTTCAAGCATCGGCGCAATTGGCCGATTTGAATGCCCGCTTGGAAACTACCATTACCGCACGCACCGCACAATTAGAGCGCGCGAATGAAAAATTAAAACAGGAAATCGAGGAGCGGCAACTTATCGAGGAATCGCTTCGGCGAAGCCAAGAAAACTTGAACCGTGCGCAAAGCGTTGCCCATATCGGAAGTTGGTATTTAAATCAGACCGACAACGGTTTGGAATGGTCGCCCGAGACTTACCGGATATTCGGTGTGCCGCCGGGCATGCCGTTGAACTATGAAGAGTTTTTGGCGCGCGTTCATGAGGACGACCGAGCGTTTGTCGATCGAGCTTGGCAAGCCGCTTTAAAAGGGGCCGAGTACAACATCGAACACCGAGCATTGATCGACGGCAAGGTCAAATGGTTACGCGAACGAGCCGAATTGGAGTTCGATCGCCAGCAAAAAATGATTGGCGCCGTCGGTACCGTGCAGGACATTACCGAATTGAAACAAGCCGAATTGGCCCTTCAACAATCCTTCGAAGACTTGAGCCGCGCCGAACAAAAACAACGGGAGTTACGCATCGTTGCCGAAGCCGAACAAGGCCGGATGGCGGCATTGTTATCGGCGATGAGCATCGGCATTTTGTTCGAAGACAAGGCCGGCGCCATTGAATACGTTAATCTTGCCTTTCGCCGAATGTGGGCTATAGAAGACGATTTGGATCCGGTCGGCAAATCGACTCAATTCGTATTGGAAAATTCGACGCACCGATTCGCGCGGCCCGATCATGCCTCCAAATACGTGTTGAAAGTCCTGGATACGCATGAAATCAGCGAACGTTTCGAACTGGATCTCTACGACGGTCGCATTCTGACCCAAGTTTCTTATCCGGTGACCGATACCGAGGGGCGAATTTTAGGCCGATTGTGGATTTATGAAGACATTACCCACGAGCGGCAAACCGCTCAGCAATTGCTTTATTTAGCCGAACACGATGCATTAACCGGACTTTATAATCGACACCGTTTTCAAGAACAGCTCGATCACATGATTGCAATGGCGCGCCGCAATCACGATAAATTTGCGCTCATCTATTTCGATTTGGATGAATTTAAATACATTAACGATAACTTCGGTCATCGAGCCGGCGATACCGTGCTGGTGCGGATTGCCGGCGAAATTTCGGTGGTTTTACGCGAGATTGAGATATTCGCGCGTTTGGGCGGCGACGAGTTTGCGATATTGAGTTATCTACATCCGCAAAACGACATTTCGGTGTTGCCGAATCGGATTAATCAAGCCGTCGCGTCGATCCCGTTCCGGTTTCGGGGCACCAATATTCGTCTTACGACCAGTGTCGGCTTGGCTTTCTTTCCGGAACACGGAGGAACGGTCGAGGAATTGGTGGCCCATGCCGATACCGCGATGTATCAGGCCAAAGCCAATGGAAAAAACACTTGGGCCGTTTACGATCCCAAGCGCGACAACTCCGGCGCGGCAATGGAAAGAATGTCTTGGCGTCAACGCATCGAACAAGCTTTACGGCAAGATTTGTTGGAATTGCATTTTCAAGGCATCTATCGAGTCGATAACGGTCAACTCTGTCATTTCGAAGTGCTGGTTCGCATGCGCGATCCGCAACATCCCGAGCAATTAGTCATGCCCGGCCAATTTATCCCAATCGCCGAAAATAGCGGGCAGATACTGGAAATCGACCGTTGGGTTTTACGGAGCAGTATTGCCTTATTAAGCGAAAATTCCACTTTACCGTCCTTGGCGGTTAATATTTCGGGACGTTCGTTCGACGACCCCGAATTGCCGCAATTTATTCGCGCTTGCTTGGAAGAAAACCGAGTCGATGCGAACCGCTTGATCATCGAGTTGACCGAAACCGCTGCGGTTTCGGATATCCGCGATGCACAGCGCTTTATCGAAGGCATTCGCCAAGCGGGTTGCACGGTTTGCCTGGACGATTTCGGCAGCGGTTTTTCCACTTTTGCTTACTTAAAATATCTGGAAGTCGATATTTTAAAAATCGATGGCATGTTTATTCGTGATTTGCCGAATAACCGAGAGAATCAAATATTTGTCAAAGCGATGGTCGGTATCGCAAAAGGTATGCATAAAACAGTCTTAGCCGAATTTGTCGAGGACGCGGCAACTTTGCAGATGCTCAAGGAACTCGGCATCGATTTGGCTCAAGGCTATCATTTAGGCCGGCCCAGCGCCGATTACGGAAAATTCATCGAAACTTGTGAAGCTTGAAGGGGGGGTGACCGGCCTAGTTTCGAATCGTCTTGTTTGTCCGAGCATAAGTGTCTACATAAGCCGCCATAGTACGCGCAGCGTACCCTACCCCCTACGGCTAATGGATAGAACGCCAAGCTTTTCACCGGCTGATTTCGAGTTTTTAAGAATGGTCAGTCTGTAATCTTGACTAACCAGCCACCCGTTCCTTTGCAGCGGTTGCGGCCGTCGGCGCTGATGGCTATCCTGGCATAGGTGTCGCTTAAGTTTTCAGGCAAATTACCCGAAACTTCATAACCAATGCCTTTTTCGTTGATGATAAGCTCTACAGGTTGGTTTTTAACGGTGACTTTAATAGTGTTCGGATCGCTAACGCCGGATGCGCTAAATGAAAAGGCCGATTGCGCGGGAACTTCCGATTTTTCGGCCGGCGTGAAGTCGCTGAAGCGAGGCTTATCGCAGGATTTGGTGCTACTGCTGCTACCGTAAGCCCAACAGTTGGTTGCAGCTGTCATTAAGACAAGTGTTCCGATGAGTGCTAATGATTTCATGATTCCGCCTCGTGTAGTTATTTTAATTGTGCTTGGGTCGATTAGGACTTGAACAATTTGCCGAATAGGCCTGTTTCGTTAATTAACTGTTCTATGCGCTGTTTTGCGGCGGCTCCGAATGACGAATCCGGTTCTTGCTCAATCAATTGGTCGAGTACCGCTTGACTTTGTTTATCCAACAATTCGATCGCTCGCAATCGAACCGACGGGTAATGGGCTCTTAATGCGGCTAGTTCCCTGAGATATGCATTGCTTTCGTTTAGTAGTTTGAGCAGGACTTTTTCGGGATCGTCGGTGAATAAATCGCGAACCAGATTACCGTAATGTTGTTGTTCGCGGACTAACTCCCGTGGATCGATTTTGTGAATTTCGGTGGGGTCGTCGCAGCAGCTCATAACATGTCCTCCGCTTAATGGTTGGAGTATTCGATTCTACACACACCTTACTCAAAAGCAATCGCCATACTCCATGACCAACAAACGGCAATCGAAAAAACTATTCGGATAATAAGCGCTAATGACGAAGCGCAAAAAACAGTCGAATAATAAATACAGTGTCAATGTTTTCGCCAAGGTGTTGGCCAATCGGTAGCGGGTATATTTGGCACACCGCCAGACCGAAACGATCCACCAAATCACCGGAATGAAGAGCATGCCATGTACTGTTTTCCAGCTGGCGATCGTAAACGTGACGTTCATGATTCGGTAATCGATATAAAGAAAAACGCCGTTCACGAAAATAAAAAAAGGCCAAAATGCCTTCCATAACGGCGCCTGTCCCAACCAGATATTTAATAGGGCTTGGTAAGGCGTGGGCGCCGCCGGCCATGCCCTATCGTAAAGCGCTTCTCGCGTGGAAAAATGAACGAGTAACAACAGCGAAACCAGAATGAGGACGGTTTCGATCGGATTGATGAAATCGGTAAAGGTAAATAGAGTCGGCAAGCTATTGATGAACATGAGTCGCTTCCTGTATTAATAGTTCTGGTGCGAATTATTCCGCTTCGATCGGCTGACCGATAATGCCTTGTTCGGCAAGCTTTTGCGCCTCGCGCACTCGTTCCTTACGTTGTTCGGAATAGAGGGTTCCTATCACTAAAAAAAGCATTAACAGAATATAAATGATTGCCGTTAAGCGTCTTACCTTTTTAGCTTGTTCGGTTTCGTTCATTATTTAATCGTTCCAAAGTTCGTATTTAATAGCTCAATGTTTTATAGCCCAATGATACAAATATTTGTTACGGAGCTTCCGATAAAAAAGGCTATAGTAACCATCAAGAGCATTAGTTTAACCGATACCTTTAGTTTACAGTCTCCGCTTGTTACATGGTCAAATCGTTTTGCCCGAGGTAATTGTTTTCTGGTTCCCATGGTCTTCTGTGGGAACCCATACCTTGGCTGCCGAGACTATCAGTGGAAGTTCCCTCGATTAAGGATTTCGTGAAAAATAACTTCCTTGTGCTATTGAGTTTTATAGTAGGTTCGGTAACTTGCTTGACAGGGCGCCGTGAATACGTCCGTGTAGGCTTGACGGCGGCTTTCCCTGCCGCCGACACCTGCCAATCGAGCAACCGAACCTGCTTGCCTTGCATTCAAATAGGGAAGTCATTTATGACCGAATCCTAAGTAATTTCGTGCCAATTCCTTAACCAGCAAAGAGCTTGCCGCGAAAACCGAAAAAAATCAAACCAATCCATGTTCATTCTGCACAGTTCCAATAAAACCGAAAATTTGCTCGAACATTTGGCGGCCGTCATCGAAACCCGGCCGCTAAGTTCGCCATTTGCCAAAGAAGTGTTTCTGATCCAAAGCCAAGGCATGGAGCGTTGGTTGTCGCAACAGCTGGCAAGCCGGCTCGGCGTCTGGGGAAATTATGAGTTTTTATTTCCGGGGCGGTTTTTTAGTACCTTGGCGCAACGAATCGACAGTCGATTGAATGACGAAGCCTTCGACCGCCATGTGCTGCATTGGCGCTTCGAAGCGCTGCTTCGCGAGCTCGACAATGAGATATTTGCGCCGCTGAATAATTATTTAACCGGCGACACAGTTGCCTTAAAGCGTTATCAGCTAGCGTTGCAATTGGCTTTGATTTTCGACCAATATCAAATCATGCGTCCGGATATGCTGGCTGCCTGGCAGCAAGGCGAAACGCTTTACGATACGCAAACCGAACGCTGGCAAAGCGCGTTATGGCAGCGGATTACCGAAAATGCAGGCATGAAGCACCGGGGTAGTTTATGGCTGGAAGTGATCGAGCGTTTTAATTCGGCGTCGCCGGGACAATTTTCTGCCGTTTTGCCCGAGCGGATTTCGATCTTCGGCGTCAATACCATGCCGCCCCTGTTTCTCGGTTTTTTACAAGGTTTGGCGAATCATGCGCAAGTGCACTTGTATTTGCTCAACCCCGCTCAAGCTTTTTGGGCGGATTTGGTGACTAAGCGTCAGCGTATCGATCAAGAGGATGCCGGCGGACATCCGCTACTGTCGGCATTGGGTCAACAAGGCCGCGAATTTCAGGAGATGTTGTTGGAGCAGGTGCAGTTCGAATTGGAGCTGGACAGTTTCGAACAAGACGAGCCAAGCACGGTTCTGCGACAGCTGCAAAACGATATTCTCAATAACGACAGCGAATCGACGCCTTTAACCCGCGACGGGTCTATCGCTATTCATGCGTGTCATTCCCGTATGCGCGAAGTCGAAGTCTTGAAAAACCAACTGTTGGCCGCATTGGAAAACGACCCCGAGTTGGAACTGCGCGATATTGTCGTGATGGCGCCGGACATCGAATTATACGAACCGTTTATTGCCGCAGTATTCGACGATATTCAACATGCGGTTGCCGATCGCAGCTTGCGCTTGAGCAATCATGCCTTGGATGCTTTTATTGTTTTTTTGAAGCTGAGCCAAAGCCGGTTCGGTTGGCGCGCGGTCCTGGATTTGCTCGAAAAACCGTCGGTTTATCCGGGCTTCGGCCTGTCCGAAACCGATTTGGAATTGATCAAACATTGGGTTCGGGATACGCAAGTGCGTTGGGGGAAATCGGCCGAACACAAACGCGAATTTGGCCTGCCCGAGCGCGATGAAAATACCTGGCAAGCCGCATTGGATCGCTTGTTGATGGGTTATGCAGTCGGCAACGACGACGATTTTGTCGACGGCGTCCTGCCTTATATCGATATCGAGGGTTCTTCGGCGTTGGCGCTTGGCGGCTTGAACGATTTTATGCAATTGTTGTTTAGAGCCGGCAACGATTTAAGCATGGCCAAGCCGCTCAAGGTATGGGGCGAGAAGCTTTATTATTATGCCGATCAATTATTGCCCGAAGCCGATGCCGTCGAGCGCCAACAACTCAACGAATTACTGGCGGAATTAACCGAAAGATTGCCCGAAATTCACAATGCGCCGATCGAGTGGCAAGTCGTCTGCGCCTGGCTTGAAGGCCGACTGGAAGAACACAAATCGTCAAACGGTTTTTTACGCGGCCAACTCACGTTTTGTTCGATGCTGCCGATGCGCTCGATTCCATTCAAAGTGATCGCCTTGCTCGGCATGAACGACGGCGAGTTTCCGAAAGTCGACCGCAATCCGACCTTCGATTTGCTTGCCGCAAATTTCCGCAAGGGCGACCGCTCACGCCGTTCCGACGACCGTTATCAGTTTCTGGAGATCCTGCTGTCGGCGCGGCAACAATTGATTGTGACTTATATCGGACGGTCGATCAGCCATAATGAAACGATACCGCCTTCGGTCGTAGTCAGTGAACTGCTCGCCGTACTTCGCGATCATTACGGCCTGGACAATGGCGTAACTGAGCATCCGCTACAGGCTTTCAGCCCGCGTTATTTCGAGCCGGAATCGGCTTTGTTTAGTTATTCCGAGGCCGATTGCCAGGCCGCGGCGGCGTTGGTTAAACCTAAACCGGAGCCGGCGCCGTGGTGGCTAGGCAGTTTAGAGGACGAAACCGACCAAACGATCGTTGAAATAAGCGAATTATTCGCCTTTTACCGACATCCGCAAAAATATTTCATGCAACGCCGACTCGATGTCCGATTCAACGGCATTGCTGCGGATGCCGAGGAGCGCGAACCTTTCGCGATCGGTCAATTGGAAGGTTATGCGATTTATCACGAATGGATCGATGGAGTACTGCACGATAAACCGTTGACTGCACAAAAGCTCAAGGCAAAAGGGCGATGGCTGTCCGGCGTGGCCGGAGATCTCGAATTTGCCAGGCAACAACAAAGCATCGATGCCTTTGTCGAAGTAATAAAGGCCAAGGCGCTCGGCGAACCGCTCGAGGATTTATCGGTAGATCTGACGATCGGAAATTATCGATTGATCGGTAAACTCGGCAATCGTTATGAGTATGGAAGTTTGTTTTATCGTTACGCCGATTTGAAAGGCAAAGACTTTATGCTTGCCTGGCTACATCATCTGATCATCAATAACATCGAGCCGCAAAAAACCGGCTTAATCGCCCTCGACCAAGACATTACGTTCGAGCCGGACTATTGCGCTCCGGGCGAATTGGAAGCATGGATTGAAATTTATCGGCAAGGATTGTACAGACCCGATGCGTTTTTCGTCGAGCCGGCCTTCGCTTATGTCAGGCAAGCGCATAAATTGTCGCAAAGCAGTCGCGCGGCGAAACCAGCCATTGAGTCGGCAGTCGATCAGCTAACCCGTGCGATCGAAAAAGCTTATGAGCCTGAGCTTAGAAAATTATTTCTCGAAGGCTATAACCCGGAGGCGTTGTTGAACGAGGTGTTTGAAGGCCATTGCCGAACCTTGTTACTTCCGGTTTGGGAACGCATTGAAGGGAAGTCCGAGGGTTAACTTAAGGCTATGTTCGCGTTAACAGTTGAAACGGTTCTCTTTCCTACTAAATAAACCATTTAGGAAATAGTCAATGATTGCTTTCCAATACACTGAGCGTTTAAGAGGGTACGATTACTCGCTTGACAGGACGCCGTAAACCCAGCACCTAAATTCCATAGCCCCGGGAATTTATTTGTCGCAAAACCCTAACGAATAAAAACCGATTCTATACGGCCACGGCTCTACCAACTAGGTATGTTTTTTGCTTGATAGTTTCAGTAGCAGCATTCCAAAATAGTCCGGTAAATGTGCTATGGTTGTGCTGAATGAAGCCTAATTAATCGACCAAAAAAACATTGCCAATAAGATTCAATTGGAATACTGTTTTAGCTGAGGATACGTCGAAAAGTTACTCTGAAATACCTATCCATAATCCCACTACGCGATATCGTCATGGAAAATAGAAACAAGCAATTCAAATATCCAGGAACAAGAGTAGCCATGGATGGCAATACAGTCGCCATCATGTGCGAACGCGAATCCTCCGATGCCGCGGGCGCCTATCCCATCACGCCTTCGACCCAAATGGGCGAATACTGGGCTGAAGAGGCGGCCAAAGGACATTTGAACATTTCCGACCGCCCTCTCATCTTTATCGAACCGGAAGGAGAGCATGCCGCGGCTGCAGTGACGGCCGGGTTGGCCATGACAGGCTTGAGATCGACCAATTTTTCTTCCGGACAGGGCATTGCCTACATGCATGAATCGCTTTATGCCGCCGTAGGAAAAAGACTCACCTATGTCTTAAACATAGGTGCGAGAGCCATGACCAAAGCCACTCTCAATGTGCATGCCGGACACGATGATTACCATGCCATTGACGATACCGGTTTTTTTCAGCTTTTTGCCAAAAAAGCCCAGCATGTGGCCGACCTGAATATCATCTCTCACAGGATTGCCGAATTGGCCTTGAATCCGGGCGTGATCGCTCAAGACGGCTTTTTGACCACCCATTTGATCGAGTCTCTTTTATTGCCGGAGCGCGAGTTGATCAAGGAGTATCTGGGCAGGCCGGACGACATCATCGATACGCCTACTCCGGCTCAAAGAATTATTTACGGGGAGAAAAGAAGACGTATTCCTGAAGTGTGGGATGTGGACAATCCTATGATGGCCGGCATCGTGCAGAACCAGGACGCTTACATGCAAAGCGTCGCCGCTCAGCGTCCTTACTTTTTCGACCATATCAAAGAACTGACCGACCAGGCTTTCGAGGAATATTATCAATTGACGGGACGTCGTTATGGTCGGGTCATGACCTATAAAGTCGAAGACGCCGATTACCTGATTCTAGGTCAGGGTAGCGTAGTCTCTAGTGCCGAAGCGGTGGCGGATTACTTAAGAAAAACTCGCGGCTTGAAAGTCGGCGTGGTGGATTTAGTAATGTTCCGGCCCTTCCCGGCGGATCTTTTGGGAAAAGTGTTAAAGGGCCGAAAAGGGGTCGCCATTTTGGAAAGGTTGGATCAGCCGTTAGCGGAAGACCCTCCTATCATGCGTGAAACCCGGGCGGTCATTACCAAATGTATCGAAAACGGCACGCACAAGAAAAATGTTCCGTATCCGGACTTGCCTTCCTATTCTTTCAGCGAAATGCCGCCTTTATATTCGGGCTCTTTCGGCATGGGCAGCCGCGATCTTCAACCGGAAGGCATTATTGGCGCGATAGAAAACATGCTACCTAACGGCAAGCATAAAAAACGCTTCTATTTGTCGATCGACTTTATCCGGGAACATGCCTTCACGCCCAAACAAAGAACCCATCAAGAAGCCATTCAAGAGGCTTATCCGAATGTGAAGGAATTGGCCGTTCGGGGTTCTGAAAACCCAAACCTGATGCCGCAGGGCGCCATTACGGTCAGATTTCACTCGGTCGGCGGGTGGGGCGCCATCACGACGGGCAAGAACCTTGCGATGACGCTGTTCGATCTGTTGGGCTACGACATTAAAGCCAATCCCAAATACGGCTCGGAAAAAAAAGGACAACCGACCACTTACTATCTTGCCGCCGCGCCCGAACCGATCAATATCAATTGCGAATATTATTTCGTCGATGTGGTGCTGTCTCCCGACCCCAATGTCTTCAAGCATACCAATGCCTTGGCGGGTCTCAAAAAAGGCGGAACTTTCATCATTCAAAGCGAGCGGAAAACCGCCGATGAGGTTTGGGCGGACATTCCGGTACACTACCAAAAACTGATCATCGAAAACGACATCCGGATTTTTTATGTCGATGGGTTCAAAATCGCAAGAGAAGAAGCGACCGATCCGGAATTACAGATCAGGATGCAGGGCATTGCTTTTCAGGGCGGTTTTTTCGCGGCCTCCCCTTTGATGGAAAAATCCGGACTCAGCGATGTCGCGCTGTTGAAAGCGATAGAAGAACAATTGCAACACAAGTTCGGCAGTAAAGGTCAGCGGGTCGTCGATGACAACATGCGCGTCGTGAAGCGCGGATTCGATGAAGTCCATGAAATCAAAAACAAAGTCTTAGGCGCTCAAGCCGAGAAAACTAGCGGACAATTGATCGCGCCGATCCCAAGCCTGCTGAAAACCACACCGCAAAGCGAGTCCAAGCTCAGCGATATTCACCGTTTTTGGGAACAGACCGGTAATTTCTATCTGACCGGCCAAGGCAGCGACAATCTGACCGACCCCTTTATCGGCTTGAGCGTGATGCCGGCGACGACATCGCTGTTCAGGGATATGACCGGCATTCGCTTTGAGCATCCGGAATGGGTGGCCGATAACTGCACTGCTTGCGGCAATTGTTACACGGTTTGCCCAGACACGGCCATTCCCGGCTTAGTGAGCGAATTATCGGATGTGCTCGATACGGTTTTGAAACGGGTGAAACGGAAACACGACAAACTCGAATTTCTGCCTAAAACCGTCAAACAACTGGAACCCAAAATTCGTGCGCTGTTCAATGAGCCGCACGAGGGGGTCACCGTGAACAACATGGTCAATGAAGCCATCGATGCCGTTATCGAACAAGAATCGAAGGACTCATTACTCTCTACCGAACTGCAATGGTTCCGGGACGAACTCGGCGATTTCCAGTTTGCGCTGACTCGGCCCTACTATGACCTGCACGAAAAGAAATCGGCTAATAGCGGTGGCTTATTTAGCATCACTGTCAACCCCACAACATGTAAAGGCTGTATGGAATGCGTCAAAGTCTGCGATGACGACGCCTTGAGGGTGGTCAAACAAACCGATGAATCGATTGCAAAATTGAGAGAGGAATGGAGCTTTTGGAGCGACCTTCCGAATACTCCGAAAAAATTTCATCGCGTTGACGACTTGGAAGAAAAAATAGGTCCTCTGGAAACCATCTTGTTGGATAAAGGCGCCTATCAAAGCTTTGCCAGTGGCGACGGGGCATGTTTGGGTTGTTCCGAGAAATCGGTCGTTCATCTATTCATGGCCACGGTGGAGTCCCTGATGATTCCTCGGGTCGAAAAACATGTGGCTTATCTTCAGGAACTGATTGAAAAGCTGGAGAAACATGTTCAACTCAAATTGATGAATACGATGAACGTCACGGACACCGACATGATGTCCAAGATTGTCGCCGAAATGCAGGGCGGGGATCTGACCATGTCCGGGATTGCCCGTAGATTGGAGCATGAAAAAGGCTCTTCGCCGATTGACCAGGAATGGTTGACCGAAACGACGCAAGTCATTGCCGGTCTGAAACATTTGCATTGGAAATATACCAACGGAGCCACCGGAAAAGGCCGGTCTACGATGGGCATGACCAATGCCACTGGCTGTACTTCGGTTTGGGGTAGTACTTATCCGTACAACCCTTATCCGTTCCCTTGGGCGAATCATCTATTCCAGGACAGCACTTCCTTGGCGATGGGGATTTTTGAAGGTCATATGGCCAAAATGGCCGACGGATTCAAACTGATACGAAAAGCCGAATTGGAATTGAACGGAAAATACAATCCCCGCGATCATAACGAATTCTTCAGCTATTTCAATTGGGAACAGTTTTCCGACGAAGAATGGAAGTTGTGTCCGCCGGTCGTGGCTTTGGGCGGCGACGGCGCGATGTACGACATCGGTTTCCAAAATCTCTCGCGCATGATGGCCTCGGGCAAACCCATTAAAGTAGTGGTCGTCGATACTCAAGTCTATTCCAATACCGGCGGCCAGGCTTGTACTTCGGGTTTTGTCGGTCAAGTCTCGGACATGGCGCAATTCGGCAAAGTCGGGAAAGGTAAATCGGAACCGAGAAAAGAAATGGGGCTGATCGGCATGGCGCACAGAAATACCTATGTCATGCAAGCCACGTTGGCCAACACCAGTCACATGATCGAAGGCTTCATCGATGGGTTGATGACGAAAAGACCGGCGCTGTTCAACCTATACACCACCTGCCAACCCGAACATGGAGTCGGTGACGACATGGGGGCGCATCAAGCCAAATTGGTTGTCGAGTCCAGAGCCTATCCAATCTTCCGCTACAACCCCGACAAAGGCGTGACGCCTCAAGAGGCATTCGACTTGGAGGGGAACCCTGCGATGGACAAGCTATGGCCGACCTATGAATTGAAATACCTCGAAGGCGGTAGACAAAAATCGATGGAAGTTGCGATGACTTTTGCCGATTTTGCCTTGACCGAAGCGCGGTTTAGAAAACACTTCCGCAAGGCGCCTCGGGATACTTGGAATGAAAATATGGTGGTTTTAGCCGACTTCCTGAAACTAGACGAATCCGAAAGAGATGGGAAATTTCCGTTCATTTGGGCCGTGGATAGCAAACAACTGCTCAGTCGGGTTTTGGTCTCGAAAACGATCGTACAATCCTGCGAGGAAAGAAGGGATTTCTGGATCATGTTGAAAGCCATTGCCGGTGTTAAAGACGAAAAAGCAACGCCGGTGGAAGATTTAGAAAGCAAAATCCGGACTGAAGTCGTCGGAAAGATTGCCAAGGGTTTGATGAAGCTAGCCGGTGATGAGGGATCAGGCATCATGGACTTGGCATTGGATAAAACCGAAACAGAAACCTCGACAGGCGCTGCCGAAGTCAAAGCGGATAGCATGGCGCCTTGGCTTGAAACGGAGAATTGCACAGCCTGTGATGAGTGCATCAACCTGAACCCCAATATCTTCGCTTACAACAACGATAAAAAGGCCTTTATCAAAGATGCCAATGCCGGGCCTTACAGCGATTTGGTCAAGGCGGCTGAAAAATGTACCGCCGGCGTGATCCATCCGGGACTGCCTGCCGATAGAAGCGCCGCCGATATCGAGAAATGGATCAAAAGAGGCGAAAAATTCAATTGATGCCGTGTTGAAATTTTTTTCAAATACTTTCAAGCATGGGGTACATCCCCCGGAACACAAGGAGGACACGAACAAACTGCCCGTCCGGCAGTTTCCGTTTCCTCCGTTGATTGTCCTTCCGATGCAGCAGCATATAGGCAAGCCGGCTCAGGTCATCGTACGCGAAGGCCAGGAGGTCGCGAGGGGGCAGCTGCTGGCCAAGGCCGACGGTTATCTGTCCGTACCGATGCATGCTCCGGTTTCCGGAATTGTCAGGAAAATCGCCAACGTGCCGGTCATCGGCGGTCAAAAGGCAAGCGGCATTTATCTTGAAACATTCCCTTTTTCCGGACAAGAAGTCGTGGAAGGCACGCCTGTTCCCTTGTCGGCAAGTCCGGAAGCCATTTTACAAGGCATCCAGGATGCCGGTATTGTGGGCTTAGGCGGCGCCGCATTTCCAACCCACGTCAAGTTGAAAATTCCGGAAGGGAAATTCTGCGAGCACTTGATCATCAACGGGATTGAATGCGAGCCTTATCTGACCACCGATCATCGAGTCATGCTCGAGCAGGCGGATGATATTTTCACCGGCATTCGGTATCTTCTCAGAGTCACCGACGCCAAGCAGGTCATTATCGGTATCGAAGCCAACAAAAAAGATGCCGCCGAGCATTTAGCCGATCGGGTTCCTGACGATTTGCCGGTAAAAGTCAAAGTCGTTCCCGTCAAATACCCTCAGGGCGCCGAGAAAATGCTGATTACGGCCTTGCTCGGCAAAGAAGTTCCTTCAGGCGGTTTTCCGATCGATGTGCATGCCGTAGCGGTCAATGTCGCGACAACGGCCGAAATCGGAAGATTGCTGCCTCATGGCAGAGGGATTCAGGAAAGAGTAGTAACGATTACCGGGCCCGGAATCAAGAAAAAAGGCAATTATCTGATTCCGATCGGGACGCCGCTACGCTTTGTCTTGGAACAGGTCGGAGCCGCAGAAAACCTCAGCGAAATTTATATGGGCGGGCCGATGATGGGCGTTTCGGCCTCCGATTTGGATATCTCGATTGTCAAAGGCACATCCGGTATCGTGGTGTTCGGCGATGAAAACGTCAAAAGAACCGACAAAATCTATCCGTGTATCAAATGCGGAGCCTGTGTCGATGCCTGCCCTATTTCCCTGAATCCTTCGCGATTGGGCATCTTGGCGAAAGCCGAGGCTTACGACACGATGGCCGAGGAGTACCATCTGATGGATTGTTTTGAATGCGGTTCTTGCTCCTATGTGTGCCCGTCCAATATTCCTTTGGTGCAATATTTCAGAGTCGCCAAAGGAATCGTCAGAAAAAGAAAATCGGCGGTTGCCCATGTTTAGCAAAACCCTACGAATCAGCAGTTCGCCCCATATCAACAAAGGGGTCGGTGTCGATGTCATCATGCGCAACGTAATCTATGCGCTACTGCCGGTTACGGGCTTTGCTATTTATGCCTTCGGCCTCAATGCGCTTTTGGTGATTGCCACCGCCTTGATTGCTTGCGTACTGACCGAGCATCTATTATGCCGGTTGTCTAATCGCCCCAGCACCGTTGCCGACGGCTCGGCGGTGATTACCGGTTTACTGTTGGGATTGACGTTACCGCCGATTTTTCCATTATGGATGACCTTCATCGGCGGCGTATTGGCGATTGCCTTGGGCAAATTCGTTTTTGGCGGCCTGGGCTACAATGCCTTTAACCCGGCTTTGGTCGGAAGAGCCATTCTACAAGCCGCCTTTCCAGTCGCGATCACGACTTGGCATCCGGCTTTTTTGGCGGACAGATTTACCCGCGTGTCCGAATCGGTCCTTGCCTTTCCGTTTGCAAAACCAGTCGTCGACGGCATATCGGGCGCCACGCCGCTTTCCGCCTTTAAGTTCGATCATGTCACGATCGAAAGCGCGGATTTGGCCTTGGGGCTTGTCAGCGGATCGATCGGAGAAACATCGTCCGTGTTGATCGCATTGGGCGGACTCTATTTGATTGCCCGCAAGATGATGAACTGGCGCATTCCTGTCGCTATTTTAGGCTCTGTTTATGTTTTGAGCGGCATTTTGTATTGGATTAATTCGGAAATCTACCCTTCTCCGGAATTTATGCTTTTCTCCGGCGGATTGATGCTTGGCGCGGTATTCATGGCCACCGATATGGTAGGTTCCCCGATAACCCCATTGGGCGTCGTGATTTATGGCGTCTTCATTGGGCTGCTGGTCGTCGTTATTCGGATTTGGGGCGGTTTGCCCGAGGGCGTGATGTATGCCATTTTATTGGGAAATGCGCTATCGCCTCACATCGACCGACTCATCCGTCCTAAAGTTTACGGGACCTGAAAGGTAAAACCATGAATGCCAATCACCCTGTATCGAGTCAAAGCAATTCTTCGGAAGAAAGCAAAAAGATGCTGATTGCGATGGTGAGTATAGGCATCTTTTGCGCCTTGCTGATCGTCCTGGTCTATGAAGGCACCAAGGAAAGAATCGATCGTTTACGAACCGAAGCGCTGGAAAAAGCGGTTTTCAAAGTCCTGCCGGGCATCAGCAATACACGGATGTTTTTATTGGGAGCGGACGGAAATTTTACGCCCGTCGAAGAACCGGATGGAAAAAGTCCGGTAGTCTATGCCGGTTATGACGACGCCGGTAAATTCCTCGGCGTGGCAATCGAGGCCAGCGGCCAAGGCTATGCCGACGTTATTCGGATTTTGTACGGCTACGATCCCCATTCGCAAACCATCGTCGGTTTTTATGTGCTTGAGAGCAAGGAAACGCCGGGATTGGGAGATAAGATCGAAAAGGACGAAAATTTTCTGGCTAACTTCAAAGCGCTTTCGGCCAAACTCGATCCTGAATCGACTCGAATTCAAAATAAGGTGATACCGGTCAAGCAAGGGGGTAAATCCAATCCATGGGAAGTGGAAGGGATCACCGGCGCAACCATTTCTTCGAGAGCCATCGGCAATATCATCGGTGAAAGTTCGTCAGTCATGGTTCCATTGATATACAATCAAATCGAAAGGTTTAAGAAATATGCACAAAACAACTTCTCGAAATAGTAAGCCTTGTGGAGGTTCGGTGACTCGCTTAACAGGATCCAGCCCCTAAATTAGTAAGACTATTAACCATGACCGATGGGCTATTGGAATTTAGGGGCTGGGTGAATACATCCATGTAGGCTTGACGGCAGCGACTGATTGCCATGGATGGCATGAATGCAGATTTTGCAGGAGCAAAAATCTGCCTTGCTGCCGACACCTGTCAATCGAGCCACCGAGCCCCCTTCCAACATTTAAAGAAGTTATTTGATGCTCGTTCCTAAAGTGAATACGGATTCAAAATGAGTGCGCGGATAAGCAATAATACCGATAAAAAGGCCGAGCCAAGCTCCACCGACGAGTTCATCAAGGGGCTTTGGCGTGAAAATCCCGTGTTCGTGCAGGTGCTCGGCATGTGTCCGGTTTTAGCGGTGTCCAATACCGCCCAAAATGCGCTGGCGATGGGTTTGGCAACGGCTTTCGTGCTGTTGATGTCCAATATACTGGTCGCTTCTTTAAGAAACTTTATTCCCAAGCAAGTCAGGATCGCCTCCTTTATTCTCATTATCGCCACGTTTGTAACAATCGTCGATTATGCCATTCAGGCCATCAGCGTCGATTTGCATAAAAATTTAGGGGCATTTATTTCACTGATTGTGGTCAACTGCCTCATTCTTAGCCGTGCGGAGGCCTTTGCTTCGAAAAATACCATAGGCAAATCGATCATGGACGCCTTGGGTATGGGAGTCGGCTTTGTGTTTGCGCTTTTTTGTCTGGGTGCGGTCAGAGAATTGCTCGGAAATGGAAGCTTGTTCGATGTCGCGATATTTCCGGAATCGTTTCAAGAGTGGATCATCATGATTCTGCCGGCCGGTGGTTTTTTCACCTTGGCATTGTGGCTGATTGTGTTTAATTATTTCAAAATTAAAAAAGCGAAAGGATGAATACCGAATCCTATTGGAGCATATTTATCAATGCCAGCCTGGTCAACAATTTCGTTTTGGCCTATTTCCTCGGCATCTGCCCCTTTCTCGGCGTTTCGGGAAAAATGGAAACCGCCACCAAAATGGGGGGCGCGGTGACCTTCGTCATGCTCATCAGTTCCATTTGCGCCTATGGCATCCATGCTCTGTTGGTGGCTATCGATGCGCCATTTCTGCAATTGATTAGCTATATCGTCGTGATCGCCTCCACCGTGCAATTGGTGGAAATGTTTATCAAGAAAATGAGTCCTACATTATTTAGAGCCTTGGGGATTTTTCTGCCGCTGATTACGACCAATTGCGCCATTTTAGGTTTGGCGCTCTTTCAAACAAACAAAGCCTACAGCTTCAGCCAGAGCCTCGTTTATGCCTTGGGCGCCGGGATTGGATTTACCTTGGCGTTGATATTGATGGCAGGAATCAGAGAGCAATTGGAATTTGCGGAAGTCCCCGATGTGGTCAAAGGAACCGCATTGACCTTATTGGTCGCAGGGATCTTGTCATTGACCTTTATGGGATTTTCGGGCTTAGGCTCATAAAAAACGGGGGCCGTTAATGACATTTATAATTGGAATCAGTGCCGTAGTATCGATGCTGCTGGTTTGGGTTTGGGTGCAGTCCCGGTGGCGGGAAACATTTTCCGAGAACATTTCGGACCCGGATGTTTTAGCCGAAAGGCTAAGCTGCGGCAATTGCGGATGCACCCGTGTTTGCTCAAAAAGCAATCGAATCGATCACGAATCTTCAAAATGAGGCAATAAAGCCATGTCCTATTTATCAGAACTCGATACAAGTAAGCAATACAAAGCCAAGGTCAAAAAAACCGAAAGGCTGACCCCCGCCAATGTGGAAGAAATTCGGGAGATATTACTGGAGGTCGACAACCCCGAATTCCAATGTAAAGTGGATCAAAGCTTCGGCGTTCTGCTCGAACACAAGAGCGACTTCGGCAATTCCTATCATCATCGGCTATACAGCGTTGCCGACATTCCGGAAAGAAGCAACGGAAAGTCGCTGATAACGATGCTGGTCAAAAGATGCTCCTATGTGGACGAGTTCAGCGGCGAGCAATATCAAGGAGTGAGCTCCAACTTTCTGTGCGACCGTCGTGAGGGCGATGAAATCACGATTACCGGTCCTTTCGAATTGCCCTTTAAAGTGCCCGATGATAAACAGGCCAACATTATCATGATTGGAATGGGTACCGGAATCGCGCCATTCAAGGCATTTATCAAGCACATTTACAGCCAGGAAAAGGAGTGGCACGGAAAAATCCGCTTATTTTATGGCGCGAAAAGCGGACTCGAACTCCTCTATCTCAACGACAAGGACGGAGATCTGACCCAGTATTACGACAAAGCGACATTCGAAGCCTTTCACGCGCTCAGTCCAAGGCCGCATTGGGAAGACCCGATATTGCTGGATCACGCGATAGAGCAAAGGGCCGAAGAAATTCTCGAAATGCTCGGTTCGACCAATACTTATATCTTTATCGCCGGCTATGAAAAGGTGAAAGAAAATCTCGACAAAGCCTTTATCAATATCATGGGCTCCAAGGAAAAATGGCAAAACCGGAAAGCGGAGCTGATTGCCGGCAAAAAATGGGCTGAGGTGATTTATTGATCTCCGAACCGGATAGATAGAGATGACCATTCTCATCGCTTTGCTAGCACTGGGTGGATTGACGCTGGTATTGGCTCTGATGCTGATCATTGCCAACAAAAAGCTGTATGTCTACGAAGACCCAAGAATCGATGTGGTTGAAGGAATGCTGCCTCATGCCAACTGCGGTGCTTGCGGATACCCCGGCTGCAGGCCATTTGCGGAAGCCTTGGTCAAAGGCGAAATGCCGCCGGCCAAATGCAGTGTAAGCAGCGAAGAAGGACAAAAAGAAATAGCGCAATTTTTGGGCGTGGATGCCGGCTCGGAAGAGAAAAAGGTTGCGCGCCTTGCTTGTGCCGGAGGTAACAATGTCGCGATCAATCGCGCCAGATATGAAGGAATATCAAGCTGCAGAGCGGAGGCCTTGGTTTCAGGGGGAGGCAAAGGTTGTTCTTGGGGCTGTTTAAGCCACGGAGATTGTGAAAAAGTCTGCGATTTCGATGCCATCACGATGAACACCTTCGGCTTGCCGGTCGTCGATGAAGCAAAATGCACCGCCTGCGGAGACTGCGTCGAAGTTTGTCCGAAGGATCTTTTTTCGATACACCCCGTCAGTCATAGACTATGGGTAGCCTGTAAAAGCCTGGAAGCAGGCGATGGGGTTTTGGAAGAATGCGAAGTCGGCTGCACGGCCTGCGGCAAATGCGCGATGGATGCCCCCGGTCTGATCACGATGATCAACAATTTACCCGTTGTCGATTATTCCAAGAATCACCAAACCCAAGCCCCTATCCAAAGGTGTCCCACGGGCGCCATCGTTTGGCTGGAGGAAAACGGAGAAGTCGTCAAAGGAGCTGAAGCCAAAAAAATTATCCGCAAAGGGAAATTGAAAATGGGGGAAAGCTGAATTTTTTTGAGTTTGAAATAGTTACGAGGCCCCTCTCCTGCCAAGGTGTTCTAGTGTGCAAAAAAGCTTTCCCCCCTCATTATCGCTCCAATTATTTCGAGGTTATGTTATCTGCGGCCTCCCTGCAATGTTTTCTTTATTGATCCGTAATGCCTTAACTTACTTCTGAGCCGATTCTTATTAAAAAGGTAGTAAATTATTAATTATTAATGCTTTTTCTGCCTTGACACCCAGGAAAAACTTAGGGATTATCCAAGCGCTGACCCTAGGATAAAATTTCTTCATTGTTGCCAATAAAGAATCAACCCTTGGGTTAGACAAAAAATCATTGCATAAAATAACAATAATCAATTGATAAGGGGAGGTTTTAATGGACATTTTTACAACACAACCCGGTCTGGAAATGCTGTTTCGATGGGGACATCTTTTGGCCGGAATAACCTGGATTGGGTTGCTTTACTATTTCAATTTCGTGCAAGGGGAATATTTTAAAGAGGCGGAAGCTTCGGCTAAGTCGGATGCCGTTCAAAAGCTGGTGCCGCGCGCATTATGGTGGTTTCGCTGGGGAGCCATGCTGACTTTTCTAACAGGACTCGGCATTATGGGAATCCGCGGCAGCGGGTGGTCGGTCGATATCTATATCGGCGCTATGCTCGGTACATTGATGTTCTTAAACGTTTGGTTAATCATTTGGCCGAATCAAAAAATAGTAATCGCATCCACCGAAAAAACCGCGAAAGGCGAAGCGGCCATACCAGAAGCAGCTGATGCAGCAGCGCAAGCAGGGCTGGCTTCTAGAACGAATGTATTGTTTTCAGTCCCGATGTTATTTTTCATGGGTGCCTCCGCTCATTATCCTCATTATGATTCCGGAACGCTCGGTATCCTTTTGATTTTCGCGGCGATTCTCGGCATCCAATACAATGCGTCACGCAAGGCGCTTTCCCGGTTCGGTTTTGCGCAGAAATTGCCGCCTGCCGGTTTCATGGGGCCGTTGGCAAGCGTAAAGGGCGTAATCCATTGCGGTTTAGGTTTGGCTTTGGTTTTTGTACTTATTTTAGAGTTAATCTAATTACTTCGCGCGGGGCGGGATATTCAATCCGCTCCGAACGTTTTGATTTGCTTTAGACACAATCGAAGCGCTTAGGACGGGGTTGCAAATCCCGATTATACCGGACTTCAGTAGGACGGGCTGGTTAAACCCGTCCTGCAGGCGCGCCAAGATTTTTCGCGAAAGCTGAAATGGGGGCGGTCCGATTTCAGCAGCGAAAAATGACTAGGCGATTATTGCCTTCGGGGACTAAAAATATTCACTTCGCTAACGCTCCGTTTCAACGATTTTCAGCGTCGGGATGAATAATCGGGGCCAGATACTGAGGTATCCCCACGAAATAGCTAGATAAAACAATTTGCTATGACTGAAAATTGATAGATATATTGATTTTTTCATCGTTCCTACGCTCTGCGTGGGAATGCATCCCGGGATGCTCTGCGTCCCGATAGGTCGATAATCCCAGCAACCAGACATTCCTAAAGTTTCTTTCCTCGTTCCCACCGCTCCAGCGTGGGAATGCATACCGATCTTGCCTCGGCTGACAAGGTATGGGTTCCCACGGAGGACCGTGGGAACCAGAAATAAGTCAAAAATTACCGTTTTGCAATCTTAGCTAATGAGGCTTCGATACCATTTTTTGTCGCCCAACGTTCCCGACTTTCCCTCACCTAGCGTTAGGTGAGGGACGACGAAGGCGTCGCTCCCACAAGGGGCTGGATGCTCTCTGTGGGAGCGATCCCCAGATCGCGATCTCGGAGCCACTGATATCCAATACCGCAGATTTATCAAACAGCACCGTTTCCAGGCATACGATGCCCTCTGTTTAGCAAGTTTATCGATATTTGTGTATAACGAAGAGCGCAGAGCATGGGAACGAGCGTTTTGTGGGGATACCTCAGGGCCAGATACAAATTAATTGCAGTGGTCTAGGGTCTAAACATTTACTTTTGTTCTTTTGATGCGAACTATGCTAAGAGCAGCCTCGCAGTTAAAAAAGAGGCTCTTCCGTACTTGCCGTGATAATAGCGTATCGATACCGAATAAGAAAAGAAAAAATTATTTAAGTAATTGATAAACCTAGTGACTCTTAATTTAAGAGTTTGCTTTGTCGCCAATTTTTCGAACTGCCACGGTAAATCCGGACGAGCCGAAAAAGATGGAAAAGGGAAGGATAAATATCAATTATAATGCCTACCCCGATCTTCGTAAACGTACAACTAGCTTAGTTTAACCCGGGTTCCTTCTATTGATCTGCTTCTTAGATAAAGCAGATGATTTCCATGGTGTTTTGTTTAAAGCGAGGGTGAATATGTATAATCCAGGCCAATCGCGTGTAAGTAAAATTATGATAAAACCAATGTCATTTATGCTCCTGTTTTCTGGTGCTTTTATGTTAACCTAGCTTTAACAAGTGTAGTCCCTACCGTCTATGCTATTGAAATATAATAATTAAAAATCATGCCAAATTTAACTTTGTAGTGCCATAAAATTAATTATTTCATATTATTCAATAACCTATTGACGCGCAATGTTAAGGCTGGGTTAAGTCATGGGTATGCGGATACAACTAATTCTCAAAGATTTATTTAAGTATTCATGCCCCATTGGCAAATTACCGCTATTCATGCCTAATTGTTGCCCCCTCTTTTTCAAAGAGAGGGATTGAAATACTTAAACAAAAGGAGCTTAGGCGATGCTGGTCAGAAAAATTCTCGTGCATTTAGCATTTACGCCACCCTTGAAATTCCGCAATTGCCGAAAAGCAAAAGCCTATCTTACTGATAAAGCCCACCTTCATAAGTCGATACTGGAATATGCGAAAACAAGGATCTCTCCGGCATTATTCACACCTATCTTTTAGTCTTTCGTATACGCCACCAGGCTGCCAGCATACTGCCGATGATCGAATGAAAACTTGCCGAAATGGCAGAGGGAATTGGCGCAAGAGCCATTTGTGCAAAGCTGGATTGGGCTAGTACCGCGCCTAAGCCAGAGTTTTGCATGCCTACCTCGATTGAAATTGTGCGGGCTGCTTTTTCTTCAAGCTTCATCAAGCGAGCCATTGCATAGCCGATTGTAAATCCGCCTAGATGCAATAAGGCAACCGCACTCAATAAAGATAAAGCCGAATCCTTTATCGTGCTTGCATTCGCGCCAATGATGCTTGCGCAAATCAATGCGATGACCATCACTGAAACGAGCGGTGCGATAGGCGTTACGGCCTGAACCAGGCGAGGCGTATAACGATTCAGCAACATACCCGACAAAACCGGCAGAATTACCACCTGTAGAGTATTGAAGAATAAGCTCCAAGCATCCACCGGAACGTAGGCACCGGCTAGCCAGTGAGTCAATAGCGGCGTCATGACAACAGCGGCGAATGTAGAGCACATCGTCATCAATACCGATAGCGCGACATCGGCATTAGCAATGTAGCTAACCACGTTAGATGCGGTGCCGCCGGGGCAGCAAGCCACCAGTATCAGGCCGACCGCCAATTGCGGATTGAGCGAAAACCCATAAGCTATGGCCCAACCCAAAAGCGGCATCACGGCAAATTGAGCAACGACTCCGATTAAACCCGGTCGAGTCGTGCGCGTTACACGTCGAAAATCCTCGAAGCTAAGCGTAATACCCATGCCGATCATGATAATAGCCAAGCCCCAAACGATCATTGGACCGCTGAACCAAGTAAACCAAGCAGGAAAAAATAATGCTAAACCGCTGCAGGCGATGACCCAAAAAGGAAAAAGATTGGCGAGCAAATTAAGTAAGCGAAGCACGTCGTTTTTAAACCGAATAAATGATAGGCGTCAAGTATACTTTAAATGGGCGGATTTGCTGTTGATCAACCCTGAGTTTGTCTATGGAGAGAGTTATTGAACTTAGGCCAAGCGCTTATCTGAATTAAGGTCAAAATAAGACTTCTTGTGTAATCTTTTACTGACAAAAACTCGCCTAAAAAGAAATTTCTTTCTTTGGCGATTTAATCTATGCACTGTCGGCCATTGCGCTTAATTAAAGATGAACGAATGGCTAAAACTCAAAAGGTTTTTTGTAGGGGAGTCGTAATGGACAACTTAAAAGTGCTTACTAAATCACTGAATCGATATTAACAATAACAAGATGATTTCTCTAAATAAATTTTTTCCAAGCAAATCACATCAATTATTTCTGAAATTTATACACTGTAACTCAACCGGAACGAAAAAAGCTTTTAAAGTGCTTTTAGAAGCTCCAGTCAATCGAAAATCATAAAAGGGCAAAGCCATCGAAAGGTGGTGACGCAAAGTTTCCAGTCTAACGGAGTCTTTCCTATGACAGTGGGGTTGCTAAATTGGCGCAGCGCAAAATCTACGCTAATTTATATTCAGCTTCAAGGAACTCCTTCGGACCTTTAAAATATAAATTAAGGAGTGGGGTCATGAACTCTAACAGCCGAAGAAGTCAAAAAAATCAAAACACATTCAAACCAACTCAAATTTCCAAAGCCTTGGCGGCGGTATTGATTGCCGGCGTATTCGGTGGCGCAAGCGGAACGGCTTATGCAGCCCCCGACAAGCCTTGGAAAGAAGGCCAAATTCTGGTCAAACCGAAAGCCGGGTTATCGGACAGCGAGTTCGACAAAATTCTGAAACGCAATAAAGGCCAAAAAAAAGAGATAATCGGTAACATCGGAGTGCATGTTATCTCTGTACCTCCCCAAACCGAGCAAGCCGTTATTCGGGCATTATCCAAAAATCCTCATGTCGAATTCGCAGAGCTCGATATGGCGGTCGAACTCAGCTTGACGACGCCCAACGATCCGCGTTACGGCAACCAATGGCATTTACCCAAAATTCAAGCGCCAACCTCTTGGAGCTCAACAAAAGCCGACAACACCGTGATTGCTATTTTGGATACCGGTGTCGATAGCGCGCACTCTGACTTATCCAGCAAAATGCTGCCCGGTTGGAATGCGGTCGACGGCAGCACCAACAGTTCTGATGTACATGGACACGGCACGGCGGTAGCGGGTACGGCGGCCGCCACAACCGATAACGCTAACGGCGTTGCCGGCGTCGCTTGGAATGCGCAAATATTGCCGGTTCGCATTACCAACAGTAGTGATGGTTGGGCTTATTGGAGCGATATTGCTCGTGGCTTGAACTGGGCGGCCGATCAAAGCGCAGATGTCGCGAATATCAGCTACGGGGTCTCCAACAGTTCTGCGGTAACCAATGCCGCACAATACATGCGCAGCAAAGGCGGGCTTGTAGTCGTTGCAGCGGGCAATGACGGCGTCGATCCGGGTTTCAACGATAACCCTTACATGATCAGCGTTTCGGCAACCGATAGCTCCGATAACAAAACGTCCTGGTCGAACTACGGCGCGTTCATCGATGTTGCGGCGCCGGGATCATCTATTCAAACCACTACGCGCGGCGGCAGTTATGGTAGTTGGAACGGCACATCGTTTTCGTCACCGGTGGCTGCAGGCGTGATTGCCCTGATTCAGGGCGCGAATCCAACACTAACGCCCGATGAAGTCGAGCAAATTTTGAAATCCTCGGCCGATAAAATCGCTGGCGATATCCACCCATACTATGGTCACGGCCGCATCAATGCCGCCGTAGCGGTTGAAATGGCGCAAAGCATGGGGAATGTCACTGTCGATAGCGACGCCCCTTCAGTCAATATTTTCTCGCCAACGGGGGGAAATACCGTCAGCGGATTGGTTGAAGTCGAGGTCAATGCCACCGATAATGTCGGTGTAAGCGAAGTGTCGCTCTATGCCAATGGTTTCTATGTCGGTACCGATACGACCGCACCTTACCAATTTAGCTGGGATTCCAATCAAGTCCCAGATGGTTCCGTAACCTTGAGCGCAACCGCGATCGATGCGGCAGGTAATGAAGGGGTTTCAAGTGGTGTTAATGTAACGGTCCAAAATACGATTGAAGAAGTCGTTGATGAGCCTATCGAAGAAGTGATTGAAGATATCGCGCCTCCAACCGTAGCAATCAGCGACCCAGCCGACGGTAGCCGAGTATCACGAGTAGTTAAAATAAATGTTTCGGCGGAAGACGACGTTGCTGTGGCTAATATCCAACTGTTTATTAACGGCAGCCTGGTGAGCTCAGTGGACGGTAATCAATTGTCTCATAATTGGAATACCAACAAAGAAAGACGAGGCACTTATATCATTGAAGCGGTTGCTACCGATACATCGAATAAAACCGCTAAACATACGATTACAGTTTCTAAATAAGCAAAAGTAAACTGCAATCCAAAAAACGCCGGCTGACGTCGGCGTTGTTTTGCTCTGTGTCAAGTAACTCAAAAAGAGGATAGTTTGAATTATTAATTTAACCCCCTTTTTATTCTCATCGTTTGAAAACAAACAAGCCGCTAAAGGACGCCGTGAACCCAGCATCTAAATTATGGAAGATATCTACCATAGCCAAAAGGCTTAGGAATTTAGGTGCTGGGTGAATATATCCATGTAGGCTCTATGCCAGCTCCATGCTGGCATAGCCTTTATCGGACGGACACCCAGGCACCTCCTCTGTCACTACCGAAATTTGAAGTGCGAAAGGCATAATTAAACCTGCATCCTTTTTTCGGCCCTTTTTTCATTAGGCTTTTGTCATAACGACTACTCTACGGAGGAAACAGCATGAACAATACTAATCATTTCAAATTTGCCCGCTTGCTGGTCATCCTGGTATATTTGTTTGTTTCAATCGCTGCGGCCATTGAAAAACCGGGCATCATGCAGGCCAGAGATTTCGATCCGTCGATCGATGCCACGGAATATTGGGTCAGCGAAAAGCTTGATGGGATCCGGGCACGCTGGGACGGAAAACAACTGATTTCTAAAAACGGCCACCTATTCCATGCGCCAGACTGGTTCATCGAGGACTTTCCTTCTGTAACGCTAGATGGCGAATTATGGTTGGCGAGAGGTCAATATCAGCAGACCGTTTCCATCGTTAGTCGCAAGGCCCCTCATTCCGATTGGAAAAAAATTAAATTAATGGTCTTCGACTTGCCAGACAACCCGAAACCCTTTTCAGAGCGGGTCGCCGCAATGCAGCACATGGCGTTGCAACAGCATACGCCGTATCTTAATTTCATCAAGCAATTTCGGGTCGCATCCTCCGACGAATTAAAGCAAAGGCTGGATCAAATCGTGGACGAGGGCGGCGAAGGTCTGATGCTGCATCATCAAGACAGTCTTTATCAACATGGACGCAGCAATCGGTTGCTTAAATTAAAACCTTACGACGATGCGGAAGCGGTCGTGATCGGTTATCGACCCGGCAAAGGACAATTTACCGGCAAGATGGGCTCTCTTAAAGTCCGAGCCGAAAACGGTAAAGAATTTTACATCGGAACCGGGTTCAGCCAGCGGGAAAGAGAAGACCCGCCGCCTCTGGGCAGCCTTATTAGCTTTCGTCATCAAGGCTACACCGATAAAGGAACTCCCCGTTTTGCCGTGTTCATCAGAATACAAGATGAGCCTTGAGTATCTGCAGTCTGCATACTTTCCCGCCGAGGGATCGTGCCCATAGCATAGGCATCAATTTAAGGAAAAAACGCGCCATTCCGCTAGAGAGGTAATACGTAATTTCACGTCCATGAGTAAAAAAGAGTTTACACGGCAAAGCTGAAAGATTACGAATTTCAGTATCGAGACCTGAAAAAACAATTTATACCTTTCACACTTTAAATTTCGGCAGCACCTAAGGGAAGCGCCGGGGTGTTCGGCAAAGGCTTTACCAGCATAGAGCCTAGATGGACGTGTCCACGGCGTCCTTTGACGGGCACCCCGGTGCCGAATTCTGATCTACGGTATAGCTTCTTATTCTTCATGACCGTAATGGTGAGGTTCTTTTCTAGGTTCACCCGCAACCACCTCAATAAACCGATTGAAGAATATCGTCATAACCCCGCATTTTTTAATAAATCCGCCATACTGTTCAGCCCTTCTATTCCCTGTATGTCGGTTGCCTGCAGCGGAATCGGGTACCTCGGTAGATCGGCGAATTCTTGGTCTATTTGCTGTAGATGTATTTTTTCTTGCCGGCGGCGTTGCGCTAAAAAATCGCAGCCGGCGTCTTCCGGCAATATGCGGTTGACGACCAAGCCGGTTAGAGGCAGCTTTTCTTGCCGCAAGGCTTTTACCGCGCGGATGGTTTCGAGTATCGGCAGTTTTTCGGGCGTCAAAACAAACAGCAAGGCTGTTTGCTCGCTGTCTTGAAATAGTTCACGGGTTCGCTGCAACAAGCGCTGCCGGGTCAGCAACGTTTCGGCGATGGCTTTGGTGCGTGCGTCCATGCCTGCAGTGGCATGTTCTTTTGGGTCGGACAGCGGATTATCGATGTCGCGTCCGGCTTTGGGCGTTAAGTGCTCGAGAACTTCTGCCAATTTTTCCGACCGTTGATTGGCGTTCCGCAAGCCTTGAGTCCAAGCCGCGATGGCCTCGGGCAGGCTCAATAAGTGCAAGGTATGACCGGTCGGCGCCGTGTCGAAAATCGTCAGATCGTATTCCTTGAGCCCCAGTGTTAGGGTGTTGGCAATGCGTTCGAGCATCGCGGCTTCTTGCGCGCCCGGCGATTGACGGGTCAAGCGCATTTGTTTTTCGATCGCACCGTACATTTCCGGTCGGGTGAACCGCTTCAACTGGGCGCTCACCCGCTCTAGGTGTTGATCCACTTCGCGGTCGGGGTCCAATTCCAGGCCGTCGATATTGTCTATCAGACGGGTAATGTTGTCGCCGATCCGGCAGCCGAATGCATCGGCCAAGCTATGCGCCGGGTCGGTCGAAACCAGCAGCACTTTTTTTCCGCGCCGGGCCGCGAGTAAGGCCAGCGCCGAGGACACCGTGGTTTTTCCGACCCCGCCCTTGCCGCCGACCAACAGAATACGCTTATCGGTTAGGTGACTCATCGCGTCAACAGCATTTGATATGGTCCAGCGGCGAATGCTCCATGCCCATGCGTTGATGCCAATCGTGAAAACGTTCAAGCAGGATGGGCTGTAGCTCTAGTGTGTAATAACTGACGGGATTGGGCACGCCCATCATTTCGCTGAACACCAGCAACATAAAGAGGTCGTCCTGCTCGCGTCGAGCACGGGCGATAGCCGCCCGATAGGGGGCGTTATAGAACTCTTCCGCGCAATGATCGGCCCGGTCGAACAAGGCTTTTAGATCGCTCAATTTCATCGGTTGACAGCCTCCGCTTTATTGGCTTTGATTTGTTTGCCGAGTACCCAGCTCGATTCCAGCGAAATTAGGATGGCGGCGATCAATACCACGATGTCGAGCGATAGCAGGAACCAGTCTTGTTGGTTATAAAAGCTTTTCAGTTGTATCAACAAGCCCAGCGTGGTCATGACTAGCAAAAACAGCAGCGGCGCCAAGGTATACCACATCGGCCGGCCCCGCTTTACCAGCATCACGGTAATCACCAACAGCGTGAATCCGGCCAGCAATTGATTGGTCGTGCCGAATAACGGCCAAATCAACAGGCCTCCGGAGCCGTCGCCGCCGACGCCGAAAGCCAGCAACAAACATGAACCGACCGCCAATAATGTCGCCTGCAGCGGTTTTTGCAGCCAACCGATCCGGTAAATCACGCCCCATTCTTGAAAGATATAGCGCTGCAAACGCAAGCTGGTATCCATTGTGGTGCCGGCAAACAAGACGACCATCACAGTCAGCAGCGTTTCCGCCAAAACGTTATCCAGCCCTAGACCTTGCCGCAGAATATTCGCGCCGCCTTGGATGAACGCACCGACGCCGCCTTGCCCGAAGCTGTAATAGATCGCCTGCCAGTCGCCCAAGGTAGCGAAGCCCGCAGCCGTCGCAATGATGGCCGACAATGCCAATGCGCCTTCGCCGACCGCGCCGAAATAACCGACGAAACGCAAGTCAGGCTCTTTATCCAACTGTTTGGACGTCGTGCCGCTCGACACCAAGCCATGAAAACCGGAAATAGCACCGCAGGCAACGGTAACGAATAAAATCGGAACGATCGAGGGCGTGCCTTCCGGCAAATCGGTATTGAATGGTGGAGCAACAATCTCAGGGCCTGCAGCCAATACCGCGCCGTAAAACAAGATCAGCCCGATGAACAGTTGAATGCCGTTGATGTAATCTCTCGGTTGCAGCAACACCCATACCGGCAATAACGAAGCGATCGCCGCATAAGCGAATAGGATAATGATCCAGCTTTGGTTGGCGTTTAAACCAGCTACTTGCTCAGGCAATGAAAACGGCAACTTAGCGCCTACATAAATCATTGCGTACAGCGCAATGACGCCTAACAGTGTTACGCTCATCAAGCCGATGGAGCGGCGATAAATTAGTTGGCCGATAATCAGCGCCACAACGATAGCTCCCCAAACCGGTATCGTCGCGCTGGGAAAACTAATTAACTGGCGGGCAATGACGACCGCGAACACGGCATTTACCATCAACAGCAACAAAAAAATCACGATCATGAAACAGCTGCGGGCGCGTTTACCGATAATGTCGCCGGTCAATGAGCCGATCGATTTGGCTTGATTTCGGTTACTAGCCCAGATGCCGCCGGCGTCATGCACGCCGGCAAAGAAGATGGTGCCTAAAACAACCCAAACGAAAGCCGGTACCCAGCCCCAAATTACGGCTATAGCGGGACCGATGATCGGCGCGGCTCCGGCTACCGAGGTGAAATGATGCCCCCATAATACATATTTGTTGGTCGGTACATAATCGATACCGTCGTTTAATTCATGGGCCGGGGTCAGAAACTTAGGATCGACTTTAAAGATTTTTTCGCAGATAAATTTAGCGTAGACAAAATACCCCAGCGCCATGGCGGCCAAGCCTATTAACATCAAATAAATTGCATTCATTCAGCCGACTCTTGAGAGAAAAAGTGTCCTAGATTATCAAAATACGGCCGATTATACCCCTCGTAGATCAAATTAAGCCCCGAGCATTACTGAAATTTGACGTGCGAAACAAAAATGGCGGCTTGTTTGAGTAGACGAGATGATAAACATCAATATAATTCCTGATTAGCAAGATGCTTCAGCTTGCCGAAGCCAAGTGTCCGAGCAGGGACCAATCGTAGTCGCAAAAACTAAGATATGCCGTTACCCAAGCTCCAGCTTGGGTAACCTGTTCAGGAAGCCGGAGCTTCCGAGTCTAAAAAGGGTTAATTTCGCACTTGATTTCGAAACTTACTGCACAAAAGGTTCATACTTTAAGCTCGAAAACATGCGCCGTTCTTCAGATTCTGATTTTTCTTTTCCCCCAAAAATTAAGTTTGAGGGACCATCGACTTCCAAGTTCCAACTTACCGGGACAAGATTTGTAAACCCGTCCTAAACGCTTCGACCGTAGTCCAAGCAAATCGGAACGTTCGGAGCGGGTTAAATAACCCGCTCCGCGTGAAGGAACTGATACAATTTACTCATTATTTATACAGCAAGAGGACTTATCATTATGCAAAAAATCCATTGGCATTCGTTTGCGACAGCGGACAAAGTTGCCGCTTCCGCCGCACAGCAGATCCTTGCAGCCGCCGAACAAGCCATCGAGGCAAGAGGCGCCTTCAAATTGGTCTTGGCGGGAGGAAGCACGCCCAAAAAGGTATATCAATTGTTAGCTGAAAGCTCGGCCGATTGGAGTAACTGGCATATTTATTACGGAGACGAGCGATGCTTACCGGTCGATCATGCCGAGCGCAATAGCCGCATGGCCACCTTAGTATTTTTGGATAAGGTTTCTATTCCTGCCGGACAAATCCATACGATGCCGGCCGAACTCGGCCCGGAAAAAGCGGCCGAAGCCTACCGCACAACAATCGAACTGGCCGGGCGATTCGATATGGTCTTGTTAGGCATGGGCGAAGATGGGCATACCGCGAGCTTATTTCCAGGCCATGTTCATTCAAACGATGAGACGGTACATGTCGTTTTCAATTCTCCGAAGCCGCCGCCGGAAAGGGTTTCTTTGAGCGCCAAAACACTGAGTAATAGCCTGCAGGTGTTGTTTTTAGTGACCGGCGCCGGCAAGCAAGAAGCCGTCAAGCTATGGCGCCAAGGAGAAGTGCTGCCGGTCGCATTAATCAGGCCGGAAGCCGGCGTCGATGTTTATATCGATGAGGCCGCCCTAGGCGATGCCTGAATATAACGCTCCATAAGCCTCTCGCCGAAATCGGCCACTACTCCCTTTATACTCAAAAAATGGCTAACTTAATGAAGGTGTGGGGGTGGCTAGCGAGGATGTCGGCAGCAGGGATCGCTGCCGTCAAGCCCCCATATATGGGTTCACGGCGGTCCTCGATAGACAGATCCCATATCTTTTATCCTTAGACGGTTTTTCGATCAAAAGGGAGTAAGAAGAACACGTAGGCAGGGCGTACCTTAAATTTCGCGCCTTCCTTGTTCTTTGTATTTGAAATGTAAGTAATCAGGACCCCGCTGGAAAATTAACGCAATTCAGGCGTAATTATTGGCCTCCTCCTTGAAAAAGTGGCATTGGAAGATATTATTTTATTTATAAAATCTCCTCTAGCCCTCTTTTTCAAATAGGGGAACCGAATATTTAGTTTGAGTTTGGGATCATCGCCAGAGCGCAATGCCTGGATTATTGACGACTATGTAGCCTCTCGGGTGCCTACGATAAAACGTATTGCCTACGACAAAATAAGGTGAGCCTCGCCACATCACTTGATGATGCAGTCTCGGCAATGTGGTTATAATCGCGCCGATCGGTGCATCGACGATGATATAGCCGGATTGAAACGGCTGATAATAAAAGCCGTCATAAAAATAATAACTTGAACGATCGATGACTATCCTGGATGCGCCGCGAGGCAAAGGTCTAGTTCGGTAACCGGGTTTATAATAATGCGGATAGGGCGGCGCCGGCGTGTAGCGTTGCCGAGGCGTCGAATATATGCGTGATCGCTGTACTTGCTGCGGCGCGGTCCGTTGTTTCGAATAACTGTGCCGGCTCGACCGAGCCCGATGATCTTGAGCATAGACGGCGCTATTCATCAATAGCATCGCACTGATAGCCATGACAGCTATTTTTGTTAGACTTTTCATAACGATCTCCCCGTGGTACCGAGCGAAACCGCTACCCGTCCCTGGCTTGCGGTTGCATTTTGTCCGTCGATACTTGCCTTCTCAGCCGTGTTCTTTGTCTATTGCTTAGAAGATCAAGTCGTTCCGCTTATTGTGCGTCGACAGTTTTGCCGGATTTTCTTTCCTGTCTTTCCTGACGTCTCTCTTGACGTTTTTCTTTCCATTTTTCATGGCGCTGCTGTTTTAACGCTTCCATTTTTTGCATTTGTTCTTCATTCAGCACTTCCTGCATACGGCCGCGGGTTTCTTCGTGGATCGCTCTGTATTTTTCATGCTGTTCCTTGAAGATGGATTCCAGCTGTGTGCGTTGTTCTTCAGTCAAGTCCAAATCCTTGGTCAAGCGCTCTATTCTTTGTCCGTGGCGGCCTTCCATATCGCCTCTACCTCCACCCGGAGGGAATGCGGCTGCAGTCAACGGAAGTGCCAATGCGATTGCGATTGCGATGATTTTTTTGTTCATGATCTTATCCTCTTTGGGTTGGTGATAACAGAACGGTTTATCTCCGTTCTTGGTGATTAATATAAACGCCAAATGCGTAAACAATTTGCAGCAATTATGGAAACATTGTGAAAGTGCATGACAAAGGCAAAAATTCAAAACTCTCTTTTGCCGTTAACGCCGAGATAAAAATAGAGATTTACCCTATTCCCTTTTTTACTACTAACCGCTTACTGCTCACCGTTAACCTGTAGTTCGTAACGGTAACCGGCACCGTAAACCGAGTGGACTAACTCATGTCCCGGTAACAGGTCCGACAATTTCTTGCGCAACTTCTTGATATGGCTATCGATCGTCCGATCGGAAACGATGCGTTGGTCCTGATAGATCAAATCCATTAATTTAGAGCGCGAAAAAATTCGTCCGGGTTGATCGTATAAGGCCTGCAACAATTGAAATTCCACCGCAGTCAATTCGGTTTCCTTATGCCCCGCCCGGACCCGAAAACTTTCCGGCACGAGCGATATCGGACGGTCAAAACCGCTTACCTCTTGCAGTTGCAACCTGCGCAAGACTGCCTTGACGCGCGCGACCATTTCGCGCGGACTAAACGGTTTACAAATATAATCGTCCGCGCCTAATTCAAGCCCCAACAAGCGGTCGACTTCTTCGATACGTGCGGTCACGATGATGATCGGCACGGTGCTGAAGGTTCGAATTTCGCGGCAAATATCCAAACCGTCTTTTCCCGGCAGCATCAAATCCAGCAAAATGAGATCCGCCGGATTTTGTTTCAACCAGGGTACTACTTTAAGACCGTCATCGAGGCATTCGGTTGCATAACCGGCATTATGTAAATAATCCGCCTCCAGACGAGCCAATTTGAGTTCGTCTTCGACAATCAAGATACGGTTCATAAAATAATAATATCCTCGGATCAAAAGCCGCCCATTATCAACCACCATGGAGACCGTGGATGAACTTAGAAAAAACATTACACCATGAAGATCATGAAGAATAAGAAGCTATCTCAATAACTTGTTACGCGTTCGTATAAAACTTTCGCTCACCCAATAGGTTGGCGGGGATACTCAGGCAAGCTCTTGAATTGCTTCATGGTTAAACTGCCGATTTTAGGATGATACTTTCTTAAGATAATAACGGTAGCGCAATACGGATGTTAAGCCCGCCCAATTTTGATTCCCCGGCTGTCATCGTACCGTTGTGCGCATGGACGATATTCGCGCAAATGGCAAGACCTAGCCCTGCGCCCCCATGATGCTGGCTGCGGGAACTTTCGACTCGATAAAAGCGATCGAATAAATGCCCTATTTCCTGCTCGGGAACGCCGGGTGCGCTATCGGCGAATTCGATCAGCAACAAACCGCTTTTTTGCATGACGTTGATCTTCAAACAACCGCCGGCATCGGTGTATTTGGCGCTGTTGCTCAATAGGTTGCGGAATAGTTGCGACAATCGGTCCGGGTCGGCATGAATGCGCACGGTTTTGGTCAGACGATTCAGCAACTGCAAGCGGATTTGCCGGTTATCGAATTCCGGCAATAAGGCGGCGACATCCTCTTGCAGCACTGGAATCGGATCGAGGCTTTGCTTGCGATAGCTAAGCGCGCCTTGATCTGAAAGCGCCAATTGATAAAGATCCTCCGTCAAACGATTCAGTCTCATGACATCGCCAAGCAGCGAATCGACCGCTTCGGCTGTCAGCGGACGGATTCCGTCTTGCAAGGCCTCCAATTCTCCATGCAACACTGCCAAAGGTGTACGCAATTCATGGGAAATATCGGCGACCCAGCGCCGTCTCGATTGTTCGGACCGTTCCAACGCCGTTGCCAATTCGTTAAAATCGCGCGCTAAATAGCCAAGTTCGTCGGACGATTCGACAGGAAGCCTTACATCGTATCGACCGATGGCAAGCGCTTTCGCCGCCGTGGTTATCCGTTTTAGTGGCCGTCCCAACATATAAGCCAATAGCCAGGCCAAAAAGGCGGAGAGCAATATCATCAGTAAGGCAATCCAGACGAAGGCCTTAGCCTGACCCTCGATAAATCGCAGTTCGCCGGGTTGGCTCGGCGTTTTACCCGGCAAAATTCCCAAATACCCGACAATACCGTCCCGGTAACGGATAGGCTCCAATTCCCCCAACTGCTCGACGGCGCCGGCGCGTCCATATATGATCGTACGATCGGCGCGAAACAGCATGACGCGGAGCTGCAAAGGCGTATAACGCCGGCTCATCGAATCTTCCGGCATAGCTGGAGGCCAATAACCGGGCGGTTCGCTTTGCGCCTGCTCGATCAAAATAGGTGGCGGGCGATGACGGCGATGATCGGCTTGCCACAATAAATGAATCCACAACTGTTTGTTGCCGGCCAACTTTTCCCAATCTTGTTCTTCGGCATAATAATCGCCAAGCATTTCGATCATTGCCGTCACGCGTTCCTGCTGTCTCGATTTGATAAATTCGTTAAAACCCCGATCCAAAGACCAGCGCATGAACGCATACATCCCCGAAACAACCAACAAGGTAGTCATTAAAAAGGTCAGAAATAATTTTATTCTTATTGATTGGCGCATAAGCTTACCCCGTCACGCGATAGCCTATTGTCGCCTGGAATTGTGCAAATATTAAGGAGCATTAGATGTCTTCAATTTACTTCCCTTTTGATCGAAAAACCGTCTAATATACCTTTCGCGCTTCAAATTTCGGCAGTGCCGGAGGATGCCTCGGGTTGCTCGATAAAGGCTTTGCCAGCATGGAGCTGGCATAGAGCATACATGGACGTATTTACCCAGCACCTAAATTATCCCGGATAGTTAACCATAACCAATAAACTATGGAATTTAGGCAATGGGTAAACCCCATAAGCGCCAACTTAGCGTTCATTCTATGGTGCATTTGCCGCTTTATGAAAAACAACACCGGTTCCGAGGAGGGTGCGGTTGCTCGACCGACAGGCGTCGGCGGCAGGGATAGCCGCCGCCGAGCCTACATGGACGTATTCACGGCGTCCTATCGGGCGAGTGACCGCATCCACCACAGTTTGCACTTTCATTTGCCTGGCGATTGCCGGGCCTTCATGAACGTTACTTAAGTTGGCGCCAATGTGGGTAAACCCTTCCATGGGGCTTGGCGGCAGCTTTCCCTGCCGACTACTCGCTAGCCACACACCATGCCTTTATAAAGTTAGCCATTTTTTGGCCATAAAGGGAGTAGTAATGCATTATTCCCAAGCAAAGAGCTTGGAAACGAGCGATCATAGGTTTGTTTTAAATCCAATATATAAAATATCAAAGTGCTCATTGTTTGATTTAGCGTTGATGCGCGAATATTGCACTGCGTAACTCTGCGAGCCCAAATCGCTTCATTTTTAGCCTTGCTGATCTCGAATAGCAACCGTCTTTCCGTCATCCGGTGAAGCTTTTTGATCCTATCTTAGTCACTGCGCCCGGTATGCAGGGACTCATGCTTGAGGTGCTTACTCCTTCGAACGTCGCCCGATAAAGTAGGTGAAATTGACATCGAAAAAAAATACTGTCTAAAGTCGGTTGCAATTTTATAGGCTGGCAAATCCGCATTCAGAATCAACACATTGAAAACGTTTTGCTAATCGCTTAACTCCCTCACAAAAGCATCCCATAGCATATCCCCGATTATGGCCTGACCTTTTAAATTGGGGTGTACACAATCAGCGGCTAAGTATTCTTTCCAGTCTTGATTCATCTGAGGCAAATTCTCTGTGAGAGCGATTTTGCCCTGAAAGGCTGAGTAGAATAGTTGTCGGTTTCGTATTTTGGTGATTTCGTCTGAAAGCAGCTGGTTCATATCCGCGACGTTTTGTTGTAACCTCAACATTTCCGCCGGGTCGGAGTACAGCGATTTAAAAAACCCATAAGCGCGTAGCTGAATATCTCGGCATGTCGTTGCCGGCAAGCCCATAAAAGCAGGAATACTAACGATATCAGCTAGTGCCGACATGGGGGATAAATCTTGCAGCGGCGTCACGATAATCTGGCTGCGAGGATAACGCCGGATCAATGTGTTGAAAAAACCTTTGACATTGATTTTAAATCTATCAGGTGTATCGCCTGACACGGCATCGATGATATTGAAGTTCACCAAAATGTAATCCGGCTTTCTGCCTGCCAATTTATTTTTCAATCGGCGCAATTGATGTCGGCTGAATTTATAGGATCCGGCCAGAAAGCCGACATTCAAGATTCTGACAGATCTGTTCGTGTGTTGTTTTAAGCGGGTGGCAAACGAATAACTTTGATTACCCGCCGTGGCAGAAAGCTGAGTGTTTGCCGTAAATTTAAATTTTCGCTCCATCAAACGACTATAAGCCATGAGATTGCTTTCTGGTTGTTGGATCAAAACCAGTTGAGCAGGTCTTAACCTTTCCAGGCGATTTATGGCCTTGCTGACGCTTAAATAAAAATCCAGACCTGGGCTGCCCAGGGTTGAATTGGCCCAGACGCCTTGCGTGGCACTGTCACCTAACACTGCCACGGTGATTCTCTTTCCGGATGCCGCCCAGTTGGCCGTTGAAAACAACAATAACCATAAGACGATTAAAATTTTGTATGTCTTGGGTTTTGTTTTCAGCATGATTAATCTGATTGGCAATTATAAAAGTCAGTTATTTTTTCAAAATCCATAAAACAGTGATTTTTTCTGAATTGAAAATCAGTAAATTTCGACAGCCTAGCGGACTAGACGCCCTCGCTCCCAGGCTTATTGCCTTAATTTGCTTGTGGGTCTGAATAATTACGTCCGAATAGCTCGGGTCAGTCGTTATTTATACTCATCGTGGATGAAAATTCGGCCTCGGGGCGTCCTGTCAGGCGAGTAATCGTACCATCTCCCACGCTCAGAGTTTTGGAAAGCAATCATTGACTATTTACTAAATGGTTTATTTAGTAGGAAAAAGAACCGTTTCAACTGCTAACGCGAACATGGCCCCCGCTGTTCACCGAAAAAAAACGCGCCAGGCCTTAACCGTTCAACACCCGGAATAAAATTTCTTTAACGTTTTGCGGTTCGAAGGGCTTGTCGCAAATCGCCGATACACCGGCTTGCTGAACTTGATTCAAGCGGGTTTCATTCGATTCGCTGGTGACCATTAAAATAGGGATGAAGGTATTTTGCCGGTCGTTTCGGATATGGCTGATCAATTCCATGCCGTCCATTTCCGGCATATTATAATCGGTCACGATTAAATCGAAGGCCTCGCCAGTCGCTTGAAATAACTCGGCGGCCGCCTTGCCGTCATTGGCCGTGGTAATCTGAGTAATCCCCATGTTATTTAACACCCGAACGATATGCTTACGCGCCATCGAACTGTCGTCGACCACCAAGACGCGCAAGGCTTCGATCGCATAATTATCCAACTCGAGTTCTTCCGGTTCGATGAATTCGATCGTTGATCGTAAGGCTCTTCTCAAATTATCATGATCGAAGGGCTTGGGCAAAATAGCCACGACGCCAGCCTGCCGGATCGGGTCCAATGCCGAAATCCGCGTCTCGCTGGATATCAACATAAACGGAACGTCGTTCAGTTCTTCATTGGTTTTGATTTTGACAATCATTTCGGCAGCCGTCATGTCCGGCAAATACATACTGCTAATAATTAGATCGGGCTTATAATCGGACAATATCGTCAAAGCCGAGTCACCCGAATCCGCCCCTTCAATGTTGGCAATCCCTTCTTCTTTAAGATGTTTGATGATGACTTTAAGCTGCGTCGAGGAAGGTTCGACCAGTAAAATCGATAGATCTTCTATTTTTAAAGATGTCATAAGCGGTTGATTGATGCGTTCCCGTTGCGGTTAGCGGTTAGCGGAATTTTGAAAGCCGTCGTATCCTTGTCGAATAAAGTCTACTCCCTGCTAACGGCCAACCGTTTTCTACTGACTCAATATTTCTAATTTTTCCGAACCTAAAGTTTAGACGCATTCCTAGCCTTTTGCTGTCTGGTTCCCGGATTTAAAAGCGATAATTTTTTTCGAATGAAATCAATAAACCGGAACCTTTGTAATATAATCACGCGCACGGTTTTAGCTTCGTACTTATGAAGATTTAGCCAAAACAATATCAAAAGGCAACGTAAGAAGAAACAATTGCAGGAAAACTGGTCGTAGTTGAAAACCATTTGAGTTGTAATTCGTTAACTAACTCTAAAACAACTCCCTGCTTTTTCGTTGTCTTTATGATTAATTGTTCATAATTAGAGAATGCCTCTTAACCGGGGCACTGTATAACTATAACTAAAGAGGATAGGAATTATGTGTTGGAGTGGAGAAGCATCGACCGTTTTGGCGGCCGCTGGGCTGTCGACGGCGGTTTATGTCGCCAGGAAAGGTGAATCGAACGAATTGTGGATTCCCTTGGTGTATTTTGCATTGATGGAACTCCTGCAAGCGGCAACTTATGTTTATATCAATCTATGCGACAACCCGAATAATCAGATATTGACGCTTTTTGGTTATGTTCACATCGCGTTTCAGCCATTCTTTGTTAATATGGTCGCGATGTATTTCATTCCGGAAAGCGTCAAATTAAAAATTCGCACGACTGTTTATACGATTTGCGCGATGGGCTCGTTAGCGATGCTAGTTAAAATGTTTCCTTTCGATTGGGCAGGGTCATGCCAAATCGGTATCGAAGGATTTTGCGGACCGGCTACCTGTTCGGTATCCGGCGATTGGCATATCGCCTGGCAAATGCCGTTGAACGGCCTGATGTCCGGGCCGCAAAGCTGGCTGTTCGGTTTCGATTGGGGTTTGCACGCCTTTACTTACATATTGGTGTCTTTCTACCTGCCGTTACTTTACGGATCTTGGCGTTTTGTCGGATTCCATTATTTGATTGGGCCGTTCGTTTCCGACCTGACCACGACTGACCCGAACGAATATGCCGCTGTTTGGTGCCTATTTTCGATTGCATTATGCGTATCGGTTATCAAAACGCCAATCCGCAAGCATTTGCATGTCAAAACATGGCCTTATTATCATCGTCAAGTATCTGACGCGTTATAAAGGCCTAAACCGGCGCTTTGACCGGCTCATTGACATCGCTGTCAACGGAAGACGCGGCAGTCCGGTAAGGGATCGCCGGAATCCGGCGGCCAGGGATGGCGCCGAATCTATTTTTCTGGTTCCCACGGTCCTCCGTGGGGATCCATACCGTGGCTGCCAAGGCAAAATCGGCATGCATTCCCGCCTCATTAAAATTTCTAGTGCGACACCAAAACCATGCTCAGTTATCGTCACGGATTTCATGCCGGCAATTTCGCCGATGTCCTCAAACACAGCCTGCTTTGTTTGACGATCATAGAACTCAAGAAAAAAGACAAACCCTTCGTTTATATCGACACACATGCCGGCGCCGGGGCCTATTCTTTGCAGTCGCCCTTTGCCGAAAAAACCGGCGAATACCGTCAAGGCATTGGACGTCTATATCCCAACGAAACCTCTCATCCTTTGCTCGATAGTTATTTTACTGGAGTTCGCTCGTTAAACACCGATAATAAACTAAGCCATTATCCCGGGTCGCCGGAATTTGTCCGAGCGCTGATGCGATCTCAAGACAGAATGCAACTTAGCGAACTGCACGGGAGCGACTTTGCGTTCTTGCAAGAACGCTTCCGTAACGAACGTCAAATCAGCGTGGCTCAAGAGGATGGCTTAAAAAAGCTAATGAAAAAACTGCCTCCGGTACAAAAAAGAGGATTGATTTTTATCGACCCGAGTTATGAAGTGAAGGAGGATTACAGCCGTGTGGTTGAAACGC
Organism: Methylotuvimicrobium sp. KM2; assembly: GCF_038051925.1. NCBI lineage: Bacteria > Pseudomonadati > Pseudomonadota > Gammaproteobacteria > Methylococcales > Methylococcaceae > Methylotuvimicrobium > Methylotuvimicrobium sp. KM2. The sequence goes on along the minus strand of NZ_CP150634.1, from coordinate 4,622,008 downwards.
TCGCAAAAGCATACCGGCGCTTTAGCACCGGTTTGTATTGTCTTTGGTATCCTGTGATTCGCCGGGAAACGGTCGATAATTTAATGGTGGAACTTGCGGAAACCGGCATCAGGAAACAATTGCGAATAGAACACTGTGTGCTTCCGGACAGCGAGGAATTGGGCATGACCGGATCGGGCTTGTTGTTCATCAATCCGCCTTGGCAATTGGAAAGCCAGGCCCGCGAATTACTGCCTTGGCTGAACGATAGACTTACGGATGGAACGGGGACTTGGTCTGTCGATTGGCTGGTTCCGGAATGATATGAGCCGATAAAGTCACGATTCACGTTTCGGCTTCAATTTTGCCGTCCACGATACGAATCTTGCGCTTGGCCCGCCCGCCGATCGCTTGGTCGTGCGTGATCACCACCATAGTCACGCCTTGTTCGTTAAGTCGCTCCAATAGATCGATGATTTCGGCGCCCGATTTGCTGTCGAGGTTGCCGGTCGGCTCGTCGGCCAGAAGAATGCCGGGATTCATGATCATCGCGCGGGCGATCGCGACGCGCTGCAACTGGCCGCCGGATAATTGATCGGGCCGATGCCCGGCTCGATCGGATAAACCGACTTGCTTCAAGGCTGTTTCGATTCGCTGTTGCCGTTCCTTGCGGTCGATTCCGGCCAGCATCATCGGCATTTCAACATTTTCGGCGGCGGTAAGGCGTGGGATCAAATGAAAAAATTGGAATACGAAGCCGATATTTTCGCGCCGCACCTTGGCCAATTCGTCATCACTGTACTGTGTAATATCCCGGTCATTTAAAAAATAGCGACCGGAACTAGGCTGATCCAGCAGCGCGATCACATTCAATAAGGTCGACTTCCCGGAACCCGACGGCCCCATCACCGATAGGTATTCGCCGTGCTCAATGGTCAGATCGATACCGTCGAGCGCATGCACCGTCTGTTCCCCTACTTGAAAGTACCGATGAATGTCTTCCAGGCGAATCATTGCTTTTCGCGTACCGCAACGCCTTGTTCGATGCCTTCCTGGCCTACCGAGTACACGACCCGATCGCCCTTGTCGAGCCCCGACACGACTTCGGTAAAATTCCAATTCGCCAAGCCCGGCTCGAAGCGGCGCTCTTCAAGAACGCCTTCGGCTCCTATCAACAAAACCCGTTCGGTGCCTAGAATCGCTTCGGCGGGCAGTCTCAAGGCGCTGTCCTTACGCGCCAACAGCACTTCGACATCGGCGCTGTAACCGGGCATCAAGCCTTCAAGATCCTTCGGGTCTGTTAATATGACTTCGATTTCGACGGTGCGCGCCTGCTTTTCCTTTTCCAAGACATAAGGCGCGATGCGCGATACCTTGCCGGAGCAACGCTCGCCGCTAAACGCATCGAGCGACACGCAAGCCTGCATCCCGGTTCTAATATGTGCGGCATCGACTTCATCGATCGGCGCCGAGATATACAAACAACTGAGATCCAGCAAATCGATCGGCGGCAGCGTGAGAATGCCGGGCGGCGACGGCGTGACGAATTCGCCCGCTTCAGCGTTGACTTCAGCGACGACACCGTCGAACGGCGCGCGTATTATCGTGCGTTCGACGGCGGCCTTGGCGACATTCAAATTCGCAATACCGGCCTCGACGTTAATGCGGGCAGACCGACAATTGGCTTGTTGCGCCTTGGCCTGGGTCACGGCCTTGTCGACCATATCGACCGAAACGAATTGTTTGCTGCGTTGTAACTTGATCAGCCGGTCGGCCTCGCGGCTCGCGCCGGCGGCGAGCTCGCAAATTTGTTCGGCATTGGCCCGATTGACTTTAATTTGTGCCGATTGAAGCTCGACTTGCGCCTTCAAATCATCATTCCAGATTTCGAGCAGCAATTGATTCTGTTTGACGCCATCGCCTTCCGCGACATGCAAGGCTGCCACCTGACCGCCGGTGGCCGGGGCCAGATAGGATCTTCGGCAAGCCTTTACGGTGCCTACGCGGGTATTCGACACGGTCGCCTTAACCTCGCCTTCGGTCAAGACATAAACTTCGACTTCGACCGGCTTGGGTCGTTTCGCGTAATAATAAGCGCCAACGATAGCGCCGATCACCGCAAGGCTTATCAGTGCCGATCGGCTCATGTTGACAGGCGCCGCTCCAGATTCGTTCGCAACACGTTTAAAAAGTCTTCGGTAGTCAAATAATGCGAGTCGTTCAACTCGTCACCGTGAATGCACAGCGCCAGGTCTTTGGTCATTTGCCCGGCTTCGACGGTTTCGACGCAAACCTTCTCAAGCGTGTCGCAAAAATCGATCAAGGCCTGATTGCCGTCCAACTTGCCTCGAAATGCAAGGCCCCGCGTCCAGGCGAAAATCGATGCTATGGGGTTGGTCGAGGTCTTTTTGCCTTGTTGGTGCATGCGGTAATGCCGCGTTACTGTGCCGTGCGCGGCTTCGGCCTCCATGGTTTGACCGTCCGGCGTCACTAGGGTCGAAGTCATTAGTCCCAACGAACCGAAACCTTGCGCGACCGTATCGGATTGCACGTCGCCGTCGTAATTCTTGCAGGCCCAGACGAATGCGCCGTTCCATTTCAATGCCGATGCGACCATATCGTCGATCAGCTTATGTTCATAAGTGATGCCTTGCTCGGCGAAACGATCCTTGTATTCGGCCTGATAGACCGCTTCGAATATATCCTTGAAGCGGCCGTCGTATTTTTTCAGAATCGTGTTCTTGGTCGACAAGTACAGCGGCCAGCCGCGATCCAGTGCGACATTGAAACAACTGCGCGCAAATCCCGCGATCGACTCGTCGGTGTTGTACATCGCCAGGGCCACGCCGTCGCCTTCGAAATGATAGACTTCGAAATCCTGAACTTCGCCGCCGTCATCCGGCGTAAAGCTTATGCGCAGCGTACCTTTGCCTTTCGTTAAAAAATCGGTCGCTCGGTATTGATCGCCGAAGGCGTGACGGCCGATGCAGATCGGTTGCGTCCAATTCGGGACCAACCGGGGTACGTTTCGGCAAATGATCGGCTCTCGGAACACGGTGCCGTCGAGAATATTCCGTATCGTCCCGTTCGGCGATTTATACATTTTCTTCAGATTGAATTCTTGAACACGCCCTTCGTCCGGCGTGATCGTCGCGCATTTAATGCCGACGCCGTGTTTTTTTATCGCATGAGCGGCATCGATCGTAATTTGATCTTCGGTCGCATCGCGTTGTTGAATACTCAAATCGTAATAGTCGATCGTCAAGTCCAGGTAGGGCAGAATCAATTCTTGCTTGATGAAATGCCAAATGATTCGGGTCATTTCGTCGCCATCCAGTTCGACAACAGGCGATTTAACGGGGATTTTGGTCATGCCGCGCTCCTTTAGATTTTGGGATTAGGATTTCGTGATAAATAACGCCCTGGAATTATCAGCTTTGTTGAGGGTTCGGTAACTCGCTTGGCAGGACGCCGTGAACCCAGCACCTAAATTATCCAAGATGATCAACCATAGCCAACGGGCTATGGAATTTAGGTGCTGGGTGAATACGTCCTTGTAGGCTTGACGGCGGCTTTCCCTGCCGCCGACACCTGCCAATCGAGCAACCGAACCCTCCCTAAAATAGGGAAGTTATTTACGACCAAATCCTTAGTAGGGAAGTATAGCGTTAATTGCTTACGAAAATCTCGATTGAACACTACTATTCTTCAGGCTTTTCTTGTTCTTCCGCGGGCGCTTCGCCTTCTTCATCCGCAGGCTCCGTTTCTTGGACTTCCGGCGCTTCCTGAGCGTCTGCTTGCTCGAGGATTTTGATGATGCGCTCATTACCGACTTTTTTCGCTCGGCCCAATACCGTTATATTTTGATTGTCTTTGGCATTGACATCGGCGCCTGCCGTTATCAACAAGTTAACGATATTTTCATGACTGAAAATCAATGCATCCATCAACGCCGTCGTTCCGGTATTATCGGCCATATTCACATCGGCGCCATAAGCCAAAAGAGTTTGCACAATCCGCGCATTACCGCCGAAGCTCGCGCCCATCAATGCGGTGCGCCCGCCGGGAGTCGCGCTATTGACGTCGAGGCCTTGAGCCAGAAGCGCTTCGACTCGGGCTTGATTACCGCCGACCGCGGCGGAAAACAAATCGACGGCGCTTGCCGCGTAAACGTTCAAAGGCAACAAAAGCAATAGAATAGAAAACGCTCTGTCGATTCTCATCTTGAATAGTTGCTTGCGTTTAAAACCGAGTTAAGTTGAAATACTAATCAATTTAGCATTCATAATTTATACCATCGTCGATGAGCACAAAAAATAAAATCATGATCGAGGCCACCCCTCATTTCATCGAAACGCAATCATACCCGGAAGAAGGACGTTACGTCTTCGCCTATACGATTACCATCACCAATGCCGGCATGATTCCGGCGAAATTATTGACTCGGCATTGGCTGATTACCGATGCCAACGGCAAAGTACAAGAGGTTACGGGCGAAGGCGTCATCGGCGAACAACCCTATCTTAAACCCGGCGAATCATTTCGTTATACCAGCGGCGCAATGATCGAAACGCCGGTAAGTGTGATGCAAGGCAAATATTCGATGCGCTCCGATGACGGCGAGGATTTTGAAGCTTATATCCCTAAGTTCACGCTGTCGATTCCTAGAACCCTACACTGACCATGTCCATTTATGCGATTGGCGATATTCAAGGTTGCTACGACGATTTGCTCAGACTATTGGATGCGCTTCGATTCAATGAAAACACTGATCAAATCTGGTTTGCGGGCGACTTGGTCAACCGCGGGCCTAAATCGCTGGAAACCCTCCGTTTCGTAAGATCGCTAGGCTCCTCGGCCGTAACCGTGCTTGGCAATCATGATTTACACTTGCTCGCCACTGCTTGTTCGATTAGATCCGAACGCAAAAAAGACTCGCTGAGCGAGATCCTCGATGCGCCGGATCGAGACGAACTGCTCGATTGGCTCAGGCATCGGCCGCTGTTTCAATACAATGACGACTTTTGTCTCGTGCATGCCGGCCTACCGCCGCAATGGGACTTCGACACAGCCCGCGAAATGGCCGCTCTGGCGGAAAATGCACTGCAAGACTCCAATTATGCCGATTTTCTCAAGGACATGTACGGCAACAAGCCGAACGTATGGTCGCCTCAATTAAAAGGCGTCGAGCGGCTACGTTTTATTATCAATTGTTTTACGCGAATGCGCTATTGCGATGATAACGGTAAGCTGGATTTTATCCATAACGGGCCGCCTGGAACTCAGCCTAAGAATTTAAAACCTTGGTTTGAAATTGCCAACCGTAAAAACGCCGATTTACGCATCGTATTCGGACATTGGTCCTCGCTCGGTTACTATCGAGGCAACAATTGTTATTGTATCGACACCGGCTGCCTCTGGGGGGGGGCTTTAACCGCGTTACATCTAGGAGAGAATGTATTCCGGGTCAGTATCGATTGCGAAGGCGTATTGAAGCCCAGGCAAAAAAAGAGCTGATTTATTGGTATTTCAATTTTCGGGTGTACGAAATCAGGTATTGACAAGCAAAGTAGCCATCGCTGCTATTGCATCCCTTCGACAGGCTCAGGACGAACGGTTAATCCTTAGTGCTTTTGTTCCACCTTAAGCATAGGTATCTACACAAGTACTTGCTCCTTTTTCCTTGAGGGAGAAGGTTGGGATGAGGGGGATATAAGTGGTTGTTTTTACTCTCACCGCCGCAACCCTCTCCAACAGGAGAGGGTGCTAGAGCGGATTATAACTAATTGTATTTATTATATAAAAACTTGTGTAGATACTTATGCACCTTAAGAGGGAAGCCCCTTTCCGTTTTAAATTTACAAATTAGCAGATATTTTATGACCAAGTTTCCCGACGTCTCCATGCTATCCCTGCATGAAAAAAAACAACTTTTCGATTTGCTGAAAAATGAACTTCAAGAATATTTAAATGAAAGCGAAACAGCGCTTAGCTTTTATAATTTGAAAGTCACTTATGAAAATGTTCTTTGCCTAGCATTGGACAAGCATGAAGCGCTTGAAATTCTCGAGGAGAACATACAAAGCCTGTGCAAAGATTTCCAGGTTAATGAAGTAACTCTGATCGATCTAATTAATTCCAGATACAACGTGATAGCGGACGATAAACGGGTCGCCGAGGAAATTAAGGACGATTTAAAAACCTTGTGGGAATTAGAGGCGGACGGTCTGTGGGATAAGGAAAAGTTGCTTACCTATTTTGACTTGATAAAGTCCGACCATTTGAAAAAACTGTTGCAACAGCATATAGACCAGTTTTGAAGTCGGCGAAAACATTTCGTACAGCTAACCAACTCGCTAGTTAGATGGATTCATGGGTTCTGGGCACAGGATTCTGGGGACACATAACTTAGGAACGAGCATGAAATAACTTAGACAACTGTTGGAAGGGGTTCGGTGGCTCGATTGCCAGGTGTCGGCGGCAGGGCAGATTTTTGCTCCTGCAAAATCTGCATTCATGCCATCCGTGACAATCTGATAGCCGCCGTCAAGCCTACAGGGACGTATTCACCCAGCACCTAAATTCCATAGCCCTTTGTCTATGATAACTATCTCGCATAATTTAGGTGCTGGGTTCACGGCGTCCTGTCAAGCAGGTCACCGAACCTCCGAAAAGCCTACTACTTGTAGAAGTTATTTTGTGCATATCCCTTAATTATAATTTAGTCATGTGTCCCCAGAATTTCTGAAAATAAATTGAAAATTCACTTACATTCCCGGTTATCTTCGCTTCAGTTTTTATCGAGTATTTTACACCTTGTCGGGAGCTATTAATTTTTCTATGTTGGTGCTATAGCGCCTTCTTATATTATTAAGGAGGTTGCAATGTCGACAGCAACTAGGCAATCTAGTGTCAAAGTCATTGGCGCAAATGGGCAAATCTCACTTGGGAAGCATTACGCTGGCCGACAAGTGCTAGTGGAGGAGCAAGAGCCGGGGGTGTGGCTAATACGCACGGCAACTATCATCCCAGACAACGAAAGCTGGCTGCACCAACCAAAATCGGCTACGGATTTGCAAAATGCCTTGTCTTGGGCGCAAACCAACAAGCCCGCTGAAAGTGATTTGGATAGCATGCTGGAGAAATTAAGTGGCGAAGAATGACCAAGATAAACTGGTCAGGCTTGATCTTAACAACCCTGTTTTTCAAGAAAACTTATTTATGCTGCAAAAGCCGGAAAGACACGCTGCCTTAGACTCTCTCAACAAAATACGGCAAATGACCTGGAATCAAGCTTACCGAGACAGCGGCATAAAGTATGAAAAGATCATTAGTGTCAAACCCCCGACGGGGATTGATGCAATTTATTCGTTGCGGATTACCCAAGCCAGAAGGGCTACCGCTTATCGTGATGGCGATTTCATTCGTCTTCTAACCATTGCCCCTGACCACGATAACACCTATGGCAAAAAGTGACTCTCCTTAGATACCGGCTTTTCAATTGTCCTTAAAAAACCAAATTGTTTTCACGGCAAATGCCGAACTTCTCAATAGCAGCCAGTCACCAATGTCATTTTGGGTTTGAATCGAAATAGACTAAAACGACCCTTAGCTGTCTAATGCCCACCATCAGATGAATGTCTCAAGATTTTGCCAAAGCTGACATTTTGGGAAATTTGCAAAAGCCTAATCATTCCTGGTGGCATTGCCACCGCCGATAAAACGCAAAACTTGACTACAAGCTCAGCTCTGCGTTAAGGCCAATTCAGCTAACGATTATAGCCATTAAAGGGATCATCCAGCTTTACTTCTTAAGTTTAGCTCACAGTTGTGAGAGTCAGTTGATTAATTCAGCGACAACTCGGCCCGTAAACGTGTAGCCATCAAATCGAGGAACGAACGAATTTTGGCCGAGGAATGTCGGCCCTCGCGATGCAAAATATGGACGGGAACCGGTGGGCTTTCGTATTCACCCAGCACGATTTTCAGTTGACCGGTGCGTAACGGTTCGGCAATTTGATAGTTCAACAGACGGGTAATCCCCAATCCCGCCTTGGCGGCGCTGGCCGCCGAATCGTTGTCGCTGACGCTCAGCATCGGTTGCACCTTGACCGTATGCGCCTGGCCATCGTGTTGAAAGCGCATTTCATTGTTCGGATTTAGGCCGCGGGCCAGAATGATGCGATGTTGGGTTAAATCATCCGGTGTCTGCGGTATGCCGTGTTCGGCCAGGTAATCCGGCGATGCGCACACTACCCGCCTGACCGATCCAACCCGCAGCGCCCGGTACGACGAATCGGGCAATTCGGCGATGCGAATCGCCACATCCACGCCTTCCTCCAGCATGTTGACTACCCGGTCGACGAACAGCGCATTGACCTCCACCAATGGATAACGTTGTAAATAATCGACAATACCCGGCATGACGAACAAGCGCCCGAACAATACCGAGGCTGTCACCGTGAGTTGGCCGCGCGGTTCGGCATTGATGCCCAGCGCCGCATCGTCGGCTTCATCAGCCAAGGCGATGATGCGTTTGCTGTCTTCATAATACTTCTGGCCGGCCTCGGTCATCCGCACGTAGCGGGTGGTGCGGTTCAGCAACTTAACCCCCAAGCGCTCTTCCAACGCCGCTACCGCCCGCGTCACGGCGGGTGGTGACATGTGCAACTTGCGCGCGCCGCCGGCAAAGCCTTCGGCTTCGACCACTGCCACATAAACGCTCATTAAATGCAATCTATCCATTCGTAATTCCATAAATCGGAATAGTTAATTGATAATTTTAGGCATTCTTTAATTTTTCGCAATAGATCACACTGTACCCGCCTGCTGAATTTCACTCAGGCTTACATCAACCCCTTTAATTCTTTGGAGAACACTCATGAGTCGTATTACAACAGTTAGCAACGAAACCGCCAATATCGAACAACGCGCACTATTTGAAGCCATCCAGGGGCAATTGGGCATGGTGCCTAACTTTCTACGCGTATTCGCCCACTCGCCTGATGCTTTGAAAGCCTTCCTCGGTTTGCATCACATCGCGGGTCATGGCTCGCTGGACGCTAGCACCCGCGAACGTATCGCATTGGCGTTGGCCCAGAAGAACGAGTGCGAATACTGTCTGTCCGCTCATACCGCCATCGGCCGCAAAGCCGGTTTGAACGGCGCTGAAATCGAAGCCAACCGCGCCGGTTCCAGTCAGGATGCCAAAGCGGCGGTGGCAGTTAAATTCGCTCGAGACCTGGTCGAACACAAAGGCGAGGTCACTAATACGGAATTGCAATCCATGCGTGACGCCGGTTTCAGCGAGGCCGAAATCGTCGAGGTGATCACCCATGTCGGCATGAATATTCTGACCAATATTTTGGGTAAAGCCAGCCGGGTCGATATTGATTTCCCGAAGGTCGCGTTAAAACAAGCCGCCTAAACCCTAATCGGGGAAGCGCAAGGATGACGCTTCACCCGGTTTATTGCGCTAAACGGAATAAGGTATTGCAAATTATGACTATTCATCGCGGCTGACGACTGTGCCAGAGTAGCCCGCAATAATATCAATCCTCTGCAGGAGGTATTCAATCATGGCCCGTGCTTTTGCCAAAATCAGTTTCACCCCCGATGTCAAGGCAGTACAAGCCGAAATGGGTAGCCGCTCGGCGTATCGGACGGCCGAACTCGGCGATGCCGAAACGGTAGCGTTGGGCGAGTTCGAACAAACCTTTATTGCCGAACGCGATAGCTTTTATCAAGCCACCGTGAGCCAATCCGGTTGGCCCTATGTCCAGCACCGCGGCGGACCGACAGGTTTCTTGAAAGTATTGGATGAGCAAACCCTCGGCTATGCCGATTTCAGCGGCAACCGTCAGTACCTTTCGGTCGGCAATTTACGCGGCGACGATCGGGTCAGCTTGCTGCTGATGGACTATCCGGGACGGCAACGCTTGAAAATCTGGGGGCGAGCGCGGGTGGTGAATGAACGAGACGCGCCGGAATTGCTGGCAAGACTGGAATTGCCGGACTTTCGCGCCCCAGTCGAGCGCGGCATCGTCATTCGCGTCGAAGCCTTCGACTGGAATTGCCCGAAATACATCATGCCTCGCTATAGCCAACGCGAAGTCGAAGCACTGTTGGAGCAAACTCGGCGTCAGCAACAAGCCAATACGGTAGCATCGTCAACAACCGTAGTTTTGGGAAATGGCGCATTGCCCTTGACCATCAGCGGGATTCGCCAATTGACGCAGCGTATTCGCGCTTACGAATTATGCCATGCCGATGGTGAGCAATTGCCCGCTTACCAATCCGGAGCGCATCTGCGTGTGCCGATCGCGCTGCCTAACGGTACGGTAACCAGCCGGGCCTATTCGCTGACCGATGCACCGGACGAACGGGATTGCTATCGTATCGCGGTGCTGAGGGTGGAAGACGGCGACGGCGGCTCTCTCGAATTGCACGATGGTTGGCAACTTGGAACTCGAATCAACATCGAGCTTCCGGAAAACTATTTTCCACTGCACGAAAGCGACCAGCCGGCCTTGTTGATCGCTGGCGGCATCGGCATCACATCTATCAAAGCCATGGTCGAAACCTTGGCCGCGAGGGATACGGCCTTTCAACTGCATTACACCGGCCGTAGGTGGCAGGACATGGCATTTATCAAAGACTTGCAACGGCAGTTTCCCGATCGATGCCAATTTTATTTCAGCCAAGTGCAAAACCCGAGCCGATTGGACGTTCCGGTTTTACTGGGAAATGCAACGGCCGATACCGTCATTTACGTCTGCGGCCCAACTCGCCTGATCGACAGCGTACGCCAAACCGCCCGCCAGCTCGGCATTGCCGACGAACGGGTGCAATTTGAAAGTTTCAATTAACCGAAGGAGTTCAACATGATTACCCTGTACGATATGTCGCTATCCGGCAACTGCCACAAAGTTCGCTTATTGCTCAGTTTGCTGGCCTTGGACTATCAAACCAAACCTGTGGATTTGCGCGGCGGCGAACAACGCGGCCCCGGCCATTTGCAACGCAATCCGTTCGGCCAAGTGCCGGTATTGGAAGACGACGGCCTGATCGTGCGCGACAGCCAGGCCATTTTGGTGTATCTGGCCAAACGCTATGGCGGAGAAAATTGGTGGCCCGATGACGCCTATCAGCTCGCGCAAATCGCCGCCTGGCTATCGACCGCCGCCAATGAAATCTTCCACGGTCCGGCCAAACTGCGTGTACACCATAAATTCGGTAGTCTTATCGATACGGCAGCGGCCGGGCAAACCGCCGACAAAGTACTGGGCATTATCGACCGCCATCTACAAAGCCAGGCTTGGCTGGTCGGCAATTCGGTATCTATTGCCGATGTTGCCGTCTATCCTTACTTGGCATTGGCGCCGGAAGGCGATTTGGACATTGGCGAATACGCCAACATCATCGCCTGGTTCCAACGCATTCGGGCATTGCCTGGTTATGTGGCGATGCCCGGTATGTGGCAAGATTAAATTCATCATCCTTTCATCTCGGAGAAATAGTATGGCTCAAGAAATCAAAGCCCCCGCCCCACCCTTTACCTTGGATACCGCCGCGCAAAAAGTGCGCATGGCCGAAGACGCCTGGAACTCGCGCGACCCGGACCGTGTCCCCTTGGTCTATACCGAAGACACCCTTTGGCGCAACCGAGCCGAATTTCCAAAGGGCCGCAACCAAGTCCGCGAATTTTTGCAACGCAAATGGGCTAAGGAGCTGGATTACCGTTTGATCAAGGAATTGTGGGCGTTTACCGACAACCGCATCGCCGTGCGCTTTGCCTACGAATGGCACGACGATTCCGGCCAATGGTATCGCAGTTACGGCAACGAGAACTGGGAATTCAACCCGCAAGGTTTCATGCAGCGGCGCTTCGCCAGCATCAACGATTTGCCGATCAAGGAAGAACAGCGTTTGTTCCACTGGTCGCTGGGCCGCAGACCCGACGACCATCCCGGATTAAGCGATTTGGGTTTATAACTCGATCTTGGTATCCCTATAAAAATCCCGACGAGGTTACGCGATGCCTGAGTCACAATCCTGATTTTTTAATTCATCGACAATTTTTTTGTAAGGAATGTGCCTCCACAAACGACACAGTCTCTAGTCGGTCCGACTAAAAGGAGATTACTACATGTTGCTGAGCGCAGAGATGAACCCACCCGATCAACTGAACGAAGCTCTACTAACCGAGCATCGCCCAGTCTTGTTTCGTTACGCCTTACTGCAATTGAAGGATAACGAACTGGCCGACGACGCCGTGCAGGAAACATTACTGGCCGCTTGGCAATCCTTCGCACACTTTGAAGGCAAGGCCGGTTTACGTACCTGGCTCGTCGGCATTCTAAAACACAAAATTGCCGATCACTGGCGGCGCAGTGCGCGTGACGTTGTTACTGCCGAGTTCGATCAAATCGATAATGATGAGAACGAATCAGACGAAGACGCGTTTTTTATGAACAATGGCCATTGGATTGGCGGCCCCTCGCTCTGGAACGATCCGGAAGCGGCGCTCAAACAACAGGAGTTTTGGGTCATTTACGAAACCTGTCAGAACAATTTGCCCGCCAAAATGGCTCAGGTGTTCATGCTGAGGGAGCTGGTTGGTCTCGAAGCAGAAGAAGTCTGCCAGGAAGTTGGCATCAGTGACGCCAATTATTGGGTCATCATGCACCGTGCCCGCTTGCGATTACGCGAATGTTTGGAAATTCGCTGGTTCAATCAACCGAAAACAAAAAAGGAGAATCATCATGCGTAGTTGTCGCGATATTACCGGCTTGATGTCACAGGGCCTGGATAAAAAACTGAGTTTAGGCGAACGCCTGGCGATAGGATTGCATGTGATGATGTGTTCCGGCTGCCGTAATTTTCAGAGCCAATCCCAATTCATCCGCATAGCCGCGCATTGTTATACCGAGCAATTGCAAAAGCGCTTGGATGAGAAATCATAGGACACATCATGGATAACAGCCCAATCATTTTGGAGTCTACTATGATCTGACCAAACTGTAGGCGCCGCGAAACCGAGACTATGCCCACCCCTGCCAGTGGTTTTTTTCGAATGTCAAAACTGCCATTTCCTGTTAAAACCCAAGCCCGGAGATTAATGCCCGCCGGTATAAGGATCGCGGGCTTCAACCAGAAAGGCCATGCTGTAGAGCGTTCGCAGTAAATACTGAGTATGGGTATTTTTCATAGCTTGCCCTTGTACGATAAATCAATCTGAATGGATTGGAGCTTGACCATTGATTAAGTCGTAACTTAACCGCCTTTCCTTACAGCACACTTTGAAGTTTTTTTAACGCTGACTTCATGTGTCGGAAGGTCAATAAATTTGTAAGGAATTCAAATGGACTCCGACTGATGGGGCAGGAAAGCATTGTTGCTTGTCCTGATCCATTAACCTATTCGGAGATAACACCATGAACAAAAAAACCTTGTCATTGACTTTAAGCAGCGCGTTGGCTTCCACCTTGCTGAGCGCGGCACCCGCGATTCAAGCCGGCGAAAATCCGTTTGCGATGTCCAGCATCAATCCTGCGCAACAATTGGCGGCAGCAGACGGCAAAAGCACCGAAGCAGGTTGCAGCGCCAAAATGAAGGAAGGTAAATGCGGGGAAGGCAAGTGCGGCGCCAACAAGATGAAAGGCGCCGAAGGCGGGTGCAGTGCCAAAATGCCGGAAGGCGGTTGCAGCGGTAAAACTACGAAATAAACCGGAGGAACCGCCAATGACCCTTTCTAATCCTTTCGGTCTTGCGGGTTCCGGTTTGGGTTTGCGACGAGCACTGTTGCCCGCCCTGAAAAACAATATTCCGGACAGCATTGCCTTTTTCGAAGTTTCGCCGGAAAACTGGGTGGGCGTTGGCGGTCATCTCGGCAAACAGTTTCGCAGCCTGACCGAGCGTCACCGTTTCGTGGCGCACGGTTTGGCCTTGTCGTTGGGAGGACCAGCGCCGCTCGATACCATTTTTTTAAGCGAGCTGAAGCAATTTCTCGATCATCATGCTTTTGCTTTGTACACCGAGCATTTGAGTTTTTGCAGCGACGAAGGGCATTTTTATGATTTATACCCGATCCCGTTTACCGAAAAGGCGGTCAAGCATGTCGCGCGCCGGATTCGCCAGACTCAGGAGATTCTGGAGAGGCCGATTGCTTTGGAAAATGCCTCTTACTATGTGCAGCCGCCGCAGGCGGAGATGGACGAACTGACTTTCATCAATGCGGTATTGGCCGAGGCCGACTGTTACCTGCATCTGGATGTGAACAATATATATGTCAACAGCGTCAATCACGGCTACGACCCGTTCGAATTTTTGCGGGGCTTGCCGGGCGAACGCGTGGTTTACGGCCATGTCGCCGGTCACGACTTGCAGCCTTCGGGCCTGATCATCGACACCCACGGCCAGAACACCATCGAACCGGTTTGGAACTTGCTGGCCGAAGCCTATCGACGTTTTGGCGTGTTTCCCACCTTGGTAGAACGGGACAGCAATATTCCGCCAATGGCTGATTTATTGATCGAAGTCGAACGAATTCGTGATTTGCAAAACAGTCATCGGCTTTACCTTAGCACGCCTGACCTTAGTGAGGTGGTGGCATGAACACGGCACCGACATTTCAACAACAGCAACGGCAGTTTCTGAATTTTTTACGCAGGCCGCAAAACGCTCAACTCCCGACCGGCTTTGATGCCGAGCGGGCGGCGATCTACGTCGATCTGCTCTACAACAAGTTCGATGAAAGCCTGAGTGCCTGTTTTCCGGTCATTCACAGTTTGCTGTCAAATGAAAACTGGCAAGCATTGCTGCAGGACTTCATCGCCGAACATCGCTGCCTGACGCCGTATTACCGGCAAATTCCCGACGAATTTGTGCGCTATTTGCAACACGAGCGCCGACAACCCCACGATTGGCCGTTTTTAGCGGATCTAGCCCATTTCGAATGGGTCGAGTTGCAGTTGTCGATCGCCGAGTCGGAGTCGGTAACCCGAAAGACGCTGCCTGCCGCCGATTTGCTCGACCATGTCCCGGTATTGGCGCCGGTCATGCAGTTGCTGCATTACCGCTGGCCGGTACAGGACATCGGCCCAGACTGCTTGCCGAGCCGTCCGCCCGAAACGGTCAATCCCATCCTGGGGTATCGCGATAGTCATGATCAGGTGCGATTTGTCAGCCTGAGCCCGGCCTCTGCGCAGCTAATCCTGCTGTTAAATGACGGATTGACCGGACAACAAGCCCTGCAAGCCATGAACGGCAGCGCATGCAAGGACACGCAATTTCTGGAATTCGGTCGGCGCATGCTGATCGACTTGCACGAACAGGATGTGATTGTCGACATCCAACCGATTTGACCTTTGGATTTTTGACCATGACCGACCTCATAAAATCTGCCGAAAACACTTGCACAATCTGCCCGATTTCCGCCCTTAGCAAGCATCTATGCGCTCTAACCGACCGGCTTTCGCGCTGGTTTGATCATCATTTGCATGACTTGGCGCCGATCTTTCTTCGCCTGTTGCTGGCCTACGAATTTGGCGAAGCCGGCCTGGAAAAGCTCCACGGCGAAAACTGGTTCTCCGATTTGAACTTTCCGTTTCCGTTCTGCTTATTGCCCGCCGATCTGAATTGGTCCTTGTCCACCGGCCTGGAAATCATCGCACCCATCGCCCTGATTCTGGGATTCATGATCCGCTTTTTCAGTGCGGCATTGATGATGTTGACCGTGGTTGCCATCGCCGCCGTGCATTGGCCCGCCGAATGGCATAGCTTGGCCGAGCTATGACAAGGCTATGCCATCACCGATCGAGGCTATGGTAATTACAAATTGCCGCTGATGTATCTATTCATGCTGGGTGCATTGGTGTTTAGCGGCAGCGGGCGAATGGGAATCGATGCTTGGCTAAAAAACCGGACATGTTCAAAATTGGAATGCGGCCGGCAATAATTTCCGAATTTGGTACAGGCTTCAGCCGCAATAAAAACCTGAGCACGAATCATTTTAATAGGTAGA
This sequence comes from Methylotuvimicrobium sp. KM2, assembly GCF_038051925.1. NCBI lineage: Bacteria > Pseudomonadati > Pseudomonadota > Gammaproteobacteria > Methylococcales > Methylococcaceae > Methylotuvimicrobium > Methylotuvimicrobium sp. KM2. The sequence goes on along the minus strand of NZ_CP150634.1, from coordinate 4,606,005 downwards.
CGCGGATCGTTCCGAACCTGCCCATGCTATGTTATTTCGCGACCGTCCTTGGCCTCATTAGTTATCGAGTTATCCAGCCTATTGTTGGCTGCTGCATGGCACCGGCTCTTGCCAGGCTTCGGCCTCGAATGCGGCATCCAACGGCGTTTCGATGATATGATTACTGTAGTTGCTGAGGGTTTTAAAGGTCACGCCCAACACCACTTCCAACACTTGGGCTCGACTGTAACCGGCAGCGATAAAATCATCGAGCGCTTTGCCGCTAACAAAGCCGCGATTTTTTACCACGGTACGCGTAAAACTTGCCAAAGCCTCCAACTTGCTATCCGGCAATGGCTGCAAGTTTCTGATGGCATCAACAATAGCTGGATCGGTCTTGACCATCTGTTTGGCAATCATTGAATGCGCTGCGACACAATAAGTGCACTGGTTTTCAGCACTGGCGATCAGCAGTACGACTTGTCTTTCCGTGGGGCTCAATGACGTTTGATCAAACAATGCCGTTAGCTCGATATAGGCTTTCAATGCTGCCGGAGCTTCCGCCAAACCACCGTGTAGATTAGGTATGAAACCGTATTTTTTTAACGATCCTTCCAGCAGGGGTTGTGCAATGGCAGGCGCCGTCTGGATAGAATGAATTTTGAAATGGGACATTGCGAATTCCTATGACGTTGAAAAATTACAAAGGGTTTGCCGGCGATGCCGATCCTGTCGGTTATCGTTACGACAAGAACAGATTAAACCAATCGTATGAGACATCCCATGCTTGTCATTCCGGCATCCTTGTCCGATTTTCCGGGAACGCGCAATGGATGCATTAACCCCGTTGATCAAGGGTTTGAATCTGCATGCAAAACTGGTTTATTCCGGTGGCGTGTGCGGACACTGGTTGATGGATCACAATTCCGAGACATCGGTGTGGTTTCATCTGGTCAGTAAGGGACAGGGCTTCGTGTATTCGCCGCGTTGGCGATTCCCATTGGCGTTGAATACCGGTGATCTGATATTGTTTCTGCCTCACGCTGACCGACATTTTTTGTCGTACAGTCCGGAGCATTTACCGGACAATGCTCAAGACACCCACTTGACATCCTGGCTGGAAGGCGAAGCGGCTTTTGTTTGCGGCGAAATCGAGCTGGCTGCCCCCAAATCGGCTTTATGGCAGGCCTTGCCCGCCGAAGTAGTGATCCGGCAGAACCAGGCTGGAAGCATTCTGCCCCGCTTGATTGAATTGATCATCGGCGAAACTTCGGCGCAACGCTTCGGTTGTGAGTCGGTTGTCGAACGTTTGTGCGACGGCATATTCGTGTTAGTGATCCGTCACTGTATAGAGGAAGGCCTTGTGCAAGAAGGCGTTTTTGCGGCCATGCGGGACAAGCGGTTAGCGACAGCGTTGAGCTTGATTCATCAGCAGCCTTGGCATGCTTGGACGCTCAACAAGCTGTGCACCCGTGCCGGTATTTCCAAATCGGTATTGTCGGAGAAATTCAGCGCGCTGATTGGTCACTCGCCGATTGAATATCTGACGATTTGGCGCTTGCAAATCGCCGCTCACTGGCTGATGGAACCGGACATGAGTGTGGAACATGTGGCGGAAAGAAGCGGTTACGAATCGGTGCCAGCCTTTAGTAAAGCCTTTAAGCGCCATTTTGGCGTTGCGCCTGGCTCCTTTAGACGCGGATAGAAACCTTAAAATGCTTATTCGAAACGGATAGTGTTATTTTCTAAAGGTCAGGGATTATATCGAAAGCGGCTATTCAAAAGATTGATTCACCGTTATAGTGAATGTCCGCTTTTGGCCGGATGTCGCCTGTGATATTCTCGAAAAATTGTCGGTTCGAATGTCAGCTATACAGTACTTCAACCTTCGACAAGGTTCGGTTAAAAATTGGTTTTTATTGGCGTCAACAATCAATGAAATTTTTGACACGGCCAAACGTTAACTTTTCAACACCGGATTCAGAATACCCCAATTTTTTAAGCCGGTATTGCTAAGAACCGACCATACCATAGGCCGCGGCTACTGAAAAATGTGAACGCCGTTTTCCGCATCAATCTTCGAGAGTAACGGATATTGAAAACGGGATTTTGGGAACCCGATATAACGGCTATTTATGCCACCGGGCCTTCATGTAGTCCATTGCTTCCTGCACATTGAGCTCTCGAGTACCGCCGCCGGTTCTCAAATAAAGCTTCGGGTTGTTACCTTGTTGAATGAAGACAGGGCGTGTTGACGGCAGCACGATCAATCGGCAAATATCCAGTCCTTCGAGTTCATGATAGACAACCCGAACGAATTGACAGATATCGGCGCCGATATTCGACGCGATCATGGTCATAATCAGTTGCTCATATCCATCACGGCCGGGTTTTTTCAACGTTTGATAATCCTGGTCTAAACCCAGGATTTCGCCCTCGTCGGATACCCCGATCAATAGTGTACCGCCTTGTCCGTTCATAAAGCCGGCCAAGGTCTTGATCACGACGCCTTCGAGCGCACGATTAACTCGATTTTCAACGATGTCCCAACGCAGTGACGATTTAAATTCCAAATACGGATTTTCTCCCTGCTTGATCAGCGCTTCTAAATCCTTGTCCAGCTCATGGGTAAGCTGTTGAATTTGCAGCCAACGACGATGCATGACATTGTAAAGTAACGCGGTAATACAGCCTAAACTAGCTCCGACGAATGCATAAAAAGTTGTTTTCATCGGAGTCTTGCCCCCCAGCGAATTCATCAATTCACCGGTCACATATCGAATCACATTCGCTGCATCGGGCCGGTAGCGTTCATGTTCGAAGTAATAAACGAATTCGTTGATCGGGTATAAAAAGAAAAAGCCAATCAGGGCACCGAGCAAGGCAGCCGTAAAATATAAAACAACCCAATGCCGGGTACGAAATAAAACTAAACTGGTCAGAAACTGCATAGTGGAATTAAATTGGAATTGTATAAATTCGTTAGCCCTTCGAGTTAATACGCCACCTCGACTGCCGGTTCCCGGCGCAGTCTACCGCTTACATCCATGTAAGCGTCTTCGACAAGGGGAAGATGAGTACCAAAAAATCATGCCGGATCTTGGTTAATCCGGCAGCCCAGTCTATTCAACCAAGAACTGCCGCATCATGCCCAAGTTTTCATGCTCCAGATTATGACAGTGGTATAAGAACAGGCCTTTAAAATCTTGGAAGGGCTTGGCAATTTCCACTTCTTCGCCGGGCATGACCAAGACGGTATCCTTCCAACCGCTATCGATGAAACCGTCTTTGACGGTCTCATAACCCTTCGAACCCATCGGACCGATTTTTCTCGATAGAATTTGGTATTGTTGACCGTGTAAATGAATCGGATGCGCCATCGATAGATTCATGCCGCCCATCATACCCATACCTTCTCCCTCTTCCATACCACCGCCCATTTGCATGTCGGTATCGCCACCGTGCTGCATCCCACGCATACCGCGACCCATGCCCATTCCGCCTTCATGATCGGCTTGTTGTGCATCGCCGTCATGTTGCATACCGCCCATCATGCCCATACCGCCGCCATGGCGCATGCCTCCCATCTTACCCATGCCGCCGCGGCCATGACCGCCTTGCATCGACTCTCCTTCTTGTTTATCGGCGCCATGCTCCATCTGCATTGCCGAATCTGCTTTCGGTTTAGCATCGTGCTCCATTTTGGCATCGCCGTGCCGACCGCCTCCGGGGCCATGATCATGAAAGATTTTGATTTTTTTGATCGAACCCAATTTAACCTTTTCAAAATCGAACACATGATCCATCGTAAACGATTTGCCGTTCAGTTGCGGCCGCATCGGTTTTTCAGAGATCCCGATCGGAATCGGTTTAGCGGCATTATCGACGTGTTGTTCGGTCAAACGTTCGAAGGCGACCAATTTGGCCGGTAGCTTGGGCGAGTCTTCGGCTGTTGCGGTGACATTGAAGGTCGCGACGGCAAATTTAGCGCCCTGCGCCAAGCCGCCCGACATCATTCCGCCGCCCATCATGCCCATGCCGCGGGTTTCGTTTGCCGGGTCATTCTCCTCCATGCCGCCATGATCGCTTTGCATGCCGTGCATGCGTTCATACATCGGCGGCATCGCACCGGTATACGGCAAACTATACATAACGAGCTTCGACCCGACTTCGCGCCCGCTAAAGTCGAGCCAAAGATCGATCCTCTCGCCAGGCGCCAGCATGATGTAAGGGCGCGTTTCCGGCTTTTCCAGTAAATGGGCGTCGGTGCCGATCGCAGTCAACGGCGTACCGTCATCCCAACCTAATTTATAGATTCTGGAATTGGAACCGTTTAAGGCCCTAAACCGGTAAGCCCGCGTCTTGACCGAGAACTCGGTATCCTCCTTGCCGTTAACGATAATTTTATCGCCGAGAAAACCCATCATTTTGTCGTGCATGCCATGCACATACCGTAGTTGGTTATTGGCATCGAAGCGCCTGTCTTGCAGCACTAACGGAACATCGTATTCGCCGCTGGGCAGTCCCAAGGCTTTTTCAGTATTGTCGGTGACTTTAATCAACCCAGCTAAGCCGAAATAGACTTGATCGCCAGTGACTTCATGCGCATGCGAATGATAAAAACTGGTTCCGGCAGGGTTCAAGACTTCGAATTCATACACATATTGCTCGCCAGGACCTATCGTATACATCGGATGCCCGTCGCTGGCTTGCGGTACATGCAGTCCGTGCCAATGAATGATCGATGGTTCGCTTAGCCGGTTACGATAATAAACCCTGACTTTTTGGCCTTTGACCAGATTCATCACAGGCCCCAAAAAATTATCGCCGAGGTCCTGCAAGGTATCCTTAGGGCCTTTCAATAGCTTGCCATAATATTTTTGTACTTTTGACTTCTCCCCATTGCTTAGAATAGGCACGAAAGCGTTACGCGAGGTAAATTCGATTTCGACATCGGGGTTGAAGTCGGGGGAGGGCTCGCTCTTGATTTGTTTCATCGCCGCGGCGCTAATGCCGGGCAAGGAAGCTGCGGCCACGCCGAAAAACGAATATTGTAAAAACTGACGTCTTTGTTGATTGATTAGTTTTGTCATTGTTCCTTCCTCTTTTTTGTAATTATATTTTGCCGAACGAATGCATGATTACAATTTCTCTAAACAGCATGGTCTTGTCGCCACCGTCGTGTTCGTTGTGATTTAAAATCCGATCATGAGGGAACTGATGACCGGTTGAATCCGCCTATTTTTTTATTCTTTCCAACTTCACAAAACTGTACCCGAAGGAAACGTCCGGGTCATTGTGAATATCCTCACGATGCGTTTCCAACCAATGATTATTGTCGATTTCCGGAAAAAAAGTATCGCCTTCGAACGCACGCCTAACCTCGGTTAGGTATAGGTAATCGGCAACCGGCAGCATGGCCTCGTAAAATGTCGCTCCGCCGATCACGAAAATTTCGTTATGATTACGGCAACTTTCCATCGCGCTTTCGATATCGTTATATACCTCGCAGCCCGAAGGACGGTAATCGGGATTACGCGTAATAACGATATTGATCCGTCCCGGCAACGGCCTGCCGATCGACTCGTACGTTTTACGGCCCATCAATATCGGCGATCCCATCGTGATGGACTTGAATTTTTTCAGGTCCGCGGATAAATGCCACGGCAAGCGGTTATCGATACCGATCGCGCGATTACTAGACATGGCGACGATTAGAGATATTTTCATTTTGTTAAAAAAAGGTCTTTGCTATTCTTGGAAGATTTGTTTCGGAATTCATCATACTATGAAAAACGTTTTGCTTGTATTTACCGGCGGCACGATCGGATCGGAGGCTTCCTGCGGCACGATCGCAACTTCCGTCAACGCGCCTTACCGTTTACTGCAGCTATTTGAACGACAGTATCCGGAACATTCACAAATCGACTTCACAACGATACGACCGGTTCAAATTTTAAGCGAAAATATTACACCTACCTTCTGGGAAACACTGATTAAAACCATCGAGGCAGAGCAACCCGAACGCTACGACGGCGTCATCGTCACGCACGGCACCGATACCTTAGCCTATACCGCCGCCGCGTTAAGTCTTTATTTCCATGCGCTAAACAAACCGATGCTGCTGGTATCGAGCGACCGTCCCCTTGATCATCCCGAGGCCAACGGCTTGAACAATTTTATCGCCGCGGTCGAATTCATCCGTCAGCGCCGCGAAACGGGCGTTTTCGTCCCTTATCGAAACCCGGGCGAATACACGCAAATTCATTTAGGCAGCCGGCTGGCTTCTTCGCTGCAACTCAGCGGCGATTTTATCAGCGTGCAAAACAAATGCTATTGCCGTTTCGAAAACGGCGTTTTTTCCGAGCCGCTCTTCATGCTTCAAAACAAAGCCGGCGCGGCTTTCGATTTAAAGCCGGATTTCTCGAGGCGCATCGCATTAATCAGGCCTTATCCGGGGTTGAATTACACGCTGTTTAATTTGGATGGCATCGACGCAGTATTGCACGACCTCTATCATTCCGGCACCGCCTGCGCTTCGATGCAGTGGGGTGCTGATTGGTCATTGCTGCCGTTTATCGAACGTTGCCGGGAACAGGGCATTCCGGTTTATCTAGCACCGTCGATACGATCCGATAGCGCCTACGAGAGTACGCGCCAATTACTCGAACGAGGCGCCGAAATGCTCTGGAATCTGTCGCTCGAATGCGCCTATGTGAAACTATTGATGGCTTACGGTAATTTTAGCGAAGACGAAATTACGGGGTTTATCGAAAGGGATATTGCCGGAGAACACTTTGCCTATGCAAAAAGCAATTCCGTATGACCCTATTTATTTCTCACATTAAAATTTCAATCCCGCAAAACCTTAAACCTAAGGTTCATGAAGGCCTGACCATCGCCCCGGCAAATGAAAGCGCGTGGCTTTGACGGAGCGCGGTCACTCGCCCGACAGGACGCCGTGAACCCAGCACCTAAATTATCCAAGATATACCTTTCACACTTCAAATTTCGGCAGTGCCGGAGGAGGCCTTGAGGTGCTCGGTAAAGGCTCGACGTCGGCTGTCCTTGCCGCCGACGCCTGTCGATCGAGCAACCGCCCCCTCTTCGGAACCGGCATTTGCGCTGTTCAGCGCCGTATATCGAAAATTTAGATAAAGAGTCCAAATCTACGAGCTTTCAAAGTTAAAGAACTTTTGACCCCGAAGAAGTGCTCTAATTATCTACTGTAAGTGAGAATGCCGGGGTTAAATACTCGCCCAAAAAACTGTGCCGTAGTCGTTTTGTTGGTTTGCAAAGGTTCCCATATAGATACAGACATGATTTTCAGGTTGCAAAAATCCGTATTTTTATTTCAACATTTGTATGCTTAAAATGTTAGTCTTAGCCGACCGATTAACCCTAACAACAATAATACAATAATGGAAAACGGCACTTCCTTCGAATCTACGGCGCCTTATATCGTCGGCATCGGCGCCTCGGCCGGCGGCCTTGAGGCTATCGAGTCATTCTTCAAGAAAATGCCGATCAATTCAGGACTCGCATTTGTCGTCGTCCAACATCTCTCTCCCGATTATAAAAGCCTGATGGCCGAATTACTGTCCAAGCATACCGAAATGCCCGTACATCGGATCGAGGATGGCATGGCAGTCAACCAGAACCATATTTACCTGATACCCCCGCGTCAAAACCTAACCATTTTTCACGGCAAGCTGTTGCTCAAAGAACAAGTTCGAAGCGAAGGTCTTAATTTGCCGGTTGATATCTTCTTGCGGTCTCTAGCCGAAGACGCGGGTAGCCACGCGATTGCGATTATTTTGTCCGGAACGGGCAGCGACGGCACGCGCGGCATTCGCGCAATCAAGGAACACGGCGGCATGGTGATGGTGCAAGACGAAGAATCCGCCAAATTCACCGGCATGCCGAACAACGCAACCGGAACCGGACTGGCCGATTTTATTCTGGCGCCGGACGAAATGCCGACGCAGTTATTATCCTTCATCAAACATCCTTATTCCGGCAGCTTGGAAACGGACATCATTCCACAAGGCGGAACCAGCATTACCCGCATCTTCGCGTTGCTTCGCGAAAAATGCAAAATCGATTTTACCTATTACAAACCCAGTACCGTGATGCGCCGTATCGAGAGGCGGGTCAGCATCAATCAACTTGCCGACTTGACCGACTATGTCCGGTTCATGGAAACGAACCAGCAAGAAATCAATACGCTCTATCAAGAGCTTTTGATCGGCGTGACCTGTTTTTTCCGGGACGAATTCGTTTTTCAAGAGTTCAATGAAAAATGGCTGCCTGAATCGATCGGTCGACTGCAAGGCGAAGACTTGCGTTTGTGGGTAACCGCTTGCTCGACTGGCGAAGAGGCTTATTCGCTGGCGATGTTACTCGCCGAATATCGTGAACAATCCGACCATTACTTTCGCATCAAAATATTCGCGACCGATATCGATCAAAGCGCTATCGAGAAAGCGAGCGCCGGTTTGTATCCTGAAAGCATTGCCGCCGATGTGCCTCCGGAACTGTTGAGCAAATACTTTTCACGAAAGGAAGACAATTTTCAAGTCACGCAAAAAATTAGGGAAATGGTGGTTTTCGCCCAACATAACCTGATCAAGGACCCGCCATTCACAAATATCCATATGATCAGTTGTAGAAACGTGCTGATTTATCTGCAGCCCGTTTTACAGAAAAAGATCCTGGAGTTATTCAATTTTTCGCTGACCAAGGACGGTTTGCTACTACTCGGCACCAGCGAAACGATCGGCGATATGGTCGATTATTTCGACTTTGTCAGTCCCAAAACCAAACTATACCGCTCCAAAGGTAAATACAAAGCAACCGGGCTGACACCTTTGGAGCCACGCCCAATTTCAGGCTCTATCTTTCAGCCTTCTTTCACAACGACTTTCAACCGTCCATCCATCAATCGTTTTTCCGAAGATCGAACGTTGGAGCGTTTCGTCAACGGCATTGCAGGTGATATTTTGCCGTTTACGATGCTTGTCAACGAAAACATGGAAATCTCGCATACCTTCGGTGAAGCCAGAGACTATTTATCCTATCCCAGCGGTAAGATCAGCAGCGACGTCACGAAAATCGTTATCAAGGACCTGGCCATACCCATTGCAACCGGTATCAATAAAGCGTTAAAAGGCACGAATGAAATCGTCTTATCCAATATACGCATTCACGGCCATGATCAATTAAGAACGGTTACGCTGACCGTCAAAAACTTGCCCGGCAAGAAAAGCCAGGAAAAATTGCTCGCGGTCATGATCAGCGAAACGACCGAGCCCAATAAGCCAAACTCGATCGAACCACTCACCTACGACGCCGACATGGATGCCCGGCAACGCATCAACGATTTAGAGCAGGAATTACAATTCACGCGAGAAAATCTACAAACGACGGTAGAGGAGCTGGAAACATCCAACGAAGAGCTGCAAGCCACCAATGAAGAACTGCTAGCCAGCAACGAAGAACTGCAAAGCACTAATGAGGAACTGCAATCGGTCAATGAAGAGCTGTACACCGTCAACGCCGAGTATCAAGGCAAGATCACCGAATTAACGCTGCTTAATAACGACTTGGATAATTTGTTCAATAGCACCAATATCGCGACGCTTTTTCTCGATGAAAATCTCGAAGTCAGGCGCTTCACCCACCAACTCGAATCGATATTCCATATCCGAGAAAACGATCTCGGCCGGCCCTTTTTTCATTTGTCGCATTCTGTTCTCGACTTCAACCTGGATGCAATCGTCAATGAGGTGTCCGAAAATCAAACGCCGTTCGAACAAGAATTGCAAACCGCCAACGGCGATTGGTATCTATTGCGCGTTTTGCCCTATGCCATATCCGACAATGTCTATGCCGGCATCATTCTGACCTTCATCGATATCGACCGGCTAAAACGCACCGAAACCGAGCTTAAGATACGCGAAAAAATGGAACGGGAACGCTTGGCCAATTTCGCGCTTTATTCCGACGACGCGATCACGCTGCAAGACTTGGAAGGCAACATCGTCACCTGGAACCGCGGCGCCGAAAAACTGTACGGGTGGACTGAACGGGAAGCGCTGGAAATGAAGTTTCAATCGCTTATGCCGTCTGCCGACATTTCGATCGCCGCTAAGCTGCAGCAAAAAAATCATCTAGGCGAAGCCGTGTCGCAATTCGAAGCTCGGCGTATTACCAAAAGCGGCAAGTTGATCGATGTTTCCGTCACGGCTTCGCTGCTCTATTCCGAAAGCCAAGGCAACGAATTGATCGCCTTGACCGAACGCGATATCAGCGCACATCTGACGGCGGTCAAAAACGATTGCGTAAGTTGCCTTCAACGCCTTGCTTCGCTCGTGATGGATACCGAGGAAGCATTGCTTCTACTGGACCCACAAGGAAAAATAACCGCATGGAACAAAGGCGCCGAGAATTTATACGGATGGCAAAAACAAGAAGCCATAGGCCGTAATATCGCAGACCTAACGCCCGAATCCGGCAGAACGCAAATACAGCATTTTATCGCCGGATTGACTCTGGGTTGCTCGGCCCCGCAAACCCTATTGACCCGAAGAGTCACCAAAGATCATCTAGAATTAGCCATCAAAATAAGCGCATCGGTTCTCGGAGATCACGCCGGAGAAGCGCTTTTGATTGCGGTCAGCGAACAACGACACTAAACCGGCACGCAAGATGAAGAAAAAACCAGCGGATATCGACAATTTAAGACATGAAGCGGAATCCTTAATCAATTTCGAGCCGGTCAATCTCGATGCGGTTTCGCCGCATGATCTGCAGACGCTATTTCACGAACTGAACGTGCATCAAATCGAACTGCGCATGCAGAACGAGCAGCTTGTAGAAGCGCAGCAACAACTCATTGCGTCGAGAAACGACTTCATTAAACTGTTCGACCTAGCGCCGGTAGGTTATTTAAGACTGGATGAAAAAGGACGCATTTTGCAGTCGAATCGGACCGTGCAAGAAATGCTCGGTAAAAACCATAGCGAATTACGCGATAAATTTCTAGCCGCTTTTATTCATGCCGACGATTTGAGTATTTTTAACGCACGTTACAGCGCGTTTTATAAAAAACCGGACGGAAAGCACATCGAGGTGAGGTTGCTCGATATGCACAAAAAGCCCATTTACGTTGAACTCAGCGGACGCCTGATAAAAAACCAAGCCGGCGCGAGCGCCGATTTCAACCAAGATTGTTTACTAGTCAATATCATTGCGATCGGCGAACGCAAAAAAATGGAAGCGCAATTAGAACTTGCCGCGAAAGTATTCGAGCATAGCCAGGAAGGCATCATGATTACCGCACCCGATACGACCATTCTTAAGATAAATCTCGCTTTTACTGCGGTAACGGGCTACAAACCGGCCGAAGTCATCGGTCGAACGCCCAAAACCCTCTCCTCGGGACGACAAGGTCCGGCGTTTTACCGCGATATGTGGCAAAAAATCAACAAGGAAGGCTGCTGGCAAGGCGAAATCTGGAACCGTAGAAAAAATGGAGATTTATACGCCGAATGGCTAAGTATTTGCCGCATCAATGATAAATTCGGTCGCGTCAGTCATTATATCGGTATCTTCTCCGACTTCACGCTGCGCAAACTCAATGAGAAGCAAATCGAACAATTGGCTTATTTCGACAGCAATTCTCAATTTAAGCAGATAACCATAAGAGCTCTCAGTGTGGAATGGGGATATTCAAGCCATCAAGCATAAATTCCATCAAATGTTGCCAGCTATCAAAACAAAAATAGCGGGTGAGCGCCCTTAAATCGTTAAAAAACGTCTTGCGGCTGGACAATTCTTCACGCAGCAAGCGATAGCATTGATCGAACCATTGCAACAACGTATGAACCAGAAAAGCTAGAATGATCAGGCTGGCTAACAAGGCCGCGAGGTGCTTTTTACCGTGCCCGAAGTTATGCGCGAAGTTATATCCCTTGGTTTTCAATGTGTTGTTATTTTCGTTTTCGATCTTCCAGCGCGTACGACCGGCGCTGACGATATCGGCCACATTATGCGCGCCTAATGCGTAATCCGTGGCGAACGCATTGCGGTAAACGATATGACCTTGTTCATCGATGACCTCAATTTCGCACCAATTCACCAATAGGGCATCGTCGCTGTCGCGCAACGGCACTTGCTGAGCGATGCGGTAACGCTCGGTCAGTCGTTGCTTGCCTGTCCAGCGGCGTTTTTCGATCACTTCAACCTGCCCGAGCCGCTGAAAATCCTCCACCCACTCGTAGAGGGTTTTATGGGATTCCGGTTTGCACACCAGAATGAAATGCCGACCCTGTTGCTTGAGGTATTCGCAAAAAGGCTGTTTGCAATATAAATCGTCGCCTAAAAACGTCACGTTCGCCGGCAGGTGGCCGCCTTCGCGCTCCAACCAGCGCCGCGCGGCTGCCAGTTCATAATCTTGCTTATCGCTTCCGTCTTGCGGTGCGATAAATTCGGGTGCCAACGGAATGACATCCGCTTGATGTGGCGAAACGATTACCGGGGTAACTGCGCTGTGAGCATAGTGGATAGCACCGTTCTTGAGTGTCTTCGTTGAGCAGCAGGCGCAATGAATCTTCTGCGAACTAAAATACTCCACCCCATCCAAGGCCACCAGCACGCTATCACCCAGCACTTGGAACTCTTTGAGTTTGCCTTGCGCTTCCAATGCCTGCAGCACCCATCGGTACAGTGGCCATAGGGCGTCGGGTGACACCGCATCCAGCAGATTCCGAATCTGGTTGTCACTCGGAATTTGGTAGACTCCAAACAAACTCTGTGCGTTATTCTTGCCGCGCTCTTTTTGCATCGTCCGCTGATGATCCAGAAACGAGGGTGATTGCATAAAAAACACCGAAAAGGCGCTCAGTGCTGCATCGACCATACTGTATTTCTGGTAAACACCAGTCCCACTGCGACCGTCGGGCAAGGTTTCGAAGACTTGCCTGATTCGCTCGATCAAGCGAGCTTGCGTGAATTGTTCTTTTTCTTTAAAAGGGTAAGCCATCGTCCGTGTACGGATATGAAAAAATCAGCCCAGTTTACCAGCATGGGCTAAATTGAGAACTGCTGTTATTTCGATACATTGACCGAACTACCGAATCGCGCTTTATTGAACGACCGGCTCAAGCAAGGCATCGTTCAAGCGGTACGCCATAAACTATGGCTTTCGGTGTTTTTTCTTGATCTGGATCGTTTCAAAATACTCAACGATACCCTCGGGCATTTTGCGGGCGACTTATTGTTGCAAAATGTGGCCAAACGCCTCAGAAGCTGCGTGCGAGAAAGCGACACGGTCGCGCGTTTCGGCGGCGACGAATTCGTTATTTTATTGACCGATTTCGTCGACGAACAGAGTGCGGCACAGCACAGCGCCGAAATCGCCAAAAAAATACTCGACGTGTTATCGCAACCTTTCGATTTATCCGGCAACCAGTTCATCACGTCGGGCAGTATCGGGTTCACGCTATTTCCGAAAGACGGCTCATCGGTCGATGAGCTGATCAAAAACGCCGATACCGCAATGTACCAAGCAAAAGCTTCGGGACGCAATAATTACCAACACTTCTCCGACAGCATGCGCTCCGATGCGCTCACTCGCAGCACACTGGAAAACGATCTGCATCATGCCCTGCCCAACCAAGAATTGGTCGTATATTATCAACCTTTGATCGACTTACAAACAACACCGAATCAAATTATCGGTTTCGAAGCTTTATTACGTTGGAATCACCCGAGAAAAGGACTGATTTCACCCGATGACTTTATTCCGATTGCCGAAGAAACCGGTATGATCGTTGCCATCGGCGAATGGGTCTTAAAAACTGCGTGCAAGCAATTCAAGATTTGGCGCGATCAAGGCCAGCCGCAATTAAAAAAAATTTGTGTCAATCTATCGGCGCGTCAATTTTTGCAAAATGACTTAGCGCATTCGATCTGGCAGTGTCTGGATAGCACCGGACTTGACGCCAGGTTTTTGGAGATTGAAATCACCGAAACCGTCATGATGCAACATATGTCGGAAGTGATACGAGTTTTGCAGCAATTGATGCAAATGGGCGTAACCGTATCGTTGGACGATTTCGGCACCGGTTATTCCTCGTTAACGTATCTTAAAAAATTTCCGATCAATTCGCTCAAGATCGACCGCTCCTTTGTCCGGGACATTTTGAACGACCCGGACGATAAAGTGATTGTCCATTCGATTATTTTGATTGCTCGCCAGATGCGCCTGGAAATAATTGCCGAAGGCATTGAAAATAACGAACAAGCCACCTACTTGATGCAAGCGGGTTGCCGTTTCGGACAAGGCTTTTTATATTCCAAGCCGCTTCCCGCCGATGGATTGATTGATTTATTTCCGTTGCTCGACTATTGACCGTCCCGATCCTTTTTTCGAGCGCGACGCGACCGGCTGGTAATTTATCACTCAAAATGAATTGCACTTGTTAGTTGAATCCGCGTTGCGTATAAAGGCAAGAGAGCATGAGAACGATGAAATAACTTCCAGGAGTGTAATTATTCACTCCCCTATCGTTCCCACGCTCCAGCGTGGGGAATGCAGCCCCAGACGCTCTAGCGTCTCGTAGCGCTGGAGCGGTACTCAGGTATTCCCACGCAGAGCACTCATCGTTATACACAAGTATCGGTAAACTTGCTAAACAGAGGTCATCGTATACCTGAGAACGGTGTTGTTTGATAAATCTGCGGATATTGAACATCAGTGGCTTCGAAATCGCGACGAAGGCGTCGCTCCCACAAGGGGGCGGATGCTCTGTGGGAGCGATCCCCAGATCGCGATCTCGAGGTCGAAAGTGTTAAGTAACAATAAATGGTATCGAAGACTCATTAGCTAAGATTGCAAAACGGTAATTTTTGACTTATGTATAACGATGAGCGCAGAGCATGGGAACGTAAATGGTCGTGGGACTGAATACTCACCCGGGAGTTATTTGTCATGAAGTCCTTATGTTTTTTCGGCCAAAAAATTTGTGGATAAACTTTTGATGAAAGCGACTACCGGCATGACAGATATAAAAGATATCTCGGACCATATCAAGTTTGAGCAAATCGATGCGGATACCTGGTCAATTCGCTTGGCCGGCAGTTGGATTCAAGGCGCTAATATAAAACCTGTCGAACAAGTGTTGGCGCAACTTGCCGCCGCCACACCCTCTGCGCGATTAAAGCTGCAAGCCGGCGATCTTGAGCGTTGGGACAGCCGCTTGCCGACGTATCTACTCGCAATCCTGGACTATTGCCAGGCCAAGCGCATTCAAGCCGACTTATCGGGCCTTCCGGAAGGCGTTCAAGGCCTACTCAAACTCGCTCGTGCAGTACCGGAACGAGCCGGCGATCGCCGTTCGGCGCAACAAACACCGGCCTTGGCTAAAATTGGCAAGATGGTGTTAAGCGGACTCGCCGACACCAAAGGGCTCGTTATATTTATCGGTGAAACGGTACAGGCCGGGATTTCGCTGATGCGAGGCAAGGCTCGATTTCGCGCCGTCGATTTATTTTTGTGTCTACAAGAGACAGGCCCCGGAGCCTTGGCGATCGTTACGCTGATCAGTTTATTGGTCGGCCTGATTCTCGCTTTCGTCGGCGCGGTGCAACTGGCGATGTTCGGCGCGCAAATTTTCATTGCCGATCTGGTTGGCTTGGGAACGGTACGCGAAATGGGCGCGTTGATGACGGCGGTCATTATGTCCGGCCGTACGGGAGCAGCCTATGCCGCGCAGTTGGGCACGATGAATGTCAACAGCGAAATAGACGCGCTCAAGACCATGGGTATATCGCCGATGGAATTTCTGGTGTTGCCGAGAATGTTGGCGTTAATCTTAATGCTGCCGTTACTGTGTATCTATGCCGACTTTATGGGTATACTCGGCGGAGCCATCGTTACTACCAACGCCTTCGATGTCTCCTTGATCCAATATTTTACTCAACTCAGCAAGGCCGTCGATCTCACCGACTTCAGCATAGGTTTATTCAAAAGCTTGGTCTTTGCGGTACTGATCGCCACTGCAGGCTGCATGCGAGGCATGCAATGCGGACGCAGCGCCTCGGCGGTCGGGGATGCCGCGACGGCCGCCGTCGTCAACAGCATCGTCTATATCGTCGTAGCCGACTCTATCATCACCTTGATCTGCAATCGACTGGGCATTTGAATACATTTCGGGGGTGCTGATGCAGCAGCACAATGTTTATAGCTTGTTTTTTATTACCATGAAGGGCATGAAGATAATGAAGGGAAGAAAATTGAGTGTTTTATGAACTGTCCCAATATCACAGATGAACTGAATAGATAAATTCAATGTAGTAATACAGCGTTTTCAAATCCCGTTAATGACTAAAAATATCAAAACAATGGCGGGGCTAGATTGCTGATGACATAGGCTGTTAAGGGTGAGTAACGCATTTAAATTGAAAATGCTGTATCTTCAAGTCCTTCATGCGCTTCATGGTAAAAAATACATGACATTTTTTGGAATCCGCCCCCCATTTCGGAACTCATCATGAACACACCTCATATCACGGTAAAAGACTTGACGATGGCTTACGGCGAATTCGTGATTCAGCGCGATTTGAATTTTACGATTAACCGAGGCGATGTTTTCGTTATCATGGGCGGCAGCGGTTGCGGCAAAAGCACACTGCTCAAACACTTAATCGGCCTTCAGCGACCGGCAGAGGGCGATATCATTTACGATCGGCAAAATTTTTGGCGCGCAAGCGATGCGGAACGCATTCGAATCTTGCGGCGCATAGGCGTGCTGTATCAAAGCGGCGCCTTATTCAGCTCGCTAACCTTGGCCGAAAATATTGCCTTGCCGCTCGGCGAATTTACCGATTTCAGCCGCACGGAAATCGCCGATATCGTTTCTTACAAACTCGCATTGGTAGGTCTTGCAGGTTTCGAAGACTATTATCCTTCCGAAATCAGCGGCGGCATGCAAAAACGGGCGGGGCTGGCCAGAGCGATGGCGCTCGACCCGGAAATACTGTTTTTCGATGAACCGTCTGCCGGACTCGACCCTGTCAGCGCAAGGCTTTTGGACGACCTGATCATCAATTTGAGCGATGCCTTAGGCACGACGATTGTCGTTGTTACCCACGAACTGGCCAGTATCTTTGCCATTGGCACGAACGCGGTGTTTCTCGACCCCGAAACCAAAACCATGCTGGCTACCGGATCACCCAAACACTTGCTGGCCGAATCCAAAGATTCCAAAATCATTCAATTCTTGACTCGAGGCGAGGGCAATGTCGAGACAACGCGTTAATATCAGCAATTCCCAATTTGGGGATCAAACAGGGTGTGGGGTATGCTTGGCGAGGATGTCGGCAGCAGGGAGCTGCCGTCAAGCCCCCATGGATGGGTTCACGGCGTTCCTCGACAGGGATACCCCTCACTCTAAATCCAGTGAGAATGCTCAAACTGGGAATTGCTGCGTTAATAGGGAGTTAGCAGTCCTATGAGTAAACCGATCAACCCATTGGCGATAGGCAGTTTTACGGTCGGCGCGGTCGCACTGGTCATCGTGGCCTTGTTTATATTTGGCGGCGGCCAGTTTTTTAAATCGGATAAAGTTTACTTTGTGGTGTTCTTCGACTCTTCTCTCAACGGTCTGAATGTAGGAGCCCCGGTAAAAATGCAGGGCGTGCAAATCGGCGAAGTCACCGATATCGCATTACAATTCGATAAAACCTCAATTAAGGTTTATAAACCCGTCGTGGTAGCGATCGATCGCCAAAAGATGATGGGCACGAGTGGTAAGACTTTCAATATAGCCATGACGAAAGAAGAGCGACTGGCCCTTCGGGACAGATTGGTTAAGGCCGGGTTTCGTGCTCGCTTGGAAACACAAAGCTTATTGACCGGCCTTCTCTATGTCGATGTAGATAAGCACCCCAATAAGCCTCCCGTGTTTGCTAAGCTGGACTATAAAGGGATTCCTGAGTTTCCGGGCATCCTGACAACCAGCGACGAAATCCTGAATTCGGCGGAAGAATTTGTCAATCAATTACGCGAATTGCCGCTGGAACAAATCGTCACCGACTTTGCCGACAGTTTAAGAGAAATGAAAGACCTGTTGGCATCCGATGAACTCAAGCAATCTCAGGTTGCTCTCGCTCAGGCCATGGAGGGGATGGAAAAGGCGGTCGGCACGCTCAACCGCAACCTTGAACCGATGCTCAATACTACGCATACAGCTATTAACAACACGAATTTATTGGTCCAAGATTCCAGATCGATGGTTCAGGATATCAAACCTATTTTGGCTTCCGCTAACAACGCCTTGACCGCAGCGACCGCCGCCTTGAATAAGGCACAGGACTCGGTAGCCATGGTCGGCGATACCTTTGGCCCGGAATCGGTTTTAATCGAAACGCTGGAATCGGTTAACGATGCATCGCGGTCGATCAAAGAACTGGCCGATTATTTGGAACGGCATCCGGAATCGTTGATTTCCGGTAAACATAACTAGAGAATGTTGAATTATGAATGCAATCCGGCCTTTTTGTTTGCCAGTCTTAACCTGTTTGTTCATATCAGGGTGCGTGGGCGGGACAACTCCACCTTCGCAATTCTATCTACTCGAACCGCTCAACGGAAACGAAAGTAGTGCTATCGAAACGAGAGCCAAGCCCGTTATCTCACTGGGTCGGGTGCGTATTCCTCGCTATGTCGATAGGCCGCAAATCGTCGTCGGAACCGGAGGAAATACCTATCATTTGAACGAATTCAACCGTTGGGCAGAATCGCTCGATGCCAATATAAGCCGGGTACTGATGCAAAATCTTTCAATGCTCGTCCCGGCTGAGGTCGTAGATGCGAGATCTTCAAGCTTAGCCAGGCAGGCTAGGCTCCGCGTCTCGTTGACTATTTTGGAGTTTCATGTCGATCAGAAGGGACAAGCCGGTTTAACGGCACAATGGTTTATCCGTCGCGGTCAGTATGTCATACAAAACCGTCAAGTCTCTTATCGTTTGCCGGGATCAACCGATGATTATTCGACCATCGTGGCTGCGCTCAATGAATGCCTGAATCGAATGAGCCGGGACTTGTCCGCATCGCTTCAACAAGTGCTTCAAAAAATGAGAAGCTAGCCAAATCAATCGATGTGTTTCCAAACTCCTGCGTTGGCGGCTTAGAATTTGCCTCAGATAAGTATATCCATCTTAGGTCAAAATTCAGCACCAGCGTCCTGTCACAAGCGAGCAGCAAAGCTCATAACACCAGGATGTTATTTGTCACGAAACCCTAATCCATCTTTGCCACCTAATTTTAAAGGCTATGTTCGCGTTAGCAGTTGAAACGGTTCTCTTTCCTACTAAATAAACCCTTTAGGAAAGAGTTAATGATTGCTTTCCAATACACTGAGCGTGGATGAGGGTACGATTACTCGCTTGACAGGACGCCGTAAATACATCCATGTAGGCTTGACGGCGCCGACACCTGTCAATCGAGCAACCGTACCCTCCTTTCAACCATTAGCGCGATATTGAAAAAAGGAAAGTTATTCAGAGTTGTACCTGGGGGGCATGTTGGCTTTAAGTTCAAAAGCATCAACTATTAACGCGAACATAGCCATTTTAAAACTCTCTATAAATCAATATATTATTGATTTATAGAGAGTTTTAATAAAAAGTAAAATAGCATGAAGAGTAAGTGTTTCGATAAACGAGAGTAGCGCTCGAATGAGGATCATTCCAAAAAAGTCGTGCTATCGTGTAAATAGCTTTGGATAGCGTCGCGCATCTCGCTGGGAAGATGACGGGTTTCGAGCAATTCTTTAAGCTGACTCTCGATGTGCTTCTGTATCTCCTGATTGTCTTCGCTATGATTTAGTAACACTTGCAATGAACTGAATGCATTGGATCGCACGGTTGCATCGCTGTCCGATAACGCGCTGATTAAACTATCGAGAATATTCTTTTCCGCAGATGCGAAATAACCGAGACTTTCCGCCGCTGCCGAACGCACTTCAGCAGACCTATCATTTTTCAATGCGTTCAAAAGGTAATCTCTGGCTTCTGTTGTCGGGTAGGCTGAAAGCTGCTCGGCTCCGATAACGCGCTGTCTTGGTTCTTGATCCTTCAACCATTCGCCGGCGAGGGCGACTTGCTCATCCTCGACGAGCCGCTCTTCTTCGATTTGCTCCGGAGTCGGTATGACTTGTCCACCCGATGTCGCGGCTAAAACGCGTAAGTCCGGAATTTGTGTCAGCGTTGGCTTAATGTCTGCTTTACTCGACTTCTGACTACAAAAGCTGCCAGGTCTTGAAGGTTGCAAAAGCGGTAAAACCGCAAGCATTGTATAAGGCACTATCAAAACACACAGCAACGCAAATTTGTTCATCGGAAAAATTTCAATTTAAAGCAAGAGAGCTATCCCTGCTCTCTGTGTTCCACGAGGTCTTTAGGATTTCGTGAAAAATAACTTCCTGGAGCTATGAGTTTTGTAGCGGGCTCGGTAACTCGCTTGACAGGACGCCGTGAATACGTCCGTGTAGGCTTGACGGCGGCTTTCCTTGCCGCCGACACCTATCAATCGAGCAACCGAACCTGCTTACCGTAAATTAAAAAATAGGGAAGTTATTTATGACCGAATCCTTATCAAGGTGCCTGCAAAGTTCCGTTATCGGACGTTACGGCATTGGTCGAATTAGGGCAAGCCGGCTGCGACCAAGCATCCCAGTAACCGCCGCTGCCGGTCAAGATCATCTCGTCTCCGACGGTTGCACCTGCAATAGGCGTTTGAACAACTCCGTCGGCATTAAGGTTAACAGTGCTTATCCCCGTGCCACCCGGATGCATGTCGAGCGCTGTTCTTACTCGCCATGCATAGGCATGGTCACGGCAAGAGGTATCTCCGGAAACGCCGATAGCGCCGATTTTTTTGCCCCCTGAGTACAATGCCAAACCGCCGCCAAATACATTGACACCACCAATCCGTCGATTCCTCAAAGGGTCGCGATTCGTACCGTAAGCATTGGGGCTTCCCGCATAGGCCCGAGTAGAATCAACCGGGTTGCTATGTTGAAGGCCGTATAAGCTTCCTCCCGGCTGCACAGCGCTATATAAGTTAGCTGTCGATATGGCATAGCCATCCAAGCTGAACGCATTGGCCGTATTGGCTTTTTGAGCCGAAATAATCCGGCTTCCCAGCCATTGAGTGTTTCCCGCTCCCGCACCTATCGTCCCGCTAGTCGCCACATGACAAACTTTTCCCGTTTCATCCACCATCGTCACCCACATCGGCAAGCCATAGCCGCCGGTATCAGTCCCAGCTGATTCAGCGGCGACTATTGCATTTTCCAATACTTGCCGTGGAACGTCATTACACGCTGCCATTAAGGATTGACTGCCGAATAGTAAAACTGTCGAACTTATAGTCAAATACACTGTTTTTATTGTTTTCATCGTTATTTCACCTATACCAGTTTTCACATTAAAAACCCTGCTCAAATATTGACAGGATGTCGTTCGGCAATTACCAAAATAAACAAGATGGAAAGATTATTAGGCCATTTACAATTTATGTAGATGAATCGTCCTTCTATTTCATGCGCAATGAAAATGTCTCAACTTTTTCAGGTAACAATCTGACAAGCCCAGCCATGAAGATATACTCACCGTAGATCAAAATTCGGCACAGGGGAGCCCGTCAAAGGACGCCGTCAATATACCCCTTTAGGCTCTATGCCAGCCCCCGGCGCTTCCTTAGGTGCTGCCGAAATTTGAAGTGCGAAAGGCAGTAACGACAGCCCCTGCTGGTATTGCCGCCATAAAACTAAAATCGCACCCTTAAAGATGATTAAACTTTTTTGCTTAGCGCAGTGATTGAAAATGCAGAACAAACCCTTCCAAGCAGACTTTATGCCCCCATCTGCTGCCGGCATCTCCGATAAATACACTCTTCATGATAACCAGGGCGGTTTTTTAACTCATTGATGTTCAAAGTTGCGCGGCATCAAAACGAAGCGAAAAACAGACATACCGTTATTATTTTTAATAATTACCTTTTTAAATTAAGCTTAACTCAAACAAAGTGTTTCCGAGCAGTCAAGTAGTCGCAACTAACACAAACCAAACCATCTAATCCGTAAATACAGCTGTTATGTTTACGCTAGTCAATTCGTTTTACCTTCAAGCGCATTACTAAAACAACGAAGAAGGAAGTATTGACTCTAAGGGAACACAAGTCGATTATAATCAACTTATCTAAAATAGCTATAAATTAAGTACTTTATAAACATTGCCTTAAATAAAAGAACGTAATTATTCACCCCCCCCTATCGTTCCCACGCTCCAGAGCTCGTCGTTATACACAAGTATAAATATACCTATTGTGCAAAAAGTAGCGACCGAGTTCTAAATTGCTGTGTTGTCCGAAAAGGCTATTGGAGTTTGAGCGTTAACGGCTTCGATAGTCGCGACGAAGGCGTCGCTCCCACAGAGAGAGTGGCGGCGGACGCTATGTGGGAGCGATCCCCAGATCGCGATTTCGGAGCCGAGAGTGCTAAGCAGCAATAAATGGTATCGAGGACTCATTGGCTATAATTGCAAAAGGATAATAAACCTAGAAAAAGCATTTCACCATGCACCATGAAGATCATGAAGAATAGGAAGTTAATTCAATAGCTTATTACGTGTTTGTATAGAACTTTCGCTCACCAAAAAGGTTAGCGAGAAGGATTTGTTAAGTTCTTGGAATCCTTCATGAACTTCATGCGCTTCATGGTTAAACTGCCGAATTCAGGATAAATGACTTATGTATAACGCCGAGCGCTCCAGCGTGGGAACGATAATTTCCGGGGGACTGAATAGTTACAAAAGAACAATACATGCTCGATGATTCCTTCTTAATATAAGAAATCAAAAAATCTGCCAAGCCTTAATTTCCTTTCAGCCTATGTAAAACATGCCGGTATCTGCGCCCTAAATTTTCATGAGAATAACCGACACCCTAAATCAAGCCATAAGCGCGATCAAAACACAGCCGCTTCGAGTTTCTTTGATTATTCTCGCGATGAGCATCGGCGTAGCGTCGGTCACTGTATTGGTTGCATTGGGTGAAAGCGCTCGCAATTACATAGTCCAAGAATTCGAAGCGCTCGGTACGCATTTAGTGATCATTTTGCCGGGCAGAACGGAAACCGTCGGAGGGCACCCGCCGGTCATGGGTGAAACGCCGCGCGATTTAACGCTCGACGATGCCGAAGCCTTATTCAGGAGTCATTATATCGCCGCAGTCGCGCCGATTTCGGTCGGGTCCGCGCCGGTTTCGGTGCGCGGCCAAGCGCTCGAGCGCGAGGCGAATATTTTGGGTTCGACTCATGCGCTGCAGCGCGTGCGTCGATTGACTATGGCTCAGGGCCTTTTTTTACCGGATACGGATGTCAAGCGTGCTCAACAAGTCTGCGTCATCGGCCAAACGATCCGCGAGGAATTATTTCCGAAGAGACCGGCCATCGGCCAATGGTTGCGTATTCATGACCGGCGTTTTCGAGTCGTCGGCGTGCTGTCGACCGAAGGCCAGTCGATTGGCGTCGGTTTCGATGAAATCGTGATCGTTCCGGTTGCCTCGGCACAAGCACTGTTCGATACGGAAGGGCTGTTCCGAGTGTTGGTCGAAGCCAAATCAAAACCGGCGATGTATAAAGCGGTCGATGATATACGCGAGATCATCAAGGCCCGTCATGAAGGTGAAGACGATGTGACAATCATTACGCAAGACAGCGTGGTGCAAACCTTCGACAAAATATTGACCGCGCTTACCTTGACTGTAGCCGGCATTGCCGGAATCAGCCTTGCGGTGGCGGGCGTGCTGGTCATGAATGTGATGTTGGTCAGCGTGACACAGCGAACTTCCGAAATCGGCTTGTTGCGGGCATTAGGCGCAACCAAAAACCAATTGCAGCGTTTGTTTTTGACCGAGGCGGCGCTGTTATCGTTGGCCGGGGCGGTTTTAGGACTCGCCGCCGGTCAGTCGATTCTGTTCGTGTTGCAAATGCTATATCCGGCGTTTCCGTTCATTCTTCCGAATTGGGCGCTTGCCGCCGCGCTAGCCGTATCGCTGGCGACAGGCTTGATTTTCGGGGTGTTGCCGGCGCGCAAGGCGGCGAAGATGGACCCGGTTTCCGCGCTTTCGAAAAGGTAAGCTGGCGATGACTATTTTCGATTTGGCCGGATTGTCGCTACGGACTGTACTGAATCAAAAGCTGCGTTCTTCGTTGACCGCGCTGGGCTTGATTATCGGCATTGCCGCCGTCGTGATTCTGACATCGATCGGACAAGGCATTCATCGTTTCGTGTTGGACGAATTCACGCAATTCGGAACGAATCTGCTCGCGATCACCCCAGGCAAAACCACGACCTTCGGCATATCGGGAGCCACCATTAGCACGGTGAGGCCCTTGACGATCGATGATGCCGTGAGTGTCGGCAGGCTCCCGAATGTCATCGCCGCAATGCCGATGGTGCAAGGCAATGCGCGCGTGGAAACGATAGGCCGTCACCGGCGCGCCAATGTTTTCGGCGTGGGTTCGGCATTACCGGAAATTTGGAAAATCAATATCGTCATCGGCCGTTTTCTGCCGGTGGATGAACAGAGCGCTTCTCGAGCATTCGCCGTTTTGGGTAGTAAATTGGCTAGCGAACTATTTGGTCGCACTAATCCGCTGGGCGAGCGTATTCGCATCGGCGGAGACCGCTACCGGATTATCGGCGTGATGGAATCGAAAGGCCAAATGCTCGGATTTGACCTGGACGATACGGTCTATATCCCGGCGGACAAGGCCTTGGAATTATTCAACCGACAAAGCCTGATGGAGATCGATGTCATTTACAATCCCGATATTTCGGTCGAAATAGTCGAACAAGCCATCAAAGAGTTATTGATTCGCCGTCACGGTCTAGAGGATTTTACGATCATCACGCAAAATAAAATGCTCGAAACCATGGATTCGGTGTTATCGATTCTGACGCTGGGAATCGGCGCGTTAGGCGGCATTTCGTTATTGGTCGGTTCGGTCGGCATTTTGACGATCATGACGATCGCCGTTTCCGAACGTATCTCCGAAATCGGCCTATTGCGGGCGCTCGGCGCCGAACGCCGTGTGGTTTTTCAGTTGTTTTTAGCCGAAGCCTTGGCGCTCAGTCTTGCCGGCGGAATGGTCGGTATTGCCGTCGGCATGCTTACCGTGCAATTGATCGTCGAGTTTATTCCGGCTTTGCCGGTGCAATTGGCATGGGGTTACTTGGCCGCCGCCTTTTTGTTGTCGCTGGCGATCGGCATGGCCGCCGGTGTAATGCCGGCGATCAAAGCCGCCCGGTTGAATCCGCTGGAAGCCTTGCGGACCGAATAGCCGGAACTGAAACGTAAACTGTCGGTCGTTGCATTCGGTCTATTTCCGGGTTTTAAATATCGGTCGAGAAACGCTAATACTTCGTCTTTGTATTGCTTGGCATTGTATTCGAATAAGTCGTTATGGGCCGCCCCCTTGAAAACGACCCACCGTTTAGGCGTGTTCGCCGCATCGAACAACTGCCGTGCTTGAGTAATCGGCGTATGCCGGTCAAGTTCGCCATTTGCGATTAGAACAGGCGCTTGGGACTTGGCGATATAATCGATAGGGCGAAGGTCCGATGGTGAAAAACCCAAGCGTGGTTTAAGCTGCCAAAGCAATAATGGCGTCAATGCATAGCTCAATGGCCCAACACGCATAGCAACCCGGTTGTCGACCGCTTCGGCTATTGTGCTATAGACCGACTCCAAAACCAATGCATCGACACCTAGCGGCGATGCCAATAATGCGGCGGCGGCGCCTAATGAAATCGCAACAACCCCGATTCGATGCCCAGGATTCAGCTTCCGGGCATAAGCCACAGCCGCACGCACATCATGGCGCTCGAGATGTCCGAATGTGATATATCGACCTAAACTTTCACCGTGCGCTTGAAAATCGATCAAAATCACGGCATATCCCGCATCGAGAAACAACTTGGCGCGCCCGAGCATGGCTTTGCGATTCGCGCGAACCGGATGCAGCAAAATAATTGTCGCTTTTGCATCATCACTCGATGCATACCAAGTCGCTATTGAGGCACCGGATTCGCTATCGAGCATAACCTCGTCTACCGGAAATTCTAAATTTTCCGATCCTATATAACGCTGATTCGGAGCGACTAACGCACCGCCTACTAGCCATGACGCAACCAGGAAGGTGAGCAAAACCAAGCTGCTTGCCCCAATGACGTATCGCCAAAGGCTGAATTGGTCCATCAAAAAGCCTAGCTCGACTTTGTCATGCTGTTTTTTAAACGTCAAATAAACCTTTCGCAAAATGCCGACACGATGTCTCTTAACGCTATGTTTATACCTTTCGCACTTCAAATTTCGGCAGTGCCGGAGGAGGCCTCGGGGTGCTAGGTCGATTTTTGCTCCTGCAAAATCGACATTCACGCCATCCATAGCGTTCATAAAGGCTTTGCCAGCATGGAGCTGGCACAGAGCCTACATGGACGTATTTACCCAGCACCTAAATTCCATAGCCCTTTAGCTATGTTTAATATTATAGCTAATTTAGGTGCTGGGTTTACGGCGTCCTTTAACGGGCACCCCGAGGCCGAATTTTCATCTACGATGAGTAAAGGTATTTTTAATACGTTTGCCCTGGGCAAATTTCATAACTGCAGGAAGGTGTTGTTCGCGAAACCCTTAACGGGTTGCTTCTTGTTTACTCGGCTTAGTTCAAGGGCTCACAAGATGCAAAGAACCACGGAAAACGTTGACGCTTAAGTATCGATGGCTGCCGTTCTTCAACAATATTAAAGCCACCGTGCAGCAGCAGCTCTCGAAGACAACCGGGCGAATAGAACCAGGTTCCGTACCCTCCCCGAATACTTGTCATGCCACCTTGAGTTTTATCTTGGCGCCGCACAATGAATTTAGCCCAGTTACCGGGAATAGGCAGCACCTGAGATGTCTGCATAAGTAGGCGCTCCTTAGTCAGAGCACCAATCTGACGCAATACAAACGCCGGGTCTGCAATGTGATATAGCCCACCAAGACAGAGTACGACATCGAACGGCTCATCGAAATAGTTTTGTATTTGATAGACATCGCCATGTATGAATTCGATTTTGCAATCAGATTTCAGTGTACTCGCTATAAACTGAGCGCATTTGATTCGTTCTTCCGAGAACTCCACGCCAACCACTTCTTTAGCACCTGCAAGAGCGGCCATGATAGAAAACCCTCCATTGGCTGAAAACAAATCTAAGACTCTTTTGCCTTTAACCGACTCAGTCACCCAATCGCTAACCATGGCTTGCTTCATTTCGTTATTTTCGGCAAGTTTTGGATTTGGGTGGATAGGAGACTCCGCGTTTCGATATATAAATTGCGTAAACCATGATGTAGATGGAATCGCGGCCATAGCGGCTTTCTCACTATCAGTTAACTCGATATCTAATCGTACAGCCATAATGCAGTCCCCATTTTTTGCTTAAATCGATAATTATACCCATAGCAGAGCAAAATCCAGCATTGAATGCACATCAAGGGACCAGCAACTCATCGAGCACTTCCGAAATTAGATGCGCGAATGATAAAGCGCTCGGTCCGTGCTTATTGTCGACCTTGTTTGCCCGATTTATAACTCGTACTTTATTTTATCAAGTTGGCCTTCCAAGGCCGCCAACAAGTCTTTTCCGGATTTGACCATTTCCAAACCGGTCGACTCTAGGCTTTTGCCGGTTAATACCGAGAATCGTGACAACAAATTCTTCAGACGGTTTTGTTCGCTTACGGTAAAACGATATTGCCGAATCCAATACTCGAAGTTAGGCGCTTCGGGGGAGTTAACAAGCGTGGCCCGTTCTTTGAGTTTATCGAGCAGGAGATCCAAAAGTCCGATGTTGTCTCTTATCAATTTCTCGATAACCTTCGGATCGAGATTGTGTCCCGGCTCCGACCGGTTGTCCGAAACAATTTTTAAGCACTGGATCAATTCGCCAGTCGAAAACCGCGCCGCCGTCTCAAAGAATGCCGAGGCTTCCATGTCGCATAAATGTTCGTGATTGTAGTCGAACTGAGGTTTGGAGCTCGTCAAAAGCGATGTCGCGGCGCATGGCAAGCCATAGATAGGCATCGGATAGTGATTTCTACCGGTATCGGCATCGCTGATTTTATTGATTGTCCAAGCGCTACCGATATCATGCGTCCTGTGGCCTGCAACTCCAACATTGACGAATAGCGCATTTTCAAGGCCGGCACTAACGGCTTGCGTGTAGGCCAAACCTGCCGCCATTGCGCTTTTTCCCGGTCCTGTAACGGTCAAATAAACCGCTTCATTACGATACATAGCGAAAGCGCGCACCGTAGTGTCTTTTTTCAAACCGAAGTGCGCAACCAGCGGTTTCGCCTCGCAGGGCAGCGCCACCGCAAGAAAAATATTCATTGCCAAAATAATCAATCCGCCCTTAAGTTTGTTGCAAAAATGCAACATTTAAATTGTAAATCTTGATCGATTTCACAAGAAAGTTTCATAATAATTAATAGATTGTTGCATTATATTAAATTTTGGATTAGATTTGCATTACAACAACAAAACGAGGGCAGACTGATGAGCGCTGTTATGCAAACCTTTCCAGAAAGACGCCGGGGTACGGCAGCTTTAATCGACGAATTAAGAAAAGAACGGCATGAGGTGTGGGCAATGTATTGCCGTATCGCCGAGTTGAAGCCTTTTTCTGCCGGTAAAAAAGTTCAAACTCGGCTTTCTGAATTTTCGCAATTACTTGTCGATTACGTGTCGCTTTGGCACTTCGGTATTTATGAGCGGTTATTGTCCGGTAACGAAAAACGCCAAGCATTGTTATCTTTTGCGAACGAACTCTATCCCGAGCTATCGAGAACTACCGATGCGGCAATCGTTTTCAACGATAAGTATGAACACGCCAAAAACCATCTAACGCCCAGCGCTCTCGAGCAAGACCTGTCCATTCTAGGCGAGCATTTGGCTATCCGCATGACATTGGAAGACAAACTTTGCAATATGCTGCTAAATTAACCCAGCTTTACCATTTGTCGAACAAAAGATATTTAAAATTAAAGAATAAAAACATTATGGCGTGACAAGGCCATTTTGGGTGAATTTTTTAATTTTTATACTTTAATGATTTAGGTTATAGGCGCTAGATTTGTCAAGGCTGGGTTAAATGACAACAATTTATGCTATAAAAAAAGCCGTTATCGGGTAATTCGATAGCGGCTTTTTTGTCCTCTTATTTCGGCCTATCATTATCCGGATCGAAAGTGGTCCCCGTGTCGTCCTCTTGTACCTTAATAAAGCGCTCTCTCAATCGTGAAAATGCGCTCCATAGCGTGGTGTCCATGACGACCTCATTGCCGATCGACACGATGACTCTAGCCAATTCCGGTATGCTCGTTTTATTTGCGATCAAATAAAGCGGCTGGACATACAGAATCGAGTGTTCCATCGGCAAAATAATCATCCTCCCCATTCTCACCCGAGAACCGCGCTGGTCCCAGAGCGTAAGCTGAGCCGCGATGTCCGGGTCTTGCTCGATCAAGGCCTCGACCTGTGCCGGCCCGTTGACTTGAACTTCCTTCGCGAATTGGTAAACCGTGATGCTTTTTTTGAAGGCGTCACCGCACTTTTCTCTATCCATCACGCTGGCGACGCCAACCATGCTCAAGTTCTGATTGTTGATCGGCGTCATCGGATTGATCATGACGAATTCTTCCTTGCCGCCGCAATTGCCTAAGTCTACCGTTTGGTAATAAGGCCTAACTTCTTGGTCTCTGACTTCCGCAAAATTCCAAGTCTCGGCCTGTTGATAAAATAATGCCGGGTCACGCTGATGATATTTGGCATAGACTTTCATTTGCAAATAGAACAGGTCGCGCGGAAAACGCAATTGTCGCTTTAATTCGACCGGCATTTCGTCGATGTCGCGGAATACGCCGGGGTAAGCTCTGTCGTAAGCCTGAATGATCACATCCGACGGATCGGTAACATAAAAACGAGTTAAACCGCTGTAAGCATCGACGGTGATCTTGACCGAATTGCGGATATAATTGAATTCCTTACTGCCGACTAAAAAATCATCCTCGGCCGATTTCGATACCGGGTACCAATTCGACAAGGTATAGGCGTCTTGCACCCAATAGAATCGGTCTTTCGTGACAACCAGATAAGGGTCTTTGTCTAAATGCAGAAATGGCGCCAGATGATTGATTCGGTCGACGACATTCCGACGAATCAACAAGCGGCTCTCTCGAGATATATTGGTCGAGAAAAATATTTTTTCGTCTTTGAAAAAAAACGAAAACAAGGCTTTTCTAAACAGCGATGGAATAGGGATTCCGCCGCTGCCGGTATAAACCGCGTCGATCGCCGGGTCCGGCTGGGTTCCCGAAAGCGCGACCACGTCGAGCTTATTGGGTACGATTGCGTACTTATAATCCTCCATTCCGTAATAGATATCGGGGTGCTTCACATCCAGTCCGACATTAGAGCTTAAATTCAAGTCTCGCAAAAACCAACGTATCGGTTGACCTGCATCTTGCGCCGCCGGCGTGACTACCGCGCCGAAACCATGCGTAAAACGCAAATGCGTGTTTTCCCAATTTTGCGCTTCCTTGGGGAGCTTGGAGATATTCATTTCCCGTGCGGCAAGATTGACCTGACGCTTGAAACCGTCGATGAAATAACGGCCTTCGTCGACATCGAGAAAATGATAATACGGTCGGATGCTTTGAATTTGGTTGTAAACATCGCTCAAAAATTCGCGATCCCAAACCGGAATATTTTCGAAACGTCTTCGGGTGCTCCATGCTTCGATATCCTTGGTCGGGTCGAGCGTCACCGTAAAATCGACGATATTGATATTTTTTAAATCATAAGCATCGAGCGTCGCGACAATATTGTGATCGATAAACGGGCGCTGCGTCCTAACCGGGTTAGGCTTGACGATAAATTTATCGATCAATTCAGGTATGAATTTGACTTCTTGCAGCCCTAACGCGCTGACAAAGATCCCCAATGAAATCAAAAAAGGGACTTTGGTCCGCGTCGTTTCGGAGAAATAATAAAACAGCAAGGAAATCGCAGCCGCCAGAAATCCCACAATCGAGAGCCAAATCAACGGTAGTTGATAGCGTATTTCGACGAAGCCCGGCCCTGAAAACACCGGCTCGTGGCGGTCGATATAAAGCAGCGAAAACCGGTACAGCATGAAGCCCCAAACGACGAACAACACGACAAAGCCGAATAATACCGCCAGATGAACTTTAGCGGCCTTCGGAAATTCTTTGGCTTGACTTGGGATAAACGTATGTTGCACCCAGTATTGAAAGGCGACCATTAAGAAAATAATGACCGCGGTAGCCAGTAGCTCTTCCTGGATGAGTAAATAAATCGGATAAGACAGCAAATAAAAGCCGATATCCTGTCCGTAAACGGGCTCAACGACTCCGGATGATCCGCCGAAGAAATACAGTAGTCCCATTTCCCATTGATGGTAAAAGGGCATCGCAATCGCAATGGCTAATATTAATGCTACCGGTGTCGAAAACTTGATCGACAAACTCATGAATAGATCGGCTAGGCGCTCGAAGCGCTTGCGCTTGGCCGAATCCTGCAATGCATCTTGATTAGGATTGAACCCCAGATAACGGGCCGCCAACCAAAAATGCAAAAAGAAAATCGAAAAGAAAACTACGGTGACCGCGCCCGAAAGAAAAAAGCGGTAAAGCAATCTCAGCCAAAAATAGCCTTCGTATTTTATTGCTTGAAACCACCAGTAATCGACGATCAGATCGAGAAATACGAAATAGAATGCGACATAAACGACAAGCAATATGCCGAGGGTTGCCGCAATAATCTTGGTTAAATGTCTCGGAATCCGCATAGTTTCCTCATTAAATCTATGGCTTTACGTGTTGTGCTTGTCGAGTTGCACGTATTCTAACATCCATCACCGAATTTGCCTCGTTATCAAGCCAGGGCCATAGTTATCTCTGCATCGTTTTACGCCTTCTTTCATGCCAAGCTTTTGCTTGCTACTTCATACACATCTTTGGAAATCGCCTCGGTCGACATGATGCGTTCGAGCTCGCCTTTCATCAAAGCTTGCCGACCCTCGTCATAACGCCGCCATTGCGTCAGTGCGCCAACCATCCTCGATGCGACTTGAGGGTTGAGCGTATTCAATTCAATAATTCTATCGGCTAAAAATCGATAACCTTGCCCGCTGGCTGCATGAAAATGCAATGGATTGGCCTGGCTAAAAGAACCGACCAACGCACGAACGCGGTTAGGATTTTTTAAATCGAAGTCGGGGTGTTTCAACAGGCGTTGCACCGCTTCAAAAGTATCCGGCGGAGTTGCCGTT
Organism: Methylotuvimicrobium sp. KM2; assembly: GCF_038051925.1. Classification (NCBI taxonomy): domain Bacteria; kingdom Pseudomonadati; phylum Pseudomonadota; class Gammaproteobacteria; order Methylococcales; family Methylococcaceae; genus Methylotuvimicrobium; species Methylotuvimicrobium sp. KM2. The sequence goes on along the minus strand of NZ_CP150634.1, from coordinate 4,573,554 downwards.
GCTTGCAAGGCAAACCACTTGTCCAAGACCAGTGCTTCGTCGCGCCATTGCCGGTAGAAAGCATCCAAGCAAGTTGCGCGGGCCGGATGCGGCGTGTTGACGATGACGCCCAATGCGGCGATTTGATCGGTCATATTTTTGGCCGTATCGAATTGCTTGAGCGACCAACGCTGTATTTCGGTATCGTCCAGCTTACTCAAAAAGCCGAGACACACGTTTTTAACGCGGCGTCGACCGATAGCTTTGGCATCGAAACAACCCGATTCGTCTCGGTGATTATCCAGATATAAGCCTCTTAGATCGTCTTCAAGGTGCTTTGCAATTTGACCGGCAACAAATTCGCGTGCCGTATGAATCGCTTCAACATCAATGACCGGCATTTGTTCGGCCAGATAAGTTTCCGAAGGCAGACTTAACAACAAGGCGAAATACGACAAATCCAGCCAGCAGTTTTGAACGATTTTTCGATAGGCTTCGATCAAGACCGGATTAATCTCAAGCGAACGACCGTTTTGCAAATCGTCGATCAGTTCGGCGATGACGCGACCGGCCAATTGCTGCCCAGCTTCCCAGCGATTGAACGTGTCCGGATCATGGCTCAACAAGAAAGCCAGCTCCTCAAGCGAGCGTTGCATCTTAAGTTTCACCGGCGCTGAAAAACCGCGCAACAATGAAATCACCGGCTTTTGCGGCAATTGCTCGAATACAAAAGTTTGCTCTGTCTCGGTCAATTCGAGCACAATTTTATGACTGACTTGTTCGCTACCTTGCAATCGGCATTGCGCCAGATTACCGTCCGGCAGGATCAATCCGGTTTTAATCGGTATATGCAGCGGTTCCTTGCGAGGCTGGCCGGGTGTCGGCGGGTTGTCTTGCTTAATGGTCAGTGATAATGTTTGCGCGTCGCTATCGTAATGTTCCGAAACGGTCAATACCGGCGTGCCCGCCTGCGAGTACCAACGCCGAAATTGCGTTAAGTCGACATCATTGGCCGCTTCCATCGCATTGACGAAGTCGTCGCAAGTAACCGCCTGACCGTCGTGACGCTGAAAATACAGATCGCAGCCCTTGCGAAAACCTTGAGGGCCGAGCAGCGTATGTAGCATCCGGACGACTTCGGCGCCTTTTTCATAGACTGTCAAGGTATAAAAGTTATTAATCTCGATATAGGCGTCGGGCCGGATCGGATGTGCCAGCGGTCCCGCGTCCTCGGCAAACTGCCGGGTCCGCAATGCGTTTACGTCTTCGATGCGTTTGACTGCTTTCGAGGTCCGGTCGCCGGTGAACTCCTGATCGCGGAATACAGTAAAGCCTTCTTTCAAACTCAACTGAAACCAATCCCGGCAAGTCACGCGGTTGCCGCTCCAGTTATGAAAATATTCATGACCGATCACGCCTTCGATATGCTCGTAATCGCTATCGGTGGCTGTATCCGGGCGCGCCAAGACGAATTTGGTGTTGAATATGTTCAGGCCTTTGTTCTCCATTGCGCCCATGTTGAAATGACCGACCGCGACGATCATGTACAAATCCAGGTCGTATTCGAGTCCGTAAGTCTTCTCGTCCCAGCGCATTGCATTTTTTAGCGATTGCATCGCATGATCGCACTTATCAAGATCGTGGGCTTCGACAAAGATTTCAAGCGCTATTCTTCGCCCCGATTGCGTGGTAAAACTATCTCTGACGCATTCCAACTGCCCCGCCACCAGCGCAAACAAATAACATGGCTTATTAAACGGGTCTTCCCAGGTAACCCAGTGTTTATTATCGGGTAGTTCGCCATGAGCCTTTTTGTTGCCGTTCGACAGCAATACCGGATATTTATCCTTGTCGCCGACTAGCGTGGTCGTGAAGCGGCTCATCACGTCGGGTCGGTCGAGATAATAAGTAATCTTGCGAAAGCCTTCCGCTTCGCATTGCGTGCACAGCATGTTTTTGGAGAGATACAAACCTTCTAGTGCCGTATTTGCCTTGAGATTGATCGTGTTTTCAATCGTGACGACGAATTTTTCGTGCTGCGGCACATCGTGAATGACTAAGGCTTCAGGCGTTTGCAAATAGCGATCGGCGCTTAATGTGTCGCCATTCAACTGAACGCCGAGCAAGGTCAGATTTTCGCCCAGCAATGTTAAGGCACTGTCATCGGCTTTCGAGGCCGGATTTCTGCTCATCGTCAACGTGGCAACGACTCGCGTGCATTCGTCATCCAGCATAAAATTCAAGTCGGTATCGTGGATAAGATATTCCGGCGGTTTGTAGTCTTTGAGATAGATCGTTTGAGGAGAGGCGTCACGCATGATTTAATTCGATATTTTTTGTGAAAGGGAGTTTCGGTAAAGTGTACCGTAAAAAAGCGAATTGATCCTTTGTTCGGTTTAGTCGCTTGCTTTTATTACCTTAAGGGAGCGATCGAATGCTCGGCGCTTTATTATTCGCCTTCTACCGCTGTTCTTTGGCGGCATATAAGGCCAACGTTATCCAAGCGGCGATGAATGCCAGACCGCCGAATGGCGTAATCATGCCCAGCCATTTTTGGTCGAGCAAAGTCAAAAGGTACAAGCTGCCCGAAAAGAGCACGATGCCGGCAAACATGAGCCAAGCCGACCATGACAACAGCGCTTGCCGAGGATTTTGCCGATGCAGCAGGCCGATTGCGCACAAACCTAACGCATGCCACATATGGTAGGTCACGCCGGTTTTGTAAACTTCAAGCATATCGGGGCTTAGCACCGCTTTTAAACCGTGCGCGCCGAATGCCCCCAAGCCGACGCCAATGCCGGCACATAGCGCGCCGACGACTAAAAAATCCCAACGCATGTTATCGCTCCTTTAACCGCGGCATTAACTGCACAAGATTACATGGCTTGGTTCGAAAATCCAGTTGAGCCTCGATTAATTGGTCCCAAGCCGTCTTGCAAGCATTCGACGAGCCTGGCAAACAAAAAATGTAGGTTCCGTTCGCGACGCCGGCGACTGCGCGCGACTGTATCGTCGATGTTTTGATCGTTTGATAGGAAATCATCCGGAAGACTTCGCCGAACCCGTCTAAGGTTTTATCGAGCAACGGCTCTACCGCTTCCGGCGTTCCGTCTCGACCGGTCACGCCGGTGCCGCCGGTGGTTAAAACCGCATCGACCGAGTCATCGGCGATCCATTGCGACAGCGCCGCTCTGATTCGATAAATATTATCCGGAACGATTTTTTTTTCCGCAATGCGATGACCCGATGCCAGCGCCTTGTCGACCAGTATTTTACCCGAAACGTCATCGGCTTCGTTACGGGTATCGGATATCGTCAATACGGCAATATTGAGTGCTATGAATGTTCGTTCGGTCATTGAATTCGTCATCAGTGATACAAAAAAGTTGTAATTATTCAGCACAAGTTATGTATTCCGCATCCTTAGGAATCAATGCCTGACACCACCCAACCACATGCGCTGATTAGTCGCAAAAGGTTATTTCAAAACCAAGAAGAAGGCTTCTTCGCCGCGCTGTATATTGATCAATAATGCGTTGTTGGGGTTGGCGACTTGAGCAAGTTCTTCTATTGTGCGAATCCGATAGCGATTGGCTGAAACGATAATGTCGCCCGGTCGTAACCCGGCTCGCCAAGCGTAGGAGTTTGTTGCTATCTGTTCGAATAAAACCCCTTCTATTTGATTTTTTTGTGTCGAACTTAACACGGTGCCGTCAAGACGAGGATGAATCGTTTTACCGGCTAAATGAGGTCGCTGAGGCTTGCCGATTTCAGCCTGAACCAGCATTTTTTTATCATCACGCATAATGCCGATATCGACTTTGGCGCCGATTTTCATTAAACCGATCATATTGCGAATATCGTGACTGCCTTTGATTTTTTGTCCATTGACTTCAATGATAATATCGCCTGGTTCAAGTCCGGCTTTTGCCGCGGGAGAGTTTCCGGCCACTTTGCTGATTACGGCGCCATGTTTGGTTTTTAAACCGAAGGCTTTAACCAGTTCTGGAGTCAAATCCTGAGTCGTGACCCCCAGCAAGCCGCGCCGCACTTCGCCATGAGTGACTAGAGACTCCTTGATCGTCATCGCCATATTGGCCGGAATCGCAAAGCCGATACCGACATTGCCGCCGCCCGGCGCCAATATCGCGGTATTCATGCCGACAAATTCGCCGCGCAAATTGACCAACGCTCCGCCGGAATTTCCCGGATTGATCGACGCATCGGTTTGAATGAAATCCTCATAGCCTTCGATGCCCAAACCGGATCGACCCAGCGCACTGACGATACCCGAAGTCACTGTCTGACTCAGTCCGAATGGGCTGCCGATCGCAATGACGAAATCGCCGACTCTCAATTCGTCGGAGTTGGAAATAGGCAAGGCAACCAAGTTATCGGCGGCAATTTGTACGACCGCAACATCGGCTTCAGGGTCGGTACCGATCAATTTGGCATCGAGTTGGCGTCCATCATGCAGTGTCACCATGATTTTATCGGCTTTGTCGATGACATGATTATTAGTCAACACATAGCCTTTCTCACTATCGATAATGACTCCGGATCCCAAGCTGTTGCGTTGTTGCCGGCGAGGCCGGTCCGGTAATTGAAAAAAATGCCGGAAAAACGGATCTTGCAATAACGGATTTTCTCTAACCTGAATATTGGTTGATGTCGATATATTCACGACTGCCGGCATGCTGCGTTCGAGAATGGGCGACAGCGACGGCAAGGGCTGTCCCTCCACCGCAACCGGCAATCCTGCCGATACTTGCGTGACGGCTAAAAACCCGAATGCTAAGGTCAATATCAAATGACCGAATAAGTGATTCTTCATGAAAGTCCTCGACAGGCTTTAAAATCAACGTAGACAATATAAGGCAAAAAATGTTTAAAACAAGTCAAAAACCGAAAATATGGCCGCGCGAATCATATGATCATCAGGCTCTCGTTATCCTAAATTCGGTATTAACCTTCAAGTGCATTAAGCCTTTCAACGGCTTGCCAAACTTAACAAAATGCAAGTTCCTTATTCTTCATGGTGAAATGCTTTATCTAGGATAATGAGCTATATTAGTCAATTTAATCCTTCCAATGAATTTGAATGGCTGTAAATATCAGCTCCGCAGACGCACAAGCAATTCGTAAACTTGTTCCACTATCCACTCTGCCCGGACCTCATTTCGAAGCATTGTGCGCCGAAATCACCATCGAAACGGCAGAGCGCGATTCGGTATTATTCAAAAAAGGGGACACGGAGGCGGACTTATTTTATTTATTGAGCGGCCAAGTTTCCTTGGAGGCTCAAGGCCTAAAGGTCGAAATAATTGATGCAGAAGGCGAATCTGCCCGCTTCGCCTTAGCTCACCAACTACCTAGAAAAATTGACGCCGTGGCATGCAGTAGCATTCGATTTTTAAGGCTGCCTACGGAAACACTGAATTATTTATCGTCGCTAAGTTATGAAGAGGAAAGTAGTTACATGGTTATAGTCGAACCGGAAGACAACTCTGATGACTGGATGACAACTTTATTGAGGTCTCCGATATTTCAAAGATTGCCGCCGGCCAACCTACAAAAAATAATAATAAGCCTCGAAGAGGTCGTCTTTGAGAAAGGCGAAGCCGTTTTCCATCAAGGCGATCAGGGCGATTATTATTATTTGATCAAATCCGGCCAGTGCTTGCTGACTCGCAAACCTTCCGAAAATGCCAAGGAGATCAAGCTAGCACTCCTAAGAACGAGCGATACTTTCGGAGAAGACTCTCTCTTATCGGATAAACCCAGGAATGTCACGATTACAGCCATCAGCAAGCTGTCTTTGTTACGTCTTTCCAGGCAGAATTTTATAACACTGATCAAAGAGCCCTCGCTGAAATACATCGATTTCGAGCAAATGCGGCAAGAACAAGCCAATGGAGCGATTTTATTGGACGTCCGCTCAACCGAAGACTATAACCAATTTCATTTAGACGACAGTATTAGCGCGCCGTTCTTTACTCTACGAATGCAATTAAAAACGCTCAATCGCGCCCGCACCGTCGTGGTTGTTTGCGCTAACGGCAAAACCAGCGAGGCGGCTGCATTTTTGTTGCTCCGCAATAAATTCAAAGCGTTTATTTTGGAAGGCGGCATGCAAAAGGTCTCGCCTGAACTTAAAAAAACGGCGGCTCTATTCACGATCGACGACGGCTTCGAAACCACGTTTCGCAATACCGAAAGCTCGGAAACAAACTCGGAAGAAGACGCTCCAACCGCGACGCATAAAGCGAATTCCGCTGACAAGGGATTGCTCGAGCAGGTCGAACAACTAAAAGCACAAAACGAGGCCTTATCGGATAAAAATCAGGAGCTTATTGAGAGATGCAAGCAACTGGAAGCTGCCAAGGAAGATGCCATCAAGCAATACCGAATATTATTCAAACAAACGGAAAAGCTAAAAGAAGTTTTGGATAAACTTAAAAAACAATGATTGCGGCGATAGACGAAAAAGCCGCGGCGCTTTAGGCGTAACCGCGGCTTTCCGGGCAACGAAAGAAGTGTCGTCAAAAATTATTTGATTTTAGCTTCTTTGTACATCACATGCTTGCGAACAACAGGATCGAATTTTTTGATCTCCATTTTCTCAGGCATAGTGCGTTTGTTTTTTGTCGTAGTATAAAAATGTCCGGTGCCTTCGGATGAAACGAGTTTGATTTTATCGCGCATGGTTGATCCCCTTATGCCTTAATGCCTTGTTTACGCAAATCGGCCAAAACGGCATCAATGCCTCTTTTGTCGATAACGCGCATGCCTTTCGTGGAAACACGCAGGCGAACCCAGCGATTCTCGCTTTCCACCCAAAAACGATGGTGTTGTAGATTGGGGCAAAAACGTCTTCTGGTTTTATTGTTTGCGTGCGATACATTATTACCGGTTACGGGGCGTTTTCCTGTAACCTGACAGACTCTGGACATGATTAACCTCTTTGTTTGCCATTGTTCAAAAATTAGCCCGCTTTTATACCAAATTTTAGTTGTCAGGTAAACCTTTTACTCCTATCTGAATGAAAAAACGTCTGAACAATAAAAGCTGATATTTCACTTCTTTCGGGTTTTTCGTGACTGTACCCGTAGATCAAAATTCGGCCCCGGCGCCTCCTTGGGGCGCTGTCGAATTTTAGATTGCGGAAGGTTTATATGGAGTATTCGTAAATAGTAACGTTCATGAAGGCCTAGCCATCGCCCCGGCAAATGAAAGTTCTCTGGTGGCGGAAGGTGCGGTCACTCGCCCGACAGGACGCCGTGAACCCAGCACCTACTCCCTTTTGATTGAAAAACCGTCTAAGAATAAAAGGTATGGGATGTGTCTATCGAGGAACGCCGTAAACCCATCCATGGAGGCTTGGCGGCAGCTCCCTGCTGCCGACATCCTCGCTAGCCACACCCCATACCTTCATAAAGTTAACCATTTTTTGAGTATAAAGGGAGTAAATCCAGCACCTAAATTCCATAGGTCTTTGGCAATGATTCAAATTCATGGCTTATTTAGGTGCTGGATGAATTATCCAAGATAGTTAACCATAGCCAATGGACTATGGAATTTAGGTGCTGGGTGAATACGTCCATGTAGGCTCGACGGCGGCTCGAACGCCAAGGACGGCGTGAATGCAGATTTTGCATGGAGCAAAAATCTGCCCTGCCGCCGACGCCTGTCGATCGAGCAACCGCACCCTCTTCGGAACCGACATTGTTTTTTCATATCGAAAAAATAGATAAGGAATGCAAAACTGCGAACTTTCTCAGTAAAGAATAGATAGATTTTCATGCGGCATAGATCCTTGAAACCTCATTGCCATCGCATGACACGCTAAAACATTCTTTCCCAAGACCTCTGAAACCGCTATAGTTGACGCCTTGTTGCCACCCCTTTTTAATTTCGGATTATTGAGAGTTTTTATGTCTATAAAATTCGGCATGGTCATGGACCCGATCGATCGCATCAACATCAAGAAAGATACAAGCTTTGCAATGCTTCTTGAAGCTCAAAGCAGGGGATGGGAGTTGCATTATATGGAGCTTAACGATCTTTATATGCGTAACGGACGCGCCTATGCGCGTACCCGTTTATTGGAAGTTCAAAGAAACCCGGAGCGTTGGCATCGATTTTCGAGTGAACAGGATATCGCGCTGGATCAACTCGATGTCATCATGATGCGCAAAGATCCTCCTTTCGATCAAGAATACATTTATGCGACTTATCTGCTCGAGCGGGCCGAAACCTTAGGCGCTTATGTCATCAATAAACCTCAGTCCTTGCGTGACGCCAATGAAAAACTGTTTACCGCATGGTTTCCTCAATGCTGCGCGGAAACCTTGGTGGCCCGCGATCCGAAACGGATTCGCGATTTTTTGGCGGAACAAGGCGAGATTATTTTAAAACCGCTGGACGGCATGGGCGGTACGTCGATTTTTCATTTGCGCAAGGACGATCCGAATTTAAGTGTCATTTTGGAAACCATGACGCAATACAATTGTCGTTATGTAATGGCGCAAAAATATCTACCCGAGATTAAAAACGGCGATAAACGTATTTTGATCGTCGACGGCGAGGCGGTGCCTTACGCGTTGGCCAGAATTCCGGCTCAAGGAGAAACTCGCGGCAACCTGGCTGCCGGCGGCAATGCGGAAGGCCGTGTGCTAACCGCTCGAGATTCTTGGATTGCCAAACAAATCGGGCCGACCTTACGCGAAAAAGGTTTAATTTTTGTCGGCCTCGACGTCATCGGCGATTATCTCACCGAAATCAACGTCACTAGCCCGACTTGCGTACAAGAACTGGATAAACAATTCGGATTGAACATTGCCGGCCAGTTGATGGACCATATTGAATTAAAGCTTCGCTGAATTTCTCGAAAGTTTATCGAACTCATTTCGGGCGCTGGCGCGGGACGGGTTATTCAACTCGCCCCGAACGTTTCGGTTTGCTTTGGGTAGGGTCGAAACGTGCAAGACAGGGTGACCAACCCCGTTCCGCATAGATACTTCCTTTAAAATTAAGTTTGTAGCACGAAGCATGTAGCCCGTATGAAGCGTAGCGGAATACGGGCTAGCGTGGCTTCGAACTTCCCGGATTGCGCTACGCTCCATCCGGGCTACGCTGCTTAGACGGTTTTTCGATCAAAATGAAGTAGCTTGATGAGTATAGGTTGTAAACCCATCCTGCATAGAGACTTCCTTTAAGTTAAAGTTTATAGTTTAATGAAAACAAGTATAGTTTCCGTTTAGTCTTTAGCAATCAAGAAATTATGACAACATCAAGAGCTTTCTTGGGCGGAGTTTCCAGCACATCGGAAAACGATGCCTTAATGATCACCCTATTTATTGCCGCTATACTGCATATTATGGTTATCCTAGGCATTAATTTTTCAATGCCTAAACAAGAAGAGACTCATCGTGCAATTGAAATCACGTTAGCCACGACGCCGGCACAAAAAGCCCCTAAACAGGCGAGTTTTCTAGCCCAGGAAAATCAAATCGGCGCCGGCAAACAAAAAACCAAACCAACCCCGCCTAAACAAAAGCTGCCTAGCCGCGGGACCTTGCCTAACAAGCAACCGCAAAGCAAACCGGTTCAACGTCAAGCCGCAGCCCCCAAAAAAATAATCAGCACGATTCGCCCAGCCGAGACAAAAGCACCTCCCGTACCGGTTAAATCCCCGGTTCAACCGCAAAGCAAACCGGTTCCGAAAATTACCGCCGCAGCCTTGCAACAACAAATTGCGCAGCTGGGCACCGAAGTTCGGCAACAGCAACTCAGCGCCGACATCAGCAAAATCAAGCATGTCAATGCGGTGAGCACTCATAAATATGTTGCTTCGCAATATGAGATGGACTGGAAAAAAAAGGTGGAAGCGACCGGCAACCTTAATTATCCCGAAGTTGCACGCAAAAAAAATTTTTTCGGCACGTTGACGATGGAAGTCGGCATCAATCCGGACGGTACGATATATAATATACGAATTAAACGTCCTTCAGGCAATGCAGCCCTAGACGAAGCCGCCAAAAGGATCGTTCGTTTAAGCGCGCCGTTTCCGCCATTGCCTCAAGAATTGCTCAAGGAATTGGATGTATTAGTGATTACCCGGGTTTGGAAGTTTTCGGACGAATCGGGAATGTCAGCACGTTAACACAGCTTTAACATTTACTGAATATACGCTTTTGAATATTAGGATAAAACCAAGAATGCAGCAGGCTTTTTAATCCTTATGACTTAAGAGTTTAATCCGTAGACACTACATTTGTTAAAGCTGGGTTAACTCATTAACTCGCGCAGCCATGAACACACTTACCGATATGACCGATACGACTTATTTAAATAATCAGTTCCTGATAGCGATGCCCAATCTGACCGATCCGGGTTTTTTTCATACCGTGACCTACCTATGTCAGCATAACGCCGATGGCGCATTAGGTATTGTGATCAATCGGCAGATCGACATGAAGCTGGGCGACATCTTCAAACAAATGCAAATCAACGTGACCTTTCCGGCAGCTGCGGAAGCTCCGGTATTTTTCGGCGGGCCGGTACAACAGGAACGCGGTTTTGTGATTCACAACCCATGCGGAAGATGGGACTCCTCGATCTCGATATCGGATGAAATCTCGCTAACCACGTCGCGCGATATTCTCGAAGCCATCGCGATCGGCAAAGGCCCCGAACAATATCTAGTTGCCTTGGGCTATGCCGGCTGGGGCGAGGGCCAATTGGAGCAAGAAATCGTCAATAATGCTTGGCTGAACACGCCTAGCGGCAATGACATCATCTTCAATACGCCGGTCAATCAACGCTGGCAGGCCGCAGCTCATCAAATCGGCATCGACATCAATCAATTAACCGCGCCGGCAGGACATGGCTAAACACGACCCGCTAGTTCCTCGCAATCACGATACCTACCTCGGTTTCGATTTCGGTAATAAAAAAATCGGCGTGGCGGTTGGGCAAACCACGACCGGGACGGCCAATGCCTTATCGACTTTACGCTCGGTTAATCAAGTACCGGACTGGACGGCTATCGGTCGGCTTATTCAAGAATGGCAACCGGCGGGCTTAGTCGTCGGTATTTCCCGGCAGAGCGATGGCCAGGATAATCCGATTACCCCGCGTATGCTCAAATTTTGCCGGCAATTGGAAGGACGCTTTCAACTACCGGTTTTTCAGCAGGATGAAACCCTGACCACTTTTGAAGCCAAACAAATGCTGTACGACGACGTGCGAGTCAGCGCAGGCAAGCTATGGGAAGTGCAAGATCGGCTTGCCGCCCAGCTCATATTACAAACATGGCTCAACACTCAATAACCCCGACATATGACCCATCAACAACTCGATATTACTGAATTATTGACTCGGCTGGAGTCGGCTATCGGCAATATAATCACTACCAGAAAGCTTGAAAATCCGGTGATGATCGGCATTCGCACCGGCGGCGTCTGGATTGCCGAACGCCTCCATCAACGCTTGGGTTTGACAGAGCCTTTAGGGCTATTGGATATCACGTTTTACCGCGACGATTTTTCGCAAATCGGCGTACATCCGAATGTCAAGCCGAGCGCCTTGCCGAACACGATTGAGGGCCGCGATATTATTCTGGTCGACGATGTCTTTTACACCGGCCGTACGATTCGTGCCGCGCTCAACGAAATCTTCGATTACGGCCGGCCTAATCAAGTCGTGTTGGCGGTATTGATCGAACGCGACGGGCGGCAAATTCCGTTGCGTCCGGACTGTATCGGCACATCGATTCGTCTTGACGCCAATCAACGTATCAAATTAACCGGCCCGGACCCCTTGGGTATCGATATTCAAACTCTTGACGTAGCGGCCTAAGGCATGAGTCACAACAATTTACAATTAAACGCAGAAGGTAAATTGAAGCACTTTTTGACGATTGACGGCCTCGACAAAGCGCTGTTGACCGAAATTCTCGATACTGCCGAATCGTTTGCCGAAATGTCGGGGCATCATGTGAAAAAGGTTCCCTTATTGCGGGGTAAAACCATCGTTAATCTGTTTTTCGAAAACAGCACGCGTACCCGAACGACCTTCGAACTCGCGGCCAAAAGACTCTCGGCCGATGTCATCAGTATGAATATCGCGACTTCGGCCACCTCGAAAGGTGAAAGCCTGCTCGATACGATTCGCAATCTGGAAGCGATGTTTGTCGATATGTTTGTCGTACGTCACGGGACCAGCGGCGCCGCGCATTTTATCGCCGAACATACCGCGCCGCATATCAGCGTGATCAATGCCGGCGATGGCCGGCACAGTCATCCGACTCAGGCAATGCTGGATATGTTCACGATTCGGCAGTTCAAGCCGGATTTCAGCGCGTTGAGAGTCGCGATCATCGGCGACATCCTGCATTCCAGAGTTGCGCGCTCGCAAATTCTGGCACTCAATACCTTGGGCGCGGCCGAAGTTCGGGTTATCGCACCGAAAACTTTGCTCCCCGCCTATGTCGAAACGCTCGGCGTCACGGTCTGTCATAACTTGACCGAGGGACTCAAAGACATCGATGTCATCATCATGCTGCGTTTACAAAAAGAGCGCATGACCTCGGCCTTGTTGCCCAGCGAAAGCGAGTACTTCAAATGTTTTGGTTTGACGCCTGAAAAACTGGAAATCGCCAAGCCCGATGCGATCGTGATGCACCCGGGGCCGATCAATCGCGGCGTCGAAATCGATACGCGCGTTGCCGACGGTCCGCAATCGGTCATATTACGGCAAGTCAGTAACGGCATCGCAATACGTATGGCGGTCATGTCGATGGCGATGCAAACTCAAGGAGCGGCCTGATGAAAAGAATTCTGATTGAACAAGGGCGCGTGATCGATCCGGCCCGTTCGGTCGATCGAACCGGTCCGGTTTATGTTGCCGACGGCAAAATTCTTGCCTTATTCGAGAACCCCGACGGCTTTGAGGCCGACAGCGTCATCGACGCTTCCGGTCAAATCGTCTGCCCCGGCTTTATCGATATTAGCACTCGCTTGCGTCAACCGGGCCAAAGTCATAAAGCCACGTTTCAAACCGAAACCAAGGCGGCCGCGGCCGGCGGCATTACCACCTTGATTTTACAACCCGATACACGGCCGGTCATCGATACGCCGGCAATTACCGAGTTGGTCAAAGAATTGGCCGAAAACTCCAATTACCGGCAAATCCTGCCGATCGGCGCGCTAACGCAAAATCTTGAAGGCCAAGAGCTCAGTTCGATGTTGGCGCTACGGGAGGCGGGCTGCATAGCGGTCGGCAACGGAGGCAAACCCATCAGCAATCTACTCGTATTGAGGCGCGCGATGGAATATGCCGCCAGTCATGATTTATTGCTGATCTACCGCCCCAATGAGCACAGCCTGAGCAATGAAGGCTGCGCGCATGAAGGGGCGTTCGCGACCCGCTACGGCTTGCCCGGCATACCCGAAACCGCCGAAACGATCGCGTTGTCGCAATGTCTCGAACTGGCCGAGCTGACCGGGTGCCGCGTGCATTTCGGACAAATCAGTTGCCGCCGTTCGGTGATCAAAATCCAGCAGGCCCAAAAGTATGGATTATCTGTCAGTGCCGATATCGCGGCGCATCAGTTGCATCTGACCGAAAACGACATGAAGCCTTTCGACAGCGCTTACCATGTTTTACCCCCGTTACGGAGCGAGCAGGATAAACATTTTCTAAGGAAGGCACTGATGCAAGGCACCATCGGCACGCTGTGTTCGGATCACCAACCGCACGACCTCGATGCTAAATTAGGCGCGTTTCCGGAAACCGAACCCGGTATATCGGCGCTTGAAACGTTATTGCCGTTAATGCTGAAACTGGTCGATGAAAAATTGATTACACTTTCTCAAGGCATTGCCGCGTTAACACAAACCCCCGCCAAGATACTGAGTTTAGAATGCGGCACAATGACGCCAGGGAAATCCGCCGATATTTGCATATTCGACCCTGAGCGCCGATGGAAAATCGACCGTTCGACTTGGTATAGCAAAGGCATCAATACGCCCTATTGGGGCGAAACATTAACCGGCCGCGTCAGCGCTACATTGCAATCCGGTAAAATTATTTATCAAGGAGTGTTTCATGATTAAGATCCTGCTCGTTTCCGCTTTTTTTTTATTAGCGGCTTGCTCGCGCGACTATACGCCGGGGTCTTCGGCGACCGGCGAAACCATTTTCAAGGAAGCCTGCGCGGAATGTCATCAACCCAAAGACCCGGCAGTCCCGCAAGTCGTTTTTTCACTCAACGAGAAAAATGCTAATGAAAGGTATATCACTCACAAAGTGCAGGGCGGCTCGCTGATGATGCCCAAGTTCCCGAATATCACCGGTAGCAAAATGCGCTCGCTCAGTTCTTACGTGCTCAATCATAGCGTAGCCAAATAAAGCGATGAAAACCCCAAACAAGCAACACGATACCGCCAACATCATCGATGATGTCAAAGGCGATCAATCTTGGCGTATATTTAGGATCATTAGCGAATTTACCGAAGGTTTCGACCGGTTATCCGGTTTGAGCGATGCGATTTCTATTTTTGGTTCCGCGCGCATACAACCGGATCATCATTATTATTTGAAAACGGTCGAAATTGCCGAATTACTCGGCCAGCATAATTTCGCGGTTATCAGCGGCGGCGGTCCCGGAATCATGGAAGCAGCAAACAAGGGCGCAAAATCCCAAAAACCGCCTGCGGTAGGCTTGAATATCGAATTGCCTATGGAGCAACACCCGAATCCTTATCAGGATATCTCGCTGAATTTTCGGTACTTCTTCGTCAGAAAAGTCATGTTTGTGCGTCATTCGATGGGCTATGTCTGCATGCCGGGCGGATTCGGTACGCTCGATGAGTTTTTCGAATCGCTGACCTTGATGCAGACGCATAAAATTTATCCGTTGCCTTTAGTGTTATTCGGCAGCGATTATTGGCAAGGTTTAATGGATTGGGTGCGGACCACGATGATCGAATACGGTACGATTTCGGAAGAAGACCTCAATTTCATCACCCTCACCGACGATCCGCAGAAAGTCGTCGATATCATGGTCAGGCACCGCGAATGGAAAAATCAACAGCGAAGACAAAGCTTAGGCTCCAATAATATCGATTATAGGTACAGTTGATCGCGCGAAGCGCATCCCCTTTGCGTTTAGCAGCAGCGGGGCGGATTATTCAACCCGCATACGCGCTTTCCCAAGCTGGAGCCCTCGCCGTTATACATAAGTCGTAGATACCGTCTTGCCAGCTTGGCGAATGTGACCTCGATACCCTTTATTGTTGATTAACGTACCCGGCTTTCCCTCACCTAGCGTTAGGTGAGGGACGACGAAGGCGTCGCTCCCACAAGGGGCTGAATGCTCTGTGGGAGCGATCCCCAGATCGCGATCTCGGAGCCACTGATATCCAATATCCGCAGATTTATCAAACAGCACCGTTTCCAGTTATACGATGACCTCTGTTTAGCAAGTTTACCGATATTTGTGTATAACGATGAGAGCTGGAGCTTGGGAAAGAGCTTGATGTGGGTTGGCCGTTTTTAGCTTGACGCGCATGGGTGTAAGTCCGGCCTGCCATGTTTGCATATCCTTAACTCGCATTTTCCAATTTCCTCATTTCGACCGGGGCAACCCTGCCTATCGATGAAACTTTATCGTAGACTTCATCGAAGGCTTGTCGGCAGTGAGGCAAATGCTCCCGAACCCGATCGTAGCCGCTATGATCGAACATGCTTCTAAAATCTTCCCGGTTCATGAAGGTTCTCGCATAGAGTGCTTGATAACCATGATGTTCGATCACGAATTTTTCCAACAACGGGAGGGCTTCGGCATTATCGAAATCGCTCTTCGCCGGCGTACCGTAAGCGCCGATGTCGACATAGAGCTCGTCGATTTCGCCATTTTCAGCCTGATACGGCTGCACAAATCCGCCTTGCCCGCCGTTGTCTTTGATCGCCATCGGCGATAGCCACAAAGGGTATAGATTGAAATGCTTATCGAAATAATCGATGGACGTTTCCAGAAAACGCATCGGCACCAGCATATCCTGAACGACATGATATTTTTCCCTTAGCCGCTGAGTGGTTCGCGTTTCGGTATACTTCAACAACTCGATCCGGGGCGGCAAAGCCCAGCCCAACAAAGCCCTGAAAATTGGATGATTGCCGAAGGGAATGATTTCCTCCATCGCCCAAAAATAACTGCGCGTGTGGCGATGGTAATAATCCCGCACCGGCAGATATTCGACGCCTTCCTTATTGCTCTGTAGATAGCCTTGAACATGCTTAAAAAACCAAGGCTTATACCACTTTCCGATGGCATTCAAATGGCCGTCTTGTCCGACAGAATCGGCGAATTTACCGGTCATGATAACCGCCTGGTCGCGCCCATAGACCAGAGCCTCGACGAAATCGTTGTTTTCGGTATCGCGCGAGGCTTGCTCGAACACTCGTACTAGATGAGCCAAGCTTTGAACAGGCTGGTAATGAACCCTGACAAATTTTTTGACCGGGATGATTTTCAACTCGGCAGCCACCAGAAAACCCAGCGTGCCATGACTCCACGGAACTTGATAAAACAGCTCGGGATTTTCGGATGCGCTGCATTTGACCAACTTGCCTTCCGCCGTCACGATTTCGAAGGCTTCGCAAATATGCTGAAACAAGCCGTATTTATGGCTGCTGGTTTCGACTCCGAAGCCCATGATCAAACCGCCTACCGTTAGGCTGTCCAATTCCGGCACCACCGGTAGGGTCCAGCCTTGCGAGATCAACGTTCGCGAGAGCTGACCCATGCTAACGAGCGGCTCTACCCGGACAATACTGCGCCGCGTGTCGATTTCCAACACATCGTACAGCCCGATATCGATCTTACGATGAGACAATTTGTACTTGGGCACCAGCTCGCTCATGGTTTTCCAGCCCGACCTCGCCGTACACAATTTTTGCTCGGCTCCTTGCGCTTTCCAATATTCAATTTGCCGAATGACCTCGGCAACGCGGGTATCGTGTTTTGCCGGAGCGCTGCTGAGGCGAAATGACAACCAATTGCGAAATCCGGAATAGGCGCCGTAAACAGCCGAAATCGGCAACAAAAAAACAGTGGCGAATTGCCCCCGGTAATGGGTCAATAGGTGTTCGAAAACGGTATCGATTTTGATCATAGGGTTAAATGGAATTCAAAATATAAAAATATCACAGCGTTCATCGCTTGACTCTGCGTCGATCCGGCGACATGCACAGCAAGTCAAAAACCTCAATTTTAGCTTTGTTGACCACGAATAGCGAACGTCATTCGGTGAAACTGCTTGATACTATCGCGGTCAGTGGGCCTGGTCTGAAGCAATAGGGGGCAGGCGTTCGCAGTAACAGTAATTTAGCTAGCGGGTTAAAGTGCCGCCCAAGGAGTTGTCCATACGCCTTGGTAGTAAGCAGGAGCGGAGGGAATCAACCTTCTTGCGGCAACGGGGCTGCGGTCATAAGCGTCAACTTAGCGCTCATTCTATGGTGCATTTGCCGCTTTATGAAAAACAACACCGGTTCCGAGGAGGAGGCGGTTGCTCGACCGACAGGCGTCGGCGGCAGGGCAGATTTTTGCTCCTGCAAAATCTGCATTCACGCCATCCCTGGCGTTCAGATAGCCGCCGCCGAGCCTACATGGACGTATTCACCCAGCACCTACATTCCATAGCCCTTTGGCTATGGTAACTATCTTGCGTAATTTAGGTGCTGGGTTCACGGCGTCCTATCGGGCGAGTGACCGCATCCACCACAGTTTGCACTTTCATTTGCCTGGCGATTGCCGGGCCTTCATGAACGTTACTTAAGTTGGCGCCAATGGGGCTGGCGGTCATCCTCCAGCCTACCCTGCTTGGCGAGGATGTCGGCAGCAGGGCAGATTTTTGCTCCATGCAAAATCTGCATTAACGCATCTTGTTACATTGGTCGACTGTACTTGGGTACTGCGTTGCACCTTTCCCCAAGGGCTCTTGATCGTCGCTCGCCTCTATTAATCCGGCGACTCTTTACAATCAGAAAACACGTTTAATTTCTTTTTCCCCCGACCCGGCGCGCTTTCGGAAAAACCACCGATATAGCCGTGCCTTCGCCGGGTTTGCTGCGTATTTTGAGTTTCCAGCCGAAACGATTGCAGAGCCGCTTGACTATCGTCAAACCTAAGCCGTGGCCGTTTTGGGTTTCTTGAACGCGATAGAAGGGTTCGAACACCTGTTTGAGTTGTTTTTGCTCCATGCCGATGCCGGTGTCCGCTATCGTGACGCGATTTTCGTCGATCGTAATGCAAACCGTGCCTGCTTGTGTATAGCTAAATGCGTTGCGCAATAAATTGGTCAGTAAGATACTCAAGACTTTTTCAGCGGCCGGCACCGACAACAAACAATTCTGTTCGATTTCGACACTGATTTTATCGTTGGTGACCGCCCGGCCGACTTGCTCGATCAGATTACTGAGCAAATCATTGATCAACACGTCGTCTTCGGGCAGCGGAGAGGATTCCTCGCGGGCCAGTAATAGTAACGTATCGATCAGGCCTTCCATGTCGCGCAATGTGCTTTCTATCGTTTGCAACGATCGTTGTTCGTTCGGTTGGTAATCCGAGCGCTTATGCAACAAGGCTAACGAGCTTTTGATGACGGCCAGCGGCGTTCTGAGTTCGTGGCTGGCGTCGCGGGTAAAATTTCGTTCGCGTTCTATGAACAATTCCAAGCGCTCGGTAAAGTGGTCTAAAGCATCGATCAGCTTGGCGACATCGCTGTCGGTGGTTTGTCGTAACTCGCTTAAATCCAATTCCGCGAGTCCTTGTTTTTTGAAATCGAAACTTTCGACGATATGCGCGAGTGAGATCACCGGTGAGATCGCGTCCCTCGATTGGCGATAGGACATCCAGGCGAACACGTAAATCAGAACCAACACTAAGCTCAGCGGCACGACGCCGAAATAAAACGACAAGGCTGCGACTTGCTGTTCATCGAAGACTAAATACAGCCGCGAATCGTCATTATCCTCGATATACACGATCGGCTGCCTACCCTCTATTAAAGCACGACCAAAGCCGGGCTGCAGCGCTCGTAATGCTCCTGGAACCTTAGAAAAATCGCCGTTGGAAGCCAGATAACCGCTCATGTTCAGTGTATCGGGCGCGGGAAAATTTCGGTTTTGCCGGTAGCGTTCCCAAAAATGATCGGCTTCGCCTTGCAAGGCTTCGCGAACCAGAACATCTTCGACGATTTTAGCGGCGGCAAATACACCCATCAGCGTCGCAACACTGATCAACAGAATCTGCAGTAAAAAAGCCTTAATCAGTTTATATTGCAGACCTTGCTTGCTCATCATTCACTCGGCCTAATAAAACGATAGTGCGTGACCAACCATTCGTTCCCGCCCCGATAACCGAACAATTCGGCGCAGGCCATGAAAAACAACCGCCAACGTTGCCGCCAAACGGCCGCTTGTTCAGGCCCGTAGGTTTCCGCAAAAATCCGATCGATTTCGCGCGGGTACCGGTCCATATTGCTCAGCCAGGCTTCGGAAGTTTTTTGATAATGTTGGCCTGAAACGTCCCATTGGCATTCTATCCTAAGCCGGTCTTGAAAATGCAGTAGCGTGTCCCGGGCCGGCATCAATCCGCCGGTAAAAAAATAACGTCCCATCCAATTGTCGTCGCCCTCGGTTTCGAACGGATAGGCCAAATAACGATGACAAAAAATATGCACGAACAGCTTGCCGCCGGGTTTCAACCAGCCGGCGATATTGCTCATTAAATGCTCGTAATTGCGCATATGTTCGAACATTTCCACCGAAACGACGCGATCGTACCGCTCAGTCAATGACAAGCGATTCACGTCGCAGGTGATTACATCGAGATTACGCAAGCCCCTTAGCTCCGCTTGTTCGAGGATATATTCGCGTTGACTGTTCGAGTTCGATACCGCCGTGACTGTACTACCGGGATAATGCTCGGCCATCCATAAAGTCAACGAACCCCAGCCGCAACCCAACTCAAGTATTTGCTGGCCGGCCGCCAATTCCGCCCGTTCGCAAGTCAGCTTTAGCATACGCGCTTCGGCTTCATCGAGTGTTTGAGTCGTTTCGTCCCAGTAACACGACGAATATTTCAGATGCTTGCCGAGTGCATGCCGATAAAAAGCTGCCGGAACTTCGTAATGTTGGCGATTGGCCGCATCGGTTTCTATCGCGATAGGGCTTTCTCTCAGCATCTGTAGCAACGATAGGTAACGCAAGCTTTGCTTTTCGACATCATTCGCGCATTCGTCTTTAAGACGTTGCCTCAACAAATTTCGGATACCGATTCGCATCAATGGATCGGGAATCAATCCTCGCTCGGCAAGCTCGATCGCATTCAACATAGAAAATCGATTTTGCAAAGGAGACGTCGATTTCGGATACCATGGCAAAAATTTGCTGGTGGTGTGTTGATAGCGGCGGTAATCATCGCCGCGAGAACGCAAGGCTTGTTGTTCGGTATAGGGAATACCGGTCAAAAAATACAAAAAGCAAAACATCACGGCCGGCGCAAGCCATAGCCAGTATTGATATTCGCCGCCCCATCCCATTAACGGGTAAGCGAACCAGTGCAGCCATTCGAAAAAATAATTCGGATGCCGGGAATAACGCCACCAACCGGTTCGGCAAGTCAGTCCGCGATTATCGGGATTTTTCCGAAATTCGGCCAACTGCCGGTCTGCCGTGGTTTCGCCCCATAAGGCCAAACAGGCAACCACTAATGCGAAAAAAACCATGAGCGAATTAGGGGCGCGAGTATGCGCGACCGCCCAAAATGGGAGGGACAACACCCAGATAAAACCGGCTTGCAATAAAAAAAACTGCAAAAACCCGCTATCGGCCTTATCCTGCATCGCTGCCCGCATCGCTTGGTAACGGCCGTCTTCCGGCTCTCCGAATACCCGTGCGGACAAATGACTTCCCAATCGTAAAAACCAGGCGAACGTCAGAAAAGCCAGGCTGAGCTGTAAATACAGAGGCGCGGTTCCCGTCAAAGCATACCATGGCCCCGCCAACATCATCCCGAATGACCAAATCACATCGACGATGCCTGCGTTCTTATGGTTTTGCTGCCACACCCAGGCCATTAACATCGCGACGGTACTTAGTAACGCGATTACGATTAAACTAAACATGTTTCGCCTCCAGTGGATGATTTTTTTGTCTGATTACACGCGCCATCCATAACAAAAGCGGTAGCGCCGCCGCCCAACTCAAAGCCAGGCCGAAGATCCAAACTCCGGAGTTCTCAGTGATAGTGAGCGCACCGAGTCTCGCCGCCGCCCAATAAGAAAACGGACACGTAACACCGCCGAGCAGTCCGGCCAACCAAAGACGCGACTGCAGCCAAGCCAAAGAATGATTCAAGGTTAGCGCCAAGCCGAACCACAACAGCAAAATCCATAAAGGCGCGTATTCGGCATCCGGCCAAGGGGAAGCATATTGAAGCCAACCGAGCCGAATCCAGGCGCTATCCAAAATCATGCCGAGTAACAACGCAGCCGGCACCAAACGAAAATCGCCGGCGACATGAATTGCAGGGCGGGTATGCCACAACCCGTACAGCACTAAAATAACCGGTGCCGGCCAATACTGGTTTGACGCCGCCGATAAGACCGCGGCAAACCACAAGCCTTGCATCCAAGCCATGTTAATGAGGTTATTGCGATTCATAACGAGGCAGCCATTGTTCGCGGCGATTGCCGGGTTTGGCCAGCAGCAATTGCACATTGGAAATCGATTTTTCCCAAAAGCCGCCTTCGCAATAACACAAATAAAACTCCCACATCCTGATGAATTGTTCGTCGTAGCCTTGTTCCCGAACCTTATCAAGCGAAGCCATGAAACGTTCGCGCCAGGCTTTTAGTGTTAGTGCATAACTTTCGCCTTGATCTTCTAAATTGATCAAGCGTAAATCGGTGCTCCGCGACGCGCTAGCGATAATCGCGTTGACGCACGGAATGAAACTGCCCGGAAAAATATAGCGTTTGATAAAGTCGACACTCTTCAGCGCCTGTTTATAGCGCTGATCTTCGATCGTAATCGCCTGAATCAAGGCCAGGCCGTTCGGTTTTAGTAAGTTCGCGCACTGCTTGAGGTAGGTATCGAGATAATGATGTCCGACCGCTTCGATCATTTCGATCGACACCAGTTTGTCGTAAACTCCGGTCAAATCCCGGTAATCCTCCATCAGCACTGTCACGCGATCGGCGACTCCTTCATCGTCAATGCGTTGTCGTGCGGCCTCGAACTGTTCTTTCGAGATGGTCGTGGTCGTGATAGTGCAGCCGTAATGCTTGGCGGCATAAGTGGCAAAGCCGCCCCAGCCTGTGCCGATTTCGAGGACATTATCGTTGGGCTTTAAATCCAATTTTCGGCAAATACGCTCCAACTTGGCTGTCGATGCTTCTTCGAGGCTTAGCTCCAAGTCGTGATAAGTTGCCGACGAATACATCCCGTGCTTGTCTAAAAACAACGAAAATAAATCATTACCCAAATCGTAATGCGCGGCGATATTTTTGCGCGAGCCATGCTTGGAGTTTCGGCGCGCGAAATGCCAGAATTTCAACAGGGTATTGGTTAAAGTTGCCAGCCCGCCTTCCATGCTGTCCAGCAGGTCTCGATTGCGCACCAAAATACGAATCACCGAAGTCAAATCGTCGGTTTGCCATAATTTGTCCATATAGGATTCGGCGGCGCCGATCGAGCCGCCTAACGATATCTGCCGGTAAAAACTCATATCGAAGACTTCGATCTCAGCGCTGAGGCCATCCTGACCGGGACTACCCAACACGACTTTGCCGAGCGGGTCGGTCACCGTTAATTGGGCATCTTGCAAATGACTGAGTTTATTCAGCAGCGCTTTGCGCAGCAGCAAATCGAATCTAGCCGGGTTCTTGCTTATTTCGGCGGTTGTGGCATTCATGCTTATCTCCTTGATGTCATTCGGTTTGTTTATCGGGATGCGAATAAAACGGAATGCCTTTCAGCCAAAGCCGGAAAGCATGCCAATAAATCCTAAAAACGATGGCGCAAGTGATGAAAGGAAATCGCAACGGCACCGAGCGCATCGTTTTCGGGGACGGGTCGAGCATGTTCAGTTGCAGGGTAGCATCGAAACAGCATTGCGCCAGGCGATACAATTGCATGTGTATCGTCAACTTATCGCCGGAAAAGGCGAAGCGCCACCGGTAATCGATGTCCATCGGCATGAACGGCGATACATGGAAAGCTTTGTCGAACTCGAAGGTCCATTTACCGTTTTGAGCCGTGCTTTGCCGAGTATCCAAGACATAACAAAACCGTTCGCCCCAGGGTGTGTTGGTGATTTCGGCGAGAATGAAACGAGGTTGGTCCTCGCTTTTGGGAAAACAATAATAAAAACTGACCGGATTGAATGCAAAGCCTAAGTATCTCAGATGTGTCAGCAAGCAAATGCGTCCTTCAAACATTTCACCGGTTTGTTGTTCAATTCGGGCTTTTACCGCGTCTCGCAAATCCGAATCCGTAGGGCCGAGATAGTCTTCGCGATAATAGGCGACCAGATTAAAGCGTTGCTTCGACCAAAAACGGCTTTTATCGATGACCTGATCTAATTCGTCGAGATCGAGCCACGACATGAACAAGGGATAACGGAAAGCATGCGGTTTCGGCAAGTGGCGCCGGTGGCGCACCCAACCTTTGCCGATGCGGCTGTGCAGCGCGTTCATGACGGCGCGTTCAGTTTATCGATCGCCAATTGCGCACTGGCCGCGCCGTCTTCATGAAAGCCCCAACCCCAATAGGCGCCTGTATAAAACGTGCGGTTAAGGCCATTGATATCGGCATGTCTTTTTTGCGCGGCCAGGCTTTCCGGCGTGTACACCGGATGTCGATAATGCCGCTGCATCAAAATTTTTGACGGATCGATGCGGTCCGTGCAATTCAGCGACACCAGTAACGGCTCGGGCGCGTCTAGATTTTGCAGCAAATTCATATAATAAGTCACAGTGCAATTGGCTTGAGCCCCGTCAGGTTTCAACGCATTCCAACTCGCCCAGGCCTTCGGATGTTTCGGCATCAACCCGGCATCGGTATGTAGTACCGTATCGTTGTCCTGAAATGAGAACGCACCGAGTATTTCAGTCTCTTCCGGACTCGGATCGGACAAGAGCCGAAGCGTCTGATCGCCGTGACAAGCAATGACGACGTGGTCGAAACGCCGTTCGCCGCTCTCGTCGATGATCGTGACGCCGTTATTGTCTCGTGCGATCGAGCGTACCGGACTATTTAGCCGCAGTTCGCCGCCGAAGCGCTGCTTGAATGCTTCGACATAGGTCGACGAGCCGCCTTTAACCGTGCGCCATAGCGGTCGGTCATCGATTTTCAGCATGCGGTGATTGTTCATGAATGCAACGAAATAGCGTGCCGGAAAATTTTTCAGGCTTTCAGGCGGCCCCGACCATAAGGCGCAAGCCATCGGCAAAATATGGTCGTCGATGAAGGCTTCGCTGTAACGGTTTTGTTGTAGGTACTCACCCAAGGTCAGCGCATCGTCGCCGCTTTTCAATAAGGCCGACGCTTCGCGGTAAAAGCGGAAAATATCGGCGATCATCCGGTAAAATCGTGGACTGAACAGATTGCGGCGTTGACAGAATAACTTGTCGACCGTCGTAGCATTGTATTCGAGGCCGGTTTTCGCATCGGCCACGCTAAAGCTCATATCCGAAGGCTGCGAAGACACGCCCAATTCATTCAGAAAGCGGCAGAAATGGATGTAGTTGTGTTCGTTGAATACTATGAAGCCGGTATCGACCGAAAATTGGCGGTCGTCCAAGACGATATTGTGCGTATCGGTATGGCCGCCCAGATAAGTATTGGCTTCATACAGCGTAACTTCATGCTGCTTGGCCAGATAATGGGCCGCATAAATGCCGGAGATCCCGCTGCCTACGATCGCGATGTTCATGTTTTGTCTCCTTCATCCCAGCGATTCGAATTCAAGCGTGAAGCCGGAACCGGTTGCAAGTCCCAGATCAAACCGCACCAAGACATCAGTTTCAGCAAGTAATAACTAATATCGACCTCCCACCAATAAAAGCCTTGCCGAGCCGAGACCGGATAATGGTGATGATTGTTGTGCCAGCCTTCGCCGAGCGTGATCAGTGCCAGAAAACCGTTGTTGCGGCTATCGTCGCCGGTTTTGTAACGTTGGTTGCCCCAGACATGCGACAGCGAATTGATGAACAGCGTGCAATGGATCAGCACGATCGTCGACACGAAATAACCCCAAATCAACATTTGCCAGCCGGTCGTACCGAGTTCCGGAAAAGCGATTTCCAGCCATTTACCCAGACCCCACAACGCGACTGCATAGAGCACCGGAATCACGATGTCGAAGCGATCCAGGAATCGCAGCTCGGGAAACTTGATCAGATCGCGCACCCATTGCTCGCGGGTAACAAAGTGCTTGGTGCTCATAAACCAACCCATGTGGCTCCACCAGAAACCTTTGCGCGGGCTGTGCATGTCGCGATCGGTGTCGGAATAACGGTGATGACGGCGATGATGCGAGGCCCACCAGATTGGGCCGCGTTGCGTCGCGGTCGAACCGAGCAAACCGAAAAGAAACTGGCATACGCGGCTGGTTCGAAATGCCTTGTGCGAGAAGTAGCGATGATAGAATGCCGTGATCGCGAACATCCGAATAAAATAGGAAAACAGCGCCACGACAATCACGATAGGACTCCAGCCCACTACGAATACCAATAGGCACGCGACATGCATGAGTATGAACGGAATCACGCGAAACCAATCTACTGCCTCGCTGGCTTCATTGCTGGTTTCGACGCTACTACTGTCGAACCAGGCGAAAAATTTTGTTAAAGCGTTTTGTATAATCATCTTAGTCATCTCATAAAACTCACTCTTTCATTTAAGAGTTTGGTGGGCATTAAAATACTAAGCGTGTGAAAAATATGTGAACGCCTGCGTGCGATTTGTTCACACAATAGCGCATAGAGATCGGTAACACTCTGCAGAAAATTGAATAACGGAGTGGACGATGAAAAGAATGACATCATTATTCGGAATATTACTCGCGCTGACCGGCTGCAGCAGCGTCGAACCGAATCCGATGCGCGAGTATTTAGCGATGGCTCCGGCCGAACAGAACGCCGGAAAACATCCTAAAATCAGGCATTTTGTCGAGTTATACGACAACTTGGAAGTATTGCCGATAAAGACTAAGATTGAAAATACCTATGCAGAACAACTGTATTTTAACGATACGCTTGTAACGCTGCATGACCGGCAAGCCCTACAGAGTTATCTAGAACAAACCCAGAAAAACCTCGATTCGATTAGTATTGAAGTTATGTCGGTATTCGAACAAGGCGACGATGCGTTTGTGCGCTGGAACATGCGAACTCGGTTCACGCTATTGGGTCGAAGCAAGGATGTCACGACGATAGGCTTTAGCCATTTGCGTTTCGACGATCATGGCAAAATCGTCTTGCATCAAGACTACTGGGACAGCACGCAAGGCTTTTTTCTACAGGTTCCGATTATCGGAGGAGTATTACAATGGATAAAAAACGGTTTACACGACTAGCGATCTTGTTAGGCTTAATGTCTTTCGGCAATGTATACGCCGAAGATTTATCGCCTCCGAGCATCAAAAATCAGCAGGCCGAACTACCTCGTTGCAGTAAGGGTGAATTGAAAGCTTTCCGCTGGATTCACGTCGGTTATGCCGAACTTTATCTAAATAACTGCAAGAACCCGATCGATGTTTTCAACGATTCTCCGAAACAATTACGCTTCATTTACGAGCGCTCGATTCCGGCCAAGGCCTTCCGCGAGGCTTCCGAGGAATATCTAAAAGCGAACTTGGGCGATCGATATCAGGCCTGGCGAAGCGCTTTCGATCGATTCAACCGTCAATATAAGGATATTGATAAAGGCGATTTTTACGATTTGATTTATGACGCCGAAAATGGTTTGAGACTTTTTCTGAATAATGAATTGCTCGGAACCTTAGACGATCCCGAACAAGGGCTGGCTTATTTCAATATCTGGTTCGGCAAAGACCCGTTCTCAAATGCGCTGAAAGAGGCTTTACTGACGCCGGAAATGTAAAACCCGTCCGGCGGAAGACGTTTTTCGATAGCCAGCAGTTCTTGCATATAGCCGGGTAGGTCGGGTTAGGCGGAGCCGTAACCCGACATATGAACATAAATTCGGCAGATAAAATGTCGGGTTACGCTAGCGCTAACCCGACCTACGCTACTGCAGTATGCGTCGAACAACATAGCATTGCTATCAAAGCCGAAAACATGACCGCGCGAAGTAGGTTAAAACGATAAATCCCATTGCAACCAAAACCGCCGATCCGATTGGCTGATTCCCTGCCTCGGGTCTTCCACGATCAAATGACTGACTTGAAAATTCACTTTATTGTTATGACCATTGAAGAAATAGGTCATTACGCCGCTGAATTCTTGTTGTCGGTCGTTATTAACATCGACATTGGGATCGACAAAGGCATAACGTCCGGCAAATTCCAGATTTTTCGGGATGATCGCCAGTAGGTAATGCGGAAAATAGCCGGCTTGTATCAAACCGCCCATGAGATTCGTTTCTCTCTCGCCGGCGCCTTGGGCTCTTAACGTATCGATAACTTCCTTCCAGTGCATTTCATGTTGAATCGATAAGCCTTGCCATTTAAAACGAACTTCTTCCATCATTTGATTGATGCGGTATTGTCCGTCTTCGCCTACGCTATAGCCGGGCAGTGCGCGACAGCTTCGGTTATCGGTTTCGAAGGCGGTGCATCGACTTTGATTGGTCGCCGCCGCGAACGCGAAATTGAGAGCCGGATGTTCATGAAATTCGAGATCGGATTGGGAAAACGGCATCTCCCCACCCAAGGCATTCCACTGCAAACGCCCGGAATACATCATGTTGTTGTCGTCATTGTTGCGCTCGCCGACGCCGAGTCCGGTATAGACGCCGGCATAATAACTGATATCGTGCCAGGTGCCGGGAAAGAGATTGCCGAAGATCTGTACCCCTTGTTGCCGGTCTACCGTGAAGATGTCGTTGACGATCGACCGGTTGACGAATTGCTGATTGCCGGAGGAAGTCACCCGTTCGTCGTTATACAAAACCTTACCGCGGCCGAACCATAATTTAGCCCATGGATATTTGTCCACGGTCAAGTTCAAATCGCGCAAAACCGGCTGTGACCAGTCGTATTGCAAATAGTATTTCAACCACGGCCAATAGGCATGACCTCTGAGCTTGGTCCGCGCACGGCGGATCATGAAAGTGCTTTGGTCGCGTTCGAGATCGTCGATCGAGCGCGGATCGCTGTCGAAAGGATTGGCATAGCGTGCTTGTATCCGGTTTTGGATGGACAAGGCGAATTTGCCGTCATCGGTCTTGAATTCAAAGCCGTTCTTGCCGTAACTGACGCCGGAGGGCAGGTTGCTCTGGGTTTTAGGTTTCGGCTCATCCGACGTGACCTCAACATCGGCTTGGACAAGCCCAGTGTGCACGTTTTTTTCCGGTAGCGCATGCTTCGATTGACTAGCCGTGGCGGCTTGCGCTGCCTCTAATTGCTCGAGCCGTTTTAGCTTTTCATCCAAAACTAGCAGCTTCGCGTCGAGTCGCTTTTCAACGGCCAGCAATTCCTGCATATAGCGTTCCGGGTCTTTGGGCTCAGCGGCGAGAACGACTCCGGACAAAAATAACCCGAACAGCACGGCCGGAATGGCGCGTGACAAGGGCCTGTAACGAGATGGCATTTTCATGTATTGCACTGACTTCGCGAGAAGAAATGCGAATTATGACAAAATTATGACAACTTTGTGACAATTACATAAAAATAACGGCACTCCGGTAGTGGAGTTTCTAAACAGATATGGGCTTGACGAGGTTGTCGGGAGAAGAGTCTTCCTCGTTCCCACCGCTCCAGCGTGGGAATGCATACCGATCTTGCCTCGGCTGACAAGGTATGGGTTCCCATGGAGGACCGTGGGAACCAGAAAAGAATTACTGTTTTGCAATCTTAGCTAATGAGGCCTCGATACCATTTTTTGTCATCCCACGTTCCCGACTTTCCCTCACCTAGCGTTAGGTGAGGGACGTTCTGGGGATCGCTCCCACAGAGCATCCGGCCCCCCTTGTGGGAGCGATGCCTTCGTCGCGATTTCGAAGCCACTGATGTTCAATATCCGCAGATTTATCAAACAACACCGTTTCCAGGTATACGATGATCTCTGTTAGCAAGTTTACCGATACTTGTGTATAACGGCGAGAGCTGGAGCTTGGGTAACAGCATATTTAGTTTTTGCGACTATGACTGGCCCCTACTCGGACACTTGGTTTCGGCAAGCTGAAGCATCTTGCTAATCAGGAAAAGATATGGGCTTGACGAGGTTGTCGGGAGAAGAGTCTTTAATTCGTAACGGCCTGCTTAGGAATATGCACAAAATAACTTATACAAGTAGTAGGCTTTGGGGCGGTTCGGTAACTCGCTTGACAGGACGCCGTGAATACGTCCATGTAGGCTTGACGGCAGCTATCCCTGCCGCCGACACCTGTCAATCGAGCCACCGAACCCCTTCTAATAGTTGTCGAAGTTATTTCATGCTCGTTCCTTAGCCAATAGCATACGGCCCAAACGGCGCAATCCGTCGGACGATATGTCCAAGCCGAGCGGTGAGCCGATGGCTTCAAGCTCGTACAGCAAATCCGTTGCGGTGATAAACGTCAGAAAGCGCAAGCCCTCTGTACCGGGTACGTCTTTGGCTATCGTTCGCAGCACCGGCGCCAATCGATCCCATGAATCGTTGAAAAATATCCGGACCGGATCGCCGCCGCTTGTGTCGTTGCTCGTCAAGCCTTTGTGGAAGGCCGATTTAGCCGCAAGTAAAGTCTCCAAAAGCGTATCGCGAACGTCCTCGGAAACCCTATCGTCCGCGGCACGATCGATCGCTTCAAATAATGAAGCGTTCCAGCGTTGCCAGGCTACATTCCATTTTTGTATTTCGCTTTCGTTGAATATCGGCACGGGTTGCTTGTTTGTTCTTGCATTTGCCTGCGGAACCTCAAAAGCGACTTTTACGCTCAAACCGGTTTCACCTGCCTTGACTTCGCTGAATCGGAGCGAGCTCAATAAGGCTTGCAGCGCCGCTTTATTTTCCGGAGTCGTGACGGGTACCAGCGTTTTTTCGATATCGCCGCGCACTTCTCGCAAGTCGAGTTTAACCGATGCCAATTTCGGTTCGGCAAAACGCTTGAGTAAATCCTGCAACTGATCGATTCTCAATGCTTGTCCGCCCGGATCGTAAGCAACCGCCTTGTCGATCGGAAAGCGTAAAACAGTGCCGCCAGTCTCCAGTACCGCGCGTTGAAAGGTCTCGAGCTTGCCTGTCCAATCCAACACGGTTAAACATTGGCCGCCCATGGCGGTGCCGATGCGGGCATGAACATCATTGACGATTCGAACGAGGTTTTGTTGCCCGTCGATTCTAGGGTTGGACATATCGAGTAAACTACAGCCGCCTCTATCCTTCCATAAATGGGCAGTCCGGTTGGCGCCGGTGTAGAGCTGTTCGACCAGCACATTTCGAATCAAGCGGTAATCGATCGGTAGCGGAATGGTCTTCTGGCTTGCACTAAGGCTTCCAGAATAGGCGATTAGGATTCCAAGATAAGCGCTTAGCAAAGTTTTGTTCATCTTATTACTCATACAATCGGTTATGCCCCTGCGGCTCAAGTCTACAGCATCTAATTTGTAATTATTCACACCCCCCTAACGTTCCCACGCTCCGGCGCTCATCGTTATACACATCTTACGCTGTTTCCCAAACTCTGTTTGAGAAACCCGTCTCGCAAACTCTGCTTTGGCATGAAGTCTTGGCGAATGTGACCTCGATACCCTTTATTGTTGCTTAACGTAACCGGCTTCGAAATCGCGACGAAGGCGTCGCTCCCACAAGGGGCTGGATGCTCTGTGGGAGCGATCCCCAGATCGCGATCTCGGAGCCACTGATATCCAATATCCGCAAATTTATCAAACAGCACCGTTTTCAAGTATACGATAACCTCTGTTTAGCAAGTTTTTTCTGGTTCCCACGGTCCTCCGTGGGAACCCATACCTTGTCAGCCGGGGCAAGATCGGTATGCATTCCCACGCTGGAGCGGTGGGAACGAGGAAAGATTGTAAAAGAGTAATTTTTGACTTATGTATAACGAAGAGCGCTCCGGCGTGGGAATGCAGAACGAGACGCTCTAGCGTCTCGTACCGCAGGAGCGGTACTCAGGCATTCCCACGCAGAGCATGGGAACGATAATTGATGGGGGACTGAATAGTTACTCTAATTTGCTTTGACGAGTTATGGAATCGATAAGTTTTTTGAATAGCCCAACAATTTTTTTATATTCTGACCTGCCAATATAAAAATGGAGCTGTATTAGGTTACCATTATTTATTGTCAATGAAATTGAGTCTGAAAATTATTTTTAACCGGCTTTATGGTTATTGAAAATGAATATGTTTTTTATGAAATTATTATAGGAGTTATTCGTGTTTGATACGGCTACACAATGGCTGCAAGACTTAAATCTGGAACCTAGCGCCAAAGTGGCAATCGCACTGGCGGCCATCGTTGTTATTGCAATATTAACCCACCTCATCTTGCATTATGTATTTCTGCGTTTAGTCGAAAAACTGGCCTACCGCAGCAAATGGGTTTGGAAGCGCGCCTTATTCGAGCAAAATTTATTCAATCGCATTGCTTTCGTATTTCAGGCCATGTTGGTCCGCTGGCAAGCGCAGCTATGGCTGGCCCAAGAATCATTGTTTTTATCCGGCATCGAATTAACCGCTAAATTGTGGATCTTGTTTTATCTGCTCTTAAGCTTATTTTCCTTGCTCGACACCTTGCTTTACTTGGCGCATCAATACCGCGTCGCAAGGCATTGGCCTTTGCGCGGCGTCTTCCAAAGTATAAAGCTGATTGCATCCGGTTTTGCCTGTATCTTATTTGTTTCGATTATCACCGACAAATCGCCGGTGATTTTGCTTAGCAGTTTAGGCGCGATGACGGCGGTCCTGCTATTGGTGTTTAAGGATTCATTATTGGGCTTGGCTGCCGGCATTCAACTCTCGGCCAACAAAATGTTGAGCGTCGGCGACTGGCTGGAAATGCCTAAATACGGAGCTGACGGCGATGTGATCGATATCGGCTTGACTACCGTCAAGGTGCAGAATTGGGACCGAACGATTACCACGATCCCGACTTACGCCTTGATATCCGATTCGTTTAAAAACTGGCGCGGCATGCAAGAATCCGGCGGCCGGCGCATCATGCGCAGTATTCGAATCGATGTCGCTAGTGTTGCGTTTTTATCCGAAGAAGATATCGTTCGTTTGCGTAAAACTAAGCTGCTGACCGATTATATCGAACGAAAACTAGCCGAAATCGACAAAGCCAATGCCGAGGAGCGTGCCGATTTGTCTTGTCCTGCGAATGGCCGGCGGCTGACTAATTTAGGTACGTTCCGCGCCTATTTGAATGCCTATCTCAAGGCGCATCCCGGTATTCATCAGGCGATGATTTTGATGGTGCGCCAATTGGAACCCGATGCGCACGGACTGCCGATTCAGGTCTATGCGTTCAGCAACGATACGCGCTGGGTCAATTACGAAAGTATTCAAGCCGATATTTTCGACCATGTATTAGCGGTAGTGCCGGAATTCGGCCTGCGCGTCCATCAAATGCCGAGCGGCCAGGATTTGCAAGCGCTGTTGAAAGCGACAGGGAATTAATCGTTATCGCTTTGCCGACGAGCCAATAGATGAATATAGCGCCCCATGTCGCGGTAGGTCGGCATTCGGCAGTAGCGGTATTCCAATTCGAACAATTCGGCCGAATCGCTACCGTTCATAGTGTCTTTTGTTACATAATCGTGAAACACGCGAATGCCGGTATGCGCCGTAATGCTAAATCCCTGGCTTTGCAATCGCTCGATGACTTCGTGAGGATATTGAGGATTGGGCGGCGTTAGTTTTTTACCTTTGCCGAGATAGGCATCGTCAAGCAGGTTTCTCCAGCGCCAATGGCCTTTCAAGGCATTGGTATATACCATCGCGTTACGGTTATAGAACAACAGCGACAAATAGCCGCCGGGCTTGACCTTATCCATGATGATTTGCAAGACCGGCAGCGGGTCGCCGAGCCATTCGATTACCGCATGAAATAAAACCAAATCGAATGGGGGCAGTTTGGCCGCGAGCGTTTGCGCGGGTTCATGATGAAATTCGGCGATCAGGCCGGCTTCGGAAAAGTGCTGCCGCGCCCGTGCCAACATTTTTTCCGAGACGTCGCATAGCGTCAGTCGATGACCTTGCCCGGCAAGCCATTGGCTTATTTGCGCAAAGCCGCACCCGGCATCCCATATCGTCAGTGGCTCGACTGCCCGGTAAAACTCGTCGAGGTCTTCCTTCAATAGCTTGAGCCGCCAATCGCCTTTGGGCGTGGCATAGACTTTTTGTTCGAATTTTTCGACAAACGGGTCAAAATTGCGGTCTTTCAGTGGTTTCATCGAGCAGGGGGTTCGTTCCAAAAGCGCTTATTCCTAAATTAGGCAGTTTAACCATGAAGCGCATGAAGTATTTCAAGAAAATATCTAAACTTTCTCGGGGTGCTGATTCCAAAAAATGTCATTTATTTTTTTACCATGAAGAGCATGAAGGTCTTGAAGATACAGCGTTTTCAATTTAAATGAGTCACTAACCATTAACAGCCTATGTCATCATTATTGCCGCTGGAGTGCAGGCGAAGCCTGCACTCAATTCTCTTCCCTTCATTATCTTCATGCCCTTCATGGTGAAATGCTTTTTCTAGGTTAATTCGGAGCGATCAACCGATAACCGATCCCCGATTGGGTTTCGAGCAAGGGCACATCGAACGGCTTGTCGATTTTTTTGCGGAGTTTGTATAAATGGCTTCGGAGCGTGTCGCTATCAGGAATCAGCTCTCCCCAGAGTTCTTGTTCCAATTGCTCGCGGGTCACGAGGTTGGGCGATTCACGCATCAAGATGCGCAGTATTCGCAAACATGTCGGCGACAATTGAATAATACGGCCCTGGCGTATGACCTGCATCGTGTTGGTATTGAACGTCAAGTCGTGAATTTGATAAACGGACTCGTCCAATTCGCCCCGTTCGCGGCGGATCAAGGCATTGATGCGGGCTTCGAGCTCCGGCATTTCGAACGGTTTCACCAAATAATCGTCGGCGCCGCGTTGAAATCCTTCCAGCTTGTCTTGCAATTGATCGCGAGCCGTCAATATTAATATCGGCGTAGACAAACGCGCGTCTTTACGCAGTCTCCGGCATATTTCTAAGCCGTCGATGCCGCCGGGTAGCGTGATATCGAGAATGATTGCATCATAGCGTTGCGTTGCGGCAAGATGCAGTGCGCACAATCCGTCGTAGGCATAATCCATCGTAAAGCCGCTGCTTTCAAGATAAGCCCCGACCGCTTGAGCCAGGTTCTTATGATCTTCGACCAGCAGCAATGAGGCATTCCGCGGGCTCGGCTGATATTGAGGATTGGCTGGAGAAATGTCCATATTTTGGAAAGTGCGAAGGTTCGGCGGAGACCCCGCCGAACCTTGTATCGCTGGATTTAAGGTTATTCTTCGACTTGCTGAATGCCGTCCAAATACCATTTCGGCTGCAGGCTATTTCTCGGCTTAACGAAATGCCAGACCTCGCGTACAGCTTGCTCCGGTCCGTAAATGTCTTCGCGAAGTAAGGAATCGAACAATACGGTCGCTTCCAATTCGCTGCCGGATTCGCGCACATCGAGCAACTCGGCTTGAACACTGATGACCTCGGTTCGGTTGTCATCGGTCGAGGCCTTGAGTTGATCTTGTATTTCGGCGAACACGCGGTCGGTAGTCAAGCCTCTGATTTCGGCTAGATCGCGATCGTCCCAAGCGGCTTGCAAAGCTCTAAACGCATTTTCGGCGCCGTTCAAGAAAGCATGTTCATCGAAACCTTCCGGCAAGATGAGTTCGCGATTTTCGATAGCCGGCTCGAACTCCGAATCTTTATTGGCTTGAGGGCCTTTCTTAAACAAGAGATCAGTGTTGAAACCCGCATTACCGATCGAGGCGCGCGATGGCGTTTGAGCTTGCGGCGCTTCATAATCGCTATAGGCGGAAGTTGAGCGCTGTTGCGGTTCATAGCTGTCGCGGCTATAAGCCGGTACCGGGCGCGCGGCATTTTTGGCTCGGGCGGCAAATAGTTTATAGAGTAAAAACGCGATACCGCCGAAGACTAAAATATCCATGAAATTGAAGTTTTCGAAGGCGCCGCCGAACAACATGGCGCCAAGCAACCCGCCCAAAGCCAGGCCGCCGAGCATGCCCATCAAGCCGCCGCGACTGGCGAGTCTTTGCTTGGCTGCTTGGTTTTGAGCCTGGGCTTGTTGCTGTTGCCGTGTTGGTGCGGCTTTTGCCGGTGAGGCAGAGCGTTGATACGGTTTACTGAACGAGGATTTGCCGCCGAACGAGCCGCCTCCGCCGAACCGCTTGGCTTCGGCATCCGAGACGCTGCCCAATCCGAGGGACAGTCCGATGATTAAGGTTGTCACTATGCTGGTTAATTTATTCATGGGTAAGTTTTTTCAGTTTTGTTGATGAAGGCTAGATAAAAAATTGGGCTATTCATTGTGTTACGCAGTTTTTCGCCCTATTAACTACGCATTAAAGATTCTCGTTTACGACACGGCGAGACCTGATTGAGTTCCATCGATAGACTGTCGGCAAGCAGTCAAAATCCCATCTTTCTTCGTATGAAGTGAATTAAGCAAATGGGGTTAAAATCATGCTGGGCGGGTTGAAAAACCCGCCGCCGCGCCTCAATTTTTCAGGTAACGGCAAATTAAAACTCCTTCACCACAAAGAAAGTAATGTCGCTTCCGCCACGTTCGTCATCCCTTAGTACGTTAAAATTATGGGTAACATCTACGACCAACATCGATTCACCGAGAAAACCGGTCGCGAGCCGACCGCCCACCGCGCTATAAAACGTTTCTTCTCTCTTAAATTCGCCGCCGATATTGCGTACCGGATTCAACCAGCCCGCAGTTCCGTGCAAGCTCAAATAACTGAAAAAAATCGGCTCCCAGCGGTATTCGGCATTACCGATCAAATAGTGTTCGGGATAATATTCCCATACCGAAGCGCCAGGGAGCACGGGCATGGCAGTCGAGGCAAAATCCCAACCCATTGGGTTGACACCGCCTCCGATGCGTTGCGCCGAAAATCGGTCCAGATTGGCGCCCGTACCGCCATGGATGGAGCCTAATAGCCGGTGTCTATCGCTATCAATGAACGGAACGCCGGTGGCGCCTAACGCATAGGCGTCGAATCTCAAATGATCCCGAGAATCGCTAGCGCGGTATTGATTGCCGTTAAGCCCCCAATCGTGCCAATTCACGCGGTGGCCGTAGACCAGGTTTCCACCGGCGGCAAAACCTTCGTGAGCCAGCCACAATATATTCCGTTTTAACCCGTCGTATTTCACTTCCAGGCGTGAGCCGAGCTCAACGGTATCGCGGGGCGCGAACAGATTATCGGCGGCTTCGCTGCCCTTGCTGAAATATAAAAAACCCGGCTCGAAATACAGATTGGCCATGAAGATATTGTCGTTATAACCGGGGTCGACTTGAGTTCGATAGCCAAGACCGATATCCCATTGCAAGCGGCCCCAATACATTTCTTCATCGAGCACGCTTCGTCCGTCGACGACTTCGCTCATCGCACTCGGCGGCGTAAAATTCCTAAATGCTAATGCATATTGAAACTCGCCCCAATCGGGCAATTGTTCGCCGTAGAACAAATCGTTATATGCCCCGGCAATGTTCGCATAAAATAACTTGCTTTGTTCGGGCTGTCGCCAAAAATACAGGCTGCCAATCGGAAAAATGTCCCGATCGTCGGGGCCCGGCGTGTTGTATTGAAGACCCAGCATCCAGGCATTGACCGATGTTCTGTCACGCGGATCGACAATAATTTCTTCGCCGAGAAACTCGGTTTTGAAGCCTTCCCCGGCCAATGGAGTTTTATAGTTTTTCGAATCCCGGTCCAGATGGGGGAGTTCTTGTTCAATAGCGGATTGAATAGCGGCATCTGACGCGACTGCTTCATATTGCTGCGCCATAGCCGATGAACTAAAGCACAACAATCCGAACAGGGTGATGGATAGTGAGTAGAGTTGCCGAGTGATCAGGTCATAGCTAGTCATTTCATATACTCCAAAAAACACGCACTAGTTCGTACAGAAATTTAGGATATAAAGGTTAGCCCATATCCAACAGAAACATGACTCAATATTCCGCCGGGAATTGCCGAAAAACACACCTGGTTTTATGCTATCGATAAATCGCTTTATAGCTGATATAAAGCGCGCAGAACGTTACCGGTATAATTAAAATCATCGCCAAACCAATCGTAACGACAGACAGCAGGGCAAAGAGTATCAAGAACAGATAAACCGTGATCATCGCCGAAATATGACGTCCGCAGTTGAGATAACTACTTTTAATGGCATCGACTGGCTTGCTATCGCTGAACATCACTTGGGGTACTGAATACAATAACGCTGAAATGACCAAGATACCCAATGGCGCGGCTAGTATCAGTGCCGTAAAAGGTCCCAGTGTAACCGTTAATCCCGCTTCAATAATTTCGAAGAATACCATTAACAAACCGAGAATCAACAAAGGTTTTAGCTTGGCCGAATCGATGAAGCCTTGGAAAAAATGGCTGATTTTCATCTTTCGCTGTTCGTCGGCTTCTCGAATGGCATACAAAAATCCGCCATACATCACCGGAAAGATCAAACCGTCCAATATCTCACCGATTACTGGAAGTAGTGCTAGCAGGACTTCCAGCAGAATCCAGATCACGGTGCCGAGAATCAGCAACAGCGGGCTTTTAGTAAACAGCTTCCAACCATCGACAAACCACTGCCGCCCGTCTTTCATTGTATAACCTGTATTTTCCATCGCGCTCTCCTAGAATTATTATTGTCGATCGACATCTATTTTAAGTCGATTCAATCAATCATACCTTTCGTATACCTTTCACACTTCAAATTTCGGCAGTGCTTAGGAAGTTCCGGGTGTTCGGTTTTTCTGCCCAGCGCCTAAATTCCATCATCTTAGAAAAAGTATTTCAACATGAAGATCATGAATCATAAGAAGTTAATTCAATAATTTGTGAGCGTTTGTATAGAGATTTCATTCGCCCAAGAGGTTAGCGGGAATGTTTAGCCAATCTTGTAAAATTCATGGTTAGACTGCCGAATTTTGATCTACGATGCGTATAGATTTGAAATGATGGTTCATGAAAACAAAGGCTTTGCGTTTCAGTATACCGACAACCCGGAATCGGTCCAAATTCGGCAGACTCCGTTTAATAAAAAGGTTCGTCAGCATTAAATGTAGCCGTGCAAAAAAACGCGCCCGTGCTACTATGAAACTTAGAACAGGTTTTGGGAGCACGTAATATGAAAGCGAATATCGGTTTAATCGGCCTGGCGGTCATGGGCCAGAATTTAGTTCTCAACATCAATGATCATGGTTTTAAGGTAGCCGTCTACAACCGCACGACAGAAAAGACCGACGAGTTCCTCACGGGGCCGGCCAAGGGCACCCAAATCGTCGGAACTGACTCGCTCGAAGATCTCGTGCAGAAACTGGAAAAGCCGCGCATCGTGATGTTAATGGTGAAAGCCGGAACAGTGGTCGATCATTATATAGAACAACTAGCCCCGCTACTCGATGCCGGCGACATCATCATCGACGGCGGCAATTCGCTATTTACCGACACCGACCGGCGCACCAAGGTGCTAAAAGATAAAGGCTTGCTTTATATCGGCACCGGCGTTTCGGGCGGCGAGGAAGGTGCAAGGCACGGGCCTTCGATTATGCCCGGCGGTCACCCGGATGCTTGGAACCGCGTTAAACCGGTATTGCAGGCGATCAGCGCAAAAGTCGACGGCCAGCCTTGCTGTGAATGGGTCGGCGATGGCGGCGCGGGCCACTATGTCAAAATGATCCATAACGGCATTGAATACGGCGACATGCAAATCATTTGCGAAGCTTATCAACTGATGTCCGAAGGACTCGGCCTTTCTGCCGATGAGATTTCCACTATTTTCGCCGAATGGAACGGCGCGGAACTCAGTTCCTATCTCGTCGAAATCACGGCCAATATTCTTGCCTATAAAGACGAAGACGGCAGTCCGCTGCTCGACAAGATCCTCGACACGGCCGGCCAAAAAGGCACCGGTAAATGGACCGGCATTAATGCGCTGGATTTAGGCATTCCGCTGACGCTAATCGGCGAATCAGTCTTCGCGCGCTGCCTGTCGGCGATGAAAGACGAACGCATCAATGCCTCGCAAAAGCTACCTAAACCGGTCAACCGTTTTGAGGGAAACCGGCAAGAAGCCATCGAAACCATCCGCAATGCCTTGTATGCATCGAAAATCATTTCTTACGCGCAGGGTTTCCGGCTCATGCGCGAAGCGGCGAAAGAATACGGCTGGTCGTTGAACTACGGCGAAATCGCGCTGATGTGGCGGGGCGGTTGTATTATCCGCAGCGCATTTTTAAACGATATCAAACAAGCATACGACAGTAATCCCGATTTGGAAAATTTGCTACTGGCCGATTTCTTCGTCGATGCTATGCGGCAGGCCGAACCCGGCTGGCGTAAAGCCGTTATACTCAGTATCGAACTCGGTATTCCGGCCCCTGCGTTTTCCAGTGCGCTAGCGTTTTACGATGGCTACCGGACGGAGCGCTTGCCCGCCAACCTGTTGCAGGCTCAACGCGATTATTTTGGCGCGCACAGTTACGAGCGCACCGACCGTCCGCGCGGCGAGTTTTTTCATACCGACTGGACCGGACACGGCGGTAAAACCGCATCGTCTACTTACAACGTTTAAATCATACGCATACCACGAGTCGATTCTATGTCCGCTGAACCCTGTACCTACGTCATTTTCGGCGCAACCGGCAATTTGTCACGAATTAAACTGATGCCGGCGCTTTATCATTTGGATCTCGAAAACAAACTGCCGGAAGGCAGTCGTATCGTGGGCATTGGCCGACGGCCTTGGGACCAAAAAAAATGGCTTGAGGAAGTTCGGGAAATGATCGGCGCAAAGGTCAGGGAAGGTATCGACGAAACTGTATTCGCCCGGTTCAGCGATCGGCTTTCCTATCATCGCGGCGATCTCGGTGAAGCGGAATGCTATAGCGAACTGGCCGTTACCTTGGGTAAGGATGAAGATTTTTCCAAAAACATCGCATTTTATCTCGCGATCAGTCCCGAGGATTTCGGTAATGTCATCGAATCGCTTAGCAAAGTCGAATTGTTGAATGAAGAATACGGCTGGAAACGCGTTATCATCGAAAAGCCTTTCGGTTATGATTTGGACAGCGCGCAATCGTTGCAAAAACGGATCGGTCGTTTTTTAAGCGAAGAACAGATCTACCGGATCGATCATTATCTAGGCAAAGGCATGGTGCAGAATGTATTGGTCTTCCGCTTCGCGAATGTCATGCTAGAGCCGCTGTGGAACCGCAACTACATCGACCATGTTCAAATTACCCATGCCGAGGATATCGGTATCGACACGCGCGGCGGCTACTACGATGGGGCCGGAGCTTTGCGCGACATGCTGCAAAGCCATTTGCTACAACTGATGACGCTGGTTGCAATGGAACCGCCCGCATCAATGGAAGCGGAATCGCTGCGCGACGAGAAGGTCAAGGTCTTAAAATCGATTCGCCCAATACCCAAATCGGCGGTACACGCGCATGCCTATCGCGGCCAATACGCCAAAGGCACGGTCGGCAAGGAAAAGGTCAAAGGCTATCTGGAGGAAGACAACATTCCGCCAACCAGCATTACCGAAACCTATGCCGCCGTAAAATTATTCATTGATAATTGGCGCTGGCGTGGCGTGCCGTTTTATCTACAGACCGGCAAACGACTGGCCAAAGGTCAATCGGTCGTCTCGATTTGCTTTCGCCATCCGCCGCTGCAGTTTTTCCGCGATACGCATGTGCAGTGCATGAATCCGAATTGGGTCCTGTTGAGCATTCAACCCGAAGAACGCATTCGCATGGAAATGACCGTCAAGGAACCTGGATTGGAAATGCGCACACGCACCAGCAGCTTGGACGCCGGTTTTCGAAACAGCGATGAAAAAGCGATCGATGCCTATGAGGATTTATTGCTGGATGTCATGAAAGGCGACCGCTCGTTATTTCTGCGTTTCGACGAAGTCGAATATGCTTGGCGTATCGTCGATCCGATTTTGCAAACCTGGGCCGTCGAGCGCGACTTCATTCCGACTTATCCGGCTGGTAGTTGGGGTCCCACCGAAAGCCGCCGCCTATTCGAAAAAGAAGATCAATTCTGGCGCACCTCGTTGACGCCGGAGTGGTGCCAGTAAGCCTAAATTCGGCAGTTTATTCCTTTCGCATTTTTAAATTCAGTAGTGGAAGTTGAATGTAGCCCGTATGCAGCGCAAGCTGTTACATGAAGAGCACGGCTTCGAAGCCCCGAATGTCGCGCTGCTCTATCCAGGCTACGGCCTGCATAACGACCGATATAACCGGTGGCAAAAGCTGAGCATCGCGAAGCTTTTTGCCGTCCGCGTTTATATTTTTGTTAGCAACCATGGGGGGCAAGTCTTGAATCTTGCAAATTATAAGGCATCCTCTCACATAGACGAGGTT
Source organism: Methylotuvimicrobium sp. KM2 (assembly GCF_038051925.1). Classification (NCBI taxonomy): domain Bacteria; kingdom Pseudomonadati; phylum Pseudomonadota; class Gammaproteobacteria; order Methylococcales; family Methylococcaceae; genus Methylotuvimicrobium; species Methylotuvimicrobium sp. KM2. Next base: position 4,531,687 of record NZ_CP150634.1, on the reverse strand, counting down.
ATCCACAGGTTTTGGGGATAACTGGATTAGTCGTTGTCGTTCAGCAGTTTATTAATGATAACCTGGTATTTCTTTTCGTTGGCGAAACTGGCGAAGCCCATCACGACCGCAAGCCCGAGCAAAACAATAACAGTCAGCGTCATCATCGGCAGCAGCAAAGTCGATATTTCCATTATGCCGGCATCGGTCTTGCCCGACTCCAGGCGATCAATGACGTAATAAGGGTTGACCAGATAAGGCGAGTAGTTCCATAGCCAAACGGTTAGGGTCGCCAAAGACGCCAACAGCAAGCCGGCGCCAATTGGCCAGTATCGGGTAAGGCGTCGTCGTTTTTCGAGAAAATCCCGCTCCTGTGGGGTTAGCATCGGTCAGCGCATCAATGCGGCGAAAAATGTTGAAGCAAATAATCCGGCAATCATCAAGATGCTGATTGCCGGTATTGAGGCAATCGCCCATTTAACCATGAAAAACACCATCGAGTTAAACGGCATCTGGATGTCGGTTACCACGACTTCGCGCTTATCGTCGTTCATTTTCACCCTCGTTGTTTAAGTAGAGTAGGCCATACCGGACCATGTTTTTCGCCCCGGGCGGCGCCATGTCGATTTCCAAGCGCTTTAACGCTTCGCTGATCACATCGGCATAGCCGGCTTTACTGCCTCTTTCTTCACCGAGGTTTTTCATTAACCGGCTCAGACGTTGTTGATCTTCTTTTGTTAGCCAGCAGGATATTTTGGATTCGCCCGCAGCTATTTTTGAAGCGTAAAAGCGGTTTTGTTTTTCTGTATTTGAAATGGCCATTCAATTACTCACCGATTTTTCGGTTAGAACTAACCATTTTTGGTTAATTCTAACTAGGCTTAATTTAAAAACCAATGATAGCGAAAGAGTCAGTTTTTGTCATTTTGAATGAGTTTAAGCGTTAATTTCCGGTCGGATATGATTAAAAGTTACTAAAACATTCGCTTCGGTAAATTTATAGTTGCCGGGACTTGGTTTTGTGTGTTTTTGCGGTTCCTAATAGGCAATTTTTTGCTTGAAACCTAGATTTTTACGTTTTGGCATTTTAAGTTCCATAAACTAAAATAGACATTTTAAAAAATCGCAAATCGCCGATGGCCCCAAAAAAAAGCCCAAATTTTTCGAACAGGTTTCGAAACGCGGCATGGAGGAGAGATGGAAGATCAAAATGAAAAAACGTTCGGGCAAATCCGAAAAGAGTTTTTGACCTATCTGAAATATACCAAGGGCCACTCCGACACGACTTGTTACAACTACAATTCGGATTTAAGTATTTGGGAGCGGTGGCTGGAAAACGAACATTTGGATTGGCGGCGATGCAAACCGTCGGCGGCGGAAAACTTTGTTCAGCACTTGGCCAAAAACAAAGTCGGCCCTCATGCGATTGCACGAAAGATTTCCTGCTTGGCCACCTTTTATAAATGGGCCAAACGCAACGACCTGGTGGAAGACGATCCCATCTACCAAATCGAGAAACCGAAACGCCCGAAACGAATACCGGTTTGGCTGGAACCGGAAGAGCAGGACACCTTCAACCGGGCCACCCGCAATTACGACGACATTCCCGAAACGATATTCGGCCGCAGTCGGGCTTCGGCGATCAATGTACGGCAGCGCTACGAATTGCTGTTCGAACTGATCCAAAAGTCGGGCTTGCGCATCAGTGAAGCGCTGAGCCTGCAAGTGCATCAGATTCGCGTGGTCGACGGCGTGGCCAAGTCGGTGCGGGTCATAGGGAGGGGCAACAAGGAACGGCAAGTACCGTTGCCGGAAAGTTTCGGTCGGGTGCTGGCGTTGTCGATCGTCGGCAAAACGCCGGACGAATACCTATTCGCTAAAAAGCCCGGTGCTAGGCCGGCCAGCGCGCATGCGGCTAGGGCTTATCTCAAGAAGATGATCGACAAGGCCGGCATCGACAAAAAAGTCACACCGCACAAGCTCCGGCATACTTACGCCACGAGGCTATTGGAAAAGGACGTGCAATTGGTCGACATCCAGGCGCTGCTGGGCCATGAAAGTATCGCAACGACGCAGATTTATACGCATGCGGGGCAGGAGCGGTTGAGTAAATTGGTGGCGGATATTTAGGAAAGAACTATGGGCAAAGCGAGCCGTACAAAACACTTAAAACGACAAAAAGCAGCCGTACTTCAGCAATACGGTGGGGTTAAATTGTCCGAAGCCTTGATCAATCTATGCGAGCCTTACGATCACGATTTGCCGTTGCATGGATACAAAAATCTGATGGCAGCGGCGGCGGTGGCTTGGAATATCGCGCTTCAACCGAAGGAAAAACGGCATGAGATGTTATTGGACGCACTGAATAACTTGCCTTCAGCTCAAAATAAATTTGCAGATGATCTAAGTGAGTATATAAGCAATTCAAATCCAGAAAATATGCCAAGTTCAGTTGTTTACTTTAATTTGTTGATTTGGTTAATTCAACGCAAAGATGAGTTATACCCCAACGATAATAGGGTGGTTGTCGATTATGCGATAACCGAGACGGGCACAGAGCGCAATATTACGGTGTCATCAGCGCTACCGTAAATGGGTAGTCTGAACTAAATCAATACGAGCCATGCCCCACATCTACCTCGAACACCACGATCCAGACAAGAACCGGCACCGGTTTTATCAACTGTTCGTCACGCCCGGCCTGTTCGGCGATTGGTCGTTGGTTCGGGAATGGGGCGGGGTGGGCTCACCGGGACAAGTGCGCCGCGATTGGTTCGACAACGAACCGGAAGCATTGGAAGCCGCAGGGAAAGTTTCGATGCCAAGAAGAAAAAAGGCTATCGGGTGATCATTCAGAATTTGATAGAACCCGTTCAAGCGATCGGGTAAGATTCGAACCGAATCAAACCGCATTGAATTATTAACTATGGCCACAACCGAAGCATTCACCGTCAGAACCGAACCGGACATTATCCACCAGCTCGACCAGCTGGCCGAATCGCTGGACCGGTCGCGTAATTACATCGTCAATCAAGCGTTGAGAGAATACCTACGGCGTCACGCTGACAAGATCGAAAAAACCGATCAAAACAGAAGCCTTGATCGTCTTCTGCAGCTCAGTGACGAAGAGATTATAAGGAAAATAGAAGATGTGATTGAACGGAAAAAACGAGAACAAGCATGACACTCATTTTTTGTGGGTCTAAATAAAAGATCGTGTTGGCGTGTTGGTCGATCAACCGCAGTTAGGTCGTTCCGGCAGGGTTGAAAGAACGCACGAGTTGTTTTTGACCGGGACCCAATACATTTTGCCGTATCGGGCACCAGGGCAACCAATTCAGGTTTTTGCGGTCTTTCATACGGCGAGACAGTGGCCTGAAAAAATTTTAATCATGCACGGAATGACATGGCAAAAAAAACAAAAGAAACCAAACGAGAACCGTTAGAAAAACAACTTTGGAAAACGGCTGATAAACTCCGCAAGAACATTGATGCCGCCGAATATAAACACGTCGTTCTCGGACTGATCTTTCTCAAATATATTTCGGATTCGTTCGAAGAGCATTTCGCCAAACTTCAAGCCGGCAAAGGCGAATATGCCGGTGCCGATCCCGAAGACAAGGACGAATACCAAGCCGAAAACGTCTTTTTTGTACCGCCCGAAGCCCGTTGGTCGTTCTTGCTGGCCAAGGCCAAGCAACCGGATATTGGTAAATTCATCGATGCTGCGATGGATGCCATCGAAAAAGAAAACCCATCATTAAAAGGCGTATTGCCGAAAGTCTATGCCCGGCAAAACCTCGATCCGACCAATTTGGGCGGCTTGATCGATCTGGTCGGCAATATCGCGCTGGGCGACGCCAAAGCCCGGAGCGCCGATGTCTTGGGGCATGTGTTCGAGTATTTTCTCGGTGAATTTGCCTTGGCTGAAGGCAAGCAAGGCGGCCAGTTCTACACGCCGCGCAGTATCGTTGAATTATTGGTCAAAATGCTCGAACCGTATAAAGGCCGGGTACTCGATCCGTGTTGCGGCTCGGGCGGCATGTTTGTGCAATCGGAAAAGTTTGTCGAAGAACATCAGGGCAAGATCAACGACATTTCGATTTACGGGCAGGAAAGCAACCAAACCACTTGGCGGCTGGCCAAGATGAATCTGGCGATACGCGGCATTGATAGCTCGCAAGTCAAATGGAACAACGAAGGCTCGTTCTTAAACGATGCTCATAAAGACCTGAAAGCCGATTTCATCATCGCCAATCCGCCGTTTAATGACAGCGATTGGAGCGGCGATTTGCTGCGTAACGATGGGCGCTGGCAATTCGGTACGCCGCCTGCCGGTAACGCCAATTTCGCCTGGCTCCAGCATTTTGTTTATCACCTATCGCCGACCGGCAAAGCGGGGATCGTTCTGGCCAAAGGTGCGCTAACCAGTAAAACCAGCGGCGAAGGCGAGATAAGAAAAGCGCTGATTGAACAAGGCAATCTGATCGACTGCATCGTCAACCTGCCCGCCAAGCTGTTTTTGAATACGCAAATACCGGCGGCGCTGTGGTTCATGAATCGCGCAAGGAACAACGGCCACCCGCGTAAATCCGAAATTTTGTTCATCGATGCCCGCAACATGGGGCACCTAATCAATCGCCGCACCCGGGAACTCTCGCACGAAGACATTCAAAAGATCGCCGATACCTACCACGCTTGGCGCACCGGCGAAGGCAGCTATGAAGACATCAAGGGTTTTTGCGCTTCCACGCCGATTGAGCGCGTCAAGGAACTGGATTACGTCTTAACCCCCGGTCGGTATGTCGGTCTGCCCGATGAAGCCGACGATTTCGATTTCAAAGAACGCTTTACCGCATTGAAAGCCGAGTTTGAAGCGCAGTTAGTGGAAGAAGCGGCGCTGAATCAAGCCATCGCCGAGAATTTGGCAAAGGTGAAAGTATGACCAACCCCACTGATATTGGAGCATCTGCAAAGGGCGCAATTGACATGAGCGAATATGAACTCATAAAAATTGAGGAAATAAAAAATCGCATCTACACGGTTCGCGGCGTTCAAGTCATGTTGGATAAGGATTTGGCCACTTTTTACGAGGTAAAACCTATCAGGCTGAGAGAACAGGTAAAAAGAAACATCAAACGCTTTCCATCCGATTTTATGTTTCAGCTCACTGGAGAAGAGGTTGAGTTCATGGTATCGCAAAATGCGATACCTTCAAAACAACACCTTGGCGGTTCGCTGCCTTATGTTTTTACCGAGCAGGGAGTTGCGGCTATTTCATCTGTGCTAACCAGTGATAGAGCCATTGAAGTGAATATTCATATTATGCGGGCTTTTGTCATTACGCGCAGATTCTTACTGGCAAACGCTCAGATTTTTCAGCGTTTGGATACGGTTGAAAAGCGACAAATAGAACATAAAGCGGAAACGGAGCAAAAATTTGAACAGATTTTCCGAGCGCTGGAGGACAAAAGCGTCAAGCCCGAGCAAGGCATTTTCTTCGATGGTCAAATTTTTGATGCCTACGCCTTTGTCTGCGATTTGATCCGCTCCGCCAAGCAACGGATTATCCTCATCGACAACTATCTGGATGAAAGCGTCTTACTGCTGCTCGCCAAGCGCAAGGCCGGGGTGAGCGTGCAACTGCTGACCAAAAACATCAGCCGTCAGCTTGCCCAGGACATCGCCAAATTCAACGCGCAATACCCGGCTATTGAGGTGCAGGAATTCAAGCTCGCCCACGACCGTTTCCTGATCATCGACGACGACATCTGCCACATCGGCGCATCGCTCAAGGATTTGGGCAAGAAGTGGTTTGCGTTTTCAAAGATGCAGATGCGGGCGATTGAGATGTTGGGGAGGGTGCAGCTATGAGTGAGTGGCAGGAAACCGATTTTGGAAGTATTCCAAAAGAGTGGGGTTTAAGGAAAATTTCTGACATTAAAAGTGAAGATAATCGCGCGATTGCCATGGGGCCATTTGGCTCTAATATTAAGGCTGAAAATTTCGTCGCGTTTGGCGTACCAGTGATTAGAGGAACAAACCTCAACTTTGCAAAGTATGTTGATGGCGATTTCGTATATTTAACTGAGGAAAAAGCTGATGAATTGCTAGGAAGTAATTGCAAAGCAGGTGATCTAGTCTTTACCCATAGAGGAACCATCGGGCAAGTTGGATTAATACCTTATGGTAAATATCCTCGTTATGTAATTTCTCAGTCTGGAATGAAGTTGACTGTAAATTCAGATTTGATCGACAGCGACTTCTTGTTTTATTTCTTCAAGTCAGACTTTGGGCAGTATCAAATTCTAAAATATGAATCGCAAGTCGGGGTTCCGTCAATTAGCAATCCGTTAACTTCGTTAAAAGAAATAGAAGTACCTGCGCCTGCCCTTATCGAACAAAAAGCCATTGCCGCCATGCTGTCCAGCCTGGACGACAAAATCGACCTGCTGCACCGCCAGAACAAGACCCTCGAAGCCATGGCTGAATCGCTGTTCCGGCAGTGGTTTGTTGAGGAGGCGGGGGAGGATTGGGAAGATGGCACTCTCGGCCACTTCGCAGTAAATCCCAAAAACGGCGTAAAGCCAAGCGACATAGATTCAGAAACAAAATACGTCGGATTGGAACATATCGACCGCCGAAACATCGCCCTTATTCAATCGGGCAATACAAGTGATGTCACAAGCAATAAGTTTCGATTTTCTGAAAATGACATTCTTTTTGGAAAGCTGCGCCCGTATTTTCACAAAGTCTGTTTTGCACCTTATGGTGGTGTGTGTTCAACAGACATTTTGGTAATACGACCCAAAAAGACAGACTACTTTTCTTATTGTTTATTTGCTTTCTATCAGAGTGATGTTGTTGAGTATGCAAACCTTGGATCGGGCGGGACACGAATGCCAAGGACGAATTGGGAAACTCTAAGTCAGTATCCTATGGCCGTGCCGGATGATATGAAGTTACACGAGTTTAATAATTTGGTTATGCCTTCAATAAATAAAATTAAACAAAATATTGTTCAAATCCACACCCTCGAAAAACTCCGCGACACCCTGCTACCCAAGCTGATGAGCGGTGAAGTTCGGGTGACCGTATGAGAACTATCAGAAACAACAAAATGTACCGTAGACAATACTATGCCTGAAATTTGCCGTTTTATGGGATTATTATTCGGATGTACTTGATTGATAAGGAGCATCCGCCACGGCCTATTCATATCAAATACGGAGATTATGAGGCGGTCATGGAATGAATGAACCTCAATATCATCGAGGGGCATATTCCCAAAAAATGCCGTCAACTCGTTCGGGAATGGACAGAAATTCATCAAGACGAATTGATTGAAATGTGGGATAGTCAAAACTTTCATAAAGTAGAACCTTTGGAGTAATGATGAAATTAGTTAATTTTACGCATCTGCACGATTATTGGTTTGTTTTGGATTTTGAAAATGGCGAACAAAAACGGGTTGATTTGAGTAATTTAATTGCCAGCCATGTCAATCAAGAGGAGATTAAGACGGCACATATTGACTCTGAATGGGGTTGTTTAGAGTTTAACAATGCAATGGTTGATATAGAGCCTAAAACTCTGTATAGCTACGCTAAACAAAATGAAGCTGAAGCGGCATAAACGAAAATACCCTCCCTCCCCAGACGGATAAACGGTGAAGTGCGAGTAAAATTACCTAACTGCACAAAAAAGCGCATCATTCGATGACATAGTACGGAGGACATTATGCGCACCACGGTTGTTTTAGATGATGAATTACTCGAAAAAGCCCAAGCCTTAACCAACCTTAAAGAAAAATCCAGCCTCATCAAAGAAGCCTTGAAGGCCCTGATTGAACGCGAGAGCGCCAAGTGCCTAGCCAGCCTGGGCGGTATTGCCCCCGATTTGCAGCCCATCCCGCGCCGGCAATCCGAGTTGTAACAATGCCGGTCTTAGTGGATACCTCGGTATGGATCGACCACTTACGCAAAAAAGAACCGGCGTTAGTCGGTTTATTGGAAAACGGTCAAGTGTTAGGCCATCCGTTTGTCCGGGGCGAACTCGCGTTAGATAATTTACCGCAACGGCATACCCTTTTAGGGCTGTTGGATAACTTGCCGCAAGCGCCGGTTGCGTTTGGTGAGGAAATCAACCGGTTTATCGAAGCGAATGCCTTGTTTGGTTTAGGCATCGGTTTTGTCGATGTGCATTTGTTAGCCGCTGCAAAATTGGCGCTTAACGCAACCTTATGGACACGCGATAAACGCTTACTGGCCGTTGCTACGCGGCTCATTATGAGCTATCGACCCTGAGAATCACCGCATGACTTTAACGAACCCGCCCCAACAAATCGCCATCTATCAAAATGAAGACGGCAGTATTCGCATTGATGTCCACTTGGAACAAGACACCGTTTGGCTCAGTCAAGCGCAAATGTGCGAATTATTCGACAAAAACAAGCGCACCATTTCCGAACATATCCGTAATATTTTCAAGGAAGGCGAGTTACAAGAAATTGCAGTTGTCCGGAAATTCCGGACAACTGCATCCGATGGCAAAACATATGAAGTCAATCAATATAACCTCGACGTGATCATCTCAGTGGGTTATCGGGTTAAATCACAACGCGGCACCCAATTCCGCATCTGGGCCAACACTATCCTGAAGCAATACCTGCTGCAAGGCTACGCCCTGAACGAACAAAAACTGCGTGCCAGCCAGGAAAAACTTGCCGATTTGCAACGCGCCATCGCGTTATCGTCGCGCTTGGTGCATAACAAGTCACTGTCGGCTAACGAATCGCAAGGCATTCTGACGATTCTGGAACAATACAGCCACGCCTTGACGGTGCTGGATGATTACGACCATCAACGCTTGGTCATCGCGGGTACGCAAAAAGCCACGCAGACGCCGATTCGCTATGCCGAAGCCATCGCTCAAATCCGGCTATGGCGACAACAGGAAGGGCTGGGTCAATTGTTCGGTAACGAAAAGGACGACTCGTTCAAAAGTTCTCTGTCCACGATTTATCAAACCTTCGGCGGTGAAGAACTGTACCCGAGCATCGAGGAAAAAGCGGCGAATCTGTTGTATTTCATCGTCAAAAACCATTCTTTCAGCGACGGCAATAAACGCATCGCGGCGGCGATTTTTGCCTGGTTTTTACAGCGACACGATTATCTGTACAACCAAGACGGCGAAAAACGCATTGCCGATAACGCCTTGGTTGCCTTTACTTTGCTGATCGCCGAAAGCAAGCCGGAAGAAAAAGATACCATCGTCAAGGTCATTATCAATTTAATCAATGGTAAAAATGGATGACCCAACTGACCGAATCCGCGATTGAAGACTTGGCGACACATCCTCCTCAAGTTTATGAGCAGTGAAGTCAGGGTAAACTACAATTCTTAACTACCCATGCCTTTTGAGGAAAACTAATGTATGCCTACAAAGAAATAATCACGCTAGAGGACTTGCAGCATATCACCTTAAAACGCCCATTAGCGTTAAAAAAAGGGCAAAAAATCGAAGTATTGATTTTGGCAGATGATGAAAATGACGAACTGGACGCCATCCGCGACCATGTCGCCGCGCAAAATATCAGTGAAACCGATATAAGCGACGCGATTCATTGGGCGCGGGAAAAATGAGGGTTGTTTTTGATACCAACACGATTATTTCAGCCTTGTTATTTCGCGGCAAGCTGTCGGTTTTGGTCCAACATTGGCGACAAGAAAATATAACGCCGTTGATTTGTGAGGAAACCCGTACCGAATTTTTACGGGTTTTAGTCTATCCAAAATTCAAGTTAAATGTCGAGCAAGTAGACATATTGGCTTCTCATTACTTGCCTTATACCGAAACAGTGACGATTTCAGAAGCCAATAAAAACCATTTGCCAAAATGCAGAGATAATAAAGACCAAATATTTTTGGAATTAGCTTTTAATGGACAGGCTGATTTTTTAGTTACCGGCGATGAGGATTTGTTGGTATTGAGAACACAAACACCATTTGAAATCATCACTCCGGCGGATTATTTAACGCTCCCTGGTCACAAATACACGCCATGCCCCAACTCACCGAAAGCGCGATTGAAGACTTCGCTATCAAGCTATTTGAACAGCTTGGCTATCACTATGTTTATGCGCCTGACATTTCCCCCGACGGCAACAATCCGGAACGCAGCCGCTATGACGAAGTCATCCTGAAAGACCGCCTCTGGTCTGCCGTGCTGCGCATCAATCCGTCTGTGCCGCGCCATGCCTTGCAAGAAGCACTGAAAGACGTTGAGCGCATCCATTCGCCCGACTTATTGGCCAATAATGAAGCCTTCCACCGAATGCTGACCGAAGGCGTGAAAGTCAGTTATAACCAAGACGGACAGGATCGCGGCGATCTGGTCTGGCTGATTGATTTTGCCAACCCGGAAAACAATGAATTCGTGGTGGCCAATCAGTTCACGGTGATTGAGAACAACCAGAACAAACGCCCCGATCTGGTGTTGTTCGTCAACGGCTTGCCGCTCGTGGTCATCGAGCTGAAAAACGCCACCGATGAAAACGCCACGATTAAATCGGCCTATAAGCAACTCGACACTTACAAGCACACTATTCCAAGCTTGTTTACCACCAACGCCATTTTGGTGATCTCCGATGGGCTGGAGGCCAAAGCCGGGTCTTTATCGGCCGGGTTTAGCCGATTCATGGCGTGGAAATCCGTCGATGGCAAAACCGAAGCCTCGCATTTGGTCAGTCAACTGGAAACCCTGATTAACGGCATGTTGAACAAAGCCACGCTGTTGGATTTGGTTCGGCATTTCATCGTATTCGAGAAAGCCAAGAAAGAAGATCCAAAAACCGGCGTGATCAGCATCAGCACGGTTAAGAAACTCGCGCCGCCTATCATCAGTATTACGCGGTCAATGCCGCCATTGCTTCGACGCTACGCGCAGCGGGTTTTGACTCAGCAATGACGCTCACTGAACCGCCGGCGAGTTACGGTTTACCGGATGTCAGACAACAACCGAAAGGCGATCAAAAAGCCGGTGTGGTCTGGCATACGCAAGGTTCCGGCAAATCGCTGTCGATGGTGTTTTACACCGGCAAGATCGTGCTGGCCTTGGATAATCCGACTGTATTAGTGATTACCGACCGCAACGATCTCGATGATCAATTGTTCGATACCTTTGCCGCTTCCGCCCAATTATTGAGGCAGGAGCCCAAGCAAGTCGAAGACCGGCAACAACTTAAAGACCTGTTGCGGGTCGGTTCCGGCGGTGTGATTTTTTCCACGATCCAAAAATTCCAGCCGGAAGAGGGCAATGTTTACGAACAGCTCTCCGACCGGCGCAATATCGTGGTGATTGCCGATGAAGCGCACCGGACTCAATACGGTTTTCAAGCCAAAACGGTCGATGAAAAAGACGAGAACGGCAATGTCATCGGCAAAAAAGTCGTGTACGGTTTTGCCAAATACCTACGCGATGCCTTGCCGAATGCCACTTATCTCGGCTTTACCGGCACGCCGATTGAAAAAACCGATGTCAACACGCCCGCCGTATTCGGCAATTACGTGGATATTTACGATATTGCCCAAGCGGTCGAAGATGGCGCCACGGTGCGAATTTTCTATGAGAGCCGGTTAGCTAAAGTCGGCTTGAGTGCCGAAGGCAAAAAACTGATTGGCGAACTCGATAAGGAACTGGATCAAGAAGACCTGACCGACACCCAGAAAGCCAAGGCCAAATGGACACAAGTCGAAGCCCTGATCGGCAGCCATGAGCGGGTCAAGAATATCGCTAAAGATATCGTCACTCATTTTGAAGCCCGGCAGGAGGTCTTTGACGGCAAAGGCATGATTGTCACGATGTCTCGCCGAATCGCGGTGGCCCTGTACGATGAAATCATCAAACTCAAACCGGAATGGCATTCGGGCGATCCGAACAAAGGCGTGATCAAAGTCGTGATGACGGCGGCCTCGTCGGACGGTTCCGAGCTGGCCAAACATCACACCACCAAGCAACAACGCAAAGCCTTGGCCGAACGGATGAAGGATAACAATGATGAACTCAAGCTCGTTATCGTTCGCGATATGTGGCTGACCGGCTTCGATGCGCCCTCCTTGCATACGCTGTATATCGACAAGCCGATGAAAGGCCATAATCTGATGCAAGCGATTGCACGAGTCAACCGCGTCTATCTCGACAAACCGGGCGGCTTGATCGTCGATTATTTGGGTATCGCTTCGGACCTGAAAGAAGCTCTATCGTTTTATTCGGATTCGGGCGGCAGAGGCGATCCGACTTTGGCCCAAGAGCAGGCCGTGTATCTGATGCTGGAAAAGCTCGAAGTCGTTTCCGCCATGTACCACGACTTTGCCTACGAGGATTATTTCGCGGCGGATACCCGTCAGAAACTCTCCATTATTCTGGCCGCCGAAGAGCATATTTTGGGGCTGAAAGACGGCAAAAAGCGATATATCAATGAAGTGACGGCGCTCTCGCAAGCCTTCGCCATTGCCATTCCGCATGAACAGGCGATGGCAGCCAAGGATGAAGTGGCGTTCTTTCAGGCGGTCAAAGCGCGGCTGGCCAAGTTTGACGGCACCGGCTCCGGAAAAACCGATGAGGAAATCGAAACCACGATCCGGCAAGTCATCGACAAGGCCTTAATCTCCGAACAAGTCATTGATGTATTCGATGCGGCCGGCATCAAGAAACCCGATATTTCCATCCTGTCCGAAGAATTCTTGCTCGAACTCAAAGGCATGGAGCATAAAAACGTCGCGTTGGAAGTTTTGAAAAAGCTGCTCAATGACGAGTTGAAAACGAGGGCGAAAAAGAACCTGGTACAAAGCAGATCCTTGATGGAGATGCTGGAAGCGGCCATCAAGAAATACCAGAACAAAATCCTGACCGCTGCCGAAGTGATGGATGAGCTGATTAAAATCAGCAAGGAAATTGTCGCGTCCGATAGTGAAGCCAAACAACTGGGCTTGAGCGATTTTGAATATGCGTTTTATACCGCCGTGGCCAACAATGAGAGCGCTAAAGAATTGATGCAACATGACAAGCTGCGGGAACTCGCAGTCGTATTGACGCAAAAAGTGAAGGAAAACGCGTCGATTGACTGGACGATCAAGGAAAGTGTCCGTGCTAAATTAAAAGTGATCGTCAAACGGCTTTTGCGGCAATACGGTTATCCGCCGGATATGCAACTCTTGGCGACCGAAACCGTGTTGAAACAGGCGGAGATGATTGCGAGTGAGTTGTGCGAGGCTTGAGTTGATAGAATGGAATCTACCCATTTTGTTGCCCAGGCCGCTGTTAAAACGGCAGAATCTCAAAGCCGCAGGATTGTTCTACTCCCTTTATACTCAAAAAATGGTTAACTTTATGAAGGTATGGGGTGTGGCTAGCGAGGATGTCGGCAGCAGGGAGCTGCCGCCAAGCTCCCATGGATGGGTTTACCCAGCACCTAAATTCCATAGTTCATTGGCTATGACTAACTACCTAGGATAATTTAGGTGCTGGGTTTACGGCGGTCCCCGATAGACATATCCCATGCCTTTTTATTCTTAGACGGTTTTCAATCAAAAGGGAGTAGCAAGTGACTTTTATCCGACTGTCGCGCTATTATTATTGATCGGCGGGACTATCCAATTGCAAGTGATGACTCGTGTCTTCATCGTCAAAGTAGCCATCCAGATCATCGAACAAATCATCATGAACGTCCGGCGACATGACTCCGTCATTAATCAAATATTCACGACGCTGGAAATAAGCGGTCTTGATGAATTCGTAACGATCGACCGCGGCTTCATCTAAAATCTTCTCCGATGACAACAAACCAGCACGCTTATCAACACCCTCTACCGCATTGGCGGCAGTACTTGCTGCGCTAACCGCTGCTCCGGCAAACATCGTATAAGTTAAAGGGTCCATGAGAGCGTCTCCAACCAGACCGACTACGCCTCGCGGAGAACCGGGGCCGATGAGCGGCAACACCAAATATGGGCCGGTTGGAACCCCCCAATAGCCAAGAGTCTGATCAAAATCTTCAATATTCTTGGGCAAATCGACTTCGCTTGCTACGTCGAAAAAGCCTCCCAAGCCTAAGGTTGAATTAAGAAAAAAACGACCGGTATCTTTCCCGGCCTGAGCCAATTTCAATTGGAAGATATCGTTGAGAATTACGCCAATATCGTCGATATTGCTAAAGAAATTAGTGATCCCTTGACTGACCGGCTCAGGAGTCACGTAATCATAGCCCTTGGCGATTGGCTTCATGATGTAATGATCGAGATCTTCATTAAAGGAATGTACGCTACGATTCCAGCCCTCCCACGGATCGTCTGGGTTAGCGGGAGTCGCGGCGCAGCCGCTCAACAGGACTGTACATAACAAGCCTACTGTTGTAAAAGCATGAGGCCCGGAGGCAAGTAATTTAAGGCGCATAGTCTTCTTATTTAGTTAATCATTAAATAAAACGGCGTCATTTTAGCAGTAATTACTGATTGTTATGAGTTCTTATTGCTGATTCTGCCAACAGCTGGCGATAAAAAAGAATAAATCCTGAGGTATCTCTTCAGTTTGTCAAGTAAACATTGTAAATCAAGCTCCCAATAAAACAGCGACGTTAATCGTCGAACATACTGTTACGTAATCGATATTCAGTGCCGCTCCGTGTCTGAACTGACTCAACATAAGCCACCATTCTCTCAATAATCAAAAACTTACAACTTTAGAACGCGCGGAGGGGGCCTGGCAATAATGTCGCCAATGGGGCGATCTTCGATAGATGGACATACTCACACCTTTTATTCTTAGAAGGTTTTTCGATCAAAAACGAGTTAATCCCAAATCGATGGGCATTAGCATAGCAGACTGAACTTACTATGAGCTTTCAAGTTAACAAAGGTCAATATTCGCCCTCGTCTTAAAATCGTAATCTAAACGACAACTTAAAATAATTTGTACTTCGCACGGTCACATTATCGGTTTTTTAGCGCACGCCACTCGCGCACATCACTTGGTTAAACCTAGAAAAAGCATTTCACCATGAAGATCATGAAGAATAAGAAGTTAATTCAATGGCTTGTTCTACCTATGCAAATCACTTCCGCTTCCCTAAAAGGTTATTCAAAAATTTAGGACAAGCCGTTGAAAGAATTCATTAAATTCATGTGTTACATGGTTAAGCTGCCGAATTTAGGTTAAAACGTTAATCAAAAAGCAATACAACTATTCTATTCAATTATTTGACTCTATTAAGCGTTATGGGCATAAGGTTTAAAAATAAAATCACCTAAATTAGGAGATGCGCGAATGAATCGACAATGGTTTTGGCTTTTTACCGTTTTTGTACTGGTTGCTGGCCCGGCTTTTGGCGCATCGCCGTCGATCGACGGCAGCGACCCAATCGATGCCCGCAGTTTTTTATTCATTGCTATCTTACTAATAGGCGCAAAAACCTGCAGCCTAATTGAAAAAGTCGGTCAGCCGGCAATTTTGGGTGAATTGCTTTTAGGTCTTGTGCTCGGTAATTTGGGGCTCATCGGCATCGATTTTTTCGAAGCGGTAAAGCTCGATCAACATATCTTATTTTTCGCCGAGCTAGGTGTGGTCATTCTCTTGTTTCAAATCGGCTTGGAATCCAATATCAGCGAGATGATGAAAGTCGGTCCCCGCGCTTTGCTGGTAGCGTTGATCGGTGTTGTCGTTCCGTTTGTTTTGGGCGCCTTCGTCGCGGGCCCTTTGCTGATGCCGGGGCTTGAACGTCATGTTTATTTGATGATCGGCGGCGCTCTGACGGCAACGTCGGTGGCTATCGCAGCGAGTATTTTTCGAGACATGAAGCTGCTCGACTCTCAGGAAGCCAAAATTATTTTGGGTGCGGCGGTATTCGACGATGTCTTGGCCTTGATCGCGTTTTCGATCGTCATGGCGATCGGTACGGTCGGCAGCATCAGCTCGGGCGAAATTGCCGGCATTTTCGGCGAGTCCTTCCTGTTTTTATTCGGTGCTGTGATTCTCGGTCACTATACAGCGGCACCGATCGGGCATGCGCTGTCAAAAATCAGTTCCGGCGTCGGCATGAAATTCGGCTTGGCAGTGACTTTTTGCTTATGTTTCGCTTATTTCGCCCACGTTGCCGGACTTTCGCCGATTATCGGTGCATTTGCTGCCGGCTTAGTGCTTGATCAAGTGCATTTTCGATTTTTCCATGATCCTGAAATCGTCACCGATTTAAAAGCTTGCGTGCAACACGAAACTGGTGAAATTAGAGACAATGTCATGAAAGTTGTCGACATGCATGCCGAAAAGCATGTCGAGGATTTGATGAATCCGCTATATCACTTTTTCACGCCGATTTTCTTCGTGTTGACCGGCATGAGCGTAAAACTCGATACGTTGTTCGATAGCCAAACATTATTGACGGCTTTGATTTTGACCGTAGTCGCGGTCGGCGGTAAACTGGTTGCGGGCTTGGGGGCAGGCGCCGCAAAAAAAATGGTCGTTGGCATTGGCATGGTGCCGCGCGGCGAGGTCGGCTTGGTATTTGCTATGGCCGGTCACACCGCCGGCATCTTACCTGCCGAAGTCTTTTCGGTAATCGTGTTAATGGTGATCATCACTACACTGATGACGCCGCCGTTGTTGTCTTATTTACTGAAAAAACACGTTGATACTAATTGATCGCGCAGGGGCGGAAAGATAAAAGAAAGCAGGAGCGCGAGCGTCTCGTTTGCAATGCCCGTTTGATGTCCGATCTTTCTCAAGCTCCAACTTAGGGTGCCGCATTTGGTGTTAAAGCACGTAGTCCATATACAGCCTAGCGAAATACGGGAATGGCGTGGATTCTAACTTCCCGGATTGCGCTGCGCTTCATCCGGGCTACGCTGCTGCGGAATGTTTTCGCTTTATAGTGGTTGTCACTCATTGAAAGCTGCATTGCGAACGTTTGTTATACCTATCGCACATGAAATTTCGGCATTCGACTCCCTCGCCCACAGTGGGAGCGGGCTGGGGTGAGGGTTTTAAAAAACCGAAATTTGATGTGCGAACACTATATCATTTCTCCGCGCCCCAGCGCGATATTGCTTTTCATTCATTGCTTGGCGCCCTGGAGCTATCTATATAAGTCAATCTTCCTCGGCCTTGATGATTTTACCGGTTCCGGCGTCGACTTCGACCTCCATTTCGCGTCCATCCGCCATTTTTATTTCAAATTCATAGACCGCAAAGCCGTCGGTGTTGATTTCATATTCCACTTCGCTGATCGTCCCCGGATAGGCTTCAAGCGCTATTTTTCGGGCCTGTGCTTCGTCGATCTTTTTTAAAGCTGCAAAAGCCGGATGATCGGCGCTCGGTAATTCTTGTTCTTTTTCGAAAATATTGCCGGTTTTATCGCATTTAAATTCCCATTTAGCGCCGTCAGCGGATTTTGCTTTGATCTTGTAATATTCGACGCCTTTTTTGTTTTTCAACTTCATTTTGACAATCGAGTCTTGCGTCACTTCGCCGACCGCTTTGCGACAGGCGTCGAAGGCCGTATTGTCTTGAGCTACAGCGACCGTGCCGAATAAACCCAGTAAGGAGCTCAAAAAAAGAGTTTTATATTTATGATTCATGATGATAAGCCTCAGTGAAAAGTTAATAAGGGCATTCATTGCCGATGCCGACAAGCCCTTTCGAGCCCGGGGGACATCGGTTGAAGGGAACAAAAATATGAAAGTATTTCCTATTTCTGGTTCCCACGGTCCTCCGTGAGAACCCATACCTTGGCTGCTTAGGTAAGATCGGTATACATTCTCACGCTAGAGCGGTGAGAACGAGGCATGTTTTCGGCATTAGTTAGGCGATCTTTTCGACCGTCTTTATCTTACACAGCCAATCTTAGCTGCCGCAACTTTAAAGAATCATTATCAGAAAGTCCATTTAACACCGCCCATCATTTGGAAACCCTGCCCCGGATGGATACCGTCGACACGGCTGGCTATGTATTTTTTGTCGCTCAGATTATAACCGTTCATAAACACATTGACGTTTTTGACGACTTGATAATTAGCCGAGACATTGAAAACCGTATAGCCGGGAATAATGCCTTCTTGTCCACTCGCATCCTCTTCTCGGGTATTTTCAATGTCGACATATTGCTGACTGACACTTTGAATGCCAAAACGAATATCCAGGCCCCAAGGCGTTTCGACACCGACATTGGCGTTGATTAAATGCTCCGGGGTATACGGTAATCGATTATCTTTAACGATTCCGGCTCTGGTTTCGGTGCTAGCGAAATAAGCATCGAGATAGGTGTAAGACGTTGTTAAATAATAATTATAATCGGTACCGAATAGTTGATTGGAGTCCAAACGAAAACCGGTTTCCACCCCTTGGTGTACTGTTTCGCCGACGTTGATAAACCGAGTATCGGGGACCGTTATGTCTTCCACAATTTGGTTTTCAAAATCGATTCTGAAATAAGTCATTTCAAGATTGACGCCCGGCGTGGGTGAGGTTCGAACACCGGCTTCGTAATTCAGACTTAATTCGGGTTCTACTTGGCTTAAGATGTTTTTCGTCGGGTCGACAAAATCACCGATTCTGCCTGGCGCAAAACCTCTATGAACGCCGGCGAATAGCGTAGTGTTATCTATGCCGTTATAGGTCACGCCGACGCCCGGTAATGCTTCCGTTCGGACTAGGTTTTCCGTGGCTTTGTCAATATTGTTGATATTGTCTTGATGATAATGCTCGACGCGAACTCCCGGCGTCACGGTAAAGTCGCCGAGAAAAAAGCGGTTTTGAGCGAAAAACGATAAGGCTTGGGTTTCTAATGAATTGTCTTGGTAGCGATTCCGTCCGTGATTGTTGTCTCCCCTGCCTTGAGTGGTATCTCTCGGCCCGGCATTACCGACATAGCGTTCGCGGTCGGCCCATTCAAAATGCCCGCGTATACCCAGCGTGGTTTCGCTCTGTACGCCGAATGCGTCATGCATGAACACCAGCTTGGGTTCTATGCCAAACACATTGTAGGTCCTGGGCCGCTGTTCATTCCCGCATGTTGGGGCTACATCGGTGGAAATCGGTTCGCGTCGATTAGCACAGTTATTCATTTGCGAGGAATCGTTAGCCTGCCGAATCGACTCCCGGAACATATGGTTGCCGTAGATATTGGTACTGAACTGCATCGTATCGGAAATATCGAATTCATAGAGCGCTTGCCCTGCATAACGACGCACCTCGAAGCTATCGTTACGTAAGTAGTTGGTTCGTTGACTGCGGCGGTACATTTCGCTGGTTATGCCGGCCTCACCCATATCCGCATCTTCATGGGTCAATATCCCTTTTAGCATGAGGCGTTGACGGTCATCGATTTTAATTAAGGCTTTGAGTGCCAAATCGTCCACTTCTTGATGCTGGCCGCTACGATTGCCGTCCGATTCTTGCCGAATATAATCCAAGGACAAGCCGACATTTTCGAGCGTACCGCCCAATCTTAAATGGGTATCGTAATAGCCGTTATTGCCGCCGGCCGCCGAAATCGACCCGCCGAATTCCTCCGGAATAGGCGCACTGACAAAATTGACTGCGCCGCCAACGGTTTGCGGTCCGTACATGATTTGCCCGGAACCCTTCAAAACTTCGATACGGTCGATACGTTTATTTGTTGGAATGTAGTGATTGCTCGGGTCGCTGTAAGGCGCCAATTGTATCGGCGCGCCATCTTCCAATAATTGCGTGCGAACCGATCGCCTTGGATCCAACCCTCGTATGCCTAAATTAAACCGCCGTCCCAACACGTCTTCGTCAACGATGTGAATACCCGGAATGGTGCGCATGGCATCTTTCGTCGACAATGGGCCTTGCCGGTCGAGTGTCGTTTTATCGATGACAAAACCGGAGCCAGGAATATGCGCTAATTGCGAAGGTTCCTCACCGATGATTTCCAGAGGAGGTAATTTTACGGCCGGTGGTCGGTCATCCACTTTAGCGGCATTAGCATTCACGGCGGCCAACACTGCGACCGTCATTAAACTCATGCGGAAAGGTGCTACTTGGCCCTGCCCGCTACCCATCGTATTCTGATTAGATTCGATTTTTATTATAGAAATTAAAGACATTGCGTTACCACTCATAAGCCACTTTTTTAAGAGAAGCCATTTTAGTGAGCGATGTTTCTTTTACCTATAGGAAAAACTCCCGAAATTTTTTGTTGAGGAACTTTTTAGCGGTGAGCGGTAAGCAGAAAGAGGAAAGAGGAAAGAGGAAAGAGGAAAGAGGAAAGAGGAAAGAGGAAAGAGGAAAGAGGAAATTAGGGCTTGACAAGTTGTTGAATTGTCTCATCATTGCACTGTTCACTGCTTACCACCTCTCTAAACCTTCGCCCCCAACGCTTTCGCCAAACGGTCGCGCTTCCCTGTATCGTTTTCGACTTCCCAGCCTTGCAGGTTTTGCCGAATCAATTGACCTAGCGCGTCGATATGTCCGGGGGCGGCGTTGAGCGCATCGATGTATTCATAACGGTCGCCGCCGCTGCTTAAAAAATAAGCACGGTTTTCGACGCCGATTTCTTCGATCGTTTCGAGACAATCGGCGGCAAATCCCGGGCAAAATATTTGTACCGACTTGTAGCCTTGTCCTGGCAAGGCTTTCAGCGTCTCGTCGGTATAAGGCTTAAGCCATTCCTCCCGACCGAAACGAGACTGAAACGTCGTCATGTATTCGTCTGGAGCTAGCTTTAGCGCTTCGGCGATCAATCGAGACGTTTTGTAGCACTCGCAGTGATATGGATCGCCGTTATGTAGGTAGCGCAGCGGAATGCCGTGATAAGAAAAAATCAATTTATCGGCACGGCCATGCGCATGCCAATGATGCCGGATATGCTCGGCAGCTGCTTGAATGAACGGGTCGAAATCATGATAGTGAGTGATGAAGCGCAATTCCGGCAGCCAGCGGCGCTTTTTAAATTGATCCGCCAAGGCATCGAAAGTCGAGGCGGTCGTCGACGCCGAATATTGCGGGTATAGCGGTAGCACCAATAATTTTCGGACGCCTTGTTGCAATAGTCTATCCAATACCGATGCGATCGACGGAGTACCGTAGCGCATCGCGAAATCGAGCACCAGATCGTCGCCCCAATCCGCCTGTAGATTTTTTTGCAAGGCTTCGGCTTGATGCCGGGTATGAAACATCAACGGCGATCCTTTTTCGGTCCATACCGATTTGTAGGATTTTGCCGAACGCCGGGGGCGAATTCGCAGAATGATGAAATTCAAGACGAACCACCAGATGAATCGAGGAACCTCGACGACACGCGGGTCGGACAAGAACTCCTTAAGATAAACGCGCAATTCCTTCGCGGTTGGTGCTTTCGGCGTACCGAGATTGGTAATCAAAACACCGATTTTATCGTTTTGTTGATGCGTGAATACGGGACTGCCTTTAAATTTCATGCGTTTTCGCCTTGGATCGATTAAATATTATTATTTTGGAACGGGTAAATTATTATCGCGCAGAGCGCGTAGGTCGGGTTAGGCGACAGCCGTAACCCGACAGGTCGCTGGGTTCCCTGTCGGGTTACGCTCCGCTAACCCGACCTACGCGATATAAAATGCATTAAAATACTCGAGCGAACGACTTAATCGAAAATCGCCTGATCTAAGTTTTTACTATTTCCCAAACCCTTGAGCTCGGCCTTATCTTTTATGCCATGAAATTTCGTGCCGGCAAGGTTGGCTTGTGAAAAATCGGCATCCAGCAGTTTGGCTTGGGAAAGATCGGCGCCCGATAAATCGGCACCGGAGAGGTCTGCACCAGCCATGTCGGCGACCATTAAATTAGCGTTTTGCAGATTGGCGCCGTTCAATTTGGCCAAACGCAACATGGCCCGACTCAAATTAGCCCCAGCCAAATTGGCTCCGGTTAAATCGGCGCCTTTTAAATTTGCGCGCATCAAACCCATCGGCTGATTTTTCATATCCGCGCCCCAATTGGCGTCTCTCAAATCGGCTCCCTTTAAATTAGCACCGTCCATCACGGCAATGAAGCGACTGCCTCTTAGATTAGCCTTGCTCAAATTGGCTTTGACTAAACTGACGCCGAACACGCTGCTATTCGAAAGATCGGCGCCGGATAAATTGATGCCGGTCATCACGGTCAAATCCAATACCAAACCGGACAAATTACTCTTGCTAAAGTCGGCCTTTCTCAAATCGGCGCCCCATAAATCGGCATGGCGAAAATCCAAGCCTGATAAGTCGACACCGCGTAAGTCCTTCCGGCGCAAATCGGCCGGTTTCTCTTTTGTGGCCGTGCTTAGCAATTGTTCGATTTGCGCACGGTCGAGATCGGCCGCAAATGCCGAGGAAGTATTCAGTGCCAATAAAAACAACGAGGTAAATAGGGTAGGTATTTTCATCGTAACATCTCCTAATGCGTTGGCTTGATCAAAACTCATTATATACCTTTCGCACTTGAAATTTCGGCATTGCCTAAGGAGGCGCCGGGGTGCTAGGTCGATTTTTGCTCCTGCAAAATCGACATTCACGCCATCCATGGCGCTCGCAAAGGCTTTGCCAGCATGGAGCTGGCATAGAGCCTACATGGACGTATTCACCCAGCACCTAAATAAGCCATGATTTTAAATCATTGCCAAAGGCCTATGGAATTTAGGTGCTGGATTTAGGTGCTGGGTTCACGGCGTCCTTTAGCGGACACCCAGGCGCCGAATTTCGATCTACGACAGGTAGAAATGCTTTGTTCCTGACGTTCCGATATTTCTGAGTTAAACTAATCTCCTTTCCTATTTTCCCTGTATTAGTCTCAAAACGCATTCATGACTTCTTGTAACGATCCGGCATGCGCCAAAAAAGTCGAATTATTAAATAGCGAATGCCGCTGCGTGTCGCTCGACCGCCATGCTTTGCGCGATGAATTGCTGGCTCTTAACGATCTCAATCTATTCCGCATGCTCACCGAAGAGCGTCCTTATTTATTCGCAGAATCGGCCGTATTCGTCGATGAATCCTGCTTACGGCGGCAATGGGAAATTATCGCGGCACTGGAAAAAGTCATCGATTTACCGGCTTATCAACAGCGGGTATTGGCTTATGCGCCTGAAACCGCCCTTTTTACGCCGAAAGTCCGGGGCGTTTTTTTAGGTTATGATTTTCATATCGGGCCCAGCGGACCGCAATTAATCGAAGTCAATACGAATGCCGGCGGCGCCTTGGTCAATGCGATCCTGGCGCGCGCCCAAATCGCTTGTTGCGAGCAGGCAGGCGACAGGCGTCCGGGTCAATTGCCCGGGATGGAATTAAAACAATCGCTCGAGCAAGTTTTCATCGATATGTTCCTCGAAGAATGGCGGCAGGAGCGGGGCGAGCAAGCACTGCGCACAGTCGCCATCGTCGATGCAAAACCGGCTGAGCAATATATGTATCCGGAGTTTTTACTATTCGAAAAGCTCTTCGAGCGGCACGGTATCGAAGCGGTAATTTGCGATCCGTCGGAGTTGGCCTTCAGCAACGGCAAGCTGTTATATCGAGAGCTTCACATCGACCTCGTTTATAACCGTCTGACTGATTTCGGTTTGGAAGATATAGCCTCGCAAGCATTGCGCAATGCCTATTTAGGCAATGTCGTGGTCGTGACGCCTTATCCCAGAAATCACGCATTGTATGCCGACAAGCGCAATTTGGCCGTGCTGACCGACACTGCGGTTTTAAAAGAAATCGGCGTGGATGCCGCCACTCGCGAGATTTTATTATCCGGAATCGCACAAACCGTCGTTGTGCGAGAGCAGGAAGCGGAAAAACTTTGGGCCGACCGGAAGCGTTTATTTTTCAAACCGGCCAAAGGCTACGGCAGTAAGGCGGCTTATCGCGGCGATAAACTCACTCGGCGAGTATTTGGGGAAATCTTGCAAGGCGATTATGTCGCGCAACGATGGGTAGCGCCAAGCGAAAGGCACTTGGAAGTCGATGACGCTGTGATGGGGTTTAAATTGGACTTGCGTAATTATGTTTACAACGGTCAAGTGCAGTTAGTCAGCGCAAGACTGTATCAAGGCCAAACGACCAATTTCCGTACACCCGGCGGAGGATTCGCGCAGGTTGTCGTCGTCGATGCTGGCGGATAGCGCTAGGCTTCATATGCTATTAAGCGCCAGGTATAGGGTGCTAAATTCGGCAGTTTAACCATGAAACACATGAAGTTCATGAAGGATTTCAATAAATTACCCAAACATTCTTGCTAACCTTTTTGGTGAGCGAAAACTCTATACAAACGTATGCCAAGTTATTGAACTAACTTCATATTCCTCATTATCTTCATGGTGAAATGCTTTTTTAGGTTAAAGAGCCGATGCCAAAATGCTTAACGCCTTGCCCCTATGACTGATCGCATTTTTGACTTCAGGCGCCAACTGCGCCGAAGCGCATTCATACTCGGGCACCCAAAATACAGGATCGTAACCGAAACCCTTGTCTCCGACCGGTTCATCCAAGATACGGCCTTCCCAAATCCCTTGCGCGATGACGGGACAAGGATCTTCGGCATGCTCGATGAACACGATCACGCAGATGAAGCGCGCGGTTCGCTGTTCGAACGGCACGCCGGCCAATTCCTTCAACAACTTATCGACATTATCTTGATCGCTGGCATTCGAACCCGCATAACGCGCAGAGATCACTCCCGGAGCGCCGTGCAAATAATCCACCGCCAACCCGGAATCGTCGGCGATTGCAGGCAGTCCCGAATGAAATGCCGCATTACGGGCTTTCAAGAGCGCGTTTTCGACGAAGGTCTTGCCGGTTTCATCGGCTTCCTCGATTTGAAATTGCGACTGCGGCACAATCGGATGGCCGGCCAAAATCGCCTGAATTTCCCGGATCTTACCGGGATTACCGCTGGCCAGAACGACCGGCTGGGAAGGATTCGATAACATTTAAAAGTTTTCCAGAGCTTCGGCTTGTTTTTCCAACAATTGTTTGATGCCATGCTCGGCCAAGCTCAGCATCGCATCAAGCTCGTCCTTACGGAACGCGTGGCCTTCGGCAGTACCTTGTACTTCAATGAATGCCGAAGCGTCATTCATGACGACATTCATGTCGGTCTCGGCATTGCTGTCTTCGGCATAATCCAAGTCCAAAACCGGAACGCCTTTGAAAATACCGACCGATACCGATGCGACTTGTCCGTGCAGCGGGTTTTTCTTGATTTGCTTTTTAGCGAGCATTTTCTGCACCGCCAATGACAAGGCAACGAAACCGCCGGTAATCGATGCCGTTCGCGTTCCGCCATCGGCTTGTAGCACATCGCAATCGATCGTAATGGTATTTTCACCCAGCGCCTTCATATCGACCGCGGCTCTCAGCGAGCGACCGATCAAGCGTTGAATTTCCTGAGTACGTCCGCCTTGTTTGCCGCGACTCGCTTCACGCCCCATTCGGTCGTGTGTCGATCTCGGCAACATCCCGTATTCGGCGGTAATCCAGCCTTCGCCCTTACCTTTGAGAAATCGCGGCACGTTAGTTTCGACACTGGCCGTGCATAACACACGCGTGTCGCCAAATTCTACCAGCACAGAACCTTCCGCATGCTTGGTGTACCCGCAGGTAAATTTAATTTCTCTCAATTGCTCGGGGTTGCGTCCGCTTGGTCTCATAGTGTCACTCATGATTAAATAACGCGATAGTATAACCGAAAGCTTTCATTTAAAGAGGGCTTTTGAGCATTCAATTAGCAGTCAACTCTTTTAGATAATCGGCCACAGATTGCGGGCGATCGGACGGCTTAACCGCCATCGCCCAATCGATAGCCGCCAACAGTTTTTGTGAATATTTTTTTTTGTGAGCCTTCACCGCAGGGATCAGCGAGTCATTCTGAGCGCGCTCGGTTGCTTGAGGCGGCGATTTATAGTCGAGGCAGGCCCGCATGCTCGCGCCGATCGCATAAAGATCGGTCCAAGGCCCTAGCGGTTTATTGCTCAAATATTGTTCGACCGGAGAAAACCCGTTGGTCAGTACTTTGCTTTGTTTGTGTCGAGCCGGATTAGGAAAAGTTTGAATCGCGCCGAAATCGAGCAATACAGGATCGTTTCCGGGGCGAATTAAAATATTGGCCGGCTTGATGTCCAGATGAACGAGATTATGTTGATGAATAAACCCAACGCCATCTAATAGTGCAACGAATACTTGTACTAAAAACTCCTCGCTTATTTCCAGCAATCTTTTTTGCAGGATTTTTTCCAACGTAAGCCCGTAGTCGTAAGTCATCACCATATACACTGTCGAATTTTCTTGAAAAAAATTGATGACTTCAACAATATTCGGGTGTTTTAACTTCGCCAATACCATCGCTTCTTCGAAAAATAGCGCCCTACCTCGCTTGAACAACGCTTTGGTTTCCTCGCTGTTAGCCACGACTTGATTGTTCCAAGTTCTATGGGCTAGTTTTCTAGGTAGATACTCCTTGATCGCGACTTGAACCTGATCCAGTCGCCTGCGGGCCAAGTAAACGGAACTAAATCCGCCGCGCGCCAATTCCCGCTCGATCATATAGTCGTCTATAATGGTGCCGGATTGAAGATAATTCCATTGCTTAGGATAGTTATCCGGATCGTAGTATTCAGCCACTGAGTCGCATCATTGGGTTAATTCGTGTAAAAACACGACAATTATAGGTGAAAAATGATCAGAAGTATGACGGCATTTGCCGGAGATGAGGCAGTTATCGAAAATTTAACCGTTCTTTGCGAACTACGTTCGGTTAATCATCGTTATTGCGACATCACTGTCAAACTACCCGAGCGTCTCCGCTTTGCCGAAGCGCCGATACGTAGCGCCATTGCCGCAAAAATCAAACGCGGTAAAGTCGAATGCGCATTAAATTATAAAAAGCTTCCGCAAAACTTTAACGTCGATCTACAGGCTGTTGAAGCTCTTTTAAACGCAGCCCGCACTATCGAATCGCTAATGCCCGAGCATCGAACTTTTTCGGCTCTCGACATTTTGACTTACCCGGGTATTCAACAGGAAATCGGCACAGATAACGCAGTTCTTGGCCAAGGCATTTTTGATTTAGTCGACCGAACTCTCGATCAAATGCTCGAGGTCAGAAATCGGGAAGGCGAGCAATTAGCAAGCCTTATCGATGAACGTTGTCAAAAGATGCGCGAATTAGTCGTTGCAGCGCGCAGCAGAATGCCCGAAGTATTGACACATCTGCGGGAAAAACTGAAACTTCGAATTCACGATTTAGTGATTGAACCCGATTTCGACCGACTGGAACAGGAATTGGTTTTTTTGACCCAAAAACTGGATGTCGAAGAAGAGTTAGATCGTCTCGAAACCCATGTCACCGAGGTGTTACGAACCCTAAAAGACCAAGAGCCGGTCGGCCGCAGGCTGGATTTTCTAATGCAGGAAATGAACCGCGAAGCCAATACCTTGGGCTCTAAGTCCGCCGACAAGGACATGACCGGCATTGCGATAGATTTGAAAGTCTTGATTGAACAAATGCGCGAACAAATTCAAAATATCGAGTGACTCTAAAGACAGCTCGAATGCAATCGGATTTTATCTTAGCCAAATGGTCGGTTTGGCCGCCTTTGCCTCTCCAACCGGCCAATCCCGCCCAATGGCTTGCCAACGTTCCGCCGATGCTGAAAAGGCGCTTGACACCGCTGGCCAAGACCGTATTCTGTGCCGTTGATCAATGTCTTGACGAAGACGTTGTGGTGCCTGCGGTATTCAGTTCCGCTCACGGCGAATTGACCAAATCCTTGGCGATGATGGAAATGCTCGAGGCCGGCGAAGAAATTTCACCGACCGGGTTTAGCCTGTCGGTTCACAATGCCATTGCCGGTTTATTTTCGATGGCCTGGAAAAACAAGCTGCAATGTACCGTGCTCGCCCCCGGCGAGGAAGGCATGGCGCCGGCATTTATTGAAGGATTAGGTTTGCTTCACGAAGGCGCGGAACAGGTGTTGCTGGTGTTTTACGACGAACCGTTGCCAGCCTTTTATCCGTCTTCCCCTTATTGCTTGTTTTCGGATACTAGCTGCGCGTTGGCATTGTTGATTGCAAAAGGCGGCGCGGGACAAGCGCTGACAATGTTTTCTTCAGCATCAACCGGAAATGACGGCGAACAACCGGTACAATTGCCGGCCTTTATTCGCTTTTTGACCGAGCCGCAGACTCGGCTGACCTTCTGCACGCCGCGCCGGAATTGGAGTTGGGAAAAACGTTCCGACTAAGCGAAGCCTGAATTTCAGCGGCGACCGCTATTGATATAATTTTTAGAGAAATGTATGAGCAGTTTGGAAAATGAATTAAAAAAATTGATTATCGAGTCGCTCGATTTGGAGGATATCGGCGTTGACGATATCGATAGTCACGAAGCCTTGTTTAACGACGGTTTGGGGCTGGATTCGATCGACGCCTTGGAACTGGGCCTCGCGATCCGAAAAAAATACAATATCCGGATCGATTCGGAAAAAGACGACGTGGTAAATATTTTCGCCTCAGTCGCCGCGCTGGCTGAATTCATTGATTCCGAGCAGAGGGCAGCATGAACAATCGCGATGACATTCTGCAAATGATCAGGGACATCATGCAGGAGATGTTCGAGATAGACGCGGACGATGTGACGCCGGAAGCCCGTCTTTATGAAGACCTCGATTTCGACAGTATCGATGCGGTCGACATGATCGTCAAACTCAAGGAATTGACCGGCAAGGCCGTGAAGCCGGAAGATTTTAAGAACGCACGCACCGTAGGCGATGTCGTCGAAGCCGTCGATAAACTGATCCATAGCTGATGCGCAAATGGCTTAACGGCGCCATCGGTGTCTTGATGCTGTTATATCCGCTGGCCGTTTATTACGGCATTCAATCGGTGCAGCCCTGGCAGATTGCCATGGCCTTGGCCGCGTTGTTGCTCGTGCGCCTGGTTTGCGGCCGGACTAACGGCGCGGCCAATCAAGTCTTAATCATCGCCGCGTTACTGTTTTGCGGCGTGGCTGTCTGGAATAATGACGAGATCACGCTACGGTTTTATCCCGCCTTAATGAATCTGAGCTTGCTATTGGTGTTTGCTTCGAGCCTGTATTTTCCGCCGCCGATGATCGAACGATTGGCGCGTCTTCAACATCCCGATTTGCCTCCGCAAGGCGTGCTATACACCAGAAGGGTTACCCAAGTCTGGTGCGTGTTTTTTTTGCTGAACGGCCTCATTGCCGCCGCGACCGCGGTCTGGTGCAGTTTTACCTGCTGGAGCCTGTATAATGGCCTGCTGGCTTATGTGTTGATGGGATTATTGATGGCGATCGAATATTGGGTGCGAATCAGGACGCAGGGTCATGTGCGCTGAACCGACTCCGCTGAGCCGCTGCGCATTACCCGCGCATCCCGAACGGACTCTCGCCGTGCATGCAGGTCAAATATTGGACCGGAGACGCTTTTGCGCCGATGTCGCGGCCGCCGCCTCGGCATTACAATGCCGGACGCAGGCTTACTATGCTCTCTATCATGAAGATGCCTATTTATTCGCGGTGCTGCTGTTTGCCTTGTGGCATTCAGACAAAAAAGTCATCATTCCCGGCAATAACTGCCCAGCGACCGCCGACGAGCTGGCCGAGCAAGGCTACGTGTTGATCGGTGCCTGGCAAGGGCGCGAATCGCCATTGCCGAGCCCTTCCGAAGCAAACATCGAATGGCATGCACTGAGCCCGGCCGATACGCAATTGACGCTTTTTACCTCCGGTTCGAACGGCAGACCTAAGGTCATCGTCAAGACCTTGCTGCAATTGCAACGCGAGATCGATGCCTTGGAAGCCCAGTGGGGCCGACTGTTGGGAGAGTCGGCGGCGGCCGCGACCGTCAGTCATCAGCATATTTACGGATTGTTGTTCAGGCTGCTATGGCCGCTGGCGTCGGGGCGCTGTTTTCATAGCCAGCTATTTTTGAGTCCCGAGCCGATGTTGAAAGCCTTGGCAGGCCAACCCGCCTATTGGGCCGCGAGCCCCGCGCAATTGAAAAGACTCGATGAGCTGACCGCATGGGATCAATTAGCCGAGTTCAGCGCTATTTTCAGTTCGGGCGGGCCGTTACCGCCGGACGCCGCAGCGCAAATCGAGCGGCACTGCGGACAGCGGGTCATCGAAGTCTACGGCAGTTCCGAAACCGGCGGCATTGCGTGGCGCTGCTCCGTTCAAGATCCGCGATGGACCCCCTTTGCCGGAATCGAACTAAGCCGGAGCGAAAATGGCCGCTGTTTGCTGACATCGCCGTACTTGCCAGACGCAAGCGCCTACCCGATGGATGACCGGATTGTGTTGCACGACGACGGACGCTTTAGCTTGCTGGGCCGGATCGACCGCATCGTCAAGGTGGAGGAAAAACGCTTGTCGTTGGATGCATTGGAAAACGCCTTGACTCAATCCGATTGGGTCGAGCAAGCGCACTGTTTGCTCCTTAGCAACAGGCGGGACCGTATTGCGGCCGCTATCGTGTTGACCGAAAGCGGCTTGGAGGCTCTACGCCAGCAAGGCCGAGCGGCTATATTCAAGTCATTGCGGCGGCAATTGCAACGGGCTTTCGAATCGGTGGTATTGCCGCGCAAATGGTTGTTCTTCGACGCCTTGCCGATGACACGACAAGGCAAAATTGATCATGCTTTACTTCGGCAATTGTTCTCGTTGGACTCGGCCCGCTATCCTCAATTGCTATACTGCCGAATCGCGATCAACCGCGCCGTACTGGAATTTCGCATTCAACCCGAACTGGTCTATTTCGACGGCCATTTCCCCGGCATGCCGATTCTGCCGGGCGTGACGCAATTGGCTTGGGCGGAACATTACGGCAAACTGTTTTTTTCGATCGAACAACCTTTTCTGACAATGGAAGCGGTTAAATTCAAAAAAATCATTCTACCGGATGCCTTGATCAAGATGACGCTGGAATGGCGAACCGAAAGCGGCAAGCTCTATTTCGATCTGAGTTCGATCAGCGAATCACACAGTTCCGGCCGTATGGTATACGGAGCACGCTCATGAAAGTTTGCGTCATTGTCCCGGTTTACAATCACGAAGACGCGGTCGGTATGGTTGTCGAACAATTGAAACCCTACGGCCTGCCTTGCTATCTGATCAACGACGGCAGCACGCCGTCCTGCACTTCGGTGTTGAAGCAATTGGCCGAACGTGAACAGGATTGGGTCGTATTATTCGAACGCCCAGAAAACGGCGGCAAAGGCGCGGCGGTCATCGACGGTTTGCGCCTGGCGATTTCCGATGGCTTTAGCCATGCGCTGCAGGTCGATGCCGACGGACAACACCGGCTCGAGGACATCGAACGTCTGCTTAAGGCGGCCGAACGACACCCAAACCGGCTGATTCTCGGCAAACCTCGTTTCGATGACACCGTGCCTAAGGGGCGCTTGTACGGGCGTCAATTCACGAACCTGTGGATTTGGATCAACACGCTGTCGCTTTCGATCGCCGACGGCATGTGCGGTTTTCGCTGCTATCCACTCGCGGCGGTCGAACCCTTGCTGAAATCGACCCGCATGGGCCTGCGCATGGACTTCGACATCGAAATCGCCGTGCGCCTTTATTGGCAGGGCGTCGATGTAGTCAATATCGATACGGACGTGCAGTATCCGCTGGACGGCGTTTCGCATTTCGACATGCTGCGCGACAACCTATTGATTTCGCGAAAGCATGCGCAATTGTTCTTCGGCATGCTCATCCGTCTGCCGCGCCTGTTGATGAGGCATTGGCGATGAAACATTGGGCCAACATGGAGGAACGCGGCGTCATCTGGGGCATGCAGCTGCTGCTCAAGGTCTATCTGTTATTCGGACGCCGTGTGCTGCAAGTGTTTTTGTATCCGGTGGTCAGTTATTACTGGCTGCTCAACGATAAAGCGCGTACTGCCAGCATCGATTATTTGCGGCGCGTATCGGCCCTTCTGCCCGCAGACACGATACGAGGCGGACGCTACGGTAGTTATTTACATTTCATCGCTTTCGCGAATGCGATCATCGATAAACTGGCGGCCTGGAGCGGCGCGATCTCGTTGGATGATGTCGAATACCACGGCCGAGACGCCATCGTCAGCCATCTCGAACACGGCCAAGGCGTTTTGATCCTGGGTTCGCACCTGGGCAACATGGAGGTGTGCCGAGTCATCGCCAAGCTGCGCAAAAACGTCACGGTTAATGTGTTGGTGCATACCAAGCATGCCGAAAAATTCAATGCGCTGCTGAACCGTTATGCCGAATCCGGGCGTATGAATCTGATTCAAGTCACTGAAATGAACGCCGCGACCGCAATGCTGCTGCAAGACAAAATCGAAGCCGGCGAACTGGTCGTGATCGCCGCCGACAGAATTCCGGTCACAGGGCAAGGGCGTATCGCCAAAGCGCGCTTTTTGGGCGCAACGGCACTGTTTCCGCAAGGGCCGTATATCTTGGCGTCGCTGCTGAAATGTCCGGTCTATACCTTGTTTTGCTTGAAGCGTCAGGGCAAGCAAGCGATTTATTTCGATCATTTCAGCGACGGCCTGAATCTACCGAGAAAACTTCGCGACGAGCGTACCGGGCGTTATGCTCAGGACTATGCCGACCGCTTGCAGCACTATTGTCTGCTGGAACCGCTACAGTGGTTCAATTTTTACGATTTTTGGCTGGATGGAAATGGCTAAGGGGCAATATGATAGGATGTCATGCTCTTAGCACTTCGCCCCCGGCTACAATTATACAAAGCTAAATATCATGCCTAAAATCACCGATTTGTCGCAACTCGACCCTGAGCAAACCTATAGCTATGCCGATTATTTAACCTGGCAAATCAAAGAAACCATTGAATTGATCAAAGGCAAGGTCATGTTGATGTCGCCCGCGCCGAGCGTCCGGCACCAACGTATTGAAAGAAAACTACTGGTCGGCATCGACCTCCATTTGAAAAATAAGCGATGCGAAATTTTTCCGGCACCTTTCGACGTGCGTTTATACGATAGAAATAAATCCGTGCTGAGTAGTCAGGAAATTTTTACCGTCGTACAACCGGATTTATGCGTCATTTGTAATCCTGAAATTTTGGATAAACAAGGCTGCAACGGCGCGCCGGATTGGATTATCGAAATTCTTTCTCCAGGCAATTCCAAGCGGGAGATGCAAATCAAATATCAGCTTTATCAAGAATGCGGCGTACAAGAATATTGGTTGGTTTACCCGGAACAACAAGCGATTCACCAGTTTGTTCTCGATGCTGCAGGGCAGTATCGGCTCAAGGCCATGTTTGCCGATAAGTCGGCATCATCTTATCTATTTCCCGACTTATCAATTGATTTAATTGATCTTTTTGCTAGCCGCTAATGACTAAACGGACCGTAATCGTCGACGGACAAGACTTGACGATCGAAGATATTACTGCGCTTGCGGATCGCTCGCATCGGGTCGAATTGAGCGATGAGCCGGCCTTCGTCGCGCGCATCGACAAGGGCGCCGAATTCATCGAAACGCTGCTGCGCGAAGAAGGCTTCGTCTACGGCGTCACGACCGGATACGGAGACTCTTGCACTGTGTCGATCCCGCTGGACAAGACCTTCGACTTGTCGCGGCATCTTTATACCTTCCACGGCTGCGGTCTCGGCGCGCATTTCGACGAACAACAAACCCGCGCGATCATGGCGGTGCGTTTGAACAGCCTTGCACGGGGTTTTTCCGGCGTACGTTACCGCTTGCTGCAACAGATCGCCGAATTACTGAAACACGATGTGCTGCCGTTGATTCCGCAGGAAGGTTCGGTCGGCGCCAGCGGCGACTTGACGCCATTGTCTTATCTAGCGGCGGTTCTGGCCGGTGAGCGCGAAGTAATCTTTCGCGGCGAGAAGCAGGAAGCCGCGAAAGTGCTGGCGACATTGGGCATCGCTCCGTTGACGCTGAAACCGAAGGAAGGCCTCGCGATCATGAACGGTACGGCGGCGATGACGGCGGTGGCCTGCCTGGCATTTCAACGCGCGGCCTATTTGTCGCAATTATGCACGCGCATCACCGCGCTGGCGTCGGTCGCGCTGAACGGCAACGCCTATCATTTCGACGAAAAGCTGTTCTCGGTCAAGCCGCATGCCGGGCAAATCAAGGTCGCGGCGCGTATTCGAGACGACTTGCATGTCACCGAACAGACGCCACGCAACGATACGCGCCTGCAGGACCGCTATTCGCTACGCTGCGCGCCGCATGTGATCGGCGTCTTGGAAGACGCGCTGCCGTGGCTAAGGCAATTTATCGAAAACGAATTGAACAGCGCGAACGACAACCCGATTATCGACGCCGAAGGCGAGCATGTCTTGCACGGCGGACATTTTTACGGCGGTCATATCGCGTTCGCGATGGACAGCTTAAAAACGGCGGTCGCGAATCTGGCCGACCTGATGGACCGGCAAATGGCGCAGTTGATGGACACCAAGTTCAACCACGGTTTGCCGGCCAATCTGTCCGGCGCGAGAGGCGACGAGGCGATGCTAAATCACGGTTTCAAAGCGGTCCAGATCGCCGTGTCGGCCTGGACCGCTGAGGCCTTGAAGCTGACGATGCCGGCCAGCGTGTTTTCGCGTTCGACCGAATGCCACAATCAGGACAAGGTCAGCATGGGCACGATTGCCGCGCGTGACTGCGTGCGCATCATCGAATTGACCGAGCAGGTCGCTGCGGCCGTTTTGATCGCCGTCATCCAGGGCGTCGAATTGCGTGGGGGACGGCCGGGTTTGAGCGCCGGTCTCAAGCATACGCTGCAACAAGTGAGGGCCGAGATCGGTTTTCTCGAAGCCGACCGAGCATTGGAACGGGAATTGCGCCTCTGTCTGCAATTGATCCGCGACCGGCATTGGGTTCTGTATGACTAAGGCCATCGTCTCCTGCGAAGTCGAAATCGAAGTGCCGTTTTTCGATGTCGACCTGATGGAAATCGTCTGGCACGGCCATTATCTGAAATATTTCGAAATCGCCCGCTGCGCACTGCTCGATAAGATCGATTACGGCTATATGCAAATGCGCGAATCCGGCTATGCCTGGCCGGTCGTCGACGTGCGCGTCCGCTATGCGAAACCGGCGAAGTTCGGTCAAAAAATCATCGTGCATGCCGAATTGACCGAATGGGAAAACCGCATGAAAATCAATTATCTGATTCTCGACAAACAAACCGGCGCGCGCTTGACGCGCGGCTATACCTACCAAGTCGCGGTCGAGATCTCCGGCGGCGAAATGTGCTACGAATCGCCGCCGATTTTGTTCGAAAAACTGGAGCTATTCGCATCATGAAAGCCTTCATTTATCATTTTTTCATCACCATGAAGGGTATGAAGATAATGAAGGGAAGAGAATTTAGTGATGTGTCGACTAAAGTCATTGGCTGTGCAATCGAAGTTCATAGAACTCTTGGCCCTGGCTTGTTGGAATCAACTTATCTAAATTGCCTTGCTCACGAACTCAATATCAATCAGATTGAGTTCAAAACGGAGTATCCTTTGCCAGTTCAATACAAAGGGATTCATTTGGATTGTGGTTATAAATTGGACCTATTGATTGAAAATCAAATCATTTTGGAATTAAAGAGCGTAGATCAATTGAAAAGTATTCATGAAGCGCAGCTTTTGACTTATATGAAATTGATGAATATCAAACAAGGTTTTTTAATCAACTTTAATGTCAAGCTTTTGAAGCAAGGGCTTAGAAGTTTTGTTTTATGACATATTCTTTGCCGAACAAACCAAACTCTTCAATTTCTTCATGTTCTTCATCCTAGAAAAAGCATTTCACCATGAAGATCATGAAGAATAGGAAGTTAATTCAATAAATTATTACGCGTTTATATAGAACTTTCGCTCACCAAAAAGGTTAGCGAGAAGGTAGGTAATTTCTTGAAATCCTTCATGAACTTCATGTGCTTCATGGTAAAACTGCCGAATTTAGATTCATGGTAAAAAATAAACATACAATTTTGGATTCGACAGCATCGTGACGGACTATGATGTCATCGTGATCGGTAGCGGCATCGGCGGCTTGACTGCGGCCGGCTTGCTCGCGAAATCCGGTAAGTCGGTGTTGGTACTCGAAAGCCATGACCGGCCGGGTGGTTATGCGCACGGATTCAGGCGCAAAAAATACCGTTTCGATTCCGGCGTGCATTTGATCAGCGGCTGCGGCCCTGACGGTTACCGGGGCGGACAAATCATCTACAAGGTGTTACAGGCGCTCGATGTCGAACACAGTATCGAATTCATCAACATAGACCCATTCAGCCATGCCCGTTATCCGGATTTGGACACCGCTTTGCCGCAGTCGGTCGAGGCATTTTGCGATCGACTGGGACGGCTGTTTCCTGAAGAACGGCAGGGTCTGCGCGACTTGACCCGTTTATGTCTGCAGGTGGCCGAAGAAATCACCGTCGCCGATGAAATCATGGCCAGTACTAATTTTGCCGAGACGCAACGCTTGCTACCGGCCTTATGCAAATACCGCAAGGCAACCCTAGCCGAAGTGGCGCGGAAGTTCATCGCCAACCCGAAATTACTGGGGCTCTTCGCAAGCAATTGGCCTTATCTTGGCCTGCCGCCTTCGGAAGTCTCATTTGTCTATTGGTCCACGATGTTGATTGGCTATATGGTCGACGGCGCTTATTACTGCAAGGGCGGTTTCCAGCATTTGGCAGATACGCTGGTCGACGGTCTCGCACAGCACGGTGGCGAGATCCGCTTCAAAGCGCCAGTCGATAAAATTCTGATCGAAAACGGAAGGGTTGCCGGTGTCGAGGTAAAAAATGAAATGCTTGCCGCGCCGGTCGTGATCGCCAATGCCGACATACGGCATACGGTTTGCGATATGATCGGCGAACAGCATTTTCCGCCGCGTTATATTCAACGCATCAAAAAAATGCGGCATTCTTTGTCGATTTTCGCGGTCTATATCGCGACCGATATCGATCTCATCGCGCAGAAATTGGCTCACGAGTCGTTTTGTTTCCAAGACTTCGATCATGAGAAGAATTTTGCCGCGACCTGCAACGGCGAGATTACTTGGCTCAGTATCACCGCGCCGACGCTGGTCGACCCGAATCTGGCCCCGCCAGGTCAGCATCTTTTGATGCTGACGACCTTGCTGCCTTATCAAGCAACGGACTCTTGGCAACAGGCCAAGCCGGGCTATATGGATGCGATGCTGAAACTGGCCGGAAAGTATATCCCCGGGCTCGAGGATCATGTCTTGTTTATCGAAGGCGGGTCTCCGGCGACGATGCGCCGCTACACGCAAAATTTTCAAGGCGCGGCTTACGGCTGGGACGTGTCGCCGAGTCAAGTGGGACCTGCGCGCCTTCCCAATCAATCGCCGCTGCCGGGGCTCTATTTCGCCGGCCATTGGACTTCGCCGGGGGGCGGCGTATACGGCGTCAGCGTCTCCGGCGTACAGGCCGCACAAAAAGTGTTGGGAATTAGACAGCAGGCCGAATTCTGGCGATATATCGAAACGCTTGGGCAAACATAGAATCCCTGCTACCAGCTACCTACTAAGGATTTCGTGATAAATAACGTCCTGGAACTATGAGCTTTGTTGAGGGTTCGGTAACTCGCTTGACAGGACGCCGTGAATACGTCCGTGTAGGCTTGACGGCGGCTTTCCCTGCCGCCGACACCTGCCAATCGAGCAACCGAACCCTCCGAAAAATAGGCAAGTTATTTACGGCCAAATCCTAACCGCCATTATTCTCCTTGATACAGCTGATCCACCGTTAAATGCACGGCCGGAAGGAAATGTTCCCGAAAATAATCGACCTCCGGTAAATCGATCTTGTTGAGTCGTATTTCAATGTCGTCCATGGCATCCTTAAACTCGAAATTGCCGGCCCGAGTCTCTTCGACGCATTTGACATAGGCGCTGATCGTATCGGCAGCCTTGACCAATTCGGTAATCGACTCCTCGCAGGACTCGGTGACATAGTTATACAGATCGTCTTTTAACGCATCGGGCAAGGTATCGACTAAGGCCTGCGAGGCGACCGACTCGATGTCCTTATAATGATTTAATATCCCTGGATTGAATTTTTTGATCGGCGTCGGCAGATCTCCGGTAATGCTTTCGTGCGCATCGTGATAAAGCGCGGCCAAAACGACCTCGCCGGGGTCGATCGCCCCGCCGAATAGCTCGTTTTTGATGGTGCATAATAAATGCGCTATCACGCAGACATCGAATGAATGTTCCTTGACGTTTTCATTGATCGAATTACGCTTAAGCCCCCAACGTTGAATATATTTCAAACGGTTGATGGTGGCGAAAAATCCCGACATGATTGTGGCCCCGTAGCAAAATTACGTAACTTATTCTAACGATAAAATATCGCGGATAATAATAAACTTTGCGCGACCACATTCGCTCGAATGTTTAACCTGAATTCGGCAGTTTAACCATGAAGCACATGAAGTTCATGAAGGATTCCAAGAACTTACCAAATCCTTCTCGCTAACCTTTTTGGTGAGCGAAAGTTCTATACAAACGCGTAATAAGCTATTGAATTAACTTCCTATTCTTCATGATCTTCATGGTGAAATGCTTTTTCTAGGTTTAACCATCGTAGATCAAATTTAGGCGCTAAGATTTCGCAGGACAAAAAAAAGCCGGAGCGTAAAGCTCCGGCAAAACAACACACGAGGTAAAAAAGGTAACGAGGGAGAGAATCAATCGCGAATACGGCGATTGGAAAACATGATGCTAAACATCGCGGCTGAGGCAAATGTCATTGCTGAAACGATAAAAGCTCCGGAAATGAATCCGAAAATTCCGATGATAAACATCAAACCGAGCGCGATATCTTTCTGAAAATCAGTCATTCCGCAATGTCCTAGTGAAAATGTATGAATTAGTGGGATTGAGAGCAACTATACCGAGTTACCTTTGTGTTAACAATAGGCTTAATTATTGATAGATTGTTTCTTGTTACGTAACAAATGAGCTTTTAGCTCATTCTTCGGTTAGCTCGAGACTCCCTTCTGCGCTTCTGGCCGTCATTTCCCGACAGACATAACTGCCTTTTTTATTTGCCAAAGCATAATTAACCCAGCCGTTACAACCAAGGCTGGGTACATCTTAGCGCCAAAACTTTTCTTTGCACTATGTTTTCAATGCCTTGTGGGTAGCCGATGGAAAAGCTTACTGCCATTAAGTTAAGGAAACTCCGTCATTCCGCCACCTGATTAGCAAGATGCTTCAGCTTACCGAAGCCAAGTGTCCGAGCAGAGGCCTGTCGTAGTCGCAAAAACTAAAATATGCTGTTACCCAAGCTCCGGCTTGGGTAACCTGTTCAGGAAGCTCTAGCTTCCCGACAATCAAGAAAGATTGAACAAGCGAGCCGGGGGTGATTGAGAATGTGCGAAGGTTGTGTCGGTCTCAGGAAGCTCTTGCCCTGAGCCCTTCGGCTGCGCTCAGGAGAGCCTTGTCGAAGGGGGTGCTTCCGGGGGGGGGCTTTCCCAAGCTGGAGCTTGGGAAAGAGCGTGATGTGGGTTGGCCGTTTTAGCTTGACGCGCATGGCTTGCGAACCCCGTCCTGCTATGGATATGCTGATCTTTGGGCTTTAGCTGAAGAAGCTTACTAATCAGTAAGATTTATGTGTTTTTATTTTCTCTCTTTGAGCAGATCCCTAATCTCGGTTAATAGTTGTTCTTCTTTGGAAGGTTCCGGCTCAACTTCCGGCGCTGGCGCCTCTTGCCTCTTGAGCTTGTTAATAAATTTAACCGCAATGAAAATCGCAAAAGCGACGATAGTAAAGTCGATCAATGTTTGAATGAATTTACCGTAACTTAATGTGACGGCTTCCGCACCTTCCGTGGCTTCCTTTAACACAACAGCCAGATCGGAAAAATCAACGCCCCCGATCAAAACTCCGATTGGAGGCATGATAATGTCACCGACAAATGACGAAACGATTTTACCGAATGCCGCTCCGATAATAATACCGACCGCCATGTCGATTACATTGCCCTTGACCGCGAATTCCTTGAACTCTTTTAAAATACTCATAGTAAAACTCCCCAAAAGTTAAAATTGTTATTATTGTTCTTGCCATAGAAGTCCACTCCAATACCATCCCTTGTTATTAATGAGATCGAGGTTAAGCTCGTCTCACCGATGCTCCAAATTCGCTCTGGGTCCCTTTTTAAAGGGAGAGCAGTATTTTTCGCCGATAAATGTCTTTTGGCTTTGCCTATTTCCGCTTTGACTCTCCTTAACTCAAAAGCGCGTCGATATCCTCACCGTGGATCACTTCTTGTTCCTGAAGAATGTCGGCGAGTCGGTCCAGAATATGTCGTTTGGCTGTCAAAATGTCCATCGCGCGCTCGATTCCCTCATCGATCAGCGCCTTGACTTCGGCATCGATCAGCTTAGCGGTTTCCTCGCTGTAATTGCGATATTCGGTCCCTTCGGTTTCGAGAAATTGCAGTTGTTGACGCTTGCCGTAAGTCAACGCGCCGAGTTTGGCGCTCATGCCCAAATAACACACCATGGCCCGAGCGATTTCACTGGCTTTTTCCAAGTCGTTTTGTGCGCCGGTCGATACATTGCCCAATGCGATCGCTTCCGCCATGCGCCCGCCCATCAAAATCGCAATTTGATCTTTAAGTTCGGCATCGGTGGACAGAAATTTTTCCTCGACCGGAAGTTGCAACGTAAAACCCAAAGCCGAAACGCCGCGCGGAATGATCGACACCTTGTGAATCGGCTGACCGGTAGGCACATGCTTCGCGACCAATGCATGGCCTGCCTCATGGTAAGCAACGCGGCGTTTTTCCTCGGGGCCCAGCGCTCGAGATTTTTTCTCGGGGCCGGCCAAAATACGGTCGATCGCCGCTTCGAAGTCTTCCATACGAACATCGTCGTGATTGACGCGCGCGGCTAGAATCGCGGCTTCGTTCGCGATATTCGACAAATCGGCCCCGACCAGCCCCGGTGTGCGTTTACCCACGACGGTCAAATCGACATCGGAAGCAAGCTGCATTTTAGCGGTATGCAGTTTGAGAATTTTAATGCGATCTTCGAGACCCGGTTTGTCGACAATAATCTGCCGATCGAAGCGCCCTGCGCGCAGCAAGGCTTTGTCTAGAATTTCCGGACGATTGGTCGCGGCCAATACGACCACCCCCGATGACGGATCGAAACCATCCATTTCGGTCAACAATTGATTGAGCGTTTGTTCGCGTTCGTCATGTCCGCCCATCACCATCGGCCCGCCGCGCGAGCGGCCAATCGCATCGAGTTCGTCGATAAAGATAATACAGGGCGCTTTTTGGCGGGCCTGTTCGAACAGATCGCGAACTCGAGCGGCACCGACGCCGACGAACAGTTCGATAAATTCAGAGCCGCTGATGTTGAAAAACGGCACGCCGGCTTCGCCCGACACCGCCCTTGCCAGCAAGGTTTTACCGGTTCCGGGAGGACCGACCAGCAATGCACCTTTCGGCATGCGGCCGCCGAGCTTTTGAATTTTTTCCGGAGCTTTAAGAAATTCGATCGACTCCTTCAATTCTTGCTTCGCGCTCTCGCTACCGGCAACATCGTCGAAGGTAATTTTCGGTTGCGTTTCCGGATGTATCTTGATTTTATTACCGATATTCAAAAAGCCGCGACCGGCCGCGCCCCCTCCGCCGGCCATGCGCCGAAACAGCCAGGACCAGATCGCGACTAAGATCAGCATTGGAATGATCCAATTAAATAATATATTGCCAAGCCAACTTTCTCCGCTTCTAACGATGTAGTCGACGTCATGTTCGGCGAGCGTCTCGGCGAGATGTTCATCCCACAGAGGAATGGTCATGAAGTGTTGCGGAGAATCGGACGGGTTGTCAGGTTTGATCAGGCCGGTAATCGTTTTTTCGGTGACCACGGCACGTTGGATTTTGTTATTCTTAACCAATTCGAGAAATTGGTTGTAGGGTAGTTCGTCTTTTTGCAGTTCGTTAGCCTGATTGAAGATTGAGAAAATCATTAACACCCCCAGGCCGATCAACAAATAGCGTGTCAATTTATCGTTCTTATCAGGCTTTTCCGGCGCGTTGATTTCCTTTTCCGGCTCGGCCTTGAATAATGACCGAAAAAATTCGGTCAGCATCGTTTTTAGCGATTTCAGTAATTGAATCAGAAACCCGGTCAATATTTGCAGGAAATTATTCGAATTTTGTTTGTCCATAGTGATGACCTCGAAAAACGGACGAAATGGTTCAACTGTCTATTCCCACATAGTACCATTCAAATTATAAAAATTAACGCTTCTTACACCTTTCGCGCTTCAAATTTCGGCAGGACCAGAAGATGCGCCGGGTGAGGTCAGCATCGAGCTGGCATAGAGTATCTACAAGGATGTATTCACACGGATACCCCCCATGCCGAACTTTGATCTACTATGGATATAGCAAAGAGTTTATTTAAAATCGATGAGTCGATTGCATCAGCATAATCTAGCCAACAATGGAGAAAACCGGTGACAGAATTTGACGAACTTACCAGAAAGCAATTAGAGGCCAGTCAGGCTAAAACATCAAGCTTCAATATCGCCGCGCTAAGTATTGCTATCATTGCGTTATTGATCGCCGGGATTTTTGCTTGGATCAGTAACAATCGAAATACCGATCTTACAGCGCAAGTGTCCCGATTGAGTGCACAACAGCAGCAGCCCGGTAAAATCGTAGGCCGCCAACATTATGATGAGTTGGCGGCAAAAATTAAGCGCTTGAGTCAACAAGTTTCTGAATTGAGCGATGCTAAAGAGGCGCGACTCGACTCGACCGAGCCTAAAGTGATTAGGGCTGATAAAATAAATGACTTGCTCGAAAAGCAAAAAATCTTGTTCGATAAATTTAATAACTTGGAAAATAAAATCAAGCAATTGTCGGTCAAGTCGACAGCCAATTCTAAATCGGGAACTCGACAGCGTAGCTATGCCCCAAAAGCTCAGGATTACTCGATTAATATTGGCGCCTTTCAAAAAGCGGCTACCGCTGAAAAGAAAGCGGGACGTTTGAGAAAAGAAGGTATTACCGTTGACATTAATGAGGTAGTAGTCGACGGCAAAACCTGGTATCGATTGACCATACCCGGCTTTAGCAGCATGCAGGAAGCCCAACGTTTTTCCGAAACCTTAAAGAAGCAATTCGGTATCAAATCGGTTTGG
The DNA here is from genome assembly GCF_038051925.1 of Methylotuvimicrobium sp. KM2. Classification (NCBI taxonomy): domain Bacteria; kingdom Pseudomonadati; phylum Pseudomonadota; class Gammaproteobacteria; order Methylococcales; family Methylococcaceae; genus Methylotuvimicrobium; species Methylotuvimicrobium sp. KM2. Next base: position 4,488,493 of record NZ_CP150634.1, on the reverse strand, counting down.
ATCGGTGTCGATCAAGCCTGGGGTCGAGGCTGATGAAACATAGCCGATTATTGTTGATGACTCACTCGGAAAACCCGCGAAGCGATACATAAATTCAAGCAAGCCAAATCCCTCACTGAAAGCTTCATGCCATCCGAACATTTCGACCCGATAACAACCGATTGCCGCCAAGGCATTAACTTAATCGAAGCCAGCGCAGGTACCGGTAAAACCTATGCGATTGCGATGCTGGCGCTGCGCTTTGTCGTCGAGTTCGATATGAAAATCGACGAATTGTTGGTAGTGACTTTTACGAAGGTCGCGACCGAGGAGCTGAAGGAGCGGATCCGACTCAGGCTCAATGAGGCTAAACAGGCCGTAAGCGGGAAAACCGAAAACATTGACGGCGCGATTATCCAATGGCTAAACCGGCTCGAGATCGACCGCGATCGGATCAAAAAAAGACTGGAGTTGGCTCTGCTCGATATCGATCAGGCCGCTGTGTTTACGATTCACGGTTTTTGCCAGCGGGTCTTGAAGGAGCATGCGCTGGAAAGCGGTCAACTTTTCGATTCCGAACTGACCGCCGATGCGGCGATCGTCAAGCAAGCCTGTGCCGACGATTTCTGGCGTGGTCAAATTTATCAAAGGGCCTCCTGGGAAGTTGCTTTGTTGACAGCAACGTACTCAACTCCGGATGCATTATTAGCCGGCATCGATCGCATTCCGCTCGACATCGAGATTTTTCCGGAGTATCGCGATCCGAACGAAGCATTAGCCGCTTGCCGGGAGCAGGCAGAGCAAGCGCGTATCCACTTGGATCAGGCCGCTAAAACACTGCTAAACCACTTTGGTGACGGCTTCTTCAAATCGTCGTATACCGAAGTTTTTGAACATCACCTCCAAGAGTTGCGCGCCTGGCTAAACCAGGAAACACTGCAGCTTCCAAGCCCCGACGCATTTGCATGTTTGACGGTAACCGGCCTGGTCGATGGCTTGAACGGTAACAAGTTTAGAAAAACCAAAACGCAAACCGGCGAGCAACGCAAACACGAGTATCTGGCAACACTGAAAATCGACACCACGCCTTTCGATGCCTTGTCCGACTCGATCGATCGAATCAGTCTGGTTTTTCGTCGAGCGCTGTTAGAGCATGTCCGCATAGAGCTGGACAAGCAGATGCAGCAACTCAATATATTGTCGTTCGATGATTTGATTAGCCGGCTTGCCCTTGCCTTGCAAGGTAATCAAGGGGCATTATTGACCGCCGAATTGAGGCAACGCTTCAAGGCCGCATTGATCGACGAATTTCAGGATACCGATCAGAATCAGTGGCTGATATTTTCAACCTTATTCGGTTCAGGCGCACATTATTTGTATTTGATCGGCGATCCCAAGCAAGCGATCTATAAATTTCGGGGCGCCGATATTTTTTCCTACCTTGCCGCACAGCAACAGGCGCATCATCGGTTTACCCTCGGCACGAACTGGCGCTCGCAGCCGCCCCTGGTCGAGGCGGTGAATGCCTTATTCAGCCGCGAGCGGGCCTTTTTTCTCGAACAGTTGCAATTCCAACCGGTTGTAGGCGCTCCCGCCAATGCGGATAAAACCCTAAGTCTCGAAAAAGAGACGCTGGCGCCGATGGTGCTTTGGCAACTGCCGCAAAGCGACAAGGGCCACTGGAGTTCCGGCAAAGCCGGCGAATGTCTTCAGGCCGAGGTCGTCAACGAAATCGTCGGATTGCTCAATGAGCCTTACTTTTTGAGCGATAGCGGCAGGCGAGTTCAGCCGGGCGATATCGCGGTATTGGTCAGAACCAACCGGCAAGCCTCGGAATATCAAGCGGCATTGCGCGAAGCCGGCGTCCCTTCGGTTTTGAACAGCACCGAATCGGTATTCGCGACCGCCGAAGCGGCCGACTTGTTTTGTTTGTTGCAGGCCATTGCTCATCCTGGCGACACAGCATTATTGAAGCAAGCCTTAACTCTCGACTGGTTCGGATTAGATGGGCAGACTTTATATCGCATGCTGAATCAAGAAGCGGCCTTGGATGCCTGGCTGTCGCATTTTTTGAATTATTATCAGCACTGGCAAAACCAAGGACTGATGGCGATGATGCAGCGTTTGCTCGACCAAGAGCAAATACGTTTGCAGCTATCGGCTAGCCGTCTTGCCGAGCGCCGCTTGACCAACTTGCATCATCTGATCGAGTTAGTGCAGCAAGCCGCTGTCGACGAGCATTTAGGCATCGGAAAAACGCTGGATTGGCTGCGCGCGCGTATCACCGATGCGGCGGGCGGCAGAGTCAGTCTCGAAGAGCAATGCATGCGCTTGGAAAGCGATGATGAAGCGGTCAAGATTGTCACGATGCATCGCTCGAAGGGGCTCGAGTATAATATTGTTTTTTGTCCGTCCCTCTGGCAACGCAGCAGCCGGTTTTCCACCGACCGGCCCTTGATTCAATGTCACGAGCAAGGTCGCATCGTCGCCGATTTAGGCTCGGAGGATTTCGAACGCCGCCGCGCGCAAGCGATCGACGAAGAATTGGCCGAGGATTTGCGCGTATGTTATGTAGCGCTGACCCGGGCTAAATATCGCAGTTATCTGGCCTGGGCCGATGTTCGAAGCAAGGACGTTCCGAATCAATCGGCATTGGCTTGGCTACTCGGTTTCGAAGATTGCCATTTTGCCGCGCAACAATCGATCCTGAAAGATTATTGCAGCCGCGCCCCGCATGTTTTCGAATATTGTTTATTGGAATTACCGGCGGAGCCCAATGGCCGTTACGAAAAATGGCTCGACGAAACCCGACTATCGGCAAGGTCGAGGTTGCGTTCGCTACGCACCGATTGGCAAATGAGCAGTTACACGGCACTCTCGGCCTTAAGCCTACAGGATGCGCCGGAATTGCCGGAAGATAAGGCCCGCGAATTGGCTTCGCTTGATGCGGAACCGGTCTTTTCGGCGGTCGGCATGCAAGAGGAGTTGCCGAAAGGCGCGCATACCGGCAACGTCGTGCATGACTTGCTGGAGCATCTCGATTTCGCGTGCTTGGCCGATATGCCGGACATCGCCGAGTTGCGCGATAGCACCTGTCGGCGCTACGGCTTGCAAACGGAGCATCCTGAAGCTATCGATCGCTTATTGCAAGCCGTTGTGACAACGCCCTTGGCCGAAGACGATCCGGCTTTTCTACTGATGAATATTGCCGATGGGCAATGTTTGAAGGAAATGCCGTTTTATCTGGCAATGCAGCCGATGAACGCCGCACATATCAATGCGATCTTATCGGACTCTCCCGTTTATCAAGTGCTGAACAGTAAGCAAATGTGCGGTTATTTGACCGGTTTCATCGATTTAATTTGCGAATACGGCGGCCGTTATTACGTCATCGATTATAAAACCAACAGCCTGCCGGACTATCGGTCGGAAACGTTGACGGACGCGATGCGGGAGCATAATTACGGATTGCAATATTGGCTTTATACGCTGGTGCTGCACCGCTTTTTGGGGCAACGCTTGGCCGATTACGATTACGAAAAGCATTTCGGCGGGGTATTATATTTATTTGTGCGCGGCATGCAGCCCGAACAGCCGATGAGCGGCGTTTATCGGGATAGGCCGGATTTACGACGTATCGAGGCTTTATCGGAGATTTTTGGCGTGTGTGCAAGCAGAGCTTGACGGTAGTTATTCCCAAGCTGAAACTTGGGAACGAGACAGAGGCAATGCTTTCGGCTTTTAGGGGGCGCCAATTCAGCATGTAGCCCGTATGCAACGTAGCGGAATACGGGAATGGCGTGGCTCCGAGCTTCCCGGATTGCGCTTCGCTCCATCCGGGCTACGCTGTTTAGGATTCGGTCATAAATAACTTCCCTATATTTAATATACGGTAAGCAGGTTCGGTTGCTGGATTGATAGGTGTCGGCGGCAGGGCATATTTTGCTCCACGGTAATTGCTGAGTTACATGGATGTAATGAATGCAGAAAATGCAGGAGCATTTTTCTACCCTCCATTGCCCTAATACACGCCATCCATGGCAATCAGGCGCCTCCTCTGGCACTGCCGAAATTTGAAGTGCGAAAGGTATACGTTTCAATTACGAATCATTGTTGCGAATTTCGGCTATTGCTTGAGAGCGGCTCAGCGGTTGAATCTCTACAAAACCGACACCTTGCTTTTGGATGCCGACTTGCTTGGCGGCGGCATAGGACAAGTCCAGTTCCCTTTTACCATGATAAGGCCCGCGGTCGGTGATTTGTACGACAACCGATTTATGGCTTTTGGGATTGGTGACTTTCACGTAGGATAACAACGGCAGCGTTTTATGGGCCGCAGTCATCGCATACATATCGAATTTGCGTCCGCTCGCGGTTTTTTTGCCGTGAAATCTAGGTCCGTACCAAGAGGCTCGGCCCAATCGCCCTTTTGTAGGTTTTCCGGCGGTTTTGCCCGAAGTCAACTTAGCTTTGTGCTGGTCGGATGCCTCAACTGTCTTTATCGGCTGAGTAAATAGACTACTCATCATAAACACAGAACTTGCCAATATGATTTTATTCATAATGTAAAGCCTTATTATTTAACAACAAAATGATTTTACCCTTGGGAATATTAAGCTAAACTTAAGTCGTAGAACTCAAAATTAATATTCGGGTAAATATCTCCATGCCAAAAGCTATTGAGACACTGCCTTATAAGGGCTCCCTCTATTTCTCTCGTGATGTTTTAAAGCGTCCTATGGGCTTCATTTTCCGGCAACAAGCGCCGAAATTTATCTGACAAATGAAAGAAGAATCTACTTTTACCCGCCTCGATATGGCTTTTTCTCGTTTTTTGAGTCGCCGTAGCGCCTTGACCGGTGCCGCGAAAGATAATTTCGAAAAACTGATCGCCCGTCTTTCCTTCGAGCAAAATCAAGGGCATAGCTGTATCCGCATTGATGCGAAAGCCCGGGAAACAGTCATGGCTTCAGGCCTGGCATCGAGGTCAGATACCGCGCCGTTAATAGTTGAAGACGATCGGCTTTATCTTCAGCGCTATTGGGCCTATGAAAAAAACTTAGTCAACCGGATCGGTGCAATGACCCGCTTCAATGTCTCCCCTGTTGACGCGGAAGCCTTATTGGACCGCTACTTCCCAACCGCCCTTGCGGAAACCGACTGGCAGCGTGAAGCAGCCAAAACCGCGCTTAATCGAACGTTCTGCATCATTACCGGCGGTCCCGGGACCGGTAAAACCACAACTATCGTTAAGATTCTGGCTTTGCTGCAGGAATTGGCACAACGCCCGTTATTCATCGCCCTTGCAGCACCGACCGGAAAAGCCGCAATGCGCCTGCAGGAATCGATAGGTAACAGCAAGAGTGCCTTGCCTTGCTCGGAAGCTGTCAAACAATCTCTTCCCGAATCGGTCACGACCCTGCATCGCCTGCTAGGTTCTCGTCCGCCTTCACCTTATTTCCGACATAACGCCGAAAAACCCCTGCCTTTCGATTTGGTCGTAGTGGATGAAGCCTCGATGGTCGATTTAGCGTTGATGAGTAAATTGGTCGATGCACTCAAACCAAGCGCCCGATTGATCTTGCTCGGCGATAAGGATCAATTGGCATCGGTCGAATCGGGCGCGGTATTGGCAGACTTGACCGCAGCGTTGCCGGATCATACTGTCGAGCTAAAAAAAGCGCACCGATTTGATGTGACAATCAAAAACCTGGCCGAAGCGGTCAATTTGCAGCACCCTGAAGCCGCTTGGTCGGCATTGCAGGCGGCTAATGAAAACATCGGCTTATTGAATCAAGATGCGATCGCCTATATTGCCGGTCATCGGCTCGATTATTTACGCGCGATCGAGAATTCAAATGATATCGAGCAAATTTTTAATGTCTTTAAGCGATTTCAAGTGCTCTGTGCGAATCGGGCCGGAAAATATAGCGTCGCCGATATTAATAGCCAAGTTGAACGCCGATTAGCTTCAACGGGTCATATCAACCCTATCGGGACTTGGTATCATGGACGTCCGGTCATGATTACGCAAAACGATGCCTCGTTGCAACTATATAACGGCGATATCGGTTTGTGTCTGAAAGACGCCGAGCAAAACGGTAAATTGATGGTGTTTTTCCAACGTCCCGACGGTAGCATCAAAAAATGCTTGCCGGCTAGATTGCCGCATTGCGAAACCGTATATGCAATGACGATCCATAAAAGCCAGGGTTCGGAATTCGACGAAATTCTTATTGCTCTTCCGGATCAACATAATCCGGTGTTAACCAAAGAATTGCTTTATACCGCGATTACCCGCGCCCGGAAATCGGTCAAAATACTGGCCGATCAACAGGTTTTCAACGAAACCGTGCTGCGTAAAATCGAACGTTTCGGTGGCTTGGCGCAAAAACTGATGGTAATTGAGCAAGGACGATGACGCTGATGAAAAGGATCATTTTTGTCGCCATAAGTGCCTCTCGTTATTATATCTTGCGTACTTCAAATTTCGGCAGTGCCTAAGGATGTGCTGGAGTCTTCGGTCCTTCACCTAGCTCCTAGGTGAGGGAATCATGGATACTGGCATAGAGCCTTGTATGATTAATTTAAATGAATTTTAGCTAGGAAATACTTTAAGCTTTACCGAGTTCATTGGGAGGCCGCTTGAGCCTGAGGACTGGATTAAACCAGAGCCTGTCATGTAGATTGGCCCCCGCCCTATTCACCTATACCGCGGAGTATCTGAGGCTTAGAGCCTGCATTCACAAGGATGGTAGGTGCATACGCAGGGTCGGGAACCAATGACTAGTTTACTTTCCTTATCACAGAATAACAATTAAACATGGCAGATCAACAAATTAACAGCGCTTCACTTGACACACAAACCCGTATCTTCGCTGGCGTCGATGTAGGATCTAAAGAACTGGTTTTGGTGGTGCGCAAAAATGGCAAACCTTTCAATCCGCAGAAGTTCTCCAATACCCCAGCTGATCATGCCCGGATGGCCAAGAAACTGAACAAATTGTCCGGCATTATCGTGTGCATGGAAGCCACCGGCAGTTATCATTTCGATTTAGCCGTTGCGCTCCATGATGCCGGCGTCAAGGTAATGGTCATCAATCCCAAGGTCTCTCATAACTTTGCTAAAGTGTTGATGAACAATAGTAAAACAGATGATGTGGACGCGAATACTCTGGCGGTGTATGCCGAACGGATGGATTTTGTGCCTTGGTCCCGTCCTTCGAATGAAAAGATCGCTTTACGTTGTTTCTCACGCCGTATTAATGCGCTAACCGATCAAAAAACAGCAGCAAAGAATCAGTTGCATGCCTTAAGCGCAACAGTTGAAACACCCAAAGCCGTGCTAAAAGATGCACAAGCAGCCATCGATCAATTAGATAAGCGTATCGATCAGTTAACGGCTGGCGCCTTGGCATTGATCGAAAAACATCCGGAACTCAGTCGAGCATTAGTTTTGTTCACGAGCATTAAGGGTATTGCCAATACCAGTGCGATTGCCCTCATGGGAGAACTACTGATTTTGCCTGCGGATATGTCGCACCGTGAGTGGGTCAAGTTTGCGGGGCTCGATCCAAGAGCTTTTGATTCCGGCACGAGTGTCCACAAAAAAACGCGTATATCCAAGGCCGGTAACAGCCAGATTCGCGCCGCCCTGTATATGCCTGTCTGGAGCGCTGTGCAGCATGATCGCCATATTAAGGCGTATTACCAACATCTCCTGGATATGGGTAAATTACCGTTGCAAGCCTGTTGTGCGGTCATGCGTAAATTGTTACATGCGATTCACGGCATGCTCAAGCATGATAAACCATTCGATAACACGCGTTTTTATGCAATTCCGTCAATCGCTGAATAGCAGAAAAATGCCTATTTTTAACTTGATTTTAAACAGAGTATCTACATGGACGTATTCACCCAGCACCTAAATCCAGCACCTAAATTCCATAGGTCTTTGGCAATGATTCAACATCATGGTTTATTTAGGTGCTGGATGAATTATCCAATATAGTTAACCATAGCCAATGAACTATGGAATTTAGGTGCTGGGTTCACGGCGTCCTTTAGCGGACACCCATGCGCCTCCTCTGGCATTGCCGAAATTTGAAGTGCGTAAGGTAGAACAAAAACTGAGCGGGCTAAATTCGCGTTACTTCTCTGCAGGCTGATAATTTTCAACGAATGCCTTCAGTCCTTTCTGGACCAAGTCATAGGTTTTATCAATATTATCAGCGATGCTTCCTTCCAGTACGTTAAGTCCTTGCAAAATATCGCGTGCTTCACCGAAGCCTTTATCGATGCCTTGGCCGATCAGTTCGACGAACGACTCCAGCGCTTCTTCGATGCTGAGGTCGTCGTGATTAGCGTGATAACGCTCGAAAAAAGCGGTGCTCATTTGCACGATGCGCCCTGCGGTGGCTTCCGGAGAAATATCCACGCCATCTTCGTAAGCTTTTTGAATGGCATTGTCGCCAAAATCGGCTTTGAGCGCGTCATTAATGCCTTCGAGCGCGGTCTTGAATAACAGAGCCATCGGCTCGTTACCGGCGCTCAAACTGACATCGAGCGAAGTTTGCAGGATCGAACGGTTTAATTCGGTTTTGGCTTCAGTAGCCGAGGTTTCGGCTTTTTTAGCTTGAGCTAATTCGGATATTTTTTGCCCGAATGGCCCTTCGCTTTTATGGGAGGGGTCTTTGGCCATGGAACTTACCGTCTGGCCGAACGGTTCTGTTTTGATTTCCATTATCAGCCTCGAAATTAAGATTTGTTAAAGTGTTATCCGCTTATTGTAGCGGCCGTGGTTTTCAAATCTTTAGTTTTCGGTGAGCGAAAGTTCTATGCAAATCTACAGCAAGTTATTGAATTAACTTCTTAGGATTTCGTGATAAATAACCTCCTGGAACTATGAGCTTTGTTGAGGGTTCGGTAGCTCGCTTGACAGGACACAGCCCCTAAATTAGTAAGACTATTAACCATGCCGATGGGCTATGGAATTTAGGGGTTGGGTAGGCTTGACGGCGGCGACTGATTGCCATGGATGGCGTGTATTAGGGCAATGCAGGGCAGAAAAATGCTCCTGCATTTTCTGCATTCATTACATCCGTGTAACTCAGCAATTGCCGAGGAGCAAAAATCTGCAAACGCCATGGATGGCGTGAATGCAGATTTTGCAGGAGCAAAAATCTGCCCTGCCGCCGACACCTGCCAATCGAGCTACCGAACCCTCCATAAAATAGGGAAGTTATTTTCGAACGAATCCTTATTATTCATAGTGAAACGCTTTTTCTAGGTTAAAGGCTTCCGAATATTTGGTGATCAATCAGGTCGCACAGGCAGTGGCTAATCAATAAGTGCGTTTCTTGGATTCGGCTATCGTTACTGGAGGGAACCCGGATCTCCATATCCGAGGTATTTAAAATCGGTGCCAGCATACCGCCATCATGTCCGGTCAATGCTATCACCGATATATTTTTGTCGTGAGCGGCAGTAACAGCTTTGAGAATATTGGCCGGGTTGCCGTTGCTGGAGAAGACCAGCAAGATATCTTCGCTTTGGCCAAGGGCCTTGACTTGTTTGGCGAAAATGTCGTCGAAATGGTAGTCTGCGGCAATCGAGGTAATAACGGCAGTATCGGCAGTCAATGCAATCGCCGGTAAGGCCGGGCGTTCGCGTTCCAAGCGGTTCAGCATCGCCGCCGAAAACTGTCCGGCATTTGCGGCACAAGCACCGTTACCGCAGACAAGGATTTTGTTGTCGTTTAATATCGCCGTCACTAGTTTTTGTGAGGCGAATTCGATCGTTTCGCCGAGACCGGTCAAAGTATCTTGTAGCGTTTGTAGGCTTTCGTTGAAATGCAGGGTAATTCGTTCTTGTAACATGATGGAAGTAGTCAAGTTAAAAAGGCGTTTTTTATCCAATCGATATTAGCGTCGCCGGAAACGGCAACGACGTCGAAGCGTATCGGACAAGGCGACGGGTGTCGTGATAAATAGAACCGTGTGGCGGCAATGATGCGCGATTGTTTTCGCGGGGTAACGCTTTCCAAAGCACTGCCGTAACGGTCGGATTTACGGTAGCGGACTTCGATAATTACCAGTGTTTCTCTGTCTTTCATGATCAAATCCAATTCTCCCAAGCGGCAGCGAAAGTTACGAGCCACCGGTTTCAGACCTTGCTCGATAAGAAATCGGTGAGCTTTTTCCTCGGCAGATTCGCCGCTGACCAGGTGTTTGGCTTTGAATGGATTTAACAAATGCTGTCCTCGATGAAGTCTGTTAATACGAGTCGTCGTTCGGAACTGCGATGCTTTGGTAGTCGTCATTGGCGCTTTGAACAAAGCCGATGACTTTAGGAACTCCTTGATTGAATTTGGCGCAAACCAGATTTCTTTTGATTCGGCCGTCCCTTGTCAGCAGCAAGTTGCCTGTCGCGCCATGATATTGAACGGTGCTCAGTTTACCAAGATGCGGGACCAGATTGTAGGCGTCGATACCCATAGCCATCAAGCGTAAATAAACGCTGGGGAATTGTTGCCAAGTGCTGCGTAAGGCATTGATACTTAATTCGCCTTGGTAAACATTGTCGAATAGCCAGGGAATGTCGCAAAACGTGATTGTGTTCAAGTCCATGTCCAGCTGAGGATTAGGCAGGCCGCTATAGATATGCGGCGTGGCATAAACCGGAAGGTGTTGGGCATGAAAAAAATGCAATTGCGGATTGATCGAACGTGCAGCCGTTTCATAGGCATTCAGAAAAATGACGTCGGCATCGCGTCGGATTCTCGGGACGAACACGGCTGAGGGTAGGAATTGTCGGATTTTTTGATAGCGTTGATTGCTTTCATCCAAATTCAATAGCTTTTTAATAGGTTCGGAAAAGTCGGTCTGATTGGCTTGATACGTTTGAGTTTCCAGCAGGTTTGCATCGGCTTTGTTCCAGAAGTCCCGGATGTATTCGCCGATTCTCAATCCTTGCTCGGTATCGGGTATCAATAACAAGGCGTTTTGTCGGCCTTCGAACCAGGCAAGACTGGCTATTTGCTCGGCGTCATCAATAGGGCTGAGTCCGAATTGGTAAAGGTTGGCTTTGTTTATTTCCGGAACATGATTTAATGCAAGCACCGGAACGCTCAAATTAGATGATGCAGTTAGGCTTTCAATTTCGGTTTTGCTGAGCGGGCCGATGACCATTTCCGCGCCTTCGGCGATAGCCTGATGATAAAGTACCGGTAGTGCGCTTTGACCGCTGTCGTAAAAACGAAGGTCGGGTTTGGTTTCATTACGATCCTGGTAATAGGCGGCCATGATGCCTTCGCGAATCGCTTTCCCTGCGCGTCCGATAGGGCCGGTTTCGGGTAAAAACACGGCGATTTTACCCGGTTGCTTAAAAGCATGCGCCGATTGCGCCAGGTAATCATGCAGAAATGCCGAGTCAGCGGGGTGATGAGGATAGTTCTGCCGCCATTGATCCAGCGCGGTATCCAGCAGAGCGCGATTATGCTGATTGGTTTTGAGTAATTGCGCTAATGCCATCCATCCGGATAAAGCATTGCTGCTTTCGCTGCTTGTTTGTTCCAGCGTCGCGAGGGGGAGCAAGCTTAAGGTCTCAAGAATTGCGGCATGATTGGCCGGTTGTTGAGCGGGCGGCAGCAAATGGCTCAATTCGACTCTCGAAGCAGCGCTTTTTTTCAGTTCGCCGGTTAATGAATAGGCAAAGGCACTGGATTGATGAAATTTGATTTGATCGGACCGCGACAGTTGCAGCGGCTTGACTAGATTTAGCCTTGCACTCGCTTGTTCCGCATTGCCGAAGCTGAGGTCGATTTGCGCATAATAGAGATTAAGCTGGTTGCGTTGCAACAACGTAAGATTATTCGGGTTGATTGCGTCGGCATAGTTTTTAGCCGTATCGCTATCGCCGGATTGGATTAACGATTCGATCGTAAACAAGCGTAATTGGTCTTGAAACTCGGATTGCTCGTCGGCGATGCGTCGATAAAGTTGCGCGGCTTTGGCGGGTTGGCCTTGGTCCATGAAGGCTTTAGCCGTTTGAGCGTCTGCCGGGAAAGCCGGTTGACGGTCTTGAGGAGGCATGCACCCTGCGAGAAAAGTGCAAAGTAGCAAGAATGGCGAATGAAAATGGCGACTCATAGAAGGGTATACCTTTAAAATAGTTCGGTTTAATCAGATGAGAGAATCCAATGTCTAATCAATGCGGCAAATTATACGTGGTTGCCACGCCGATAGGTAATTTAGCGGATTTAAGTTTCCGGGCTGTCGATGTGCTAAAGGAAGTCGATTTGATTGCCGCTGAAGATACTCGGCATGTCAGAATGCTATTGCAGCATTACGCTATTGCCAACCGTTTAGTCTCATTGCATCAGCACAACGAAGAAACAGCTTCAGCCGGGTTGCTCGATAAAATTCGTGGAGGACTCAATATCGCGTTGGTCTCGGATGCCGGTACACCACTGTTGAGCGATCCCGGCATGCCTTTGGTGCGCATGGCCAAAGATGCCGGAATCGAGGTTTCGCCGATTCCGGGTGCTTGCGCTTTAATTGCCGCCTTGTCTGCTGCAGGTTTGCCTGTGAGCCGTTTTATTTTCGAAGGTTTCTTACCTCGGACATCGTCAGCACGTAAAAAATTTTTTAAGGAGCGGTTGAATTGCGAATCGACATGGGTTTTCTATGAGTCCAGTCATCGAATTTTAGAGGCATTGACGGATATGTCGGAAATATTGCCGGCCGACAGGCAGCTGGTAATCGCGAGGGAAATCACAAAATTACACGAAACAATCGTCAAGCGGCGTTTGGATGAGATGCTGGAATTAGTCGAAAGCGACGAAAACATGCGCAAAGGCGAATTCGTCGTGATTGTCGAAGGCGCTGTCATTGACAAAAATAATCAAGAATTGAGTGCCGAGCATTTATCGGTATTAAAGATTCTTTTAAACGAGTGTTCTGTTAAGACGGCCGCGGCTTTAGCCTCTGAAATTACCGGGGCCAAGAAGAAGGTGCTATATCAGGCGGCTTTGGAGATGATGGGTAAGGTGAAAGGTGAAAGGTGAAAGGTGAAAGGTGAAAGGTGAAAGAGGAAAGAGGAAAGAAGAAAGAGGAAAGAGGGAAGAGGAAAGAGGGAAGAGGAAAGAGGGAAGAGGAAAGAGGGAAGAGGGAAGAGGGAAGAGGGAAGAGGGAAGAGGAAAGAGGGAAGAGGGAAGAGGGAAGAGGGAAGAGGGAAGAGGGAAGAGGGAAGAGGGAAGAGGAAATTAGGGCTTGACAAATGGATTAAATGTCGCATCAGTTCGCCGCTCGCTGAAAATTAATTTTCCGGCAAGTATTTAATTCACGTATAATTTCCGCCGAGAGTCGGCCGGACAGTCGCTGTTTTGCCTTAGGGTAGAAGAGAGGAAAGTCCGGGCTCCATTGGGCAGAGTGCCAGGTAATGCCTGGGAGGCGCGAGTCTACGGAAAGTGCCACAGAAAATATACCGCCCCTCATCTAGAATTTTCATTCTAGGTGAGGGGTAAGGGTGAAATGGTGCGGTAAGAGCGCACCGCGCGACTGGCAACAGGCGTGGCAGGGTAAACCCCACTCGGAGCAAGATCAAATAGGGGAACAGACGCGTGGCCCGCGCGGTTCCCGGGTAGATCGCTCGAGCCGTAAGGTGACTTGCGGCCTAGATGAATGACTGTTCGCGACAGAACCCGGCTTACAGGCCGACTCTTTTTCCATTACCGAGTTTTTGCGTCTGTGCAAATAATAACGGCGCATTCCCCCCCCCTAAATCCGATCGCTGTATAAAGTCTCAAAAGCGATGGGTGATTCAGGTAGTCCCAGTACTTAGCGGCATTGCCGTTTTCAAAATCCATATACTCCTCTTCTTTTCTCAGTGCGAAAAAAAACTATTTTCATGCCTTTGATATTGTAAACAAGGCTCAGGCTATTTTTGTCGATTAAGTTTTACGGTGGCAGCAAGTTGTTTGCAGTATTTGTCGGATTGGATTTGCTTAACGCTAAGATGATTCTGATTCGACACCTTATTATATAGTAATAGTTTTCTTTAGCATTATGAATTAACTTTTTGATAAGGCAAATAAATTATTTTTCCGATTGTGTTCTCTTTAAAGCATTTTGTTCTGTTTTCATAAGTCATTGTCTTGTCATAAATAATTAAATTCAAATCGATCTTGACTAAGGTCTGATTGAAATCTATAGTGAACAAAAGTGGTGTAAAGTGGAAAAAAAGGGAATTTTTTGGCGAGCCGGGGCTTATCTTGTTAAGAGGCATCAATCCAATCAATCTTGACGCGAAAGGGCGTTTTGCAATTCCGACTAAATATAGGGAGGAGTTGTTGGAATGTTGCGACCGGCAATTAATCGTCACGGTTGCGGTCGATGAGCATTGCGTCGGCGAGAAGGGTTGTTTGTGGCTGTATCCCTTGCCGGAATGGGAAAAAGTCGAACAAGCCATTCTTAAGAAACCAACTTTAAATAAAATGTTGACCAAACTTAAGCGTTTTTTGATCGGTAACGCGACAGAATGCGAAATGGATATGCAAGGCCGTATATTATTGCCGGAGAAATTGAGACGCTTTGCCGGTATGGACAAGAAAATTATGTTGGTCGGACAATTGAACAAATTCGAAATATGGAATGAGGAAGCATGGAATGCCAAGGAAGTCGAATGGATGAATAGCGACGATACCGAAGGTCTCGAAGAGTTAGGTTCTTTGTCTTTTTAACCCAGCCTTAACAATTTCTAGTGACTGTGGATATCGCATTGAATATTATCATTAATTTTTAATTTCTTATGCTCGCCAAATGTAAAGGCTGGGTTAATACGAGAGATCTGTTAAATGGCGCATTTGCCCGTATTGTTTTCGGAGGCGTTACAGGCGCTTGCTATTAAAGCCGATGGCATTTATATCGATTGTACGTTTGGGCGTGGCGGACACAGTCGGGGGATTTTAAAGCGGTTAGGTCCTTCCGGCCGCTTACTCGCCTTAGACCGGGATGCCGATGCGATTCAATCGGAATGGGCGCGAGAAATAGCAAGCGATAAGCGTTTTAGCCTGCATCATGCATGCTTTTCGTCATTACAAGCTATCGCCGAACAGGAAAATGTGCAAGGGCGGGTGGATGGCCTGCTAATGGACTTAGGCGTCTCGTCGCCGCAATTGGATACCCCCGAACGGGGGTTTAGTTTTTTATATGACGGCCCTTTGGATATGCGTATGGATCATCGCTCGGGTTTGTCTGCAGCACAATGGTTGGCCGAAGTCGATGAGCGCGATTTGGTTCAAGTGTTATTCGAATTCGGCGAAGAGCGTTTTGCACGTCGAATTGCCCGCGCCATTGTCGAACAACGCCGGGAGCAACCGCTATCGACGACGCGGCAACTTGCCGAGCTAATTGTAAACAGTGTGCCTGTTAGAGAAAAGCATAAACACCCTGCAACCCGGACTTTTCAAGCAATTCGGATTGCGGTCAATCGAGAGCTCGAAGAATTGAAAAGTGGATTGGAACAGGCGGTCGATGTATTGAAACCCGGAGGACGCCTGGTTGTGATCTCGTTTCATTCATTGGAGGATCGAATCACCAAACGCTTTATCCGCGCTGAATCTGGTGCCAAGCACGATCCAGGCAGATTGCCGATTGTGGAATCTGAGATAAAGAAGGGTATTTTGCGCAAAGTCGGCAAGGCGATTAAAGCCGGCGGAGACGAGGTGGCGAAAAATCCACGAGCAAGAAGCGCAATCATGCGCGTGGCGGAGCGGTTGTGACGGAAAACAGGATCGCTATTTTATCCTTGGCAAGTTTATTGCCTTTATTAGTGTTGTCCGCACTGGGGGTCATTTACAGCAAGTATCAGTCGCGATTGCTGTTTGTTGAAATACAGCAACAAGAACGCGAGCTGGATCGATACGAAGTGGAGTGGGGGCAATTACAGTTGGAGTTGACGACATTAGCGGAAGAAAATCGAGTCGAACAAATTGCTCGGGATAAGCTAAAACTGGTCATGCCGGAACGAGACAAAATTATTTATTTGAAACCTTAGATGCACGGTTTTTCAACGCGAAAAAAAAAGAGGGGGCCGGAAACGGACTTTACCGTAAGACGTAAAGTGTTGCTGGTTTTTATGCTTGGAGGGATGGGCTTGCTGGCTGTTCGGGCCTTCGACCTGCAAGTATTGAGAAAGCAATTTCTCAAACAGCAGGGCGACATGCGCCATGTCAGTGCGGTATCTGTGTCAGCTTATCGAGGCATGATACTGGACCGAAACGGAGAGCCATTGGCGATCAGCACGCCGGTTCAATCGATTTGGGTCAATCCGCAAGAACTCGCGGGTGCCGAACCGGCTGCAATCGGGCAAATGGAAAAGCTTCTCGATTTGCCCGATAGGAAAATTAAAAACTTGATCGTGCCAGGCACGAAGCGGCGGTTTGTTTATGTTAAACGGCGCATCAATCCGCATTTGGCTGCGCAAGTAAAAGCATTAGATGTCCCCGGTGTTTATTTCGAGCGGGAATTTAAACGCTATTATCCGGCGGGCCCGGTATCGGCACATTTGGTAGGATTTACGAATGTCGACGATGTCGGCCAAGAAGGGATTGAGCTTGCCTATGACTCAGTACTGAGAGGGACGGCCGGGAGCAAGCGGGTTATTCGCGACGGCAAAAGGCAAATTATCGGTGATGTCGAGGCGATCTCCGCACCGGTCGATGGGCGGAATGTGCAGTTAAGTATCGACGAGCGCATTCAATATTTGGCTTATCGAGAATTGCAGTCGGCAGTACTAGAGCACCGCGCGAAAGCAGCGGCATTGGTTGTCTTAGACGCAAAAACCGGCGAGGTGCTGGCCGATGCCAATCATCCTGCGTTCAATCCAAATACCCGAACGCACCTTAAAGGCAATGCTTTTAGAAATCGAGCGATTACCGATGTTTTCGAACCGGGGTCGACGGTCAAGCCCTTTGTTATCGCGGCGGCGCTCGACGGCGGTTACATCAAGCCCGACTTAATAATTGAAACGAATGGAATATACCGAATTGGCCGCAATGTCGTCAGGGACGTGCATAACTACGGAACGCTCGATTTAACGCATGTCTTGAAAAAATCAAGCAATGTTGCAACCAGCATTGTCGCATTAGAGATGCCGCCGGACTATTTTTGGGGCATTTACAATCAATTGGGATTCGGCAACGCAGCGGGTATCGGTTTCCCAGGGGAAGCAAGTGGTAGCGTGCTGGATTACCAGCGGTGGAATCAATTCGCACAGGCGACCCTATCGTTCGGCTACGGCATGAATGCATCGGTGTTGCAGTTGGCAAGGGCTTATACGGCATTGGCCGATAACGGTGTGCTGCATTCGGTTAGTTTGTTGAAGCGCGATCAGGACCCCGAAGCCAAACGTGTGTTTTCCGAGAAAACGGCCCAATTGATTAGAACCATGCTCGAGCAAGTCGTGTTGAAAGACGGTACCGCTTATCAGGCTAGGGTCGATGGCTATCGAGTCGCAGGCAAAACCGGAACGGCTAAAAAAGCCGGCGAGGGCGGCTATAAAGAAAAAAAATATTTATCGATTTTTGTCGGTATGGCACCGGCTAGCGATCCGCGTGTGGTGATCGCGGTGATGGTGGATGAACCCTCGGCTGGTGCTTATTACGGAGGTGCGGTGGCAGGTCCCGTATTTTCCAAAGTAATGGCCGGTGCGCTGAGAATACTCGATGTTGCGCCTGACCAAGAAGAAACCATGCCGGTTTTGATCAGCAAAAGCCCGGATCTCTTAGCGCAATGAAATTAGCAGAACTGCTCTCGGACCATGCATTGACCGGAGCCGATATCACCGTTCAAGGGTTATCACTGAGTAGTCGCAATATTAAACCGGGCTACGCGTTCATCGCCGTGCAAGGAGCTAGGCAGCATGGCTTGGCGCATGTTCGCCAAGCTCTCGAGCTCGGGGCGAGTGCGGTGCTCTATGAGCCTTTCGGGGCGAACGAATGGTTAGGTGGCGGTCACCGTGATGTGCCATTTATCGCGGTCGAAGATCTAAATATGAAGTTGGGAGAGATCGCAAGCCGATTCTACGGCGATCCGTCCGGTCGATTGCATGTGATTGGCATAACCGGCACTAACGGCAAAACCTCGTGCAGCCAGTTTTTAGCTCAAGCCCTGGATCGATGCGGGATTATCGGTACCTTAGGCTGGGGAATCTGGGGGTGTTTGCGGCAAACGATCAATACGACCCCGGATGCGTTGGCGATTCAATGGATGTTGGCGAATTTGGTCGACGACCGGCTGGCGGCGGTTGCAATGGAAGTTTCCTCGCATGGCTTAGAGCAGGGACGAGTGAACGGTATCCGTTTTCAAGGGGTCGTTTATACGAATATCAGTCGCGATCATTTGGATTATCACGGCTCGATGGAACGGTATGTTCAAGCCAAATTAAAGTTGTTGGCGATGCCTGGTGTGAAGTTTGCCGTGATCAATTTGGATGATGCCTACAGTCAGCAAGTGCTGGCAGCGGTTCCCGACGGTGTGCTCGTGTGGGCCGGCAGTCTCCGAGGCAAATCCTTACCCTATGGCGAATCGGTTCTCGGTGATTCGCTTCGTCAGACATTGTTAGGAATCGAGCTTAACTTGAGATGGCGGGATCGACAAAAAAAAGTTTGCATCCCTTTATTTGGTGAATTCAACGCGGAAAATGCGTTGACGGTTTTTACCACTTTATTGGCTTCCGGCATGAGTTTTGATCAAGCGGCCATCAAAATCGAAAGCTTACAAGCGATCCCTGGGCGCATGGAGCGTTATGGCGGCGACGATGAATCATGGGTTTTTGTCGACTATGCCCATACGCCGGATGCTCTTGAAAAAGTATTGAAGGGACTTCGTAAGCAATGCGAAAAAAAATTGACAATCGTATTCGGCTGCGGCGGCGATCGGGATGAGGGCAAGCGGTCGCAAATGGGCAGTATTGCGCAACAGTGGGCTGACCGGGTTATTTTGACAGATGACAACCCACGCGGAGAAGCCCCGGAAATGATTGTCGAAGCTATTATGGAGGGCTGTCGGTCGAGTGGCGTTTCCGTCATTCATGACAGGGCCCTGGCGATACAAACAGCGATTAGCGAGTCCGGCTCCGGCGATTGTGTGTTGATCGCGGGTAAAGGCCATGAAGAATATCAAGAAGTGAAAGGCCGAAAGATACCTTTTAGCGATAGAGAGACTGTAATAAAAGCACTGAGGTTAGCCAGGCAATGAAATTAATGTTGAGCGAAATCGCGGAATGTGTCGGCGGAGTTCTGTTCGGCGAGGATAAGTTCTTCACGGGAGTCAGTATTGACACGCGCACCATCGAACCAGGCAGTCTCTATTGCGCGATTAAAGGCGAGCGATTCGATGGCAATGATTTTGTTGGGGATGCCGAGCGGGCCGGAGCGGCCGCGGCGATTCTAAGTCGTAAGGTCGAGGTGACGATGCCGATTGTCGTAGTATCCGATACTCGCCTGGCTCTGGCTGAATTAGCCGGTTTTTGGCGGAACAGGCAAACCGCACAAGTGGTCGGCATTACCGGTAGCAACGGCAAAACCACGGTCAAAGAAATAACCGCCGCGATATTGGGTATTCAAGGCCCTGTTCTTTATACCCAAGGTAACTTGAACAACGACATCGGCGTGCCGTTGACCTTAATGAAGATGAACGCCGAACATCGCTATGCGGTGATCGAAATGGGCGCGAATCATGCCGGTGAAATTGCCTATACCAGTCGATATGCCAAGCCGCATGTGACGATTATTTGCAATGTCGGTCCCGCGCATTTAGAAGGCTTCGGCAGTGTCGACGGCATCGCTCGTGCGAAAGGTGAAATTATCGGTTCTCTCGGTCCGGATGGGACGGCCGTGCTGAACCATGACGATACTTATTTCGATTATTGGCTGGAGTTGGCAGGAACACGCAAGGTATTGTCGTTCGGGTTAAAGCCAGGCGCCGATATTCGTGCCGAAAACATCATAACGCGTATCGAAAACGGCGAATTTGCGACAGCTTTCGAATGGATTCATGGTTCGGTGCGTTATCCGATGCGGCTCAAATTGGCCGGCCGGCATAATGTACTGAATGCCTTGGCCGCAGGTGCCGCTGCTACCGCATTGGGTTTTGAGCCGATGACGATCAAACAAGGACTGGAAAAGGTGCATCCGGTTACCGGACGTTTACAGCCGCTGGTCGGGCGCCAGGGCAATATCGTGATCGATGATACCTACAACGCTAACTCGGCATCGCTGAAGGCGGGGCTCGATGTGTTGATCGAATGCGGCGGTGAGCCCTGGGTGGCTTTGGGCGCCTTTGGCGAACTGGGACCCGAAAGCGCAGAAATACACCGCGAAATGGGCGAAGACATGAAAACAATTGGCGTAAAAAGGCTGTTCGCGACCGGATCCGACGCTCGGAATACCGTGCAGTCTTTTGGTGAAGGAGGCATTTTTTACGAAACACAAGATGAATTGACAGAAGCTTTGAAGCGCGAAATGAATGGTCATGAAACCTTGCTCGTGAAAGGGTCGAGATCCCAGCGCATGGAACGTGTGGTCGGAGCCATCGTAGAGAATTACAGGAAATAGCATGTTACTTTATTTAACCGAATATTTGATGACGCTCGATAGCGTGTTTCGGGTTTTTCAATATTTGACGATGCGGGCCATTTTGGGAGCGCTCACCGCGTTGATTATCTCGCTGGTGATCGGGCCGTTCATGATCCAAAAATTGACCAGAAGAAAAATCGGTCAATGTGTGCGCACGGATGGGCCTAAAACGCATTTCGACAAAGCCGGAACGCCGACGATGGGCGGTGCGTTGATATTGGTTGCGGTGGGCATCAGTACTTTGCTGTGGAGCAACCTCGAAAACCGTTATGTCTGGGTGATTTTTATCGTTACGATGGGCTTCGGCATCATAGGTTTTGTCGACGATTATAAAAAAGTCATGCTGGGTAATAGCGACGGGCTGTCGGCCAGGGCCAAATATTTTTGGCAGTCGGTGATCGGATTGAGTGCAGCCGTCTATTTGTTTGTCACAGCAAGCGCACCGGCCGAGACACAATTCATCGTGCCGTTTTTCAAAGATGTCGGTATCGAAATGGGGTGGCTATATATTGTCATGGCTTATTTTGTCATCGTCGGAAGCAGCAATGCGGTGAATTTGACCGATGGCTTGGACGGCTTGGCGATCATGCCGACTATCATGGTGGCGGCGGGTCTGGGGATATTCGCCTATTTGTCGGGGCATGTCGAATTTGCGAAATATTTGGCGATTCCGTTTTTGCCGAGTTCGGGCGAATTAATCGTGTTTTGCGCTGCGTTAATCGGCGCCGGGCTAGGTTTTTTGTGGTTCAACACCTATCCGGCCATGGTGTTCATGGGCGATGTCGGCGCTCTGTCGCTTGGCGCGGCGCTGGGTGTCTTGGCGGTCCTGGTTAGACAGGAAATTGTTTTGGTGATCATGGGCGGCGTATTCGTGATGGAAACCCTGTCGGTGATTATACAAGTCGCGTCATTCAAAATGACCGGTAAACGCGTGTTTCGCATGGCGCCGATTCATCATCATTTTGAATTGAAAGGTTGGCCGGAGCCGCGCGTTATCGTCAGATTTTGGATCATTACCTTTATTTTAGTATTAATTGGGTTGTCGACTTTGAAGTTGAGATGACGATGAATGCAGTCAATACAACCACGGCTTTAGCCGAAAAGTTTGGTTTGGATTCAGCCAATTCCAGAGTGCTGGTAGTCGGAGCCGGCGAAACGGGGCTCTCGGTTGCTCGCTTCTTAGATACACAAGGGATACGCTTTGCCATCGTCGACAGCCGGGCAAAGCCGCCGCTGCTTGACAAGCTTTTGGAAAATCTGCCCCATGCGGCGGTGTTCACCGGCGGTTTCGATGCCGATGCTTTTAAAGTGGCGACTCATTTAATTGTCAGTCCCGGCGTGTCGCTTAGAGAGGATTCGATCGTCAAGGCGCATGCGCAAGGCGCTAAGATCATCGGTGATATCGATTTGTTGGCGGCGTGTGCAGCAGCGCCGATCGTGGCGATTACCGGATCGAACGGTAAAAGTACCGTTACGACCATGCTCGGCGCAATGGCAAAGGAAACCGGAAAAAAAGCGGCAGTCGGAGGCAACTTGGGTACGCCGGCATTGGATTTATTGGCGCCGGATATCGAACTTTATATTTTGGAATTATCCAGTTTTCAATTGGAACGTACCGAGATACTGAATGCTTCTGCTGCGACAGTGTTGAATATATCGCCGGATCATTTGGACCGATATGACAGTGTCGCTGAATATGCTCGGGAAAAACAAAAAATATTTCGGGGCACCGGGGCAATGGTTTTGAACGCCGACGATCCCTTGGTTATCGATATGGCTGTGCCGGGTCGGAAAATGTCGACTTTTGCGATCAATAGCGAGGCGGAGTTCCATTTGGCTTGGGATGGCCATAAGGGATATTTGATGCGGAATGACAAACGATTGATGACGCTGGACGAGTTGCCGCTCGAAGGACTGCATAATGCCGCGAACGCATTGGCTGCAATAGCGTTGGGTGCGGCGATCGGTTTGGACGAACTGTCGATGTGCAAAGCATTAAAAAAATTTAAAGGTTTGGATCATCGCATGCAGCGAGTTGCCGTTAAAAACGGCATCACTTGGGTCAACGATTCAAAGGCAACGAATATCGGTGCCTGTGTTGCGGCATTGCAAGGTTATACCCGTCAAGTGATTTTGATAGCAGGTGGCGATGCAAAGGGCGCGGACATGAAGGAATTAGTCCCGGCGATCAAGCGCCAAGCAAAAAGTGTGATTCTAATGGGCAAGGACGGGCCTTTAATCGAGCAAGCATTGAATAACAGCGTGCCCATTTATAAAGCTGAAAATGTCTCTCGGGCGGTAAAAATTGCTGCCGAAATTGCCGATGAAGGCGATACCGTATTGCTTTCTCCGGCTTGCGCAAGTCTCGATCAATATAAAAGCTATAAAGAACGCGGCGAAAAATTCGCGACCGCGGTTATGGAGCTAAAAGCATGAGTCTTCAGATAGCGCCAATTAAAGCCGGTCGGTTTTATTTCGACCCGTTATTGCTTGCGGTAATTACGGGATTATTGCTTATCGGTTATGTAATGGTGTCGTCTTCTTCGTTGCACTTGGGTGCGAAGCTGGACAACAACAGCTTACTCTATCCGATAAAACAGATGATTCATATTATGTTGGGCTTGGTGTTGGCGGTCGGCGTTTTTTCTGTGCCGCTCAGAAAATGGGAGCAATGGGGGCCGAATTTATTCGTATTCGGCCTGGGTTTGTTGGTATTGGTATTGATACCGGGGCTTGGCGTCAGGGTCAATGGCGCGGTTCGTTGGTTATCGGTAGGGGGATTCCGTATCCAGGTTTCGGAAGTCGTTAAATTGATTTCGGTCATTTACATGGCGAGTTATGTCACGCGTTACGAGGACTCGGTTAGAAACTCTTCGTTCGGATTGCTTAAACCATTGTTGTTGTTCACGGTCGCATGCGTATTGTTGTTGATGGAACCCGATTTCGGCTCGGCAGTCGTGATTTTGGTTATTGCCTTGGGCGTGATGTTTTTGGCCGGTGCCCGCTTATGGCAATTCGGCATCTTATTGGCCTCAGTTTTAGCGATGGCTGCGATGCTAGTGATTGTTTCGCCCTATCGTCTACGTCGGGTGATCAGTTTTTTGGATCCTTGGGCCGATCCGCAGGACACCGGTTTTCAATTGGTTCAGGCGTTGATATCTTTTGGGCGGGGCGAGTGGTTCGGCGTGGGACTCGGCAGCGGAATTCAAAAATTGTTCTATTTGCCCGAGGCGCATACCGATTTTTTGTTTTCGGTGATTGCCGAGGAGTTGGGTTTGTTGGGTGTCGTCACAGTCATTGTACTGTTCGCACTTTTGGTTTGGCGCGCCATTGACATAGGCACCAAAGCCGAAGCGGCCGGTAATAAATTTGCGGCTTTCATTGCCTACGGTACCGGGATTTGGTTCGGCTTTCAGTCATTCATCAATATGGGTGTCAACATGGGTATGTTGCCGACGAAGGGGTTAACTTTGCCTCTGATGAGCTATGGGGGCGGCAGTATGATCGTTATGTGTTGTGCGGTGGCAATATTGTGCCGAGTCAATAGCGAAGTCCAGGAAATGGTTGCAAGTCAGCCTAAAAGGAGGCCGGTTTGGGCGCGCGTATCTTGATCATGGCCGGCGGAACCGGCGGACATGTGTTTCCGGCGCTGGCGGTAGCCGATTATCTTGTCGAACAAGGCTGGCAAATGAGTTGGCTCGGGACAAAAAACGGCTTGGAAAGCCGCGTCGTTCCTGCGCACAAGATTGATATCGATTGGTTGTCGGTGGCGGGTGTTCGCGGTAAAGGGCTGTTTTCGAAAATCAAGGCCGTATTCTTGTTGATCAAAGCTTGCGGACAAGCGTGGCGGATTTTGCGCCGCCGCAAGCCGGATGTCGTTTTAGGCATGGGCGGCTTTGTCGCGGGGCCGGGAGGATTAGTGGCCAAATTGATGGGCATTCCTCTGGTGATTCACGAACAAAATCGAGTGCCGGGTACGACTAACCGCTTATTGGCGAGATGGGCTAACCGAGTACTGGAAGCTTTTCCTGGAAGTTTCGATAAAAAAATAAATGCACTATGGAGCGGCAATCCGCTGCGTAAAGAATTAATCGGGATTCCTGAAAAAAAAGCGCGTCAGCCCGGAGATGCGCTCAGGTTGCTGGTCATCGGCGGTAGTCAGGGGGCGCAGGTGCTGAATCAAGTTGTTCCGGATTCGGTTGCGGCCGTGAGCGGATTGAACGTCAGGCATCAAACAGGCGAAATCATGCGTATTCAAGTCGAACAGCGTTACCAAGAATTAGGTGTCGATGCGGAAGTGTCCGCATTCATCGAAGATATGGCGGAGGCTTATCGGTGGGCCGATATCGCGGTGTGCCGAGCCGGAGCGATGACGGTCAGCGAACTGGCCGCAGCCGGTATTCCGGCGGTATTGATTCCATTACCGCATGCAATCGACGACCATCAAAACGCCAATGCGCGCTATTTAGCCGATGTCGGAGCGGCCATGATCCTTCCGCAGAAAGATTTATCGCCCGAAACATTGGCCGAGCGAATCAAGGACATGATCGAACATTTAGCTGAAATGGGCAAGAAAACGAGAGCCTGCGCCAAGCTGGATGCCACAGAGGCTGTGGCATTGTGCTGTCAAGCGGAGGTCGGACGATGAATCTTCCGAAAGTCAAAATG
This sequence comes from Methylotuvimicrobium sp. KM2, assembly GCF_038051925.1. Taxonomy (NCBI): domain Bacteria; kingdom Pseudomonadati; phylum Pseudomonadota; class Gammaproteobacteria; order Methylococcales; family Methylococcaceae; genus Methylotuvimicrobium; species Methylotuvimicrobium sp. KM2. Next base: position 4,463,208 of record NZ_CP150634.1, on the reverse strand, counting down.
CCCACCAAGGCCTTGGGTAACATTGATCGCATACATTTTGTCGGTATTGGCGGTACCGGTATGAGTGGAATTGCCGAAGTTTTATCGAATTTAGGCTACCAAGTTTCAGGATCGGATCTTAAGGAAAGCGCCGCCACCAAAAGATTGGTTGAACTAGGCGTTAGCGTCACTATCGGACATCGCCGAGAGAATATCAGCGATGCCGATGTGGTTGTCGTTTCGTCGGCAGTCGATCGTAGCAATGCCGAAATCGACGAAGCCGTTATCAAGCGAATCCCGGTTATTCCGCGCGCCGAAATGCTTGCCGAATTAATGCGTTTCCGTTTCGGCATTGCCGTCGCCGGAACGCATGGAAAGACGACGACGACCAGCTTGATCGCGAGCATCCTAGCGGAAGCCGGCCTGGATCCAACTTTCGTTATCGGAGGACGGTTGAATAGCGCCGGCGCGAATGCCAAGCTTGGGCAAGGATATTATTTAGTTGCCGAAGCCGATGAAAGCGATGCCTCGTTTTTATTTTTACAGCCGATGATGGCGGTCGTGACCAATATCGATCAAGATCATATGGCGACCTATCAAGGCAGCTACAGCAATCTAAAAGATACTTTCATCAAGTTCATTCATCAATTGCCGTTTTACGGATTGGCGGTGATATGTATCGATGATGAAGGTGTTCGAGAAGTGTTGTCGCAGATGTCCAAACCCTTCAAGACATACGGGGTTGATAAACAAGCCGATGTTCGGGCTGTTGAGGTTGTTCAAGACGGTATGTTTACCTCGTTTACGGTATTACGTGTCGGAGGCTACGAACCGCTTAAGGTAACTTTGAATATGCCGGGCTGGCATAACATGCTTAATGCATTGGCGGCGATTGCGATCGCGACGGCTTTGGATGTCGAAGACGAAGCCATTGTCAAAAGTCTTCAAGCATTTAAAGGCGTCGGAAGGCGGTTTCAAATACATGGCGATTTGCCGATCGATAAGGGCAGATTAACGATGGTCGATGATTATGGGCATCATCCCCGCGAAATTGCCGCGACGCTGGAGGCTTTGCGGCAGGCATGGCCGAATCGGCGGGAAGTCATTGTTTTTCAACCGCATCGCTATACACGCACTCGGGATTTGTTCGAGGATTTTGTACAGGTGCTGTCGAGTGTCGACGTCTTGATTTTGCTTGATGTTTACTCGGCCGGAGAATCCCCGATTACCGGCGCCGATGGGCGGGCCTTGAGCCGCGCGATCAGGGTTAGAGGGCAGGTTGATCCGGTTTTTGTCGAAGACTTGGACGAACTGCCGGAAATATTGGCCGGCATTTTACAAGCCGGCGACGTGTTGCTAACGATGGGTGCTGGCAATGTCGGACAAATTGCCGCCGATTTGCCGGAGCAATTGGCGGCAGCATTGGAACTTCGTTGAACGTAGGCGCCGTGCTTAAAATAAGGTGTCGAAGATACGATGAAAAACGCAATCATTGAGCGATGAAATCAGTGCGTGATGAAATAAAGGGGCAATTGCTTGCTCATGAAAAATTAGCCAAATATACCAGTTGGCGGGTAGGCGGCGAGGCCGACTGGATGTTTATACCGCAGGATAAACAAGACCTGATCAATTTTATAAAGTCGCAGCATGGCAGAGAGCCGCTTTTTTGGTTGGGTCTAGGCAGTAATTTGTTGGTTAGGGATGGCGGCATTCGCGGGACGGTCATCAATACGCGTAACCGACTGAAGAGCATGAGTAAAAAAGATGGGTCTCGCATATATGTCGAAGCCGGCGTTCCTTGTGCATTAATCGCCAGATATTGCGGCGAACAAGGCATGGTTGGCGCAGAATTCCTAGCGGGTATTCCCGGTACTCTCGGCGGTGCGTTGAAAATGAACGCCGGGGCTTTTGGCGGTGAGACTTGGGCTATCGTTGACAGCGTTGAAACGGTTGATGCGTTCGGACAAGTTAGACAACGAAACCGCCCGGATTACGACATAGCCTATCGCTCGGTATCGGGTCCGGCGCAAGAATGGTTTTTGTCCGCCGAGTTGAGGCTGGAACCGGGGGATGTCGCCGAGAGCCAGCAAAAAATAAAGATATTGTTGGAACGACGCAATCAGACACAACCGACCAACCAGCCGAGTTGCGGCTCGGTATTCAAAAATCCGCCGGGCGATTTTGCCGCTCGGTTGATAGAAGCATGCGGATTGAAAGGCTACCGCATTGGAGGCGCCGAAGTATCGGTCAAGCACGCTAACTTCATCGTCAATACAGGCGGTGCCAACGCGGCGGATATCGAAGCGCTGATCGGCCATGTGCAGGACACTGTGGAAACAATGCAGGGGGTAAGATTGCTAACAGAAGTTTGTGTGGTGGGTGAATCTTTATGAAGCCGACTCAAATAAAAAAACCCGGACAATTCGGGCGCGTGGCCGTGCTCATGGGCGGTACGGCAGCGGAACGCGAAATTTCATTGATCAGTGGCGCCGCGGTGTTTCAGGCATTGAAAAGCCAAGGCTTAGACGTTGAAGCCGTTGATGTCACCGGCAGCGCGATTGATGCACTAACCGATGTCAAAGCGGACCGCGTCTTCAATATTATTCACGGTCGCGGTGGCGAGGACGGTGTCTTACAAGGCGTTTTAGAGGCGATGCGTTTGCCTTATACGGGTAGCGGCGTATTAGCTTCAGCCTTGAGTATGGATAAACTGCGCACAAAATTATGTTGGCAGGGTTTAGGCTTGCCGACACCGAAATGGTTTTTATTGAAAAGCGAAAACGATGCGCAGGCTTGCATAGAAAAGCTTGGCTTACCGCTTATCGTTAAGCCGGCTTTGGAAGGGTCCAGTATCGGCATGAGCAAGGCGAATAGCTTAACGGAATTGGTTGAAGCTTATCGTCTGGCTATGCAATCCGAGTGCGATGTCTATGCCGAGGCCTGGGTTAACGGCAACGAATATACGATCGCGGTATTGAGCGGTGAAGCGCTGCCTGTGATTCGCCTCGAAACGCCGAATGTGTTTTACGATTTCGAAGCGAAATATAGAGCGAATACCACTCGCTATCATTGTCCATGCGGACTAGATGCGGAGGTGGAACAGCGTCTTCAGGTATTGGCGGTGTCGGCTTGCGAGGCGCTGGCGGTCGAGGGTTGGGCGCGGGTTGATGCGTTCATCGATAATTCCGGTCAGACGCAGTTGATTGAAGTCAATACCGTACCCGGCATGACCGATCATAGCTTAGTGCCGATGGCCGCCAAACAGGCGGGAATCAGTTTTGAGGAATTGGTATGGCGAATTCTCGAAACGAGTTGCGGATAAGGAATCATGCGAGGTTCCGGAATTATAGCGAGTATCGTGATACTGATAGGAATTATGTGGGTCGTTTGGGGCAGTCTAAAGAATTACGAAGCGCATGCTACCGCCATCAAATACGTTAGGACGGAAGGGGTTTTTCAATATATTAGCAAAAGCGAAGTGAAGGAAATATTGTTGCCTCTGGTAAAGACGGGTTTTTTTTCCGCCGATATCGAGGCGATCAAGGAAGCGGTCGAACAAATGCCTTGGGTCGATAAAGTCAGCGTCAAAAGAGTTTGGCCCGATGCGATTGATATAAAAGTATATGAGCAGGCAGCTGTAGCGCGCTGGGGGAAGGTCGGCTTACTCAATGCTCGTGGAGAGGTGTTTATCCCGGCGAATGTCGACCGCTTCGATCATTTACCGATGTTGGTGGGGCCTTCCGGACAGCAGCAAAAAGTACTGGAGATTATGAAAGGCATCAGCATAACGTTAGCCGATCGGGCCTTAGGGTTAAGTGAATTCGTTATTGATGAAAGGCGATCATGGCGGATTCTGTTGAGTAATGGAACGGAGGTTTTGCTGGGCAGGAAGGAGCAACTTAAAAGTTTTCAGCGATTTTTGAAAACACTGCAATTGTTTGAGCCGGAGCAAATCGATGCGATGGCCAAAGTCGATTTAAGATATCCAAACGGATATACCGTGTTGTGGAAGCCGGAAGCTAAAGCAATTGACTGGAAAAAAATGGCCGCCGAGCGGCGACAGTCCTAACAGACGAAGATAAGAGCGTTGTAAGAGTTTATATAATGGCAAAAAAATCAGATCGAAATGTAGTAGTCGGGCTCGATATAGGAACTTCCAAAGTCGCGGCTATTGTCGGCGAATATACGGACGGCGGCGAAATGGAAGTCATCGGTATCGGATGTACGACTTCAAGAGGTTTGAAAAAAGGCGTCGTGGTCAATCTGGAGTCGACCGTGCAATCGATTAGACGAGCTGTCGAGGAAGCTGAGCTGATGGCCGGTTGCCAAATTACCTCGGTATTCGCCGGAATCGCCGGCGGCCATATTCGCAGCCTCAATTCGCACGGTATCGTTGCGATAAAGGAAAAGGAAGTGACGCAATACGATATCGATCGAGTGATAGATTCGGCACGAGCGGTTGCGATCCCGGCCGATCAGAAAATTTTGCATATTTTGCCGCAAGAATTTGTGATCGATCTGCAAGACGGTATCAAGGAGCCGATCGGTATGTCGGGTATTCGTCTCGAAGCGAAAGTCCATATGGTGACCGGCAGCGCCAGCGCCGCGCAAAACATAATCAAATGCATACGCCGTTGCGGACTCGAAGTCGACGATATCGTTTTGGAGCAGCTGGCGTCTTGTAATTCGGTGCTAACCGAAGATGAAAAGGATTTAGGGGTTTGTTTGATCGATATCGGAGGCGGCACGACCGATATCGCGGTATTCGCTAACGGTGCAATCAAGCATACGGCCGTGATACCGATAGCTGGTGATCAGGTGACTAACGATATCGCGGTAGCTCTTAGAACGCCGACGCAAAATGCCGAACAAATCAAGCAGAAATATGCTTGCGCATTGACACAATTAGCCAATACCGAACAATTGATCGAAGTGCCGAGTATCGGAGATCGAGCTCCGCGTAAAATATCGGTGCAAAATCTGGCGGAAATTATCGAACCGCGATATGAAGAATTGATGCTGCTGGTGCAAGCGGAATTAAGACGTAGCGGATACGAAGAAATGATAGCCGCGGGAATCGTGGTGACGGGAGGAAGCTCGAAAGTAACGGGATTGATAGAGTTGGCCGAGGAGATATTTCATATGCCAGTTCGCATGGGGGTGCCACAACATGTATCGGGATTGACCGATGCGGTGAAAAACCCTATCCATTCCACAGGGGTTGGATTGTTGCTCTATGGGAAAGAACATAGAGGAAGTTTTGAAGGGCTCGATGTCGAAAACACCGGGTTCATCGGCAAGATAAAGAAATGGTTTCAGGGTAATTTTTAAGAACAAAAAATTGTGATTTTGTAAGGGGAATCGAAATGAAATACGAGTTGTTGGATGTCGGCGCTGAAAATGCCGTGATAAAAGTCATTGGGGTCGGCGGTGGCGGCGGAAACGCGGTCAACCATATGGTTGAAAAACAGATCGACGGCGTGCAATTTATTTGTGCCAACACGGATGCTCAAGCATTGAAGAAGCTCAATGTCGATACAATCATTCAATTAGGCGCGGAATTAACAAAAGGTTTGGGCGCCGGAACCGATCCAAATGTGGGTCAGCAAGCCGCCGAAGAAAATCGAGATAGAGTTCGTGAAGTCATACAAGGTGCCGACATGGTGTTCTTGACAGCCGGCATGGGTGGCGGAACCGGGACCGGCGCGATTCCGATTATTGCCGAGATCGCCAAAGACTTGGGGATTTTAACCGTGGCGGTCGTGACCAAGCCGTTTCACTTTGAAGGCAAAAAGAAAATGGCGGTCGCCGAACAGGGTATTGTCGCATTGGAAAAATATGTCGACTCCTTGATAACGATCCCGAATCAAAAATTACTGCCGGTATTGGGTAACAATATTTCGTTGATGAGCGCCTTCAGTGCCGCCAACAATGTGCTATTAGATGCGGTCCAAGGCATTACTGAATTGATTACCCATCCGGGTATGATCAATGTTGATTTTGCCGATGTTAGAACCGTGATGTCGGGAATGGGAGCCGCTATAATGGGCACCGGTTCCGCATCCGGCGAAAACAGAGCGAGAGAAGCAGCGGAAAAAGCCATTGCCTGTCCATTATTGGAAGACATCAATCTACAAGGCGCGCGCGGTATCTTAGTTAACATCAGTGCCGCCGATATGATGATTTCCGAATTCGATGAAGTTGGTAATATCGTCCATGAGTTTGGAGCAGAGGACGCCATTATCAAAATCGGTACCGCGATCGACCCAAGTCTAGGCGATGAAATCAAGGTGACCGTTGTCGCGACCGGCATGGGCTCGCAACCTGCAGCAGTCGCGGCGCCGATCAAACTAGCGGTCAAACAAGCTGCTGTGGATAATGACTATACCAACTTTGAGAAGCCAACCGTGATTCGCCAAAACCGACCGGAGCCGCGTAACACACGTTTCGGTGCGCAGCCGAAAAAAGACGTCGACATGGACTATTTGGATATTCCAGCGTTTTTGAGACGGCAAGCCGATTAATCGGGAACCGGTGGGCAGAATGGGTATCTACACCTTTTGCACTTCAAACTCCGGTATGCGGTCCTACGTTAAAGCGTGGGAGCGCATACCGATTTCACTGCGACCAAGGTAGAGTTTTTCACGGGGAGACAAAGGAAACCGGAACGTGACTATCTTGGATAATTTATTCAGCACCTAATAAGCCATGATTTTGGATCATTGCCAATAACCTATGGGATTTAGGTGCTGGGCGTTTGACGGTCATCCCGGAGTCGAATTTTGATTTACGATGAGTAATATAAAAGTCGTAGATATGGCCGTGTGAAGTATGCCTAGCTTTATTACTTAAAACAGTATCAAATTGTGTTAAAATTCGGCGCTTTGCCCCATTTATTTGGCATTACTGATTATGATAAAACAGCGTACGTTAAAAAATACTATTCGGGCGACGGGTGTTGGTCTGCACACCGGCGATAAAGTTTATTTGACTTTGCGCCCGGCAGAGCCGAATACGGGCATTCGGTTCCGTAGAGTGGATTTAGAAGAGCCGGTCACAATCGATGCCACACCCGAAAATGTCGGCGAAACGACCTTGTCGACCACACTCGTACAAAATAATATTAAGATATCGACAATAGAACATCTATTATCGGCATTCGCCGGGCTCGGCATCGATAATGCCATCATAGATCTTAGTGCTGCCGAGGTGCCGATTATGGACGGAAGCGCAGGGCCTTTCGTTTTCTTACTTCAATCCGCCGGCGTCGAAGAGCAAGATAGCCCGAAGCAATATATTCGTATCAAGCGACCGATTCGGGTCGAGGAAGACGATAAATGGGCGGCTTTCGAGCCTTTCAACGGTTTCAAAGTAACCTTTACGATAGATTTCGAACATCCAGCATTCAAAGATCATTTGAAAACGGCAGTGATGGATTTTTCATCGACCACTTTCGTCAAGGAAGTCAGTCGAGCTAGAACTTTCGGTTTCATGAAAGATATCGATATGCTCAGGCAAAATAACTTGGCTTTGGGCGGCAGTCTCGACAATGCCATCGTGGTCGACGACGACAAAATCCTCAATGAAGATGGCCTGCGTTATGCCGATGAATTCGTTAAACATAAAATTCTCGATGCGATCGGTGATCTATATTTACTTGGCCACAGTTTAATCGGCGAGTTTATTGGCTATAAATCCGGGCACGGATTGAATAACATGTTGTTACGTGCGCTGCTTAAAGATCGTGATGCTTGGGAGATGGTGACCTTTGATGACGAAAACGAAGCGCCGATTTCATTTATGCGTTCCGCGCAGACATTGGTTACGCCGACATAGTCGATCGTTTTATAGCGCGAAAGACGTCGCCGGATAAGTCTTTTTTTATTTCAGGTTGATATTTAGGCGGCAGCATTCATTGCTGCCCCCCTGTTATACTCATCGGAGATCAAAATTCGGCGCCGGGGTGCCCGTCAAAGGACGCCGTGAACCCAGCACCTAACTTATCCAAGGCAATTAATCCTAGCCAATGGGTTGTGGAATTTAGGTGCTGGGTGAATACGTCCATGTAGGATCTATGCCAGCTCCATGTTGCCCCTCACCTAGCGCTAGGTGAGGGGCCGAGCACCCCGGCGCCTCCTTAGGCGCTGCCGAATTTTGAAGTGCAAAAGGTATATTTCTCACCTTCTCGGTTCGGGAAAATCGATTGTCGATGTATCTGCCTTATTTAACCATTGCCGATCAAAATTCGATACCAGGGTGCCTGTCAAACTACGCAGTAAAAGGCATAGGTGTAAGCGCGGAAAAGCTTTGCGGAAACAGTTTCATCGTTTATTAACGTCTGTTTTCGCGCCTTGCTAACGAACAAAATAACATTGCCATAAAAGCCGAAAACATGAACGCGCGAAGTTTACTCCCTTTATAGTCAAAAATTAGATAACTTTAGAAGGTATGGGCTGTGGCTAGCGAGGATGTCGGCAGCAGGGACAGATTTTTGCTCCTGCAAAATCTGCATTCACGCCATCCTTGGCGCTTAGCTGCCGTCAAGCCCCCATGGATGGGTTTACGGCGGTCCTCGATAGACATATCCCATACCTTTTATTCTTAGACGGTCTTTCAATCAAAAGGGAGTAGTTTGTCTAGGCCGGCCCGGGGCAGGCCGGTTTTAGAGCAAAATCGAGTGACCGTTCCGAAATCAAATTCAAGGACGTGTCTTTTTTTCTCGTTTGGCGAGCGTTAGCCGCTAAACATGACTACGCCCGCCCAAGCGAAAAATAGAAGTCCACCAATTCTTGCGCTAGTTGCGGCATTGAATGGACTCAATTTTTCGAGCGTTATGATCAAGGTTAATACCAGCATGCCGGTAATGTTCATCAGGCCAACCGAAAACATCACGAGCATTTCGGCCCAACAACAGCCCAAACAAACAACTCCATGTTGTGTCCCCATTCGATAAGCGCCCATTGCTCCATCGCGCCATCGGTTCATTAAAAATCCTACCGGGCTTTGGCAATAACTTAGGCAAGCATTTTTAGTCGGAGAAAACTGATAGGCGCCGGCCAGCGTTAGTATAGCAATTGCGAGAGCCCGATTGTTGTTGTTCATCATCGGAGACAGCCAGAGCAGTCCGTGCATTTGCCACTGCAATAGAGCTAAAACAATGCTGAATAAAACCCAGATGCTCAAATAGCCGAGCACGAACAACGAGGATAAACGAAAAAGGTTTTGACCTCGTCTGCGGCAAATGGTGGCAAATGCCAGCACGGTCGGAAATGCGGAAGGAAGCATCATCGCGATCATCATGACGGCCCACATCAAGAAGACGATGCCGAAATCGAAGGTCGACCATGCCGAAGCCGCGGAGGGCGGCATCCACATTTCCGCCATCTGCGTTTCGGTCATGTAACGGTATTGCCAGAATACCCCGGCCCATGCCATTAGATTGACGGCCAGTAAGGCCGCGAACAGCGTGTTTTGGGTTCGGGTCACGACTTAGGGGCGGTATTCGAATTCGGAGTAAAAGCCGTTGCGTTCCGAGAAGGTCCAGTCGTATTGGTAATCTTTGTAACGGTAATGTTTGGAGCGGGCGACGATCGAGGCATGTGAAGGAACCACGCACAGGGGCGGATTGCTGATTGCCGATTCGCCGCCGGATATGCCTTGAATGCTTTCGATTTCGGCTTCGGCGATGCCCGGAATGCTCAGGCGGCGTTGGTTGTTTTCGGACGAATAATGTATCGGCGTTTTTTCGATGCCGAGAACTTCACTCACTAAACTCATCAAAATTTGCGGATGTCCGCCCGCGCGGCCGCCGAAGATTTCGGTAATCGCGTTGGCTTGGTCGTCGTCGGCGCGGTCGTCGATATAGAGCGCGGCTTGCCAGTTGCCTTCGATCATCGTCCCTGGCGAATAGCAGGCCAGGACTACATTAAGATTGTCAAGCGAAATCTGTTGGTAATGGCCTGTTTCGATATGCCAAGCGACCAGTAATTTACAGGTGCCTTCGCTAGGAGGTTTCAGCCATATGCAAGGGCAGGCAGTTTCGCAGTTACAAGCTTCGAAGTAGCCGCCTTTTAAATGCCACGTTTTGTCGGTCTGGTTCATAACGTTCTGTCAAAAAGATTCTTTAAAAGGTCGCAAATCGAGTTCGTGCGTCCAGGCGCTCGGGTGTTGTTGGTGCATCGCCCAATAGGTGTCGGCGATTGCATCGAGTTGCATCAAGCCTTCCGGGCCCTTTTGTGCGACAAACTCGGGGAATTGCGTTCTGGCTCGTTCTCCATCGATCACGCCGTCGAGAATCGTATGCACGACATGAATGCCGCGTGGCGAGAATTCTCGCGCCATGCCTTGCGCCAAGGCTCTGAGTCCGGCTTTGGCGGAAGAGAAAGCGGTAAACGGCGGTTTTGCTCTCAGCGAAGCGGTGGCGCCTGTAAAAAACAGCGTGCCTTTGCCCTGTTTAAGCATTAAAGAGACGGCTTCCTTGCCGAATAAAAATCCACCCAAACAATTTTGCTGCCACAATCGAGAGAATGTTTCGGTTTCGGTTTCCAATAGCGGGCTGCGAATATTGCTGTCCACATTGTATGCGGCAATTTCGAGTGGATAATCCTGTAAGGCTATCGTTTCGAAAAGATGCACGATGTCGTGTTCAACCGTTGCATCGGCGACGACTAAGGTGGCCGATCCGCCTTGTTGGCGAATGGTTTTGGCCACATGTAGCAGCTTATCTTCACTTCGACCTGCAATAAAAACGTGCAAACCTTTGGACGAAAAACATTTGGCGAGTGTGGCGCCCAGTCCTTGTTCCGGACCTACCCCAATGACTACGGCTGAACATGGCTGCTGCATCTTTAAGCGCGTCCCGCCGCAGTCGCTTCGGGAACTTCGATTAATTTACCGTTTTTAACATCATAGATATAACCGTAAATCGGAATATCGGACGGTACTAACGGATTGTTTCTGATGCGCATCACGTCCTCGGTCACGCTTTGCGCCTGATCCTTGATGGTCAGCCAGTTGATGTATTTGCCGTCGGTGCAACCGGGGCCTTCGCAACTGTCATGCCAGCCATCGGCATCGACCGAGGCGGTTTTTAAACTGCTAGATAATAAATCGCCCATGATTTCATTCGTGAAGGTTTCCATGCCGCAGTCGGTATGATGGATCACGAACCATTCTCGGGTGCCCAAGAGTTTGTAGGAAATGACAAGCGAACGGATTGCGTCGTCACTGGCGCGTCCACCGGCATTGCGGATGACGTGAGCGTCACCCTCGGAAAGACCGGCGTATTTGGCGGGATCGAGACGAGCGTCCATGCAAGTTAGGATTGCAAAACGGCGTCCTGGCGGCATCGGCAGATCGCCTTTGTCGAAACTATTAGCGTATTCGCGGTTGGCAAGTAACACTTCATTCAATACATTGCTCATGTGTTTCTCCTCATTATTATTGTTGGTGACGCGTGGTAATTTGTGCGTCTAATTAATTTTACCGAATATTAAAGAAAAGTTATTGGCCGGCATATCGATTTGTTCTTTTAGTTCCATGCCGTGTCTTTCGGCCGCTTTTCTGAGGTCGGCCACATCTTTTAAGCCCCATTCAGGAACGCCGGCAGAGCTCAGTGTTTCATGAAACTCTTTGTTGCTATCGGTCGTAAATGAGTCTTCGACTTTAAAAGGGCCGTAAATCAGCAGAATGCCTTCGTCAGTCAAAAGATGCGACGCGCACTCCATCATACCATCGGCAATTGTTATTGGCGCAACTTGAAAAATGTTTATGCAAAAAATGGCCGAAAAGCTATTCGGAGGGCCGGGATTGAACCAGGTTTCAGGGTCGGTTAGATCAAGGTGTGCGGGGTCGGCGATGTTATCGTTGTCGTGCTCCATGGATAATTTTTTGATGTTATTGAAGACTTCAATGTCTTTGTCCGACGGGTGAAAATGCAAGTGGTCGAAATGCGGTGCGAAATAATTGATGTGCATGCCGCTGCCGCTGGCCATTTCGAGAACGCGGCTCGGGTCTTTCGGTAGTTTTTCTTTTAATACGCCTAGTAGCGGGTCTCGATTTCGACTGCCGGCCCACGCAACATATTCGCTAAGCGGATGTGGGTCTAAAGGGGGTCTGTCTTGGGTCATGGTTTTAAATCCTCTTTTTATAGGTAGCCCCCTCAATAAAGCATTCTTTATGCCAATAAACTTAACAATAAAAACATATTTATTAACAATAGATTAGGTGTTGTGGTAGTGTTTTTTATGAAATTATGTTTCAATTTATGAAATTAAATTTCACAAGGGGGTTGCATGAATGAGGCTTCGTTTTCCGATTTAACGCCGACTTTTTTTTTACAGACATTTGTGTTGGAGTTGATGCATGCGGCCGAGCAGCAAGGCAAGACGCATAGCGAAGAGCTCATCGAATACATCGCCCGAACTGCAGGAAGGTTTTTTGAAGAAACTTATCGAGAAGAGCGCAGCATTGATGGAGATTTAAATATGGAAAGTTATATCGATTTAGTTGTTGGGTTAAAAAATAAAATCGGCGGTGGGTTTTCTCTGGATTCGGCGAATAATCAATGTATCAGGGTTAAAAATAGTTGCTGTCCTTTTGGAGAGGGTGTGACGCATTTTCCGGAATTATGCCGAATGACCTCTAGTGTTTTCGGCGGGATTGCGGCCAGAAACTTCGGTTTTGCCAAGGTGGAAATCGCTAAGAGCATCGCTCGTGGGGGCGGCGGCTGCGATGTGTCGGTATATCTGAATGAGGAAGAGGCAAAAGGACGCCCTGGGCTTGAATACGGTTACAGAAATAGTGAGGAGGATGCGGGTAATATGACCGATCTGCATTCTCGAATTGAAGAGAGCATGCAAAAAATATGGCGGTTGAAATCGCCAAGACCCACTAAAAAGCAGCCGCCCGTTATAGTGGCGAAGTCTCCGGTAATGCAAAAAATATTGCAGGCGATTGAAAAAATTGCTCCGACAGTTGCGACGGTGTTGATTCAAGGAGAAACCGGGGTTGGTAAGGAATTGGTTGCGCGCGCTATTCATGCGATGAGTTGGCGCAGCGGTCAAGCTTTCATGGCAATTAATTGCGGTGCGATTCCCGATACTTTAATCGAGAGTGCGTTGTTCGGGCATGAAAAAGGGGCATTTACCGGGGCGGTGGAGATCCAGCAAGGTGTTTTTGAGCGCGCCGATGGCGGCACACTATTTCTGGATGAAGTGGATTCCTTGTCTGCGGGCGCACAAACTCGTCTGCTAAGAGTGGTGCAAGAGGGGGAGTTGGAGCGAGTTGGGGGTAAAAAAACCATCGAGGTCGATGTGCGTTTGATTTCCGCGACAAATCAGGATTTACAAGAGCGTGTCGAGCAAGGTTTGTTCCGTAAAGATTTGTTTTATCGCTTGAATGTGGTGAAGTTATCTATTCCGCCATTGACGCAAAGAGGGGAGGATTTACCGTATTTGGTTCAGGTTATCTTGAAAAGGCTGGGCGAAAAATATAATAAAACGGTGCTTTCGGTTAGTCGGGGCGTGATGCAAAAGATTCGCGCTTATCATTGGCCCGGTAATGTCAGAGAGTTGGAGAATGTGTTGGAGCGTGCGGTTTTGTTTTCATCCGGTTCCGAAATTACGCAGCTTGATCTGGAGCTATCCTCTCAGGCTGCGGTAGGCGATAACTGGCGAGACATCAAGGAAGGCATTGTCGCGGATGCGGAGCGCAATTTTTTGCAAGCGTCTTTACGCCTGCATCGCGGTGATGTCAAGAAAGTGGCTGCAGCGATGGAATTGACGCCGAGAGCGGTGTACGGAAAGTTAAAAAAGTACGGCATGGATGCCGGTCAATTCCGCGTTAATCCGGGTTTGGATGTGGGCCGTTAATAATTTCGCTGAACCGAAAATTCGGCGAGAGCAATCAGGGCGGTCTTGTAGATCGAGTCGGGTAAAATGGTTATCGCATCGATTGCTTTTTGGGCTTCTTCGTGGGCTCTTTGTTCGGTGTAAGCGATGGCTTGGGTTTTTTGTACGACGTTATAGACTTCTTGGAAGGCGTCGCGGTCGCCGGTTTTGATCGCATCGATGATGATTTGCGTTTCTTCAGGGGCGCCGACCTGAATGGCGTGTATTAACGGTAGTGTGGGCTTGCCTTCGGCTAGGTCATCGCCAAGATTCTTGCCGAGTTCTTCCTTGGTGGCTTTGTAGTCGAGGGCGTCGTCGATTAATTGAAAAGCGATGCCGAGATGTTGGCCGTATCGTGCAAGGTTGTCTTCAATTTCCGGGCCGCTTTGTGAAATTACTGCGCCGAGTCGTGTGGCGGCGCTGAATAAAATTGCGGTTTTGCGCGAGATGACCTCAAGATATTTGGCCTCGGTGGTCTCCGGATTGTTGCAGTTAAGTAGTTGCAATACCTCGCCTTCGGCAATTGCGGTCGTGGTTTTGGATAGGATCTCCATCACGCGCATGTTGTTGGTTCTCACCATCATTTCAAAGGCGCTCGAATACAGGTAGTCGCCTACTAAAACGCTGGCGGCATTGCCCCAAACCGCGTTGGCGGATTCCTTGCCGCGTCGCAATTCCGATTCGTCCACCACGTCGTCATGCAGTAAGGTTGCGGTATGAATGAATTCAATGACCGCGGCTAAAATGAGGTGGTGATTGTGAATCGGGCCGAGCGCCTTGGCTGCTAATAATAGCAGCATCGGGCGTAAGCGCTTGCCGCCGTTGCCGACAATATAATGGCCTACTTGATTAATAAGAATGACATCGGAGCTTAACTCGTCGAGAATGAGCTGGTCGACCGCTTTGGTTTCCTCTGTTGTGAGGCCCTTGATGGTGTTGAAATCCGGATGTTGCTTAGTATTCGGGCTAAGGTTGGTTTGGGATGCCATGAGTCGATGAGTGCTCAAAAAATGTCAATTAAAGTTTGCTTCGGGTGTGCTGCCCGTGAAATCCGATTAATAAAAATATTTTCGGGTAAAGGCTAAGATAACTGACCATGCTATTGAATAAAGTATATTGGTGTCAATAGCTTTGTTGTGTTATTTTATGCGTTGCAATCGAATAGTTCGTTGGATATAAGTTTGACGTAACTTTTTTTTAAAAATATAATTGTCTGTTTACTTTTAACAGATAGTTGCTTGATGGAGCTGACGCGGATGTATGCGGTAATTCAAACAGGTGGAAAACAGTACCGGGTTGAAGAGGGTGCGACCTTAAAAATAGAAAAGCTTGAGCTGGGAACCGGCGATAGCGTTGAATTCGATAAAGTGCTGATGGTTCAGTCGGGTGATGCTGTAAAAGTCGGTCAGCCTTATGTTGAAGGCGGCAAGGTTACAGCGACTGTGTTGTCTCAAGGTAGACACAAAAAAGTCAAGATCATTAAATTCAGAAGACGTAAGCACCATATGAAGCAAATGGGGCATCGTCAGTATTTCACAGAAGTCCAGATTACTGGCATTTCTGCTTAAATTATTTCGGGAGTAAGGTAATGGCTCATAAGAAAGCGGGTGGTAGTACTCGGAACGGTCGCGATTCCAATGCAAAACGCTTGGGCGTTAAAATGTTCGGCGGCCAAGTCGTGAAAGCGGGAAATATTATCGTGCGTCAGCGCGGCACTAAATTTCATGCGGGCGATAATGTTAGCTGCGGTAGAGATCATACTTTATTTGCAACGGCAGAGGGCAAGGTCGTTTTTCAGGTCAAAGGACCTAATAAACGCAAGTTTGTCAGTATTGTTGCTGCATAAGACCTTGCGCCGCATTCGCGGCAAGCAGTGTTTGATGAAAAGCCTCGCCCTTCAAGGTGGGGCTTTTTTGTTTGTGAACGGATGAAGATGCGGCGTGTAAGCGATGAAATTTGTTGATGAAGCGGTGATTCGGGTTGAAGCGGGTGACGGCGGTAATGGCGCCGTCGGTTTTCGCCGTGAAAAATATATTCCGAAAGGCGGGCCGGATGGTGGCGACGGAGGCGATGGCGGTAGTGTCTATTTGGTAGCCGCCGAAAACGTCAATACCTTGGTCGATTTTCGTTATCAGTCGGTGCATAGGGCGCAGCGAGGGCAAAACGGCATGGCCCGCAACTGTACCGGTAAGAAAGGTGAGGATTGCTTGGTGCTTGTGCCGCCCGGAACCTTGGTGACTGAGGCTGAAACCGGTGAGGTTTTAGGTGAGTTGGTCAGGGCGGGTGAGCGCTTGCTGGTCGCGCAAGGCGGTTTTCATGGTCTGGGAAATACGCGGTTCAAGAGCAGCATTAATCGTACGCCGATGCAGGCGACGAAAGGGACGCCAGGCGAGCATCGGATGCTCAAGCTGGAGTTGACTTTGATTGCCGATGTCGGGCTTTTGGGTTTGCCCAATGCCGGTAAATCCAGTCTGATACGGGCGGTGTCGTCGGCTCGTCCGAAAGTCGCCGATTATCCGTTTACGACCTTGCATCCGAATTTGGGTGTGGTTAGGGTCGATGATTTGCGCAGTTTCGTTATCGCCGATATTCCCGGTGTGATCGAGGGTGCGGCCGAAGGTGCCGGATTGGGTTTGCAGTTTTTAAAGCACTTGTCGCGCACCGGGTTATTGCTGCATTTGATCGATGTGATGCCTTATGAGTCGATGGATTCGCCGGTCTCTTCGGCGCGTAAGATCATGCAAGAAGTTAAGTCGTGGAGCGATGATTTGGCCGATAAGCCGCGTTGGTTGGTGCTGAATAAAATCGATAGGCTTGAATCCGATTCGGTGGAGCAGCATTGCCAAGCTATTGTCGACGAATTGGAATGGCAAGGGCCCGTGTTCAAGGTTTCGGCCTTGCGGGGTGAAGGAACGCGTGAATTGATGTTCGCGATCATGAGATTTTTGGAAGAGCGGCGGAGCGACAGTGAGCAGAAGTGATTTTGCTAAAACGAAAAGGGTAGTGGTCAAGATCGGTAGTTCTTTATTGACCGCTGGTGGGAGAGGTCTCAACAAGGAGGCAATTGCGGCTTGGGTTGAGCAAATGGCAAGTTTGCGTGCGCGCGGAATCGAAGTGATTTTGGTGTCTTCGGGGGCGGTAGCCGAGGGTATGGCTCGTTTAGGCTTGAGAATTCGTCCGAAAACATTGCATGAATTGCAGGCAGCGGCTTCGGTGGGGCAAATGGGGTTGGTTCGTGTTTTTGAAAATAATTTTCAGCAACACGGATTGCATGCCGCGCAGGTTTTGTTGACGCATGATGACTTGTCGGATCGGCGGCGTTATTTAAATGCGAGAAGCACGTTGTTGGCGCTGCTCAAATTCGGTGTCGTGCCGGTTATTAATGAGAACGATGCGGTGGCGACCGAAGAGATTCGTTTCGGCGATAACGATACATTAGGTGCTTTGGTGGCGAATCTGATTGAAGCCGAGTTGTTGATTATCTTGACCGATCAGCAGGGGTTGTTTACAGCAGATCCCAGTGTCGATCCTGCTGCGCGTTTGGTTTCGGAAATCAATGTGAATGATGTCAGTCTCGATATCATGGCTGGCGAAAGTCGGAGCGGGCTTGGTCGAGGGGGGATGTATACCAAGGTGCGAGCGGCAAGATTGGCTTCGCGTTCCGGCGCAGCCACAGTGATCGCCGCTGGTGTGGCGGAGAATGTGATTACTGAAATCGTGGCGGGTAAGCCGGTTGGTACTTACATGGTGCCGAGTATTGGGCCGTTATTGGCGAGAAAGCGTTGGTTGGCCGGGCAGCTGCAGGTCAAGGGGCGTTTGGAGTTGGATGACGGCGCGGTAAAGGTTTTAAGGGATGCAGGCAAAAGCTTGTTGGCTGTGGGTGTAAAAAACGTAATCGGCGGGTTTCAGCGAGGTGAATTGGTTTCTTGCGTGAGTGCGCAAGGGATGGAGGTTGCGCGAGGCTTAATTAATTACAGTGCGGAAGATGTGAGAAAGGTTGTCGGAAGACCAAGTTCGGAATTTGAGCGTATTCTCGGGTATGCGGACGATGAGGAATTGATTCATCGTGACAATATGGTGGTAATGTAAGGGGAAGGGTAAAAAGCCGAAGGGCGTTGCTTTCGGCTTTTTTATCGATTAAGCAAGTCCGCGAATTTTGGCGTTTAATCTGCTTTTGCTGCGTGCGGCTTTGTTTTTATGTATCAGTCCTTTGTTGGCTGCGGAATCGATGATGGGAACCGCAGTTTGAAAAGCGGCTTGCGCTTTTTCTTTGTCGCCTGCGTTGACCGCAGTCAGAACTTTTTTGATGAAGGTGCGCAGATTGCTGCGTTGTCCAGCGTTACGAATGCGGCTTTTTTCCGCTTGTCGCGCCCGCTTCTTTGCTTGTGCTGTGTTAGCCATAGTGTATCGATTCGTAAAGGGTGAGTTAATAAGACCGCATATTATCTTGCGTAGCGCTACTATTGTCAATTTTTAATAATGCGAGAAATAGTCGTTTTGGGCAGGTAGGTTGTTAAAACAACAATAATCGTCAGGTTATGACGATGCTTTTGCATATTTTGGGTTTCGTTAGAGATATGTTGATTGCCAGCCTTTTTGGAGTCGATGCGGCTACCGATGAGTTTTTCGATCCGGCGGCAACGGCTGGTGTTTTGTGTTGAGGATTTTATTCGCGGCAATTGTTGTTATGATTGGGGTGTAATTTGTCGGTCACATGCGACCGGATAATGTTAGAATTTGCTGTTTTTCCAGCAAGATGTATTCATGCGATTGATAAGAGGATTGGCTCACATTGAACCTATGCCGAAAGGTTGTGTGCTGACGATAGGCAATTTCGACGGGTTGCACTTAGGTCACCGGGCGGTTATCGACAAATTGGCACGGCAAGGCCGGAAAATGGGCTTGCCGTCGGTCGCTTTGATATTCGAACCCCAGCCTTTGGAATATTTTCAAGGTAGCAATGCGCCGTCGCGTCTAACTCGATTACGGGAAAAAATCATTCAGTTTTCGGTATCTCCCATTGATCGAGTATTGATACTGCGTTTTAATCGCTTCTTTGCCGATTTGGAGGCCGAGGATTTTATCGAAGATATTTTGCTGAAACGGCTGAATGTCAAATATCTCGTGGTCGGCGACGACTTTCATTTCGGCAAGGCGCGGCGCGGTAATTTCGCGATGTTGAAGGAAAAGGGCTGTGAGTTCGGTTTTCAGGTCGAAGATACACCTTCTTATCAAATAGATGGGCATCGGGTCAGTAGTACGATGATTCGTGATGCCTTGGGTGAAGGCGACCTGGATTATGCCGCCGGCATGCTCGGGCGTTCTTATTCGGTTTGTGGTCGAGTGGCCTATGGCGATAAGATAGGGCGCACGATAGGGTTTCCAACCGCGAACATTCAGTTATCGCGCAAAAACACACCGATCGAGGGCGTATTCGCGGTTATCATGACCGGCATCGATGGGCGGGAAATTCCCGGCATCGCCAATGTCGGTACCCGGCCGACCGTGGGTGGCGATTCGAAGGTGATTTTGGAGACCCATTTATTCGATTTCAATCGCGATATTTATGGAAACTATGTCGAAGTGCATTTCAAGAAGAAAATAAGAAATGAAATGCGTTTTCCTTCGCTTGAAGAACTAAAGGCGCAAATTGTCCACGATGTGGCCGAAGCTAAAAAAATTTTACTGATTTAACTCAAGTTAACGACGATGGATTATAAAACTACACTGAATTTACCTAAAACGGATTTTCCGATGAAGGCCAATCTGGCGCAACGCGAACCGGAGCGGCTGGCGGCTTGGAACGACATCGATCTGTATCAGAAAATCAGGGAAGAATTTGCCGGGCGCCCTCGCTTCATTCTGCATGATGGCCCGCCTTATGCGAACGGTGCGATTCATATCGGTCACGCGGTCAATAAAGTTCTGAAAGATATTATCGTTAAGTCCAAGTCATTGAGCGGATTTGATGCGCCTTACGTTCCGGGTTGGGATTGTCATGGCTTACCGATCGAACTGATGGTCGAAAAGAAAGTCGGCAAGGCCGGCGGCAAAGTTTCCGAGGCTCAATTCCGCAATGCCTGCCGCGACTACGCGGCTAAGCAAGTCGAGATGCAAAAGGGCGAATTCATTCGCTTGGGCGTATTGGGCGAATGGGATAACCCGTATTTGACGATGAATTACAAGTTCGAGGCAGACATCGTTCGCGCACTCGGCAAGATCAGCAAAAACGGTCATCTCAGTAAAGGCGCTAAACCTGTGCATTGGTGCACCGATTGCGGTTCGGCGCTGGCCGAAGCCGAAGTCGAATATGAAGACAAACATTCGCCGGCGATCGATGTGCGTTTTCAGGTCATTGATGAAGTCGCATTTTTAGCGCGCTGTCATCATGTGCCCGAGCACGAAGGCGAAGGCCCGCTCTCGGTGGTGATTTGGACGACCACGCCGTGGACCTTGCCGGCCAACCAAGCTGTTGCATTGAACCCGGAATTGGAATATGCGGTCGTGCAATGCGAAAAAGACGGCGCGAAGGAAAGGCTGGTCTTGGCCGAAGCCTTGATGAAGGATGCGATGCTCCGTTACGGCATCGAGGAGTATCATGTGATCGCCTATTGCAAAGGCGATGCGCTGGAAAATTTGCTGTTACAGCACCCTTTCTACGAACGGCAAGTGCCGGTGATTCTCGGCGATCATGTCACGATCGAGGCGGGCACCGGCGCCGTGCATACCGCTCCCGGGCATGGTCAGGAAGACTATGTCGTCGGTTTAAAATACGATTTGCCTGTGGACAATCCGGTCGGCGACAACGGCGTATTCTTGCCGAATACCGAATTGTTTGCCGGCGAGCATGTCTTCACAGCGAACGATCATGTGCTCGAAGTGTTGGCCGAGCGAGGCAAGCTGGTGCATCACGAATCGATGCTACACAGTTATCCGCATTGCTGGCGGCATAAGACGCCGATCATCTTTCGCGCGACGCCGCAATGGTTTATCTCGATGGAGAAAAACGGTTTGCGCGATAAGGCATTGGAGGAAATTAACAAGGTCCAATGGATACCGGATTGGGGACAGGCTCGTATCGAAGCTATGGTCGGCGGACGCCCGGATTGGTGCGTGTCGCGTCAGCGTACCTGGGGCGTACCGATTGCGTTATTCGTGCATAAGGAAAACGGCGACTTGCATCCGAATACCGAAGCTCTGATCGAACAGGTTGCCTTGCGCGTTGAACAAAAAGGCATTGATGCCTGGTTCGAATTGGACGCGGTCGAATTACTCGGTGCCGATGCCGAACATTATGAAAAAATGCAAGATACGCTCGATGTCTGGTTCGACTCAGGCGTGACGCATTATGCCGTACTCGATGCCAGGGAGAATTTGGATTTTCCAGCAGACTTGTACTTGGAAGGGTCGGATCAGCATCGGGGTTGGTTTCAATCGTCCCTCTTGGCATCGGTCGCGATGCGAGGTGTCGCGCCTTACAAGGCGGTATTGACGCACGGCTTCACAGTCGATGCGGACGGCAAAAAAATGTCTAAATCGAGCGGCAATGTCGTCGCGCCGCAAACGATCATGAAAACCTTGGGTGCCGATGTGTTGCGCCTGTGGGTTTCGGCGACCGATTATCGCGCCGAAATGAATGTCTCGGACGAAATTCTGAAAAGAACCTCCGATGTCTACCGGCGCTTGCGTAATACCGCTCGTTTCTTGTTGTCCAATTTGGATGGTTTCGATCCGGCAGCTCATACGGTTCCGGCGAACGAACTGTTGGCATTGGACCGCTGGGTCGTCGACCGCGCTTATTGTTTGCAGCAAGAGGTCGTTGCCGCTTATGAAAGCTATCAATTCCACCAAGTCTATCAAAAAGTGCATAACTTCTGCGCCGTCGACCTCGGCGGTTTTTATCTCGACATCATTAAAGATCGTCAATATACAGCGAAAGCGGACGGTTTGGCGCGTAGGTCCGCGCAAACCGCGATGTATCATGTCGCCGAAGCGTTAAGCCGCTGGCTGTCGCCGATCATCAGCTATACCGCCGACGAAATTTGGCACTATTTGCCGGGGCAGCGCAGTCAATCGGTCTTTCTCGAGACCTGGTACCAAGGGCTTTTCGAGTTGGACAAAGATTCTCCGATGAACAGAGCTTTCTGGTCAAAGGTAATGGCCGTGCGCGAAGCGGTTAGCAAGGAATTGGAGCGGATACGCAAAACCGGTGCGATCGGCGCATCCCTCAATGCCGAGGTCACTTTGTATGCCGACGAGTGTTACTTCCCGGTATTGAAACAACTCGAGAGCGAATTGCACTTTGTGTTTATTACGTCGGCGGCAACGGTTCAAGAGTTGGCGTCGAGTCCCGATGATGCCGTACAAGCCGAGTTGGAAGGGTTAAAGATAAAGGTCTCGGTATCCGAGCATGCCAAATGCGTGCGTTGCTGGCATCAACGCGCCGATATCGGCGTCGATCCGAATCATCCTGAATTATGCGGACGCTGCGTCGAGAATATCGTTGGCGACGGCGAAGTCAGACGTTTCGCTTAAATTAAGGACGGGTCGAATGTTGAAATGGCTTTGGTTATCGTTTGTCGTGCTGATTCTGGATCAAATTACCAAGCTGGCGGTAGCGGCAAACATGCAGCTTTATCAATCGATTCAAGTGCTGCCGTTTTTCAATCTGACCTATGTGCATAACACCGGCGCGGCATTCAGCTTCTTGAGCGAAGCCGGCGGTTGGCAGCGCTGGTTTTTTGCCGCGTTGGCTTTCGTGATTAGCATTGTGATCACGATGTGGTTGGCAAGGCTCAAGCGGCATGAAACCCTGTTGGCGGTTTCGTTGGCCTTGGTACTCGGCGGGGCGGTCGGCAATCTGATCGACCGACTCGCCTACGGCTATGTGATCGATTTTCTCGATGTCTATTATCAAGACTGGCATTGGCCGGCGTTCAACATCGCCGACTCGGCGATCACGATCGGTGTCGCGTTGATGATTGCCGAGTCTTTCGGTTTGGGCAAAAAAGGCGAAGCCTCTTGAAAAAACGGTGGGTACGGCTACCTACGCATCAAGCTAAGGATGTCGCTAAAATTAACTTAGAGCGTGAAAATTATCTCGCGCAGGGGCGCTGAGAAAACACTTTAACTAACGGTGTTATTTCGTTCCCAAGTTCTAACTTGGGAATGCATACCCTCAAGCTCTGCTTGATGTCACCCGGCAAGCGGAGCTTGAGGGTAGACACTCCCAAGCTGGAGCTCTTGCCGTTATACACAAGTATAAATATTCCTATTGTGCAAAAAACAGCGACCGAGCGCTAGGTTGTCGTGTCGTCCGAAAAGCCTTTTGGTGTATGAGCGTTAGCGGCTTCGATAGTCGCGACGAAGGCGTCGCTCCCACAGCGGGCGGCGGATGCTCTGTGGGAGCGATCCCCTGATCGTCCCTCACCTAGCGTTAGGTGAGGGAAGGCCGAGAGTGTTAAGTGACAATAAAGTGTATCGAGGCCACATTGGCTAAGATGGCAAAAGGATAATTTATGACTTATGTATAACAATGAGGGCTGGAGCTTAGGAGAGAGAAAAACTCTCTGCGCCCCTGCGCGAGAACAAGAGCGTGATGCGGGTTAGCCGTTTTTAGTTTGATGCGTATGGGGTACGCTACGCGTACCTTGTCGATGAGTATCCAGATCTGCTCGCTCGAAAGAGTTCTCGGAAGCGAACTCTACGTTAACAAATCGAACAGTCTATCCCAATCGAACGACGGGCCCGGGTCGGTCTTGCGGTCTGGTGCAATATCGCTATGTCCGGTTAGCGTTTGTTTGGATAATTTCGGATAATGTGCAAATAAGCATTTGAGCGTTGCCGCGAGTTGCTCATATTGCTTGTCGGTATAGGGAGACGTTACGGTCCCTTCGAGCTCGATGCCGATTGAAAAATCATTGCAGCGTTCGCGGCCTCGAAAGCTTGAAAGGCCCGCATGCCAGGCGCGTTTATCGAACGGGACGTATTGTATGACTTCACCGGTCCTTCGGATTAGCACATGCGCCGAGACTCTTATTTGATGAATGTCTTGAAAATAAGGATGATCGCCGGGACATAATGTATTGCTAAACAAGCGGTCGATATGCGGCGTGCCGAATTCGCCGGGCGGTAAGCTGATGCAATGTATCACAACCAGCGAAATATCGTCGGGGTCGGGGCGTTCGTCATGATTCGGTGAAGGCCTTTGCTTACAATCATCGAGACAGTGATTGGTGAGTTTCATGGGGTTTTATAATTATTCGGAGTACGAAAGTATGAACCAATCGTCCATTATTGAGCAAATCCAACTTTTTCTCGAAGAAGATATCGGTACCGGCGATATTACCGCGCAAATCATTCCCGAAAATAAAAACGCTCGAGCTGAAGTCATCACGCGTGAAGACATGGTCTTGTGCGGACACGCTTGTTTCGATGCCGTGTTCCGGTTCCTGGACGAAAATGTCCATGTCGAATGGCTAGTCACCGAGGGTGATAAGGTCTCTAAGGATTCTGTGCTATGTCGTTTGCAGGGTAATGCTCGTGCCTTGTTGACAGGCGAACGAAGTGCGTTAAATATTCTACAAACAATGTCAGCAACCGCGACGCAAGCTAGAGGATATGCCGATGCGGTAGCCGGGACGGAGTGCCGTATCCTCGATACGCGTAAAACTCTACCCGGGTTGAGAAAACTTCAAAAATACGCAGTGGTTTGCGGTGGTTGCGTTAATCATCGGATCGGCCTATTCGACGGCATCTTGATCAAGGAAAATCATATCATTGCGGCGGGCTCGATTGCCGCAGCAGTGCAAATGGCACGCGAAATATCCGAACTGCCGGTCGAAATCGAAGTGGAGAACCTTCGGGAGTTTGAACAGGCGCTTGCTGCCGCGCCGGACCGTATCATGCTCGATAATTTCAGCCTTCAAGATTTGAAGACTGCGGTTAAGCTTAACGGCGGCCGAGTCGGATTGGAAGCTTCGGGTAATATCGATCTGAAAAGCGTTAAAAAAATTGCCGAAACCGGTGTCGATTTTATTTCGATCGGCGCATTGACCAAAAATATCAAAGCGATCGATTTGTCGATGCGTATCAACCTGGTGAATTGACATGAGCGAAAAAATAGCGGATTTATGCCGGCTAATCAGTCACGGCGTTTATGTGATCGGCGTGCGGGACGGCGAAAAAACCAATGCCTTTACCGCCGCCTGGGTCATGCAGGTGTCGTTCTCCCCGGTCATGCTGGCGTTGAGCATCAATCCTGAGCATTATTCTTATCGACTCCTTGAGGCCGGCAAATGCTGTTCGGTCAATGTTCTAGGCAGGGATCAAATGATTATGACCGAGCATTTCGGTCGCTCCGCGCCCGATAAAATGGCGGGATACGTTTGGCAGCAGGAGAAAACCGGCGCGCCGGTATTATCAGAAAGTCTCGCCTATTTCGATTGCGAGCTCAGTCATTTCACAGATGCCGGCGATCATCGCATCGCTGTGCTGAGGGTCGTCGACGCGGCGATGCTTAGAAGCGGTCCTTCAATGCTCTATAGTCAGACCGGCGATATGGATGGCAGCAGCGAGCTATACGACAAATAACGTCATCAGAAAAAAGTATAACCCTAAAAATAGCAGTTGGCATGTGTTGTAGACCGTTCGTGCTAAGCCGAGTCGAAGGACGACGGTCGACAACACTTTTACCGGCTTGATGAAGCCTCAAATTACCCCTCACCCTCCCCGCGTCGTCTCGAACTTTCATTTGTCGAGGCAATTGCCAGTCCTTCATGAGTGTTAGAATAAGGTTAATAATTTAACCTGACCCCTTTTTTCTCCAAACATCCGTTTGTAAGTATCCATACGCTTTGTAAATATTCATACGTATAGATTTCGGATGACGATTCATAAATACTAAACCCCCGATAAAACAGAATAATCCTATATCTTAAGAGAGGGCTCACCATGATGAATCGCACCTTTAATCTTAAGGACGCATCTTCACAATCCCATAGAGAAATTAGCCGTAACATCGCTTTCCATGAAGCGGGCCATGCCGCCGCCATACATTTGGGCAACCAACAGAAAGGACTGCCGCCGGTTTTTTTTCAGATATGTGTCAAACCGTTAAATACCGACTTTCAGTCATCCGAGTGTTTAGGAGATCGATCGGCTCGCTATATGGCTAAAGTAGAAGGCGGCCGCTTGATTCATACGATAGCAACATCGTTTCACGAAACCACAAAATACTTTTCTAATGCACAAAAGCTTGCTTATCAGTGTGCTTTCGAAGCCGATATTATCAATTTACTCGTTGGACCGTTGGCCGAAGCCAGATATATCGCATTGCGCGACAATGAGCCCATTAATTCTCGGCTAGTGAATATCGAGGCGCTGCAATATTATGGCGGATCATCCGATTTGGAGCTAGTCAACGAGTATCTTGATTGCTTTATTGTGACTCGGGATCTAAGAGAGAGAAAACTCAAGGCGCTCTTCATGGACGCATTTAGTTTTATCAATGATAGGTCAAATTGGCTCGCAATCACTGCGCTGGCCGACTTTATTTTATCGGCCGATAGAAATGTCCTTCAATTTGAAGAAATTGGATCAATACTTGAACAGGGTAAGTTACTGACAAAGAACTCAATCAAAGGCGCGATCGACACCTAGTCTAGGTTCATTGTTTTCAATAAACTCGAGGGGTTAGCTGTTTTATTAAAAAGATGACTTATAGCGATATTGATGTTCATTCCCTGACTTGGCTAGCTTATTTACCGATCAGCAAAAAGCCTCTACTAGTTCGGCAGCCATTTTATTTCGATCAATAAGGCAATTTTGATGTTTTTAACGCCATGATAAAAATATGCCAATCGTAGATCAAGTGGCGTCCTGTCGGGCGTGTGACCGCACCCTCCGCCACACCCCCGCACTTTCATTTGCCGGAGCGATGGCCAGACCTTCATGATCTTTAGGATGATGGTTGATTCGTTGAGCCAATACCGATTGCTTGGTTTGACGTAACATGACGCGCAGCAATGAGCATTGACAACAAGAGCCGATGACCTACGAGCGATGTAAAATCCAAACAATTTTCTTTAATTTAGGCGATCAACCTGCCGTGTTGCGATTTGGATTGGCAGTACTGGTCGTTATCGCCACGACATTCGCGACCATTTATTTGCCAGAGATAGGTGAGCGGGCGGCATTTTTGTTATTTGCTTTCGGGATTAATCTGGTCTCTTTCTGGTTAGGGAAGAACCCCGGTTTTCTTGCGATGGCTTTATCATTGATCGCTGTCAATGCACTGATATTGTTTCCGGCTAAGACCGAATTTGACGATCTATTGATATTAAATGCAGCCTTTTGCTTCGTTTCATTGGTCATGGTCGCGACAACCAGCTTTTATAGGGGGCTTACCCATGCGCTATGGGAAAGTCGACAAGATTTGGATCGTGCGCAAACGGTCGGGCAAATCGGTAGCTGGCGGCTGGATATCAAACGTGACGAATTAATTTGGTCCGACGAGAATCACCGTATTTTCGGTATTCCGATAGGCACGCCGAAGACTTATCAGACTTTTCTAGCCATCGTGCATCCGGAAGACCGAGACTATGTCGACCGAATGTGGCGAGAAGGGCTACGCGGCGAACCGTATGATATCGAACACCGTTTGTTGGTAGATGGCGCAGTGAAGTGGGTTCGAGAAAAGGCTTGGCTGGAATACGATAAAAAGGGTAATTTGCTGGGCGGGTTCGGGACCACGCAGGATATTACCCATATATGGACTCCTCGTTTATTGCAAGCCAAGTTTTCAAAAAATGATGTCAAAACAGAGATCAAGATTGCTGCCATATATTCGGTCTCTCAACAGAGGCTTTATTGCCTCAGGACTCCTGATGAATCTATCCGCGCGCTTATTCCTCAACCATCGTAACGGTTTCTTAAGAACCTATGGGTATAACGGGTTGTAAAAGCACCGGTCTGACCTGTTGTTGTCATCACTGATTGTCTACTTGCCTCCGCAATCTTGTGTACTCGGTTAAATCAATCTCACTCATCAGGGTTATCCACGCTTTGTCCACGGGCTCCGAGCTCTCTTCTCTAGCTGGGAGCCGGTGGGCAAAGGGTGGATAACCCGGCCCAATGCCCGCGTTAGGCAGGCGCCCCTTGATAAGCTTCATTTTTCGTGGTCATTGCCCACAAGATGCGGGCGTTTTTGTTGGCCAGGGCAACCGCGGCCTTGTTAAAGCCGCGTCGCTCGACCAGCGACTGCAGCCACCGGCTGAGTTGATCCGTTTTGCCAGCACAGTTTTTGACCACCGCGCGGGCACCATGAATTAAGTTGGTTCGGATATAACGATTACCCCGCTTACTGATCCCCAGATAGCGGGGTTTATCGCCGCTGCTATGCTGCCCGGGAACCAGGCCCAGACTCGCCGCATAATCTCGGCTACTGGTATAGCCTTTGCCGTCCCCGATATCAGATGCCACAATCGTGGCGGTGATCGGACCCACCCCGGGAACATCCAGCATGCGCCGGCTTAATGCATCGGCTTGACTGAGCCTGCCCAGCCGTTTGTCTTGCTCCTTAATCACCTTATCCAATTCTCTCAACCGCTCAGCTTGCTCCGCAATCAGCTCTCGACACAGCGCCGTCAGTCCGTTCTCGGCATCTTCTAAAATATCAGGCAATTGTTTTCTGACTTGATCGACCCCTTTGTGAATGGCAATGCCGCGCTCCAGCAAGGCTCCACGAATCTGATTCACTACAGCAGTTCGTCGTTTGACCAGATCCTGGCGTAGATTATGAAGCAGTTGCATATCTTGCTGTACCTCGGTTTTGATCGCCACCACCCGCTTATTGGGCCGGCCGACCGCATCAAAAATCGCTTGGGCATCGTTAAAATCATTCTTGTTGCCGACCAAGAAGCTCTTGACAAACTTCGCGTTCAATAACATCACTTCATGGCCCAGTTTAGTTAATTCTCTAGCCCAATAATGGCTACTGCCGCACGCCTCGATACCAATCGTGCTGACCGGATAATTGGCGAAGAAGGTCAAGACTTGCGCCCGTTTGAGTTTTTTCTTGATGACTTTATTATCCGCATTCAACGTATACAGATGAAAAATGTTCTTTGCGATATCTAAACCAATTACGCTAGTATTCATCTCGGACTCCTCTTGTTTTGTTTTTTACTAAGGTGCTATTTGACACCAACAGAGTGAGAGGAGTCCATATCATCATCGTAAACGCAACGAATTGGCGCTGCTGGACAGTCGGCAGCGCTATGCCGATATAGTCGAGTCGGCTATCGACGCAATCATTACAATCGACGCCGGTCAACGCGTTTTACTATTCAACTCCGCAGCGGAAAAAATGTTCGGCTGTTCGGCGCATGACGCCATCGGCGGGACTATCGAGCGTTTTATTCCCGAGCGGTTCCGAGCCGCACATGGTAAATATATACGTGGATTCGATAAGGCAGGAATTGCTCGTCGAATAAAAAATGAACTCGTCTCTATTAGGGGTATACGAGCCGATGGCGAGGAGTTCCCGATCGAGGCTTCCATTTCCAAGTGCGAGATAAACGGCGAGAAAACCTTTACCGTGATCATGCGCGACGTGACCGAGCGCATGAGTGCGGAATTGGCCATGAAGGAGCGGATAAGGTTACAGGATCAATTAACCAAGGTTGCCGCAACGGTGACTGGAGTCATTTGTTCATTCCGATTACGTCCTAATGGCTCGGCAAGCATGCCTTATGCCAGTCCATTGTTCGAATCGTTATATGGGATCAGCCCCGATGTTGTAGCCGAGGATTTTAGCCCTGTTTTCGCTCGCACCCACCCCGACGATCTCGATCATATTCATCAAACCATTGCCGAGTCCGCGCGCACCTTGCAAGCTTGGCGAGATGCGTTCCGCTACAATCATCCGATCAAAGGCGAGATTTGGATTGAAGGTCATTCGATGCCGCAACGCGAAATAGACGGTAGTATGCTCTGGCATGGTTATATCCAAGACATTACCGACCGCAAATTGGCCGAATTGACATTGCACGACCGAGAGAAAGAATTACGTTTGATCATGGACGCGACGCCCGCGCTGATCTCTTATTTGGATACCGAATATAGGTATATGCGGGTTAATGCGACCTATGAAAAATGGTTCGGTCTCACCGAGGATGCTATCCTTGGCCGAAAGGCGTCGGATATTATCGGTAAAGAAGCTTGGCGCATCGTTCAACCTTATTTCGAACGCGCCCTTGCAGGGGAGGCGGTAAATTTCGATCAACAAATACCCTATGGGCATGGAGAGCCTCGTTGGGTCCAGGCCACTTATATTCCTAATGCGGATACAGCCGGAAAAATCAAAGGTGTCGTCGTGCATGTCGTCGATGTAACGGATAGAAAGCTGACCGAGAAAAAAATTGCTCTACTAAACCGGAGCCTGGAGCGCCGAATAGAAGAGATGCAAGTTATTTTCAATACCGTGCCGATCGGACTGTGCATTGTCGATGACTCTGAAGGTTACGATATTCGCGGTAATCCGTCGCTTGAAGTGATGCTCGGCTTACCGATGGGTACCGATCCCTCTAAGCGAAGTGATGCTTTGGCCGAAATTTGCGCCATGCAAGATGGGCTCGAGCTGCTAATCGAGGATTTGCCGATGCGGCGCGCCGTTCGCGGTGAAGTAGTCAAAAATCAAGTCATCGATATTATTCAGCCCAACAGTCAACAGCTAACGATAATAGGTAATGCTTCGCCCTTATTTAACGAACAAGGCGAACCTCGCGGCGCCGTGGGGGCTTTTCTAGACATTACGGCGCTCAAACAGGCCGAACAAGAATTGCACAACACCGAAGCTCGACTCGCTCTGGTCGTCGAACAGGTCAATGCCGGATATTGGGATTGGGATTTGACTACCCGTCAGCTATTTTTATCGCTCGAATTAAAGCGGCAAATAGGCTTTGATGACAGCGAATTACTCAACCGCCGAGAGGATTGGGAAAGCCGCTTGCATCCGGATGATCGCGCATATGTCATGGTGACGATAAAAAATTGTGTTGACGATCACAAGCCGAATTTTGAAATAGAGTTTCGCCTGCGTCACAAAGACGGGTCTTATCGTTGGATTCATTCGCGCGGTGTTTTGTTGAGCGACCAAAATAATCAGGCGTACCGTATCTTGGGCATCAATTTGGACATTACCGACTACATGAAGCAGAAGGAGCTGAACGAGCGGCGCGACAAAATGGAACAGTCTTCTCGATTATATATTGCGGTCCAGACGGCCGCCGCTTTTGCCCACGAATTGAATCAACCTCTATCAGCCATTTCCTCCTATGCCGATGTGGCGTTGCATCTATGCCAAACGGATAAACCTAATCCGCAAAAGCTCTGTCAGGTCATGGAAAAATGTTCGCAGCAAGCGCAGCGCGCCGGCGAAGTGATACGGCAATTAGTGAGCCTGTTGCAAAAAGGGGAAACCGTTAGCGAACCGGTGGATATCAATGCCTCGATCCATGAGGTGATCGATTTAATGAAAACCGACGGACTCTCTGACGAATTTAAAATTGAGCTGGATCTTGCCGTTGAACTGCCTCCGGTTAGGGCCAATGCGCTACAAATACAAAAGGTGTTGCTCAATCTATTACGCAATGGCCTGGAGTCTATGCTGGAACAGAGAGAAGGTGCCGATAAGATCATCGTGACGACGCATCGAGATGAGACCGATCCAGCCATGATTCGGGTGACAGTGCGCGATAGCGGCAAAGGTATCGAAGATTCGGCGGAGCTTAGAGCTATCTTTCAGCCTTTTCATAGCACGAAACCCGGCGGTTTAGGCATGGGGCTTGCGATAAGTCGAACTTTGGTTAGGGCTCACGGCGGAAAAATGTGGGCCGAGCAAAATGCGGGCAACGGCCTTAGCATTCACTTTACCTTGCCATGCGCGATATAAGCACTCAAACCTACTACGTCTTCATCGTCGATGACGATTATGCGGTGCGTGACGGCCTCGGTGAAGTCATGGAAGCCGCGGGCTTTCACTATCAAACTTTCGAGAGCGCCGAGCATTTTCTGCAAGCTTATTGTCCGGGCAAGAACGGATGCTTGGTTCTCGATCTCAATATGCCGGATATGACCGGCGATGAGTTGCAAACCGAATTGATCCGTCGGGATATTCATTTGCCTATCATTTTCCTGACCGGTTATGGAGATATCCCCACGACCGTTCGCGTCATCAAAGCCGGAGCGGTTGATTTTCTGACGAAGCCCGTTTCCAGTAAGTTATTGATCGAACGGATTCGAGGAGTCCTAGAGCAAGAAGCCCGGAATTACGAAGACTCGCTACTGGCCGACCAAGCGCTCTGTAGGCGTTTAAACGGTCTCACGTCTCGCGAGTCGGAAGTGATGTCGCTAGTGGTGGATGGGCATTCCAATAAGAAAATCGCAAGGCAGCTCGGCATCAGCCACCGTACCGTCGAAGTACATCGTGCGCGAGTCATGGAAAAAACGGGAGCAACCAGCCTTCTGGAATTAGCCCGTTTGTGTGAATCTTGTCGGCTTACTCCAGAGAATGCCTTGCCTTCTGAACCGGAATAAGTGTAACTCTTCAGTCCCCGGCAATTCTCGTTCCCTCGCACTGCGCCCATCGTTATGCATAAATTGTAGGGTGTGCTGCGCGTACCTACTTTCTTTATACTCAAAAAATGGTTAACTTTATGAAGGTTGCCATGGTACGCACAGCGGAACCCTACGCAGATCCCAAATCCAGGTGCGCGATGAGCACCCTACACCTAGCGCTTAATAACCTATGAACACCAACAATTTCCAAGATATTTTGAAATTAAAAAGCGGGAACACAGAAAATAGCTGAAATGACTTTTTTCGACAGTCTAGGTCCGTCCGGCTTTAAAAAAAACCGGTTTCTTAGCCTGTAAGTTTAGCCCGTGCAACCTCGATTTAGTTTTTTCCGGACTCTCCTACTTTCCGGTTTTTATTTTTCCAATAACTCGGGAGACGGTTGAAAGTCTTTATTGTTGTGTTGAGGACAAGCATAAAATCTGTATTTTTTGCCGTCGATCGTTCTTTCTATGGCTTTTAAACCCGTTGATCGGCGGCAGCGCTTACCTCTAGAGGTCGTGGCATGGCATTGTTCGCCGTTAACGGTAAGGTCGATAATTTTATCGCTTGGCGCCGATTTAACTTCAGGTTCTTTTTTGACTGGCGCGGACGGTTTGCTTGCTTTCTTTTCGGCGGGTTTGGCAGGCGGCTCTTGCTTGCTGACAGGTGCAGGCTCTGGTTGTTTTGCTTGGGGCTCGACGGAGTTCGCCGCTGCTTTCGTTTCTTTTACAGCAGGTTTGGTTGGTGTCGCTACCGTTTTAGCAGACTCTTTTTCGACCCGACTCGACAAATAGCGCTCGACTCGGGTCGGTGCGACTTCTTTCTGTGTGTTAGTTACGGGTGTTTGGTTTGGCGGGGCTACGGTTTTGCCTTCCAGTCTGGCGAGATAGCGTTCAACCCCACTCATATTGGCCAAAGCAGCAGCTTCCGCCTCGGCTTTTTCTCGTGCTTCTTGTTCCAGCTTTGCTACATATCTTGCGACACCGGATAATTTTGCCGTTTGCGGCTCGCCTGTTTCAGATTGCGTTTCCTGAGCGGCTTGCGGTTGTTCTTGTTGTTTTTGTTTCGCCATGTATTTAGCCACGCCGGTTAATTCTGAAGTCGCTTGTTCCTGTTGTGCTGTATTATTAGTCCGTGCTGGGTCTGCCTTAGCGGTCGAAGGTTTGATCTCCTCTTGTATATACACGGAAGGATCATAACGTTCTTTAGCCTCGGGCAATTTAAGCCCTGCTAGGTTAAGTAGTTGATCCAAAAAATTCATTGCCATCTCGAGAACCTCTGTTTTTATTTTAGTTGTTATAGCAAAAGACCGATATATCCATATTCTTTCGCCCTGGAAACTTATGATTACCGGTTGCTAAGGATAACCTAGTAGCTCTGGGTGAGCAATTAGGACTTGGTAGTGTTTTTATATTTATACCCTTCGCACTTCAAATTTCGGCAGTGCCTTAGGAGGCACCGGGGTGCTCGGCAAAGGCTTTGCCAGCATGGAGCTGGCATAGAGACTACAAGGACGTATTCACGGCGTCCTTTGACGGGCACCCCGGTGCCGAATTTTGATCTCCGATAGGTATATACATCGGAAATCAGCGACTTTTGTCTATATGGAGTATCCATAATTGGTAATGGGTAGGTGAACTTCCAAGCTTCCATTGCGCTTTAGGCCTCAAGGATATTTCGATATTTTCGGTTTGCTAAACAGGCGAATGAATCAATCAAGTCGAATCCTGAAGCGTGATTAACCAGGGGGTGCGGGAGAGAGGGTCGACATGGAAGGCCAATGCTTCCGGTTTGTGTAATAGACCTTGTTCGCCTGACGCATTCGGATTGAGTTGCCGTTTATCGATAAAATCGATCATTCGCCGACAGTTGTAAATGACCAATACTCGGTGATCGTGAAGTCTGTTGTGAATTAAGTAAGCGACATTTTGCTCGTTGTACTCGGGATTTCGGTCGATCATTCGCCTAAGGGTTGTTTTGTCGTTGTGTGCTAGATTTTTTAGTAGCGAATCGTCGTTGGTTTTACTCAGCGAGATCAGGGATTTCGCGAGCGAACCCGATAGTTGATGGGTTTTGAGTAGTTTGACTTCGCGGTCGGGTAAATTGAAGCTTTCGGCGATCAAGTAGTGCATGCCCGGTTCGCTGTCGTTAGCAAATAGAGAAATTTTATTCAGAGCCGGGTCTTCTAAAGCATCGAGAAACGACTCCGGGGAGCGAATGTGTTTATAAACCGTAATGACCCAGGGTAAGGCTCTGCCGGTTTTTTCGAAGCGTTGTTTGACGCTATCGATGACGGTGGAACGGATCAGTTCATGCTCGCGATTGCCGGGTTTGACTATAAAGGCATCGACAGCGGTGATTTGCGTATAAAAACCCGCTTGTTTGAATTCATTGATAATGCCTGAATAACGAGGCGAATAAGGGATGCCTGTGCCGTCGTAGAGTATGTTGATCCGCTCGAGTTTGGCGCGACGGGCTACCTCGTCGCGTAATCGATTGGCGAATGGTTCCACGTAAACATAATCGTCGCTATGATGGTTGGCGGCGGTCAGCACTTTATAGAGGTCGCTTTGTTTTCTGAATTCATCGAGCGAGGCAATTACGAAATTGTCCCCGCAATGATTTGTCGCGATTTCCTCGACGACACTTTTTCCGGAACCTGCCCCGCCCATCGACATAAATAGCCTCGGTTCTTCGACCGGCTTTTTTCCGAAGAAAATATCGTCTTCGGCGTGTTTGAGAATGCGCACGATTTTGGCGAGTCTGACATAGGCAATTTCAACGCTTCGCTGTAAACGTTCGTCGCCGTTCGCGGCAATCAATAATTGTTGTTTTAGCGCTTCGTTATCGGCCAGATTAAAAATGCTTGCCTGATTGCCCGCGCACTGCTTGACCAATTCCAACAATTCGGCATGACTGGGCGAACGCAAGCCGGTCAACATGTTCACGTCAAGGCAAAATAGCGGCGCCTCTCCTTGTTTGCCGACGGTTATGCCGTCGATTTCGGTTTTTTCCGTTGTACGCAAGGCTTCGGTGCCGGGCAGGTAGCCGACAATGTTATCCGGTGAGCATAAGGGATAATCGGCAATGTGTTTGCCGGCGGTAAAGAGTTCTTCTTGTATGCTGTCCAACGGCACCAATCCGCCGTTGACCGATACCAGACATTGGGTGCCGTTTTCGGTGACATAGGATAAGAAAGGGATTCCCGAGACGAAGGTTTTGTTCTCGGGCCAAATTCCGTAGCCGTTGGCTTGGTTGATTAATGACTGGTTGCGTAGCGGGTCGAGAGAATGATGGAAGGCGCGCGTTAGCGCTTCAATATTACTTGATGTATCGTGCAGTGCGATGGCGTCATGTTGATCGATACGGCGAAAATCGATGCCGTGTTCATAAACGGCTTTGAAGGCCGGCAATCTTCCCAAGATGGTCATGAAAAAATCGAGCGTGATGCGATTACCGTAATCAAAGGGTCTAACGATACGCATTTTTAAATAAAAATCGGCCAATCTTTTGTCGATGTTGTCGGCATTGATGACAAAGCCGTTATTGTCGAAAATAGCCGTATCTCTATTGGCTTCTTCGTCTAGTACCAGGCGTCCGATGGTTTTACGAAATTTCAGGCGCTTATCGGCATCGGTCATCGTACCGGGGCGGTGCCGAATCGTGGCTTGGTCTTTCCAGTCTTGAAACAGTTCTCGATGAATTCTTGAGAACAGATTGGTCAGATAAGTGACCCGTTTGGTTTGGTCATGCGAGATAGTCCCTTCCGCTTCACGTTTTAAATCGGCAAGCAGAACAGTGCCCCTGGCTATTGCTAAGGCAGTGCGTAATTTTTTCAGTCGGTGGTAACCGGAAAGCCGGACTTTGCTGTCATTCATCGTATACCTTTCGTTGGTCAAGTGTCGGTCCGAAAAGCAGGTCACAGTCTTTTCAAGACGACATCCATTAGCCTAAAAAGAGCATTTCACCATGAAGATCATGAAGAATAGGAAGTTAATTCAATAACTTATTGCGCGTTTGAGTAGAGCTTTCGCTCACCAAAAAGGTTAGCGAGAAGATTTAGGTAATTTCTTGAAATCCTTCATGAACTTCATGTGCTTCATGGTAAAACTGCCGAATTCAGGATTAGGGCATTTGCAAGCTCGGGATTCTACAAGAACAAGAAGGGAGAGGCTGATTTATTTCAAAAGTGAAGGCTCGTCGCTGCCGTAACCTTGAACATAATCGATGCCCAAATCCAAAAGGATTTTCATTACCGAATCGTTTTCGACGAATTTGGCGATGGTTTTTTTATTCATGACGTGGGCGATATCGTTAATCGATTTGACCATCGCTAGCGCCACCGAATCGGTTTCGATATCGCGGACGAAAACGCCGTCGATTTTGAGAAAGTCGACCGGAAGGTTTTTAAGATAAGCGAACGAAGACAGGCCGCTACCGAAATTATCCAGCGAAAATCGGCAGCCGAGTTCCTTAAGCGAAGTAATGAATTGTGTTGCTGCGGTCAAATTGACGATGGTTGCCGTTTCGGTGATTTCGAAACAGAATTTTTCGGCAGGAAGTGCAGTTTGCATGAATCGGTCGATAATAAATTCGATTAGTCCTTTGTCATTCAAGCCTGCCGTGGAAAGGTTAATCGAGCACAACGTTAGTGAACTTAACCGATCGGGATGTTCAAGCATCCAGTTGAACACTTGTTGAATAACCCAACGATCGATTGAAGCGGCCAATTGATAGCGTTCCGCGGCCGGTAAAAATGCGTTTGGCGCAATGATTTTGCCGGAATCTTCCTGCAAGCGCAACAGCACTTCGTAATGATCGCCTTCGATACTTTTCAGTGCGACGATTCGCTGCCGATAGAGTCGGAAGCGATTGTGCGACAAGGCTTGTTCGATTTTTTCAGGCCAGGCGGCTTCGTTGCGGTAATCAATGCAAGCCTGATCGGATTCGGTGAAGACATGGGAGCGGTTTCGGCCGTCTTGCTTGGCTATGTAGCAAGCGATGTCGGCGCGTTTCAGTAATTCATCGAAACCGCCGTTTTCGGCATGGATCGTGACCATGCCGATACTGACCCCGATTCGGAAGCTTTTGTCGTCCCAGCGGAATTGGTAGCGTTCGATGTGTTGCCGAATGCGTTCGGCTGTTGCTTGCGCTTGCTCCAGTGTGCAGTGCTCCATCAGTATCGCGAATTCATCGCCGCCGAGCCGGGCTAGGGAATCGCGATTGCGGATCAATGTCGATAACTGCCGGCTGATTTGGCGAAGCAATTCGTCGCCGGCCGTATGGCTGCAGGTGTCGTTGACGATTTTGAAGTTGTCGAGATCCAGGTAGCACAAAACATGTGTCGAGCCTTTGGTTTTAGCCGTGTTGATGATCCGTTTCAAACGGCGGTCGAACTCGGTGCGGTTGATCAAGTCGGTCAATGGATCGTGGGTCGCTTGATAGGTAATCATATCGCGCTGAGCGAGTATTTCGGTCACATCCTCTTGAATCGCAACATAATTCGTTACCCGGTTGTCCGAATCCAGCATCGGTGCGATCGATTGTTGAGCCCAATACAGTTGCCCGGTTTTTTTTCGGTTTTTGAGAATGCCTCGCCAAATTTTTCCCGAGGTGATGGTGCTCCAAAGCTCTTGATATTCGTGCGGCGGTGTTTCTCCGGAACTAAAAATATGCGGTGTTTTGCCGATGATTTCTTCGGCGGTGTAACCGGAGATTTCAAAAATTTTCGGATTGGCGTATTCGATCGTGCCTTTACTATCGGTGATATAGATCAAATTAGGACTGTTTTCGACCGCTAAATTGAGTTTGCGCAAGGTGTTTTCGGAGAGCTTGCGGTCATTGATGTCGCGGATGACGCCATAGGTACCGACAAATTCCTTATTTTCTTTTTTCTTCTTATAAACGCCTTTGGAACTCAGTACGATTGTAATTGAATTGGTTTCGACATATTTCGGCTGATCGCTGTTTTTGCACCGTAAACGAAGTTCAATTGCCTTGGTGGAGCGATCGCCGGTCCTGCGTTCATTAAAAGCGTATTTCGCTTTGTCGAGATCGGCTTGGTATACCAACGAGGAATAATGTTTACCGATGATTTCGCTCTTGTCGTAGCCTAGGATGTTGGCGATGGCATTGTTCAGAAACACGAATTCGCCTCGATCGTTCAGCATGTAAATGATGTCGGGCGAACTGTCGACGAAAAAGCGATGCAATTGTTCGGATTTCGATAATTGCGCCTGAACTTTATTATTGATTTCTTTCAGGCGGATTTTTTCGGCGGCAACCTTAACCGAATGCAGCAAGGCTTCGACCGCATAGGGTTTTTTAATGAATTCCTGAACAAAGTTAAAACGTAATGAGCGTGCGGCCTGGGCGAAAGTCGCTTCGCCGCTGATGATCAGGACTTGTGTGTCGATATCGTGATGGGCAAGATAGTCCAAAAAATGATGACCGTTTAAAACAGGCATATTCAGGTCGAGCAAAATCAAAGGAAAATTATGCTCATTAATCAATTCGATGGCCGAGTTTACGTTTTCCGCCATAGCGACGCGATAGCCGGATAATTTGAGAATATCGTGTAAACTTGCGCGCGCCTTGAGTTCGTCATCGATAATCAGTATCTCGATGTCTGAATTAGAATGTAAGCTAGCAATGGCGCCCATATTTAATACCGAAATCCTAAGCGTTAATTATAGGCATGGTTATAGCGTTCTGGGTAAAAAAATTTGAAAGGTCGTTCCTTCGTTCGGCGTCGAGTTGCAGCCGATAGTGCCGGCTAGTTCGTCGATCAGATTTTTGACAATAGTAAGCCCGAGTCCGGAGTGACCTTCGCCTTTCGTGCTGGTAACCGGTCGGAATAGCTGTTCGCTGATCGTATCGGGTAAACCTGGACCGTCATCGTGGATTTGAATTTCCACGTAACAGTGATTGCCTAAATAAACGCGGTCGCGGGTTGAGATCGTGACTTGACCGCCGTCAGGCAATGCTTCAGCGGCGTTTTTGATTAAATTAGTTAGTATCTGTTTCAGCTTGGATTTGCTGACGGCGATTTTCGGGAGCCGATCATCGAGTTTCAAGCAGGCCTCTATTCGACGAGGGGCGAAGAGTCCGCCCTCGAAAAGGGAGATCAAATCGCTTAGGGTTTGGTTGATATCGATCGGGCCGGAATCATCGCCGGCGGCATTTTCTTGTGTCGGTGTGTCGGAAAGGCGTAGGATGATCTCGCCGACTCGGTTGATTTCCTCTTGAATGAGCCCGATTTCTTGAGGGCTGTCGCTACCGAGTTTGAGGTTGAGTAAATAAAGGTAATTATTGATGATGCTCAGCGGATTGTTGGCTTCATGAATAATTTTTTTTACATGTAATTGAAAGTCCGATTGCATCGAGTCGATGTTTTCTTTGATGCGTTCGCCGGCTACACGATGACTTGAGAGCATCCGGGCTGCTTCTCCGGCAAATAACGAGATCAAACCCCTTTTAGCCTTGACTTGGAGTTGGTCGGTCGGCGCCAATCCTGCAACGATGACTCCCCAGTGTCGATTATTCGCGCTAAGAGGAATGGCTAACATGCCTTCGCTTTCGAGTAATCGGCAAATTTGGCGGTCGATAACCGGAGTGGGATCGGGCAGGGTGGTTTGATAAGATACTAGCAAGCGTTGGTTCAATAACGCATTCGCGACCAAACTGCGGTTAGGCTTGAGTTCAATCGACAAATTCGATATGAGATTGGCGTTGTTTTGCTCGGGTAATGGATAACCTTCAAGCATGGGCTTTTCCGGGTTGACTAGAAACACGGCTGTCGACCTGAACCCGAATAATATATTTAAGTCCCTAAGTAGTGTCGTTAGGATTTTATCGAATTGCTCGGATAAATCGTTGTTGCGTGCAATGGCGCCGAGGAAGGCCAAATCCTTGGTATGTTTTCCCAGACGTTTTTGAATCGCGTTACGTTCCTCGAGTTTCGCTCTTATGATCGTCGTGCCGTCTTCAGGCTTCGCGATGGCAATTCCAAGGCTTCCCGCAGTCTGTTCGACCTGTTTTTTTACATCGCCCGCTATTTCGTCAAGAATCGCTTGTCCGAGTCCGAATAGCGCATGGGCTTCGGCGTAAACAACTGCGCTGTTTTGTTTATCGAATCGGCTTAATTGCGCTGCCAAGTTGATCAATTTAACTAAGATAGAGCTATCGAGTATTGCGGGAGAGGTTTTATTTTGATACAAAACGGCGTCTGCGAGAAAGCCGGGAATATTCCAGGTGTCAATGATATAAGCGCCGATTTCGCAATGTGATATTCCTAATGTTTTTTTTTCGAACGATTCGGGGAGGTCTTCGGAATGATCGTTTAGCAATGCGCCGTATTCTTTGGGGAAGCATTGCAAGAGGCCTAATTGTCCGATGCGATGCAGTAGACCGGCCAAATAAGCCTGATCGGGCGATTCAAAGCCGATGAGTTTTGCCAATCGCCTGGCAAAATGAGCGCATGCCAAGGATCTGAACCAAATGACTTCGAGATAATTTTGGTGGGACGGCGAGACTTGGTTAAAAAATTGTTGTGCTACGCTGGTCATTGTGATGGTCTTCAACGGTTCAAGACCAAGGATAATCAACACACGATTTAAGTCTTTCACATCTCCGAATTGCTGGTAGAAAGGCGAATTGGCCGCGGACAATATTTTCGAGCTAAGCCCTGCGTCTTGCGAGATGATTCGAGTCAAGTCCTCGAAGCCGGTATCTTGATTTTGAAAGGCTTCGATCAGATTCAATAAGACTTTAGGAATAGCCGGCAATTGCTGCGGGTCTATTTCGGAGAGAATTTTTGACATGGCGGTTTCCATGAGCTTTACCGATCGGCGAATTTATAGTATCGATAACGTTATCATAATCGATAATTCGGTGTTTGGCGTTCGTTTCTTGTTAGACTCATAAGCGTTGATTCATCGGAACGGTTAGAGCTTGGGAGCTCGTGCTGAATCTAACAATCATGCACAATATAACTTACCTGATTACTGAGAACGTTCAGCCAACTTGACTCAGGGCGCCCGCCTGGGGCCCGTTAGGCCGCGCCGAGCACTGGCGATTTTGCCGAGAATAGCCCGCCAGGGGAGCGGCAAGGATGCCGCTCGTTTTCGGAGGGCTAGGGATAGCCCTTCTGAAAACCCTCGGCAAAATCGTCAGCGCGCAGGATACAGCGGCCTCCGGGTGTCTTTTCTTTTGGATACTTTTCTTTGGACAAGCAAAGAAAAGTATCGCGGTTGCCGGTCCGCGAACCGACTCCATATAAGCGTCGCGATAGCGACACAAAACCCACTTCGGATTTCAAATAGGCTGAAGCTTATATGTAATCAGGATAACTTATTGACTAAAGCTTATTCGAATACTGGCATTTGATATGAAAAAAATTTACATTGCGATCTGTTTGCCGGGGTTATTGAGTCTAGCATTGACGGGATGTGCCTGTGTTGACCTGGCGCAATCGGAAGATGCTCGTATTAACAACGTCATTTTAGTGATCGGCGACGGCATGGGGCCGCAGCAGGTCGGCTTGTTATTGTCTTATGCCAGGCAAGCGCCGGGTAGCGTGATCCAATCGCGCAAAACCGCTTTCGACCGCATGATTGAACAGGGCGATGCCAATTTAGCCATTTCGACGACACACGCGGCCGGCACGTTAGTCACCGATTCCGCAGCTTCGGCGTCTCAATTGGCGACCGGTTATTTTGCCGGTTCGGAAATGCTGGGGCTGGATAAAGACGGCAACCGCCGCGAAACGATTGTCGAAAAAGCCAAGCGTATCGGTAAGGCTACAGGGCTGGTATCCGATACGCGCATCACGCATGCGACGCCGGCGGCATTTGCCGCGCATCAGACACATCGAAGTCTCGAAAATGAAATTGCCGAAGATTTGCTGGCTATCGGTCCGGATGTTATGTTTTCGGCGGGATGGAGTTATTGGTTGCCCGAAACCGTCAACGACAAACAATCGCAAGATTACCGATCGGCAGCGCAATTACTGGGCCGGACCGACTCGATCGCTTCGAAACGGAACGATCGAAAAAATCTATTGGCACAAGCACGGCAACAGGGCTATGAGTTGGTTTTCAATAAATCGCAATTGCAGCAAGCCCGAGACAAAACCTTAGGGTTGTTTGCCGCGTCCGAATTACCGAATGGCATTGCCGAGACCCTAGCCAAACAAGACCCGGCACGTACCGTTCCGACATTGCAGGAAATGTCGCGGCAGGCGCTGGACATCTTGTCGAAAAACGAACAAGGTTTTTTTCTGATGATCGAGGCCGGGCAGATCGATTGGGCTTCGCACGGCAACGATACCGGCACCTTATTGCACGAAATGCTTCGGATGAATGAAACGCTCGAAGCAGTGCTTGACTGGATGCAGGGGCGAGACGATACCTTATTGATCGTCACGGCCGATCATGAAACCGGCGGCTTCGGCTTTAGTTATTCGGCGGCCGATTTACCCGAGCCCCGCTCGCTTCCTGGTGCGTATTTTCAAGAAGGCAGGCAGTTTCAACCGTCCTTTAATTACGGCAATCCTGAAGTGTTGGATAGATTGTATGCACAGCAGTTGAGTTACTATGAGCTGTTCAAGCGCTTCGAGTCCTTACCGAAGGCGCAACAGACGCCGGCTAGGTTGGTCGAGATGGTTAATCTTTATACCGAATTCAAAATCGATGAAAGACAAGCCGAGCGTATTTTGGCGACTGAAAAAAACCGCTATTACCAGCCAAACCACAAATCATTGAGTTTGAAGCGCGTGCCTATGATGGGCTTTAACAGCGCGTTTTTTGCTTATCCGGCAGGCAATCGTCAAAATCTGCTTGCGCGAGAAGTTGCCGAACAACAGCACGCGGTCTGGGCCACCGGCACGCACACCTCGACTCCGGTGTATGTATTTATGCAAGGGCCTAGGCAGGTTTTACAACCTTTTGAAAAAATTCTGCATCATACTGAGATAGGCCGCCTTGCCGCCGATGCTTTACAATAAACGGCTTTAATTCATTTCTAAGGCCGATAATGTCTATTTCTACAAGCGATCTTGAGCGGGTTATCCGCGAAGCCGGTTCCATTGCATTGAATCATTTCAAAGCTTTGAAGCATATAGAAATTACTAAAAAAGCGCCCCGCGATTTCGTTACCGAAGCCGATGTCGCGGTTGAAGCGTTTTTGAAGAAGGAGTTGACCGGGCGCTATCCGCAATTCGGTTTTTGGGGCGAGGAAAGCGGTAAGACCGAAAACCAAAGCAGTCGTTGGGTTGTCGATCCGATCGACGGCACGCATTCGTTTTCGAAAGGCCAGTATTTTTGGTCGCTCAGCGTGGCGCTCGAAATTGAGGGTGAAATGGAATTCGGCGCGGTTTATGCGCCGGCGTTCGACGATTATTATTGGGCGCAAAAAGGGCAAGGCGCATACAAGAATGGCGAGCGTATTCATGTGTCTTCGGAAACCAACTTGGCCGATGCGATGGTCAGCACGGGTTTTGCGTGTTTGCGAAGTTATTTGACAGACAATAACTTGGCGCGCTTTTGCCGGATAGCGCAAGTGACGGCCGGGCAGCGTCGACTGGGGTCGGCGGCGTTGGATTTGTGTTTGGTTGCGGATGCTCAGGTCGATGCGTTTTGGGAGCAAGAATTGAACCTTTATGATGTCGCGGCGGGCGCATTGATCGCGAAGGAAGCGGGTGCAACCGTGACCGACTTCAAGGGTAATCCCGGTATTTTTCCGAAACAGATTTTGGTCACGAACGGCAAGGTTTTGGATCAGATTTTGCCGTTGATGTAAGGTATCGGCAATTTCCAGGATAGGGTTGCCCGGGGGCGATAATCAAGCATCGAGCTGCGGCTTGGTTTCGCGTTTAAGACAATGTCTGTTCGCTTATTTCTAAAGTATAATAACCGGCTTGCATCGTTGCGTTCCGGTATTTCGTTTGGTTGCACGAGCAATCGAGTCGAATGGTGGAGCAATCCTGTTGATAATCCCGAAAGTATTTGCCAGGTCTTTTTTGCTGAATCTGGTGCTGACATTTCGTGTTGTTGCCGAAGATTTTACGGTAGCGCTCGACGAAAAAATATTGTTTGAAGACATTCCTTCGGTCTATAGCGCATCGCGATACGAGCAGCCGGTCACGCAGGCGCCTTCGTCTGTCAGTATCGTGACATCAGAGGATATCAAAAAATTCGGTTATCGCAATCTAGGCGATATTGTAGGCAGCATGCGCGGCATGTATACCAGCAATGATCGGATTTATCAGCGTATAGGTATTCGCGGTTTCAATCGGAGCGGCG
This sequence comes from Methylotuvimicrobium sp. KM2, assembly GCF_038051925.1. Taxonomy (NCBI): domain Bacteria; kingdom Pseudomonadati; phylum Pseudomonadota; class Gammaproteobacteria; order Methylococcales; family Methylococcaceae; genus Methylotuvimicrobium; species Methylotuvimicrobium sp. KM2. The sequence goes on along the minus strand of NZ_CP150634.1, from coordinate 4,418,420 downwards.
ATTACAATACCCGTGTTTTGGTATTGATCGACGGTCATCGCAGCAACGACAATCTGGTCGATTTCAGCGCGATCGGATCCGAGTTCATGGTCGATGTCGACGATATCAGTCGCGTCGAGCTGGTTCGCGGGCCGGCATCTTCTCTCTATGGCAGCAATGCTTTTCTCGGCATACTCAATATCATTACCAAGCGCGGCCGCGATCTTGAAGGCCCGTCCGTGACCGGCGTATTCGGCAGTCAGGAGACCTATAAGGGGAAATTCACTTACGGGCAACGCTTCGACAACGGATCGGAGCTCTATTTGTCCGGTTCGCATTTTCAGAGCGAGGGCGAGGATAATTTGTCCGTGGCCGGTCTCGGGACCGCTCGCGATGTGGATAAGGACCGTTCCGAGCGCGGTTTTGCCAAATACACGGTGGGCGATTTTACCTTGAGCGGCGCTTACGTCAGCCGCAGCAAGCGGCCGCCGGTGCCGATTGTCGACACGATTTTCAACGACTCCCGTAATAGTCTGGATGACGATCGCGCTTATGCCGATTTGCTCTACGAACATTATTTCGATAACGGTCTCGAAGTCATGGCGCGTACCTATTACGACTTCAATGCTTTCGACGGTTATTATGCCTTCGTGCCGGACGATTTAAGCCGCGACGTGTTTCGCGGTCAGTTATGGGGTAACGAGCTGAAATTGTCGAAATCATTCGGCGACCATCACGTCATTGTCGGCGGCGAATACCGGTATAATTTTCAGCAGGCGATGCGCAGTTTCGAGCGGGGATCCGGCGAACAATTTGCGGATGTGGCTATCAAACGCACGATTTGGGGTGTTTATATTCAGGACGATTACCGTATTTTAGATAATCTCACCTTGAATGCCGGCGTGCGGTATGACCGTTATGAAGGTATCGCCGATGCAGTAAATCCCCGGGCTGCGCTCATTTACCAACCGTTTACCGATACGACCTTAAAGCTGTTATACGGCCAGTCGTTTCGCGTGCCGAGCGCTTTCGAGGAAAATTACCGTTTCGGCAATATTTGGGTCGGGAGTTCGGATTTAGAGCCTGAGACGATGCGCTCTTATGAAGTGAATCTCATTCAGCGTATTCAACGCAATTATCTGCTTACGCTCGCGCCTTATTTCAACCAGGAATTCGATATGATTCGCTTGACCGGAGGCGGGACGGTTGAGAATCCTTATATTTATAAAAACGTCAATTCGATCGAAACTTACGGCATCGAAACCGAGCTGCAAGGGCAGTGGGAAAACGGTTGGCGCGCGGCTTTCAGTTATGCCTACCAGCAATCGAAGGTACAGGGCGACCCCAGAAAACCCGAAAACTCGCCCGAACACCTAACCAAACTCAATATTACCGGTCCTTTGTGGCAAGATCTTGTCTTTGCCGGTTTTAACTTGAGTTATACCAGCCGGCGCAACACATTTTCATCAAACGTGCCCGGCTATTTTCTGGCTAATATGACCGTTTTTTCCAGCAATTTGATTCCGGGGCTGGAGCTGAGCGGCAGTATTTATAATCTCTTCGATAGTCGTTATCACGATCCTTCTACGACCGACTTGCGCGCCGAAACCATCGAACAAAACGGGCGTTTGTTTTTGGTTAAGTTCAATTATGAGTTTTAACCGATGAGCCGATTGATCGTAATCGGCTGCTGGTTGTCAAGCCTGCTGATTTGCGTGCCCCAGTGTCTCGCCGATACGCAGAGTATTACGATTACCGCGATTTTGAGTCGGGATGCGGAACCTTATCAGGAGGTTCTAGAGGGTGTTCGACAAGCTTTTTCGGTCAGCGGGTTCCGTATTGAGCTCGATGTGCATGTTTATAAAGACGCCAGCAATAATGCCCCGATTAAAGCAGCCGTTTCGGCCAGTCGGTCCCGAGCCGTTTTATCGCTGGGTAGTCAGGCGACTGCATTTGCCGTATCTGAGTTTAGCGAATTGCCCATATGCGCGGGGCTGATCGTTGACGAAAAAGCCTTGGGCGATAGCGAGAATGTCACTGGGTTAGTGCTGAAGTTTCCGTTGGAAATCGAACTGCAATGGCTCAAGATGTTTATCGGTTCCGATAAGTCGATTGCCGTGTTGTATCATGAAGAAAAAAGCGGTGCCGAATTAGGTAGGGCTCAGCAACTTGCCGAGCAAATCGGGCTCAGGCTTCATGCGCAAGCCGTCAACGATCACTCGGATTTGCCGTCCGTATTGAAACGTTTGCCGCAGAATACCGGAGCGTTATGGAGTTTCGCCGAATCCGGTATTTTAAATGCGCAAACCGCCAAGCATGTGTTGCTTTATTCGTTTCGAAACCGAATTCCTTTGGTCGGTTTGTCGAATCAGTGGACCAAGGCAGGGGCGCTTTATTCGCTCGATCGAGACTATTTCGATATTGGAGTTCAGTGCGGCGAAAAAATCGTGAAAATTTTGAACGGCATTCCTCCCGAACAAATTCCGGTGGAGCCGCCCCGGAAAGTGTTTTACTCGATCAATATGAAAACGCTACGGCATATGAAGTTGGAATTGCCGGAAAATTTGATTCAAGATGCCCATGAAGTTTTTTAACGTAAAGTCGCAAAGGAGCCTGACTCAGGAGTTCAATGCGTTCGTGATTTTGCTGATTCTCAGTACGTCGCTGATTATTACGGGCGTCAATGCCTATCAGTCTATTGCCGATAATTACAGTCGTCTGCTGACCCATGCCCGGGTTTTGGTTGAAATGATTGCGATCAACAGCGAATATGCGCTCTATACCCGTAATGTCCGCGAATTGCATGAGATTGCACGTAAACTGGATCAAATAGGCGAGATCGCTTATATCCGTTTTTACGATGCCGATAATCAGCTGATGTATCGGCATAGTACTATCTACGGCGATTATGAGCCTACGTCCCCAACTGAGCAAGCGCGGCCGCGATTGTTGACGCTATTGACGCACAGAAGCCGTTATGCAAGCTTGGCATTCGGCAAAGAGATTTATGGCTACAGTCAGGCGCCCGACGATTCCATGTTGCTGGAATTGAACGATAGCTCTCAAACGCCCGAATATATCGGGCGCATTGAATACGGTTTGTTATTGGGGCCTTTTTTTCGGACGGCAGGAATCGCGATCGTTAATGCGCTATTGGTGAGCTTGGCGATTTCAATAGTCGCGATTTTGTTGACGGTCAGGATGACGAGGAAAATTACTTTGCCCGCCCGGCGTTTGGCCGATGCGGCGATCGATATTTCCAACGGGCACTTCGATCAGCAGTTAAAAATCAAGGGTGGCAGGGAAATTAATGAGTTGACCGAAGCGTTCAATAAGATGCTCAGAAGATTGAGCATTTACCGCTCCCGCATCATGGCGCAGCGTGAAGATTTGCGTGAAAAAGTTCGGCTACGCACGAAAGCGCTGGAAGTCGCTACCGATAAAGCCGTCATGCTGGCTGAAGAAGCGCAAGCCGCGAATCGGGCTAAATCGCAATTTTTGGCTAACATGAGCCATGAAATCAGGACGCCGATGAATGCGATCATCGGTTTTAGCGAATTATTACTGAAAGAAGGCTTGAATAAGCAAGAGCGGCATTATGTGCAATTGATCGCCAATTCATCGCAGTCGTTATTATCGTTAATCAACGATATTCTGGATTTTTCGAAGATCGAAGCCGGTAAATTTGATTTACATTCGGACAATTTCGATCTTTATGTCACCTTGAATCAAATCGCCGATTTATTTTCGGCGCAAGCGGCGGCTAAAAATGTCGATTTGTGTTTCGACGTGATGCCGGGATTATCGACATGGGTCTGCGGCGATCAGGCGCATTTGCATCAAGTTTTGGTGAATTTGGTCGGTAACGCACTTAAATTCACGCATCGAGGCCAAGTGATTATTAGGGTGCGGGTGCTGGACGAAAATGCTTTGTCGGTTCGCTATCGCATCGAAATCCAAGATACCGGTATCGGCATCGAGCCGGACAAGCTCAAATTCATTTTCGAGCCCTTCACTCAGGCCGATGAGTCGTCGAGCCGCTTATACGGCGGTTCCGGACTAGGTTTGAGTATTACCCGGCAATTGGTCGAATTAATGGGAGGCTCTATCGATTGCAGCAGCGAACCGGGTGTGGGATCGCAATTTACCGTGGAGTTGTCGCTGGAGAAGCCGGCGCCGATGCACAGTGAGCCTGCGATGTCTTTGCAAGGTTGCAAGGTTTTAATTGCGGCTCAGCCGGGTGCACAGGTTGATATTATGGCGAGACAGATACAGGCATGGTCGGGGGGCGCGGTAACTTCGGCAACAACGTATGAGGCATTAGCGAAGATGCGCGAGGCTGCCGATAACGCGGAGGCGTTCGATACGATTGTGATTGATGATCGTTTGTCGGGACTCGGCGCCTTGTTGACGGAAATCGGCAAGACGTCAGGATTAACCGGGTTACGGACAGTGCTGTGGGGTAATGCGGAGTTGTCCGAACAGGCGGATGCCTATTTGAATCAACCCTATCATCTACTCGATTTGCAAAAATGCATCAAGCCTTCCGTTCTTGCCACGGATAATTGTCCCGGGGCTGGTGAGAATTCTTCTCGATGCGATTTAGTTAAACTTCCGGAAGCGGCTATTTTAGTGGTTGAAGATAACCTTGTTAATCAAGAGCTCGCGAAGGCCATTCTTGCAGGCCTCGAATGCCGCACGACTCTTTGCGCCGATGGTGCCGAAGCCGTCGAGCAATTTACCGAGCATGATTTCGATTTGATCTTGATGGATTGCCAGATGCCGGTCATGGATGGTTATACGGCCACCGAAAAAATTCGTGCGCTCGAATGCGAACAGCAGCGGATTAAAACGCCCATCATTGCGTTGACGGCGGCAACAATTTCCGGCGATCGGGAGCGTTGCGCGACAGTTGGTATGGACGATTTTTTGAGTAAGCCTTTTATCGTCGAAGACTTAATCGATAAGCTGAAGCATTGGTTGCCGCATAAAGTTCAAAGCGTTTCAATAAGATCAATTGAAAGTTCCGATCATTCGGTGTTGGATATGGATGCACTCGCCAGAATTCGAGACTTAGATCCCGGTGGTTCGACCGCTATTTTAGCGAAAATCATAACGATTTATTTAGAGACATCGCCGGAACAAATTCGAACAATCAAGCAGGCTTATGCGCAAGAGAATAGGGATGTCGTGAGAAAAACCGCGCACAGCTTAAAATCGTCTAGTGCCAATCTCGGTGCCGATACCTTATCCGCAGTTTGTAAACGTTTAGAGATCCAGGCGATCGCTGCACAGTGGCAAGATCTATCGGATTTAATAACCACTATTGAAAATGAATTCGATTGCGTCGCCGATGCCTTGCGCGCGCAACTCGATTCTTTATCGTGAACGCAACTATGTCGCCAACAGACCGAACAGCCGAACAACCGCTTTTGTTAATCATCGATGACGATCCCGCGATTCGGATCTTGGTTAGCGAGGCATTGGCACCCCATGGGTTTACCGTTGAATCGGCGGAAAGCGGAGAGCGCGGCCTGGTTGTTTATGAGCAAGTTCATCCCGATATTATTTTGCTCGATATCAATATGCCCGGAATCGACGGCATCGAAGTTTGCCGGATAATCAGAGCATTACCCCAAGGGCAGCATGTCCCGATTCTGATCTTGACGGGCTCCGACGACACTCGGTCGATTGAAGAGGCATATCAGGCTGGAGCCAGCGATTTTATTACGAAACCGATCAATTGGCCGGTGCTGATCCACCATGTTCGTTATATGTTGCGCGCCGCACAAGCGCTTAGCGATCAATATAACGACATTCGCTTGCAGGCCTTGTTGTCATCGTTGATGGCATTGAAGTGCGGAACGTTCGATTCGCTCGAAGAAATGGCAAGGCAAACCCTAAATTTGATTGCACAGGAGCCTTTAGTTCAGTCGTTCAGCCGTTCCTGTGCGCTTTATCTAATGAATGATGAAGGATTGAAGTTCGTTGGTCAAACCGATCCCGGATTAACGCATTATCCTGAGCGAATCGAGGGGTTGCCGACGCAATCATTAGTTGCCGGTAACGGCTTTCCGCCGTGGCAAGCATTGTCATTGATCGAAGCGGACCGGTTATTGGGCGTTTTACTCTATACGCCGGCGACTGATAATGGCGCCGGAGCCCGTATTTTTAAAAGTATTGCGGAAAAATTGACTCACTTGTTGGTACGCATACGGTCGGAGTTGGAAGTTCGGCTAACCGCCTCCGTATTCGCGAATACGTTGGACGGTATTGCAATTACCGATGCTCGTGGCGTGCTGTTGCGAGTCAATAGCGCTTTTGAAGCGATTACCGGATATGCGGCGAAGGATGTGCTTGGCAAAAATATCAGCATTCTTAAATCCGGAAAGCAAGATAAGCTATTCTATCGCTCGTTATGGAACGGCTTGCGAAAAAACGGGAAGTGGCAAGGCGAAATATGGAATCGGCGTAAAAATGGTGAGATTTATCCGGAGTGGTTGAGTATCACCGCTATTGCCGATGCTCAAGGGAACGTCGCCCAATACATTGCGGTGTTTACCGATATTTCCAATCAAAAGGCGCAGGAACAAGAAATCCGCAAGTTAGCCTACTTTGACGATTTGACGGGGCTCGCAAATAGAACCTTGTTGAGCGATCGACTGCGAATAGCCTTGGCTCAGTCCGAACGAACCGACAACAGCGTGGCATTATTGTTCATCGATTTGGATCGCTTTAAAAATATCAACGATACATTAGGGCACTCGGTCGGCGATCAGTTATTGATGGCGATTGCCGAAAGGCTAAAAAATATGTTCAGAGAAGCCGATACCGTGGCAAGGCAGGGCGGCGACGAGTTTATTGTTTTATTGACCAATTTGGGGGGAGAAAAATCAGTCGCCGAATTGCATACGGTCCAAGTAGCTGAACAGGTGCGCAAGGTATTGGCGTCCCCAATCCATTTGGCGCATCATGAATTGACGGTGACGGGAAGCATCGGTATCGCGTTTTACCCTCATGATGCCGCAACCGGCAATGATTTAATCAAGCATGCCGATACGGCGATGTACGTCGCGAAAGAAAGAGGACGCAACCGATTTAAATTGTTTCACCCCAGTATGGCCGAGAGGGAGCGTCAACGTTTTACATTGGAGACGTTGTTAAAGAAAGCGATCGAAAACGGCGAGTTCGAGCTCCACTATCAACCGCAAGTGGACACCCATCTGCAATCGGTTATCGGCGCCGAATGTTTGATACGCTGGACTAACGACCAATTAGGCTCGGTTTCACCTATGGATTTCATTCCCCTGGCCGAGGAAACCGGGTTGATTCATGATATTGGCGATTGGGTGTTGGCGACAGCTTGCGAGCGACTCAGGAAATGGGAGGAAACTCAGGTGCCATTCAAGAAAACCTGCAGCTATCTGGCTGTGAATGTTTCGCCGCGTCAATTTGTTAAAAAAGACTTCGCGCAACGTTTACGACATATCATTTTGTCTAGCGGGCTTCAGGATTTGTCGATGCTGGAACTGGAATTAACCGAGGGTTGCTTGATGCACCATTCTTACGAATCGATCAAAACACTGGCCCAATTACGGGATATCGGGGTTCGAATATCGATCGATGATTTCGGTACCGGTTATTCCAATTTAAGTTATCTGAGAAATTTCCCATTGGATACACTGAAGGTAGACCAGTCTTTTGTTCGGGACTGTATTGTCGATAGTAAAAGCCAAGCAATTGTCAGAGCCATTATTTCGATGGCCGGTGGCCTTGGGTTAAGTACCATCGCGGAAGGCGTTGAAAACCATGAGCAGCTATTATTTTTACAAAATCTGGGGTGCCGGGTTTTTCAGGGCTATTTTTTTTCAAAGCCGGTGGCGATCGATGAATTTGAAGAGCTTTTGAATGAGTCAAATTCGCTATTGGCGAAGGAGTAGCTAAGCACAAATCCTCGCTGCTGAATCGCTACCGACCGCTTCCGGCGAGTCTAAACAACGTAGCCCGGATGGAGCGCAAGCGCAATCCGGGACGTTCGAGGCCACGCAATCCCCGTATTCCGCTTACGCTGCATACGGGCTACACGCTGTGATTTTTCACGCGGCAAAGCAAACCGTCCTTTGGCAGGACGGGGTTTGCAACCCCGTCCGAAACGTTTCTACCGTGGCCGACATCAACCAAAACGCTTAAGTCAAACCGAAACGTTGGGGACGGGTTAAATAACCCGTCCCGCAGGAGTCCGGATTACGCTACGCTTCATCCGGGAAGTTCGTAGCCATGTCATTCCCGTATTCCGCTACGCTGCATACGGGCTACATGCTTTAACTTGGCAAAGACTGGAGAGAGGCTGTTGTTAGCTTGAAGCGTATGGGGAATTGCTCCGGTTTAGGGTTAGGAATTATAGAAAGAAAAAGGCTTGTTTGTTGACGGCCACGAGCGCTATGTAAATAAAGCACAGTAAGGCGCCCGCAAATGCCAGCCAGCGTTGATTGCCTTGGCTGCGCATCGCCAGTATACCTAGGCCGATATAACCAAGCAATGCCACGATTTTGGCAACGATCCAACCGAAATCGGCAGAAAGCCAGCCGCCGATAAAAACCAATGAAATGCCGCTGATTAGCAGCACCGTATCGATGACATGCGGGGCAATTTTTAACCATTTTTGCGATAGTAATGCAGAGTGGGTTTCCGACAAGAATATGCGTCCGGTAAAACTGATGATGGACAGCGCGACAAAAAGCATGTGGATATGTTTGATCATAGTGATTTTAATCGTCTAAAAAAGGTGAAGGTCAAATAGGGGGAATGTTCTGCGGGTTTCCCGAAATTAGCGAATTATACCCGTTGTATACCTTTCGTACTTCAAAATTCGGCAGTGACTAAGGAAGCGCCGGGGAGCTCATCAAAGGACGCAGTGAACCCAGCACCTAAATTCCATAGGTCTTTGGCAATGATTCAAAATCATGGCTTATTTAGGTGCTGGATGAATTATCCAAGACAATTAATTCTAGCCAATGGTCTATGGAATTTAGGTACTGGGTGAATACGTCCATGTAGATACTCTGTTTAAAATCAAGTTAAAAATAGGCATTTTTCTGCTATTCAGCGATTGACGGAATTGCATAAAAACGCGTGTTATCGAATGGTTTATCATGCTTGAGCATGCCGTGAATCGCATGTAACAATTTACGCATGACCGCACAACAGGCTTGCAACGGTAATTTACCCATATCCAGGAGATGTTGGTAATACGCCTTAATATGGCGATCATGCTGCACAGCGCTCCAGACAGGCATATACAGGGCGGCGCGAATCTGGCTGTTACCGGCCTTGGGTATACGCGTTTTTTTGTGGACACTCGTGCCGGAATCAAAAGCTCTTGGATCGAGCCCCGCAAACTTGACCCACTCACGGTGCGACATATCCGCAGGCAAAATCAGTAGTTCTCCCATGAGGGCAATCGCACTGGTATTGGCAATACCCTTAATGCTCGTGAACAAAACTAATGCTCGACTGAGTTCCGGATGTTTTTCGATCAATGCCAAGGCGCCAGCCGTTAACTGATCGATACGCTTATCTAATTGATCGATGGCTGCTTGTGCATCTTTTAGCACGGCTTTGGGTGTTTCAACTGTTGCGCTTAAGGCATGCAACTGATTCTTTGCTGCTGTTTTTTGATCGGTTAGCGCATTAATACGGCGTGAGAAACAACGTAAAGCGATCTTTTCATTCGAAGGACGGGACCAAGGCACAAAATCCATCCGTTCGGCATACACCGCCAGAGTATTCGCGTCCACATCATCTGTTTTACTATTGTTCATCAACACTTTAGCAAAGTTATGAGAGACCTTGGGATTGATGACCATTACCTTGACGCCGGCATCATGGAGCGCAACGGCTAAATCGAAATGATAACTGCCGGTGGCTTCCATGCACACGATAATGCCGGACAATTTGTTCAGTTTCTTGGCCATCCGGGCATGATCAGCTGGGGTATTGGAGAACTTCTGCGGATTGAAAGGTTTGCCATTTTTGCGCACCACCAAAACCAGTTCTTTAGATCCTACATCGACGCCAGCGAAGATACGGGTTTGTGTGTCAAGTGAAGCGCTGTTAATTTGTTGATCTGCCATGTTTAATTGTTATTCTGTGATAAGGAAAGTAAACTAGTCATTGGTTCCCGACCCTGCGTATGCACCTACCATCCTTGTGAATGCAGGCTCTAAGCCTCAGATACTCCGCGGTATAGGTGAATAGGGCGGGGGCCAATCTACATGACAGGCTCTGGTTTAATCCAGTCCTCAGGCTCAAGCGGCCTCCCAATGAACTCGGTAAAGCTTAAAGTATTTCCTAGCTAAAATTCATTTAAATTAATCATACAAGGCTCGACGGCGGCTTTCCCTGCCGCCGACGCCTGGTCGGTCGAGCAACCGCACCCTCCTCGGAACCGGCATTATTTTTCATATCGAAAAATTAGATAAGGAGTCCGAATCCACGAACTTTCACAGTAACGTTTACCAATTCAAGCCCAGGAGCAAAAATAATAGGATAATGGCCGGTGCGGCGATATTCGGTAGTCGGCCTCCGCTCCAGGGGAAAGTTTCGTTTTCGCCCATCAGATCTTTGATACGATCATGGACTTGATCCTGCATGTGATAACGTGGGGTCATGGTTTTTCTCCGGTTAGGTGGCGGGATGGGGTTTTGTGCCGATAACTGCGCATTTGCCCGATCAATACGCCTTGAATTTCGACTTGATGAGGTTTATAGCGCATTGGCTTTAAGTCGGGATTCGCTGGAACCAGTATCGTTTCATGCGGGTATTGTTCGATGATTTTGAGCGTGGCTTCCAACTTGTCGATCAATGCTACGACGATTTCGCCGTTAAGGGCGTGGCTGCGTTGTTCGATGACGACCCAGTCGCCGTCGAAAATACCCTCGTCGATCATCGATTCGCCTTTGACCTGTAGGATGTAGCAAGGCTTTTCGGATTTGAGTTGATCGGGGACGTGCATGTAGTTGATATTTTCAATGGCTTCGATCGGTTTGCCGGCGGCGATTGCACCGACTAACGGTAGCGTATTGCGTTGATCGTTAGCCGAAGGTTCTTTCAGTGCCAAGGCGTGAGCTGTTAAGCGGATGCCGCGTTGTTTTCGGTTCGGAGCTTCAATTAGGCCGGCTTTAATGAGTCCTTGAATATGTTTATGCAGCGAGCCTCTCGATTTTAGTCCGATAGCGGCGCATAATTCGTCGAGCGTAGGCGGATATGCAAAGTCATGTTGATCAAGTAAAAAATCAAAGATTTCTTGTTGCTTACGGGTTAAATTAAAATGCTGCACAATTTGTTCTCTATTCGTTTTGTAAAAATAGTACATAAAGAACAAAAAGAAAACAATATTTATTTTTGTAATCCCGGTCGAGCGCCACATTTCGACAGTAGTGTATGGAGACGCAGTGTGTTGGGCGGATTTTGCTTCTGCAAATCTGTCATGCACTCAGTGCCTAAACCCATAGGCTACTGACGATAAGTGATCATCTTCATTAATTTAGGTGCAGGACCTTTAACGGGTGTTCGGTGCCGAAATTTAATGTGCGAAAGACAAAATAAACGGATTGGCGATGACGACAGTAAAAAAATTATCGGAATGGTATGAGCCGATGCGGCAATGGCGGCGGCATTTGCATCAATTTCCTGAAACCGCATTCGAAGAAAACGAAACGGCTCGTTTTATTGCCGCAAGATTAAGGGAATTCGGGCTTGATGTTCATCAAGGTTTAGGGAAAACCGGTATTGTAGCGAGCTTGACGGCGGGCACGAGTTCTCGAAAAATTGCGCTAAGAGCGGACATGGATGCTTTATTTATTCAAGAGCAAAATAAGTTCGCGCATCGTTCGAAGCATGATGGAAAAATGCATGCATGCGGGCACGATGGTCATAGTGCGATGCTACTCGGTGCAGCAGGATATTTAAGTCGGCATCCTCAATTCGATGGAACCGTATATTTTATTTTTCAACCGGCCGAGGAAGGCCGGGCCGGTGCGAAACGGATGATCGATGACGGCTTGTTTAAGTTGTTTCCAGTCGATTTCGTGTTCGGTATGCATAACTATCACGATATTCCGGAAGGACATTTTGCCGTCAAATCCGGTCCGATGATGGCTTCGTTCGATTGTTTCGAGATTATTGTCACCGGGCATGCCGCTCATGCCGCAATGCCGCATTTGGGCAACGATGCTATTGTTGCCGCGGCGCAAGTGATCGGTGCTTTGCAAAGCATTGTCAGTCGTACGGTCGACCCGCTCGATTCGGCGGTGGTTAGCATTACGCAGATTCATGGCGGCGATACTTGGAATGCCTTGCCCGAGGCGGTCGTGTTGCGCGGCACGTTTCGATGTTTTAAACCTGCGGTGCAGGAATTGATTGCCGATAAGATTAGAAAGACGGTCGAAGGAATTTGTACGGGATTGGGTGTCAGCGGGTCGGTTGCGTTCAATCCCGAGAATCCGGGGTATCCGGTGTTGGTCAATGCGCCGAATGCGACCGAATTGGCATTGCTGGCGGCAACAAAGGTGGCGGGGAGCGAAGGTGTCGATTTGTGTCCGGTGCCGAGCATGGGCTCGGAGGACTTTGCATTCATGCTGCAGCAGGTGCCGGGGTGTTATGTATGGATCGGTAACGGCCCCTCGGAAGGCGGTTGTTTATTGCACAATCCGCATTACGATTTTAACGATGCTATTTTACCGATGGGAGCCGCCTATTGGGTTAGCTTGGTGGAAACGGTTTTGCCGGCGGAAGTTTGACGGGTCGATTATTGGTCTTTGTCTTCATTCGGCAGGGTTAACAAGTGACTCATTTTTTCGACTTTGGTAGTTAAATACGCGCGGTTGTCGTTATGGAAAACCGATTCGATCGGAATACGGTCCTCGACGTTGATGCCGAGTTGAGTCAATGCATCGATTTTTCTCGGGTTATTGGTAATCAATTGGATCGAATCGACGCCTAAGTCTTGTAGCATTAAAGCGGCGAATGTGTAGTCGCGTTCGTCGTCCAAATGGCCTAAATGAATGTTGGCATCGACCGTATCCATGCCTTGGTCTTGTAAGTTATAAGCCTGCAGTTTTTTCAATAACCCGATGCCGCGTCCTTCTTGGCGTAAATAAATCAACACGCCTTGTCCCGCGTTGCTGATGATCTGCAGTGCCTTGTCGAGCTGTTCGCCGCAGTCGCAGCGCCGCGAACCGAGGACATCGCCGGTGAAACATTCGGAATGGATGCGAACCGGAACTCGGCTTTGGTTTGCGATTGAGCCTTTTACGAAGGCTACATGCTCCTTAGTGTCGATGTTGTTGCTGTAATAATGCAGAACGAATTCGCCGTAACGGGTTGGAATGCGGGTTTGAACGAGATTTTTTATCTGTGGCTTCACGTCTTCTAATCGAAATAATGTAATAGGCTGTATTTTAACCAATTCGTTAGGTTCATAGCGAAAAACTTTAGGATTTTTCGGCAATTCCCGGTTTATGCATTTTCAACGGCTTAGGGTCTTTGTGATGATTATGATATTCTTTTGTTGAAGTCGGATTTTGTGCGGACGATGTGGCTGCAAATTTGGATATAAGAGCGGCTTGGCTTGAAGAGACGGGTTATGAAAGAAGCAAAATATTTTTTAGGGCAGATCGTTCATCATAAATTGTTTAATTACCGAGGGGTTATCTACGATGTCGATTTCGAGTTTCGCGGCGGAGAAGAATGGTACGAAAAAGTCGCGCGCAGTCGACCCGCAAAGAATCAACCGTGGTATCATGTCTTGGTCGATAATGCCAGCCACCAAACCTATGTCGCGGAATGCAATTTGATGGTCAGTCAGAACAAACAGCGCATTCATAATCCGATGGTGGAATATTATTTCGACGATTTTGATAACGGGGTTTATTCACTGCATGTCATGAAGAACTGATCGCGCGAACGAGAGTCGTTCGTCAATCGAGTTTATTTTCGCGCTTGTATCAGTTTAATAATGTCGCCGCTGCTTGAGTCGACATGAATCGAACTGAAGCCGGAGGCTTGCACGTTTTTGATCGTTTGCCGATTGATGTTTGCGCCGACCAATGAAACTGTCAGCGGGTTCAATAGATTCATCAAGCGAGCAAGCAAAGGTCTTGAACTTAAAACGTGTTCGAGCAGCACGATTTGTCCGCCCGGTTTTAAGACTCGATGCAATTCTTTTAGCCCTTTTCTGGGCGAGGGTACCGAGCAAAATACGAAAGAGGCAATCACGGTATCGAAACAATTGTCGGCAAATTCAAGCGATTCGACATCCATTACATGAAGGTCGACATCGATCTGTTTTCGGTTTTTTTTGTGTCTTGCTATATCCAGCATTTTGCCGCTGAAGTCGATTGCGGTTATCCGGGCGCCATGCGGGTAATAATCGAAGTTTTTACCTGTGCCTACGCCAATTTCAAGAATATGCTCGCCTTCTGCTTTGGCCCATAAACGGTGACGCCATTTTTTGAAAAATAAGCCTTCCATGACGGCTTCAAGGCTATCGAAATAAGGCGCTAGTCGGTCATAGCGTTTTTTGATCGAGAGGCTGTCCGGTTTCATATCATCTCCTTGTCATCGCGCATTAAAGAACTTGAATTGGTTGATCCTAAAAAAGCATTTCACCATGAAGATCATGAAGAATAGCTTCTTACCCGTTTGTGTAAAACTTTCGTTCACCCGAAAAATTAGTGGGTTGCTAAAGCAACCTATTGAATTGACTAATATACTGCATGTGCTTTATGGTGAAACTACCGATTTTACTGTGAAAGTTCGTAGATTCGGACTCCTTATCTAATTTTTCGATATGCAAAACTCCGTTCTGGCAATGCCGGTTCCGGAGAGGGTGCGGTTGCTCGACCGACAGGCGTCGGCGGCAGGGAAAGCCGCCGTCGAGCCTACATGGACGTATTCACGGCGTCCTTTGACGGGCACCCCGAGGCCGAATTTTCATCTACGATGAGTATAACCCGCGTGTTTATAAAGTCTTGAACACTTTTGCCGCGATATCCAGCGTTTCATCGATGATCTCGTCACTATGCGCGGCTGAAACGAAACCGGCTTCGAAGGCCGATGGCGCCAAATAGACGCCATTGTCGAGCATTGAGTGGAAAAAGCGTTTGAAACGGTCTTGATCGCATTGAGCGACTTGTGCGAACGAAGTGATTTGCTTGTCTTCGCTGAAAAACAAGCCGAACATGCCTCCGACGACATTGGTTGAAAGCGGAATTCCCGCTTGGCTGGCGCGGTCTTTCATGCCATTGACGAAACGGGCCGTTTTCTCGGTTAAAACTTCGTAGAAGTTCGGTTTCGCAATCAGCTCGAGTGTTTTCAGTCCCGCGGCCATGGCGACCGGGTTGCCCGAGAGTGTACCGGCTTGGTAAACCGGTCCGACCGGTGCGAGATAGTCCATGACTTGTCGTTTGCCGCCGAAAGCGCCGACCGGCATGCCGCCGCCGATGACTTTACCGAGCGTGGTCAGGTCGGGCGTGATGTTGTAAACCCCTTGTGCGCCATGCAATCCTACACGAAAGCCGGTCATTACTTCGTCGAAAATCAATAGCGCGCCGGATTCGTCGCAGACTCGGCGTAGCGTTTCGAGAAAGCCGGAGGCCGGCGGGATGCAGTTCATATTTCCGGCGACCGGTTCGACTATGATACAAGCGATGCTGTTGCCGATTTGTTTGAATAACTCGACGACCGATTCGTTATCGTTGTAGGTTAATGTGATCGTGTTTTCCGCCAGAGCCGCAGGAACGCCCGGCGAACTCGGCACGCCGAATGTTAGTGCGCCCGAGCCGGCCTTGACTAGAAGCGAGTCGGAATGGCCATGATAACAACCTTCGAATTTGACGATTTTATCGCGTCCGGTGAAGCCTCGGGCTAAGCGAATCGCGCTCATTGTCGCTTCCGTGCCGGAACTGACCATTCTGACCAACTCGATCGATGGCATCAGTTCGCAGACGGTTTGAGCAATGCGGGTTTCAATTTCGGTCGGCGCACCGAAGCTAAGGCCTTTTTGGGCGGTTTCAGTGACGGCCGCGATCACTTCAGGATGGGCGTGTCCTAAAATCATTGGTCCCCAGGAACCGACATAATCGATGTAACGCTTGTTTTCGCTATCGAAAACATAAGGGCCGGAAGCATGGTCGATGAAAACCGGGGTGCCGCCGACGCCGCCGAATGATCTAACCGGCGAATTGACGCCGCCGGGAATGAATTGTTTTGCTGCGGAGAATAGATCGTTTGAATGGGTCATGATTTTTTTTAATTAGAGCGGGTCAAAGTACTTGTAAAGGACTGATGGTTTCGACTCGTATTGCAGCAATTCCCAGTTTGAGCGTTCTCGCTGGATTTAGTGTGTGGGGTATCCCTGTCGAGGAACGCCGTGAACCCATCCATGGGGGCTTGACGGCAGCTCCCTGCTGCCGACATCCTCGCCAAGCATACCCCACACCCTGTTTGATCCCCAAATTGGGAATTGCTGCTCGTATTGTACTAGGGTATACAAAGACATGAAATCATCATATTATTGTTTCGTTTGGCCTTAAGTATCTAAACTTTAAAACTATTATCAAAACAATGCATTATATAAAAAATATTAGTCTAGTGTGGGGCGTCTTGTTGACGGGCTTTTTTTTGATCGCCGGATGCTCGGACGATAAGTCTTCTTCGAGACCTTCGGAGCCCGTTAAAACCAAAGCTCATGTTAAGTTTGATCACGCGCATGGGAGCGAAGTCAGCGATTTGGTCAAGCATCAATTCGAACACCAATTTGCCGATCAATGTGTGGAAAGGGAGGTTAAGAATTCAGTCAATAAAGAACTCGACAGAAAACGTTTTGCCGAGCCTTGCATGTGCATCGCGACTTATTTGCTCAAGGATTTGACGGCCAAGGAAGCCGAGCTATTCGTCAAAGAAAATAAAAATACACAGTCGCTTAGGATTAAATTCGAAAGCGCGGCATACCATTGTCTGCAAAAAAAAGCTCAACCGAAAAGCCCTAATCTATTCGGTAAGCGCTAACTGGTTCTAGCGCTCGCGTTTTAAATTCGGCGCTTGGCGGTGAAGGTTCTTGCAATATCCGCCTGCGCCGAATTCGATTTAAATCAAGTTTAAAACTTCCGGTAAAAAGAACTCGTTAACCAGTAGCGGTTTATGGCGGATGGCGTAGACGGTTCTTCTTGCCCAGAGCGGTTGTTCGATACGGGCTTCGTCGACGGCAAAGGGCGTCCAAAGCGGCGGGTCGATAAGCGCGAAATCCATTTCCAGTCTGGCTAACTTAGGATAAGAAAAAATCACTTCTCCTAGCGGTTTAGTGCCAAGGTGGGCTAGGTTGCGCCGAGCGGCTTTGATTGTTTTTTCCGGAATCAGCGTACGAGCCAAGACTAGCGGCTTGCCGTCGGCATGCAATAACACCTCGCGGGTTAAGGTGTAGCGTCCCTGATTGAGCTTGAGCCGTTTACGTTCGCCTAAAAAAGGCAAGCGCCGGCAATTGAGCAGTATTTTTACTTTGACGGCATCGCCGTAGTAGCTGCGCAATCGTTGCGTGATCGATCCGGGTTCGTAGATCCAGGATTGCGCTGACTGCGGAATCGTATGGTGTTCTCCGGGGCGACTGACGATCCAGTTCGGTTCTTGTGCTAATAAAAGGCTTTTAATCGACAAGCGTATCATACCTCGGCGTAATTGACGGTTTCTCCGAGCCAACGTTTGATTAACGGCTGAACGGCGTCGGGGGAATGGTGTAGCAGCGATTCGGCAATCGTTGGGATATTATCCAGTAGGTCCGTGTCTCGATCCAAATCGGCGATTTTAAATTGCATTTGTCCGGTTTGCCGGGTACCCATGACTTCGCCCGGTCCGCGTAGTTCTAGGTCTTTTTCGGCAATCACAAAGCCGTCGTTTGTATCTCTAAGAATACCGAGTCGATGCCTCGCCGTGTCGGAGAGAGGGGATTGATAGAGTAGCAAACAATAACTATCGTTTTTGCCCCGGCCTACCCGTCCTCGCAGCTGGTGAAGTTGGGATAAGCCCAAGCGTTCCGGATTTTCGATGATCATGAGTCCGGCGTTGGGAACATCCACGCCAACTTCGATGACGGTGGTCGCGACTAAAAGATCGATTTGGTGGTTCTTAAAGTTTTGCATCACAGCATCCTTGTCGGCGGCTTTCATACGTCCGTGTACCAATCCAATACGAATGTCCGGTAATACTTGGGTGAGTAGTTCAGCGGTTTTTTCGGCGGCTTCGCATTGTAAGGCCTCGGATTCCTCGATCAAGGTGCAGACCCAGTAGGCTTGCCGTTTTTGAGCGACCCAGTGACCGATACGGGCTATGACTTCTTCGCGGCGTTCGGAGGGAATGACGCTAGTGATGATGGGCTTTCTGCCGGGCGGTAATTCGTCGATGATCGAGATATCCAGGTCCGAGTATTGTAGCATAGCCAGGGTTCGCGGGATCGGTGTGGCGGTCATGACCAGTTGATGCGGACGAATGCCTGCGTTACGGCCTTTGTCTCTGAGCGCCATACGTTGATGCACGCCGAAGCGGTGCTGTTCGTCGATGACGATCAACCCCAGTTTTTTAAAGGTGACGGACTCTTGAAACAGGGCGTGCGTGCCTATCACGATGCCGGTAGAGCCGTCTTCAAGCGTTTCGAGCGAGGCCTTTCGGGCATTACCTTTGATTTGCCCGGTCAAGAAGATGATTTGAGTCTGAAAACTGTCGAACCATGCGCTAAAATTTCGAAAATGTTGTTCGGCCAGCAATTCAGTCGGCGCCATGACCGCGACTTGATATCCCGTTGCCAAGGCTAGTAAGGCGGCGTATGCCGAAACGACGGTTTTGCCGGAGCCGACATCGCCCTGTACCAGGCGTAACATGGGTTGTTGTTGACTGCAATCGGCTTCGATTTCAGTAATAACGCGTTGTTGCGCACCGGTTAGTTGGAACGGCAGCGATTTTAGAAAATGCCGACGGGTAATCTCGTCAATAGTAAAAGGAGGGGCAGGCTGTGCGCGGGCTTGTTCACGGACGACTCTCAAACTGAGATGATGACTTAACAGTTCTTCAAAGGCTAACCGTTTTCGCGCCGGATTATCGTTTTGGAGTAATGTCTCGGCGGTCATCTGTTCGCTTGGGGCATGCAGGAAGTTGATGGCCTCTATTAGCGTAGGATAATGGAAACGCTGTAAAAGCGATTCCGGCAACCAATCGGTCAAGTGTTTAAGATGCAGGTTTAACGTTTGTTTGATCGCTTTTCTAAGTAAGGATTGGCTTAAGCCTTCGGTCAGCGGATAAACCGGCGTTAAGGTGTCTTCGGTGACCGTTTGTTCGGGATTGTTGAGGATTTTATAGTCGGGATGGATCATTTCTAAGCCCGCATAGCCGTGACGCACTTCCGCGAAACAACTGAGGTAGGTTCCCGGGCTCAGCTGCGTCAGTTGCGCGGCGCTAAAATGAAAAAAACGTAGACTAATAAACCCGGTGCCGTCGCCGATTCGGCAGATCAGGCTTTTACGGCCTCGCAGCAGCGTGTCGGTTAATTCGACTTTGCCTTTGATCAAGGCAGTCACCCCCGGTTTTAGGGCGCCAATTGCTTGGATTCGAGTTCTATCCTCATAGCGGTGGGGGAGGTGGAAGATAAGATCCTGACAGGTTCGGATGCCCAGCTTTTCTAGCTTGCTTGCCGTTTGCTTGCCGATGCCGCCCAATGAAGCGACCGATTGATCAAGCGGATCGGTACGGTCCATCGTAGAGTGTCGGTTTTATGCCGGATAGAGTTCGTTACGTAAATGCATGACCGCGTCAATTTCTACGCCAACACCTTTCGGTAATGCAGCGACTCCGATCGCGGCACGGGCCGGGTAGGGTTCGCTGATGAATTCGCCCATGACTTCGTTGACAATTGGGAAATTGGAGAGGTCGGTTAAATAAACATTCAATTTGACGATATCCGTTAAATCGCCGCCAGCCGCTAATGCGACCGCTTTCAAGTTATGGAACACTTGGGTGATTTGGTTACGAATGTCTTCCGAGACAACGTCCATGGTTTTAGGGTTCAAGGGGATTTGACCGGATAAGTAAACGGTATTGTCGACTTTAACGGCTTGCGAATAAGTGCCGATGGCTTGTGGCGCGTCCTGGGTATGGATGATTTTTTTGTTCATGAGTAGGATTTTAGTTTGAGTTTTTATCTAGGCCTTGACTCGCGTAATCTTTAGAACGATCGTCAATTTTTTCAGGCGCCTCATAATATTGGCTAAATGAACTCGATCTTTAACGGTGAGTGTGATCAAATCGACCGAGACTCGGTCGTCCTGATCGACTACCGTGACGTTTTCGATATTCGAATCCATTTCTGAAATGGTTGCAGCGATAGTCGCGAGCGTTCCTCGTTGATTGAGTATCTCGATGCGAATTTCAGCCGGAAATTCTCCACTGGTATCCTTGCTCCATTCGACATCCAGCCAACCGGTTTGTTTTTTTCTCGAATCGCTGCTGTTTCTGCATTCATGATGATGAACGACGATGCCGCGTCCGGGGTTGAAAAAACCGACGATCGAATCGCCCGGTATCGGGCGACAACATTTGGCCAGTGTGACGACCATGCCTTCCGTGCCTTTGATAATTAGCGGGCTGTTGACGCCTTGTTCGTTATCGTCGAGTCTAACCGCCGACGAGATGTCGTCTTGACTCAAGCGTTTGGCGACCAAAAACGGCATTTTATTACCGAGTCCAATGTCTTCGAGTAAGGCGTCCATCGAGTTGACCGACAACACCTCCAAAAGTTTGTTCACGCGTTCCGATGGAATGGTGTCCAATTGTAAGTTCATGCCTTGTAATTCCTTTTCCAGGAGGCGGCGTCCGAGGTTGATCGCTTCTTGTTGTTTAAAGTTCTTCAGATAGGCGCGGATGCTGCTGCGAGCCTTCGCGGTGACGACATAGTTTAACCAGAGCGGATTGGGGCGAGCCCAAGATGTGGTGATGACTTCGACGGTTAAGCCGTTTTCGAGTTGCGTTTGCAACGGCACCAGTTGTTTATCGACCCGAGCCGAGACGCAGGAATTGCCGATATCGGTATGTACCGCATAAGCGAAGTCGACGATCGTCGCGCCGCGTGGCAATTTGATAATACCGCCTTGAGGCGTGAATACGAAGACTTCTTGGGGGTAAAGATCGATTTTGAGATTGTCGATAAACTCCATGGAGTTACCGGCCGACTTGTGAATCTCCAGTAATTCGCGCAGCCATTCATTAGCTCGGGCTTGGGCATGCTCGGTTTTTTCGCTATCCGCTTTATCGCTATCGGATTTATAAAGCCAATGCGCGGCAATGCCCGATTCCGACATTCGGTGCATTTCATGAGTTCTGATTTGAATTTCAATAGGGACGCCGTAAGGGCCGATCAATATGGTATGCAGAGACTGGTAGCCATTGGCCTTGGATAGTGCGATATAATCCTTGAATCGTCCGGGGACCGGATTATACAGATTATGTACGATGCCCAGTGCGCGATAGCAGGTGTCGGGCTGATCGCAAAGAATTCTAAAGGCATAAACGTCGAACACGTCGGCAAAGGATATTTTTTTGTTCAGCATTTTTTGATAAATGCTATAAAGATTCTTTTCACGCCCTTCGACTTCGCATTCCAAGCCGGCTTCGCGTAGGCGGTTTTTAATCGAATTCTGGATGATTTCGACGATTTCTCTTCGATTCCCTCGAGCTTTTTTGACGGCATTTTTTAAGACCGCATGTCGACCGGGGTATAAGGCTTTAAATCCGAGGGATTCCAATTGATGGCGGATATGGTTCATGCCCAGTCGGTTGGCGATGGGCGCATAAATATCCAGTGTTTCTCGAGCGATGCGGCGTTTTTTTTCAGGTGGCATCGAGCCTAAGGTTTGCATGTTATGCAGACGATCGGCTAGTTTGACCATGATGACACGCAAATCCTTGGTCATGGCCAAAAACATTTTTCGGACATTTTCCGCCTGAGCTTCGGCCCGCGATTTGCTATCGATTTTGCTCAGCTTTGTAACGCCGTCGACCAGTTCGGCCACTTCCATGCTAAACAAGCGGCCGAGGTCATCTTTGCTGGCGTGCGTGTCTTCGATGACATCATGCAGTAGCGCTGCCATGATGCCTTTCGCATCCATGCGCATTTCCGCCAGGCTGATTGCTACGGCGATAGGATGGCAAATGTAAGCTTCTCCGCTCTTTCTAAACTGGCCTGCATGCGCCTCCGCGCCATACTGATAGGCCCTGCAGATATCGTTGATTTGGGCTTGGTCCATATAGCTTTCCAGAGTCGAGCATAAACGCCGGATCAGTTTATCCTGAGGACGTTCGAGTTCGAGACTGTCAGCTAGTTGTAACATGGCTTTATTAGAGTGTTAAATCGACTTCGGTATCGTCGCCGGTTCGATGCAAAAGATTGATGTTATTGGCATTGACATGTCCCGCTGCAATTTCGCGCAAGGCGAGTACGGTGTCTTTGTCTTTGCCGCGCGGGATAAATTCTTCCGCGCCCTTGCCCAATTGGCGGGCGCGTTTGCTGGCTAACAACACCAGTTTAAAACGGTTTTCGACGTGCTCAAGGCAGTCTTCAATAGTAACTCTGGCCATGGTGATCCTGTAAAACAATAAATACCGGCCTATAGACCGGATGAAAAAGGGCATTTATTATAAAAGGAAACGCTGATTAAATCAGCGTTTCAATAAAAGACTCTGATAACTCTTTTGCAGTTCAAATTACGAACGATTTGTAACAGTCGCGAGAGGCTGAGACAGTGGTGTTAAGCTTAGGCAGGCAGTAATTCCGAAGATGCGATAAATTTTTACCGAAATCATGCCTCTACGAGTTATCGGTTGCCTAGGAGTTTTTAAGCGCGTTGTTTTAAAACGGCTACGGCCGGTAATTCTTTGCCCTCCAAAAATTCAAGAAAAGCGCCGCCGCCGGTCGAAGCGTAGGATACTTTTTCTTCGATGCCATATTTGTCGATTGCCGCTAGCGTATCACCACCGCCGGCAATTGAAAAGCCACTGCTGTCGGCAATGGCTTTGGATAGGGCTTCGGTGCCGCCACCGAATTGATCGAATTCGAAAACCCCGACCGGACCGTTCCACACGATTGTGCCGGCCGATTTTAAAATGTCGGCATAAAGCGCGGCAGTTTCAGGGCCGATATCCATAATCAAATCGTCGTCTTGAACATCGGCGACTTTTTTGACTGTTGCGGCGGCGTTTTCCGAAAACTCTTTTGCGCAAACCACATCGACCGGCACCGGGATTTCAGCTCCGTTACGTTTGGCTTGATCCATCAATCGGTTTGCTTCATCGATTAAATCGGCTTCATAAAGGGATTTTCCTACCGGAAATCCGGCGGCAGCAATAAAGGTATTGGCAATACCGCCACCGACGATGAGTCGGTCGACTTTTTGCGATAGGGATTCGAGTACGGTGAGCTTGGTCGAAACCTTCGAGCCGCCTACGATTGCGACCAGAGGCCGGTCTGGGCTTTCCAATGCTTTGCCTAAGGCGTCCAATTCTTTAGCTAATAAGGGGCCGGCGCAAGCGATCGGTGCAAATTGCGCAACGCTGTGCGTGGACGCTTGGGCTCGATGTGCGGTGCCGAATGCGTCCATTACAAAAATATCGCATAGGGCAGCCATTTTTTTGCCAAGCTCTTCGCTGTTTTTCCCTTCGCCTTTATTGAAGCGTACGTTTTCGCATAAAACCACTTCACCCGGCTGTATTTCGATACCGTCGATCCAGTCTTTTTCTAGGCGTACGGGTCTGCCAAGTAAGCCTTGCAAATGTTCGGCAACCGGTTTCATCGAGGCTTCTTCGCTGTAAATGCCTTCTTCGGGACGGCCTAAGTGCGACATCAGAATGACTGCGGCACCGGCTGATAAGGCGTGTTTAATAGTGGGCAGGCTGGCTTGTATGCGGATGTCGCTAGCCACTTTCCCGTTTTTGATGGGGACATTTAAGTCTTCACGAATCAATACGCGTTTACTTGATAAGTCCAGATCGACCATTTTTTTTATCGACATATGTTTGGCTCCTGATGCTGAGTTGAGATAGGGTTTAAAATGTAGCTAAGGAACGAGCATGAAATAACTTAGACAACTGTTGGAGGGGGGGTGGTGGCTCGATTGACAGGTGTCGGCGGCAGGGATAGCCGCCGTCAAGCCTACATGGACGTATTCACGGCGTCCTGTCAAGCGAGTCACCAAACCGCCACAAAGCCTACTACTTGTATAAGTTACTTTGTGCATATTCCTAATCAAATTTATGCGCTGTAAGCTCGTCAAAGGACGCCGAGGCCTTCGCGCCTAAATTATGGATGATTTCGATTCATAGCTAATGACCTATGGAGTTTAGTTGCAAGGTGAATGCGGATATTGCACGGAGCAAAAATCCACACTGCTCCGAGATGAATATGGCAAATTAGTCGCGTGATCTAAAGTTGTATTATTGTAGCAAAATAGCGGCGCCTATCATTGCCGCGCCGATCAAAATCGTAGTCAATGTGGTATTTTGGTTACGTTCGATTTGTTTGCGTAATAAATGCAATTCGCGGTTTTGTTGATCCATTTGCGCGCGGGCATGACCTGCGTCGTTCAATGCCTTGATAACCAGTGCCGGGATTTCCGGGAATTGCTCTGCGAGTTCGGGAAACTGTTGCAAGGCTTTTTGTATTTTGGCTTTCGGGCCTAGACGTTCGTGAAACCATTTTTCCAGAAATGGTTTCGCGGTTTGCCATAAATCTAGTTCAGGATAAAGTTGGCGGCCGAGTCCTTCAATATTAAGCAGGGTTTTTTGCAGTAGCACCAGTTGTGGTTGAACATGCATGTCGAAGCGCCGGGCGGTTTGAAACAAACGCAGCAATAAGTGTCCGAAAGAGATATCCTTGAGCGGTTTTTCGAAAATCGGTTCGCAAACACTTCGGATTGCCGATTCAAAGTCTTCGACACGCGTCGTTCCGGGAACCCAGCCGGATTCAACATGCATTTGCGCAACCCGGCGGTAATCCCGATTGAAAAAGGCTAGAAAGTTTTCGGCCAAGTAACGCTGATCGGATTCTGACAAAGTGCCGACGATGCCGAAATCGACAGCGAGGTATTTGGCAGGGAGTTCGACGAAAATATTGCCGGGATGCATGTCGGCATGAAAAAAATTATCGCGAAAGACTTGCGTGAAAAAAATTTCGACGCCGCGTTCGGCAAGTAGCTTGAAGTCGGCGTTGCCGGCTCGCAATTGTTCGATGTTGCCGACCGGTATGCCTTTGATGCGTTCCATGACCATGACCTTTTGGCGAGTCAACGGCCAATGGACTTCCGGCACATAAATCATTTCCGAGTTTTCGAAATTACGGCGCAATTTAGCGGCGTTGCCGGCTTCTCTGACTAAGTCGAGTTCATCGAGTGTCGATTTCTCGAATTCCATGACAACTTCCCGAGGCCTTAATCGTCGGGCGTCGCTCCAAAAACGTTCGGCAAAACGAGCTAATTCGTATAGCAAGCCTACATCGGATTGTATGCGCTGTTCGATGTCGGGTCGTAATACTTTGACGATGACCTGTTCACCGCTATTTAACACGGCAGTATGCACTTGTGCGACCGAGGCCGACGCTAACGGCTCGTCGTCGAATTCGGCGAAAGCCTCGCTGATCGGTATTCCCAATTCTTTTTCGATAATCGCCCGAGCGATACTACTGGAAAACGGAGGAACTTTATCTTGTAACTTGACCAGTTCATCCGCGATATCTTCAGGTAGTAGATCCTTACGGGTAGATAAGGCTTGACCGAATTTTACATAGATGGGGCCTAAATCTTCGAGTGCGCGACGAATTCTGACGCCGCGCGCTTCTGTTCCACGCCTTAGCCAAAAGGTAGGGGATAAGAAGGCAAAATACCGAATAGGGCGGAATAAATGCGTTTTGAGGACAATTTCATCAAGGCCGTGGAAGACCAGGACCCAGTTGATGTGAATCAAGCGCAGCAAAATTTTGGGGCGGATCACTGAGTTACCTTGTAGTAATATTGTCGTAGATGAGTTAAAGACTTGGTTTAAGTATAGGGTTAAGGCTGCGTGGTGTAGGTAATCTCAAGATTTTCGAGGCGGTTTTGTAATCGGTTGAGATCGGTTTGCAGGTCGCCGATTTTACGATAGAAAATATCGGTCTCTGGTTTTGCGGGTAAGTCTCGAGCTTCCTCCTGAAGAAATTCCGTTAGGTTGAGTCGGAAGCTTTCGAGCATCTCGCCGGTCCAGCGTTGGCCGGTACGAAAAAAGTTACCTATGCGATGTGCAATGATGTCACCGGTATAACGCGATAATGGTTCTTCGAGGTCGATATTTATCTTTTCGAAAAGACTAATGAATGCATGCCCGACTTCACTATCGCCGCTGATTTCGATTGAGCCGTCGAATAATGTGCTTCCCAAGCCTTTTGCGCCGAATGCTAGTGCCGTGCCGGTCAATAAAGCATCTGTCGGGGCTGGGTAGTCGTCTAAGACCTGAATAACGGTGTCCGAAGGGCAAAGATAGAGGGTTTCATTGAACGGCAGGATGGTGATGCCGATCACTTTGCCGGATAGCGGCGCCAATAAATAACTGGCATCGCGGTCAAGTGCGACGAAGCGATTCAAGGCGGTTTCGAAAACGCTAAGCAGAAGGGGGTTTACGGTCATGAGTGAATCGTCATTAAATTAGGGGGCGGCATTATTATATTTTATAGCCTCTATGTACCGCCACGATGCCTTGAGTTAAATTAAAATATTCACAGCGTTCAAGTCCCGCGTTTTCCATCATTTTTTTGAGGTCGTCTTGTTTCGGATGCATGCGGATCGATTCGGCTAAATACCGGTAGCTCTCTTCGTCTTTTGCGACGAACTTTCCGATTTTGGGCATCAAGTTGAATGAATAAAAGTCATAAACCTTTTCGGTCAATTTGTCGGTCGGGTGGGAAAATTCCAGCACGATGACCCTTCCGCCCGGCTTTAGCACGCGATACATCGATCTTAATGCAGCGTCTTTGTCGGTAACATTGCGCAACCCGAAGCCGATACAAACGCAGTCGAAAGAGTTGTCCTCGAAAGGCAGGCATTCGGCATTGACCTGGGCGAAGCGAATATTGCCGATGATGCCGTGGTCAATCAGGCGATCGCGACCATTACGCAGCATTTCTGCGTTGATGTCTGCAAGGACTACTTGCCCTTTTTTGCCGACGCGTTTTTCGAAGAGCATTGTTAGGTCGCCGGTGCCACCGGCTAGGTCAAGTACACTTTCGCCGCTACGGACATTACTAAGTTGTACTGCGATGCGTTTCCAAATGCGATGAATGCCGAACGACATTAAATCGTTCATGATATCGTATTTGCCGGCAACGGAGTCGAAGACACTCCGGACCATTTGAACTTTTTCTTCCTTAGCGACTTGTTTGAAGCCGAAATGTGTTGTGTTTTCGTTAGTCATGTTTTTTTTCCGGTTAGGCGCTAATCAGTGATCGAATTTAGTCGAAAGCAAGGTTATTGATCCGAAGACAAGGGCTTAAGTAGGCAAAATCTTAAGCCGCATGACTGTCTCGGCATCGAGAATGCTCGCATAATATCGGAGGGAGATTTTGGGTTACTGATGACGTGGTTGTCCAGCCGCTTCCAGTTTGTCCAAGTACGCAGCCCATAGCTCCTTGTATTCCAAGCCTAATTTATAAAGTAGCGGCCAAGTGTAAATGCCCGTTTTATGGCCGTCGCTAAAAACCGGGGTTATCGCGTAATTGCCGACCGGTTTAAGTTCGTTGATAGTGACGTTTTCCTTGCCTATTTGTAATATCTCCTGGCCGGGTCCATGGCCTACCGCTTCCGCCGAAGGCGTGTATACGCGAAGATATTCATAAGGCAACGAAAAGGTGTGCCCGTCATCGAAACTAATTTCCAAAATTCGTGAATTCTGGTGTAACTTGATTTCGGTCGGTGTTGTGTCTATTTCTTGTAAGGTCAGGCGCATAAGTTCACAGTCCGCCTATAGTATGTATCGGCTTAAGTCTTCATCCTGAGCTAACTCGGCAAGATGGGCGTCGACGTAGCCTGCGTCAATTGTAATCGATTGTTCGTTTAAGTCAGGTGCGTTAAAGGATATTTCCTCCAGTAAGCGCTCTAATAGGGTATGCAGCCTTCTTGCGCCAATATTTTCCGTTGTTTCATTGACTTGCCAGCCTAATTCGGCAATGCGTTGAATGCCCTCTTGAGAAAAGTTTAGCAATACTCCCTCGGTAGCTAATAAAGCTTGGTATTGCTCAGTCAATGAGGCGTCCGGTTCTGTCAGAATTCGTACAAAGTCATCGGCGGTTAGGGCGTCAAGTTCAACTCGAATAGGAAAACGGCCCTGCAATTCTGGAATGAGATCCGATGGTTTGGTCAAATGAAAGGCGCCTGAGGCAATGAATAAAATATGATCGGTTTTGATTGTGCCGTATTTGGTGCTGACCGTACTGCCTTCAACCAGTGGTAACAAATCACGTTGAACGCCTTCTCGGGAAACCTCTCCGCCACCGCTACCCATTTCGGATCGTTTACAAATTTTATCGATTTCGTCTAAGAACACGATGCCGTTTTGTTCCACGGATTCAACGGCGCGCAGCTTGATATCTTCTTCGTTGACCAGTTTGGCGGCTTCTTCTTCTTGCAGTACTTTCAAAGCATCCTTGATTTTCATTTTACGAGTACTTTTTCGGCTGCTACTGAGATTTTGAAACATCCCTTGTAATTGACTCGTCATTTCTTCCATGCCGGGAGGAGCCATGATTTCAACGCCGAGCGGGGCAACTCGGACATCGATTTCAACTTCCTTATCGTCTAATTCGCCTTCGCGTAGTTTTTTGCGCATCTTTTGACGCGTGGACGACTCGGTTTCGGAAAGCATGCCGCCGCTGGCGCTGGGTAGCAAGATGTCGAGTACGGACTCTTCAGCGGCATCGGCCGCCCTGTTTTGAACCTTATCCATCTCTTCTTGGCGGGTCATTTTTACCGCGGTATCGACCAGATCGCGAATGATCGATTCAACGTCGCGGCCGACATAGCCTACTTCGGTAAATTTAGTAGCCTCTATTTTAATAAATGGCGCGTTCGCTAGTTTGGCTAAGCGTCTGGCAATTTCAGTTTTGCCGACGCCAGTAGGGCCAATCATCAAGATGTTTTTTGGGGTGATTTCATCGCGTAGAATCCCGCTAACGAGGCTACGACGCCAGCGATTACGTAACGCGATTGCGACAGCTCGTTTGGCATTAGCTTGTCCTATGATGTGTTTGTCCAGTTCGTGGACGATTTCTCTTGGTGTCATTTGGCTCATTCGGTCGGCTCTTTGGGTTCAGCGTCGAGTTCTTCAATGCGCAGGTTATGGTTTGTATAAATGCATATGTCTGCAGCGATATTTAGTGAGCGTTCAACGATTTCACGCGCGCTAAGTTGAGTATTTTCTAATAGGGCTCGGGCTGCTGATTGTGCATAAGGCCCTCCGGACCCGATAGCTATGAGTTCATGTTCCGGCTCAATAACGTCTCCGGTTCCTGAGATGATCAAAGAGGATTTCGCGTCCGCAATTGTAAGCAAAGCCTCAAGCCTGCGTAAAGCACGATCGGTGCGCCAATCTTTAGCCATTTCAACGGCTGCGCGAGTTAAATTACCGCGATGTTTTTCCAGCTTGCCTTCAAAATGCTCAAACAAGGTAAATGCATCGGCCGTAGCGCCGGCGAAGCCAGCGATCACTTTATCGTGATATAGCCGCCGAACTTTACGTGCGTTGCCTTTCATAACAGTGTTGCCAAGCGTGACCTGGCCGTCACCGCCAATGACCACTTTATCTCCGCGTCGGACGGAAAGAATGGTTGTTCCTCTGAAGTTCACTTCTAATTCCCGGTTCAATAATGAGTTAGTATGGCAATTCTACCTGTCTTATTCCATATAAGGAAAAGAATCTGAATTGTTGACATGGATATGATACAGAATATGGGGGGCGCGATTGAAATTTCAATAGACGCAGCCCGAAAGTATAAATCAAATGAGTTCCTGCGGGTTTGATTTGAGTACTAAAATTTGGGTATCCATAATATTAAAGTGTGAATGGGTTGCGCTTGTTTAATATTGCTCGACATTTGAAGTGATGTTGCTTGGCTACTTCTAAGAATTATGCCCATCGTGCTTCAAAATTCGGCGCTGGGGTCAGTCAAAGGACGTCGTGAACCCCGGGTTAAATGATCTAAAGCCATTAATCATAGCCAATGGCCTATGGAATTTAGGTGCTGGGTGAATGCCTCCATGTAAGCGCTATGCCAGCACTTATGTGGGCAAGGCCTTTGCCGGGCACTCCGGAGCATCCTTAAGCATCACCGAAACTTTAAGTAAGAAGGGTATAGCAAGATGTTTTATTAAGAGCAAAAAAACGGTTTAGGTGAAGTAGTTGTGGTTTGTCTCTATTGTCATTATTCGCTAATGAATTCCCGTGTGCACAGACGAATGTATACGATGGAGTTTGCTTCGGAATTTTTTCAAAAGTCATCAGTTTGATTTAAATGGATAAATTAGTCACAGCAGAAAAAAGATCAAAACAGGCTTGACTCAAGATTAAGAATCCTGTTTAATACGCCTTCTTTCACGGCGTGCCTAGGTAGCTCAGTCGGTAGAGCAGAGGACTGAAAATCCTCGTGTCGGCAGTTCGATTCTGCCCCTGGGCACCATTGAAAGAATTAAGGTTTGTGTGAGTTATTAAATGAACCTTGAAAATAAAGTTTGACATTGAGTTTTGCTTCTGTATAATAGGCGGGCTCAACGGGAGAGAAAGTCTTCCAGCTCTTTAACAAGCAGATCAAAATAATTTGTGTGGGTGCTTGTGGTGAATAGCTTAGCGGTTAAAGCTATTCGACGCAAGAACAACACGTTAATTCAAGCAGTTTACGTTTAATTCTTAGTCGAGCCAAGATTGGTGACTGATCTTATTTAGTCACACACCATATTGAACTGAAGAGTTTGATCATGGCTCAGATTGAACGCTGGCGGTATGCTTAACACATGCAAGTCGAACGGTAACGGTCCTTCGGGAGCCGACGAGTGGCGGACGGGTGAGTAACGCGTAGGAATCTGCCTGGTAGTGGGGGACAACTCGGAGAAATCCGAGCTAATACCGCATACGCCCTACGGGGGAAAGCGGGGGATCTTCGGACCTCGCGCTATCAGATGAGCCTGCGTTGGATTAGCTAGTTGGTGGGGTAAAGGCCTACCAAGGCGACGATCCATAGCTGGTCTGAGAGGACGATCAGCCACACTGGGACTGAGACACGGCCCAGACTCCTACGGGAGGCAGCAGTGGGGAATATTGGACAATGGGCGCAAGCCTGATCCAGCAATACCGCGTGTGTGAAGAAGGCCTGAGGGTTGTAAAGCACTTTCAATAGGGAGGAAAAAGCGTTGGTTAAGAGCTGATGCCTTGACATTACCTATAGAAGAAGCACCGGCTAACTCCGTGCCAGCAGCCGCGGTAATACGGAGGGTGCGAGCGTTAATCGGAATTACTGGGCGTAAAGCGTGCGTAGGTGGTTAATTAAGTCAGATGTGAAAGCCCCGGGCTTAACCTGGGAACGGCATTTGATACTGGTTAACTTGAGTTTAGGAGAGGAGAGTGGAATTTCCGGTGTAGCGGTGAAATGCGTAGAGATCGGAAGGAACACCAGTGGCGAAGGCGGCTCTCTGGCCTAAAACTGACGCTGAGGTACGAAAGCGTGGGTAGCAAACAGGATTAGATACCCTGGTAGTCCACGCCGTAAACGATGTCAACTAGCCGTTGGGTCTTTATTAAGACTTAGTGGTGCAGCTAACGCATTAAGTTGACCGCCTGGGGAGTACGGCCGCAAGGTTAAAACTCAAATGAATTGACGGGGGCCCGCACAAGCGGTGGAGCATGTGGTTTAATTCGATGCAACGCGAAGAACCTTACCTACCCTTGACATCCAGAGAATCTGTGAGAGATCGTAGAGTGCCTTCGGGAACTCTGAGACAGGTGCTGCATGGCTGTCGTCAGCTCGTGTCGTGAGATGTTGGGTTAAGTCCCGTAACGAGCGCAACCCTTATCCTTAGTTGCCAACACGTCATGGTGGGAACTCTAGGGAGACTGCCGGTGATAAACCGGAGGAAGGTGGGGACGACGTCAAGTCATCATGGCCCTTATGGGTAGGGCTACACACGTGCTACAATGGCCGGTACAGAGGGCAGCGAACTCGCGAGAGTCAGCAAATCCCAGAAAGCCGGTCCTAGTCCGGATTGCAGTCTGCAACTCGACTGCATGAAGTCGGAATCGCTAGTAATCGCGAATCAGAATGTCGCGGTGAATACGTTCCCGGGCCTTGTACACACCGCCCGTCACACCATGGGAGTGGGTTGCAAAAGAAGTAGGTAGTTTAACCTTCGGGAGGGCGCTTACCACTTTGTGATTCATGACTGGGGTGAAGTCGTAACAAGGTAGCCCTAGGGGAACCTGGGGCTGGATCACCTCCTTACAAAGACAGCAAGCGTTCGTCATGAGTGCCCACAACAAATTATTTTGATCGAAGACGTCACGAGCCTGGGCCTGTAGCTCAGTTGGTTAGAGCGCACCCCTGATAAGGGTGAGGTCGGAGGTTCAAATCCTCCCAGGCCCACCAACGCGGCGCAAGCCTGGAAGCGGAAGGACCGCCCGTCAAGCTAGCCGAGATTAGTTTGCACGAACCCCAAAGGGGCCATAGCTCAGCTGGGAGAGCGCCTGCCTTGCACGCAGGAGGTCGGGAGTTCGATCCTCCCTGGCTCCACCAATGCTATACCGTTTGAACGGCGAAAAGCCTCACAGACGGTATAGCATTGGTGACGGAAACAACGTCAGTAATAGCTCTTTAACAACTTGGAAATCTGTACACTGTAACTTCAGCGTTTAAAGCAATTTAAACCGAGAAGATACACAAAACAAGTTCACCGAAACAGACGGTAAAGCAAGGCTTGTCACTGTCCACGCCGCAAGGCGAAGACAGCGGACAACCCAGACGAACCGGAAGCGACGTGAATGAGTTCTCAAGCAGAAAGCGAAAATGTCAGCTGACAAATAACGCCGCAGTCCTGAACCGAATCAAACACTACCGAAAAGTAGCGCGAGACCGGTCAGACTGATTGGGGTTATATGGTCAAGTGAATAAGCGCATACGGTGGATGCCTAGGCGATAAGAGGCGACGAAGGACGTAGTAGCATGCGATAAGCCGCGGGGAGTTTGCAAACTAACTTTGATCCGCGGATTTCCGAATGGGGCAACCCGGCCAGGATAACCTGGTCATCCTGCATTGAATACATAGGTGTAGGAAGCGAACCCGGGGAACTGAAACATCTAAGTACCCGGAGGAAAAGAAATCAACCGAGATTCCCTTAGTAGCGGCGAGCGAACGGGGAGCAGCCCTTAAGCATTGAGCAAATTAGTAGAACAGTCTGGAAAGTCTGGCGATACAGCGTGATAGCCGCGTATACGAAAATTTGCTGGGTGTGAAAACGAGTAGGACGGGGCACGTGAAACCTTGTCTGAATATGGGGGGACCATCCTCCAAGGCTAAATACTCCTTATCGACCGATAGTGAACCAGTACCGTGAGGGAAAGGCGAAAAGAACCGAGGAGATCGGAGTGAAATAGAACCTGAAACCGTATGCGTACAAGCAGTAGGAGCCCAGCACCTAAATTGTTTTAGGCGTTGAGAGTGGCGGAATAGAAAGAATTTTGATGGGAAATTGAATTCAGTAGCTAAGTTGAAGAATTTAGGTTCTGGGTAAACCCCGCAAAATTGACAAAAAGGCCATCGAACAATGTCAATATTTTGGGAAAGCCAAAATAAAACAACTAAGGGGCCTGCCCAGCACCTAAATTCCAATTAGGGGCAATCAGGCAGGTATAATCACAACGTTTTAATCAACATTGTGGACTTAGTACATAGAGCAATTTAGGTGCTGGGTGACTGCGTACCTTTTGTATAATGGGTCAGCGACTTAATCTCAGTGGCAAGCTTAACCGGATAGGGGAGGCGTAGCGAAAGCGAGTCTGAATAGGGCGTCATAGTCGCTGGGATTAGACCCGAAACCGGGCGATCTATCCATGACCAGGTTGAAGGTTGGGTAATACCAACTGGAGGACCGAACCGGGATCCGTTGAAAAGGATTCGGATGAGTTGTGGATCGGAGTGAAAGGCTAATCAAGCCCGGAGATAGCTGGTTCTCCTCGAAAGCTATTTAGGTAGCGCCTCGTGTATCACTGTTGGGGGTAGAGCACTGTTTCGGCTAGGGGGTCATCTCGACTTACCAACCCGATGCAAACTCCGAATACCAACAAGTGCGAGCACGGGAGACACACGGCGGGTGATAAGGTCCGTCGTGAAAAGGGAAACAGCCCAGACCGTCAGCTAAGGTCCCCAAATCTATGCTCAGTGGGAAACGATGTGAGAAGGCCCAGACAGCCAGGAGGTTGGCTTAGAAGCAGCCATCCTTTAAAGAAAGCGTAATAGCTCACTGGTCGAGTCGGCTTGCGCGGAAGATTCACCGGGGCTAAGCATAGTACCGAAGCTACGGATCTTACGTAAGTAAGGTGGTAGAGGAGCGTTCTGTACGCCTGCGAAGGTCGATTGAGAAGTCGGCTGGAGGTATCAGAAGTGCGAATGCTGACATGAGTAACGATAATGGGGGTGAAAAACCCCCACGCCGAAAACCCAAGGTTTCCTGCGCAACGCTAATCGACGCAGGGTTAGTCGGCACCTAAGGCGAGGCCGAAAGGCGTAGTCGATGGAAAACAGGTTAATATTCCTGTACCGGAGGTAACTGCGATGGGGTGACGGAGAAGGCTAGGTCAGCTGTCGGTTGGAAGTGACAGTTTAAGCGCGTAGGGAGATCCTTTAGGCAAATCCGGAGGATCAATCCTGAGACGTAACGACGAGTTTCCCTATAGGGAGACGAAGTGATTGATGCCCTGCTTCCAAGAAAAACCTCTAAGCATCAGGTTATCTGCGGCCGTACCCTAAACCGACACAGGTGGGTGGGATGAGAATTCTAAGGCGCTTGAGAGAACTCGGGTGAAGGAACTAGGCAAAATGGTACCGTAACTTCGGGAGAAGGTACGCCCTTGTTAGGTGAAGTCCCTTGCGGATGGAGCTGAAGAGGGTAGCATTAAACTGGTGGCTGCGACTGTTTAGCAAAAACATAGCACTCTGCAAACTCGAAAGAGGACGTATAGGGTGTGACGCCTGCCCGGTGCCGGAAGGTTAATTGATGGGGTTACCCCTCACCTAGATTATTTAGAACCATGTATTACGTTTATGTACTGTACAGTCGGACGGAAGATGAATTTTATCTGGGTTCGACAGAAGATTTAAAAATGCGTCTGTGGCAACATCAGCAAGGCGAAAACAAATCGACTAAAAAAGCACAAGACTGGATAGTTTCTTATTATGAAGCCTACTTGACAGAGCAGGCGGCGAAGAGGCGAGAAGGTCGACTAAAGCGTAGTGGTAAAGCGTATCATAGCTTAAAAGAGCGGATACGAGACAGCATAGATAATCTAGGTGAGGGGGAAGCTCTTGATCGAAGCCCCGGTAAACGGCGGCCGTAACTATAACGGTCCTAAGGTAGCGAAATTCCTTGTCGGGTAAGTTCCGACCTGCACGAATGGCGTAACGATGGCCACACTGTCTCCACCCGAGACTCAGTGAAATTGAAATCGCTGTGAAGATGCAGTGTACCCGCGGCTAGACGGAAAGACCCCGTGAACCTTTACTATAGCTTGACACTGGACTTTGAACCTATTTGTGTAGGATAGGTGGGAGGCTGTGAAGCATCAACGCCAGTTGGTGTGGAGCCGACCTTGAAATACCACCCTGGTATGTTTGAAGTTCTAACCTAGGTCCGTAATCCGGATTGGGGACAGTGTCTGGTGGGTAGTTTGACTGGGGCGGTCTCCTCCCAAAGAGTAACGGAGGAGCACGAAGGTGTGCTCAGCATGGTCGGAAATCATGCGATGAGTGTAAAGGCAAAAGCACGCTTGACTGCGAGACGGACAAGTCGAGCAGGTACGAAAGTAGGTCTTAGTGATCCGGTGGTTCTGAATGGAAGGGCCATCGCTCAACGGATAAAAGGTACTCCGGGGATAACAGGCTGATACCGCCCAAGAGTTCATATCGACGGCGGTGTTTGGCACCTCGATGTCGGCTCATCACATCCTAGGGCTGAAGCAGGTCCTAAGGGTATGGCTGTTCGCCATTTAAAGTGGTACGCGAGCTGGGTTCAGAACGTCGTGAGACAGTTCGGTCCCTATCTGCCGTGGGCGTTTGAGATTTGAGGGAAGCTGCTCCTAGTACGAGAGGACCGGAGTGGACGATCCTCTGGTGTTCCGGTTGTCACGCCAGTGGCATTGCCGGGTAGCTATGATCGGACGGGATAACCGCTGAAAGCATCTAAGCGGGAAGCCTCTCCCAAGATGAGATCTCACTGGGACCGTGAGTCCCCTGAAGGGCCCTGAGAGACGATCAGGTTGATAGGTCAGGTGTGGAAGTGCAGTAATGTATGAAGCTAACTGATACTAATTGCCCGTGAGGCTTGACCATATAACACCCAATCGGTTTGCACCGACGGTGTTATCCAACAGCCGACAATCGCTAAAGCGAGAGAACGAAAAGCGTGTACAGATTTCCAAAAAAACAGGTGAAAGAAACAAGGGTAAAGGTGACAGAAGCAAGGCCGAAGGCTGGGCTACCAGAGCTGAAAACCCGATAAGACCGAAAACACCTGAAGTAAAGAGTTTTGAGTAGGCTCGATAGCTAAGCCGGATTAGGGTTAAAGAAAATAGCCTTTAACCTGGCCGCTGAAACCTTGAACCTGCTGTAACCGGTTTGCCTGGTGACCATAGCGAGCGTGTCCCACCCGATCCCATCCCGAACTCGGAAGTGAAACCGCTTAGCGCCGATGATAGTGTGGCACTTTGCCATGTGAAAGTAGGGAATTGCCAGGCGCTTATCCCAAAAGCCCGTGTTGATCATTCAACACGGGCTTTTTTTTGCCTTAAATTTGGTCATAGAATACCATCGCCAATAAAACGCAAGCGTTGGCGCTTTGAAAAAAATTTAAATGCTGTGCCTGACGGAGATTAATTAGTGAAATTTTGATATAAAATGACGATGAAGAAAAATTAAGCGCTTTATGAGGTAGTTAAATGTCCAAAATGACTTCTCACTTAAAGGTGAGGCCAATCAACATCAATTGTTAAAGGGTCTATAAGGAAAAATTATGCAACCATCGGCAACAAAAGTTTGCGTCATTGGGCTGGGTTACATCGGATTGCCTACCGCGTCTTTATTAGGAACCAAGGGCTTTGAGGTCTTTGGAGTCGATACTTCCGAGCGTGTCGTCAATACCATTAACCAAGGCAAGATTCATATCGTCGAACCCGATCTCGATATTTTGGTCAAATCGGCCGTGCAATCAGGAAACCTGAAAGCCGGCTTGCAGCCGCAAGAAGCCGATGTGTTTATTCTGGCGGTACCGACGCCTTTCAAAGACGACCATATACCTGATCTGTCCTATGTTGAAGCCGCTACGCGAGTTATCGCTCCTTTCGTAAAACCGGGGAACATTGTTATCTTGGAATCGACCAGTCCGGTCGG
The DNA here is from genome assembly GCF_038051925.1 of Methylotuvimicrobium sp. KM2. NCBI lineage: Bacteria > Pseudomonadati > Pseudomonadota > Gammaproteobacteria > Methylococcales > Methylococcaceae > Methylotuvimicrobium > Methylotuvimicrobium sp. KM2. The sequence goes on along the minus strand of NZ_CP150634.1, from coordinate 4,380,690 downwards.
CACTACCGACGATATCGTCGCAAAAATCTTAAGCGAGGAAGGTCATGACGTCGGAAGGGACGTTTATGTCGCGCATTGTCCGGAGCGCGTGTTGCCGGGAAGGATATTGACGGAGTTAGTGGAAAATGACCGCATCGTTGGCGGTATTAACGAAATTTCGACCGAAAAAGTTGTCGAATTTTATCGAGCCTTTGTGCGCGGAGAGATTTTGGCAACAGATGCCAAAACCGCTGAGCTCAGCAAGCTGAGCGAAAATTCATTCAGGGATGTCAATATCGCTTTCGCTAACGAACTGTCGCTGATTTGCGATCAAGAAAATATCAACGTTTGGGAATTGATCAAATTGGCGAATCGTCATCCGCGAGTTAATATATTGCAACCAGGCCCTGGCGTCGGCGGGCATTGTATTGCCGTGGATCCTTGGTTTATTGTGGCGAGGTCGCCGGATCAAGCCAGACTCATTAGAACCGCTCGTGAAGTCAACGATGCCAAACCGCATTGGGTCATCGATAAAGTCAAAGTCAGTGCCGATAAATTCAAAAATCCTGTTATCGGCTGTTTGGGTTTGGCTTTTAAAGCCGATGTCGACGATTTGAGGGAGTCGCCGGCTTTGGATATCGTCAAGGAAATACGAAAGCAAGCCATTGGCGAGGTACTGGTCGCCGAACCCAACTTAACGGAATACAAGGACTTTACGCTTTTGCCTTATCAAGAAGTTATCAAGCGGTCCGATATCGTGTTGCTGTTAGTCGATCATAAGCCGTTTAAATCGTTGAAGGCGGCCGACCTCAAAGAGAAAATTTTGATCGATACGCGCGGCGTGATTCAATAGTTTTCCGAGTCATACTTCATAGGCAATGTCCAGCACCGTATACTGTATGACTTGATTAGCAATGTTAATGACGACCACATCGTCAAAAGTCTTTTTCAATAAAGCCTTGGCGAGTGGCGAATCCAAGCTGATATGCTGTTTAGCCGGATCGAGTTCGTCTGCGCCTACGATTCGGTATTTGACTTCCTTTCCTTCGGCGTTTTCCACTGTTACCCAAGCACCGAAATAGATGCGATCTTCATCGTTCGGTGTTTGATCGACCACTTTTAGTATCGGCAAGCGTTTTTGCAAGTAATGAATACGTCTGTCGAGACCGCGCAGTTCTTTTTTTCGATAGATATATTCGGCGTTTTCCGAACGGTCGCCCTCTGCGGCTGCGGCGGCAAGCGCTTCAGTTACCTCTTTACGTTTTTCCCATATCTGTTTGAGCTCTTGTTCCAAGGCTTGATAGCCATGACGGGTGATGTAGGGAGATGATTTAGGTTGAGGTGGTCTCCAGCGGCTCATGATTACTATAGTATTGAAATAAATTTTGAAGATTTTCACACAAACGTGCGTCAATTTTATATCATAAACAGCCCTTCATTAATCAATTAAAGGTTTATTTATGCAAGTTGCTGACAATATGGCGGTTTCGATCCATTACACATTAACTAACTCGGCAGGCGAGCAACTCGATAGCTCGATAGGCAGTGATGCGTTAGTTTATCTTCACGGCAGCGGCAATATCATTCCCGGTTTAGAAAAAGCTTTACAGGGTAAATCGGTCGGAGACAAATTCCAAGTTGCCATCGCTCCGGAAGACGGATATGGCGAATATTTTCAAGAGATGGTTCAGGTTATCCCGCGCAAGATGTTTGAAGGTGTTGATAACGTGGAAGTCGGTATGCAGTTTCATGCCGATGTCAGTTCCGGTCCCGGTATTGTCACCGTTATTAAGGTCGAAGGCGACGAAGTGACGATTGACGGTAATCATCCTCTAGCTGGAGAGTCGCTGAATTTCGATGTTGAAGTCACCGATATCAGGGCTGCGACAGAGGATGAATTGGCTCACGGCCATATTCATGGAGTTGGCGGCGTAGATCACTAAGCCGCAATTACTCAATATTTTTACGAGAACCGAATGCGTTGCTAGAGCCCGAGCAACACAAACGTTCCATCTTTCATCATTATGAAGACGTTCAAATCTGCCGCGCATGACAAAGTCGTTTGCTATTTTTTAGGGTTCGCGCTTTTAATTGCGGGGCCGGTTTATTCTGAAACCTCGCTATGGCGGGTTAGTAAAGATGATGCCGAATTGTTTATCGGCGGTACTATTCATTTGCTGAGTACTTCGGATTATCCGTTACCCGAAGCGTTTGATCGGGTTTATCGAAAAGCCGACAAATTAGTGTTGGAAGTCGATTTAGCCGACTTTTCCGGGCAGGAAGCGCAAATAGCTATGATGCGGCGTTTACAATATGTCGACGGTACGACATTGCGTGATGAGCTTAACGCCGAGACCTATGCCGAATTGCAGCGTTTTTGTAAACATGCGGGCATACCGATTGAGTCTTTACAGAACTTGAAGCCGCCTTTGGTCGCGATTAGTCTGATGATGTTTGAATTACATCGTCTTGGTTTAGCCGAAGCCGGCGTGGATCATTTTTTTAGCGCGAAAGCCAAGTCTGATAATAAGCCCGTTGGGGCGTTAGAATCGTTGGAGACGCAAATATCCGCACTGGAGCAGATGGGACTGGGGCAGGGGAACGAACTCATTTTGTCCACGTTAAGAGAAATTCAAGAACTCCCCGCGTTGCTGGGGGAGCTCAAGTCTGCATGGCGTTCAGGCGATCTTGATATTTTGGATGAGTTAGGCATCGCGGCGATGCGTAGCGATTACCCTCGCCTATATCGAGATCTGCTGGTGAGTCGCAATAATGCTTGGGTGCCTAAGATTGAGGCGATGCTAAGAACACCCGAGCGCGAGTTGATTTTAGTCGGCGTGTTGCATTTAGCCGGGCAAGAAGGTGTTTTGCGGCAATTATGCGAACGGGGTTATATAGTCGAATCTTATCGGTCTTTTCCTGTTAACAACGATCATGAAGATGCTTTCATCGTTCCGCAGAATGTAAGTGCTTGGAGTGCGTTTGGATGCGATCCTCAATAGACGCATCCCATACCTTTTATTCTTAGACGGTTTTTTCAATCAAAAGGGAGTAAGTTTATTGGTCTTGGCCCAGCCAATCTTGCGGCGTTAAATAGCGCTCGTACAATTCGGCTTCGGGCGAGCCTGGTTCCGGGTGCCAATTATAGCGCCAGTTCGCAACCGGCGGCATCGACATTAAAATCGATTCGGTGCGTCCGCCCGATTGTAAGCCGAAGAGTGTGCCGCGATCGTAAACCAGATTGAATTCGACGTAACGTCCGCGACGATAGAGTTGAAACTCGCGTTCTCGATCGCCGTAAGGCATGTTCTTGCGTTTTTCGATAATCGGTACGTAGGCATCGATATAGTGATTACCGATGCTTTGCATGAATGCAAAGCATTGCCCGAAGCCCCATTCATTCAGATCGTCGAAGAACAACCCACCCGCACCGCGTGTTTCGCCGCGGTGTTTCAAATAAAAATACTCGTCGCACCATTTCTTATAGCGAGGATAAACCTCTTTGCCGAAAGGCTCGCAGGCTAGGCGTGCGGTTTGATGCCAATGCTGCACGTCTTCATAAAACGGATAAAAAGGCGTTAAATCGAATCCGCCGCCGAACCACCAAATCGGCTCTTCGCCGGGTTTTTCCGCGACAAAAAAGCGCACATTGGCATGTGAAGTCGGAACATAGGGGTTACGCGGATGAATGACTAATGAAACGCCCATCGCTTGAAATCGGCGGCCTGTCAACTCCGGCCTCGCGGCTGTCGCTGACGCAGGTAGTTGGTTACCGAAGACGTGAGAAAAATTGACGCCGCCTTGTTCGATGACGTGGCCGTTGCTTAATACTCGGGTCTTGCCGCCTCCGCCTTCAGGTCTTTGCCAGTCGTCTTCGATAAATCTTGCGTTCGGTTCCTGGCTTTCCAGCGCGGCGCAGATCCGATTTTGTAAATCCAGTAGAAAGTTTTTGACGTTGTCGATGTCTTTGTTATTCATTGTTTATTAGAGTATCAAGAGGAAGCGGGCGTTAAAATCTATCAGTTTTTGTAAGGTTACGCCAAGTTTTTTGCGTGCTCACTTTTTAGCGGGAATCAAGAAAATGCCGGAACAAATCCGGATTAAGTTTTTTTAGGTCCGCTCTTAAAGCGATCGATGTCGACTCAAGCGGTTCGGCGCTTAATTGCTTGGCTAGGTTGAATGCGAGAAAACCTTCCGCTTCGCCGTTTAAAATAAGGTCTTGTTTGGCCAGAGCCGGCTTGATCAATAGTATCCAGGCCGGGAAAAACTGTGTCGGCAGCTCGAGGTCAAGCTTCTGAAATCGTTGCCAGTCGTCGGAAAGCAAATGATGTCCGGTCTGTTTTATCAGTTGTTCGGCAATTTCGGTATGCAATAGGAATAATAAAAACCAATGCTCGAGACCGGACAGTTCTCGGTCCTGCTTGAAGCTAGCCTCGGCATAGCGAAATAGCAAAATTGGTTGTTTAAAATAGTCAGGCTCTTGTTCGATTGCTTTGGTAACGTCATGCCATAGAAACGCTTTCATGCCTGAATAGCTGACATGCAGCTTAGGTAGTTCGGGATCGAAGGGGCAGTCGGTTAATTCGGCGGACAAGCTTTGCCAAAGCGGCGTCAGAAAACGAATGGCCTCGGATCGTAATAACTTTACCGCTAACGGCATCAGTGTATTATCTAAGGTATCAAGTTTATTGGGTAACGATAAGCCGGGAGCCCGGAATTTTTTTTCCTGCACGATCAAGAGCGCATAGTCTTCGTGCTTTTCGGGGTCAAAGGCGTATAAGGTGTCTAGCAGTTCCGGGATTTTGCGTTTGTTGCGAGTAATGATCGCGTCGATTAACTCGTTTTCGGCATAAATCGGCGCGCTGTCGAAAAACAAATCCATCTGCATGCGGTCTTGCGGCGGCGCGAAATCCGTTTTGAAATTGATGTCGTCTTGCGAGTTGCGGCTGATGATGAGTTCGTTTTGTTCGGTTGAAAGATAGGTGCCGCGCGTTTCACTCAAGCCTAGCGTTCGAGCATAATTCGTAGCAATGGCGAGTTGTTCGATGATACGTTCGCGCGGCGCCGTAAAACGACTGTCCAGGTTTTCGATAAGGCCGTCTCGCCAATCGATGTAGTTTGAATAACTCAGATAGCCGGTGGCGAGCAGCCATGCGATCGGCGAAAATCGGCCTTGTTCGATCAGCAATTGGTCGACATGGTGCCGGATACTGCTGCGCATGTTTATTCTCTCGGAGCACCTGCCTGGCGGCATGAGGCAATGAGTGTGTGCAGGTGTGATTTGCCGAGATTACGGGCAAGTGCGATATTGCGCCTGGGGATATTTTCCGGGTCCGGGTGGCGCTCGATGGCTTCGGCGATGCTGTCTTCGCGAAGCAGATGCAGGATGGGGTAGGGCGAGCGGTTCGTATAATTGGCCGGATCGTCACTGTCGCTGTCGGCAAAGCAGTAGTCGGGATGAAAGCTGGCCAGTTGATAAATACCGTCGTAGCCTTGCTCCGACAATAGTGTTTCGGCCAGGGAGAGAAAATCGAGATAATCGTCGAATTCGTGCAGCGAATGGGGGTAAATCAGCAGTGTTGTGTTTATGCTCAAGTCGGTATCTAAATGCCGGCATTCTTCGATCAAACGCTCAAGGCCCCTTGCGGTCTCGGCGCTTCGGCAAATGCTGAAACGAATACCGTCCTGGCGAAACGGTTTAGCGGCGAAAGGGCATAAGTCGAGACCGATGACAACGGTTTCTAGCCATGCCCTTATTGCGTATTCTTCCGGGGCGATAGTCACTTCAAGATCGGGGGGGAGTTTCGAAGTGATTCGTTTGCTTAGGTATGGCTGACACCGGCCGCAATTCTTTTTTCCCGTTCTTCGCTAGCTTTTTCGATTTTCGCAAAAACGCGCAAAATATCGGTGGCCGATACGATTCCGACGAGTTTATTGTTTTTGTCGACGACAGGGAGTGCGCCGACTTTATTTTCGGCCATGATACTGGCGGCTTCTGACGCATAGGTATCGGGATTAACGGTCAATACGCCTCGACGCATGATGTGTTGAACTTTTTGCGGAACGACCTGCAAAACAGTTTTGCCTTCGACGGTTTCAACCGAGTTGGAGTTGCTTTTCGGTCCTAAGGCTTTGTATAGGTCTCGATCCGATACGATGCCGATGACTTTGCCTTTTTCAACGACGGGTAAATGACGAACTTTTTCATAATGCAGCAAGAAAAAGACACGATCGATCATGTCATGTTGTTCGACTGTGAATACTTGCGAAGTCATTAGATCTTCAACGCGCATGCAGTTGCACTCCTAAAGATAATTGATAAACCGAGTAAGAATAGGGAAAATATCTGTTTTTTACAAGAGTTAATGTTTATTTTGATATAAAATGTCTTGTTTTGCGAGTGCGAATTAACAGCTAAAGTGTGTTTTTACTTAGGCGCGAATCCGACATATATTACAAATAACCAGATAAACTTGGAGTTTCATTATGCGCATTATTCTTTTGGGTAGCCCCGGTTCCGGCAAAGGAACGCAAGCCCAATTCATTACCGAAAAATATGATATCCCGCAAATCTCGACCGGAGATATGTTGCGGGCCGCTGTGCGCGAAGGTACGCCGTTGGGCGTCGAGGCTAAAAAAGTCATGGATGCGGGAGGCTTGGTTTCGGACGATATTATTTTAGGATTGATCAAAGAGAGAATTGCGCAGTCGGATTGCCAAAACGGTTTTTTACTGGACGGTTTTCCTCGCACGATCGCGCAAGCCGAGGGATTGGCTGCTATGGATATCGTGATTGATCATGTTATCGAGATTGTGGTCGAAGACGAGGAAATCGTTAAGCGAATGAGCGGTAGACGCGTGCATCCTGGCTCAGGTAGGACTTATCATGTTGCATTCAACCCGCCTAAAACGGCCGGTGTCGACGATGTAACCGGCGAACCCTTAATTCAGCGAGATGATGACCAGGAAGACACCGTTCGTAAAAGACTGAGCGTATATCACGAACAAACCAAGCCGCTGGTCGGTTACTATTCGGCATTGGGCGGCAAGACCCACTTTGCATCGATTGCCGGTGTCGGGTCGGTCGATGAAATTACGCAAAAGATTTTTGCCGTTTTAGGATAACGCGCTAGCGCCTAATATAGGCGCTTAACGCATACTTTTACTTTCCGCTGACGCGGTTAATACAATGAGTAGCTATGTCAGGTAAAACTTTATACGACAAATTATGGGAAGATCACGTTGTCCATACCGAGGATGACGGCTCTTCATTGATCTATATCGACCGCCATTTAGTCCATGAGGTCACTTCTCCTCAAGCGTTCGAAGGACTCCGTCTTGCCGGACGCAAGCCGTGGCGACAAGCGAGAAATTTGGCCGTTGCCGACCATAACGTGCCGACCACCGATCGCGACAAAGGCATTGCCGATCCGGTTTCAAGGCTGCAAGTCGAAACCCTCGAAAAAAACTGTGCCGAATTCGGTATCACCGAGTTCGATATGTCCGATATTCGCCAAGGCATCGTGCATGTCGTAGGGCCCGAACAAGGCGCGACACTGCCCGGCATGACCGTGGTCTGCGGCGATTCGCATACTTCGACACACGGTGCGTCCGGCGCGTTGGCATTCGGCATCGGCACGTCGGAAGTCGAGCATGTCTTGGCGACACAATGTTTGGTACAGAAAAAAGCCAAAAACATGCTAATCAAAGTAGATGGTGAAGTGCGGCCCGGCATCACTGCGAAAGATATCGTGTTGGCGATCATCGGTAAAATCGGTACCGCCGGCGGCAACGGTTATACGATCGAGTTTGCCGGATCCGCGATCCGCGCATTGTCGATGGAAGGCCGCATGACGGTATGCAATATGGCAATCGAAGCGGGCGCGCGCGCTGGTTTGATCGGGGTCGATGATGTCACGATCGATTATTACCGCGAACGACCGCTTTCACCGAAAGGCAGCGACTGGTTCATGGCCGAGCGTATGTGGCAGCAGTTGCATTCCGACCCGGACGCAGTTTTCGATAAAGTTGTCGAGTTGAATGCCGCCGACATCAAGCCGCAAGTGACCTGGGGGACTTCGCCCGAATTGGTGGTGCCGGTCGATGCCAGTGTGCCCGATCCAGATCAAGAGAGCGATGCAACCAAGCGAGAAAGCATGAAGCGCGCACTGCAATACATGGATCTAAAACCCGGTGTGGCGATTACCGATATTAAACTCGATAAAGTATTCATCGGTTCCTGCACGAACTCGAGAATCGAAGACTTGAGAGCGGCTGCCGCAGTCGCGAAAGGTAAAAAGCTAGCTGCTAACATCCAATTGGCGATGGTCGTCCCGGGGTCGGGTCTGATCAAGCAGCAAGCCGAGTCCGAAGGCTTGGATAAAATTTTCATTGAAGCCGGATTCGAGTGGCGAGATCCGGGATGCTCGATGTGCTTAGCGATGAACGCCGACCGTTTGGAGCCGGGAGAGCGCTGTGCGTCGACTTCTAATCGTAATTTCGAAGGGCGGCAAGGATATGGCGGACGCACGCATCTGGTCAGTCCGGCAATGGCGGCCGCAGCCGCGATTGCGGGGCATTTCGTCGATGTCAGCACCGAAACAAATCAAGGAGCGCAAGCATGAGAGCATTTACCAAAATAGACGCGCTGGTCGCACCGTTGGATCGAGCCAATGTCGATACCGATGCGATTATTCCGAAACAATTTCTAAAATCCATTCGTCGGGCAGGGTTCGGACCGTTTCTGTTCGACGAATGGCGGTATAAGGATCATGGCGAACCGGACATGGATTGCACAAATCGACCGATTAACCCTGATTTCGTGCTGAATAAACCGGAGTACAAGGGCGCCGAACTATTGTTGACCCGCGAGAACTTCGGTTGCGGCTCGTCTCGCGAACATGCGCCCTGGGCGCTCGAAGATTTCGGCTTCAGAGCGATCATCGCGCCGAGTTTCGCCGATATCTTTTATAACAATTGTTTCAAGAACGGTATCTTGCCTATTGTGCTCGATGCTGGCATTGTCGATGAATTATTCAACGAATTGACCGAAGGTTATCGGCTGATAGTTGACCTGGATTCGCAAAAGATCGTTACGCCTTCCGGTCGGGAAATTGTCTTTGACGTCGATGCCAATCGAAAATTCAGGTTGTTGAACGGGCTTGACGATATCGCCTTGACCTTGCAGCATGCCGATCAAATTCGTGCATACGAGACGGAACGTGCGAAGCGAGCGCCTTGGTTGTTTGCATAGAATAGTAAATTAATGGCTCCCATCGGAGCGAAAAACGTCTACTTTTCAATTTGGCGTGGGTGTCGGCATTAGGCAGATGTGTGTTCCTGTAGAATCGGCATTCACTCCTGCAACTAACGAGCATGCGAGCATGATAAAGTTTTCAGCATTCCTGAAAATGGAAGTGCCGGGGGGTAAAGAGGCATTGGCGCCAACTTAAGTAACGTTCATGAAGGCCCGGCAATCGTCAGACAAATGAAAGTGCAAACTGTGGTGGATGCGGTCACTCGCCCGATAGGACGCCGTGAATACGTCCATGTAGGCTCGGCGGCGGCTATCCCTGCCGCCGACGCCTGTCGGTCGAGCAACCGCACCCTCCTCGGAACCGGTGTTGTTTTTCATAAAGCGGCAAATGCACCATAGAATGAGCGCTAAGTTGGCGCTTATGGGGTAAAGAGGGTGCGGTTATTCGACAGACAGGACGCCGTTAACCCGCACCTAAATTATCCAAGACAATTAACCATGGCCAATGGGTTATGGAATCTAGGTGCTGGGTAAATACGTCCATGGCTCTATGTCAGCATCCATGCGGGAAATGCTTTTCTAGGCGCCCCGGTGTCTTCTTAGGCACTGCCGAAGTTTGAAGTGCGAAAGGCATAGCTACCGTCAAGTCCCAAGGATGGGCTTCCCGCTCCTGAATCCAGCATCCTTTCTTGTAAGATTGGATTTCGCTAAGTTAGGGGTTGGACTTCTCGCCTGACTCACCCCGCACTCTTTAACAAAAGAGAGCGGTTTTTTCGGTAAGGACGGAGTAAATGCTCTGTTCCCTCAGCGCAAACAAAGAGGCTAAAGTCATGAATGAAATAGTAAGTTTTCGAGATGCTTTTTTGAAACTCACCGGTCGTCTTACCGATCAATTTCACAATAACGCAGCTTGGAATGCTCGGTTCGACCGGTTCGCACGCACCTGGTCCCAAATGGCCGGTAAACCAATCGCATTCAATGCGGCATTATTGGTCATTTTGACCTGGGTGATTACCGGGCCTTTATTCGGTTTTAGCGATACTTGGCAGCTTATCATTAATACTGCGACGACTATCGTAACGTTTTTAATGGTATTCTTGATTCAGAACAGCCAAAATCGCGACACCGATGCGTTGCAAGTAAAATTGGACGAATTGATCCGCGCCGTTGAAGGAGCTAACAACGAGCTGTTGGATTTGGAAGAAATCGGCGACGAAGAATTGAAGTTACTCCGAAAGCAATATTTAGCATTGGCTCGTCTTTCAAGAAAGAACGCGGGAAAACAAAATCGCGAAGGAAATGTTGATCAAGAGTTAAGTTGAATGCGGGGCGCCGCATTTTGACTCTGCAATTTCCAGCTTGAGTGTTAATGGTTTGATGAACTCATTGATGGGGGGCTTGACGGTAGCTCTTATGCCATATAAGGCATGCAGACATGCTCGTCAAGCATACTCCGCATTCTTGTTGGTTTTGATTTGCAAAAAGTATGTGAAGGCTATGTCTAGTGTATAATGCCGGGTTATTTTGACCGCATATATCCAAAATTATTCGGTTATCGATAGTCACGAAACGATTCAAAATCCATAAACCGGGAGGTAGTAGTGTTAATGCCGGTGGTTTCAGTAAGATTTTCTTTGTCGTAAACGGCATTGTCCGTATTGCGAATAGGTATGAAATCGATGGTCATCCGTATGTTTTCTTAGTCTTCGTTGAGCTAAATAGTCCCCGTTTATCATGATAATAGCGACATTCAGCGCTGTTTCCCTGCGTTTATAAGCCCGAAAAAATTCTTAACCCAGCGATAACAAGTGTAGTGCCATAAAATTAATTATTGCATATTATTCAATAACCTATTGACGCGCAATGTTAAGGCTGGGTTAAGTCTATCGCATGATTTATGGCAGCATTCTGAATAGCGAAAGCTATGACGTTGATATCGCCTTTTTCGTATGAAGGGCCGGGACGGGCGTTGCCGATTTTTTTAATGCGATGAATATTAGCATCCCGAAGGCAAGTGATGCTGTGGTTTCTGTTTAAATGAAAAGGTAATTAAATATGACTAAATTATATAATGTTGCCGTGGTCGGTGCCACCGGTGCTGTTGGTGAAGCGATGATCTCGATCCTAGAAGAGCGAAATTTTCCGGTTGGTGAGGTTTATGCGTTGGCCAGTAGCCGTTCGGTTGGAAAACGCATTCCGTTTAAGGGTGGCTCGTTGAAGGTAGAGGATCTAGCTGAGTTCGACTTTTCCAAAGCACAAATCGGCTTGTTCTCGCCTGGCGCTTCGGTTTCCGCCGAATATGCGCCGAAAGCCGCGGCAGCCGGGTGCATCGTGATCGATAATACCTCCCAATTTCGTTATGACGAAAATATCCCGTTGGTCGTGCCCGAAGTTAATCCCGAGAAGATCGCCGACTATAAAAACCGAGGCATCATTGCCAATCCGAATTGTTCGACGATTCAGATGTTAGTTGCGTTGAAACCGATTTATGATGCGGTCGGTATCAGTCGAATCAATGTTTGCACTTATCAGGCGGTTTCCGGGACGGGTAAAGAAGCGATCGAGGAGCTCAGTCTGCAAACCGCGCATTTATTGAACGGAAAACCGATTGAACCGAGCGTTTATCCAAAGCAAATCGCTTTCAATGTGTTGCCGCAAATCGATGTATTTATGGAAAATGGATATACCAAGGAAGAAATGAAAATGGTTTGGGAGACGCGGAAAATTATCGGTGACGAATCGATTCAAGTTAATCCTACCGCTGTGCGTGTGCCTGTTTTTTTCGGTCACTCCGAAGCGGTGCATATTGAAACGCGTCACAAAATAGATAGTAAATCGGTGCGCGCGCTACTCGAAAAGGCGCCTGGAGTGACAGTTCTAGACGAACATCGGGACGGAGGTTATCCGACGGCGGTGACAGAGTCCTCCGGGCACGATAGTGTTTTTGTCGGGCGTATTCGCGAAGATATCTCGCATCCGCTGGGAATCGACTTATGGGTTGTTGGTGATAACGTCAGAAAAGGCGCCGCTTTAAACAGTGTGCAAATTGCAGAAGAATTGGTAAAAAATTACATCTAGTCTAAGCTTAATCTCATATTTGACTGTTCCGGGTAATAGATTGTGGTATATGTGTATGAAGGAGAGCAATGTGCGCAAACTGACTAAATCCATAGCGCTTTTATCGTTGATGACCCCGACTAGTGTTCTTCCGTTGGGAATTGGCGATATCACATTGCACTCGGCCCTTAATCAAAGCCTTGATGCAGAGATTGCGTTGATGCTTTCGCCCGACGAAAATTCGTCCGACATTACCGTGAAACTCGCGCCTCCCGATAAATTCGATGAGGCGGGATTACCTTGGAGCTATTTTCTTTCCAAGATTAAATTCAACCTGGTTTCCGTGTCCGATAAGCGCGCGGTTATTAAACTCAGTTCTACTGAGGCGCTCAAGGAGCCTTTTTTAGATTTTTTGATTGAGGTGAACTGGCCGAAAGGGACGCTTTATCGCGAGTTCACCGTTTTGGTCGACCCGCCCGCAACTTATCAACAGCCTGTATTGCCGGTTCCTAGCGATTACGGTGTGACGCCTGCCGAGCAAGAATATGCACGAGTCGTTGAGCGTCCGGTAGCACCTGCTCCGCGTCGTGAAGAGGAACGCGCGCCTGCATCGGGCGTGTACGGACCGGTTGGCAGAAATGAAACGCTTTCGTCAATTGCCTCAAAAGTTAGGCCGTCAAACGATGTCTCGGTTGAACAGACCATGATAGCGCTCTTCGAGAATAATCCGAGCGCATTTTATAAAGACAATATCAATGCATTAATGGCTGGAGCGAGGCTCAAGGTTCCGGAAAGAGAGGTCATACTGAAGCTTTCTCACCGGCAAGCATTGGCAGAGTATGGTCGGCAAAATCAAGTGTGGCGAGGTCAGGTTGCGGTAGTAACGGAGGCACCGGTTGACGAGGAAGTTATCGACTCGCAATTGAGACTCGTTGCCCCTGCTCAAGAAGATGTTGAAGAGGCCGAACGCGTTGTCAGCGGTGAAAGGGATGATAGCTTGTTGCAACCGGTCGATCCTGACAAAGCCGACCGGGATGAGCCAAGCAGAGATGATGCGGAATTGCGCGCGCGATTGGAGAAGTTGGAGGAACAATTAGCGGTGATGCAGCAAATGCTGGCTATAAAAGACGAACAGCTAGCCGCTTTGCAGCATAAAGAACCATCCGAAAAAGTTGAGATGCCGGCACGCCCAGTTGTTACGCCACCGGTAAAGGAAACCGTTCCTCCGCCCCGTCCGGCGGCAAAACCGCCGCAAGCTGTGGCACAAGAGCCTGTAAGTGAACTCCTGGATTCCTTTTATTACGCGATAATAGCACTGGTCGGCGCCGGTTTGTTAGGTGGTTTAGGCTGGTTGTGGTTAAGGAAGCGCAAAACGGAAAAAGAAACCGATACGGATAGTATGTTCGCGGCATCATCGCAGATTAGTCTTCCCAGCTCTGATGAGGAGTTGAATTTATTGGCCGCGGAAGACGAGTCCGCCTATGATGTGGGGACCGTTGGTGAAAGCTCGTTCCTAAGCGAATTTACTCCGAGCGATTTTGACGCTTTCGATAGCGACCAGCATGAAGTCGATCCGATTTCCGAGGCTGATGTTTATTTGGCATACGGTCGTTATCAACAAGCCGAAGGACTGATTCGACAAGCGATTGCCGAACATCCAGAGAATGACGATTACAAATTGAAACTCTTAGAGATTTTTTACGCGAACGAAAACAAGGAGGGTTTCGAAAGTTATGCTAATGAACTGAAGCAAGCCGGAAAAAACGAAAATATCGATTTTTGGGCAAAAGTTGCTGAGATGGCCAGTGAAATTAATCCGGGATCGGCCTTGTTCACTGACGATATTGATACGGAAGACGATGTCGAGGACGAGTCGGCGATTAATAAAGATTCCCAGGAAGCCGATTCCGCTCATTCGGCTGATATAACTGAGGACAATCGTTTCGATTTCGATTTGCCTGAGTTCGATGAGCTTGAGTCTGAAACGGAAGAATCGCCTTTAAAAGAGGAAGAAGAGGAAGCTGAAAAGTCGGATAACAGCCTCGATTTCGACTTGGAGAGTTTTGATTTTTCGGTGCCTGGGTCAGGGGATCGCACATCTGAGGCTTCAAAACAGCAATCATCGGAGGAGCAGAATGGGCAATACGATAATCAGATCGAATTTGACTTGAGTTCGGGAGCAGAAGCACTGACAGAGGAAAAAACGGACGCCTCGAGCTCTGAGGAATTTGAATCGTTCGATTTTGAGACCTTCGATGACGATACGGAGAAAAAGACCGATGTTGCTGATTCTTCTTCGATGGATGAATTCAACGTATCTTTCGACGAAAATGAAACTAGGGCCGAAGGCGCATCCGGTGTGACCGAAGCGGAAAAGGATGATATCGGTTTCGATTTTAATTTCGACTTCGACTTGGATTCGACACCTAAGAAAGGGAGTGATGATAGTTTTCCTGACGATCTTGACTTAGGGGTTTCCGATCTGACCGATATGGATGAATTCGAAACCAAAATCGATCTTGCTAGAGCATATATCGATATGGGAGATAGTGATGCCGCTAAGGATATCGCACAGGAAGTATTGGATAAAGGAAGTTCGGAGCAAAAAAAGATCGCACAATCGATTCTCGATGAATTGAAATAAAAAAAGGCCCGTTATCGGGCCTTTTTTTATTCGGTTTTCGGGCGTTCGATAATTTCAATGGCATTACCGTCAAAATCCCGGCAAAACAATGCTTGGCGTCCGGAAATGCTCAATGTATACCGAAAGCCGTTGTTATCGAGGGCTTCCTTGACGGGAGATAGGCTCGAACATGTTAGTGCGACATGGCGATCTCTTCCTCCATGGACTGGCCGACCAGAAGTTGGGTCGGGATTTTCCAGTTCCAATAAATGAATTTGTTGTTCGCCAAGTTGAAGCCAAGCGCCCGGAAATGGAAGGTTCGGGCGTTCTGTTTGTTGAAGTCCTAATATATCCCGGTAAAAATGCAAGGACTTTTCTGTATCGGAGACGATAAGGCTAACATGGTGGATGGCAAGGTTAAATTCGGACATAGTTTTCTTGTATTAGTTGGTGTCGAAACGATTATACTTCGCTCAACTGAATTGTTGGAGTCTACATATCTATCGTAGGTGAATATTCGTCACTAGGGGAGGAGTCTCAAAAGGCGCTGTGAATCCAACGCCTAAATTATCCGAGATAGTTAACCACAGTCAATGGGCTATGGAATTTAAATGCTGAGTTCAGGGCGTCGTCCTGTCAAGCGAGTTACCAAGCCCGCCACAAAACTCATGGCTCCAGGAAGTTTTTTTCACAAAATCCTAACGCTAGGTGAGGGGTCGAGCGCTCCGGAGCCCCCTTGGCCACAGCTGAAATTTGAAGCGCGAAAGGTATAAACTGCCGAAATCAGGTTTATAAACGTTAAAGACGCGCCCTTATTTTTCAGGCGCTATTTTTATCTGACAATTCCTCGATAAGTTCGGTTTTTTTTGTAATGAATTGTTGAATCAAAGCTCGTAATTTATCGAAATGCCGGTCTGTTTCGAGGAAGTCTTTCGAAATCAAATTTTGCTCTAATGTTAAGGCCTGTTGACGGATATCCGTTAAACCGCAGAAACTGACCGAACCGTGCAGCTTATGGGTGATCGATAAGGCTTGTTGCCATTGCCGATGGCGTAGTGCTTTTTGAATTGAGTCAAGTTGTTGAGGAAGCTCCTCGTATAGTTTGTTTAGGATGCTTAATGCCAAGTCTCGGTCGTAAGCGGTTTTAGCCAGGAGTTGCTGCGCATAACCGGCCTGCTTTGGAGAGTCGCTTAAAGCCTCACGAGGTTCGGTGGGGCGCCAGAGGGTGACGATTTCCTCTAGTTGCTCGGATAAAATCGGTTTAATAAGACATTCGTCGAAGCCAAGGGCAATGATGTCTTTGCGTTGGTTTGGTAAAGCATGCGCCGTTACGGCGATAATGGGAGTATCCCTATTCGGATTTTCGGTATGTCGTAGGGTTTCAATTAATTCAAAGCCGTTATAGCCCGGCATTTGCAGATCTAAAAAAACCAGGTTAAATCGTTTGCTCTTCAGATAATTCAAAGCTTCGATTCCATCTTCTGTCGCGGTAATTTGATCGCAATGATCTTGTAATTGATTGACGAGCAGTAAGCGGTTAATGGAATTGTCGTCGGCGATTAAAATTGAAAATTTACGGGGGGATAGGGACAGTTTCGTTTGATCGACGGGGCTCGTCATATCCAATAGATGGTTACGAGTGGGGGTTGGGCCGGAGGCTTCGTTATCGTTGGATGTGCTTTCCTTAAGACGCCGGTAAGCCGCTAGGGCGACTAATCCAGAAGCTAAGACCGAGACAAAGCCGATGAGGGCGCTGATCTTGATCCGTTTAACCAATGGTGTGATCGAGATTGCTTGGGCCGGTTCAATGAATGCTTGTTGCGCCTGACTGTCCCGCGTCGCTTGATATTCTGCTAACAGCACGCCGGTTTGTGCGAGGTTACTCATAAGCGTCGGTAAAAGCGCTATGATGAGGAGGTGTTTTAGTAAGAAGGATTTTTTCACTGCGGGAAGGACAAGAGTAAAAATAAATTTGCGTATTTTAGTAAATGCTAATATTCTTTGGGTAACGCCGGTTCCAAACATTTATGTTTTTATTGTTGTATGTTTGCGTTTGAATGGTGACGATCCTAACCCGGTCTTAAGCAATGTAGTGTCGTAATATTTGTTGTTTTTGTGTTCCAATATTTTATGAACGACAAATGTTAAAGTAGGGTTAAGTTTCATTCCAAGCCGGTGTATCTTTGAATCGACACAATGAGGTGCCGACATTTTCAGTGACATGCGGTTATTGAAAATGTATTGATTGGGAATTTGTTTTCCAAGTCCAAAAACGGAAACGTCAACGTTTTCTGAATTAAACCAAATCGATCGAAATGTATAACTTTGCAAGGTCATGTTTTCGGCTTTTATGACAATGTTATTTTGTTCGCGAGCAAGGTGCCAAAACAGGCGATAAGCTATGCAACTGTTTTCTCAATGGTTCCGCCCCTTGCCTACATCCATGTAGGTAACGCAGCTACCGGAAAAAGATCGCGTCAGCTTACCAGCAAATGTGGCCGTGCGAAGTCTTCAACAAGAATAATAGTGCATTTTGATTCATCACGAGGAGAAATTTATGGCTAGAATTGTAATATTAGGTGCCGGTATCGGTGGTGTTCCGATGGCCTATGAAATGAAAGAGTTAGTTAAGAATAATCACACAGTCACCGTGATATCCGATTCTCCGACGTTCCATTTCGTACCTTCGAATCCTTGGGTGCCGCCGAAATGGCGTAAACCGGAAGATCTGAAAATCGAATTAGCTCCGATTATGCAGAAAAAAGGGATCGAATTCATTCAAAAAGCGGCCGTGAAGGTCGATCCCCCCAGCAATCAAATTCATTTAAACGACGGTACTGCGGTCGATTACGATTATTTAGTGATTGCAACCGGCCCTCGTCTTGCCTTCGATGAGGTGCCGGGGCTAGGTCCGGAAGGTTATACGACTTCGGTCTGTCATGTCGATCATGCAGCCGTGGCTGCTCAGGATTGGGATAGATTTATGGAAGACCCAGGCCCGATCATCGTCGGCGCTGTGCAGGGCGCATCCTGTTTCGGTCCCGCTTATGAATATTTGATGATCCTAGAGACTGAGCTGCGTAAACGCAAAATACGCGACAAGGTGCCGATGACTTTCGTTACATCGGAACCCTACATCGGACATTTAGGCTTAGGTGGTGTCGGTGACACCAAAAGTATGTTAGAAAGCGTTTTGAGAGATAGAACGATCAAATGGGTGACTAACGCGAAAGTTGATCGTATCGAACAAGGCATGATGTATGTGACAGAAGTCGATGACGATGGCAACGAGACGAAAAAGCATGAGTTGCCGTTCAAGCATTCCATGATGTTACCTGCGTTTACCGGGGTTGACGCGGTGCGTAATTGCGGCGTCGAAGGCTTGATGAATCCGCGGGGCTTTGTCGTCGTCGATGAATATCAGCGCAATCCGACTTTTAAAAATATTTACTCGGTCGGTGTTTGTGTGGCGATTCCACCGGTTGAAAAAACACCGGTCGCCACAGGTACTCCTAAAACCGGTTACATGATCGAGTCTATGGTAACCGCGACCGCGCATAACATCCGTGATGAATTGGCCGGAAAAGAGCCCTCGGACAAGCCGAGTCTGAGTGCATTGTGTCTGGCCGATTTGGGCGATACCGGAGTTGCATTTTTGGCGGTGCCGCAAATACCGCCGAGAAATACGACCTGGTCGAAAAAAGGGAAATGGGTGCATCTGTCCAAAATCATATTCGAGAAATATTTCATGCGTAAAGTCAGGAAAGGAATTAGCGAGCCGTTTTATGAAAGAATGATGCTGAAGTTTATGGGGGTTGTGCGTCTTAAATAAGGAGGAGACGAATCATGAGTATCGATCGTTTAGTGATGGCGTTTGCCGGCACTTTTATTTTGTTGAGCTTGCTTTTGGCGCATTTTCATTCATCGAACTGGTTATGGTTTACCGCATTCGTCGGTGCGAATTTATTGCAAGCGTCGTTTACCGGTTTTTGCCCGTTGGCGATGATATTGAAAAAATTCGGCGTGAAACCGGGACGTGCGTTTTAAAAACAAGGATTCAACATGGCCAGGGAAGGCGCTGTATTTCCTTTTATACACACGCTCGTTTTTGCCGGTTTGTCAATGAATGACAAGTCAGACGAAGCTCTTTCAATGTTAGATGTTCAATATAAGTGATTGATATATTAATTCGAAAGGCTTTTGTGTAAAAATTAGTCAATTTAAAAAAGTTGTAACAAATATGCGGCTTTAAGAAGCGAGTCATCAAGTTACTCACAGACTTGTCCACAGCTTCTGTGAGTAACTTTTTATGAGCGTACTCCAATTTGAGAAAAAATCCGCCTATCACTCCTGCGCTTCCTTAAGCACTGCCGAAGCTTGAAGAGTGAAAAGCATGGCACCGGCGGCGAAACCCGACTTAAGAAATCATTGGCGTTATAACCGGGCTATAAACGCTTTTAATAGTTTGGCGGTATCGGCCATTCCTTTGTGTAGATTTTGTTCGATTTCAACCATGGTGATTTCGCCTTCTGTTTTTCCTGCCGCCCAATTTGCGACGACCGCAAGCGCTGCGTAGTCGATGTCCTGCTCTCTGGCTAGCGAGGCTTCCGGCATGCCGGTCATGCCGACTAAGTCGCAACCGTCACGTTCCATGCGTTGGATTTCAGCGGCGGTTTCAAGTCGCGGGCCTTGTGTGCTGCCGTATGTGCCAGTTGGCGTAACTGAAATCTTTGCATTTGCTGCAGCAGAGATCAGTTTTTCCCGAAGTTCTGTCGAGTAAGGGCTTGTGAAGTCGATATGCGTGACTTCCTCGAGATCTTCTTCGAAAAAAGTGTGCTTTCGTCCATGGCTATAGTCAATGATTTGATCGGGCACCGCGATATGAGCGGGAGCCATTTTTGACGTAATACCTCCAACCGCGGCCACGGCGACTATTTTTTGGACGCCAAGCTCTTTGAGTCCCCAAATATTCGCGCGGTAATTGATTTTATGAGGCGGGATTGTATGCGGGTCGCCATGCCTGGCTAGAAAGACGACGGATTTTTCATCAATCTCGCCGATGACGTAATCGGCCGAAGGTATGCCGAAAGGCGTTTCGATAGGTTTTCGTTCGATGATTTTCAAGCCTTCAAGACGAGTCAATCCGGTTCCGCCGATGATCGCTAACTGTGTCATAGTCATTGTCCTAGTCGATTAAGTTGTCCTGACAAGCGTAAATACCCGGCATGTTGCGTAGATAGCCTTTGTAATCCATCCCATAGCCAAACAAGTAGCGATCTTCGACCGAGAGTCCGACAAAATCGGCTTGGACCGGTTTTTCGCGGTCTAAAATCTTATCGACCAATACCGCACTGTAGACAGAAGTCGCGCCTTCCGATAAACAATATCGGTAGATCGCCTCCAACGTGAAGCCTTCGTCTAAAATGTCGTCGACGATTAGAACCGTTCTGCCTTGCAGCGGTGTTCTCGGTTTTAAGACCCATTCAACAGTGCTGCCGGATGTTTGGTTTTGATAGCGGCTGGCATTGATCGCGTCGACGGTCAAGGGAATGGTCAAACGAGTCAGGAGTTCGCCGCCGATGACCAAGCCGCCGTTCATGACGCATAGAAAAATAGGGTTTCTATCCGCCAGAAGCAGGTTGATTTTATGAGCCATGTTGTCGATTGCCGTGTCGACTTCCTGCTTGTTGTGTAGTAGGTCGGCGGTTGATTGGACGTGGTCGATTTCTTCAAGCATATTCATTGGAAAGTTGTGCGATTTGTTGTGATATTAGTTGCCATTGGCTAGATGCTTGGAGAATTGCTCTGGTCATTTTGGGTTTGCCGCGCATCGCATCAAGTCGTTGTGCTCTGAGTGGATCGCTCTTGATCGGTACGCTGTCGAGCACTTGTTCGGCCGCTTTGGGATTGTTGCAAACTAATAGCATGTCGCAACCGGCATGTTGAGCCAATTTCGCGCGTTCGAAAAAATCGCCGCCCATCGCGGCACCTTCCATGTTTAGGTCGTCGCTAAATATGGCGCCGTTGAAATTAAGTTCGTGCCGTAAAATGTTTTGCAGCCATTTTTCGGAGAATCCGGCAGGCATGTTGTCTACGGCAGGGTAGACGACATGCGCGGGCATGACGGCTTCCAAACCTTGTTCGATCAATAATTTGAATGGGACTAAGTCCTTGGCGCGGATTTCGTTTAATTCTCGTTCGTCGATCGGTAATGCCATGTGCGAATCGGCGGCTACCGCGCCGTGTCCAGGGAAATGCTTGCCCGTTGCGGCCATGCCGGCCGATCGCATGCCTTTGCGAAAGCTGGCCGCTAATTGGGCTGTGAGTTGTGGATCGGGCGAGAATGATCGGTCGCCGATGACTTCGCTGATGCCGCAATCGACATCAAGTACGGGAGCGAAGCTAAAATCAATGCCGACGGACAGCATCTCTGACGCCATCAGCCAACCTGCCGCTTCGGCGAGTTCGGGCCGTTCACGATAACAGCCGGCCGGCGGTAAGCGCGTAAAGCCTTGCCTGAATCGTTGCACGCGTCCGCCTTCCTGATCGACGGCGATGAGTATAGGGCCTTTGCGGGCGTTGCGAATGCTGTCGATCAAAGCGATAAGTTGTTCGGGTGATTCGTAATTGCGGGAAAAAAGAATTACCGCGCCGGTGTTGGGGTGACGGATCTTTTCTTGTTCATGAGCAGTTAAAGTCAAGCCTTCAACATCGATCATGATGGGGCCGATTGCGGATTTAGTGGTCATGTTTCCGAGTTAACATTGTTAATTAAATTTAGTAAAACTGGCTTATACTTAAGCGATTATTGATTGATAGGGAGTTAAGCGTGCGTTTTTTGTTACTATTTTTAGGGTTGATTTTTTCCGGTTGGGTTTTGGCCCAGGATGCCGCCGACGATGTACAGCCGGCCATAGAATACTTGGAAATGTCGCCTAAGTTTACCGTGAATTTGGACGTACCTCGAAAATATTTATTGATCAATGTGCAATTGATGGTAGAGGGTAAGGATAATATGGAAAAAATAAAAAAGCATTTACCCGCGCTGAGACACGAATTGATTATGTTATATAGCGGTCGCAATGCCAACGAGCTGGGAACCAAGGAGCAAAGGGAGGCCTTGCGCCTGGAAAGTGTCGAAGCCGTTAGGAATGCGCTCGATAAATATGATAATAGCGACGGTTTTAGAGATGTGTTTTTTTCCGAGTTTTTGGTTAATTAGTTTAGAGCTCCCTTGTTAAAAGGTCGTCAAATGTGGATTTAATCTTTGGAAGCAGCTCTTCCAGTTGGTGTTCCGTGTAAGGAACGGCGTCGAATTTCCCCCAGACCGGGGCCGGCCATGCTTTATCCGAGCGATAGCGAACGATGTGATGGATGTGCAGTTGCGGTACCAGATTACCGATCGCGGCCACATTCATTTTGTCGGCGTTGAATAGCCTAGCTAATCTTTTGGCCAGTTGGCACGACTCCTCTTGTAATAATGAGCGCTTAGTGGGCAACAATTGATAAATTTCACGGATATCGCCAATTTCAGGCACTAAAATGAACCAAGGATATTGACTGTCGTTCATTAGCAGCAGTTGGCATAATTCCAAGCGTCCGAGCAGGATGCAATCTTTTTGTAGTTGTGGATGTAACTGAAAGGCCATAAGTTTAGACTTGAAATAAAAGTATAAAACGATGTATGTTGGCCGCCTATTCTAACTATAACTATAAGAAAAGGATAAGATTATGTCGGCGCAGTTATTTTCAAGCCAAGAACGGGTAAGCGATGATCGGCTTAAGGTTTCTTTTCGGTTTATATTAGGCTTGTATGCAATTATCCCTATTTGTTTATTAGTGGGATGGTTCGATATTCTACTTTGGCAAGGTAGTTTGCGAGAGATGTTGCCGAGCCGTCCGGAGCATTTCCTGTTATTTCAGTTGTTGTTCGGAACGCCGCATATCATTGCCAGCGCGTTGATTTTAACCACTAATCGCGAATACTTCGGGTATTACCGGCACCGAATCATGATGATGACGTTGGTGCTTGCGGTATTTTTCGGTATCGGCGGTCTATTTATTCCTTATCTCGTATTTTATATTTTGGTCGCGGCTTGGACGGTCTACCATGTACTTAAGCAGCAGCACGGTATTGCGCGAGGTGTTTGTAAGCTTCCGGCATGGTCTTATCGTTTGTTATTGGGATTGAGTGTTGCCGCAGGTCTATTGATTTATCTTGGTGTTTTTCTCAAGAATAGCTTAGAACCTGAACAAGTTGATTGGCTTAGGCATATCGCCGGTAGCTTAACTTTAGCTCTCTTATTGGCTACTATTTGGTGTCAGCGCTATGTAACGACAGGGTTCGGCAGGCTGTTTCTTTGGGCGAATACCATGCTTGTAGTGAGCACTTACTATTTGTTTGTTCAGCAATACTATTTTCTGGCGATTTTGGTGCCTCGATTGGTTCATGATGCGACGGCTTATTTTTTTTATGTGACCCACGATTATAATCGTCATGGTCGGCAAGCCCGAAACTTTATCTATCGTTGGGCGCAAGCATGCAATATACCGGTACTTTTGGTCTTACCGTTATTGTCTTTTGGGGCAGCTCTCTTTCTGCATCAATACGGAGACGCCGCTGTTGAGTTTCTGACCGAGTTCTTATTCGGCGTGGAAATTCGTAAAGTTGTCAGTTTAGGTGTGATAGGCTATTTAGCGTTGCTGCATTACTATACCGAGGCGTTTACCTGGAAGAACGACTCGCCTTACCGAAAGTTTATTGCTTTTTCAAAATGATGGACTCGGCTAATTCGATTTGTACCCTTATATGCCAATCGTAGATCAAAATTCGGCACCCGGGTGGCTGTCAAAGGCGCAGCACCTAAATTATCCAAGACAATTAGCCATGACCAATGAGCTATGGAATTTGGTGCTGGTTTTACGGCGGTCCTCGATAGACACGCTCTATAACGATCATGAAGGCCCGGCCTCGCCCCAGTAAATGAAAGTTCTCTGGGTGGGCGGAGGGTGCGGTCACTCGCCCGACAGGACGCCGTGAATACGTCCATGTAGGCTCGACGGCGGCTGTCGGTCGAGCAACCGCACCCTCTCCGGAACCGGCATTTTCTCTGTCGAGCGCCGTATATCGAAAAATTAGATAAAGAGCTAAAATCTACGAACTTTCACAGTACTAAAATGATGTCGCTCGATTTTTCACTACGAAAGGAGTAGGTTCATCTTATGGTTTGTTCCGCCGGTTGACTGATCAAGGTATGGGGCTAATCTTTCAGCGTAAAGCCGACTTTAATCGTGACTTGCCAGTGCGCCACTTTGCCTTGGTCGATATGGCCGCGGGTTTCGACGACTTCCAGCCAGCGCAAATCGTGCAACGTATTAGCCGCTTTTGCGACAGCCTTTTCGATGGCGTCTTGAATGCTGACGGATGATGAGCCGGTCAATTCGATTTTTTTGTAAATATGGTCAGACATGGTGTGTTCCTCGCTGTTGATAAAGGTGGTCTAATTCTTTTAGCCTTCGCGGCGTTCCGATATCCATCCAGAAACCGTTAAATATTTCCCCCGACACCCTGTTTAGACGCATGGCTTTGCGTAAAATCGGCGCAAGTTTGAGTGTGCCTTGTCGGCTCTCGGCAAATAAATCCGGATGATAAAGCCCAATACCGCTGAGCGTATATTTTTCGGCAACACTATCGCTTAATAGATCGCCGTTAAATCCGAAATCGCCTGAGGGGTGATGTTCGGGGTTGTTGACTAAAACCAAATGCGCAAGATCGATTTCGCGTTGTTTGAGTGTTTTAAATGGAAAATTCGTTGCGATATCGCCGTTTACGACTAGAAAGGGTTTGTTATCCAGCAAAGGCAAGGCACGGATAATGCCGCCGGCTGTTTCCAGTGGTGTTTCGCCCTCGTCCGAATAAGCGATGCTCACGCCGAATCGGCGACCATCGCCCAGGTAGTCGATGATTTGGCTTCCCAGATGCGCCACATTGATTACAATATCGCTAAAACCCGCATCACGCAAATTCTCCAACAAATGCACGATAAGCGGTTCACCCCCTACCATCAATAAAGGCTTGGGCTGGCGGTCGGTTAAAGGACGCATTCTTTCGCCGCGGCCCGCGGCCAGAATCATCGTTTTCATGTCTTTCTCCGGAAAGCCGGCAGAATTTGCCGGTTTAGAAAGCCTGCAAATTCGGATAGTTCGGGATAGTGGGTGCTGGTTTCAGTAACATAATTTAGTGTTCGAGGTATATCATTAAGGTAGGCGGACTTTCCGTCTCGTAAGTGTAATCTCGCGAAAATGCCGATAGCTTTTAAGTGACGTTGTAAACCCATCAGGTCGAACCAACGTTTGAATTGCGCTTGACTGCAGTCGATCGATCCATGTTGAAGAAGGCGCTGAAAATAACCGTTTCTCCAATGATCGATTTGCGCTTTCGGCCAGCTAATATAGCAATCTTTCAGCAGCGATACCAAATCGTAGGTGATCGGGCCTATTACCGCATCTTGGAAATCGATTATTCCAGGTTTGTCGTCGCCAAGGTCCATTAGATTGCGTGAATGATAGTCACGATGTACGAAGGTTAAAGGTTGTTCTAAGGCTGTAGTAATCAGAAATTCATTGACTTCGATTCCGAGCGGTTCGGGGGTGGGAATATTCAGAAAATGCGAAGTAAACCATTCCTCGAAAATGCCTAGTTCCCGAATTAGCAGCGATCGATCGTAATGGGGGATTTCGAGGTTGTTGAGCGCAATCAGTGTTTGTTGTTGAAACAAGCTGTCGAGGGCGTATTGATACAGGCGGTCCGCGTTCGATGGTTTAAGACAGTCCAAATAGCTGGTTCTACCGAAGTCTTCGAGTAATAAAAAGCCTTGTGCGAGGTTCGATTGAAAAATTGTCGGCACATGGATGCCTGGAACGGATAAAAGCTTGGCGACCTTGATAAACGCCTCGATATTTTCTTTGTCGGGTGGCGCGTCCATGACAATGTAAGTCGTTCCTTGCGAGTATATTCTGAAATAGCGGCGAAAACTGGCATCACTCGATGCCGGTTCAAAACGGTCAATGGCTAGCGACAGATCGCTCGATAGCCAATCGAGCATTAAAGCGGCTCGAGGGTCTTCGTTGGTCATAGTGGGATGGGATTCTTTAAATTATATTGCTGGAGTAAATTGAGGTAGAATGTCCGTTCGGCATTTTATTCTATTTAAGCCTAATCAAGCCATATTTACTCCCATACTTACCTATGCACTGCCGCATCATTTTATTGTTTTTCTTATTGGTTAGCTCGACTTGTTCTCAGGCGAATGAGCCGGCGTGGGATTGTGAACAAAACGGCAGCGGAGAATGGGTTTGCGGAGCCGATGCGCCGATTGCCAAAAGCCCAAAGCCTATTACGGTTTCGGAGAGCACTGAGGCGGCGGGGAGTTCTGTCGTTACGCAAAAAAACGCTCCTAGTCCCGACAAGGTTGCGAAAAATCCCCAGGGAGCGAATGAGCAAAATCAAGCGCCGCAGGAGATTATTCAGTTAGAGCCGCCGCGCAAAATCGCAAGAGCCGCAGGATGGGATTGCGCTGCCGGAGAAGGAGATGAAACTTGGAATTGTAGTCTGACCGGTACCGATCCGAAAGGCAAGCCTCGTGTGATGCCTGATGAGCGGCGTAGTTTCAGTTTATTGTCGCCTGCTTTCGATCATGAGCAGGAACTGAATTTCGATATTATGCATTCGCAATTGCCTTACGATCCTTGGGAAAACTGCACGACATCATTAGGCGCGCCGCCCGGATTTTTATCGACCAAAGATCTGCGGGACGAGACGCCTATAGATGTTCGGGCCGATTATTCGGAAATTTTCGATAATGAAATTACCGGTTTTTTCGGTAATGTCGATATTGTTCGGGCCGATCAACGTATGGCCGCTGATACCATGCATTACGATACCGTATCGCAAACTCTCGATGCGCAAGGACACGTTTATTACAGTGAAGACGCGCTGTCTTTATACAGCGATACGATGATGTTGAAACTGGCAAGCGATGAGGCCAGGTTGCGTAATACTCTGTTTATTTCGCCGACGACGCCGTTGAGAGGCAGCGCGCGAACCGTCTACCGGGATAGCAAGGTTTTGTCCCGTTACAATGAAGTCGCCTTCACAAGCTGTAAGCCCGGCAATACCGATTGGGTTTTGCATGCATCGGACTTAAAGCTGAACAAGGAAAGCGGCGAAGGTTCGGCTAAACATGCTTGGCTCGAGTTTAAAGGCGTGCCGGTAATCTATACGCCTTATATCAGTTTTCCGCTCGATGATCGTCGCAAATCCGGGTTTTTAGCGCCGAATTTATCCGTTAACGATAGAAATGGCTACGATGTCGCCCTGCCTTATTATTGGAATATCGCACCTAATTACGACTTGACCTTTCGTCCTCGGTATATGACAAATAGAGGAATGCAATGGGGCGGCGACTTTAGACATTTGTCCGAATTAACCAACAGTCGCTTGCAATTTGAAGTGTTGCCGGATGATCAAATACGTAATAAAACGCGATATCTCGCCGGTATTCAAAATACCACGACATTTTTACCGAATTTAATCTCTACGATCGATGCAAGTTATGTCTCCGACGATGATTATTTCGACGATATGGGCAATAGTATTACGATTAACGATACTCGTTTTTTAAGAAGCCATGCCGATATTCGTTACAGCATGCCGGGCGTATCATTCTTTTCGCAGCTTGAAAACTATCAGACGACGGATAGAACCATTCCAAAAGAGTTTCAGCCCTATCGCAGGCTGCCCCAGGCGAGGTTGGATTTAAATCATTCATTCGACTTTATGCCAGTTGATGTATCCATGGGGGCGGAATATGTCTATTTTCAACAAGACCAGCGCGTTAGCGGTCAACGTTTCAACATCGAGCCGGCTGTCGCTGTTCCGCTAGAAGCGGCAGGTGTTTATTTAACGCCAAAATTGTCGCTCAAACACACTCAATATATGTTGGAAAATCAGGAGGTAGGTAGGCCCAGGCCCGATAGCATTACTCGTACTTTGCCGATATTTTCGGCCGATACCGGGTTTACGCTGGAGCGAGAGTTCGGATCAGGCGCATCGTCTTATGTTCACACGATTGAGCCGCGTTTGTTTTATCTCTATATTCCTTATAAAGATCAAAGCGATATTCCGCTGTTCGATACCGGAGAATACGACTATAACTTCTACAGTTTATTCCGGGAAAACCGTTTCAGCGGCTCCGACAGGGTTCAGGATGCCAATCAAGTGACGGCGGCTTTGACCAATCGAATCATCGATCCGCGAACGGGTCGCGAAAACATGAGGCTTAGCATCGGCGAAATTCTTTATTTCCGCGACCGTTTAGTGCAACTTGATGACCCAAGGGGAAGCACCGATATTTTCGGTAATCCGCGTTTAGTCAATCAACAATCTTCGACCAATAGTTTCGCTAATTTAATTGCCGAATTCAGTGCGCAATTGACCGAGCATTTGTCCTTAAGGACAGCCGGGCAGTGGGATCATGCGCGAAACGACCTAACCAGAGGCGAGGTAGCGTTGCGGTATACGAACAAGCCCGAGCAGTTGGTTAATTTAGGATATCGTTTTCGTCAGGACTTAACGGAAGTGGCGGATGTCTCTTTTCGCTGGCCGATCTATGATAATTGGTATGCGGTTGGACGATGGCAGTATTCGATGTTGTTTGATAGAACGGTGGAAAGTTTCGCCGGTTTTGAAAAAGAAAGTTGCTGCTGGCGCTTTAGAATCATTGGGCGGCGTTATATTAATAGCATTAATGTATTTGCCGGGCAAGAGCCAACCGGTGAAACGCAAACCGGCGTATTTGTTCAGTTGGAATTGAAAGGCTTAACGGCATTCGGCGACCGGTTGGATGAATTTTTCGAACGAAATATCTACGGCTATGTCAGACCGCAATAAACTGACTGTTTGTTTACTATGAAAAAGCATTTTATCAGCGGTGTTTTGATCGCATTAATCAGTATTTCCGTACCGGTTTTTTCGCAAACACTGGATCGTATCGTTGCAATTGTCGAAGATGATGTGATTCTCGATGGCGAGTTGCAAGCGGAAGTCGATGTCATTGCGCAACGCATCAAAGCCAGTAACGCGGTAGTGCCGCCGTCGTATATTTTGCGCAAGCAAGTGCTTGAAAAATTGATTATCGAAAAGCTGCAGCGGCAGCTGGCGGAAAGGTCCGGCATCGCCTTGAATGATGAAATGTTGGCTAGTGCCGCGGCAGACATCGCGCGCAGAAATAATATGACGCCGGCAGAATTTCGTGTCGAACTGGAAAAACAGTCGATTTCTTATCGCAGTTTTTTGGAAAACCTGCGTAACGAAGTCATCATCAATCAGTTGCGGGGCAGGGAAATCGGCAGTCGCGTTAATGTTAGCGATCGGGAAGTCGAGCATTTTCTCGAAACCGAAAGTAAACTCGGCGGCGAAGCCACTCAATACCATTTAGGGCATATTCTGGTGGCGATTCCGGAAGGCGCTTCGTCGACAGTGATACAGAAAGCCAAACAAAAAGCCTTGGAAATTATTCAGGATTTACGGGGCGGGCGGGATTTCGTGCAGGTGGCGATGAGTCAATCCGACAGCAGCGAAGCCTTGACCGGCGGCGATTTAGGTTGGCGCTCGATTAATCAAGTGCCGACTTTATTTGTCGATGAGGTCGGCGACCTGAAGCAGGGCGACGTTTCGGACCCGATTCGAAGTCCCAGCGGTTTCCATGTCATAAAAATGCTAGAGCTCAGAGGCGGCGATCAGCAGCATATTGTGACTAAGACGCATGTTCGTCACATATTGATTAAAACCAATGAGCTGATTGACGATGACGAAGCGAAAAAAAGACTGAATAACTTAAAGCGCAGAATTGCCGATGGTGACAGTTTCGATGCGCTGGCCAGAGCGCATTCCGATGATAAAGGGTCCGCACTTAATGGCGGAAGTTTGGATTGGGTGGCCCCCGGTGCGTTGGTTCCCGAGTTCGAAAAGGCGATGAATGCATTGGCGATCGACGAAATTAGTAAACCGGTTCAAACGCAATTCGGTTGGCATCTGATACAGGTGCTCGGCAGAAAGCAGCAAGACGATAGTGAGGACTACAAAAAGGAACAAGTAAGAGAAGCGATTCGTAAACGTAAGATCGAAGAAGAAACCGAATTGTGGCTGCGGCGTTTGCGCGATGAAGCTTATGTCGAGATATTTCATGATAGGCTTTGATTCGATGAGGTTTGCTTTAAATTCACGTTTAGCACGATAATCGCGCGTTTGGCATCGAGACCTCAATGAGACTTAAGGAAGACAGGATAATACAGTGTTTAAGGCGTGTTATCGAAACGCAAGCATTGCACGATGAGCGACAAATGCTTCAGCAAATACTGGATGAATTAAACCTGGGGTTATTGGATTGCGCGGCTGCTTTGTTGCATCTGCAACAGCTTGAAGGCGGCATGCGAATGATGTCGGAAACGAATGTTTTGGATTCGTCTATTTCGGACATAGTTTCCGTTATGCCCAAAATGGTTCGTTATCGATTGTCGGTCGGTCATAAACATGGCGCGTCGAAAGAGCTAATCAAAGATGTGTTGGTCGATGAATCCGGTGTCGAAAGGAAAATGATTCGCCTTGTCGATATGCGTAATGAATTTACTATTGTGGAATTGCCGGAAGGCATGCCGGAGGATATTTTTCACCATTTGAAAACGATTGAGATTCAACGGCAAAAGCTGGATATCAAAAAAATAAACGCTAATTCAAATAAGAAAAGAGCGAATAATGCGCGCCGGCGAAAAAAGCGCATGTCTCGGTTTGATGGCAAGGGCCCGGAAAAGCTTAAATGTAAAGAATTGGCTTAACCCAGCCTTAACATTGCGCGTCAATAGGTTATTGAATAATATGCAATAATTAATTTTATGGCACTACAAAGTTAAATTTGGCATGATTTTTAATTATTATATTTCAATAGCATAGGCGGTAGGTACTACACTTGTTAAAGCTGGGTTAAGGGTTTTGTGAGTTACTCAGCAATTGCCGAGGAGCAAAAAATCTGTCCTGCCGCCGATACCTGTCAATCGGGTTACCGAGCCCTCCATAAAACAGGGAAGTTATACCTTTCGCACTTCAAATTTCGGCATTATCGCAGGAGGCCTTGGGGTGTTCGGTAAAGGCTTTGTCAGCATAGCCTACATGGACGTATTTACCCAGCACCTAAATCCAGCACCTAAATTCCATAGGTCCTTGGCAATGATTCAAAATCATGGCTTATTTAGGTGCTGGATGAATTATCTATGTAATCAATCATGGCTAATAGGCTATGGAATTTAGGTGCTGGGTTTACGGCGTCCTTTGGCGGGCACCCCAAGGCCGAATTTTCATCTGCGATGGGTATATTTACGACCAAACCCTTAATCAATCGAGTTATAAATGATCATAGAGCGATAAATACTGTTTAGCGCTACTATTCCACGAAAAGTCTTTCTTCATGGCATTGGTTTGCAGTTGTGTCCAAATTTCCGGGACCCTATATAAAATCAACGCGCGTTTGATGGCTTCCAGAAGCGAACTGGGGGTCGATTCATTGAAGGTAATTCCGGTTGCCGTTTTGTTGTCAATCGTATGGGGTAGAGCATCGACTACCGTATCTGCAAGGCCGCCGGTTTTCCTTACGATCGGCAAAGTTCCATAGCGTTGACTATACATTTGGTTTAATCCGCAGGGCTCGAAGCGCGATGGCATCAAGAAAATATCGCTTCCCGCTTCTATCCAATGAGCCAATTGTTCATCGTAGCCGATAGTAATAGACATTTTTTCAGGGTAGGCTTCGGCAAAATTATATAAACGTTGTTCGAAGCTTTTGTTGCCGCTGCCAAGTAAGACAAATTGTACTGACATACTTAGTAACTCCGGCAAGCATTCTAATAACAAGTCGATACCTTTTTGTTCAACCAAACGGCTAATTAATCCGAAAATGGGAATGGACGGCTCGAGAGGCAGCGAGAGCCGTTCTTGTAATGCAGCCTTATTGGCTTGTTTGTGATGGAGCGTTTTATGGCTGTAGCGTTGTACGATGTTGCTGTCGAATTCGGGATTCCAGTCATTGTCGGTTCCGTTGAGTATACCGCTTAGAAATTCCTTGCGATGAGTTAACAAGCCTTCTAGCCCGTAACCAAACTCGGATGATTGAATTTCTTTGGCATAGGTAGGACTTACCGTCGTTACTCGATCGGAGCAAGCAATGCCGCCTTTTAAAAACGACATGTTGCCGTAATACTCAAGTGCGTTTGGATTCCAAAGCTGTCTTGGAAGATTAAGCGCATGGTAGGTCGAGTGGGGAAAGATTCCTTGGTAGGCCATGTTATGGATCGTAAAAATGGTTGCCGGGCGGTTATATTCCAGCGTCAACAAGGCGGGAACCAGACCGCTTTGCCAGTCGTTGCAGTGGACGATTTCCGGTTTCCAATCTAAGTAGGCTCTGTTCATCGCGACTTCTACGGTTATGCGGCAGAACAGCGAAAAGCGATCGGCGCTGTTTGCCCAGGCATTACCGTATTCATCGTGATATGGATTGCCCGGGTAGTCAAAAAACTGGGGGCAATCGATCAGCCATACAATCACTTTCGAATCCGGCAAGCGGGTTTCGAGAATATTGACATCGCAATTATTGATTCTCAACGTACACCGATGTTGGACGTTTTCGGTTTTTTTTATAGCTTGATAGTTGGGTATGATGATACGGATATCTTGGCCTAGATCCGCCAAAGCCTTAGGTAAGCTGCTTGAAACATCTGCCAAGCCGCCGGTTTTTATTAAAGGATGTGCTTCACTGGTAACAAAAAGAATTCGTTTCATAATTAAATTTAATGGCAGTCAAAATTCGGTTCTAGGCATTTCAAGGAATTAAGTTTATCGAGGTATATTTCACCAAAATAGTCGATTGAGGGTTTATTGGCTCACTGTCTGCTGTAGTAGAGTCGTCCGGCTTTATTGAAGAATCAGTTTAACCCAGCTTTAACTAAAGGTAGTATCTACGGGCTATATTATTGAATCATAAGGATTAAAAAATGTACCGAAAATGGCTTTGTAATGCCGAAATATTGATTTTATTATAATATTCAACAGCTTATGTTCGGCAGATGTTGAGGTTGGGTTAAGTTCATTTTCGGGGCTGCGGCAGCTCTATTTGGCGGATATTTTGCCCGTAGGTGCGCCTATCACGCATAAATATCGAAGCGAATTTTCTATAAGCTAGGCTGTCGTCAGTTAATTTGCGATGCGCAACGGCTCGCTGGGTTTTTTTCTCAAACAGGACTCAATTTAGGAAGCAGAGTTGTTTATGACTTTCGTTTGCTGCGTCAAGATGATTCCGCCTAGCGGAGGTAAAGTCAAGTATATAGATTGTTGGTGTCCCATCCAAGGCTCCGGTTCCGATAGTATCTCGCGGTTGCCGACGTTGCTGCCTTCATAATAGGCAGAGTCTGAATTAAAAATTTCAAAATAAACCCCTTCGAAAGGCACGCCGATATGATAGTTTTCTCTCACAATCGGTGTGAAATTAAGTATGATGATCAAATCATCGCTGGCGCCTTTGCGGCGGTAGCTGATAACCGATTGTTCGACATCATGGCAATCGATCCAGTCAAAGCCGCTGTGATTGAAGTCGTATTGGTAAAGTGCGGGGTGGTTTTTATACAAATGATTAAGATCTTTGACCAAAGTTTGCAAGCCTTGGTGTCGAGGATATTGCAGCACGTACCAATCCAAGGGTTGGTTGAAATTCCATTCGGTGCCTTGCCCGAACTCACTGCCCATGAACAATAATTTTTTACCCGGGTAGGTAAACATCAAGGTGTAAAGTAGGCGCAAATTCGCAAATTTTCGCCATTCGTCTCCCGGCATTCTGTAGAGTAACGAACCTTTGCCGTGAACGACTTCATCATGAGAGAACGGAAGGACGAAGTTTTCGGTAAAGGCATAAAGTAGGCCGAAGGTCAGTTGATCGTGGTGATAGCGTCGGTGTATCGGGTCGCGGCTTATATAATCGAGAATGTCGTGCATCCAGCCCATGTTCCATTTCATCGAAAAACCGAGGCCTCCTGTCCAGGTCGGGCGGGTTACCTGAGGCCAAGCGGTCGACTCCTCTGCCATCATGACTGTACCGGGGTGTTGTTCATGCGTTACGGTATTGAGTTCTCGCAAAAAAGCGATGGCCTCGAGATTTTCGTTGCCGCCATACATGTTGGGAATCCAGTCGTTTTCATCGCGGGAATAATCCAGATAAAGCATTGATGCGACGGCGTCGACCCTAAGGCCGTCAAGGTGAAATTCTTCAAGCCAAAATATCGCGCTCGCCAGTAAGAAATTTTTAACTTCGTTGCGGCCGAAGTTAAAGATCAGGGTGCCCCAATCTCTATGCTCGCCTTTGCGGGGGTCTTCGTGCTCATAGAGCGCGCTACCGTCAAACCGAGCCAGTGCGAAAAAGTCCTTCGGAAAATGCGCGGGGACCCAGTCTAAAATAATGCCGATATTATTTTGATGGAAGAGGTCGATAAAGTACCTGAAATCGTCGGGCGTCCCATGCCGACTAGTCGGGGCGAAGTAACCCGTTGATTGGTAACCCCAAGACGCATCGAAAGGATGCTCTGTGATAGGCAATAATTCGATATGGGTAAAGCCCATGTCTTTGACGTATTGGATTAACTGTTTCGCGATCTCTCGGTAATTCAAGAAATTGCCGGCATCGTCCCGTTGCCACGAGCCTAAATGCACTTCGTAAATCGACATCGGTTCGTGTAGCCAGTCGCGGGTTTTGCGATAAGTCATCCATTTCGCATCTTGCCATTGATAGGCTTCTTCTTTGACGACGATCGAAGCGGTTTTAGGGCGATGCTCATATTGCTGGGCATAAGGGTCTGTTTTAATTAAAATTTCTTGGTTTTGACGGTTCAGTATTTCGAATTTATATAAGCAGCCCGCGTCGAGACTCGGAATAAAAAGCTCCCAGATCCCGCTGTTGCCTAGCACCCGCATTAAGTGACAGCGACCGTCCCAGCGGTTAAAATCGCCGACCACGCTAACGCGCGCCGCGTTCGGGGCCCAGACGGTAAATAATACGCCACCGATTCCGTCGATATTGTGTCGATGCGCGCCAAGTTTTTGGTAGATATGCCAATGCTTGCCTTCGCCGAACAAATGACGATCGAATTCCGGCAATTGCTCGGGAAAGTCATAAGGGTCGTAATCGGTGTGTTGTTGGCCTTCTTTGTCGATCCAAGAAATTTGATAATGTTCTGGTAATTCGCCGGGCTGAGCGGTATATTCAAAAAAGTCCGTTTCTGCGAGTCGAAGTATTTCAGGGCCTTTCTCTGCAAAACGGACCGAATCGGCGTAAGGCAAATAGAGCCTTATTTTGGTAGGACTTACCTTGTTCAAATTGTTATCGCTGAGTCGACCTAAAACGGAAAAAGGATCGTGATGTTTGGCTTCAATGATTTTGCATAAATCATCACACAGCGGCATATTGGATTGCTTTTTCACTTCGAAACGCCTCAATGTAGTAGAATGATTTTTATCGGAATGTTACCACCTAAGCAACAGATGTAATAGTCAATTCCAGAAGGGGATTAAAATGTCAGAGTCAATCAACCAACCTCAAGACAGGTTCGTCAGTCATCTAACTAGAAATACAATTGCCTTGATTCTTGCGGGCGGCCGCGGCTCACGGTTAAAAAACATGACTGATTGGCGCGCCAAACCGGCGGTTCCTTTTGGCGGAAAATTCAGGATTGTCGACTTTCCGCTATCCAATTGCATTAATTCCGGAATCCGGAAAATCGGCATTTTAACGCAATACAAAGCCGATTCTTTGATTCGACATATTCAACAAGGCTGGGGTTTTTTACGCGGCGAATTCGGTGAATATGTCGATTTGATGCCGGCTCAACAACGCCTCGAAACGTCTTGGTATGAGGGAACCGCCGATGCGGTTTATCAGAATATCGACATTCTAAGAACCCGCCGACCGGAGTATGTTCTGATATTGGCCGGCGATCATATCTATAAAATGGACTACGGCGAAATGCTTGCCGATCATGTGGCCAATAATGCAGACTTGACCATTGGTTGCCTCGAGGTAAGCCTTGAAGAGGCGACCGAGTTCGGGGTCATGGATGTCGATCAAAATCGACGGGTAAAAGCCTTTGTCGAAAAACCCGCCAATCCGCCTTCGATGCCGGGTAAGCCTGACAAAGCCTTGGCTTCGATGGGTATCTATGTCTTCAATGCGGCATTTTTATTCGAGCAGTTGATCAAGGATGCCGACACCAAAGGCTCGAACCGGGATTTCGGCAAGGATATTATTCCTGCGGTTATCGATAAATATAGGGTCAGTGCATACCCCTTTTTGAATTTGCAAGGCGATCAAAGTTACTGGCGCGATGTAGGGACGATAGATGCCTACTGGGCGGCAAATATGGAATTAATCGGCGTCAAGCCCGATTTGAATTTATACGATAAGACTTGGCCTATTTGGACCTATCAGGAACAAACGCCGCCGGCAAAATTTGTCTTCGACGACGACAAAAGAAGAGGGCAGGCGGTCGATTCGATGGTATCCGGCGGTTGCGTTATTTCCGGCGCCAAGGTCAGGCATTCATTGTTATTTTCCAATGTCCGGGTTAATTCTTACACGACGTTACAAGATGCGGTGGTGCTCCCTGAGGTCAATATTGCACGGCATTGCCGAATTACCAAGGCAATCATCGAAAAAGGTTGCGAAGTGCCCCAAGGTACGGTAATCGGAGAGAACCTCGAGGACGATAAAAAAAGATTTCATGTCAGCCCGGGCGGAGTCGTATTGGTGACCCCGGATATGTTAGGACAGAGCAGGCACTATGTCAGATAAAAAACTGAAGCTAGTGATATGTTGGCACATGCATCAGCCTGAGTATCGCGATTTGCAAACCGGCGAATTTCAACTACCTTGGACTTATTTGCATGTCATGAAGGATTATGTCGACATGATCGCTCATCTTGAAGCAGCGCCGGAAGCCAAAGCGGTAGTTAATTTTGCGCCGATTCTTCTAGAGCAGATCGAGGACTATGCCAGGCAAGTGGGTCGCTATCTGCACGATCGCATTTCATTCAAGGATCCTTTGTTGGCGGCACTGGTTGCTCCATCGACTCCCTCGGATCCCGATGCACGGCTCAAACTGGTTAAGGATTGCATGCGCGCTAATCGAGAGCGGCAGATCGGACGATATCCGACGTTCCAGAAACTGGTCAAAATGGCCGAATGGATGGAACAGAATCATGATGCGTTGAGCTATATGAATTCCCAATTCATTAGCGATCTTTTGGCGTGGTATCATCTGGCTTGGATGGGCGAAAGTGTCAAACTGACCGATGTCAGAGTCAAGCGCTTGATTGCCAAAGGCTCAGGCTACACATTACATGAACGGATCGAAATCGTCGAAGTCATCGGTGAACAGCTCTCGACGGCAATATGCCGATACAAGGCGTTGGCAAGAAAAGGACGCATCGAGCTTTCGGTAACGCCTTATGCGCATCCGATTATGCCTTTGTTAATCGATATCAAAAGCACGTTGCAGGCGATGCCGGATGCTCCGCTTCCCGAACTGGATACTTATCCGGGAGGCGAGGAAAGGGTGAAATGGCATCTGAAACACGGTGTCGAAACCTTTAAGCGATTTTTCGGGTTCATCCCGAGAGGCTGTTGGCCATCAGAAGGAGCGGTCAGTACCGAGACATTGAAGATGCTCTCCGAGTTCGGTTTTGATTGGGCTGCAACCGGCGGTAACGTGTTGCATAACAGCTTGCGATTATCTGACATCGATGGCGTGAGTCCGCATCATCCGTTTCGCGCTAGCGGAACCGGTATTCCTTGTTTTTTTAGGGACGATGGTTTATCGGACTTGATCGGATTCGAATATTCCAAGTGGCATGCCGACGATGCGGTTGCCGATTTGGTCAATCATTTGGAACAAATCCATAAGCATGACACTTCTACGGATAAGGTGGTATCGATTATCATGGATGGCGAAAATGCTTGGGAGTATTTTCCGCAAAACGGCTATCATTTTCTCAGCGCGCTCTATAAACGCTTGAGCCATCATCCTGAGATTCAGCTGACAACATTTTCCGAATGCCTCGACCAAGCCATTGAAATACAATCTCTGCCGAAGTTGATGGCCGGCAGCTGGGTATACGGAACTTTTTCTACCTGGATCGGCGATGTCGATAAAAATCGGGGGTGGGATATGTTGGGCGATGCCAAATGGGCGTTTGACAAAGTCGTATCCACCGGGCGCTTGACCGATGAGCAGTTGGCTCTTGCCGAGCATCAGCTTGCTATTTGCGAAGGTTCGGATTGGTTTTGGTGGTTCGGCGATTACAATCCGGGGGAGGCTGTGAGCAGCTTTGAAAAACAGTTTCGTTTAAACTTGAGTAATCTCTATCTGTTGTTAGGAGAAGATCCGCCGGCTTATCTGGCATTATCGTTCACTCAGGGATCCGGAGCTCCCGCCATGGGCGGCACGATGAGGCCGGGTATTGAAAACGTTTAGCCAGGGAAGCCGTTTGTGATTGATATTTTACATAGACGCCGTGCCGGAATTTTATTGCACATTACATCACTCCCAGGCAATAGTGATAATGGTAATTTAGGACCGGAAGCTTATCGGTTCGTCGACTTTCTAAACAGTGTCGGTGTAACGGTTTGGCAAACTTTGCCATTAAACATGCCTCACGATGATGGGTCTCCCTATCAATGCATCTCCGCTCATGCCGGTAATACCGCCTTGATCGATTTGGATAAGTTGGTTGACAAAGGTTGGCTGAGTCGTGGCGAGCGTTGTCAAGAGTGTGGCGGCAGTCCGTCATTTGCAAGGGAGTGCTTACTCAATCACGCATACTATGGCTTTAAGCTGCACGCGACCGAGCACGAAAAAATCGAATTTACCAAATTTTGTATCGACAAAAAGTTTTGGTTGGATGATTACGCCTTATTTATCGCGCTGAGAAAAGAATTCAATAACCTTAGCTGGAATCAATGGCCTGAACGGTACAAATCGCGCAATATTTCGGCGCTCAAAGAAGCCTCTAGGCGCTTAAGCACTGAAATTGAAGCAATTAAATTCGAGCAATTCGTATTCTTTACACAGTGGCAAGAGCTTAAAGATTATGCTGCGCGCCATGGTGTATTGTTGTTTGGCGATATTCCTATTTTCGTTTCTTACGATAGCGCCGATGTTTGGGTTCATCCGGAGGTGTTTAAACTGGATGAGCAGTTCGAAATGTCGGTTGTGGCAGGAGTTCCGCCCGATTATTTTTCGGAAACAGGGCAGCGTTGGGGTAACCCGCATTACAACTGGTCATATCTTAAAAAAAATGGCTTTCATTGGTGGCTTGATCGAATCAAGACACAAGTCGAAATGTTCGATATTATCCGTATCGATCATTTCAGAGGGCTGGAGGCCGCCTGGGAAATTCCAGTATCCGAACCTACGGCAATCAATGGTTGCTGGATCAAGGCCCCGGGGCAAGCCTTGTTAAAAATGATCTTCGATGCGTTTGGGCCTATTGCATTGGTTGCGGAAGATTTAGGCGTAATTACCGATAAAGTCGAAAAGCTCAGGGACGATTTTTCTTTGCCGGGCATGAAAATTCTGCAATTCGCGTTCAGCGGCGGGCCGAGTAATCCTTATTTGCCGGCCAATCTGGATAAAAACAGCGTCGTTTATACCGGCACGCACGATAACGACACTACCTTAGGATGGTACCGTCAGATCAGTGAGCAAGAGCAAGCTTATGTTTATGAATACTTGGGTCAGCCTGCCAGCTCGATGCCCTATACGCTAATACAAACCGCTTTAGCTTCGGTTGCGAATCTCGCTATCATTCCAATGCAGGATATTCTTGAGTTAGATACCGAGCATCGCATGAATATTCCCGGTACGACCGAAGGGAATTGGCTGTGGCGTTTTACATGGGATCAGTTATTACCATTGCACAGTCAACGTTTGGCGCGTGCGATTAAACTTTACGGGCGAGATTAAGCTGGTTGTCGTTTGCCGAAGATTTGCTGAGGTTTACCTTTTCAGCAACATTGGCGGGCAAAAAGAATAATTTAAATTGACACTTTAAGGCTTCAGTCAGGATAATCCGCTAATGAGTCATGTCGATATGACGGTTACTTTTCAGTACTGCGAATGCGGTTACTCCCCTTATACTCAAAAAATGGCTAACTTGATGAAGGTATGAGATGTGGCTAGCGAGGATGTCGGCAGCAGGGCGGATTTTTTTCTCCTGCAGAATCCGCATTCACGCCATCCTTGGCGTTCGAGCTGCCGTCAGAGCCCCCATGGATGGCTTTACCCAGCACCTAAATTATCCCGGATAGTTAATCATAGTCATTGGGCTATGGAATTTAGGTGCTGGGTGAACGGCGGTCCTCGATAGACACTCCCATACCTTTTATTCTTAGACTGTTTTTCGATCAAAAGGGAGTAAAAGTTTTATAAAATCAGGAAATAATGAATGAGATATTGGCATTCCAGGCATAACCCTAAGCTCGCTCTATCGTCTCAAGAAATTCAACACATCAGTCAAACCATTAGTCATACCTATCATCCTTTGCAATTCAGTCAGGCTGAACCGCTTAATTTTCCAGCGCTCATTATTTTACCGATAGATCCCTATCATCTTCATGCCTATTGGCGTATTGCTGGCGTAACTCCTTTGCTGCAGGCGAAGAATAATCCGTTAATATTACGCTTGTTCTGGCAACTTGATTGGGCGGATACACAAGAGCATCAGCGTCCATGGTTTGATGCCGGCGAAGTATCCTCGTACGCCAATGCTAAAATTCAATTGCCGGTCGCCGGCGCAATTTATACGGCGGCGATCGGTCAATGCGACAGTAATGGAGATTTTATTGTATATGTTCGCTCGCTGCCTGTTAGTATGCCTTCTTCTGCGATGACGCCGGTGACCGAACTAACAGGGCCTTTAGTCTTTGATGAAGCCGATATTGACGCTAAAATTCGGCAAACATTAAGCGAGCCGGATGTCGAAAAAATCCCTTTTTCTCCGGCGTCTCCGATTCACTTGAGCCCAGCGGAACGATTTGAGCTTCATGATATGGATAGTTATTCGAGCGCAGGTATATCCTGTCTGCAGAATAGAAATAAAACTCACTTAGGAATATGCACAAAATAACTCTTACAAGTAATAGGCTTTGCGGCGGTTCGATGGATCGCTTGACAGAATGTCGTAAGCCCATTCGTGGGTGCATGTGGGTAACTCCCCGCTGCCGAAACCCTCGCAAAGCATCTCCGATACCCTTTTTGATGCCCAAATTGGGAATTGCCGAGCAAACTGCCTTACAACAGTTGTCGAAGTTATTTCATGCTCGTTCCTTAGGTACTTAAGATGGATAGGGGCGGTTTATGCATTGTATTACATGCCCATTTGCCTTATGTACATCATCCCGAGTATGAGCAATTTTTTGAAGAGCGCTGGTTATTTGAAGCGATAACCGAGTGTTATTTGCCGTTGCTTAACATGTGCGAGCGCTTGAATCGGGATCGTGTGCGATATCGACTGACACTGTCGTTATCGCCGACCTTGTTGACGATGTTGAATAATGAATTATTGCAACAGCGCTATGTTCGCCATTTGCAAGGTTTAATCAGGTTAGCTGAGCAGGAAATTATCAGAACTCGCAAGCAAGCCGAATATCAGTATTTGGCTCGTTTATATCGACGTAATTTCAAGGCGGCATTGCAATGTTATCGGCAGTATTATGATTGCGATTTAGTTGCGGCTTTCAAAAAACAGGCTGAATTAGGCGGCCTGGAATTGATTACCTGCGCGGCTACCCACGGTTTTTTGCCGTTACTGAACGTTTCCGAAAGCGCGGTGCGCAATCAGATCAACATGGGCGTTGAAACCTTCAAGCAGTGTTTCGGTTTTATGCCTAAAGGATTTTGGTTGCCCGAATGCGGTTATTACCCTGGCTTGGAAATACAGCTTGACGAAGCCGGTCTAGGTTATTTTTTTGTGGATAGTCATGCTTTAACTCAAGCAAGACCCCAAGCTGAATGTGGCGTTTATGCGCCGATAGCCTGCGCCAACGGAGTCGCGGCTTTTGCCCGTGATCCCGAATCGTCGCGTCAAGTCTGGAGCGCGCAGGAAGGGTATCCGGGAGACAGCGACTATCGTGAATATCATTGCGATATCGGTTATGATTCCACTATTCCGGACAGTTATCTCGCACCGTATTTATTGGAAGAAACGATTCGCGTACCCGTCGGCATCAAATATCGGCGAGTGACGGGAGGCGGAGGCCCGAAAGCGGCTTATCGACCGCGTCAAGCATTGATTAAGGCTAGGCAGCATGCTCAAGACTTTTATTTGAAGCGGCAACGACAGCTTGACGATCTGAGTTATCGTATGGGAAAAGCGCCGATTATTGTGGCCCCCTACGACGCAGAGCTGTTCGGTCATTGGTGGTTTGAGGGGCCGCAATGGCTGGAGTTTTTATTACGCCTAGTTGGCGGCAATAAGTCGGGAATGCAGTTGGTCAGTGGCAGCGATTATTTGTCGCGTTTTCAACACTTGCAAACCGCAACGCCTTCGGCATCGAGTTGGGGCGAACAGGGCTATTCCGGATACTGGCTCAATGAAACCAATGCTTGGATTTATCCCGTTTTACACAAATCGGCGATGTTGATGGAGGAGTTAGCCGAAGAGTTTCAACAAGTTCCCCGTTTTTCCTTGGAGGAGCGGGCTTTGAATCAGGCGGCACGGTCGTTATTATTGGCGCAGGCCTCGGACTGGCCGTTCATTATGAAGGCAGGGACGACCGTCGAGTACGCTAAAAAGCGTATTCTCGATCATTTGGCTCGCTTTAATTATCTGCAAGAAAACATTCGTATGGATACAATAAACGAACACTATTTGACGGCGTTAGAAGTGATGGATGATATTTTTCCGATGCTTGATTTTCGGACTTATAAAACACAACCGCGGACAACATACTAAGGCCAGAGGGATGGTATATCTTTTAATCGGCATGATAGGTCTGATTTATGGCAAAGCAAACTACAACTAAAACCAGAAGCTCAACAAAAACAGCAACAACGAATAAGGCGCCCGAAAAGCCGAAGATAGAGAATCAATCGAAGTTAACACTTGAGGCGGAGAGGGAAGCTGGGTCGACCGTAAAAGACGACCCTAAAGCCGAGTCTTCGGCAATGGAGAAGCCGACTCAGGCAGATGAAGCGCCGAAGCCTAGTCTGTCTTCGGAATCCGAAACGGCAGCAAAATCTAAAGCGGATCCGAAAGCTAAAACGGCGCCGGAAGTTAAGTCTTCACCTAAAGCGCAGACTACAAAACCGTCCCAAGCAGAGCCTGTGAAAAAGGCTTCGTCAAAAACTGCAAATGCGGCAAAATCTCCTGTTAAGCCTAAAGCGAAAGCAGCTCCTAAAAACAAGCCTTCTGAAAAAACCAAGACCGTCTCTAGCGTCAAGACGCCGACTCAAGCTAAGAAGGATGAAGAGAAGGGTCAAGCCGAAATAAAAGCTAAGGATTCTCCGAACACTAAGTCTGCAGAGCAACTTAAGTCGGCGCCAGTGCGTAAGTCAGCGAACACAATATCAGATAAGCCGACTGAATCTGATCGGCAAAATAAAGCACCAGAAACAACAGAGCAGGAAAAGCCGAAAACGGAGTCGTTGTCGCCTGCGCCGGTTTTGCCTGTTGTTCCGCAAAACGAGACTGCGGTGGCAGAGAATGTTCCTTCGAAGGGTGCTGTGGCTCCT
Organism: Methylotuvimicrobium sp. KM2; assembly: GCF_038051925.1. Taxonomy (NCBI): domain Bacteria; kingdom Pseudomonadati; phylum Pseudomonadota; class Gammaproteobacteria; order Methylococcales; family Methylococcaceae; genus Methylotuvimicrobium; species Methylotuvimicrobium sp. KM2. The sequence continues at coordinate 4,336,897 of NZ_CP150634.1, read as the reverse complement.
AGTCAAGTTCCCGAAAAAGCCGTTCCAAAACCGTCCGCTACCACCGTAGAAACCCAAGCCACGACATCTTCCAAGGGCGCCGAATCCGTATACCGGGAGCCCAATACGGCATTTATCACGCCTTTACCCGAGGTTGCTCAGGCGGCATCCATCAGTCCCGATTTGCCGTCGGAAAAGCTTTATCGGCAGCCCGATTATAGAAAGGCAGAGCCAATATCGCCGACACCCGAATCTTCGGCGCCGGAGCCCGAGCCCGTTGCCGACATGATGTCGCACCTCGAGCATGCTCCCTACCACGACCAACCCGGTCCCGACTATCCGCATATGTTTGTCGTGCAGATTACTCCGGAATTGGCGCCCCTCGCGAAAGTTGGCGGTTTGGCGGATGTTGTGACCGGTTTGAGCCGGGAGCTGGAATTGCGCGGACACAGTGTCGAGATTATTTTGCCTAAATACGATTGTATGCATTACGATCATATTTGGGGCTTATGTCAAACCTATGACGACCTTTGGGTGCCTTGGTATAACGGCCATATTCATTGCACGGTCTGGTTCGGTTTCGTTCATGGCCGTAAATGCTTTTTCATCGAGCCCCATTCCCCGGATAATTTCTTCAATCGCGGCACGATTTACGGCTTTAATGATGACGTGCTGCGTTATGCGTTCTTTTGCCGCGCCGCATTGGAATTTCTTTGGAAATCCGGCAAGCATCCCGATGTGATTCATTGCCATGATTGGCAAACGGCATTGGTGCCGGTGTTTTTATATGAAATCTATCAGAATTTAGGCTTCTGGCATCCGAGAGTATGTTTTACGATTCATAACTTCAAACATCAAGGGTTGACGGGCGACTTCTTATTGAATGCGACGGGCCTGCATCGACCGGAGTATTATTTTCATCATGATCGCTTGTTGGATAATCGGATTCCGCATGCGTTGAATCTAATGAAAGGCGGTATAGTCTATTCCAACTTCGTTACGACGGTATCGCCTCGCTATGCCGGAGAAACCAAAGACGGCGGTCAAGGATTCGGTTTGGAACCGACCCTTCATACGCATCATTATAAGTTCGGCGGTGTGGTCAACGGGATCGATTATGATGTCTGGAATCCCGAAATCGACCCGCATATCGCCGCTCCCTTTACCGTGGAAAAAGTAGACAATAAATATGTCAATAAACGAGCTTTACGCGGTCGCTTGTTGCTAGCGGATAATGAAAAACCGATTGTTGCCTTCGTCGGTCGGCTCGATCCTCAGAAAGGGCTGGACTTGGTTCGTCATGCATTGTTTTATTCATTGAATCATCGGGCGCAGTTCGTGTTGCTAGGCTCAAGTCCCGAGCGGGATATCAATAGCTATTTCTGGGAGTTGAAGCGGCATTTGAACGACAGCCCCGATTGCCATATCGAAGTCGGCTTCGACGAAGGCTTGGCTCATTTGATTTATGCCGGTGCGGATATGATCGTCGTGCCTAGCCTATTTGAACCTTGCGGGTTAACGCAGTTGATATCGATGAAATACGGCACGGTTCCAATCGTTCGCGAGGTCGGCGGTTTGGCCGATACGGTATTCGATAAGGACCATGCTCATCATAAAGCTTTACACGAGCGCAACGGTTATGTTTTTAGGGATTACAACAATGAAGGACTGGAGTCGGCATTGTCGCGAGCGATCGATTGTTATTATCAATTTCCGGATCATTTTCGGGAATTGATAAAAAATGCAATGCGTTACGATTACTCCTGGAAATATCCGGGCCAACATTACCTGAATATCTATGATTATATTCGTAACAAATAAAGAGGCCGATTCATGAGGATGTACAACTTGTTCCCCCTGTTGGCAGGCCACTTCGGGCAGTGGGAGACGCACTTGGAAAGGGCCGCGGCGATGCGGTTCGATTGGGTTTTCGTCAACCCGTTACAAAAAACCGGGGCGTCCGGCAGTCTGTATTCCATTGCCGATTATTTTCAGTTAAACCCGCTGTTGGTCGATCCGAAATCCAAAAAGACCGCCGAGCAACAATTGCGGACCTTGATTCATCAGGCTGAGAAAAAACACCGACTCCGCTTTATGACCGATTTGGTATTGAATCACTGTGCGATCGATTCGCCCTTGTTAAAACAGCACCCTGAATGGTTTGTTCGTGAGCATGGGCAGGTGCAGCGTCCTTTTTGTCTCGAAGACGGCGGCCATAAAGTGGTGTGGGAGGATTTAGCGCAACTCGATCATGGCCGCAGTCACGATAATGGGCTTTATGCCTATTTTCGTAAAATCATCGAGTCATACATCGATCTGGGTTTTAAAGGCTTTCGTTGCGATGCCGCCTATCAATTATCGCCCGAACTTTGGCGGCAATTGATTACGGATACGAAACAAAAACATCCCGATGTGGTGTTTACCGCTGAAACGCTAGGCTGTAGCGCCGAGCGTACCAAGCAAACCGCGCAAGCCGGGTTTGATTATATTTTCAATAGTTCCAAATGGTGGGATTTCGAAAGTCCTTGGTTACCGGAACAGTATCAATTGTTGCGCCAAGCCGCTCCGTCGATCGGTTTTCCCGAAAGCCACGATACGCCTCGTTTATTTGCCGAAAGCAACGGCAATGCTGAAGCCCTAAAGCAGCGTTACTTGTTTTCCGCAGTGTTCAGCAGCGGCGTGATGATGCCGATGGGTTACGAATACGGTTTTAGTAAACCGCTGCATGTGGTGCATACACGCCCCGAGGATTGGGAAAATACCGAGGTGAATTTGACCGAGTTTATTACTCAAGTCAACACGGTGAAAGCCGATTACCCTATATTCCAGGAAGAGGGCCCTTTTAACCTAATCGGTTATACGCAGTCGCCGATACTCTTTTTCTGGAAAGCCAGCCTATCCGGGCAACAAGAAGCTTTGATCTTGTTAAATAAGGACCCTTGGCACCGTCATGAGTTTTCGACGCCCGATCTCTATCAATATGTTCAGTCGCGCGCGCCGTTTACCGATCTTTCGCCGGAGTATCCGCTAGCTTATGTGCCGAGTCCTTATCATTTCGACTTATTGCCGGGCATGGTTCGAGTGATGGTTACTACGCAGTAAGCGGTTTGACAAAATTAGAATTTTATAACTACAGGTGCCTAACGACGCCGAATCGATGCTAAACCAGGATAGCACATTAGAACAGGAGAGCGGGAACCGGGCTTGCCGAGGCGAGCTGAGCTATCCCCACCCGAATGATATACCTTTCGCACTTTAAATTTCGGCATTAGCCTATGGAGGCGCCGGGGTGTTCGGCAAAGGCTTTGATAGCATGGATGCTATCACAGGGCCTACATGGACGTATTTATGGCGTCCTTTGACGGGCTCCCCAGCGCCGAAATTTGACAAGCAGGGGGTATAAATTCGCGGGCTTCCCGCAAAAGCAGATGAGTAAAACAAAACTGTCCACAGAATTACAGAGTCTTGTCGATGCAAAATGCAGCGATCCCTTTGCCGTTTTAGGCCGTCATCCCAAAGATGATAAACAGGTTGTGGTGCGTGCTTTTTTGCCCCATGCCGAAAGCGTGGCATTGGCTGAAGGAAACGTGCCATTGACTCGAATTGAAGGTACTGCTCTTTTCGAATGGCATGGCTTAGCATCACAAGTTCCTTCACGCTATCGGCTGATTTGGCGCGATCAAGACCATTACGAGCACATTGGTTATGATCCTTATTGCTACGGACCGCAATTGCCGGATTACGATTTACATTTATTCAGTGAAGGTAAACATTGGCATGCTTACCGTTTGCTGGGCGCGCGCGTACATGAAGTCGAAAATGTCGCCGGTGTGCTGTTTTCCGTGTGGGCGCCTAATGCGGAGCGGGTCAGTGTAGTCGGCGATTTTAATCGCTGGGACGGTCGATGCCATCAAATGCGAGTGCATGGCAATGGGGTGTGGGAACTTTTTATTCCAGGATTAGAGCCTGGCTTGGTTTATAAGTATGAAATTCGCGCGAAGAACGGCGATATTTTATTAAAGACAGATCCTTACGGTCGGTTTTATGAGGTTCGCCCGAATACGGCAAGCATTGTAACGGCAAACGATAAGTTTAATTGGCATGACCAAAAATGGTTGAAACAGCGTGAGAAGTTCGATTGGCAGCACAAGCCGATTAGCATTTACGAGGTGCATTTGGGGTCTTGGCAACGAGGTTCCGAAGGCGAGTTGCTCAATTACCGGCAATTAGCGGTGGCCTTGGTGGAATATGCCAAGACCCTGGGCTTTACTCATCTTGAGTTATTGCCGGTTACTGAGCATCCCTATGATAAATCGTGGGGCTACCAAACGACGGGTTACTATGCGCCAACTAGCCGTTTCGGTAGTCCCGAAGATTTTCGCTGGTTTGTCGATTATTGTCATCAGCACGAGATCGGTGTCATTCTCGATTGGGTGCCTGCGCATTTTCCAAAAGATGCGCATGCGCTTGCATGGTTCGACGGCACATCGCTTTACGAGCATGAAGATCCAAGGCTCGGCGAACATCGTGATTGGTCGACATTGATCTTTAATTTCGGTCGCTATGAAGTTAAGAACTTTTTGATCTCGAGTGCGCTATTCTGGCTCGAGGAATATCATGTAGACGGCTTGCGAGTCGATGCGGTAGCTTCAATGTTGTATCTTGATTATTCTCGTGAAGAAGGCGAGTGGATACCCAATAAATACGGCGGTCGCGAAAATTTGGAGGCCATCGACTTTTTAAGATCTTTGAACGAAATTACCCATCAGCAAGTTCCCGGCGTGCTGATTATGGCCGAAGAGTCGACCGCTTGGCCGCAAGTTACTAAACCTCCTTATGTCGGTGGGCTTGGCTTCGATTTGAAGTGGAATATGGGTTGGATGAACGATACGTTGCGCTACATGGAAAAAGAGTCGATCTATCGCCAATACCATCAGGGAGAATTAACCTTTAGTCTGATTTACGCCTTTACGGAAAATTTTTTGTTGCCGTTTTCTCACGATGAAGTGGTTCACGGCAAGCAATCGATGTTATATAAAATGCCCGGCGATGAGTGGCAGCGCTTCGCTAATTTGCGTTTGGTGTATTTTTATATGTTTACCCACCCCGGCAAAAAGTTGCTGTTCATGGGTTGTGAATTCGGTCAAGGGCGCGAATGGGACAGCAGTCAAGTGCTTGACTGGTATGTGTTGGCTTACCCTTTCCATCAAGGACTGCAGCATCTGGTTAAGACGCTGAATCACACCTATCAAAAGGAGACGGCTTTGCATGCCAATGATTTTACCGATGCGGGATTTGAGTGGATCGATTGCCATGATGCCCATAACTCGGTGCTGATCTATATCCGTAAGGATCCGGAGACAGGCGCGTTTCTCATTGTGGCGTTGAATTTTACCCCGGTGCCTCGTGAGTATTATCACATTGGTGTACCGGCAGCCGGGCGTTATGATGAAATCCTTAATTCCGACGCGCAGGAATTCGGCGGCAGCGGGGTGATAAATTCACCGGAGGGTATTTGGACTCAAGAGCAGGCTTGGATGAATCGGCCTCATTCGCTCTATATTACCTTGCCGCCTTTAGGTGGGGTCGTCTTAAAACACAGCCAAACGGCGCCCGGTCCGCAAGCGGTGTTAACGCCTCCCAAAAAGAATTAATCCTGAAAAAAACCAGGCTAAATTCAAATGATTTAGCCTGGTGGGTTTTATGTCTGCATTTTGATTCTCGCCTCAGCTATAAAAGCCGAATGCTTGACTTGCTCCTAGCTTGAATTCAAGTAAAAGGGCAATAAAATATCCGGCGAATTAGTCGGGAAGATAACGGTTTGTATTAATCGTCATCTTTGCGGATTTTTTGTTTTGGAATCGGTAATAATGGGACCTGGTAGCCGGCGATAATTTTTTGAATGTCATCGAAATTTTCGTCAATGAGCCGGTTGAGCATTTCTTTTCGCGCCTTATCACCGTACCGAACCCCCATAGCTATCGAAAAATCGAATTTCATGCCCGGTGACGAGCTCATAGGGATGGTTGTGAAGCTGCCTTTGGGGCTTTGCGAGAGCACATGGCCCGCCATCGGACCCCAGAGTATAGCCATATCAATTATTCCGGCTTTTAGATCCTTATCGATCTGCATCGCCACATTGTTTTCATTATCGCCGGTCATGGTTTGGTAAGGTACGCCTTGATCGAGTAAGCCCAACTTTTGCAGCCAAGCCGTACCCGGCCCCCTGTCGAACATTGCTATGCGTAACGATTCTTGACGCTGGAGTGGTAAATCGTTTAATTGTTCCGCAGACTCGATATCGTCCCAGCCACGATTTTTGGCGATTAGCAAGACATAGGTCGAATGATAATAGGGCTTGGTTGTCATTGTTCGATCGTAGCCGGCCGGGACGCCTATGACGACATCGCATTTATACTCATCTTCGGAATCGCCGACTGTCGCGGTTAGTGTGTTGCGGATAAAGCCTATGCGATTGGGAAACCAAGTGTACTCAAGTTCTTGCCCCAATTTCTTGGCGAATAATTCGGCAATTTTATTTTCGAAGCCATCGCCGTTTTTAGTGGAATACGGAGGATCCAGCGGGTCTGCACAGACTCTGAATTTGTCTTCGGCATTAGCTGGGGAGGTTATGGCGGTAAATAACAAACCGCTAAATAATAAAGTCCTGAGAGTCATTCTTTCTCCTGGTGAGTTCGGAACTAGGTCCATTAGTTTAATGTATCTGAGCCGTAAAGGCTAAGTTATACCTATCGGAGATCAAAATTCGGCACCGGGGTGCCCGTCAAAGGACGCCGTGAATACGTCCCTGTAGGCTCTATGCCAGCTCCATGCTGGCAAAGCCTTTGCCGAGCACCCCGGTGCCTCCTAAGGCACTGCCGAAATTTGAAGTGCGAAGAGTATACAACGCAGGCATTATTGGGTTCCGGTTCTGTAGGGTGTATTAGTCAAAAAAAAACCCCGGTCGAAAATCGACCGGGGTTTGTTTCTATCTAAAAATTAGATAATTTCTTAATTAGGCAATGCGAATACAGTTAATGTGCCGCCCAATTTAGTGTAAGAACTCAGGCTTCTGTATGCGCCGACCGCTCCTAAACCTTCAGAGTTAGAAGATTCTTCACCGGAGTCGAGGCCAGCAGCAATACCGATACCGGCCCAGCCGCCGACACCTGACAGTACGCCGACATATTGTTTGCCTTCGTATTCCCAAGTATTGACGTTGCCGATGATGCCGGAAGGTGTTTTAAACCGGTATAGTTCTTTACCGGTTTTCGCGTCAACCGCTTTCAGGTAGCCTTCCAGAGTGCCGTAGAAAACGACGCCGCCGGCTGTGGCGAGAGAACCTGACCATACCGAGAACTGTTCTTTGTTGGACCAGATGATTTTGCCGGTTGTAGCATCCCAAGCAGTGAATTGACCTAGGTTGTTAGAGCCGTCTTCTTTGCCTGTGATGACATCTTTACCGGCCGGGAACATAGATAACGTCGCGCCAACATAAGGTTGGCCGGCGGTGTATTCAACCTCGAACGGTTCATAGTCCATGCAAACGTGGTTGCCGGAAATATAGAAATAACCGGTTTGCGGAGAGTAAGAAACAGGCTGTTGGTTTTTGCTTCCTAATGCCGCAGGGCAAACGCCTTCAGTGTTGACGTCTTCGCCGTTGTATTCCGTGCTGTATTGAGAAACGACTTGCGGACGGCCGGATTTCATGTCGACATGAGACGCCCAGTTAACCGCTTTGTCGAATTTTTCGGCAACCAACAATTCGCCTGTGACGCGGTCCAGTGTGTAGCCGAAACCGTTACGGTCAAAGTGAACGGCAGTTTTGCGCATTTGGCCTTTGATTTCTTGATCGACTAGCGCGACTTCGTTGATGCCGTCGTAATCCCATTCGTCATGCGGAGTCATTTGGTAAACCCATTTGACTTCGCCGGTGTCTGCGTCACGAGCCCACAATGACATCGACCATTTGTTGTCGCCAGGGCGTTGCGCCGGGTTCCAAGTCGAAGGGTTGCCGGATCCGTAATAAACCAGGTTCAATTCAGGATCGTAGCTGTACCAGCCCCAAGTGGTGCCGCCGCCGATTTTCCATTGGTCGCCTTCCCAAGTGCTGGTGCTCGAATCTTTTCCGACCGGTTGGACTTTACCGTCTTTCCAAGTGGTGGTTTTAGTTGGATTGATCAAGGTGTCGGCATCAGGTCCCATGCTGTAGCCTTTCCAATCCAACTCGCCGGTGCGAATGTTGTAAGCCGCCAAGAAGCCGCGTACGCCGAATTCACCGCCGGAGATACCGGTGATGACTTTGTCTTTAACGACTAATGGAGCTTGAGTGTTGGTCATGCCCAATTTAGGATCGCCGTTTTGAACGCTCCATACCCGTTTACCTGTTTTGGCATCCAACGCAGTTAATACGGTATCGGATTGTTGCAGGAAGATTTTACCGTCGCCGTAAGCTAAACCGCGGTTAACGGTGTCGCAACACATCACAGGAATAGTGACGTCGGCATCTTGCTGCGGAGTGTATTCCCAAATAACCGCTTGTGTTTTTTGATCGATCGCATAAACGGTGTTAGGGAACGGAGTATGAATATACATGACGTCATTGACAACCAGAGGGCCGCCTTCATGGCCGCGCAGAACGCCGGTTGAAAAAGTCCATGCCGGTTGCAGGTTTTTGACGTTAGAAGTGTTGATTTGTTTGAGTTCGCTGTAACGGGTACCATGATAGTTACCGCCCCAAGTCGCCCAGTTCGCTGGGTTCTTGGTCAATTTTTCAACTTCGCTATTCGCTTGAGATACTGCAGGTACTGCAAGCAAGGCAGCGACAGTTGAGGCAATCAGCCAGCTTTTGACAGGCTTCTTCATATATTTCCTCCTGGTATCCTGTTACACGACAGAATACGGGTTATGATTTTTAAGACTAATATTAGTTTTAAGTAATTTATGGGGCGACGATCATTCCCTCTACCGGAGAACTAACAAGTGCCGCGCCAGGTGTGTAAATTTAAGGATTTTTTCCTAAAAGTCAACTTTTAAGGCGGACGACAAGCCTTTAAATTACACTGTCGTTCGGGAATATAAGCTCAGGGTTCGGCTTATCAGGGTCATTGTATCAACAACCTTCTATTATGCAAATTTCCTACTTGCTTTCTGTTGTTTTGGTGTTTCTGACCGTTGCAATGGTTATTGCCGGATTGACCAGGCATTTGCGGTTGCCTTATACCGTTTTGTTGGTGTTGATGGGCGTAATGATTAATTTAACTAGCACATTGACCGATCAAGTGGCCTTTGTGGGTGGGTTTCGGTTGACTCATGAATTGGTGTTGTTTGTTTTTTTACCGGCATTGATTTTCGATTCCGCGATGAGTCTCGATGCGCGGGCCTTGTTAAAAGATCTGGTTCCGGTGGTTGTGATGGCGATACCGGGTATGTTGATATCGGCATTTCTGGTGGGGTTGGGGTTGGTGGTATCGCTACACGTCGATTGGATTGTCGCGCTATTGTTCGGTGCACTAATTTCCGCAACGGATCCGGTCGCGGTGATTGCCTTGTTTAAGGAACTTGGCGTCAGTCGAAGGCTTGCTGTATTAGTGGAGGGCGAATCGTTATTCAACGACGCCACGGCGATCGTATTGTTTAATATCGTGCTTGGTTTTCTTTTGACCGGACAATATGACTGGGCTGATTCGCTATCGGCAGTTCAGGATTTTATCCGGGTGTTTATAGGCGGCGCGGGAGTCGGCTTTGTCGGCGGCCTGCTTTTTAGCGAATTGATGGTTCGATTGGCTCAAAGCGGTCGGAGTATTATTTTGGTGTTTACGCTGATTATGGCTTATTCGGCGTTTATCGTGGCCGAGCATATTTTTCATGTGTCGGGCGTCATGTCTGTGTTGGCTTCGGCGCTATGTTTTAAAATAGTAGGCTTGCCAAGGTTATCGGGAGACCACGAGCATATTGTCAAAGAATTTTGGGAAATTATTGTTTTAATATTTAATTCGCTGCTATTCATTATGATCGGCTTATCGGTCGATCTATTCTCGTTGCTCGGTAATTGGAACCCGGTGTTGTGGGCGGTAATGGCTGTGGCAGTCGCGCGAGCCGTGAGTGTTTATGCGTTCATGCCGTTTACGACCTATGTGTTCGGGTTGCCTAAGATTTATCTGACTAGCCGGCATATTATGTGGTGGGGTGGTCTGAAGGGCGGTTTGGCAGTGGCGATTGCTTTCTCGATACCCGATACAGTAGCTGATAAACAATTATTGAAAGAGTTGACGCTAGGCGTTGTGATGGTGAGTATGCTGGTTAATGCATCCACGCTTAGGCCGCTGATGCATTGGTTGAAAATAGATCGATTGAGCAACGAAGAGTGGCTCGAGTTACAGCAAGGCATGGTTCAGCTTAAGTATTCGGTCGACGATGTCTTGCATAGCTTTGCCAATTTGCATTTACTTGACAGTGATATTCAAAACTCGGTTGTCTTCGATTTGCGCAAAAAATTGCCGTCGAGCGACAAGCCGATGTCCGAGGATCAGCAGTTAAAACAATTGCATTTGTTGGCATTGCAAGCCGAAACGGATGAGTTGGCGCGGTTGCACGATATCGGTCTGGTGAATTATTACACCTATTTTAATTTTCAGGATCTATTGAGAAAAGACCGGGCGAAAACGATAGAGGAGTTGTTGCTCATCGAATCCGCTAAAGATGAAAATAATCCGTTTTTGCGGTTTGAAATGTCGATGATCCACTTTTTAAGCAAATACGAATGGACGCTCGGTTGGCTCATTAAATACCAAAGCGGTCGGTTTTCGAATCTCATTCGGCATGATATTGCCGGTGTATTGATGGCGCATGTCGCTTTGCAAAAACTTAAAACTGCCGATCCGAATTTATCCGGCGACAAATTAAATATCATTAAAAAAATATATCGGAACCGCTTGCATCGACGGCAAGGGCGTTTAAAGCGCTTCGGCGAATTATTTCCTGATTTTTATCGTCAATATGAAAACAGGCTGTTTCAAGAAGTGGCGCTGCTTTATTCGCATAAGTTAGTAGTTGAGGAATACGAACAAGGTAAATTGTCGGTTAAGGTCTTTCGGCGATTAGAACAGTGCTTATTCGATGCGCAAAAACAATTGCCGGCTATGACAGCCAGTTTGAGTCTGGCTAAACGAGACGATTGGTTTGATAGCGTCCCTTTGTTTTCCGGGTTGTCGAGGGAGGTAATCAAGCGCTTAGCGGAGCAGGCGCGCTATATCAGTTTCTTGCCTGGAGATACCTTGTTCAATGAAGGTGACAAAGGCGATTGTATTTATATATTAGTCAGCGGCAGCGTCAATGTATTCAAACAGGATGAGCAGGGGCAAAGCTTTCATGTCGCCGAATTACGTAAAGGCAGCTTTATCGGCGAGCATGCGTTATCGGCCAAGGCGGTCAGAACCGCGACGGTTAGAGCTAAAACGTATATTACCGTGCTGCGCTTGTCAGTCGAGCAGGTTGTTGAGTTGTCGGAGCAAGCGCCGGATTTGGCCGGTCGATTAAGGGATGCGGAGTTTGGGCGTTATGCTTGATAGTGAAAGGTGAAAGGTGAAAGAGGAAAGAGGAAAGAGGAAAGAGGAAAGAGGAAAGAGGAAAGAGGAAAGAGGAAAGAGGAAAGAGGAAAGAGGAAATTAGGACTTGACACGTAAGTGAAATGCCTCATCATTTCACTGCTCACTATTTTATAGCAAGGGAAAAATGAATTGTGAGTGGCGGTATTGATTCGCTATTTGTTGAAGTGTCAAATGACTTCGAAGCGATGGTCTTGCTGGGTCCAGCATAGAACTTGCGCGCTGCCTTTTTTCCAGTCGGGTAATACGAAGCGCTTCGCCTTTTGTCCGTCGATTTCGAATTCATGGATCGCCGGTCGGTGTGTGTGACCGTGGATCAGTTGCAACACGCCGTGTTCGCGCATTATCTCGATAACGGTCTGTTGGTTGACGTCCATGATGTCTTGCGTTTTGCCGCGTTTGTGGAAATGGCTGCGCAAGCGGTACCAGCGTGCGGCGATTAGTCTTAGCCATAAAGGCTTGGAAAGTACACTTTGCTGCCACTCCGGGGTATGCGATTTTTCGCGGAATGCTTGATACGGGAGGTCGTCGGTACAGAGCAGGTCGCCATGAGAAAGCAAGGTCGGCGTTCCGAACAAATCGATCACGGCATAATCGCCAAGCAGATTCGCGCCTGTTTCGTCGCAAAATCGTTGCCCGAGCAGGAAATCTCGATTGCCTTGCTGCAAATAGACTTGCGTGCCGGATGAGGTTAGTTGTTTGAGTTGCTTTCTGATTTTACCGTTCGGCGGCGTCGGATCGTCATCGCCTATCCAGGCATCGAATAGGTCGCCTAGAATGTACACGGCTTCGGCGCGCGGCGCCTGGCGTTCCAAATAAGATAGGAAGCGCTTGGTGATTTCGGTTTTTTCAAGCGAGATATGCAGGTCCGAAATAAATTGGATTTCGCAGGGCATGGGCAAAAGACTGGCTCAATGAATTGGGGGGGGTAGGGAATGGAGCAGGGATGCGGCTAAGGACTTTGTAACAAAAAACTGCCCATTAAATTATCGTTCCCGTGCTCTGCGCTCATCGTTATACATAAGTCAAAAATTACCGTTTTGCAAGCTTAGCTAATGAGGCCTCGATACCATTTTTTGTCGCCCAACGTTCCCGACTTCGAAATCGCGATCTGGGGATCGCTCCCACAGAGCATCCGGCCCCTTGTGGGAGCGACGCCTTCGTCGTCCCTCACCTAACGCTAGGTGAGGGAAAGCCACTGATGTTCAATATCCGCTGATTTATCAATCAGCACCGTTTCCAGGTATACGATGACCTCTGTTTAGCAAGTTTACCGATACTTGTGTATAACGGCGAGTGCTCTGCGTGGGAATGCATCCCGGGACGCTCTGAGTCCCCGATGGCCGATAAAACAAGCAAAAGCCAACCCATACACTTCCTAAAGTCTATCAAGCAACCTAACTGTCGCAGTCGACGCTGAGCGTCTAAAGCAGCGTTCCCACGCAGAGCATGGGAACGATGAGCTTGCGTGGGGTGTTGGCCGGCAGCATCCGTGTTCCATTGGCAAAAGAGTCTTATTCGACGATTTCGGCTTTTTCGATCACGATGTCGGTTTTCGGAACATCCTGATGCATGCCGCGGTTGCCGGTCGGTTGCTTGGCCATCGCATCGACCACGTCCATCCCCTCGATCACTTCGCCGAAAACGGCATAGCCCCAGCCGTTTGGAGTCGGGCTCGTGTAATTCAGAAAGGCGTTATCTTTGTAGTTGATGAAGAATTGTGCGGTCGCCGAGTTTGGGTCGGGTGTGCGGGCCATTGCCAACGTGCCGCGGTCGTTTTTTAAACCATTGTCGGCTTCGTTTTTGATCGGCTCGTGCGTGGCTTTTTGATTGAAGTCGGCGTCGAAACCGCCGCCTTGGGCCATGAATCCTGGAATAATACGGTGGAAGATCGTGCCGTCATAAAAACCATCTTTAACATAGGTCAGAAAATTTTCTGATGAGATCGGTGCTTTTTCGTGATTCAATTGAATGGTGATTTCGCCCAGTGTCGTGGTGAGTTTGACCTTATTTACTTGTTCTGACATCATGTTTTCCTTTGCAAAAGAATGGGCTGCTGTCATTAACAGCAGGGAAGCAGTTAAAAAAGTACGCATGGTTGTTCCCGTGAGTAACGAATTAAGCAAGAATTCTATGTGTTTTTGTCTTGAAAGAGAAGCGCTCGCTTGGTACATTGCCCTGTTTTGTTGTTAATCCGCCTTGTCTGTCATGTTGAAAATATATAACACTCTGACGCGCCAAAAAGAACTTTTTAAACCCCGTGTCGAAGGTAAGGCCGGTCTTTATGTCTGCGGCATGACGGTCTACGATTATTGTCATGTCGGGCATGCGCGTGTGATGGTCGTATTCGATGTCGTTTCGCGTTATTTGCGTTACTCGGGCTATAACCTGACCTATGTGCGCAATGTAACCGATATTGACGATAAAATCATTCAACGCGCACGCGACAACGGCGAAGATTTTCAAGCCCTAACCGAACGCTTCATCGAGGCGATGCACGAGGACGAACGCGCGCTTTCAGTATTGCCTCCCGATATCGAGCCTAAAGCGACGCAATCGATTCCTGAAATCCTGGCAATGATCGAAAAGTTGATTGCGAACGGCATAGCCTATGTCGGCTCTAACGGCGATGTATTTTATTCGGTCTCGAAATTTAGCAACTATGGCCGCTTGTCCGGCAAAAACCTTGCCGAGTTACAAGCCGGCGAACGTGTCGAGATTGAACAAGCCAAACAAGACCCGCTGGATTTCGTATTATGGAAAGCGGCCAAGCCCGGCGAGCCTGCTTGGGAATCGCCGTGGGGTTCGGGGCGTCCCGGCTGGCATATCGAGTGCTCGGCGATGTCGACCGGTTGCCTGGGTAATCATTTCGACATACACGGCGGCGGTATGGATCTGCAGTTTCCGCATCACGAAAACGAAATTGCGCAATCGGAAGGCGCGACCGGCGAAAAGTTCGTCAATTACTGGATGCACAACGGCTTCGTGCGTATCAACGAAGAAAAAATGTCCAAGTCGCTGGGCAACTTCTTTACCGTTCGCGAAGTATTAAAACGTTACCGGCCGGAAGTCGTGCGCTTTTTCATCCTGACTAGCCACTACCGCAGTCCGCTAAATTATTCCAACGAACATCTGGACGAGGCGGCAGTCGCGTTGACCCGTCTGTATACCTCTTTACGTGGTATCGATGCCGGCGAGTTTGAAGTCGACGCCGATTACGAGGCGCGCTTTAAGGAAGCGATGGATGATGACTTCAATACGCCGGTCGCGTTGTCGGTGCTGTTCGATCTGGCTAGGGAACTCAATAAAGTCAAAGATTCCGATAAGCAAAGGGCGAGTCAATCGGCCGCCACTATACGGGCGCTGGGCGGCGTTCTGGGTATATTGCAAGACGATGCCGAGCGCTTTTTGAAAGAAGGCGATAACCAAATCGAAGGCTTGACGACCGAGCAAATCGAAACGTTGATACAGGCGCGAATCGACGCCAAAAAGAACAAGAATTGGGCGGAAGCCGATAAAATACGCGATCAATTGAAGCAACAAGGCGTGATACTCGAAGACGTTCCGGGCGGCGGCACTAACTGGCGCCGGGAGTGAGCACAGCCAAAACGGCATTGCTTGTAATGATAAAATAAACAAATCGATCCATGACCGATATCAAAGATAAATCACTAAAAACCTATCTCGATGAATTAGCCAGCAAGGCGCCAACCCCCGGCGGCGGCTGCGCCGCTGCCTTGATGGGCGCGCAAGCAACCGCGCTGGTTGGCATGGTGTGCAACTTGACGATAGGCAAACCGAAATACGCCGAAGTCGAAGCGGAAATGCGCGTGTTATTAGACAAGTCCGAAACGTTACGCGAACGCCTAACCGGCATGATCAAGGCCGACGTCGACGTCTTCGACCGATTGATGGCCTGTTACGGCATGCCGAAAGAAACCGAAGCACAAAAGGCGGTCCGTTCCGAAGCGATACAGGCCGTATTGGAAGAAGCGACCGAAGTGCCGCTTGAATGCGCCCGAGCTTGCTTCGAAGCGATCGAGCTGAGCCGAATCGCGGCCGAAAAAGGCAACACCGGTGTCATAAGCGATGCCGGCGTCGCAGTCATGTCGGCCTACGCCGGATTGAAAAGCGCGGCATTGAATGTCTATATCAATGTCGGCAGCTTGAAAGACAAGGAATTTGCCGAACGTAAGACTCAGGACCTCGAATCGATTTTGGAAGGCATCGAACAAGCAGTCGATGATGTTTATCGCATTGTAAAAGAAAGGCTATAGAAGCAAACCGAACACTTTACTGAAAGCGCAGTATAATGATTCAGGTTTTTTGCAAAAGATTAAAAAATCTATTGACGGAAATCATAAGAGTCTTTATCATACACAGCTCTTCACGGGTGGATAGTTAGACAAGATTCGAACTCATTCACGAAGGTCAATCGGGGTATAGCGCAGTTTGGTAGCGCGCCTGCTTTGGGAGCAGGATGTCGGGGGTTCGAATCCCTCTACCCCGACCACTCTGCGCTTGTAGCTCAGCTGGATAGAGCATCGGCCTTCTAAGCCGAGGGTCGCAGGTTCGAGTCCTGCCAAGCGTGCCATCTCCTGTTGAAATTTTTTTCTGTGGTGATCGTAGCTCAGTTGGTAGAGCCCCGGATTGTGATTCCGGTTGTCGCGGGTTCGAGCCCCGTCGTTCACCCCATCCAAATCAATCACTTAACTAATTTCAGTTTAACTTCATTCTTTGCTTGCAACGATTTTGCAACTTTCGCGTTGTTTGCATACTCCGCCAAATGTTCCGGTGCTAAGTGCGCATAGCGTTGCGCCATTTCGAGACTAGACCAGCCGCAGATGCATTGACGTGCCGTTTTGTACATGCCAACTTTGCCCAGGTGTGCCGCAAGTCTTGCCATCTGAAATTTTCTATTCCTGCCCGTTTTAATGCTTTTCGCCATGCCGCTGTGCCAGCTTTGTCAATCGGTGTGCCCTAATAGGTAAACACGCGGATATGATGCCGTCCTATTTGCGATCTCAGTATAGAAACCGCTTCGTCATTCAGCGGCACGCCGATCGACTTGCCCGCTTTGGCCTGATCGGGATGAACGCAAGCGACTCGTCTTTGCAAATCGATTTGATTCCACTCCAGCAGCGTCACGTTGCATTCACGCAATCCAGTCAGCTAACTAAAAGGCGCCATCGCTTCCAAATGCGGCGGCAATTCAAGTCGGCAAAGGCAACAAGCAACGCATAGCATACCTGAATACCGAGACCCTACGAATCATCAAACGATGGCTCAACGTCAGAAACCAACAGCTCGATTAAACTTCTTGTCTATTGAGACAAGTTTTCGCTCAACCATTCCGGGAGTTATGCATTCTACTAGCACGATAGCTGAGTTACTGGTTAATCAGTGGTTGCTCGTATTGTTGTAATGTTAAGGATATTGTATTGACAACATCATCACGTAGCGATTTTGGCTCAATCACCTCAATACGTTCGCCTTCACCCAATATCCACCAACGTAATTGCCAGGTATTTGCTAATTCCGCCTGCAGAATTTTATAGCCGGGCTTATCGTCTTCCATGATTACCTGGGATTTATGCAGCGGTGTTTCGGATAAGGTGGCCGCAAGATGATCAACGATTCTGGCCTTAAAGAAAATCGTTTCTCCGGAACCAAAATGTCCTTGTTTTTGTGCGTAGACATTGAGGTCGAAATCGTCATTCTGACGACTGGCCTCATCTAGCAATTGGGCTGAAATGATTCGATGCAATGCATAGATGTACGCATCTTCATAATCGTTAGCCATTGCCACGAGATACGTGATGGGGCCGCGTTGAATCAGACCCAAGGGATGTAATCGGTAGTTTTTTTCTTTGCCGATTTTTTGATAAATCGATTGATAGCAAACCTGAATTTGTCTTTCCATGAGCAGCGATTCATGTACTATGGTTAACACAGTGGAATCGATCGAGGGTGATAGCAGTGTTTGCGCGGGTTGAATCACAGTGATTTTTTCGGGCCAATGAGTCACTTGGCTTTTCTTGTGTAAATCCAGAGTTTGTTGTGCTTTCTGAAATAAATCATGCAAGGATTGAGTCAGTAACACCGGTAAGGACTGGCTCAAATAGCGCTCGACCATCACCAGTGACAAGGCTTCTGGCAGGGTTAAACCTGTTGCCGGTTCAACATTCGTTCCGACCCAGCGGTATCCATGGGGTAAGCCATTGATGGGCTTTCCGTCGCCTTTGCTGTTATCGTTGACTTCCAATTGTGGGTGTAGCGGTAGCAAGGCTTTTAAATCGCGACGGATATTGTGGATTTCTACCGCGTAACCCTGGGCTTTCAAATCCTGAACGATTTCTCTGCCAGTCACCCATCGCAAATTTTTGCCGCTGAGTCTGCGAATACTCTCCAAAACCAGATTTCGTCGTTGCAGTGTTGCCTGCGATTTTTGTTGGCTCATTCCCTTGCTTCCCGATGTAAAAAGCGTGTTATTGAATCAATGACAAAAACAATGAAGGGTTTAACCCTTACGCAAATTGTTAGGGTATGGCTATATAGTTCCAAACATTGGTATTCGTTAGTCTTTAACATTTTTTAAGGGATGCTTTTTAACGATATGAGGTGTGCCTTTGGATAGCCTTAACATAGAAAGTCAACTTGCATTAAACCATGCAGCCAATGCAGTGTTGAAATGGTGCACGATATCCAATGATCCTGAGATTGTAGACATTGAGTTGGTCATGCACCAATTGAGTTTGGCCATTTCATGGATTCAGCGTGTTAATAACGGACAAAGTCAGATTCAGAATCCAGCTGAGTTTTTGGCGCTGATGAAAAAGCCGATTTGCGAATGGCTGCCTCTCGATTTAGAAGAAAGATTAGTTGACGGATTTGGTGTGACAGCTTTTGCTCAGGATTGGATGGCGGAACATGGTAACGAATCCGAAGCAACACTCGTTCAAGACCAAATGCTGCAAGTCATGTCCAGGCTACGTCCACATAAGAATGGTGATCAACTTTATAGCCGTTTTCGTGAAAAACTTATTTCATCCCCCGTTGTATCTATAGAAAAAGCCAGGGAAATATTGTTACGAACGGGTTTAACTCTGACTCAGGTTTTTGAAGACATCCCAAGTACCTGTCTTGATAAGAATTTAACTCATTATTTCCCCTGTCCCGTTTGCTATTGGCCGATGAAACGACATGAAAATAGAGTTCAATGCTCTGGAAGCAGATGCTTTTCACGAGGTGCCCAATTTAGTTTGGTCGAAGACCGATTGTCTCCACTCGGAGAATTGAAGGCTCCTACACCCGAATCCGCTGATGCGATGCTGAGGTTAAAACACGGTTTTTGGCGATACACGTTATTACCTGGCTTAATTGAATTAGATTTGAAATCGCGTCTGGAACAGCTTGATGGCGTAAGAGTACTTTTATGGCCCAATTTGGATCAATATGATTTGCTAGTTCAGATCGGTGAGAGGCAACTAAAAATAGACGTTAAGGATTGGGTCAATGTATTGGCTCTTGCAAAGGCGATCAATAACGACCTGAATACCGAAAACTTGATTTATGTCGTGCCGGATGATCGCCGAAATCAAGTAAAAGTTCTGCAAGAAAACTGTTCGAGCCTCAAACATTTACAGTTTATGTCCGTGAGTCAATTACTAAAAACGGTGAAACAAATCATTGCTAAACAGGAGGCGCCGTTTTGAACGAACAGCCACTTCACTTAGCCTTAGATGCACTGCTGTTATTGGGGAACAAACACCAGCCGGAAGTTAGAGTTGGTGATCTTGTTTTAATAGCTCATGGTCGTTTGCATCGCTGGCGACAATGGGATCATTTATCCGAATTGGAGCAAAATCGATATCTTTGGTTATTGCGATATTCGCATTTGAATGAAATAAATAAAACAAGACTAGTCAAATTACTGACTGAAAGAATCAAAGCAGAGGATTCGCCTTTTGAATTTATTAGCCATAATGAATCAGACTCAAAGCGATGCTATCGGGTATTACCCGGCAAAGATATTGAGCAACGTGTCGATGAAATTATCAGTGTTCTAAAAAATCTTCAAATAGCCAACCCCATTATTTTTAAAAAGCGACCTGGAAACCAATTCTGGGTTAAAAAGAGTTTTTCCGGTAAATCATTCAAAGTTCCCGTCAAACTGGTTCCGGATACTATCGACCCAGTTAAAATCCAAAAAGCTTCCAGCCTAAAAAATCTATCGATCAGCTATGTTGAGTTAAGGGCCCAAGCCGAGAATATTAGCCGACTGACCGGCCAGGATTTTTACAAAAAACGGATGCAAATATTTTTGGACGAACTTCGCTGTCGGAAGACCAACCAAAAAATCAAAGACTTGGCTTTCACAGCGGGTGAGCTGCAGATGCTGGTGGCGCCAACCGGTCGAGGAAAGTCGGTATTAAGTAGAGTCTTAGCGACATTGTTGGTGAAAAAAGGCTTTACCGTAACGCTTGTTTTGCCGGTCATTAAAGATGTTATCCAAGAATATCGGCAGTGTTCGGAAATTCTACAAAAACAAATGCCGGCTAACGTCGTTAGTATGCTGTTTTCTTCACGTTCATCAGGCCGCATTGTTATTGACTTGTTGCGGAATAGTTTAAGCGATCCCAATTCGAATGATGCTACAAGCATTTTAGAAACAGTGGGCTATCACTGCGCATTACAGGCTTATGCCGAAGAAGGAGACGAAATACAATTCGGCGAAGAACCTTGTCGCCATAGCCGATTCGATTGCCCTTTCTTGACGGAATGCCCCAAGTTTCGTCATCAAAAAGCAGCCTTAGGCGCCAAGTTGTTGATCATTAATCATCACGCTTTTTTATCGGGTCGCTTGTATCTGCCTGCTCAAGACGAAGAGTCTACTCGAATCAATACTTTTTTTGACCTAGTGGTCAAACGTTCTCATTTCGTGATTGTGGATGAAATCGATCAGCTGCAACAGGTACTTATCGATCAGCAGGTTGGTCAGATTCCTTTGACTAAAGACAAAGGCCCGACCATAGCCAATAAGGTTCATCGCGACCTGACGGATAATGGCACTAGTGTTAATAATTATGATGTGATTGACCCTCTAATGGAATTAGAGCGGTTACCTTTGTTATTACGCGATGCCTTGAATAATCATCGAGTTAAATGGCCGACCAATTATGGTATTGGAACTGTTTTACCGGCTACTTTGGAACAAAAAATCAGTCATAAATTTAAAAAATACCTACCTGAATCTGAACACTCAAACATCGACAAACTCATTGATCGTAAAAGTAGTGAACCGTTGTGGGGTGAACTAAACCTATCTTTAAATCAATGGCTAACGCCTAACCGACTAACCGAAACAAGTGAAGCAGAGCGAAAATTTAGCGTTATACAATCATTAGAAAAACTCGCCCCGAAAATTGCTCTCGAAAAACGTAATAAACTCGCCAGCTTGCTGATTCTTCATCGAGTTTTATTTCATTTACAAGATTTGTTACAAGATGTTACCTATAGCTTTGGCAAAACCGATTTAAAAGAATCACAAGAGGCCGCTCAGTTTTATGCCCAGCTCATTGGTTACCGTCCTTGGTGCACTTCCTATATGGGGCCGTTTGGACGGAGGCATTACGGATTTCATCTTGGGGGCAAAGAACAACATAGGCAATTAAATGTACAGTCATTATGCGGTGACCCGCATTTGTTCATCTCGGAAATAGGAAATTTAATAAGTCGAGGTTATGGCGGTGAATCACGTATCGTTTTAGGACTTTCGGCAACTGCCTACTTTCCTGGAGCTTCAGCGAGCGATGTTAAAGGATCGGTTCGTTACTATCAGCCAGACGATACCACCGATTTGAAATTGGCATTAAGGTTGATTAAATCTTCTGATTCGGACGAAATGATCCGGATATCGGGAATGGGCGAGCATAACAAAAGAGAGCTACAAACAAGATTACTGACAAAAGGCTTATGGGAACAATATTTATCTTTTGATATTGAGCAGCTTAAACAAAAACAACCTAATAGAGCTCGGGTGCTTTTAGTGACCAACAGTGGACGAGAGGCTCGTTGGTCGGCAGAGGCTTTATCGCAAGTCATGGGCGAAAAGCATGCACTAAGGCGCGTACGTTACCTGCAGAATGCCGATGATAAGTCGGAAAACAACAACGGTATGGCTATTAGCCGGGAAGATTTGAGCAATTTTGCCTATGGTGAAGCCGATATATTGATTGCCCCTTTTTTAAGTATTTGTCGGGGTCATAATATTCTTCAACCAGGTTCAGACAAATCAGCAATCGCATCAATTTATGTTCTAGTCAGACCTGTGCCAACATTGGATTCACCGGGAATAGCTTTGGCACATGTTAATTATTCACTGTTGAATGTTTGTACACCTGAAATGCAGCCACTGGAAACATTGGAATGGGAGCAGCGTCATGCTTATGCTCGGCTTAATGGCTTTTATGAACGTATAGGTCCATTTAAGTCGCTACCGGAAGATTTGCGTATGGAATGTTTCTGTAACGTATTGGTTGAAATGTTGCAGCTCGCCGGACGAGGCCGCCGTGGCGAAACTCCTATCGATGTATTCCTTGTAGACAGTGCTTTTGCTGATTCCAATGCTGGATGGCAGGAATTGGCCCAAACGACTTTATCGACCTGGCAGACACAAGGAAAAATGGAAGAAATGACACGGATACATGGTGCATTGATACATGCATTGGAAAGTTTTCAACGCTGATTGACAATTTTTAACGGAATTACTATGAGGACGGATCATGCGTTTTGACCTAAAAACGACATCATTTATTTTGCCTTTGGAAAGTTACGGTGCTGTCTATGGCTACCAAGTTTCTAATGATTTTGTAAGGCGTTGGCAAGAACTCAATGAAATATTTCGAAAAAACAAATCGTATCTACCGTTTGGATCTTTAGCGACTGCCTTACGTTGGCATTTGGGATGTTTCATTCGTTTAGACCCTTATCAGGATATGTTTAAATCTGGGAAGCAGCTATTTTTAGTCGCCAGCAAGCAAGTGCCCAGGGACATATTGGCAACTTGCTTGGATTTCTGGGAAGACGAAATTGACCGGCAATGTGACACTCCGGTTTTAGGTTCATTAGTCAGAGAGGGTGCACTGACAGAATGTACTTTGGACATCGGCGCGAATATTCAAACGAGAAAAAATGCATGCCCCACAGCACCGGGATGGGTATGGGAGGCCAGTAAGTGGCGTGTAGCAGAACGTCTCGTTCAGCAAGATCTAAGGATCGATACCGATACGCCGCTTAAGTTCATTTTAGACAGCCAGGCCAGTTTAGTTTGTTGGGATAGGCCGCTGGGCAATCAGACTGGGAAAGTCCAAGGTTACGGCATGCATGTGATAACACCACGTTTGATAACGGTACCGGGGTTTGAATTACCGGCCATTCATCTCAATAGCAGTATCAGTCGCTTGGCTACGCAGTGGAAAGATTCAAAAAAATATTCGCTTAAACATGCCTGGTTTCAAGTCTCCCAAGATAAACCTTTATTAAACATTTCAATTGCTTCAATCAAAAAAGAAGAAAAATGGTTCAAGGTTTGGAGCGATTTATCGGTCCGCTTGCTCAACCGCATCGGATATACCGATATTTCTGAGCCGGAAGGTTATGATCTTGCCTACTTACAACCGGTAAGAGCACGTTATGAGAAAACACCGGTTAATTTTCCCATCGGCAAAGGTGTCGGCTTACCATTCCATCATTATGTAGCAGCGCACGCCCATTCAACTTTGAATGAAGCCAAACCAATCGGTTTACAAAAAGAAGCGCCAAAGCAATTACCCGTAAAAGAATTATCCACCCAAAAGCCGGATACAACCCAATGGCACTCGTTCATTCAGGATGCCGGTGGTAATCATCTGCAAATCATTTGCTTATATTCATCTCATATCGTTCGAAAACGATTGCAACATGAATTACAACAATTGTTGATGGGCGTAATGGAAGTCCCAATCGACGTTGAAGATGGTCATTGGTTTCAGGCTGGTCCTGTGAAAATCTTGTTCATTTCGCCAGAATCCAATCAACAATTTTTGTTATCCACTAATCCGGAAGAAGACATCATTTCATGGATGCAACAAGTAATAGAGGGCATCAAACTATCTCAAAATGAATTATCCGGATTTATTGTCGAAACGTGTGAAAACGACGTACTAGAAAACACTCCGAAAAACTATGCCGACCCCAAACCGTTGATTAGGCGGTTATTAGCTACGCATGGTCATGTCAGCCAGTTTGTCAGAGCAAGCACTTTACGCCAGCAGGATGGCAAAGGCGTTTGCCATGGTGCCAAACGCGCAATCCACGATTTACTTAGGATGACCGGCTGTTATTTGCTTCCTTTCGAGGAAAGCCCAGATTCTTCCAAAGACTGCTGGTTCATCGGTCACTTCATTCGCAAGTCAAGTAAGGATAACAATCATTTCCATATCGCCATAACGGCTTGTAAAGCGGGGTCTCATCAATCGTTGATGCTGAGCCCGACGGGAAGCTGGGAAATCATACCTAGAGGCATAGCAAGTTATATATCCGCACAAGATCGTCCAAAACAAAAAGCCGATGCTTGTAAATTCATCAATCATGGTTTGAAACTTTTTGTAAACCGCTTCCCCGAGGCTAGATTCATTCTATTGATGGACGTTGGTGCGTCGGGTACGCTGTGGCCCGAACTGAATGATACGCAGCCAGAAGGAACTGGTAGCTTGCCCGATATTTCGCGCGACGAACGAGTATCCATTGTTCGTATTCGAAACGACTCCAGCATTCTTCCTCGGCCAGCTGGCACAATTGATTTCAATAGTCCACTAAATGAAAAGGGAGAGCTGAATCCGGGAGGTTCAAAAGGAATATTTAGTCATATTGATTCAGACTACCATGGCGCCTACTACTGTACGCAAACTTCCGCAGTGTTAGATAAAGATTATTCTAGGGGAAGGACTCGATTTGCTGATCAACCGCGCAATTTACAAAATGATCGCCAGGCTCAGACATTGACCGAAATCGTTGTATTAAACAAAGGGTCTTTTGAGGAAAAAGAACTCGTCACGACCATTTCCAAGCTTTGCTTCCAAAATTTAACCTGGATTGACAAACAAAAAACATCTCTTCCGTCACCGTTACATTTGGGCCAAGCTTATGTCATCGATGCATTAGGAGATATAGATTGATATCCGACAAAAGAGGAAAAACTTTATATTAGAAGTTAGCTAATACCATTAACCTAACGTTGTCAGAGCTTAAATAAGGGTGACGGGCTCATTAATTAATTGCAAATTACTGAACTGGATCAGCATAGTCTTTACTGATTACCCCATAACAACAATAGCCGTACAGCAAAGTCAAATTCACAGGATTACCTAGTAGCTATGATTAGTTCTAACAAGCACCTTGTTCTATAATCCCTTTCCTCTAACAGATAAATATAACAACAAACAGGGACGGCTCCGCAGTGACCACTCACCAACAATTTGCTTCAGGCCTTCGCATCGAAGCCCGCGATGCCGAATGGCGCATCAAGCGCGTCGATCATTCATCGGATGGCGGCTACTTGCTGGCTTGCGAGGGCTTATCGGAAATCGTTCGCGGCAAGGAAGCGCTGTTTCTTACTGAACAAGAATCTCACGGTGCCGGAATTCGCATTCTCGATCCGGAAACCACTCAATTGGTTGACGATTTAACACCGAATTTTCGGGCCAGCTTGCTGTACCTAGATACCTTACTGCGCAAAACACCGCCGACTGACGAGTTTATTCACATCGCACAACGCGCGGCGATGGACCAACTGTCTTTCCAGCTCGATCCCGCCCTCCAAGCTTTAAATCAGCCTCGACAACGTATTTTGATCGCTGATTCGGTCGGTTTGGGTAAGACATTAGAAGCAGGTATCTTGGTCAGTGAACTGATTGCTAGAGGGCGTGGCAAACGCATACTGGTATTGGCCGTCAAATCCATGCTGGCCCAGTTCCAACAAGAATTTTGGAATCGCTTCTCCATTCCCTTGGTCAGGCTGGATTCTGTCGGCTTGCAACGGGTGCGGAATCGCATCCCCGCCAATCACAACCCATTTCATTATTTCGACCGCTCCATCATTTCGATCGATACACTTAAACAGGACATCGAATACCGACATCACCTGGAAAAAGCCTATTGGGACATCATCATTATCGACGAAGCTCATAATGTCGCGGAACGTAACGCCAATTCTCAACGCGCCAAATTAGCCAAACTGCTGGCTACCCGCTCAGACACTCTGATTATGCTGTCTGCGACGCCGCACGATGGTAAGGCAACCAGCTTTGCCAGCTTGATGAACATGCTCGACCCCACAGCCATTGCCAACCCTAAAGACTATTCGCAAGAGGATTTTCGCGACAAAGGCTTGGTGATCCGACGCTTCAAAAAAGATGTGCGCGAACAACTGAAGCAAAATTTTCCGGAACGCGAAATCGACACCGTTCGCACACCCGCAAGCCCTGTCGAAGAGGCGGCTTATGACCAACTCTGTGCCGCCAAATTTTATACGCTGGATGGCAAAAGCGCCGGCCAGTTATTTCGTACTGTGCTCGAAAAAGCCTTGTTCTCCAGCCCGGCAGCCTGTTTGTCCACGATCGAAAATCGCCTGAAACGTTTGCAAAGCCGAACATCGAGTGACGAAATTGTGGCCGACATCAGTATGCTAGAGGGATTGCGCTTGGCCATTAAAGCCATCAAGCCAGTTCAATTCAGTAAATACCAACGCCTGGTAACCTTACTAAAACCAGAAGGTTCAAGCAGCTTGGGCTGGAGTCCCAAACAAGCCGAGGATAGACTGGTCATTTTCACCGAAAGTCTGATTACCCTGGAGTTTCTGCACAAGCACTTACCCGATGAATTAGGCCTAAAATCTCAACAAGTCGCCGTCCTGCGCGGGGACATGCGCGACAAAGACTTGATGGATGCCGTCGAGCAATTCAACAAACTGGATAGCCCCGTACGCATGCTGCTGTGCTCTGATGTGGCATCGGAAGGTATCAACCTGCATCACCTTTCGCATCGGATGATCCATTTTGATATTCCCTGGTCGTTGATGGTGTTCCAGCAACGCAACGGTCGTATCGATCGTTACGGTCAACAAAGGCAGCCGCAAATTCGCTACCTATTAACCGAGTCAGACAATACAAAGGTTCGAGGCGACTCCCGCGTCCTGGATATTCTGATCGAAAAAGACGCACAAGCCGGCAAGAACATTGGTGACCCTTCCGAATTCATGGGCAAGTTTAACCCCGAGGAAGAAGAAGCCATCGTCGCTGCAGCCATCGAACGCGACAAGAAAGACGATGACGACATTTCAGACATCTTCGCCGATTTGCTGAATGGCACCGATACATCCTCTGATCTATTGGCGCATTTCACACCCGACACACCGCCCAGTCACAGCTTTGAGCAAGTGTTAAAACAAAGCCCGCGTTTGTTCGAGCAGGATCTGCACTATGCGGAACAAGCCTTACGCTGGCTGCGTGAAAGCGGTGTCGATCTGCAAGCCGATATCGAAGGCGATTTAATGCGACTCACAGCACCAAACGACCTGGTGCAACGCTTACGCTACCTGCCCAGTGAAGTCCGCCCCGATAACGATCGTTTTATTCTGTCCAACAACAAACAGCGCATTTACGACGAACTGAAACGCTGCCGTGAAGAAGATAGCCCCTGGCCGGACATTCAATATCTTTGGGAGCAACATCCGGTCATGGAATGGTTGGCCGACAGAGCCTTAAATGCATTTGGCCGGCACACAGCCCCGGTTTTGCGTCTCAACACCTTATCGGCACAACAACAGTTCGTTTTGATCTACGGCGGGTTTCCCAATAAGCGCGGCCATATTCTGGTGCATGATTGGCTGGCGGTTGAATTTAACAATCAAACCGTCCTCGGCATCAAATCGCTCGAAGCATTCCTGGAACAGTTGCAACTTCAACCCGGTAAACTGGCCAATCGCGGCGCAGTGGGTGACACCGCATCATTACAGGCGCTTCTGCCCTTGGCCATACCACCCGCAAAAAAGGCATTACAAAAACTCCGACTTAATAAACAATCCAAACTCAGCGAACGCCTGCTTACACAATTGGATCAAATGAACGCCTTAAAACGTCGCCACGTTGAACAGTTGGAAATCGACTTCGGTGACAGTGCTCAACCCGAAGCCATCAAAAAGCACCGCATCGACGATAGGCGTTCTCATATCGAGCGGGTTTTTCAAGATCATCTGGACTGGTTACAAAATACTCAAACTACCGAAGAAGAGCCGTTTATACAGGTTGCTGCGGTCTTTACCGGCACGATTGCCTGAAATGACTAGTCATCCTGGATGTTGACGTATATATTAAGGATGTACATTTGAGTTGACAGAGGAGAGTGCTATGCAAACTGCAAGAATTTTCACTAATGGCAATAGCCAGGCTGTTAGATTGCCCAAAGAATTTCGCTTCGAAGAAGACGAAGTCGTCATCAAAAAGCTGGGCGACATCGTGGTGCTTTTGCCCAAGCGTTACCGGGCCGAAAGTCTAATGGCCATGTTGCAGGAAATCGGCCCAATGGATATTGAGCGTCAACAGCCAGCCGAACTTCAAGAACGGGACTTTGAATGAGTTTTTATTTGCTGGATACCAATATCTGCATCTTCCTGCTCAACCAGCGTGGCGGCTTTGAAAACATCATCCAGCGCATGGACGGCATGAGCCGTGAAGACATTGGTATTTCGGCCATTACCGTAGCTGAACTGGACTATGGCATTGCGGCTAGCAAAAAGCAAAGTGACAACGCCAAGCGGCTGGAGCGGTTTTTACTCGATTTCGAAGTGATCGACTTTAACCGCGCATCGGCCACCGCATACGGCCCTCTCCGATCGAAATTGCAATCACAAGGCACCCCGATTGGCCCCATGGACTTTTTGATCGCGGCCCATGCCTTGGCATTAAACGCAATTCTGGTCACCAACAATACCCGCGAATTTGAACGAGTTCCCGGTCTTCGGCTGGAAGATTGGACCCTACCCCGATAAACCCATTCAAGGACAAGCAATACCGTGAACTGGATCGGCATCAGCAACGAAAACGAGTTTTACAGCCAGCATTATCTGTCGGAAATCTTTTCCGGCGACGTGCGCGGCGTATTGGAAGCCTGGGCGGAGCAAGAAAGCCAAGCCCGTGAAACCGCCCGCGCCCATAATCAAAAAGAACCGGAGTATCGCGCGCCCCATACCCGGCTAAACAGCATTTGGCGGGAAGCACTCAACCAACTCGACACCCTGCAACGCCCACAGCCACCCAGTGAACGAGTTTCCAAAGGCCGCGCAGTCATTCGCCAACTTCTGCAAATTTTCGACTTGCCCTATCAACCTACCCGTCAACCTATCAGCGGCAATGACGACTGGGAATTACCTTTACTCGGTGAATTACGGACCCCACAAGACGAACCCTTGTTATGGGTATTGGAAGCTCAAGCCTTAGATGAAGGCGATGAACTTGACGCCGACCCATTAAGCCTGCGTCTGCATGCTGGTCAACTCACCAGTCTCAGCAATATCCCCGTCGCTAAAGCAATCACAGCCGCCGATGCCCCGGATTGGCAAAAGCTGTTGTCCAGCACCGTGTTTACCCAACCGCGTCCGCCGCGCTGGGTGCTGCTGGTCAGCCCGTATCAATGGCTGTTATTGGATCGCGCCAAATTTGCCCAACATCGCTTGCTGAGATTCGACTGGAAAGAACTGTTCAGCCGCCGCGAAACCGACACCCTCAAGGCTGTCTCTGTATTGCTGCATAAACAATCCCTGCTCGACGCCCAAGGCCAAAGCCTACTCGATACCCTGGACGAAAACGCCCATAAACATGCCTATGGCGTCTCGGAAGATCTGAAATACGCCCTGCGCGAATGTATCGAATCACTCGGCAACGAAGCCGCGCAACAGCTGATCGAACAAGCCCGCGCCGACAAAAAAGGCATATTCACCGGCAAGGACGCGCTCGATCCCGGCGAACTGTCCTTGCAATGCCTGCGCTATATGTACCGTCTGCTGTTTTTGTTTTACATCGAAGCCCGTCCGGACTTGGGCTATGCACCGGTCGATTCCGATGTCTATCTCAAAGGCTATTCCCTGGAAGCCTTGCGAGACTTGGAGCTGATGCCGCTGACCAGCGAAGCCGAACGCAACGGCCATTATCTGCATCACTCGATACAAATGTTGTTCCGACTTGTATCGGATGGAACAGCTGATACTCGCCAAGATGATCTCCATCTCATTAATCAACAATCCGGCCGCGATGCCTTCCAAATGGCGGCCTTGAAGTCGCATTTGTTCGATGCCAGCCGCACTGCGTTATTGGATAAAGTCCAATTCCCCAACCACATTCTGCAACGCATCATCCAACTGATGTCGCTCAGCCGCCCGGCCAAAGGCAAACGCCGCCGTGGGCGCATTTCCTATGCCCAGCTCGGCATCAACCAATTGGGCGCGGTGTACGAGGCCTTATTGTCCTATCGCGGCTTCTTTGCGCAGGACGATTTATACGAAGTCAAAAAAGCCGATACCGAACCGAACGCACTCGACACCGGCTACTTCGTTACCCGCGAAGCCCTGGACGAATACGACGACAACGAACGGGTGTATGACCGTAACGAGCGCGGCGAGAAAATGCTGCGCTTACATAAAAAAGGCAGCTTCATCTACCGCCTAGCTGGCCGCGACCGGCAAAAATCCGCGTCGTACTACACGCCGGAGGTATTGACCCGCAGCCTGGTCAAATACGCCCTGAAAGAACTCTTCAAAGAACAACTCGATCCGCTGCCGGATGATCGCGCCCGCGCCGAAAAACTGCTGACCTTAAAAATCTGCGAGCCCGCCATGGGCTCGGCGGCGTTCTTGAACGAAGCCATCAACCAACTTGCGGAAAAATACCTGGAGTTGATGCAATCAGCGCTGAATGAGCGCATTCCGCAGCATCAATACAAAGATGAACTGCAACAAGTAAAGATGTATCTGGCCGACAACTGCGTGTTCGGTATCGACTTGAACCCGGTCGCCGTGGAACTGGCCGAAGTCTCGCTGTGGCTCAACGCCTTATCCAAAGACCGCTTCGTGCCCTGGTTTGGTTTGCAACTGTATTGCGGCAATTCCTTGATCGGCGCCCGCCGCGAAGTGTTCAGCAGCGACCAGCTCAACCGCAAACCCAGCGATGACGCCTGCTGGCTCAACCAAGCGCCCAAAGCCGTGCCCATGGCCACGCTGCGCCAACCCGGACAAATCTGGCATTTTCTGTTGCCAGACAGCGGCATGGCCAACTACAGCGATAAGGAAGTCAAAGCCCTTTATCCGGATCAGATCAAGGCCATCAACACCTGGCGTAAAACGTTTATCCAGCCGTTCAATAAAACCGAATTAGAACGCCTGGAAAAACTCAGCGTCAAGCTGGAGGAACTGTGGCAGGAACACGCGCGAACCCAGGCTAATTTCCGCAAACAAACCACCGATCCGTATCAGATTTATGGTTTCCAACAATCCGGCAAAGCTACAACGCTGGATGAAAAAGATCAGGTGATAACGGAAAAACTGGAAACCAAAGAACAGCAAAACACCAGCGCCTACCGCCGCCTGAAACTGGTGATGGATTACTGGTGCGCCTTATGGTTCTGGCCGATTCATGCCGAGGGCGATCTGCCCAGCCGCGAAGAATGGCTGTTTGATCTTGAAACACTGCTGCTCGGCGACACCATCGCCACCAGCCAACAAACCGAAACCGTTGGTTCCGCCAAACTGCAAAGCGATTTATTTGCCGAAACCCAACCGCAGCAAGAGGCTGTGCAATTCGTCAATCGCTTCGGTGTGGTCAACTTGAGCAAACTGTTCAAAGCCTCGCCACGCCTGAAACGCGCCGACGACATTGCCCTGCAACGCCGCTTCTTTCATTGGAATTTGGCGTTTGCCGATGTGTTTGCCGGCAATGGCGGCTTTGATTTGTTTTTGGGAAATCCGCCTTGGTTAAGAGTGGAATGGAACAGCGGCTCGGTGTTGGGTGATTTCGAGCCGAGTTTTGTGTTGAAAAGCTATAGTGCTAAGCGGATGGCGGATTTACGAGCAGAAACTTTTCATAAATTACCCGAATTAGAAGAAAGTTGGCGATCTGAATATGAGGAATCAGAGGGGGCACAGAACTTTTTGAATGCAGTAGGTAATTATCAAGAACTGGCTGGACAAAAAGCAAATTTATATAAATGCTTTTTACCAAAAGCTTGGGCGAATGGGTCAGGGAAAGGTATCAGCGGTTTTTTGCATCCGGAAGGAGTTTATGATGACCCTAATGGTGGTGCTTTCAGGGATAAATTATATAGGCGTCTTCGCTTACACTTTCAATTTCAAAATGAGAAAGCACTATTTCCAATTGGGAATCGAAATAAGTTCAGTATAAATATTTTTGGCTCAGCGACTAATCAAATTTACTTTAAAAGCATTTCAAATCTTTTTATCCCAAATACAATAGACGGATGCTATGAACCATTACACGATAAATCAGTTCAAGGCATTAAAAATGGTGAAGATGATTGGAATATCGAAGGCCACCCTGACCGCATCATTAATGTAACCGAGAAAGAATTATTACTGTTTTCACAACTTTATGATGAAGTGGGTACGCCTGCTCTTGAGGGAAGGCTGCCAACTATACACGCTCATCAGTTGATGAGCGTTCTTGAAAAGTTTGCTGCTCAATCAATGCGATTAGCAGACTTTCATGGTGAGTTTTTCCCTACACCATCAACTTGTTGGAATGAGGTTAATGCTCAAACTGATGGCACAATCCGACGAGATACGTCATTTCCAAATGAAGCTAGGGGCTTGATACTTTCTGGCCCCCACTTCTCCGTTGGGAATCCTTTTTTTCAGACACCTCGAGAAGAGTGCAATACCCATCGAGCTTATGACACGCTTGACCTAATTACATTGCCTGACGACTATTTGCCCCGGACTAATTATGTTCCTGCTTGTTCAGCTAGTGATTATCGTTCGCGGACACCAAAAGTTTCTTGGCTTAAAGAAGATGCGTCAGAGTTAAAAACAGTTATGGACTACTACCGACTGGTAGCCCGATCAATGATTAGTATTGGTGCAGAAAAAGCTTTAGTTGTTGCACTAGCACCAAAGTATATCGCGCATACTAATGGAATTCGTTCATATGTATTTAGGGATATCTTAAAATTATTGACAGTCGTCGGATGCTGTTTCTCGATTGTTTATGATTTCATTACGAAATTATCAGGAAGGACAAATCTTCATCGGAGTCTTGAAGAATACGCGATCCCAGGAAACTTATTTGGATCACACTCGTTCCAATCACGAGTACTAGTATTATCCTCTCTCACAACGCACTATGCTGAGCTTTGGGAAACCACATGGGATCCAGCTTTCCGAGAACAACGTTGGTCCATCAAGATCAATAGCTCTTACCCCGGATCTCAAATTCTACCGCAAGATTTCTTCGCTAATCTCACCCCCGAGTGGCAACGCCAATGCGCCCTGCGTACCGACTACGCCCGCCGCCAAGCCTTACTGGAAATCGACGTATTGGTCGCGCAAGCCTTGGGCATGACCCTGGACGAACTGCTCACCATCTACCGCGTGCAATTCCCGGTGATGCGCCAATACGAAGTCGATACCTGGTACGACCAAAACGGCCGCATCGTCTTTACCCCCAGCAAAGGCCTGGTCGGCGTCGGCCTGCCGCGCAAAGCCCGTAAGTCCGATCTCAACGAAGGCATCCGCTACGGCAACCAAAGCGACGACCGCCACGAACAAAACATCGCCCTCGGCTGGGAAGACATAGCCGACATGCAATCCGGCCAAGTCACCAAAACCTTCTTGGACGACACCCTCCCCGGCGGCCCCACCGAACGCACCATCACCTACACCGCGCCATTCTTCAAACCCAACCGCGAAGAAGACTATCGGATTGCCTGGGAGTTTTTTGAAAAGGATAAAAGCTAATGACGACCTTCACCGTAATAAATGATGAAACATTGGTTGCCGCGATTCAAAATTGCACGAAGCGATTGGTGTATGTTGCGCCAGGAATTTCTGAGCCTGTCGCTCTGGCAATCGGTGATCAAAGCAGTAAACGCGATTTACCAGCGATTACCGTTATTGTTGATCTTGACCCAGAGGTGTGTCGCTTGGGTTATGGGACAGAAGAGGGATTAAAAAAATTACAAGAAATAGCACAGTCCTATTCACTCGAGTTGCGTTATCAACCTGGATTACGCGTCGGTTTATTAATTGTGGATGACGCAGTGAATGTTTATGCGCCGACCCCACAGTTGATTGAAGCGGGATCTGATGCGCCTTCAAAACCTAACGCTATTGTAATCGGCAGTAATCCTTTAGCGGAAATCACCCATGCCTGCGCCGCAAATGCCCCAGCGTGTGAAAGTTCAAATGCATTGCCGATGGAAGCCGAGATTGGTCGTCAAGCAGCAACACCTGCTGAAATAGAACAAACACTTACCAATCTAAAAGAAATACCCCCTAAACGGTTCGACATCGCCAGGGTTGAAAGAGTATTCAACACTAAAATTCAATATGTGGAATTGGAAGTAAAGGGCTATCGGTTATCAAGTAAAAAAGTCACCATTCCCAATTACTTATTGGTTGGTGATGATCAAGAGCTTGGAAAGCGGATTAAAAACAGCTTTTCGCTTCTGCAAGGTTCTACAGCTATTAAAGTAAAAATACCCAAGTTGGAACCTAAATCGGCAATGCCTATCTTTGATGAAAATAAACACAATATCGAACGCGACTATGACGAGGCGACCTTAGAGAATGAACGTAAAAAAATCTATGATGATTTTTTGCTGTGCGTTAATCGATATGGCTGGGTAATCATGCGCTCACGTAGGGACGATTTCGATAAAAGGATTGCCTGTTTTAAAGCGGATATCAAAGCCTTTGCAGAAAAGGTTAAAAAACAGCTCAAAGCAGAAATAATAAATTCCGTTAAAGATTTAGCCAAATCACTGTTACCAAAAGTCAAAGACAATCCACCGGAATGCTACAGAAAATTTATTTTCACAACTGAGCCAAGCGACGAAGATTATTTGGCGATCATCGAACAAGATTTGTTTGATGCATTTGGCTCTATCGAACAAATTTTTTCGCCTGACATCAGCGTGGTTTTCAAAGATGTAACCTACGAGTCTATTAATGATGAGAAATTCCGGGCTGCACTAGCTGACACTATGCGAAAAGGTGGCGGGGAGCGAATGGTGGCTCAGTTGTTTAGTGAGTATGATGCCGCCCCTGAAAGTAACTAATGCGCCATGGGATTATGAAATTAATAAACGCTGAAGCAGGAGATAATTATATTGTGCGCGTTTATTTGGACGATGATTCGATTTCGATGTCAAAGCGGAATTGGAAAGAATCCCTTGCTATAAACCACTTTATGACTTGAATTTATTCAAATCTGTGAAATTCAAAAATCGTCGTATTTATTGGAACGATCGATTCGATTTTCATATTGATCAGATTTTAGAACGTGGTCATTTATTAGTTAAACCTTAAAAACGGATAGGCAACCCCATGGCTTCTTTCATGTTAATGGAACCCACCAATCAAAGTTTCCAAGAGCTCATCGGCAACGGCATCAAATACCAGGTGCCACGGTTTCAGCGTGACTATGCTTGGGACAGGCAGCAATGGGAGGATTTATGGGCAGATATCGAAACCATCGCTGAAGAACAATTCCATTACATGGGCTATATCGTGCTGCAACGCAAAGGACAATACGATTTTGAAGTGATTGATGGCCAACAACGACTCATTACCTTATCTTTGTTGATTCTTGCCGCGATGAAAAATATTCAAAATTTGATCGATAAAAACCAAGAAGTTGATGACAATACCCAGCGATTAAGCGTTTTGAAGCAGCGCTACATTGGCTCAACCAATCCCATATCCTTGAAAGTCGATAGCAAACTCTCACTGAATCGAAATAATAGCGCTAATTTCAAATCTATCTGCGCAAACCTCGATGCACCTAATCGACGTGGACAAACGCATACCAATAAATTAATCAATAGATGCTTTAAGTTTTTTCAAGAAAAGAAATTTGGTGGTAGCGGCCAGGAAATTGCTGAATTTATCGAGCGCGTTGCTTCAGGGATGATCTTTACCAAAATTGTGGTTCAAGATGATTTAAATGCTTATAAAGTGTTCGAAACACTGAATGCACGCGGAGTACAACTGTCTACACCGGATCTATTGAAAAACTATATTTTTTCCATCGTCACCAAGAATAATAATGTGCCGGATGAGGAACTCAATGAGCTCGACGAAACTTGGTCGGAAATTGTTTCTCAGTTAGGGGAAAGTAATTTTACCGACTTCATTCGTTATCATCACAATTTTCAGGCCAGTTTATCGCAAAAAAAAGAGCTATTTTCTTCGGTTAGAAAATTGGCCAATACGCCAGAGAAAGCCTATGCCTATTTACGCTCGTTAGGCGACTATGCGCCGGTATATGCTTCGTTATTGAATCCGGAAGATGAATGGTGGGCTAGTCAAGACCAAGATTACCGTTCCGCTAAAAAATACCTGGAAGGCTTTGCTTTATTCAATATCAAGCAACCCTTTACCATTTTAATGAGCGCTTTTTTTAAATTTACCGCCGATGAATTTATCAAACTTGTCAAATACTTATATGTATTATCCATTCGTTATAATGTTGTTTGTCATTTCTCGCCGAATGAACAGGAAAGTGCTTACAACCAATTGGCGATAAAGATTGATAAGCAAGAATTCACCCGCGCCAGTCATATCAAGAACAGTGAACTATTTAAGAAACTGTATCCCAGCGATGAGGCATTTTTTAATGCGTTTGAATTTCACAAAATGCCAAGCCGGCGAAGTGAAAAGAAAATACGCTTCCTGTTGGCAGAAATAGAAACTTATCTCGGGCATAACACCAACTACAGTAAAACCACATTGGAACACATTTGTCCCTATAACGCCGATGAACATTGGGATAGCTATTTTGGCGAAGGGGTTAATGATATTCAGGACCGCTTGGGTAATGTCATTTTATTAGATAAAGATCAACTGGGCCGATCGAGTTTTGCTAATAAAAAATTAGCCTATATCAATTCTCGCTATCCTCTGGCGGAAAAAGTTGCTTCTTACCCGCAATGGAATTTGCAAAACTTGAATGACTACCAATCCTGGCTTGCTAAACAAGCCGTGGAAACATGGAATATTTCTTACGAATGACGAAATTTCGCCTTCTTGCCAGGATGTTTCGCTTAACAATGATTGCCGTTCTACTGTTATCGGCATACACAATTCCACTTTTTCTTACATTTCAAGGAGTCTCAAATGTCAACTATACTGCAAGCCGAAGTCCAATTTGACCAGCAAGGCCATTTGGTTATTCCAGCTGAGCTCATTCAAGCTTTTACCGTAGACAAGGATACTTCATTGATCGGCAAGGTGGAAAACGGCCGTCTGATTCTTGAGAAACGCGAAAGTGTCCGTCAGCGGCTAAAGGTGCGTTTTGCCAATATTCCAGCCGGAATTAGCCTTGCTGATGAATTGATTGCCGATCGCCGCCGTGAAACTGCCTCTTTGAATTTAAATACCCAAACCATCCGTTAAGCGGCATGTTGCCTATCCTCGTCGCCCGCCAGATCACAGAGGGCTTACAAACGTTCCTGCGCACCACTTTTCCAGTCACGACCCCTGGATTTAGACGAGATGCCAATCGCACGTTGATTGACGATTTTCTGGACGAAAATGGCAATTTGTCCAAAGGCCCTTGGTTGGAAGTCAAATTGCCTTTCCGTACGGCAGGTGCGGATACAACATTGCCGTTTAGTCGCTATGTGATTGGCTTCCAGCCCTATCAACATCAACTGAAGGCTTTTCAACGCCTGTCGGGAAATGCCGCACGCTCGACCATCGTGGCTACCGGTACCGGCTCTGGTAAAACCGAGTGTTTCATGTATCCCATTCTGGATTATTGCCTGACTCATCGACACTCGGGCATCAAGGCCATCATCATTTATCCGATGAATGCGCTGGCTACCGATCAGGCGCGGCGGTTTGCCAAGGAATGCAGCAAGCTCAATCCGAAACTGAGCGTGGGTTTGTTCACCGGCGACGATGGCTCGAATAATCGTGCGATGACACCTGAACAGGTCATTTCACACCGCGACACCTTGCGCGAGAATCCGCCGGATATCTTGCTGACCAACTACAAGATGCTGGATTTCTTGTTGATGCGTCCGCAGGATCAAAAGCTCTGGCAGTTCAACACGTCGGGCGTATTGCGTTATCTGGTGGTTGACGAGTTGCATACCTTCGACGGCGCTCAAGGCACGGATTTGGCGTGTTTGATTCGGCGCTTGCGCGACAAGTTAAGCATCGGCGAGGAAATGGCCTGTGTCGGCACATCGGCGACTATTGGTGATGCCTCTGCAGTGACTGCGTTACGCGAATACGCAGAAGCGGTTTTCGACACAGCTTTCGATGACGATGGCATCGTATTGGAAGATCGCTTATCGGTGGATGAATATTTGGGCCGCTACGCTGACAGTGTTGAGCCGATTTCCCGTTGGCCGGTCGAAGCCCTGATGGAATTGCGTCCTGGCGAATCGGAATCTGGGGTTTATCTGCGTCGGGCGGCGGAATTTTGGTTAGGTCAAACTTTAGCGTTAGATTCACCGGATGAAGCCAATCGGCTCAAGGCTTCGGTGCAGTTGGGTGAACAATTGCTGCGCTTAACCGCCTTTCACGAACTGCTGCGACAAACCCATGTGTTATGTGACGCTGGCGAACTCGCTGAATTATGGCGGCAACGTTTACGCTTGCCAGACATCACAGCGGCTGAAATTCTGATCGATAGTTTGATCGCCTTGATTTCAGCGGCCAGGCGTTGGAAAAACCCAGAAACATCGTCCTTGCAGGCTTCTGTAACCCGAGAGGATGTTGACCCATTTTTACAAGTGCGTGTGCAACTTTGGTTACGGGAATTGCGACGCATGGTAGCGAGTGTCGCCTATCCATCTAAATTAACCCATGCCGACGATCTGCGCGATTTGGCTGATCCCTTGCACCTGCCGTTACTGCATTGCCGCGAATGTCATGCTGTCACTTGGGGGGCGGTGGTAGCGGAAGGCGAACAGCGCATTAGGCCTGACTTACAAGCTTTTTATCAGTCTTGGTTTGGACAAAAACCGGATGCCTCGTTGTTGTTTCCGCTTGAACCCGAACGAAAGGCTCCAGAGGGTGAAAAACGCTGGCTGTGTACGAGCTGTCATCAGTTATCCCCTTTGAAAGGCAGCGATACTTGTAGCGGTTGCCAGGGACATCGGATCGCAGTCTGGATGCCTGAGATTCGTAAGCAGGTTCAGCGTGGTGGCATCAATAGAACCATCGTTTCGGCCGATTGTCCTTGTTGCAGCGGGCATGAATCGCTGTCGATCATCGGCTCGAGGGCCGCTAGTCTTTCCAGTGTATTGATTGGCGAATTGTTGGGTTCGTCATTCAACGACGATTACAAGCTGATTGCTTTTTCCGACTCGGTGCAAGATGCCGCGCATAGAGCGGGCTTTTTTGGCGCTCGTACCTATTCGCAGACGTTACGCAATGCCTTAGCCCACTTCATTCGGCGACAAGGTGAAGGTTTATCCTTACCGCGTTTAGCGCAAGAGTTTCCCAATTTCTGGTTGCAACAATCGGGCAGCGAAGCCGCTTTTGTCGGCACCTTCATTGCGCCGAATATGGAATGGTTGCAAGGCTACCAGGCCTTGAAAGCGCAAGGCAAAATCCCGCCGGGTAGCGATGTGGTCAATTTGGTAGCAAAACGATTGTCCTGGGAAGTCATGACGGAATTTGGCTTGCGTAGCCGAGTCGGAAGAACGCTTGAACGTTCGGTGGTGGCTACCGTGCTGCCCGACGGAGAACGGCTGGTTGCCAGCGGTGAACGCTTAACCCGCCGGCTTCGTGAAGAACTCGGTATGCTAACGGAAGTCAGCGTTTCTGATGTGCAGTATTTTTTATTGGGATTTTTGACGAGACTCCGCCAAAAAGGCGCCTTCTACACCAAGGAGCTCGAAACTTACGTCAGAGAGGGAGGGAAAGAGTTTCTACTCACACGTCTTCCCTTTATGCCGGGCTATGGTTTTAGTAATCGCCCGCCCGCCATGCTCAGCATGGATCAGGTTTCCAATAACTTCGACAACTTGATGCAGCCAAGCGCCTGGTATCGCGATTGGTTTAACAAATGTTTGGCGGCCGATCAGCCTTTGGTATCTGCTGAATACCAACAAGCGTTTACGATCACGTTAGACGCTCTGGAAAAAGAGGGTTGGGTGCAAGCCCTGTCTGTACGACAACAAACCGTGTGGGGATTGATCCCAACGTATTGGCAAGTTACCACACAAGTGCTGGAAGTGGCCTGTAAGGATTGCCAGCATCGGTTATCGGCGCCGAATCAACAATTGCATTGGCTGATTGGTATGAAATGCCTGCGCCAAGGTTGCTTCGGTCATTATCAGGCTGCGCCCATGTCATCCCGCTCCGGACATTATCGTGCATGGCCGCGGCGTTTGGTGCCGAGTGAGCATACCGGGCTGTTGGATGGTCAGAAACGCCATGCCATTGAAACCTCATTTATCGAGGGTGCCGATACTTGGGATATCAACCTGCTGTCAGCCACACCAACACTGGAGATGGGGATCAACATCGGTGATTTGTCGACGGTCCTGCTTTGCTCGGTGCCTCCTGCTCAAGCGAATTATTTGCAACGAATTGGCCGGGCCGGTCGCCGTGATGGTAACGCATTGGCGGTAACCATCGCGACCGGACATCAGCACGACCTGTATTTTTACAGTAGTCCAAAAGAGATGATGGCGGGTCAAATCACGCCACCCGGTGTTTTTCTGAAGGCGATGGCGGTTTTGGAAAGACAGCTCATTGCATTTTACTTTGACCGCTGGGTGGCAACCGGTATCGATGCTGCCGCGATTCCCGGCACTTTGCAAGCCGTGCTGGATACGGTCGAATCAGGCAGGTTGGAAGGCTTTCCGCATAATTTGCTGCACTACGTCGATGATCACGGCTTGGCAATCATCGAACGTTTTTTGGCACTGTTTCCGGATTTGGACGCCGATGGTATTCACCACATCGAACAATTTTTACTGGGCAGTAAAACCGAAGGAACATTGGGTTGGCGAATTTTAAATAGACTCAATGAGTTGTCGCAAACTCGCCAGTCGGTTAGAAGCCGAGCCGATGAACTCAAAAAGCGTATCACTCAATTAGAAGCCCAACCGACCGATGAAGCCCGCGATCAATTATTGGCCGATTCCAAGAGCGAGCGACAGGCATTGCTGGCTTTGATTGGCAGCATCAATCGGCGATTAACCTTAAATTTTTTTACCGACGAGGGCTTGTTGCCGAATTATGCCTTCCCTGAAGAAGGCGTGACGCTTAATTCCGTGATTCTGCGCCGCAAAGAAGTTCGCGATGAAGGCAATGAGGGCAAACGCTACGAAGCGTTGAGCTTTTCCTTCCAACGATCCGCGCAAGCCGCATTGGGGGAATTGGTGCCGGAGGCCAGGTTTTATGCCGCCGAACATCAACTCAATATCGAGCAAGTGGATTTAAGGCTATCCAAACCGCAAAATTGGCGCCTATGTCCTGCTTGTCATTACAACGAAAACATTGATGAAAGCGGTGATCCGCATAGTGTCTGCCCTCGTTGCGGTAATGGGCAATGGGCAGACACCGGACAAAAACGCACGCTGTTGAAATTACGCCAGGTTTACGCCAGAGCAGACTCTCGCAACGATCGAATTGGCGATGACAGTGATCAACGCGAGCCCAAGTTTTACCAAAGGCAATTATTGGTTGATGTGCCACCTGAATCCCAGCAAGGTGGCTATCGCTTGGCCAGCGAGGAATTACCGTTTGGTTTTGAGTATTTGCGCAATGCCCGTTTCAGAGAAATCAACTTTGGTGAGCCAGGCGATACGGCAGAGACTTTTCATGTTGCCGGCAGAAGCGATGCGCGTAAAGGCTTCGAGATTTGTCGGCATTGTGGCATGGTTCGCCGTCATCGGCTCCGCAAGGGTCAATACGCGCATACATTAGATTGCCCATTGTCCAAACCAGGGGTTGAATCGACTGATGAGGATTGGTTAACCAGTTTATATCTTTACCGCGAACTGAATTCCGAAGCGATTCGTATCTTGCTGCCGTTGGCGGATGTCGCGCAGTCGGAAACGCGGAAAATGTCTTTTGTTGCTGCGCTGAATATGGGTTTGCGCCAGTATTTCAAGGGTAATGTTCAGCATCTGGAAATTACAGAAATGTCTGAGTCCGCTTCGGATGGTCACGCCACTCGGCAGTATTTGGTGATTTATGACCGCGTACCTGGGGGAACGGGATATCTGAAAGAATTGATGCGCACACCCGAGAATTTGATGGGGCTGTTGCAACAGGCTTACGATTTACTGGAAAGCTGTTCCTGTGCTGAACACTCTGATCAAGACGGATGCTATCGCTGTATTCTGGCTTATCGGGATAGCCGCAATAGGTCGGCCATTTCGCGAAAAGTTGCCTTAACGTTACTCAAACAAATTTTGGATTTGCAGGGTCAATTGCAATCGGTTGCCAAATTGAGTGACATCGACATAAACAGCGCTCTGGGTAGTCCCTTGGAGGCCTTATTCGTGTCAGCCTTGGCTCGTTTTACGGATATGACCAAAAAAACCGTGAACGGCAAACCCGGCTACTGGATCAACGTCAGCGACTCATCTGGAAATACGCGCGTTTGGGAACTGGAGCCACAAGTCAAATTGGGCCCCACCCAAAACGTGACTCTACAAACCATTCCGGATTTTATGTTACGACCAGTTCGGGAAGGCGACCTTAAAGAGTTAGGGGAATGGGCTCTGTATCTGGATGGCTTTGGCCCCCATTTTGGCATTCAAACCGATGACACTCGTAAACGTTTGGCAGTCATGCGATCTGGCCGAAGGGTTTGGAGTTTAGGATGGCAAGATATTCCTGAGATAGGCCAGCAACCCAACTCGGTCATGTCGGACTATTTATTGAAGAACCGCCAACCGGCCATGCTTACTCAATATGACAAATTAGCAGAGCGTTTTGGTTGGCAATCGAACGCCAATCTTGAAAGTAGCTTGGTATCAGGCCCTTTCAAGCTGTTACTGGATTATTTAAAAGATCCTGTGTCAAACCGTGAACGACTAAAGCAAGCTTCTTTGTGCAACGCCATCAGCTGGCTAAGCTTGCCTTCATTAAAGGCCCCGATTTGGCAAGAGCC
The DNA here is from genome assembly GCF_038051925.1 of Methylotuvimicrobium sp. KM2. NCBI lineage: Bacteria > Pseudomonadati > Pseudomonadota > Gammaproteobacteria > Methylococcales > Methylococcaceae > Methylotuvimicrobium > Methylotuvimicrobium sp. KM2. The sequence goes on along the minus strand of NZ_CP150634.1, from coordinate 4,293,900 downwards.
ACAGTTCGCTCTGAAGGCACTAATACCGACCACCATTTGGCATTGGATGCAAAATCTCGACGAGCCCCTCGCGTTTGGTGGATTGTTAGAAGGACTTGAAACCAGTGCGGCACCGGTCGATATAGCCGTATTCTTGCCAGTTGCGGGTTTAACCTCCCGAGAGCGACTTTTAACCGAAATGTCTGTCGCTGTTGTTCTGGATGAAACCGGTGCCGAGCAAATCAAGGTGTTTGAAAAAATCTGGCGAGGCTTTTGGCATGCGGTCAATGTGTTGCAATTTGCTCCGCGCTTTACCGTTGCAACGCGAGGGGGTGTATTAGAACAAGTGTATGAAAATTTGTTGCAAGGATGGCCATCGAAACCGCACGAGATTCAATCGGTATCCTCGGCAGCATCCGACAATCCTTGGACCGAGATATTCGAGCTGTGCGAAATTGATCGATTTGCGTTGGAATCCCTGATAAATGCAGGTATTAGCTGTCCGGAAGTTGGATTTGATCTTGTCGCAAACGGTCAGGTAGTCGCAACGGCAGAATTGGCTTGGCCGGATGCCATGCTAGCCATCATGCTGGAGACGCCTGATACATTTGCCGAAATACCCAATTGGAAATTGATCAGTGTCCATCAAGCTGATTGGCTGGATGAATTGATGCAATTGCTGCCAAAGCAGGAGTAATGAATGGAAAATTTGAAAATAGCTATTGGTGACGGATTTCTGGAATCGTTTGCCCAGATCCCAAAAGCAAAACAAAAAAAGGTGATGGAGTTTGTCGCGAAGTTTCGCTACAACCCCATGTCCAGCGGCATCAATTACGAAAAAATTAACGATGCGCGCGATCAAAATTTCCGTTCAGTTCGCATCGACCAAGATTATCGAGGCATTATCCTGAAACCTGCCCAAGGCAATGTTTATATTTTGCTGTGGGTCGACAAACATGATGATGCTTATGACTGGGCTCGTTCCCATCGCTGTCATATTCATCCGCAGACGGGGACTTTGCAGTTGGTCGAAATTGTACAAAGCGATCAACCGGAAATTGAACGCAGTCAAGTTCCAGCTGCCGAAAACACAACACCTCGGTTATTTAATTTGTCGGACGACACGTTGTTGAGTCTAGGCGTCCCCGCTGAAGATTTACCGCGAATCAAGGATCTGACTTGTGTAGAAGACTTGGAATCGATAGAAAAAACGCTGCCGATTGAAGCGTTTGAGGCGCTTTATTTACTCGCAGCTGGCACACCGCTAGACGACGTATTACTCGATTACGCCTCAAAGACGGCGACCAAAGACGTGAATACCGAAGATTTTGCCGAAGCCCTCAATCAAGATGCATCTCGCCGTCGTTTTTACGTGGTTGGCGATGAAATGGAGTTATTAGAGATGCTGGAAGCGCCATTGGAGAGATGGCGGGTGTTTTTGCATCCTTCACAGCGTCGATTGATCGCGCGACATTGGTCAGGTCCTGTTCGTGTTCTCGGCGGTGCCGGTACGGGTAAAACGGTCGTCGCCATGCACCGTGCAAAATGGCTGGCTAGCCAACAGACTGGTCCGAGTGAACGCATCCTATTTACAACGTTTACCAGTAATCTAGCTGTCGATATTCAAGAGAATTTACGGAAAATTTGCTCAACTCAAGAATTTCAACGAATTGATGTGCAACATATCGATGCCTGGGTTGTAAATTGTCTAAAGCGTTTGGAATACAACTTACGTGTTGTTTATCCCAATGGCAAGGATAGCGAATATGAACAATGTTGGTCTTTGGCTGAAGGACTTATTAACCCAAGTTTAGGATTAACTGCTAGTTTTTTTCGGGAGGAATGGGAACGCGTGATTCTTCCGCAATCGATTCGCACTAGGCATGCGTATTTAACCGCCAGTCGCATTGGGCGTGGTGTGCCGCTAACCAGAAAGCAGCGTGCTGATAGTTGGCCTGTGTTTGAGGAAATGCGCATCCAATTGACGCAACGAAAGTTGACGACTATCGAAGATGCCGCTTTTGACATCATCTCCATGCTTGACTCGGGTAGCCATATCAAACGTTATCGTTCAATTGTGGTGGACGAAGGACAAGACTTCGGGCCTGAAATGCTGGTGTTATTGCGTCGTTTAGTACCCGAAAATGAAGACGATCTGTTTATTGTCGGCGATGGCCACCAGCGGATTTACCATAAAAAGGCTGCTTTAAGTCAATGCGGTATCAATATCCGTGGAAGAGGTAAAAAACTGAGAATCAATTACCGGACTACCGAGGAAATTCGGCGCTTTGCGACGCGGATATTAGAAGGGATTCCGATTGATGACATGGATGACTCTCTGGATTCGTTGATGGATTATCGTTCCCTGATGCACGGAGATTATCCTGATGTACATCACTTCAGTTCGATAAGCGATGAATCCAAATGGATTGGCGAAAAAATCGAGTCGTTGATTTCAAGCGGAATGCTGTCACAAGATATTTGTCTGGTTGCAAGAACCAATCACCTCCTAGATGAATTCCAATTGCAGCTTCAATCGATGGGTATCGAAATCCGAAAATTATCCAGACAAGCCCCAGACAACAGAAATCTACCCGGAATTCGTTTGGCTACTATGCACCGAGTAAAAGGCTTGGAATTTAAAGCCGTATTTATGGTTGCTATCAACGATGGCATCGTTCCACTAAATTTAGGAACAGTCACAAAGGGTTTAACAGAAACTACTCTGAGGAATCAAAGCGAAAAAGCGTTATTTTATGTTGCAGCTACCCGTGCAATTAAATATTTAAGTATTTCGTCGCATGGGAAAGCTAGCCGCTATTTAGTGCTCGAACGGTAATTTAAATGCTAATATAAAACAACAAGTTAAACTAAAATAAGCGTGCAAAGATTAGCGGCGGTGATCTAATTGGCGTGAAAAATGCTGTTTTAATTAACCGGTTGATAGTTAATGTTATTATTTTTCGCGTTTTAAAGTTTAGCCAGCCATTAACCTCAATCGCCGCCCTATTTTGTTAAAACTTCGTTGGACACAAGCCCATGAGAAACGTCTTATCACCCCAGTTGTGCATTGGTCAAAATCGACATTGCCGACATCGTTATTGATGTCACTTCATGAGACGACATTCCCTTGCTACTGTTAGGCCTGCAGCACCTGTACTGCATACGCCCGTTACGCGATGCTATTTTTCAACCTCCTCAAGGAGGCAGCATCAACCCAAACGGATGGTAAGCTACGCGCATCGTGTCACTCGATAAAGGGCGGCCCGGCTGGATCAATGGGCGATTCTGCTTGCTGGGCACGCTTCGCCTGGCGCTCAATGCCGATTATGCCCCCATTTCTGCGTCGTTAGCGCTTAATCGATCACCTTCTTCACAATTCAAATTGAAAATATCCTTAATCTCCTTATCCATCTATTGACGAACGTTGTTATCCAAGGTTAGTTAGACATTGAACAATAGCTTAGGATCTCACTCATTTTCATCTAACCGGTGCCCGCAATATTTACAATAACCAGCGTCGAAGTCGTGGCCGGTCGCGCCGCAATCGGGGCAAGGTCGGTTGTCTATTCGGTTTTGCTTTTGGCTTTTCATCAGTTCCGCGCTGTAAATGCCGGTCGGCACGGCGATGATTCCGTAGCCCATGATCATGATAGTCGAGGCGAGTAATTGTCCTAATGCGGTTTGTGGCGAAATGTCGCCATAACCGACTGTGGTGATCGTGACGATGGTCCAGTAGACAGATTTGGGAATACTCGTGAAACCGGCTTCGCTGCCTTCGACGATATACATTAGTGCGCCGAATACCACAACCAGCGTCAATACAGTGTACAAAAATACCGCGATTTTTTTGAAGCTGTTGTTTAGTGCAATCAATAAAACATTGGCTTCGCGCATGTATTCGGATAACTTCAATACTCTGAATATGCGCAGCAATCGTAAGATTCGCAATGTCAGCATATATCCGACGCCGGGAATCAACAGGCCCAAATAAGTCGGTAGGATCGAGAGCAGATCGACGAAGCCGAAAAAACTACGGGCATACAGCAAGGGGCGGCGTACCGAAAGTAGGCGTAAAATATATTCGAGCGTGAATAACAGCGTAAAAAACCATTCCGATAAATAGAGCAGTTGCCGATACTGATTACGGATTACTTCGACGCTGTCGAGCATAACCGTGACGATGCTGAGCAAGATCATGATGATCAAAACAACGTCGAAAGCTTTAGCTGCTTTGGTTTCAGCGCCGAAAATAATCCGGTTCAAGGTTTGCCGCCAAGCCGAGGTAGGGCTTTCTTCATGGATGCGAGTGCGTTTTAGCGGTTTATCATCAAGCATATCGGAACCTGTTGCTTACCATTATTTCTTACCATCATTTTCGACCGAGCCATTCTTTCGATTCCGATAGATGCTGTTCGGATTTCAGCTCGAAATAGCGGGCGATGAGTAACAATAAAATGCCGGTAATCGCGATGAGATAACAATACTCTGCAAGGCTTTGCCGGGCTATCTTTTCGGTGTATTGAATCGGCTTGTTTTCCAGTCGTCCGATTTCGTCGATCACATTCTGAAGCGCTTCCGGGTTTTGGGCTTCGAAAGCTTTATACGGAATGCCGATGCTTTGGAAAAACTGATGCAGAAAATATTCCGGCGAGGTTGTTTCGTTTGCATTAGCCGGCTTGCTATCGAGGGGGAGGCTTCTATCGTCTCGCAGATAGACCCAATACAACATCACTTTGTATTGATGAAACAGTTGAGCGAGCGTGCTTTGTGTTTCGGGATCGATGCGCGCTGCACCGTCGGATACCAGTAAAATGACGCGCGATCCGGTCAATGGACGTTCCTGAAAATAATCCAGTGCCATCGCGAGGCCCGGCGCGATATTGGTGACGCCCCGTCCGCGCGATCGGGTCGCGTCGATCGCGGCTAGAATCGCGGTTTTGTTTTGGGTCAACGGCATGACATGAATCGGTGCGGTACTGAACGAAATCATGCCGAAAAAATCGTCTTTTCTGCGTGTAATGAAATCTCTGAGTAAGTCTCGGGCAATCGCGATCTTGCTTTCTTTTGCCGCGCCGCCGAAATAACGGCCGGCGAAATTTTCGTTCATGCTTGCGCTTCGGTCGAGCAGGATGACGATTTCGGCGCCCTGGCCGAGTCGTTGTACGGTTTGCTCCTTGAGATAGGGGCCTGCCAGCGCGATCAGCAACAACAGAATGACGCCGGCGCCGATCAACTTCAATAGCGTAAACAACAAAAATGACAAAGGGTCGAACGGCAATACCGACAGGCTTGAGTAACGCAGCGCGGTTAGATGCTTGCCGAAAAACGGCAGTAAGGCCAGTGGTGAAAACAGCAGTACCCAGGGATGACTTAGCGCTAAATCCATCGACCGCTCCTTTCGAGCTTCCGGTATAGCAAGCACAGTTTCTCGATTTGAGCCGGACTTATTGCCGGTAATTCGCTAGCGGCTTCGGCAAAGAAGAGTTGCTGCGAAATGGCGAATAAAGCTTCGGTCTTTTCTCGAAGCGTTAAAAACTTCGGATGACTTTGAAAAAAGTCCGGCAATTGTCCGGCAAAGAGTGTTTCGCCTGCCAGTTCGTTCAAGGCATGATGAAAGCATTGCAGGGCCTGTAAGGTCACGGCCTTCGATTGCGGCAACTTTTTGAGTTTTTTGAGTTCCCGGCAGGCTTTGCCGAATGAGCCGCTGTAACGTTCGAGAAACGGGATTTTGCCGTAAAACCACACGATATAGAGCAATATAATCGAAGATACCCCGAGCAAATAAGTCAAGGCGCGGTGGTGCGAAGTCGCATCGATCAGGCGCGGCGGCACTTCCGGTTTAGGCTCGATGTCGCGGTCCGCTTTGTTTATTGGAATCAGCGGATGATAACTGAAAGTCCAAGGCGGAAGCGTTTCAATTTCAGGATTGCCTCGGTGCATGAAGCGAATCGGCAATGGCGGGATCGTCAGTTCCTCGGTGGCGCGTACGCTCTTGAAAACCTGATAGGTGATCGCAAGCGAGTAGTCTTTTCCTGATTTGTTTGGTATTGATTCGATACTATCAAGCCTAAGCCATTCGTTGACCGGGCCAGGGGCCGGCAGAAAGCCAGATTCCAGTGTATAGAATAACGGTACCCCGATATGGGCCGTCAGGGTGATTTTGTCGCCAAGGCTGTAGCCGTAATTGCGCGGCGAATCGAGTTCGATTTCAATGTTGGCCGCGTTTGCGGTCATGGCGCCCGATAAATACAGCAATAGCCATAAGTAAAAATGAGCTAAGGAACGAGCATGAAACAATTTAGACAACTGTTGGAAGGGGGTTCGGTGGCTCGATTGGCAGGTGTCGGCGGCAGGGATAGCCGCCGTCAAGCCTACACGGACGTATTCACTGCGTCCTGTCAAGCGAGTCACCGAACCTCCGCAAAGCCTGCTAATTGTAGAAGTTATTTTGTGCATATTCCTAAGTGTTTATTGTTCATAGAAATAATGGGTGAGCTGATCGGCCTGAAAGGTGTCGTCGAGAAAAAACGCTTGGCGGCCGTAGCGCGTAAACAAATGCTTGAGCTGTTCTTGCCGGGTCTCGAATGCCGCGATGATTTTGCGTTTCAGGGCCGGACGCATCAGTAATTGTCGGCCTTTACCGGTTTCCGGATCTTCCAGGCGCACCAGGCCCCATTCCGGCAGATTGCGATACTCTTGGGGATGCCATAATACGACCGGGATCACGTCGTGTTTCAACAGCGAATCGAAAATTTCGGCGGTTTCATGAAACGGAAAATGAAAGTCGGAGACTAGAAAAATCAACGAGCGGTGCCGGGGGCAATGCTCGGCGATCGAGAGCAGGCTTCGGCAATGGCTGTCGCCGGGGGCGAATTGCCCGAGCCGGTCTACGAGTTCGGCGGCACCGCCTTTGTACCAGCGCGGCGGTAGATGAAAGTCCGGCAATAAATCCAGTCCGCAGCCGAAAAAGCCAAAATGATCGCCGCTACGATAGGCCGAATAAGCCGTCAATTCGGTAAACCGTGCCAGGGTTTTCATTTTTCCGTGAAAGCCCATCGAGGCCGATAAGTCCGCAATGATGTTGACCGAAATCAAGCCGCGTTGGCGAAAAGTCCTGACCATGAATTGGCCGAACGGGTCGAGCAGGCTGGCGTGAATATCGATATTGTGCGCTTCGGGACGGGCAATCAAGGGCGCATGCCCGTGGAACTCGTGTTCGCCGCCGCTGTGTTTGCCGGCATGTCGACCAGGGTGCGCGCTCGCGGTGCGCCAAGGCAGTTGATAATGAAATTCTTCGAGCATCGTTGGCTTGTGGTAGTAAGCGGTTAGTAGTGAGCAGTGAGCGGAAAGATAAATAATAAAATTCTTAGAGCATCATCCGATTAAGTTTCACGTACAAATGGACTGGAGCAAATTTTCTTAGGGCGCCGCTACCTGCTGCAGTATTTTTTGGCTGAGCTGTTCGGCGAGCAGTGTACGTCTCAATTCGTAAGTCGGGTTGAAAAACACACGGTGCGCGATCGTTTCATGGAAAATTTCGCGGATATCTTCCGGCAAGACGTGCGTACGACCGTTTAGCCATGCCGTCACTCGCGCCGCGCGCATCAGCATTCCGGCACCGCGGGCGCTGGCCCCCGCCAGGATTAGCCGGTCCATGTCGACATTGTCCAATGCAATCGAAAAGTTTTTCGGGAAACGGGTCGCCTGCCAAAGTTGTAAGGCATAATTTTGCAACGTTTCGCTGGCTTGAATGTGATGCTGAATCTGCCGGCTGATTTCGTTCAATTCTCGGTAGGGTAGGATGCCCGGCTGAATCGTCTCGATCAATGCGTCGACATCGTAAAATCTCGGATTGAACATCAATTCGCGCTGCAGGGCCGGTTCTTCGGGCGTTTCGATTTTTAGCTCCATCATGAAACGGTCGCGGGCCGCGGAGGGTATTTCGAAGGTTTCGTCCTTTTCGACTCTGTTGCGGTCGGCGAAGACTTGCAAATGCGGGAAATAATGCTCGCGGTTGAAAGCCGTGACCGATTTTTCGGCCATCACGCGCAACAGTAATGAATGGACCTGGGGTCTGGCGCGGTTGACTTCGTTGAAGAAGAAGGTCGACAGCTCCTCGCCATGTTTCAATATCGGGCCGGGGTCGACCTGCGGTTTGCCGGCTTCGTTGATGTAGGTGTGGTAGACCAGGTCGTTCGGCATCAGATCGATGGTGCCTTCGATGCGCTCATAAGCGCCGCCGATGCCGCGTGCAACGGCTCTCAACAAGGTGGTTTTACCAACCCCGACATCGCCTTCGAGCATCGCATGGCCGCGCGCGAATATCGCGGTCGTGACGAGTCGTACCGGACGTTCGAGTCCGATCACGGCTTTGTTGATTTCCTGTTCGAACAGTGCGGCGCGGTTATGCCAATCGGCTAGGTTTCGGTCGGTCATTATGGTGTTTAGTTTAAGTGTTATCGGTAGCATTAATTCGGCAAAGGGTTGCCGGTTGGGGTTATTTGGGTAGATCTTTAACCTCTCGTTCATGAAAGCCCGGCCATCGCCCCGGAAAAATAGTTCTTGGGTGGCGGAGGGCGCGGTCACTCGCCCGACAGGACGCCGTGAATATATCCATGTAGATACTCTGTTTAAAATCAAGTTAAAAATAGGCATTTTTCTGCTATTCAGCGATTGACGGAATTGCATAAAAACGCGTGTTATCGAATGGTTTATCATGCTTGAGCATGCCGTGAATCGCATGTAACAATTTACGCATGACCGCACAACAGGCTTGCAACGGTAATTTACCCATCTCAAGGAGATGTTGGTAATACGCCTTAATATGGCGATCATGCTGCACAGCGCTCCAGACAGGCATATACAGGGCGGCGCGAATCTGGCTGTTACCGGCCTTGGATATACGCGTTTTTTTGTGGACACTCGTGCCGGAATCAAAAGCTCTTGGATCGAGCCCCGCAAACTTGACCCACTCACGGTGCGACATATCCGCAGGCAAAATCAGTAGTTCTCCCATGAGAGCAATCGCACTGGTATTGGCAATACCCTTAATGCTCGTGAACAAAACTAATGCTCGACTGAGTTCCGGATGTTTTTCGATCAATGCCAAGGCGCCAGCCGTTAACTGATCGATACGCTTATCTAATTGATCGATGGCTGCTTGTGCATCTTTTAGCACGGCTTTGGGTGTTTCAACTGTTGCGCTTAAGGCATGCAACTGATTCTTTGCTGCTGTTTTTTGATCGGTTAGCGCATTAATACGGCGTGAGAAACAACGTAAAGCGATCTTTTCATTCGAAGGACGGGACCAAGGCACAAAATCCATCCGTTCGGCATACACCGCCAGAGTATTCGCGTCCACATCGTCTGTTTTACTATTGTTCATCAATACTTTAGCAAAGTTATGAGAGACCTTGGGATTGATGACCATTACCTTGACCCCGGCATCATGGAGCGCAACGGCTAAATCGAAATGATAACTGCCGGTGGCTTCCATACACACGATAATGCCGGACAATTTGTTCAATTTCTTGGCCATCCGGGCATGATCAGCTGGGGTATTGGAGAACTTCTGCGGATTGAAAGGTTTGCCATTTTTGCGCACCACCAAAACCAGTTCTTTAGATCCTACATCGACGCCAGCGAAGATACGGGTTTGTGTGTCAAGTGAAGCGCTGTTAATTTGTTGATCTGCCATGTTTAATTGTTATTCTGTGATAAGGAAAGTAAACTAGTCATTGGTTCCCGACCCTGCGTATGCACCTACCATCCTTGTGAATGCAGGCTCTAAGCCTCAGATACTCCGCGGTATAGGTGAATAGGGCGGGGGCCAATCTACATGACAGGCTCTGGTTTAATCCAGTCCTCAGGCTCAAGCGGCCTCCCAATGAACTCGGTACAGCTTAAAGTATTTCCTGGCTAAAATTCATTTAAATTAATCATACAAGGCTCGACGGCGGCTGTCCTTGCCGCCGACGCCTGTCGGTCGAGCAACCGCTCCCTCTCCGGAGCCTACATTTTCTCTGTCGAGCTTCTTAATATCGAAAAACTAGATTAAGATTTCAAATCCACGAACTTTCACAGTAACGTTCATGAAGGTCTAGCCATCGCCCCGGCAAATGACCATCCTTGGGTGGCGGAGGGCGCGGTCACTCGCCCGGCAAGACGCCGTGAATATACCCATTGGAGATCAAAATTCGGCGGCTCTTCGAGCATTGCCAAAATGTGAAGTGCGAAAGATATAAAGCCATCAAAGCCTGTTTGTCAATGAATTGCTCCTGTCAATGCCGAATTCTAACCGGTGCAATCGCAAAGAAGATAAGAAAACCGAAAAAAGAAACGATGGCCAGCCATTTGGTGATGCCGTAAAGTTTGCGAATGCCCCGATTGGCTTTTTTGACGATTTCGAATTCCTCCAAGTAAACCGTTTCGCAGGCGCCGTTGCCGTTGTCGTCTCGGGTAATGCTGGTGCCGCGAAAGAAATTATTGCTTTTGTTGGCATATTCGGCCAATACGCCCTTGAAACGGATATGATCGCCCGGTTCTGCGGACATCAGCGCTTTTTTGATGCGGTCGTCGTCGGTCAGTAAATGATTGTTCGACAGTGCGTTCATCTTGAATAAAGCCCCTGTCTCGTAGTCTTGCCAGGAAGCCCAGCATGTCCAGCTATCGTTATGAAACTTCATTTGCCGGTAAACGCCGGAACCGACATTTTTACCCCAGATCACGCATAAGTCGCGAAGATTTATAAAATCATGCCAGCGTTTGTGGTGCCAGATGTTGGTGAAGGCATCGGCGTCACTGTAACTGACGACGACGCCGTGTAACTCATAGTCATACAGAGGCGTAATCGTATATTCTTGATCGTTGACTTGGGTCTTGAACGGCTCGGCCTTTAACTTGGCTTGAACCGGTTCGTCGAGATAACCGAGATTGTAAAAATTCGGCTCCGGTAAATGGTCTTTTTTGAAATAAAGCAGGACTGTCAGTAATGCGCTGACAATGAAAACCCATTTGAATAGCTGCTCGAAAAAGGAACTGGTAGCCATGGTACAGATCAGTCGTAAAAATTGAAATTATAGTTCAACCGTTAAAATGTCTGATATCTAGAAGGGCTATTATTTACTGCAACGGTTCCTATTGTAAAAGTCTATGTTCGCGTTAATCGTTGAAATTGATACTATGCAAATGCCGAAAAGACAGTAGGGTACGCTGTGCGTACCGGTGGAGAGTCACCCATAGCTTAATGTGCTTTCGGTAGCGGGGGCAACTATTACCGCATACATTGCCTTGTATATCTATCGCACATCAAATTTCGGCGCTTCAATACCTTCTCCCTCCGGGAGAAGGCTAGGATGAGGGGATAAAAAAACCGAAATTTGATGTGCGAACACTAGAAAGGCTTTCTTCGATTAAACGATGGCGTTTGTTTATTGCGCGGGACAGGGCTTCTGTGTATGCTCCGCGCATGCAAATACAACTGATTACTATAGGCAATAAAATGCCGGCTTGGGTGCAAGCGGGTTATGATGAATACGCTAAGCGACTGCCAAGAGAGTGCGAATTGATACTCAAGGAGATTCCGCCGGGCAAGCGGGGTAAAAATAGCGATTCGGCCCGTATCGTCAAGGACGAAGGCGATAAAATGGTCGCGGCAATCGCTAAAGACGCGCATGTCGTTACCTTGGACGTCCCCGGGAAGCCTTGGTCGACGCCGGAATTGTCGGTTGCCTTGAAAAGATGGCTCGAAAGCGGGCGGAATGTCGCCTTATTGGTCGGCGGACCTGAAGGATTGTCCTATGATGCGAAACAATTGGCGCGCGAATCCTGGAGTTTGTCCAAGCTGACTTTTCCTCATCCATTGGTGCGTGTGATTGTTGCCGAACAGATTTATCGCGCCTGGAGTATTTTAAATAACCATCCCTATCATCGCGAATGAGTGTGCAAATCCTATTGGCTTCGGCGTCTCCTCGCCGTCAGGAACTGTTAACGCAAATCGGAGTCAGTTTTAAGGTGTTTCCGGTCGAAATCGACGAGGCGCCTTATTCAGGTGAGGCGCCATTGTCTTATGTTCGACGTATTGCCGCCGAAAAATCGGCCGTAGCGCTGGAAAGAGCCGACGCGAAGCTGCCAATTCTGGCCGCTGATACGGCGGTGATCTTGGATGGACGGATCATGGGTAAGCCGAAGGATAAGGCCGATTGCCTGGCAATGCTCAGCTTTTTGTCGGGACGAACGCATCAGGTCTTTAGCTCCGTATCGCTTAGAGGTTTCGAGCACTGGCAAGCCGTCAATGTTACCGAGGTCAATTTTCGTGATATCAGAGAAGATGAAATCATCCGCTATTGGGATAGCGGCGAGCCGGCCGACAAGGCAGGCGCTTATGCGATTCAGGGGTTGGGCGGCGTGTTCGTCAAATCGATTACCGGCAGTTTTAGCGGCGTGGTTGGCTTGCCGCTGTTCGAGACGGCTGAACTTTTAGCGAAACAAGGGATAACGATTTTCAAATGAGTGAAGAAATTTTAATTAATGTCACGCCGCCGGAAACACGCGTTGCCGTCATCGAAAACGGAGTCTTGCAGGAACTGATCATCGAGCGTAGCCGACAGCGAGGTTTGGTCGGTAATATCTATAAGGGTGAAGTATGCCGAGTATTGCCCGGCATGCAAGCGGCCTTCGTCGATATCGGCTTGTCCAGGGCTGCCTTTTTGCACCTATCCGATTTATGCAGCAAGGACTTGGAAAAAAAAGGTTCGGCGAATATCGAAAGCTATCTGCACGAGGGGCAACATATCGTCGTGCAAGTGACCAAGGACCCAATCGGAACTAAAGGCGCGCGATTAACCACCGAAATCTCGATTCCGTCGCGTTTTCAGGTTTATATGCCCTATGCCAATAATTGCGGTGTGTCACAACGGATCGAATGCGATGCCGAACGTGCTAGGCTCCGTGCTTGTCTAGAATCGTTTCGCGAAAAAAACCAATGTGGCGGATTTATTGCCCGTACGGCAGCCGAATGCGTCGAGGAAGCGGTTTTGTATTCCGATATGACTTTCCTGCTCAAGCTTTGGACGACAATTTCGGAAAGCATTAATAGCGCCCAGCCCAAACAGTTCATTCATAAGGACTTGCCGCTGAGTGTCAGAACGTTGAGGGATCTATACAAAGAAGGTATCGAGCGGGTGCGCGTCGATTCTAAGGAAACTTATTTCAAGCTGGTCGAATTCGCGAAAATATTCGTGCCCGATATCGTCCATGTAATCGAACATTACACCGGCGAGTGCCCGGTCTTCGATATTTATAGCGTCGAAGAGGAAATTCAGCGTGCGTTGGATCGTAAAGTCATGCTGAAATCTGGGGGGCATTTGGTGTTCGATCAAACCGAGGCTATGACGACGGTCGACGTCAATACCGGCAGTTATGTCGGAGGGCGTAATCTTGAGGAGACGATTTTTAAGACTAATTTGGAGGCTGCTCAGACGATATCTCGCCAACTACGATTGCGAAACTTAGGCGGCATCATCATTATCGACTTCATCGATATGCAGAGCCATGAGCATCGCAAACAAGTCTTGCAAGCCTTGGAGCGGCATTTGGAAAAGGATAATGCGAAGACCAAGATTACCGAGGTTTCCACGCTGGGCTTGGTCGAAATGACCCGTAAAAGGACACGGGAAAGTCTTGAGCATATTTTGTGCGAACCCTGTTCGGCTTGCGGCGGGCGTGGTGTGTTGAAAACCGCGGAAACGGTATGTCTGGAAATTTTCCGCGAGATCATTCGCGAGGTCAGGCAATACAAAGTTCGGAAACTGATGGTATTGGCATCGAATGAAGTTGTCGAAATGTTGCTCGATGAGGAAGCCGATATGCTTGCGGAACTCGAGGCGTTTTTGAATATTCAGATTAAGTTTAGGGCCGAGGGCGAATATAATCAGGAGCAGTATGATGTGGTGTTGTTATGATAGGCTGGAGCAGTTAGCAGTGAATAGGGAATAGGGAATAGGAGGATTGTCCTGATGAATCGAATCATCGATCTTTTTAAATTGAGCCGTTTTTATACCTATCGTAGATCAAAATTCGGCACCGGGGTGCCCGTCAAAAGCCCAGCCCCTCACCTAGCGTTAGGTGAGGGCCGATCACCCTGGCGTCTTCTAAGGCGTTGCCGAAATTTGAAGTGCGAATGATATAAAATCGCATTAACGAGTTTTTAGCTAAGTGATTCATCACATTACGCGGGCCACGCGAATCCTGCTTTTTTGGTCTCTGATTGCTACGGCATTAGGCTTGACGGCACTTCGTTTATTACTGAGCGGGTTGGAAAGTTATAAGGTCGAATTAGAGCGAGAAATTGGGGTGCTGATCGATACCCCGGTTCAAATCGGTCGAATAAAGACCGGTATGAGAGGCATCACGCCGACGTTAATGCTAAAAGATATTAAAGTGTTGACTGAGGATGTCCCGCACTCTTCGTCCCCGGTTAATTTTGAAGAGATTCGCTTAAATATCAGTATATGGCGTGTTCTTTGGACGCGAGAACTTTGGCGGGCATCATGGATATCGATTATCGGTGCCGATGTGTCGATACAGCGAAAACCGGATGGTAGTTTTACACTGGGCGGTTTGCAAGCCGGTGGAGAGACCGATTATCCTTTGTGGTTGCTGCAAGGAGGGAAGTTTGAGCTGTTGCATAGCCGCATCGCTTGGCAAGATGAAATGCGTGGCGGCAAACCGATTCAATTTGAACGAGTCGATTTGGTGATCAAAAACGATGGTGACCGACATCAAATTCATCTGCTAACGGGCTTACCCGAAAACTTAGGTCATGCATTGCGCGTGTCGATGGAATTGAATGGCAATTTTTTCGAACCCGGTAATATCGACGGCAAATTGTATTTTGAAGGAACCGGGGTTGACTTGGCCGAGATTATGGCGGGCGAATCATTATCGGATATTAGTATTGAATCCGGTATTGGCGATCTGAAGCTTTGGACGCATTGGCAAAAAAGCCAACTATCCGAAGCGATCGCCGAGATCAATCTGTCGCGTGTGGCATTGCAGTTCAAGGCAAGGAGTGCTTTAACGCTGGACAGACTCGAAACGCTCTTTAGGTGGCGCGATGAGGGCCGACGTTTGGCTCTGGATGTTGCACGATTAGTTGTAGAAGATAATCGCCGGCCTTGGACAGACACGCAGTTCAGTTTGGCTGTTGAGCGAAATGCAGAGAATGCATTCAAGAATTTGGCGTTGTCGGCGCATCGTCTGGATATGACGAATATTTCCGAGCTGGCGGCCTGGCCCGGTCTATTGCCGAATGAGCACGCGGAACGCTTGACGGCGCTCAAGTTGGTCGGAAATGTGGAAGATTTTACGCTTTTTGTCGATTTTGACAGTCAACGCTTTGCCGCCGATGGCCTATTTACCGGTTTAGGATTTTCCGGTTTCGATTCCTTGCCGGGATTTTTCGGTTTAACCGGACGCATCCGCGGCAATGACGAGCGAGGCATGGTGCAATTGACGACCGGCCAATCGCAAGTAACGCTGGATGGGGTGTTTCGTCAAGCGCTATCGATCGCGCGTCTGCAAGGGCGAATCGACTGGCGGCAAACGCCCGAAATGTGGGTCGTTTCCAGTAAACAAATACGGCTGGATGTGCCGGTCGCGTCAACGATTAGCCGCTTGTTTTTAACACTGCCCAAAAGCGAAGCCTCGCCCGTACTGGATTTACAAAGTACTTTTTCGGTTGCCGATCTCGGGCAAGTTAAAAATTACCTTCCGGTGGGGAATATCGATCCCGATACGTTCTTTTGGTTGGATCGCGCTTTTATATCGGGCAGCATTCCGCGCGGTGGATTGTTGTTTTCCGGCGAGTTAGAGAGTTACCCCTTTGCCGAAAGTCAAGGTGTTTTCGAAGTCTTGTTCGATGTTTCCGATATGACGTTGAGTTATGATCCGGAATGGCCGAATTTAACCAAAGTCGATGCGCGGGCGCTGTTTTACGGGTCATCGCTCAAGGTCGACATCCAAAAAGCCGAAACGGCAGGTTGCTCGATTAGGCAAACCGAGTTAAGCATTCCTATGCTGAATGATGAGCCTAATCTTCTGGTTCGAGGCATGGCCGAGGGCAGCATTATCGGCGCGTTGGATTTTCTGCAGCGAACTCCGATCGGTTCGCCGGTCGGGGCGTTGCGAACCGCAATAACGCCTTCCGGGAATACGTCGGTTAAACTCGATCTCGATATCCCATTAGTGGGATCGAAACCGGTTCAGGTCGATGGCGAAGCTACGTTCGATGACGCCTCGCTCGTTGTCCACTCATTCGATTTGCCGGTCGGCAACATCAAAGGGGTTTTAAGATTTAATGAACAGGGTTTTTTCGCCGACAATATACAAGCAGAAGCGTTGGGAAGTCCTATTCGAGTGGATATCGAAAGCGAACCGAAACAAACCACGATTAAAGTCGCAGGAGAAAGCGCCGTTGAGGATCTGCAAAATCAATTTAAGTTGCCATGGTGGAGGCTTGTTGAAGGCAGTACCGATTACCGACTAGAGTTGGCATTACCGGTCGATGACAATCGCACAACTCAAATGACGATCAATTCGGGTTTGAGAGGCTTGTCGCTAATTTTACCCGACGGACTTGGAAAAGATAAAGACGAGTCGCGACCCTTATCGCTGGTTTTTGACTTGAGCGACGAGCGTTTGTTGCCGGTTAGATTAAATTACGATAATCAGCTGAATGCCGCATTTAAGATTGAGATAGCTGGGCAGGCATTGCATTCGGGACATTTTCTGTTCGGGGTCGGTGTAGCGGATTATCCCGATGCTCCGGTTATTAAGCTCGAAGCGAATCGCGATAAAATGAATCTCGAAGAATGGCTAAGTTTTATCGATAGGGACGGTGTTGCAAAAGACGAGTCGATGCCTTTATACGAAATCAAAATAAAAACCAGTCAGCTAATTAATCAATTTATGGATTTGGGTAGGCTGGATTTAATGTTAGCGCGCCGCGGCAATTTCTGGGTGGGTAAAATCGATAGTTCGGCGGCCAAGGGGAATGTGCGTATACCGGTTGATCGATCGGGCGAGGATAGCATACGGATGACCATGGAGTT
Source organism: Methylotuvimicrobium sp. KM2 (assembly GCF_038051925.1). NCBI lineage: Bacteria > Pseudomonadati > Pseudomonadota > Gammaproteobacteria > Methylococcales > Methylococcaceae > Methylotuvimicrobium > Methylotuvimicrobium sp. KM2. The sequence continues at coordinate 4,276,807 of NZ_CP150634.1, read as the reverse complement.
TATCGATTTAACAGCGATGAGCCGCATTAAATTGGAAGGTGGTACTGATAATATCATGGAAAAAGTACCGTTATTCGATATAGACAGCGAAAAAGTGATTTGGCGCTCAAGCGATATGGGGCGATTGGTGTTGCGAACCGTACGCATACCTCAAGGCTTACATTTTCAGCGACTTACCATTTCCGATAGAAATGAAACAATGAATCTGACCGGGCGTTGGATCAATCAAGGATTTGGCTCCACAACCAAGTTGGAAGGTACTTTCGACGGTCGGCAGTTCGGTCGGTTGCTTAATGAGTTAGGGCTTTATGAAAGTATGAAAGAAACCCGTATTGCCGCAAAACTCGATCTAAATTGGAACGCGGCTCCTTATCAATTTTCATTGGAGCGCTTACGAGGTATAGTGGATATCGAGTTAAACGACGGGAGATTGCTCAGCATAGAACCCGGATTGGGGCGAGTATTGGGTATCATAGCGTTTTCTCAGTGGGTTAAGCGATTGCAATTGGATTTTCGCGATATTTACGAGGAAGGGTTAACCTTCAATAGTATCAAAGGGCGTATTCATTTGGCCGATGGCATTGCCAGCACTACAAACTTAGAAGTCGACGCCGTGCCGGCAAAAATAACGCTTTCCGGGAACGCCAATTTGAAGGATAAAACGCTGGATCAACAAGTTCGAGTCGTGCCTAAAAGTTCCGATGCGGTTCCCATTGCTGGTACAATTGTCGGCCGTATAGCAGGCTTGATTGCCAAGGCGGTGACGAAAGATTACCAGGAAGGCTTTTTTTTCGGGTCTCAATATCGAATCATAGGTTCTTGGGAAGAGCCGCAGGTGATTCCTTTGCATGAAGGTGACGGTTTGTTTAACAAAACCTGGCAAGGACTTACCGATTTTCCTTGGACGGAAACTAACGATTAAGGATTTCGCGATATACGAGGAGTATAAAAACAGGGTAGTTATACCCATCGTAGATCAAAATTCGGCACCGGGTTGTTCGTCAAAGGACGTCGTGAATCCACTACCTTTTTAAGCGTCACCCAGGCTTTAAGTGCAAAAGGTATGTTTATGACCAAATCCTTTAAATTTCCGAATTTACTGAGAAAGTTCGTAGATTTGCATTCCTTATCTAATTTTTCGATATGCAAAACGCTGCTGTAAAAATGCTGGTGCCGAAGAGGGTGCGGTTGCTCGATCGACTGGCCTTCATGACCGTTAGGTTAATGTTCATAAGGTTCAGTAGTGACGAAAACATCAAGGCATTGCCAGCATCTCAATTTGAGGATAAAGAAAGGGTGCGGGGAGTGCTAGGCGGGGATATCGGCGGCAGGGAGCCGCCGTCAAGCCACCATGAATGGGTTTACCCAGCACCTAAATTTTATAGTTCATTGGCTATGTCTAACTACCTAGGATAATTTAGGTGCTGGGTTTACGGCGTTCCTCGACAGGCACCCGCACCCTAAACATGGCGAGATTTCTTAAACTGGGTATTGCTGTTATGCATGAGCGATTCTAATTAAACTTAAACTGAATAAAAATTAAAACAAGAGTCTGTAAATGAGTAAATGTGCCGCCATACAAATGGCATCGAGTCCCAATGTGGGGGCGAATCTTTTAGAAGCCGAAAAATTGATAGGTGAAGCGGTAAATGCCGGAGCGGAATTGGTTGTATTGCCGGAAAACTTTGCCTTGATGGGGGAAAGCGAGACCGATAAGTTAACGATCAAGGAAGTCGACGGGAATGGTCCGATACAAGACTTTTTAACGTCGACCGCACTCAAATACAAAGTTTGGGTTGTCGGTGGAACGATCCCCTTGGCCGGCGATAACGATAACAAAGTTAGAGCTGCTTGTTTGGTTTATAACGACCGTGGCGAGCGCATTGCGCGTTACGACAAAATGCATCTATTTGATGTCAGCGTACCCGATACCGAGGAAGAATATCGCGAATCGAATTCGATTGAACCCGGACATGATCCCGTTGTTGTCGATACACCTTTCGGAAAATTGGGGCTGTCGGTTTGCTATGATCTGCGTTTTCCCGAACTTTACCGTAATTTGGTGGCGAAAGGCGCCGAAATTTTATTGGTGCCTTCGGCATTTACCGCGCAAACCGGTGCCGCGCATTGGGAAGTCTTATTGAGAGCTCGAGCAATCGAAAACTTATGTTATGTCATTGCGCCGAATCAGGGCGGCTTTCATATTAACGGTCGTAAAACCTTCGGGCATTCGATGATAGTCGATCCGTGGGGAGCGGTTTTAGGGTGTCATAAGAATGGCGGTGGCTTCGTTTGCGCCGATATCGAACACGAACGCTTGGAAAAAGTTCGAGTGTCTTTCCCCGCTTTACAGCATCGAAAAATTTAAATTTAGGTTCAAGGTTCAAGCCATAGGGTGCGCATCGCGCACCTTTCCACGGACCGCGAATCATTAGTACCGGTCCAATAGTGTGCGATGCGCACCCTCTGTCGAAGTTCAAAAGATATATACCCATCGCACATGAAATTGCGGCATTATACTTCCTCGTCCACATTGGGAGCGGGCGGGGTGAGGGGTTTAAAAACCGAAATTTGAAGTGCGAAAGGTATATGTACGGCTAAATCCTTTGCGAGAATATTCTTGAAAAATCAAATTTTAAGGTTACATTGCTTAAAAAGTCATGAAACTATCGAATATACCCGTCGTAGATCAAAATTCGGCGCCTGGGTGTCCGCTAAAGGACGCCGTGAATACGTCCATGTAGGCTCTATGCCAGCTCCATGCTGGCAAAGCCTTTATCGGACACTCAGGCGCCTCCTCTGGCGCTGCCGAAATTTGAAGTGCGAAAGGTATAGAACCATCCTTAAATTTTGCGGCGTGTTGTTGTGGCCGGCGGTTCTGGCGAACTGTTCCGAAACTGAAGTCCGTTATCGGGATACCGGTCATTTGGAGCGGCCGCCGGAATTCGAGGGCGCATCGGGTGAGCAGAGTTTACAAATATCGGTCGATCCTGTGTTGACAACGTTATCGATTCAACAAGGCTTAGGCGATAAAGTTGAACTTGAACAATCGGCGCTACGAAAAAAGCTGATCATCAAAAAACCTTTTGAAAAAGCTTGGTTCATAATGGAGTTAGTCCTAAATCAGCAACGCATCGAAATTACCGATAGGGATCGGGATGCGGGTTATTACTATGTCCGCTTCGATCCCGACGACAACGAGGCGAAAGACTTTTTGGGGTGGTTATTTAGAGACGACGATTATATCGAGCGAATTTATTCGTTGCAGTTATCCGAAGGACAGTCCACGACGGAAATTACTGCGGATATTGTGACTGAACAAGATGAAAAAAATCCGTCCATACCAGGTGCGCCAGAACCGCTCGAGGACATTAAAAAAGACGGGCCAGACCGGTTGCTGCAGATGCTCCATGAGAAATTGCGAGACGGCATACCGAAACATCAACGGCAATAATAGACAGTATGGAAATTTTAAATATAGCGAAACAAACGATTCTTGCGCCGGCAGGTTTGCAGGAACAGGATATCGAGCGAGTCATGAGCAGTTTGCTCAGTGTTCCGGTCGACGCCGCCGATATCTATTTTCAATCCAGTCATTACGAATCCTGGGTTATGGAAAGCGGCATCATCAAAGAAGGCAGTCATAATATCGAACAAGGCGCCGGCGTGCGTGCCGTCGTCGGCGAGAAAACCGGATTCGCCTATAGCGATAAAATTGAATTGCCGGTCTTGCTCGAAGCGGCCGGTAATGTCAAAGCCATTGTCCGACAAGGACAAAATGCGCGTACAGCCATTTCCAAGCAAGCCGCGTGGCCTCGATATTACCATTCTGTCAACCCGCTCAAATCTCTAGCGGATCAGCAAAAAGTCGAACTGTTGCATAAAGTCGACCGAGAGACGCGCAAGCTCGATAGCCGTATTGAAGAAGTGGTTATCAGCTTGGTCGGTCTTCATGAAAATGTTTTAGTCGCTAATCAAGACGGTACATTGGCTGCCGACATCCGTCCGTTGGTCCGTATGAACGTGAGTGTCATCGTCGAGGAGAACGGACGCCGCGAACAGGGCAGCATGGGCGGCGGCGGGCGTTGCGATTACGGCATGTTCGTTGACCAAGATAAAGCATTGGAATATGGTCGAGAAGCGGTTCGACAGGCGCTGGTTAATCTGGATGCCGTCGATGCGCCGGCAGGCAGCATGACTGTAGTCTTGGGGGCGGGTTGGCCCGGAATCCTATTGCATGAAGCGATTGGGCATGGCCTGGAAGGGGATTTTAACCGTAAAGGCACATCGGCCTTTAGCGGGCGGGTCGGAGAAAGGGTTGCATCTGATTTGTGTACCGTGGTCGATGACGGTACGCTCGAGGGACGTCGCGGCTCATTGAGTATCGACGATGAAGGCACGCCTACCGAAAAAACCGTTTTGATTGAAAACGGCATATTGAAAGGCTACATGCAGGATAAGTTAAATGCCCGGCTGATGGGCGTATCCCCGACCGGTAACGGTCGACGCGAATCTTACGCGCATTTGCCGATGCCTCGCATGACCAATACCTATATGTTGCCGGGGCCGCACGACCCTGAAGAAATTATCCGCTCGGTCAAAAAAGGTTTGTATGCGAAAAATTTCGGCGGCGGACAGGTCGATATTACTTCGGGAAAATTCGTGTTTTCAGCCAGCGAGGCTTATCTTATCGAGGACGGCCAGTTGACGCGACCTGTAAAAGGCGCCACGTTAATCGGCAACGGGCCGGATGTTCTGACTCGAGTGTCGATGGTCGGCACCGATTTGGAACTCGACAGCGGCGTCGGAACCTGCGGCAAGGACGGGCAAAGCGTGCCGGTCGGCGTCGGCCAACCGACCTTGAAAGTCGACGCGTTGACGGTCGGCGGTACGAGTATCTGATGGTTAGTGATTGGTGAACAGTGAGCGGTAAGCAGTGAACGGTAAACAGTAAACAATGAGCTGTGAGCAGATAGTAGGTCGTTGTTCGGTTCCCCGCTTACCGTTGACTATATCGATTTAATTTTAAGTAGAGAATTATTTTGCAAAACCGGGAAGAAATCAGTCGATTGGAAAATTTGGTCCAAAGCATTTTAGATGAAGCGAAGCTGCAGGGCGCAACCGCCGCGGAAGCGGGTTTGAGTGTCGATAGCGGCTTGTCGGTGACGGCGCGTTTGGGTGATGTCGAGACAATTGAGCATCATCGCGATCAAGGTTTGGGCGTGACCGTTTATTTCGGGCAGCGCAAAGGTTCGGCTAGCACTACCGATTTATCCGATGCTTCGATCAAGGAAACGGTTGCCGCCGCATGTAGTTTTGCGCGCTATGGCAGCGAAGATCCTTATGCAGGATTGCCCGAACAAGAGTGGCTTGCAACCGAATTTCCCGATTTGGATCTATTTCATCCTTGGGCTCTCGCTGCCGATCGAGCGATCGAGTTGGCGATAGCCTGCGAAGATGCAGCGCGTTCTTATTCAACCGAAATTACGAATTCGGAAGGCGCAACGGTCACTAGTCATCAAGGCATTCGGGTGCTGGGCAATAGTTTAGGTTTCTTGAAGGGGGCCGAATCGAGCCGTCACTCGATTAGTTGCGCAGTGTTAGGACAGCGAGGCAACAGTATGCAGCGCGATTATTGGTATAGCGTTGCCAGGAACCCTGATTTGCTCGAGGCGGTCGACTCCATCGGCAGAAAAGCAGCCGAAAGAACGGTTAGACGTTTGCAAGGGCGTAGTTTGAGCACGCGGCAATGTCCGGTTTTGTATTCGGCTGAAGTGGCTTCCAGTTTGTTCGGATCGCTAATCGGCGCAATTAGCGGCGGTAACTTATACCGTAAATCGTCGTTTTTACTCAATGCATTGGATACACGGATATTTCCGGAATTCGTGCATATTCACGAGCAACCTTATATGGTTGGCGCTCTCGGCAGCACTGCTTTCGATGCCGAAGGCGTCAAAACTAGGGCTCGGGACGTCGTTGCGGAAGGAATTTTAAAGGACTATGTGTTGAGTACTTATTCGGCGAAGAAACTCGGTCTTGCAAGTACGGGAAATGCAGGGGGCGTTCATAATCTGATCGTCGATAGCGGAAACGATGATTTTGCCGGCATGCTGAAAAAACTCGGGACCGGATTGCTTGTAACCGAGTTGATGGGGCAGGGCGTTAAAATGGTGACTGGCGATTATTCACGCGGCGCGGCCGGATTCTGGGTAGAGAACGGCGAAATTCAATACCCGGTCGAGGAAATTACGATTGCCGGAAATTTGAAAGATATGTTTAAAAATCTCGTCGCGGTCGGTAATGATGTCGATTATCGAGGCAACGTCCGCACCGGTTCGGTCTTGATCGAGCGCATGTCGGTTGCCGGGGAATAAGACAATCGGCGATGTTTAAAATAGTGCGTCGCTCTGTAGTACCATGAATTTTTCAATCGAAAAATAGAATGTCTGGGTTCCGGCTCGACCTATCGCCGGGTAATTTTCACACCCCCCTATCATTCCCACGCAGAGAGCTCGCCGTTATACACAAGTATCGGTAAACTTGCTAAACAGAGTTCGTCGTATACCTGGAAACGGTGCTGTTTGATAAATCTGCGGATATTGAACATCAGTGGCTTCGAAATCGCGGCGAAGGCGTCGCTCCCACAAGGGGGCGGATGCTCTGTGGGAGCGATCCCCAGATCGCGATTTCGAAGTCGGGAACGTTGGGCGACAAAAAATGGTATCGAAGCCTCATTAGCTAAGATTACAAAACAGTAATTTTTGACTTATGTATAACGATGAGCGCAGAGCGTGGGAACGCTAATTTCCGGGGGACTGAATAGTTACATCGCGCCCTCCGCCACCAGAGAACTTTCATTTGCCGAGGCGATTGTCAAACCCTCATGAGCGTTCGGTGAAATGCCCGCTTTTTATTAAATCAAACCGATGTCTGCTAACGAAATTTTTAATCAAGAGTGCAGGGACTGCGGACGCTTGGACGATTTTTTGTGCGAGGTGAAACGCAAGTATCCCGATTATCATGCCCGACCGGTCGCCCCTTTCGGCGACGAACAACCGAAATTGTTGGTGGTCGGGTTGGCGCCGGGCATGCATGGCGCGAATGCTACGGGGCGCCCGTTTACCGGCGATTATGCCGGAATCTTGTTGTACCAAGCGTTATATCAATTCGGTTACAGTAATCGTCCCATTTCTGAAGGCCAAAAGGATGGCTTGGTTTTAACCGCTTGCCGCATCACCAATGCCGTTAAATGCCTGCCGCCGCAAAATAAACCGACCGGTTTGGAAATCAATACCTGCAATCGATATTTAAACGCCGAAATAGCGCAAATGCCTGAAGGAACGGTCATTCTGGCGCTGGGCAGTATCGCGCATCAGGCCGTCTTGAAAGCCTGTGGTTTAAAATTAAAAGATGCACCGTTCGGCCATAATCGCTTGCATCGTTTGCCTAATTCGCGATATCTGGTTGATTCTTATCATTCCAGCCGTTATAACGTGCAAACCAAGCGTTTGACCGAGGAAATGTTTCACGATGTTTTTCGCCGAATTGCCGGGCTGTTCGATCATTGAGTGTTGTTGTGCCTGTTGCCGAATTTGATGTAGCCGCCTTTTTGAAAACCCTGACCGGTCGGCCGGGGATTTATAAAATGCTGAATGAAAAAGGCGAAATCATTTATATCGGAAAGGCTAAAAACCTCAAGAACCGCGTATCGAGTTACTTTCGGACGCAAACCGCATCGCCGAAACAGCAGGCGATGATCGCGCAGTTGGCGTCGATCGAAGTGATGGTGACGAATTCCGAAGGCGAAGCCTTGTTGCTCGAAAGCCAACTGGTCAAGCGTTTCATGCCCCGCTACAACATTTGTTTGCGGGACGATAAATCCTATCCTTATATCTTTATTTCCACCGAGCAGGATTTTCCGCGTATTACTTTTCATCGAGGCGCGAAAAAGAAGAAGGGGCAATATTTCGGTCCTTATCCGAGCGCAGGCGCGGTCAAGGAAACACTGAAATTATTGCAAAAAATATTTCCGGTTCGGCAATGCGAAGATTCTTATTATCGCAATCGAACGCGCCCCTGTTTACAGCATCAAATCAAACGCTGCACCGCGCCGTGTGTCGATTTGATCGATACAAGCAATTATGCGGTCGATGTCGAAAATAGTATTTTGTTTTTGGAAGGCAACGGCGATTTATTGATTGGTCGTTTGATCGAAAAAATGGAAAATGCTTCGGCGGCCTTGGATTTCGAAAAAGCGGCGGGTTTTCGGGATCAAATTGCGCGTTTGCGATTGATTCTGGAAAAACATTTTGTGCATGGCGAGCGGGGCGATGTCGATATCGTTGCCTGTGCTACGCGAGCCGGTGTCGCATGCGTTCAGGTGTTTTTTATTCGCAAGGGGCAGAATCTCGGCAATAAATTGTTTTTTCCGAAATTGTCCGATCAAGATGAGCCCGGCAAAATTTTGCAGGCGTTTATCGCACAATATTATCTCGACAAGACGGTGCCCTATGAATTGATCGTCAGTCACGAGCCGGAAGAAGTCGGCTTGCTGGCTGAAGTTTTGGCAGCTTATGCCAAACATGCCGTTACAATTACGTCCAAGGTACGCGGTGAACGCCAAAAGTGGCTGCAAATGACATTGGCCAATGCCGAGCATTCGCTGCAAAGTAAATTGGCCGACCGGCAAGGTATTTATGCGCGTTTTTTGAGTCTTCAGGAAGAGTTGGGTTGCCGGGAATTGCCGAAGCGTCTCGAATGCTTCGATATTAGTCATACCCAAGGCGATCAAACTGTAGCCTCATGTGTTGTGTTCGACAGGGAAGGGCCGGTAAAATCGGCTTATCGGCGTTTCAACATCGAGGGTGTGACGCCCGGTGACGATTATGCGGCAATTCATCAGGCGGTTAGCCGGCGTTATAAACGGCTCAAGCAAGGCGAACACGAGGCTCCCGATATTTTGTTTATCGATGGTGGAAAAGGGCAAGTTGCCGAAGCGAAAAAGGCATTGGCGGATTTAGAGATAAACAATGTTATGATAGTCGGCGTTTCCAAAGGTCCGGATAGGAAAGCCGGTATGGAAAAACTACTGTTGACCGATCAGTCACAGCCTTTGGATGTCACTCCCGGTGCTTCGGGGTTGTTGTTGATTCAACATATTCGCGACGAAGCACACCGATTTGCGATTACCGGGCACCGGCAGCGGCGAGGTAAGACCAAAAAACAATCCGTTTTGGAGGATATTCCAGGGTTGGGGCCGAAACGCCGACAATTATTATTAAAACAATTCGGCGGTTTGCAAGGCGTTGCCGGTGCTAGCGCGGATGCTTTGGCGAGTGTGGCAGGCATTAGTAAGGACTTGGCGCAACGAATTTACGAACAATTTCATAACCCAAATGGCCATTAAATTTAATCTTCCGACCTATCTGACTTTGCTGAGAATTTTTTTAATTCCGTTGCTTGCAGTGGTGTTTTATCTGCCTTGGGAATATGCAAACTTAGCTTCGACAATCATTTTTATTTTGGCCGGTATCACTGATTGGTTGGATGGTTATTTGGCTCGTAAGATGAGCTTGGAAACTCCGTTCGGTGCTTTTTTGGATCCGGTTGCGGATAAATTGATGGTGGCGATCGTACTGGTTTTGATTGTGCAACAAGACGGTTCGCCTTATTTAGCCTTGCCCGCGGCGATTATTATCGGACGCGAAATTACTATTGCATCGTTACGCGAATGGATGGCGGAATTGGGGCAGCGCGCTAAAGTCAAAGTTTCGCAATTGGGGAAATGGAAAACCACCGCGCAAATGACCGCGATCGGGTTTTTATTGTACGGCCAGGATGTCATCGGTATACCCGTTAAGACATCCGGATATGTGTTGCTGTATCTGGCGGCGATATTGACGTTATGGTCGATGATTAATTATTTGAAAGCCGCATGGAGTGTGTTTGGAGAAGGTTAAAAAATCTGTTAGCTATTAATGTAGCGGATCGAAACTAGAATGTTGTAATAAACAATTGTTTGATGTTTAATTCAAAACCTTATCTTCGTATGGGATATGATAATTCGAACAGCCGTCTTCGAAGTTTTTTGGCGTATTTTGATTTGCGATGGGTATATAAACTTAACGACTGCTTTTTCGTCTGCTCTCGAGTGACGGTTTCCGATGCAGTTTATCGATGATTTTTCTTTAAGCGTCGATGAAGTACATAGTCATAATAATCGCAAACAGGGTCGTTTGAAGTGCTCAGAATTTTATGTAACTTTTCGGTAAGTAATATCGGGATTAATCAGCCTTGCCATGCCCCGCAGGTTCTCGAACGAATTGCCGAAACGATACGAATCATTAACTTTATAAAGGCAGCATAATGATATTGCTGTAAAAAGTGAAAATGGAAAAGGAAATAGAAAATAACAAAAATAAATTGGACACTCAGGATGAAATTCTCTTGGCGGCATTAAAGCTTTTCGCCGAGAAGGGGTATTTCAATACGTCTCTCGGAGATATTGCCGAAGCGGCCGGCATCAAGACCACCAGTGGTCTGTATCAATGTTTCAAAAACAAGCAAGCGGTAGCCGAAGCCTTATATGCGAATATCATCGATAGCTTGAGTATCTCGATCGATGACATTCGACGCCGAAATGCCAAGCCTTCCGAGCAATTGCGCGAAGTTGTCGGTCTTTTGTTTAGGTTAACTCAGGAAGCGCCTGATGTGATGCAGTTCCTGTTAGTCATTAAAGTTCGCGAATTCTTGCCCGAGCAAAAGCCCTTCATGGAAACGCCGCCCTTCATCAAGATCATAAAAATCCTTCAGGCCGGTATTAAGGCTGAGGAAATCAAAAATATCGAGCCGATTTTGGCGTATACCTATTTTTTCGGCATTATCAACCAAACACTTCGTATGGCGCTGAGCGGATCCCTTCCGAAAGATGTCGATGCTTATCAGTCGCAAGTTTGGCTGGCTGCTTGGAGTGTTATTTGTAAGAAATAGCATCCAAACATTCGGCATGGTAACGTTGCCGGTCGATAATGGCTTGGTAAGCGGTAAGCGGTAAGCGGTAAGCTTGGAAAGATGAAAGATGAAAGATGAAAGATGAAAGATGAAAGATGAAAGATGAAAGATTCGATCGTCGACTGGCTTCGCTCTTTCTCTATTCTCCTTAAACGCCTAGCGCTTTCATTTACTGGGGCGGTTGCCAGGCTTTCATGAGTGTTACTGTGAAAGTTCTTGGGCGGCCAACACAATGGCCCGCAGCAGAATACCGCCGGCTCTCGCTGTTTCCTAAGCTCTGCTTGGGAAACGATTCCGCAAGCTCCGCTTGCCGTCACGGGAAGCAGAGCTTCCGAGACTGCCTTCCCAAGCCGAGCTTGGGAAGGAGCGAACCCGGCCACCGCCACGCACTTTCATTTGCCGGGGCGATGGTTGGGCCTTGATGGTCGTTAGGTTGAATGATTCTTCACGAATAAGGGCAATTAGTTAACCGGTTATTTTTCCGCTATGAAAATAGCCCGTTTGGGTGCTGGGTAGCCTTCTAGCGTCAAGTTCGGGTCGTTTGGGTCGAGAAAATCCTTGAGAGATTTAAAATCCATCCAGTCGGTGCTGCGTTGTTCTTCCGTGGTTGTTACCGTGACATCAACCAGTCTAATGTTGCTGAAACCGCAGCGTTTCAGCCATCCTTGCAATGCTTCACAGCTAGGTATAAACCAAACATTGCGCATATGAGCATAGCGGTGCTCCGGCAGCAATACCTCATTCGGTCCGCCGCCGTCGACGACCAGCGATTCGAGAATCAATTCGCCTCCGGACCTAAGGCAATCTTTTAATTCCAACAAGTGATCGATCGGCGAGCGGCGATGATAGAGTACGCCCATGGAAAACACCGTGTCGAAAGCTTTTAAACCATTCGGTATTTGTTCGATGCCCATCGGCAACACGAAGTGCCGCGCGTCACCGGCCAGTTTTTTGATGAGGTGAAACTGCATCACATTTAACATCAACGGATCGATACCGACCACAAGGTCCGCGCCGGCGCCGAGCATTCTCCAGCCATGATAGCCGTTTCCGCAGCCTACATCGAGCACCAAACGCTTTTTTAGTGGACTGATATGGGCTTTCAATCGATTCCATTTCCAGTCGGAGCGCCATTCCGTATTGATATCAATGCCGAATAAGTCGTAAGGTCCTTTTCGCCAAGGGCTGAATGTTTTTAATAAGGCTGTTAATTCCTCGGGGGAAATATCGGCTAAATCGCTAGCAGTGCCGATTTTGACGGTGTCTTCATTAAAAACGCGTTGCGAAGGCGAGAGTTCGGGCAAGTCATCTATGGTTTGGAGCCAGCGAGTTAGTTGGCCGTGACGAGCCGGGTTGAATGCCGCTTGTAACTGTTCCGGCAGGATGTCTGCCCAGACGTCCGCGCCATGGTCACTTAGCGTTTGGTAAAGGATTTGATAATCAATCATTTGAGAGCGATTATCGAAGCGAAATTGAAATATTGAAACCAGACTTCGGCGCTATTGAAGCCTGCTTTCAGTAAGCGTTGGCGGTGGCAAGCAAAAGTTTCGGGAATCAATACGTTTTCCAATGCGGTCCGCTTTTGGCTGATTTCCAAGTCGCTGTATCCTTGCGCTTTTTTAAACGCGTGATGCATTTCGGTTTGCAATTGCTGTTGGCGAGGATCGTCGAATTTTAGTTTCTCGGACAAAATTAAAATGCCGCCCGGTAATAAGGCCTTATAGATGTTGCTGAGAAATTCGTTTCGGTCTTCAATAGGAATGAATTGTAAAGTGAAGTTCAAGACCACAACCGATGCGTTTTCCAGACGCGTTTCGCGGATATCTTCGCAACGGGTTTCGACTTCGATTGGAGAGCTATCATTCGCCAATATTATTTTAAAGCGCTCGATCATCGCTTCCGAATTATCTACAGCAACAATGCGGCAGTCATGCGCTTCGATTTGATGTCGCATTGCCAACGTTGCCGCACCAAGCGAGCAGCCTAGGTCATAGCAAAGACTATTGGCTTGTGCGAAGCGCCCTGCCAACAAACCGATAGCCGATATAATGGAACGGTAGCCGGGAACGGAGCGTTGAATCATGTCGGGAAATACGGCTGTTACCGCAGCGTCGAATTGGAAGCCCTCTAGGGATTCGACAGGGTGAGCGTATAGTGAATCTTTTTTAAAATTCATCTAGGGATTGGGTTAGTGCAGGCAAAATTATGAGTTGTTGCTGGGATGAGGCGCGCTCTGTCGAGCTAGAGCGCGCATAGCGACGGTGCGATAAATTATGAATTATGCGACGAGTTTTTGGACAAAGCTTCGGCATTTCTTGTTTTCAATGTTTCGATAACCGCTGACAACGAACCGCTATTTCTGATTTCATTATTGAATGTCGTGCGATAGTTCGTGACCAAGCTGACGCCTTCGATCAGGATGTCGTAAGCTTTCCATTTTCCTTTGATCAATACCATTCTGTAGTCTACAGCGATTGGCTGAATACCCGGTTGCAATATTTCTGTTTTAACGATGACTTTACTCGCATCCGATTCCATTTTTAAAGGTAAGAAGCGCACCGACCAGTCCTTGAATTCGACAAACGCGCGAGAATAAGTTCTGACTAACAGGTTTCGGAATTCATTATTGAATTGAGCTCTTTCTTCCGGCGTGGCGTCCCGCCAGTATTTTCCGAGTACCAATGCCGAAATTCGATTAAAGTCGACATGGGGATAAATCGCCGATTCAACAAAATCCGTTATTTGTGCAAAATCCTTTATAAATTCGGGATTTTGCATTTTTTCCTTTAGTTTGTCGGAAGCTTCGGCAATCGCTTGTTGGGGCAATAATAATTCGGCGGCAATGGCTTTGTTCAATGTACTAATGCTTACAAAAAAGCTCAATATTGCCAACAGAAAAATGCGTTGGTATTGTGTTGTTTTCATAATGACCTCAAGTTCTTAGACTTATGTGCAAACACATGTCCGAGTCTTTATCGGTTAAGGAAGACATGGTTTAGGGTGTCGGAAGCGTGCTAATATTGTCGGATCGATGTATATCTTGCAGGAACTATTTTGCAAGATACGGCCCCCCTTGGCGCACGGCAAACGAGATTAACCTAGACCTACGGACAAGATGACGCATAATACCACCAATTTCCCCTTAATACGCATGAGAAGAATGCGTTATCAATCTTTTTCACGTCGCTTGATGAGCGAAAACCGTTTATCCGTCGATGACTTGATCTATCCAATGTTTGTTATGGAAGGTAAGAATAACCGCGAAGCGGTACTTTCGATGCCCGGCATAGAACGGCTTTCGTTGGATTTATTATTGAGGGAAGCCGGAGAAATATCGAGTCTCGGCATTCCTGCAGTCGCTTTGTTTCCGGTTATATCGACCGATAAAAAATCCGACGATGCGTCCGAGGCTTTTAATCCGAACGGATTGGTTCAGCGAACTGTCAAAGCGATCAAGACGGCCTATCCGGAACTTGGCGTGATTACTGATATCGCACTGGATCCGTTTACCTCTCATGGCCAGGACGGGTTGATCGATAATAACGGCTATGTGATCAACGACGAAACGGTCGAGGTTTTGATCAAGCAAGCTTTGTCGCACGCCGAAGCGGGTGCCGATATCGTTGCGCCTTCGGATATGATGGACGGCCGGATTGGTTCGATCAGGCAGGCCTTGGAAAATCATGCTTACCGTAATACGCGTATTTTGGCGTATTCGGCTAAATATGCCTCGGCATTCTATGGCCCCTTCAGAGATGCCGTGGGCTCGGGCGCCAACCTCGGCAAAGGCAATAAATACAGTTATCAAATGGACCCGGCCAATACCGATGAGGCGCTGCGCGAGATCGAGTTGGACTTGCAGGAAGGGGCCGACATGATTATGGTCAAGCCCGGCATGCCTTATCTGGATATAGTACGCCGCGCGAAAGACCGCTTTGGCGTGCCGACTTTCGCCTACCAGGTCAGCGGCGAATATGCGATGTTAAAGGCGGCGTCATTAAATGGCTGGTTGGATGAGCGTCAAGTCGTGCTCGAATCGTTATTGGGCTTCAAGCGTGCTGGTTGCGATGCCGTATTGACTTATTTTGCCAAGCAAGCCGCTATGTGGTTGCAAGAATAAATCGGGACGAAAAGTTTTTTGCCTTGACTGTTCGTAATGAAGAACGCAAAAGCAGTATTTTCGTTATCTTCAGTTTCCCATGGTAATCGCTTTTTTAAGGCTATGTTCGCGTTAATAGTTGATACTTTATGAACTGAAAGCCAACATGAAACCCAAGGATACAACTCTTAGTAACTTTCCTTTTTCAATATCACGCCAATGGTTGAAAGGAGGGTACGGTTGCTCGATTGACAGGTGTCGGCAGCAGGGAGCTGCCGTCAAGCCTACATGGACGTATTCACGGCGTCCTGTCAAGCGAGTAATCGTACCTTCTGCTACGCTCAGTGTATCGGAAAGCAATCATTGGCTATTTCCTAATGGGTTTATTTAGAGTAGGAAAGAGGACCGTTTCAACTGCTAACGCGAACATAGCCTTTTTTAAAATCCAAATGCCTGGGTGTTTCCTAACAGGCGGGTCTGTATTCTTACACTAAGCCAGACGGAGAGATCTCATGTCCGAAGATACGCTCTTTACAGAAAAACGAAAATTTCAGATCGAAGAAGGCATTCTGGTTTTGTTGCTGGCGCTTTCGATGACCGGTATCGGTATTACCGATTACTCGCCAGCCGACGGCTATGTCTATTGGTTGATCATGATCATCATTTTTGCGATCTCGGCAATGATTATCGCTTGGCTGCAATCGAAGCATAAAGCCAGCGACATCAAACATATCTTAAGAGAGCAAACGCTGCATTGGGGCGTGTCGATGCTGATTGTCGCGGCAGCGTTTTCCATTCAGCAAACCGATGTGTTCGATGAAAAAAGCGCCGGTATCGTCATTCTATTGATTTTATCGTTATCGACAATATTGGACGGTATCAGAATCGGTTGGCGTTTCAGTTTGGTCGGGATTTTTCTCGGCGTGTGCGCTGTCATGACATCATTTATGCAGCAGGCAATTTGGATAGAGCTTTTGACGGCAATCGGCATTGTGGCTATGACTATACTCTGGGAAGTTTGGCAATATAAAAGACAATTATAATGACACAAATCGATCAATACGCCGTATTCGGTAGTCCCATAAAGCACAGTAAATCACCAACTATTCATCGGATTTTCGCCGAGCAAACCGGTCAAGAATTGGTTTATACCGCCCAAGAAGTAACGGCCGATCGTTTCGAATCGGCCGCTACGGAGTTCTTCCGCTTGGGCGGTCAGGGACTTAATTGTACCGTGCCGCTAAAGGAACTGGCATGGCGATTCGCCGATCGAAAAACCGAACGTGCGGAGTCGGCAAAAGCGGTCAATACGTTGGCGCTTCAGACGGATGGTTCGATATTAGGCGATAACACGGACGGTATAGGTTTGGTGACCGATTTGATCGTCAATCATCAGGTTGCTCTAAACGGAAAAAAGTTATTGATTCTTGGTGCCGGCGGTGCATCGCGCGGGATTCTTTCGCCGCTATTCGAGCAGCAGCCGGCATGCATCGTGATTGCCAATCGAACGGCTTCTAAGGCCATTAATTTGGCCGGTGAATTCGCTAGTCGGGGCGATATTAACGGTTGCGGTTTTGCCGAGCTGGCCGGTTTATCATTCGATGCGATCCTGAATGCGACCTCTGCCAGTCTGTCCAACGATCTTCCGCCATTGCCGGAAGGTCTTTTGGTGCCGAATGGCGTTTGTTACGATCTCGCTTACGGTAATGAGCCGACTGCTTTTGTTCGGTGGGGCATCAGTCACGGCGCCGCTAGCAGTTTAGACGGACTGGGCATGTTGGTCGAACAGGCGGCCGAAGCGTTTTTTATTTGGCGAGGCATCAGGCCGGATACTGCGCCGGTTATTAAGTTATTGAATGCGGAAAGATGAAAGGTGAAAGGTGAAAGGTGAAAGGTGAAAGGGGGCTTTGTGGGAGCGATCCCCAGATCGCGATTTCGAAGCCGAAAAGCTTAGGTGACAATAAACGGTATCGGAGTCACACTGGTCAAGATTCCTCGTTCTCATCGCTTTAGTGTGGGAATGCATGCTGTAGGTGAAAGATGAAAGTTTAATAGTTAAGCCTTCGTTTGAAATGACCTCAATGCATTAATTCAGCTCAAGTTTATCTTCCCTCCTCACAATGTTTACCAGCCTTCGGGAAAATCGATTATTTCGGTAGCTCCAGCTCCGGTCCCGATAACGAATTTTTGGCTACCCACTTAAGCCGGGACAGTTTGAGCCTTGTTCGCTGAGCGGAGTTGAAGCTAACAAGGCGATTGGCTTCGACTCCGCTCAGCCAGCAGCTCGATTAATCTGCTTAACGAAAAGTCAATCTGCCCCCGTTTAAAATGAGAAACCGAATTTTTCAACAAATCTAATGAGATAAACGAAATGGAAAGAATCAAGTATGGACTCATGTCGTTGCTGATGGCTATTGCTGTGATGCAAGGTGCTCATGCCGACGATAAGCCAATTGAACAGTTACGAGCTTTTTTAAAAACAGCGCATTCTTTGACCGCGGATTTCAGACAGGTCGCGATTGATGAAAGCGGACGCGCGCGGAAAGCCAGTGAAGGCGTGTTTTATTTGCGCAGGCCCGGTAAGTTTCGTTGGAATTATCTGAAACCTTTCACGCAAGAGATCATTTCCAATGCCGGTAAGGTTTGGTTTTACGATGAAGACCTGGAGCAAGTGACGATCAAAAAGATGGATCAGTCGCTGGGTTCTACGCCGGCTTTATTGTTGAGCGGTGATATCGATCTAGAGGATAACTTTATTTTAGAAGGACAAGGCGCCGACGAGGATATGACCTGGATTAAATTGTTGCCTAAAAACGAGGACAGCGGTTTCAAATATATTCTGATTGGACTGGATAAGGGCAAGCTTGGCGGTATGGAGCTCAGTGACAATTTCGGGCAATTAACGCGCATTTATTTTTCTAATCTTAAAATCAACACGCCGATCGACGACGGCGTATTCGATTTTATTCCGCCCGCCGGAGCCGATGTCTTTGAGGAATAAGAAGCGTGTTGCAACAAGCCCTAAGGCCCTTAGCTGAAAGAATGCGTCCGATGCGGCTGGACGACTATATCGGTCAGTCGCATATTATCAAGCCCGGGAAACCGCTCTATGAAGCGGTTGCATCGGGCCGCTTGCATTCGATGATTTTCTGGGGGCCGCCCGGTACCGGAAAGACCACGCTGGCACGAATAATATCGGTACATTCCGATGCGCATTTCATCTCGATATCGGCGGTGTTGGCCGGCGTCAAGGATATCCGTGATGCCGTTGCCGAAGCAAAAAAAATTCGTGAAAGTGAAAATCGCCGCACGATCTTGTTTGTCGACGAAGTACATCGTTTCAACAAATCTCAGCAAGATGCTTTCTTGCCGCATGTCGAAGACGGCACGGTATATTTTATTGGCGCGACCACCGAAAACCCGTCTTTCGCATTGAATAATGCATTATTGTCGCGCGCTCGCGTTTATGTTTTGAATGCCTTGCAAGCAGTTGACTTGGCGACGGTTTTGGAAAAGGCGTTGACCGACCGCGAGCGCGGTTTAGGAGAGCAAGCCATCGAAATGACCGACGATATCAAGCGACAGTTTGTCGATGCTGCCGACGGAGATGCTCGTAGATTATTGAATTTATTAGAAATCGCGGCCGAGCTGGCGTTGGCGCACGAAAGCGGAAAAATCGACGAGATTGTTGCCGGCGAAGTGCTGAGCGGCAGTGTGCGTCGTTTCGATAAGCAAGGTGAAGAATTTTACAATCAGATTTCGGCCTTGCATAAATCGGTGCGAGGCAGTTCCCCCGATGCTTCGTTGTATTGGTTGTGCCGCATGATCGACGGCGGTTGCGACCTGGCTTATTTGGCTCGGCGCATCGTGAGAATTGCATCCGAAGATATCGGCAATGCCGACCCGAGAGCCTTGCCGGTTGCGATTAGTGCTTGGGAGGCGCAAGAAAGGCTCGGCAGCCCCGAAGGCGAATTGGCGTTGGCGCATGCCGTGGTCTATTTGGCCTGCGCGCCGAAAAGCAATGCCGTTTATATGGCATACAATGCAGCGATGCGCGATGCTCGAAATAGCGGAAGTCTCGGCGTGCCGGTGCATTTACGCAATGCGCCGACGGCATTGATGAAGTCGTTAGATTACGGAAAAGAGTACCGCTATGCGCATGATGAGCCCGATGCTTATGCCGCCGGCGAAAATTATTTTCCGGACGAAATGATCGGAACCCGTTATTACCAGCCGGTTAATCGAGGACTTGAAATTAAAATCGCAGAAAAATTAAAACATTTACGGAATTTAGATAAAATGGCCGTTTCAGGAAAGAATCAATCGGCTAGTCGCGGATGACGTTATTATAATTTGAAAAATAAAACAGATACGACTGATAAACACGGAAAAACAGTTCGTTTTTATACCTTTCGCACTTCAAATTTCGGCATTGCCTAAGGAGGCGCCGGGGTGTTCAGCAAAGGCTTTGCCAGCATGGAGCTGGCATAGAGCCTACATGGACGTATTCGCGGCGTCCTTTGACGAACACCTCGGCGCCGAATTTTGATCTACGATGATGGGTATAGCAAAGAAGCTTTTGCTGACGCGTACGAAATATTTTAGTCGTTATGGAGTTGCGATATGCAAATGCAAACAATAGAGCCCCGCGTTAATCCGTCTAATCGGCGTCATCCGTATTCCATTCATTAAGCTTGCTTTTGTTGAGCAGTAACATTAATTCATATATACCATCATGGATCTAAAATTTCTTGACTTCGAACAACCCATCGCCGAATTAGAAGCGAAGATTAGAGAACTTCGTCGTGTCGAGTTTGATAACGATATTAATATTTCCGACGCGCTCGAGCAGCTCGAAAACAAAAGTAAACTATTGACCGAATCTATTTTTGCCGAGTTGAGCGATTGGCAGATTTCGCAACTTTCGAGGCATCCTGGGAGGCCTTATACGTTCGATTATATCGATTTGATGTTTACCGATTTTCATGAATTGCACGGTGATCGGGCTTACGCCGACGATCCTGCAATCGTGTGCGGTTTGGCTCGGCTGGAAGGGCAGCCGGTCATGATAATCGGTCATCAAAAAGGCCGCGACACGAAAGAAAAGATTTATCGGAATTTCGGTATGCCAAGGCCGGAAGGTTACCGCAAGGCGTTAAGAGTCATGAAGATGGCCGAGCGTTTTGGTTTGCCGATTATTTGTTTGATCGATACGCCGGGCGCTTATCCGGGAATCGGGGCTGAGGAACGCGGGCAAAGCGAGGCGATTGCTCGAAATTTGTTTGAAATGGCGCGATTAAAGACCCCGATTATTTGCACTGTTATCGGCGAAGGCGGGTCCGGCGGCGCGTTGGCGATCGGTGTCGGAGACCGTTTGTTGATGTTGGAATACAGCACTTATTCTGTGATCTCGCCGGAAGGTTGTGCATCGATTCTATGGAAAAGTGCCGACAAGTCGCAATTGGCGGCAGAAGCGATGGGCATCACTTCCGATCGTATCCGCGAACAAGGCTTTCTTGATGAAATGGTGCGCGAGCCCGTGGGTGGTGCGCATCGAGACTTTCAAACGACGGCAATGCATTTGCGTGAGGCGTTGTTACGCCATTTGGAGCAGTTACGGACTGAGCCTCTCGAGCAGTTACTTGCACAACGCTACCAACGCATTATGAATTTCGGTGCTTATATTGAAGAGTCGGGTAAATAACTGCTTTTATATTGCGGTATTTGAGGCGTCGTTGGCAAATAATAAAGTCATTTCACCATGAAGGTTATTAAGGAAATAATAAAACAATCAATCACTTGAGTCTTTTTTGCTCTGGGTGCTGATGCAGCACAATGTTTATAGCTTGTTTTTATTACCATGAAGATAATGAAGGTATGCTGTTACCCAAGCTGGAGCTTGGGAAACAGCTAAATGGCGGGGCTGGAGTGCTGGCTTCGTCTGCGCAGGCAGGCAAAGTCAGCACTCCAGCGGCAATAATGATGATGACATATGCTGTTAATGGTTAGTGACGCATTTGAATTGATAACGCTGTATCTTCAAGTCCTTCATGCTCTTCTTGGTAAAAAATAAATGACATTTTTTGGAATCAGCACCCTTTGCTTTTTATGGTGATTTCATTTATATCGACTATTTTCCCGGCTTGTTTAGTAAGGGAATGAGGTTGTTGTAACGCGTTTTTCGAATAAAAATTTATTGAGATTGTTAATGAGTGCTCCGCATATTGGATTTATTAGTTTGGGTTGCCCTAAAGCCTTGGTCGACAGCGAACGGATATTAACCAAGCTTCGATCCGAAGGCTATGAAGTGTCCCCGAGTTACAAGGAAGCCGATTTGGTAGTCGTTAATACCTGCGGCTTTATCGATGCAGCTGTTGAAGAATCGTTGGATAGCATTGGCGAAGCATTGGCCGAAAATGGACGAGTCATTGTAACCGGCTGTCTTGGAGCCAGAGAGGAGGAGATCAGAGCCAGGCACCCGCAGGTATTGAAAATTACCGGCGCGCATGCGCTGGAAGAAGTCGTTGCGGCAGTCCATGAGCATTTGCCGCCGATACATGATCCGTTTACCAGTCTTGTGCCGCCGCAAGGGATTAAATTGACGCCCAAGCACTACGCCTATTTGAAAATTTCCGAAGGCTGCAATCACCGCTGCACCTTTTGCATCATTCCGTCGATGCGGGGCGATTTGGTCAGCCGTCCTATCAACGAAGTCATGTTCGAGGCTGAACGGCTGGCAAATGCCGGGGTTAAGGAATTACTCATCGTCTCACAGGATACCAGTGCTTACGGGCTCGATCTGAAATACCGGACAGGACAATGGCGAGGCAGGGAGATTCGGACTCGTTTTTATGAATTAGCGGAGGCCTTGGGAGACTTAGGTGTCTGGGTCAGAATGCATTATGTGTATCCCTATCCGCATGTCGACGAAGTTATCCCGTTGATGGCTGACGGTAAAATTCTGCCTTATCTGGATATTCCGTTTCAGCACGCCGATAGTCGCATATTGAAATTGATGAAGCGACCGGCGGCGGCCGAAAACAATTTAGAACGCATTAATGCCTGGCGGAAAATTTGCCCGGAGATTACGATTCGCAGTACCTTCATAGTCGGTTTCCCCGGCGAAACCGAGCAAGAATTCGAGCAATTATTACAGTTTTTAACTGAAGCACAGTTAGATCGGGTGGGTTGTTTCGCATATTCGCCGGTTAAAGGTGCGGTGGCCAACGACTTATCGGGTCAGCTTCCTGAAGCAGTCAAACAAGAAAGATTAGCCCGGTTCATGGAGCATCAGGCGCAAATCAGCGCTGCGAAATTGCGTAGGCGGATCGGGCGCGTCGAGACCGTTATTATCGATGAAGTCGTCGAAGAAGGTGCGGTTGCGCGAAGCAAAGCGGATGCGCCGGAAATCGATGGACAAGTTTTTATCGACGGCGCGGTACATCTAAAAGTCGGTGATTTTGCAACGGTGGAAATGGAGGAATCGGACGAGCATGATTTTTGGGCGCGCTTAATTTGATCGGGTGAGCCGGCTTCGACTATTCATACGGTGTTTTTATCGAAAAGTTGATTAGTGTCACATCGTTTTTTTTAACAGTATCAAATTATTGGCTTTTTAGTACTGACGTACAATGGTTTTTGTTCTCAAAATGCATACAATAGAACGCGGCTGAAATAACAATAATGGGCGGAGGTGTTATGCAATATAAAACCAGTAGATGTAAAGTATTGTTAGCTGCAATGGGTGTAATGCTGCTTTCTTTTGCAGGATTGGGAGTTGCGTCGGCGAGTGAGTCGGTAATTATTACTCAAGCTAGCGGGCAGTGGTCGTTGGCTGGATGGTATGGATTTAGCGTGATTTTGGCATTGATTGGCTTTATTGCCGCAAAATCGAAAAATTGATTTCCCCCTTCGCAGGCGTTCTGTTGAACGCCTGCACTTTCTACTAAAGCAATTATAGACATTGCTCCTTATATCTTTATTATTTAGACCCTCCTATCGTTTCACGCTCTAGCGATTGCCGTTATACACATCTCTTTGAAACACGCTGGTTACGCGCACGCATCTGGCGTAAAATGCAACGCGCCGGTGTCAGCCGGTATTGATCGGAAAATATAGGCGTGGAATCGCATGCCAAGCAACTATCCTGTACTGACTTAACGTCTGTTTCGCCCTCATTTTTTGGCAGCAATTCCCAGTTTGAGCATTTGCGCCGATCTTAGGGTGTGGGGTATGCCTGTCGAGGAACGCCGTAAACCCATCCATGGGGGCTTGGCGGCAGCTCCCTGCTGCCGACATCCTCGCCAAGCACACCCCACACCCTTTTTGATCCCCAAATTGGGAATTGCTCATTTTTTGGGCTTTCAAGATTTAGGTGCTATATAATTTGTTCATGACCAGACCCTATTAGAATCGAATTTTCAGGAGCGTTCTATTATGTGACTTCCCGTGGTGTCCGACGTCAAAACATTTATACCTTTCGTACTTCAAATTTCGGCTGCGCCTAAGGATGCACCGGGGGCTCGATCCCTCACCTAACGCTAGGTGACACTGCCATTAAGTTAAGGTCCTGGAGTTTTACTCCCCTCTTTGAAAAAGAGGGGCTGGGGGAGATTTTTCTAATAAATCCCCCTTTTTCAAAGGGGGAAGAAGGCTTAACTTAATGGCAGTGAACGCTAGGTGAGGGACCAGCATGGATGCTGGCACAGAGCCTACCGGGATGTATTCACCCAGCACCTAAATTCCATAGCCCATCGGCTATGGTTTACTACCTTGGATAATTTAGGTGCTGGGTTCACGGCGTCCTTTGACGAGAACCCCGGTGCCGAATTTTGATCTGCTATGGATATATTAAGATGATGAAGGCAGGGTTCATATCTTGATGTTTTGAAGCGTGTTGTAGAGAATTTTAAGTGGGTTTGTCATGGTTATTTTTTGATGACTAACCATTATCTAGTCGGTTATAAAAACGCCTGGCGCCAATTTTTGTAAACAGACAGCGGTTTTTTTGAGCTATGTTTTATAACCGTCGGTAAAATTATCAGGGCAGTAGGGTCAAAAAAAAGCTATGAATGTTGACCTGCCCCTTATTTCGAAACCCAATGCTACAGACAGGGGATAGGTATGCTAACATCTTTGAGTTCCGCTGCCGTGACAAAATTTTGCGCCCCAAAATTACGGTCGAACATAGCTCCTCGTACTACCTTGGTAGGTAGGTTAAATTCACTTATCCAAAATCGCCGTATCACCCTTGTACAAGCACCTGCAGGCTTTGGAAAAAGCACATTATTAGCCCAATACTCCGCTCAAATAAGCACCCCTCCCACGGAAACGACTTGGTTATCATTAGACGAAGATGACAATGACCCTAACAGGCTGTTTGTTTCCCTAGTTTTGGCGATACGCAATATTCCGCTAACTTGGTCGGAAGAACCTCAGATACTGGCTTCCCGCATGGATAATGCCCACGGAATTAGAATCGCTGTCAATGGGCTAGTGAATGCGGTATCTACCTACCAGGGACAACGCTTGGTATTGATCATGGACGACTTACACCGTGTTAATGACAGGGGGGCTTTGAATCTACTGGACAACCTAATCAATCAATTACCGATTCATTGCGCATTCATTATTGGCTCAAGAATCCAGCCGAATTTATCTTTGCCTCGCTGGCGAGCAAATGGAGAACTGGGCGAAATACTGACAGCCGACCTGCAATTTAATGAACACGATGCGATGGCTTTCGGAGCTTCACTATTTGGAAAACCTATACCTGAAGTGTTGGCTCGGCAAGCATTAAAGCACACTAAAGGCTGGGCCGCCGGCCTTAATTTAGTGTTCTCTACAGCCAATAACCAAACCAAAGCGGATTTTTCGGTGAACAGGGCAGATCGACATCTGTTCGACTACTTTGCAGCGGAAGTACTGGCGGATTTGCCGACAGAACTGCGAGAATTTTTACTACATTGCTCTATTCTGCCCGAACTCGACCCGCACCGATGTAAGGCTGTCACCGGCCTCAACGAAACTCACCTTATACTGGACGAATTGTATCGGCGTAATTTGTTTTTGACTGCCTTGGATGACATGGCGCCCGTCCTGAAGCTTCACGATCTTTTTCGTGATTACCTCAAATGCGAACTGGAGTTACGTTACCCAGGGCTGAAGGAAGAGCTGCATGCCAAAGCCGCGGTAGCCGAGCCGGTTTTGTCCCTCGCCATTATGCACTGGCTTAAGGCAAAGCGATGGGATGAAGCCGTCACCTTGATTCAGAGCTGCTCGGCATCGGTGATGGCCGAAGGCGGGTATGCGTTACTGGAACGCTGGCTCAATCAGCTACCCGAACATATACAAAATGACCGGCCAGAAGTGGCGCAATTAAAAGGTATGTGTAAATGGGCGCACTATGACTCTTTCGGCATGCGCGAGCACTTAGAATTAGCTTGTGTCGGGTATCGCCGACAAGGCGATACGGTAAATTTAGCGCACACCTTATTCATGTTGGGGCGCAGCCTACATTCCGTCGGCGCTCTAAAAAGTTGTAGTCAGGTGTTGCAAGAGGCCAATAAGCTCAAAACCGAATTCAACCCACAGATGTCCGCAGCTTTCCATTCGGTACGTGCCTCGCAGGCTTTGGCGATCGGTCGATCATCACACATAGCACCCAACCTTCAAGCCATGATAGCCGCCGCCGAACAAGATCTTCACAACTTGTTTCCGGCGATCAGCGATGTATTTAACGTTTTTCTTTACGGCATGCCCAACACGCTTCAGCCCTTATGCCATCTGCGGATGTTATGCTCCGCCTGGAGCGAACGGGAAAACGTGCATTGGATGGTAGAAGCCATGGCCAATACCGCATGGCCGGAATTCTGGCACGGTGACTACGCTACAACTCTGAATGCGCTGGAAAGGCAATCTCGCTTTCAACAACGAATGGCGGCCGTACCCGCCCTTTGGTTAGACTTCCATCAACTCAACAGCCGGGTATTAGCCGCGCAGGACGATTTCGAGCAGGCTATAGCGATAGAACACCGCAACCTGCAAATCGCCTCCTCCGACGAATTCGGCGCTTTGGCACTGGCATGGCGCAGACCGATTTTATTCAATTTGGCCTGCGTCTACTGGATGGCACAGGATACAGAAGGTTTGGCCGAACTGATGCCGCATATGTGGCTTAAACGACAACCGGAAGAATGGCCTTTTGTCGCCACCGGCCTGGCCTTGGTCAAAGGCCGACATGCCTTATTGTCAGGGAATTTACCTGAAGCCGAAATAGAACTGGTGCGCGCAAAAAAGCTTTACCGGCATTGGCGTTGTCCTGGCTTTACCGGCAATCCTTCTATCAGCCTCGCCCACTTGCGGGCAGTGCAAGGCCAAGCCGAAGCAGCCTGGGCCGAATTTAAGCCAGTGCTTCAGGAGGCCGTCCGTGAAGACAGCATTGGCCCGTTGTTGATGGAGCCACGCCAGTTGCTCACCGAATTGTTCGCACTAATCCCGCCGGACAAACAGACACGTTACCTTGATATACAGCACAGACTCGAAGGCTGGCAGCAGACATCGCCGTTATCCTGCACCAATCTGAACGAAAAAACACCGCACAACTTATCTGAGCGGGAATTGGAAGTACTCGAACGCATAGCCGCCGGCGACTGCAACAAGCAAATTGCCAAAATTTTCAATTTAAGCCCCCACACCGTGAAACGCCACGTTTCCAATATCCTCAACAAACTAGACCTTTCAACCCGCGGGCAGGCTGCCGCCTGGTGGCGCCAGCATATCGGTCGCACTGATTAACTCGGCACACCTTCTTCGCTGTCAACAGCACTAAATCGGGTCTAATGGCCCATTTTTTTGGAGTGGATGGCTCTTTTGGGTGATGAGTCAGCTTGCTTTTGTGATTAGACTCAACTTGCTCCTGTTTGGAGGGATATTGGATATGTAAAATTCATGACTCTCACAGCTTAAGTGTCAACGAACACTAGCACAACCCTTATTTTCTTTTGTCGGTTCTTGGTTGTTACAAGTCACTGAATTACTAAATTGTTTTTCGCATCCTGGCCCACCAATATAAAAATGACTAAGTACTAGACATGCTCGTTAGGGTTTTAACACAGCGTTTAACGATATGACTTGAATCTACGGAGAAAGAAAAATGAGAAAAAATTTTTTAACTAGTTTAGCAACTGTAATCATCACATCAACAATATCCGTAACAACCTATGCTTCAATGATAACCGTAAGCCAAACGGATAATTCAAATGTTTTTAGCAATTTTAATTTAGATACCGGTGTATCTTTGGGTGGTGGTATTTTCAATGATCCGATAGCCGATATTGAATACGA
Source organism: Methylotuvimicrobium sp. KM2 (assembly GCF_038051925.1). Lineage (NCBI taxonomy): Bacteria > Pseudomonadati > Pseudomonadota > Gammaproteobacteria > Methylococcales > Methylococcaceae > Methylotuvimicrobium > Methylotuvimicrobium sp. KM2. The sequence continues at coordinate 4,249,353 of NZ_CP150634.1, read as the reverse complement.
TTCCTTAGGCAATCTTTTTGCATTAACCACAACAGGGTTATGGAAACGATCGACTTCGGGATCAATCTCACGACTATCAGGTGTTTCAGCCCCATTTAACGGTGGTGGCGACTTGGCTATTTCTTCGTCGGGAGTGATCACCGTAAGCTCAACGGATAATTCAAATGTTTTTAGCAATTTTAATTTAGATACTGGTGTATCTTTGGGTGATGGTGTTTTCAATGATCCGATAGCCGATATTGAATACGATTCCTTAGGCAATCTTTTTGCATTAACCACAACAGGGTTATGGAAACGATCGACTTCGGGATCAATCTCACGACTATCAGGTGTTTCAGCCCCATTTAACGGTGGTGGCGACTTGGCTATTTTTGAAGTAGCATCTGTTTCAGAGTCATCTAATATTCCAGAGCCCTCGACTATGCTTCTTTTAGGCACTGGCTTAGTGGGTCTAGCGAAAACAAGAATTAGAAATAAACTGAACTTTGCGCGCAATTAAAATAGCAAGGGGGTTACGGGGTCAGGTCTTTCAATCATGCACCATTGAAAGACCTGACCCCATATTTCTCGTATTTTTTTACGGTAACCTTGCGGGATCGTACTTCGGATGTGTTGGTGCGGCATGTGGATCTGCTGCGGACGGCGTTTCGCTCTGTACGGGCAGAACGACCATTCATTATTGATGCAATTGTTATTCTTCCGGATCATTTGCATACGGTGTGGACATTGCCGACAGGTGATGCGCATACATCAGGGGCAGGTCTTGAATTTTGCAAATACAGGACTGCATAAAAGACCTGATGCAAATTACAAGACTTGAACCTATCTCTCCTATCTCTCGATAAAAACCCGCCGAAGCGGACTGTTAATCGTTTTATGCGATTGTAGATTTATAGCGTTTTGCTATAATTTGATCATGTATCGGATTATCTATCGTAAAGATGCCGCTAAGGGGTTGTCTAAGCTACCCGTCAAAATAAGGGATAAATTTGTCGTGTCATTCGGTCGGATTGCTGTTGGACAAGAGGCTGGGCTTGATATTAAAAAGCTGGAAGGGCGCGATGGTTTGCGCTTGCGTGTGGGCGGGTATCGGGCGCTTTATCGACAATTAGACGATGTGTTGGTGATCGATGTGATTAAAATTGGCAGCCGAGGAGATGTATACAAATGAGCGTGCAGTTTATTGAGAAAAACGGCCATAAACAATATGCCGTAGTGCCGGTTGATTTATATGAAACATTGTTGGAAAAGGCCGAAATGCTGGACGATATTAAAGCTTATGATGAAGCTATTAAGCGCGATGAAGAGTGTATTCCTGCCGATGTGGTTTACCGGCTGCTGGATGAAAATAAGGTCAGGGTATGGCGGGAGTATCGCGGCCTGACCCAATCGGAATTGGCAAAGCAATCTGGTTTGGCGCAAGCCACTATCGCCCAAATCGAAGGCGGAAAGCGGACGGGGTCGATAGCGGTATTGAAAAAAATCGCCGAGGCGCTACGGCTGGATTTGGATGATCTGGCCTAAAATCGAAAGCGAGCGGTTTTGGTCGTCCGTTGTGGCCTGTAGGCCGTTAACCTCAAAGGAGTTACCCATTAGCCTGTCGTAGTCAATAAGCCAAAGTAATCCTTCAAGCATATTTTGGCTTGTTGAATTCACTGTCTTTGTGAGCCAATGTCTTCAACCGATTATCGGTTTAGTCGTGGTTTTGACTGGCTAATGGGTGAATCGTATCGTTCGCTATTGGCTTAGCGGCTCATCTGAATCAGCTCAATATCCTTTTTCAGCAATTCATTCGTAAATGTCGAGAGATCGACGCCCTTGGCATTGGCTAACGCTGCGAGGGGGCGCTGCTCTTCAGGTGAATCGGCTGTTGCAGTTGCGCGTTTTTACGGTATAAGCTTTCGAGTGTGTCGCCGGAAAAGTCGATTTCCTTATCGTGTATCTGTGTTGACATCGTCATCTCCTTATCTGGATTTGTTCTCATATTGTTGACGTTTCCGGCGAGTTGCTTCACCAGCCGAGATCAGACGGATTTTTGCCGTAGGCGTCCATCATTTGATAGGGTATGGGTCCCGCCAATATTAACTCAAGCCTTTATGGTTAATCTGGGTAGGGTTTTGGACCTTAGGTACGCATAGCGTACCCTACAATTTATGTATAACAATGAGCACAGAGCTTGGGAATGCAGCCCGAGATGCTCTAGCGTCTCGTACCGCTGGAGCGGTACTCAGGCATTCCCCCACGCAGAGCTCTCATCGTTATACATAAGTCAAGAATTACCGTTTTGCAATCTTAGCCAATGAGGACTCGATACCATTTTTTGTCGCCCAACGTTCCCGACTTTCCCTCACCTAGCGTTAGGTGAGGGACGATCTGGGGATCGCTCCCACAGAGCATCCGGCCCCTTGTGGGAGCGACGCCTTCGTCGCGATTTCGAAGCCACTGATGTTCAATATCCGCAGATTTATCAAACAGCACCGCTTCCAAGTATACGGCGACCTCTGTTTAGCAAATTTACCGATACTTGTGTATAACGGCGAGCGCAGAGCATGGGAACGAGAATGCCTTGGGACTGAATATATACAGGCGCAGTTCAAAAACGCAGAATAGTTTTCTTATTTGTTGTTCACAGACTATCCTATGCGACGAAAAACTGTGTAATATGCCGGCTTGAATATAATTAATAAAATTGACGATGAACATGAGGAAAATTACCGTTTCATGAAAATTGCATTGCTTTCCAGAAATCCTAAGTTGTATTCCACGCGGAGACTGATAGAAGCGGCGGAAGCAAGGGGCCACCAAATTGAAGTCATCGACGTGTTGCGTTGTTATATGGAGATCACGTCGACAAAGCCGGGTATTCATTATAAAGGTACGGCATTGGAAGGATTCGATGCGGTCATTCCCAGAATCGGCGCGTCGGTAACATTTTATGGTACAGCGGTGCTTCGTCAGTTTGAAATGATGGGTACTTATCCGCTCAATGAATCGGTTGCGATTTCAAGGTCCCGGGACAAGCTGCGTTCATTGCAGTTATTATCCCGCAAAGGCATCGGTTTGCCGGTGACCGGTTTTGCACATAAACCGGACGATATCGAAGATTTGATCAAAATGGTCGGCGGGGCTCCGGTCGTCATTAAGCTTCTCGAGGGCACACAGGGCATTGGCGTCGTATTGGCCGAAACGAAAAAAGCGGCGGAAAGCGTTATCGAAGCTTTTATGGGCTTGAAAGCCGATATATTGGTTCAGGAGTTCATCAAGGAAGCTGCCGGCGCCGATATCCGTTGTTTCGTAATCGGCGATAAAGTCGTAGCGACGATGAAGCGTCAAGGCGGCGAAGGCGAGTTTCGTTCTAATTTACATCGGGGCGGGACTTCATCGTTAGTTCGGATTACGCCGGAAGAGCGCTCGATCGCGGTTCGCGCGGCCAAGACGATGGGTTTGAATGTCGCGGGCGTCGATATGCTGCGTTCGAATCATGGACCTGTCGTGATGGAAGTTAACTCCTCGCCGGGGTTGGAAGGCATTGAAACGGCAACAGGCAAAGACATTGCAGGCATGATTATTAGTTTTATTGAAAAGGATAGCCTCGGCAAATCTACTCGGACCAAAGGTAAGGGCTGACATGGCGGAATTGTTCATCGGCGGTCAGAAAATTAAAGCCGGCGAACGCAGAACGCTGGATATTCCACTGCCGAATCTTTATACCCATACCGTTGTTCCGATGACGGTACATGTGATTAACGGCCGGCAAAGCGGCCCAAAACTTTTCGTCTGTGCGGCGATACACGGCGACGAGATCAATGGCATCGAAATCATTCGTCGTTTGCTGCAATCGCCGGCGTTGCGGAGCATTAAGGGCACTTTGATTGCGGTACCGATCGTCAATATCTATGGCTTTGTTCGGCACTCGCGCTATTTACCCGACCGCCGCGACTTGAACCGAGTTTTCCCCGGATCCGATAAAGGCTCCTTGGCCGGTAGGTTGGCGTCGATTTTTTTTCATGAAATTGTCGAGCAATGCACGCATGGTATCGATTTGCATACCGGCGCGATTCATCGCGATAATCTGCCGCAAATTCGTGCCGATTTGAATGAAGGCGAAGAAACGGAAAATTTGGCGAAATCTTTTGCTGCCCCGGTTATTTTAAATTCGGATGTGCGGGATGGTTCGTTACGGGCTATCGCCGCGGAACATAAAATTCCATTATTGGTATACGAAGCCGGCGAAGCCTTACGCTATGACGAACTGTCGATCAGAATCGGGTTGCGCGGCATCATCCGTGTAATGAGGCAATTAGGCATGATTCGTCAGGAAACAGCCAAGCGAAAAAGCAGGCTTCCGGAGCCTGTCATTGCGCGTTCGAGTTATTGGGCCAGATCTTCTAAAAGCGGTTTGTTAAGGGCGATGGTCTCGTTGGGCGCCAAAGTTGATAAAGGCGAAACGCTCGGTGCGGTCAGCGATCCTTTTTATCTTGAGGACGATAATATTACCGCGCAGAATTCCGGCATTATCATCGGCAAGACTAATCTGCCGATCGTTACCGAAGGCGAGGCGTTGTTTCATATAGCCAGATTCGGTAAAGCCGACAATGCCGCCGACGTCGTTGAGCAATATCAGCATGAATTCGACCCGATGAATGAAGCTTATGAGTGGTCTGAAGCTCCGATTGTTTGAATTTGGAAAATGTCATAATTAAGAAGGTCGATTTTAGCGCTTTGATGAAACAAGCTAAGTTGATCAAGAAGGGGGGGTATTTCCAGTGATACCAATATATTACTGTGAAAGTTTGTGGATTTAGACTCATTATCTAATTTTTCGATATACAAATCTCCGCTCTGGCAATTCCGGTTCCGGAGAGGGTGCGGTTGCTCGACCGGCAGGCGTCGGCGGCAGGGAGCCGCCGTCGAGCCTACATGGACGTATTCACGGCGTCCTGTCGGGCGGAGTGACCGCACCCTCCATCACCAGAGAACTTTCATTTGCCGGGGCGATGACTAGGCCTTCATGAACGTTATTGTATTACAACCATTTCTTTCGCCGGAAGAAAACCAACAAGCCAACTGCTGTAGCGATGCTAATCGACCAGAATACCGGATAAGACCATGCCCACTTTAGTTCCGGCATGTAGTCGAAATTCATGCCGTAAACGCCGGCCAGAAAGGTTAGCGGTATAAAAATCGTCGCAAAAACGGTCAACACCTTCATGACTTCATTCATTTTATTGCTGAGACTGGACAAATAGATTTCCAGCAATCCGGCGATCAAATCCCTGTAAGTGTCCAGTCCCTCGGCGACGCGAATCGTATGGTCGTAAACGTCGCGCAGATATACTTTGGTCGTATCGCGGATTAGGTCGGATTCCGAACGAAGCAGACCGTTCAAAACCTCTCTAAGCGGTGATACCGCTCGTCGAACGAAAATCATGCCTCGTTTCAACTTTTGAATCGTATTCAGCATGTCGGGCGAAGGCGAAAGAAGCAATTGATCTTCGAGGTCTTCGACAATTTCATCCAGGCTGTCTTCGATCAAAAAATAGTGATCCACGACCAAGTCGATGATGCTGTAACTCAAATAATCCGCCCCCTGACTACGAAACCTTCCCCGGCTGTTTTGTATTCTGCGGATTATCGGGTGTAACAGATCCGACTCCGATTCTTCAAAGGTCAAGATAAAATTACTGCCGAGTATTAAGCTGAACTGTTCGTTATCGAAAGTCAGAGATTCCGCGTCGAATCGTATGACCCGGAGCACGATGAAAATAATATCGTCGAACTCCTCTACTTTAGGCCGTTGATGGGTATTGGCAATGTCTTCCAGTACCAGTTGATGAATCGTGAACTCTTTCCCCAGTCGTTCGATCAACTCGACGTCGTGCAGACCGGTGATGCTGAACCACGATACGGTGGGTTTGTCTTTCGGCGGAATCAATTTCGAAACGGTCTTGATCTCTTGTTCGATCAAGATGTCTTTACTGAATTCGATTAGTTTGATTTTGCCGGTCGTTTCCAGTCTTTCGCCAACATGGATGACGCTGCCGGGCGCGAGACCGAATTTTTCGGAAGAACTGCTTAACGAGAGGGGCTGGGTCATCGGCTATCGAGAGGATTCATCATGCGTTGTCTAAGGATTTCGTGATAAATAGCTTCCTGGAATCATGAGCTTTCTAGCGGGTTCGGTAACTCGCTTGACAGGACGCCGTAAATCCAGCACCTAAATTCCATAGCCTATTGGCCATGATTGATTACATAGATAATTTAGGTGCTGGGTAAATACATCCTTGTAGGCTTGGCGGCGGCTTTCCTTGCCGCCGACACCTGTCAATCGAGTTACCGAACCAGCCTACCCTAAATCAAAAAATAGGGAAGTTATTTATAACCAAATCCTAAATTAAAACTCAATGGTTTGTCCGACTTCGGGAAGCATAGCGTCCCAGCCGGTACGGTGAAAACATGTGCGTAACGAATGCGAGGCGTTGAGTTCGCCGTGGATCAAATACAGCCGGGGTTTCGGGTCTTTGAATGCCGAGGCCCAACGGAGCAGTTGGCTTTGGTCGGCATGCGCGCTTAAGCCGCCGAGCGTATGAATCGTGGCTTGCACATGGATTTTACTGCCTAGGATCTTCAAGTCTTTCTGACCTTCGACTAAGGTTCTCCCGAGGGTACCTTGAGCCTGAAATCCGACGAACACGACATGCGCATCGCGACGCCAGAGGTTGTATTTCAGATGATGGCGGATGCGTCCGCCGGCACACATGCCGCTGCCGGCTATGACGATGCTGCCGCCTGCGATGCGGTTGATCGCCATCGAGTCTTCAGTCGATTCGGAATAGACCAGATTCGGCAGCCAAGTTTGCCAGCCGTCTTTGCGCTTGGCGATGTGTTTGAATTCGGGGTCGTCGTCGTTGAACAAATGGCTATGATCGTCGTAAATTTTGCTGGCTTCGATCGCCATCGGGCTGTCCAGAAAGACTTGTTGTTGCGGCAACGCGCCTTCCCGATAAAGTTTACCGAGCCAATAAATCAAGTCTTGGGTACGTCCGACCGCGAATGATGGAATGATCACATTGCCGCCGTTTTCTTGAGCTGCGATGAGTATTTCGCGTAATTCGTCGAGCGTCGTATCTAATGGTTTGTGATCGCGATCGCCGTAAGTCGATTCCAATAACAGGATATCCGCCTTGGTGAGTTGGTCCGAGTCGTACAATAAAGGCGAATGCCGATTGCCGAGATCGCCGGAAAATACCAAGGTTTTTTGCTGTGGCCCTTTGCTTGACTTCAATTCTACAATCGCGGATCCGAGAATGTGTCCGGCATCATGAAAGGTGACCGACAAGCCAGGTACTATTTCAGTGGGTTCGCGATAGGCGGTAGGCTGGCGAAGTTGCAACAGAGCTTCGACATCTTCGAGCGTATAGAGCGGTTCGAGCAATTTTTTTCCGGAACGTTGACGCCGTTTGTTTTCCCACTCAGTATCGCGCAGCTGCAGTAAGGCCGCGTCTTTGAGTAATAGGTCTAGCAGATGAAAGCTGCCTTCGGTCAGGAAAAGATCGCCTCTGAAACCGTCTTTATAAAGTTGCGGCAGACGTCCCGAGTGATCCAGGTGGGCATGCGACAACACGACCGCGTCGATGTCCGACGGTTTGAACGGGAATCGGGATCGGTTTTGTTTGTCGGCTGCTTTGCCGCCTTGAAATATACCGCAATCGATCAAAATGCGCTTATTGTTCGATTCCAAGAGATAACAGGAGCCAGTCACCTGGCCGGTGGCGCCGAGAAAAGTGAGTTTATTCATAGCCAGCTCTGATTGGGACGGTTTTAATTGTGATGGTCTAGGCTGAATCGGTGGACAGTTTGAGCAGTCCACCGGCTGGTGTTTTCGATTATTTCTTAATACGATCAATGATACGTTGATAGGCTTCGGTCAGTTCATCGGCAATGACTTTGGTCGCCGATATTAATTCCTCGGTAGTTTCCTTGGTATCGTCTTTGATTTCCTCTGCTTTGTGTTTTAATTCGGTCCATTTTTTTTCGGCATGCTCCCATTCGTCTTTCGCTTCCTTACCGGCAAGGTTTAATTGAACAGCGATTTCATCGCGTTGTTGTTTGATTTTGTCGGACAGGCTTTCCAGGTCTTTTAAAAGGTCCATAGTATTCTCTCCTCATTGTGTTGTAGTCGTTTTTTGCGCTGGAGAAGTGAGCTCGGAAATAAACCGAGCATTCGGTACGTATATGTGGCTCGGGTTTTTGTGAGCAATCTGAGTATAATCCAATTCGTCGACAGCTTGGGAAGGAATTTTGAAAAGGGAAAAGAGGAAAGAGGAAAGAGGAAAGAGGAAAGAGGAAAGAGGAAAGAGGAAAGAGGAAAGAGGAAAGAGGAAAGAGGAAAGAGGAAAGAGGAAAGAGGAAAGAGGAAAGAGGCGTAGCCCGGATGGAGAGTCGCGCAATCCGGGGAGGTTCGAAGCCACGCCATTTCCGTACTTCGCTATGCTGCATTCGGGTTATATGTGTTTACTGCGGGATGGGTATGGGGTGAGCTCGGAAAAAATCCTAATGAATATTAGGAAGTTTACTCAATGCCGATACTGGGTGTTGGCAGATAATAGATTATTTAATTTTTGCTTATTATCGACTATGAAACAGTTACTGATCATTCTATTCAATTTCCTGATTTTTCCAGTGGCCGCCTTGGCGCACGGACCGACACCGCAAAAAGCCAAAGAGAGTATTACCATCGAGGCGCCGGCGGACAAGGTTTGGGATGCGGTCAAGCAATTCGGTTCAATCGCGGATTGGCATGAAGATGTACAAAAAAGCGAGGGCGACGGTAAGCACGAATCAGGCGGCAAGCGAACGCTGACTTTTACCGATGGCGAAAAACTCGTCGATGAGCTCGATTATTACAGCGACGAAAACCGAGAATACAGTTACCGCTTGAACAAGGAAAACGTCAAAGCGTTGCCGGTCAGTTCTTATTCGATTGAATTGCAGGTGACGCCAGGAGAGACCGATAGCAGTAGCATCGTGATTTTGAAAAGCCGTTTTTATCGAGGTGACACCGGCAACACGCCGCCGGAACATCTAAGCGACGAAGCGGCGGTTAAGGCGATGACGCATTATTTCAAAAACGGCCTGGCCGGCCTGAAAAAACACGTAGAGAACTGAGATTTAGAAGGCCGCTCACACGGCATTACGGAGCAGGAATACTATCGGATTTTTATTTCAGGGTATCAGCGTTTGTATGTTCATCTCGTGTAAGCATTCAGTCCCACGGCCATTCTCGTTCCTATGCTCTGCGCTCATCTTTATACACAAGTACTGGTAAAGGTGCTGAACAGAGGTTATCGAATATCTGGGAACGGTAGTTTGAGGTTTCACCAATCCGGTGTAAGTGTTGTAGACCCTTCATGCTTCGACTTGGCTCAGTACGAACGGTCTACAACACTTATCAACTGCTATTTTTAGGTTGAAAGTCAATGGCTTTCCCTCACCTAGCATTAGGTGAGGGACGACGAAGGCGTCGCTCCCACAAAGGGTCAGATGCTCTGTGGGAGCGATCCCCAGATCGCGATTTCGAGGCCGAGAGTGTAAAATGACAATAAATGGTATCGAGGCCACATTGGCTAAGATTGCAAAAGGATAATTTATGACTTATCTATAACGATGAGTGCTCTGCGTGGGAATGCCTGAGTATCGCTCTAGCGGGTACGAGACGCTAGAGCGTCTCGGGCTGCATTCCCACGCTGGAGCGTAGGAATGATAGGGGGTGTGAATAATTACCGTCTCGTAGATCAAAATTCGGTGCCGGGGCCGGTCTCCGTCAAAGAACGCCGTGAACCCAGCACTTAAATTATCTAAGGGAGCGAACCATAGCCAATGGCTTATGGAATTTAGGTGCTGGGTGAATACTTTCATGTAGTCTTGACGGCGGAATCTGATTGCCATGGATGGCATGAATGCAGATTTTGCAGGAGCAAAAATCTGCCCTGCCGCCGACACCTGTCAATCGAGCTACCGAACCTGCCTTCTTTGCATTAAAAATAGGGAAGTTATTTATGACCGAATCCTAAGGCGTATGTTCGCTCGAGTAGAGGTATTATTCGTTGATGTACTTCAGGTGATGTTTTTGAACCCGGTAACGCAAGGTTTCCCGGGTTGCGTTCAATAACCTTGCCGCCGCCGTTACGTTCATGTCGGAGCGGTTCAGAGCCTCTTCGATGATTCGTTTTTCGATGTCTTGCAGAGACAGGCTGCCGTCCAGCGGAATGAATATGCCGTCTTCGCGGATGTTGGATTTCGTTGACGGTAAATTAGGCAATTGCAGCCAATGCTCGGGGAATACTTCGCTATCGGAAAGCAGTACGCAACGTTCAATGACGTTATGCAATTCCCGAATATTGCCGGGCCAATCATAGGCTTCAAGCTTTCGCCAGACGCTTTCATGGACGATGGCAAGGTTTTTTCCGGTTCGGGCATTGCCTTCGGCGATGAATTGCCAAACCAGCTCGCGAAGGTCTTCCTTTCGTTCGCGCAAAGGCGGAATATGCAGGTTGACGATATTCAAACGATGATACAGGTCGCGCCTGAAAGTGCCTTTCTCGACGCTTTCCAGCAAATCCCGGTTAGTTGCCGCGATGATTTGTAAATCGACGCTGATTTCCTGCTCGCCGCCAAGACGGCGGAATTTGAATTCCTCGACCGCTTTGAGCAGCTTGCCCTGTAAATCGAGATCCATCTCGCCGATTTCGTCCAGAAACAAGGTGCCGGTGTTAGCTTGTTCGAGCAGGCCGTGACGGCGCTTCTTCGCGCCGGTAAATGCGCCGGCTTCATAACCGAACAGTTCTGACTCCAGTAAATCTTTCGGAATGGCCGCGCAGTTCAACTCGATCAACGGACCTTGTGCGCGTTGTCCCGAATAATGCAACAGACGGGTCACAAGGCCCTTGCCCGAACCTGTCTCGCCGGTAATCACCAAGCTGGTGAAACGGACTTTCGCCAATTGGTCGATCATGTCCTTCAATCTTCGAATGGATGCGCTGTTACCGATCAGCGCATCGAGCGAATAGCGGTTATGACGAAGGTTCGTCTCCTGGTGTAAGCGCCGCTGGGCTCTAGCGCTTCGCGCCGCGCCTTCGACTAGCATATTCAAGCGGTCTAAATCGCAGGGCTTTTCGAGAAAATCGTAGGCCCCCAGTCTTAACGCCTTCACCGAATCGGCCACAGTACCGTAACCAGTTAAAAACAACCATTCGGTTTGGCCGATGTTGGGACGGATTTTTTCCAGAAACGCCAAGGCATTGCCGTCGGGTAAATTCATATCCGAGATTACGACCGACGGATCCAAAGATTGATCGATCAATTGATGTTCGGCTTTAGCAAGTGTATCGGCAACGACCGCGTTCCAGCCTTGCTTGCTGAAGAAACGAGCCAACTCGCTACCCAGCAAGGTCTCGTCTTCGATTAGGAGCAGATTATTATTGTGCATGGTTTAGAACGGAAGGTTCATTGCCGCGCACGCATGCCCTTGCGCGTCGTTGCTTAAAGACAAATCGCCGCCAAGGGACTTTGCAAATCGGCGTACCATCGACAAGCCCAGCCCGGTACCTTGTTCATGTGTGCTGGCGAAAGGGCGGAAGCCCTGGGTCAGCACCTGCTCGGAAAAACCGGGGCCCGTGTCGCGGACTTCGATGAACAATCGACCGTTTTCGACATAGGTATGGACATTGATTGTTCCACCGACCCCGGATAATTCCTGACAAGCGTTCAATAATAAATTAAGCAGCGCTTGGCGAAATTCGGTTTCAGGCAGTAAAGGCTTGATTTCTTGATCGATATGCTTTTGGAATTTAATATTTTCGCTCACCTGATATTTAAGTAGGGTCAGCAACTCGCTAATGACGATGTCGAGGTCGACCGGTTTAGGCGCCTCCGGCTTATGCCTGGCGAGAGACAATAATTCATCGAGTCTTTGATTCATTCGTTTGGTTTCATTGACGACCAATTGCAGACGCAGAGACAATTCGGCTTCGGTGCATTCATTCTGGATATTGCGTAATGCGGCTTGTATGCCGGCCAACGGATTACGCAATTCATGCGCGGTACTCGCGGCCAATTCGCCGATTGCCGCCAAACGGTCCGACCGAGCAAGACTTTGGCTTTGTTCGAGCAAAGTATGCGTTGCGCTACGGATTTTTTGTTCCAATAATTGCGTATGGTTTTGATGTTCGCGCTCCAATTCGGCGAGTCGAATGATCAAACGGTTGTAGTTGCTAAACAGGGGGTCCAATGCCGGTTCGATATTCCGGTATTCAATCGGCTGAGGCTTGCCGTCCGCCAACAGCGACAACAATTCCTTCAATGCGTTCAATGGTGCCAATATTTTTTTGCGCCAAAAGCGCAGGTCCAGTAACAACAAAGTTACGAAAACGACGGCAGGAAAAATAATAGCGAAATTAAGCTCCCATTCGCTATCGGTATAAACTTGATTCAGTAGCTGCTTTTCTTCGTCGATTTGGCGATTGAAAAAAATGCCGGCAAGATTTAATGTCTTCATCAAGTCCTGGTGGTATTGTGCGGGATCGGATAACGACAACCTGTTGCTGATTTCGATCAACTCCCTTGTTTCCTGTGCATCCGGATATTGCGCTTCGAGGCTAACGATAATACCGTTCAATAGATCGGGGTCGTGACGGATCGAAAGCGGTGCGCACGAAATATTATCCAATTGATTCAAATACAGATCGAAAATCCTCTCTTGTAGCTGTCGGCCGTAGGCTATATCTTGTTTGATAACGTTGATTCGATGCAGATTGCGCCATGTGATGCCGCCGAGAGCGAGCAATTCGATCAGGATGAACAAACCCAGCGTCGCTCCGATAATCACAACCGGACGGTATAAAATGTTATTCATTTGATGCGAGTACACAAAATTGTTTGAAGTTTCATTATAAGACGATCAGTCAATAGCTTGCCTAATTGTATCGATAGTCTGCGTTTGATCGGCGGAACGCCCGTGTAGTTTCCAAAATTCCGGTACGGCTTCCAACGATTTTTAAAACTTATAACGTAGATTAACTTGCATATTATGAGTGAATAGATTGTTGAGGGTAGTCGTATCGATATATTGGCCTGAATAACCTAAATCGAGTCCGAAATGATCGGTGATTTGGTAACTTAGGTCGCTCATGATACGGTTTTCTGATAATCCGCGTTTACCGAAGCCGTTTTCGTTCAGATAGAAAAATACTTCGTCGCCGATATAAACACTCAAACCTCCGATCGGCAAATCATGACTGATTTGCACCAATTGCCGCGCGCGGTAACCGGTATCTCCGGTCATTCTGTTGATGCGCTGTTCGGAGCGGGTCCGGCTCGTCAGCTTGAAATCTCCGATGGCGTGGTTCCAGGTCAAATCCTGGTAAGGCCGGCTTTCCTGATAGAAAGGTTTATTCAACGGATCAATCCAGTCGTTGACATAGCCGAGCCAGAGGGAAACATCGTCATTCAGCCGATAACCAATTTGGCCGAACAATAAATTTTCGGTAAAACGAGAGCCCTTAGGCGAATCGTCTCGGGTACGAGTTTGATTCATAAGCTGCCATTGTAATTTATCGAGCATCGGACTTAGTGATTTGAAGTTGCCTTGGATGATTAACGCACCCCATACACCAAACATGTCGCCGCCGAACTGGTCGACCGCGATAGCCGGCATCGCCAAGGTTGCCGTTAAAATTCCGAGCAACGTCATCGCCGCCTTTCGATAGGTTTTGCCGGTTTCGAGCATAAGTTTCTCCATTATTTTCTATCGGGTTGATTTTTTATCATCACACGTTTCGTTTCGGTTATTCGGAGGATGGTTGAGCGAGCGTCTCAAGCGGTGCGGAACGATTGGGTTGGTCGGATGAGATGTCGACGGAATAATCGTTCAATTCGCTCGGCCGTCCCATACAAAGACGTTGATAGATCCGGGCGGCCGCAATACCGTTGATGACGAAAGTAAGTGCGATCGGCAATGCAAACCAGGGCGCGTGACGGCCGGCATGCGCCAATAAAAGATCTTCGCCGAGAAAAGCCGGCGATACCGGAAAGCCGGTAAGCCCCAAAAAGCTCAGGAAGAACAGTAACGACAGTTTCGGTTCCGTTTCCGCTAGAGCGCGGTATACGAAAGGCGATCCGTCGAAACGGCCGAGTTTGAGCATTTTCGATAAGACATACAGCCCCATCAGCCATGCCGGTACGATGCCCGTGGCGAACAATACGGTACCGGTCCATCTATCCGGCTCCAAGAACAGGACGGCAGTGCCCGCCAAAGCCGAGCTCAGCCCGATCGCATTCCAAACGCCGAAAGCGTTGTGCTTGTACCCGAAAGCGCTGAACGAAGCGAGTACCGAGAGCACCGACAACAAAACGGCAGGGTAGCGATGGTCGATGCCGAATGCGGACAAGATTAAAACGACGGACACGGTAAGCCCTTTCGTCCAGGGATTGATCGCGTTGATTTTCGCCCCGGCGCGTTTCAGCGGCGTCCAAAGCAATCCGCGTACGACGATGTCCAAATAGCCTTCCTGCAACGAAAAGACATACAAGGTGTTTTGCAATACTTCCGGCAACGTGTTGCGTAACGAAGCCGGCAAAAAGCGAAATTTCGGCGTGCGGTCGATATAAAATCCGCCATCGGTCGAACCTTCGACGCGCAACAAATGCGCCACGACCGACGGCGACACCAGCAACTGGTAACAGCGAAGAAAGGCGTTGCCGAGAAAATGAATCAATACCAGCGTTTCCAATCCCAAGGCCAGTTCGACGAACATGAACCCGACCTGTGCGATCGATGCGTACGCGATTTGGCCCTTGATGTTCGACTGGGTTTTTTCGGACAAAGCGGCTATCACGATCGTCGATAGACCGACCATCAAGACTAGAATTCGGGTGAAGACATGAAAAGACCAGATCGGCATCGTGCGCAACAAGAGAAACACGCCCAGATGGACCGACAATGCGCCGTAAAAGATCGCGCTCGACGGCGTCGGCCCCTCCATCGCGCGAGGCACCCAAAAACAGAACGGAAATTGCGCCGATTTACCGCTGGCCGCGATCAGGATCAGCAGAGAAAGCAGTAACAACGATCCGTAACCGGCCGGCGGAATGAAATCGTTGTCGAACAGCATCGCCAATTGGCTGAAATGCTGGCTTTCATGAAACAGCAGATGGCTCATCCAGGCGCCGAGCAGCAATCCGATATCGCATAGCCGGTAGATGCTGTAGGCGCGCAGCGCATTGCGTATCGGTTGCGCGCGATGCCGATAGAATGCGATCAAAACGAATGATGAAATACCGACGATCTCCCAGCCTGCGAACAACAGATCGATCGTTCCGGACAGAATGATCACGTTCAGTCCGAACGCAAAGCCGAAAATCGTCATGAAGAAGCGTTTGTAGCCGGCCTCGCGATGCAAATAGACGCGGCAATATTTGACGATGACCGAAAAAACCGCCCAAGTGCAGAATAAATAGACTGCACCGACTCGGTCCAGATAAAAAAGCAGCGGAAAGCGATAGTCGCCGGCCGCATACAGCGTGAAGACGTCGAATTCGTGATTCGGAAATCCCGCCGCGCTCCACATTGTCAGCAAGGCGATGATGCTCGCACCCATCGCATGGCTGCTCCAGGTGCTGATCGACGAGATTTTGTGCTCGTTGTTTGCGGTCAAAAAAAGAACGATGAAACTTCCCAGCGGCAAGAAAAGACTACTCAATATCAATAAATTCATGTTACTTCCTGACGATTCGGTGCACCGGAATCGTTCCGGTTTTTCCTGATGTGATGCATTCGGATGCGGTCGTACTGGGTGTATCGTAATCGTTCGGTAAATCGACTGACTCCCATCCTTTTGCGGTATACAACGATTGGTCGCGAGTTTGAGGATCGCAAGCAACCAATCTAACCCATTCGTTATCGAGCCATCGCCGGTATTCGCCGATGTTCGACAGGCTCCGGTCTAAGACTGCGCGCGATTGCTCGGCGACTATCAGCAAACGGGCCGGTTCGTGTACTTCGATCATCTGCGACGGCAGTCCGGTTCGTAAGTCGCCTTCGACGCCGTTCGCGACACCGAGCAAGCCTATGACGTTGTGCGGCAGCTTGGTGCCGGCGCCATAAACGGAATTGTCGATGCGCGAAAACAAATATTCCAGATTGATGCCGCCGCAGACCGGTATGATCGCCGAAAGTATTCTAGAGAGCGCGTCTCCTTGCGAGTCTTGAGTCGGATCGTAGGAATGCAGGAACGCGCGACGGTCCAAAAACAGATGGCGGGTCAGCTTGCGGCGGCCAATGATGCAATATAGGTTGTTCGAATGATTCAATTCCGGGCGCGGCTCGAAGATCGAGGATGCGCGCTCGACAACGTGACGGTGCGCTGCTTTGTTCGTAAGCGATTTGGGTGCTAGTTCGAACCAGCGGCTGCGTTCCAGCGCATTGCGTTCAAGCGCCTGCCGTATCGACTGCTTAAAGGTTCGGAAGAGCGTTGCCGTTTCGGGCGGTAACGGCGGATTGTCCAAATAATGGATTTCATCACGGCTGGTATTGTGCAGTGCGGCGATGAAACGAGTATTATTCGGAATATCGATGCCTCGCTCGCGTAGTAGGGTACGAACCGGACCATGATTAGCCATCCACGCAAAGGCTCTGGCGTTGGGCGCGCCGGGTTTGCCGGAGCAGGCGCCGCAATCGTAAGCGGCGAAATGCGGATTGTTGACACTACTCGATCCGTGCGCGACAACGACGACGAGAGCCGCGAAATCGCGCGTCAGGCCGATGTTATTGAGCAGACCGCCAACGCGATCCGCCATTTCGCTCAATGAAAAGCCCAGCACATAGCCGTTATCGTTCGGTTCGTCCGACTCGCGCAGCAGATGCAGACGCGAATGGGCTTCGACTTCGCCCAAGTGTTCGATGCCGGGCAATTGCGACGTCGGCCTAAATACTTGCCAGGCCAATTTGGCGGCATAGCCTAAACCGAGCGTTTGCGTGTGAAGCCAAGTACTTAGCAGCGAACGCTCGGAAAACTCGTGGTTTTTCGTCTTAGCTTGAGTTCTCCGTTGCGTCGACGATTCTTTGATCAAGTGTTTGGGCTTGACGGTGTTCGGGCATTGCGCGACGGGATAAGCATCATCGAGGCCTTGGTATAGAAAGTCGATACCGAAAAAGCCGGCCGCGCCGAAGGTTTCGATTGCAGGATCGATTTCTTCAAGGTGGCGCCTCAACGAACATTCGCGATCGTCAAGACAAAACAATGCCTGAACCGATGGCGCCGATGTTTCCAACGAAGCCGTATCGTTATTACGCAAGGCTTGCAACAATTCAATGTGCAGCGACCATTCCATTGCCTCATGCCAAATTCTGAGCGAAGCCAATCCGCTCGTATTCGAATCCTTCATGTCGGTAATCGTCAGTGTTTCGGACGATCCCGTTGTTTTTACCTTTGGGAACCCGGAGCCTTTTTTCCTATATAAAAAAGCCAGTTCGGCGAGTAATTCCACCGCGATCGTTTGTTTCAACGAAATGTCGCGGCGCATTAGCAGAGCACTCGGGTTGCGTTCGACGAAATGTACGATGCCGGACCAGCCGGGATGGGCCAAGAGCATTTCGAGTAGATACTGTTCGTAGAGTGCTTGGTCTCCGACGATTTCATCAAGGCAAGCCATGATGGTTAGGTCGTGCGACGGGTTGCCGGACAACAGTTCTTGGACGGCCGGTTCGCCGAACGGGTAGAGCGGTAAAAAACTGTTTTGGGCGAGTCGTAACACGCAATCCCAGAACGATTCGTTCTTTTTCGGCAGTACCCATCGGCTGATGCCTTGATCCAAAAAGTTGGCCAGCAGACGGAACAATGGTGGATGAACCAGCGAGTTCAGATCGACTTCGAGCCGATTCAGCCAGGCGGTCCGTATACCGTGATTCGCCAACGACAGCGGCGGATAATGACCGCTATCGTCGATTTCGAATAACGTGTCCCTCTGCTGTTTTTTTAGTGTATTCGGAGCTCCCGACTGCGTTATGGCCCAGTCGATCGCAAAATCTTTGATGCGCCCGTTTTGATACAGGTTTTGATAATCGGATTTCGGCAAATAACTGCGCGCGCCGAAAATCCGGGCTGCCGCCGCGATTGCTTGGTGGAACGATATATGTTCGAGCGAATGCAGTGTGTTGTGATGGATGAAATCCTTGATCGGGCCCTGCGCCGGTAGCCAGTGAGCGATGCGCTCGATCGAGCGGTCGAGATCGAAGCTGTCGTTTTCGTCTGATGAAATCGACGAGTAAATTAACGGGGAGAGTTCTCGATAAGCCATGTTTCCTACCTCGATCGTATTGGAAAATTGAAAGTCGCCTTAGATCGCGAGGTTTCGCGAAGGCTTTATCCTAAAAAGAGCATTTGAGGCTTCACCAAACGGGTGAAAGTGTTGTAGGACCGTTCGTGCTGAGCCAAGTCGAAGCATGAAGGGGCTACAACACAGGCCAACTGCTCATTTAGGTTTATCAAACTCTTAACATTTTGCATGCCAAATTCCGGCTTTACGCTTTAAAAGCAATAAGTGCACGGTCGTAAAATAATCTTCTTGTCCCGCCCCAAGCGGAAGACTAGGGGCAAAATGAAGCAACTATTTTTGACGTTACTCTAAGTACTGTAGATATTCGGACGTGTTTCGGCTGGGGTTAGAAGAATGTTTGGAAGCTTTCGGTAAGGTGGTTGAAATCAACCGTTTGAATTGGTTAATTTCAACCATTACGAATCCGGTTTGTGTGCCGCATCCCGTTTGATCGTCGAACCAAAAAGAGTAGTTGAGCGCCTCAAGCCACCGTTCGCCCTGAGCCCTCAGCACGAAAGGTCTGAAACACATGCCAACTGCTCTTTTTAGGTTGAAATATCAAGCGATCGTGTTTTGGCTTGTTCATTGCTTTTCTACTGATACGTGTTCTACATGCTCAGGAGATACTATGAATACATCACTACAGACAGCTTTACCGAAAACAGGTTTAGCCGGTCTCATCGAAAACTGGCGCAGCGATTTGTTATCCGGATTCCTGGTTTTTTTGATCGCGTTGCCATTGTGCTTGGGAATCGCGATGGCTTCGGGATTCCCGCCGATGTCCGGCATCATCACAGCGATTATCGGCGGCATCGTCGTGTCGCGGTTGAACGGCTCTTTCGTGACGATCAACGGACCGGCGGCCGGGTTGATCGTCGTAATCGTCGATACGGTGCAATCTTTGGGGCAGGGCGATGCGATGGCCGGTTACCGCTATACACTCGCCGCGATTGTCGTCGCCAGTATTTTGCAAATGTTGCTAGGCGTATTCAGAGCCGGAAAACTCAGCGGATTTTTTCCGATTTCAGTCGTGCACGGCATGCTGGCGGCGATCGGTATCATTATTATCGCTAAGCAGATCCATACGCTACTGGGTGTTAAACCCGAGGCGCAATCGTTATTCGGTACGATCGCGGAGATACCGCATTCGTTGTTGGCGCTGAATCCGGAAGTGGCGCTGATCGGCTTCTCGGGACTTTTGCTATTGATTGCCTGGGCTTTGTTGAAAAAACCGGCGTTGAAAATGATTCCCGCACCGATTTTGGTTGTGTTAAGCGGGTTGTTACTCGGCCAATATTTCGATTTGGATCATGTTCATCGCTATTTGTTTTTACCCGATGCCGAAATTCTTCCGCATCATGAGTTTACGGTAGGACCGGCATTCTTGGTCGCGGTACCGGAACATTTCGCGGCCGGTTTTTATTTTCCCGACTTTTCGAAAATCGCGACAACAGAGTTTTGGATCGCTGTCGTCGCGATATGGCTGGTCGGCAGCCTGGAAAGTTTGTTGAGCGCGGCGGCGGTCGATAAACTGGATGTCTATAAAAGAAACTCCGATTTGAATCGGGATCTGACCGCGGTCGGTTTCGGAAATTTGATTTGCGGTTTGATCGGCGGATTACCGATGATCGCAGAAATTGTCAGAAGTTCGGCCAATGTCAACAACGGCGCGAAAACGGCTTGGGCGAACTTTTTTCACGGCCTGTTTCTATTGGTTTTCGTTGCGTTGCTTCCGAAATTGATCCACGAAATTCCGCTGGCTTCGCTCGCGGCGCTGTTGGTCTATACCGGCTTTCGACTCGCATCGCCTAAAGAGTTTGCTAAGACGCTCGCGATCGGTTGGGATCATTTTACGGTTTTCGTTGCGACGATCGTGGGTGTGTTGGCGACCGATTTGTTGATCGGCGTTGCGATCGGCATTGTCGTGGAGCTGTCGATTCACCTCGCCAGGGGGTTGAAATGGCGCAATGTTTTGTTGTTGGCTTATCATGTTCGGCGCACCGGAGAAGACACCTATCATATTCAAGTCAGCGGCGCGGCTGTTTTCTCGAATATCATCGGCTTGAAAAGTTTAACTGCCGGCTTGCCGAAGCGAAAAACCGTTTACTTCGACTTGTCCGAATCCGAATTGATCGATCATACCGTGATGGAGTTCATTCATCAGTTTGCCGAAGATTACCGTCGGTCGGGAGGCGAATGCGAAATCGTCGGATTGGAATATCACCGGCCTTATTCGAACCATCACCTGGCAGCTCGACGTAAGGTGATCTTTTGAACGGGATAAACGCAAGGTGGACTTAAAACCTTTCAAATTATAAGTTAATTTATGCGGAACAATGAGTAAAGATTATTATACCCATAGCTCAAAATTCGGCACCGGGGGCCTCGTCAAAGGACGCCATGAATAGGCTTGTTTAGGCTCTGCTCGCTCCATGCCGGTAAAGCCTTTGTCGAATACCCAGACGTCTCCGGGGCATTGCTGAAATTTGAAGTGTGAAAGGTTTATATAAGTATTGTTTCGCTTACACAGTTTATTTTCATAAAAGCTACTTGAATGAAATTATCCGTGGTCGTTCCCGTATACAACGAAGCAGAAAACATTATCCCTCTCATAGAAGAAATCGAAGCCGCGATGATTCGATTCGGAGCGGAGCAATACGAAATCATTTATGTCGATGACGGAAGTCTTGACGATACGCCGACAGTGCTCGAAAACGCGTTGTCACGTTTCAGAGGGCTACGCGTGTTGCGTCATCGGCAGAGCTGTGGTCAAAGCACTGCGCTATATACCGGCATTCGGGCAGCCGTCTATCCGTGGGTGGCGACTCTGGACGGCGACGGCCAGAACGATCCGGCAGATATATTGCATTTGTATCGTGTGTTCAAGCGCCAGCAAGAGTCCATGACCGATTTATGGATGGTCGCCGGTTGGCGTAGTCGCCGCCGCGACTCGGGATGGCGAAAATTTACGTCGAAGCTGGCCAACGGCGTTAGATCCTGCTTGCTTGGCGACAGTACGCCCGATACCGGTTGCGGTTTAAAATTGTTTTTACGAGATAAGTATCTATTGTTGCCTTATTTCGACCACATGCACCGTTTCTTGCCGGCTTTGATTTTGCGTGCCGGCGGCCAGGTGATTTCGGAGCCGGTCAATCACCGTCCTAGACTCAAGGGGCGTTCGAAATACGGTACGCTAGACCGGCTTTGGGTCGGTATTTTTGATTTGTTCGGCGTGGTCTGGCTGCAACGTCGCGCCAAATTACCTCAGGTAAAGGAGGTTTGTCGTGGATCATGAAGTTTTGTGGCTATCGATCGGCTTGATTGGCCAAGCGTTGTTTTCGGCGCGTTTTTTCGTACAGTGGTTGACCAGCGAACGTGAGAAAAAAAGTGTCTTTCCGATTGCCTTCTGGTATTTCAGCATCGGCGGTGGGGTCACGCTTTTGGCGTATGCGATTCATAAAGAAGACCCTGTTTTCATTATCGGTCAAGCCAGCGGTTTGTTCATTTATCTGCGAAATTTGTATTTCGTTGTTTACGAACGAAAACTGACGGCTTAGTTTGCCACGATCCAGTCAATTATCATGTATTCATTTCTATCCGCGCGCCAATGGCTCGTGTTGCTGTGGTTCGTAACGCTTGCCGCCAGTCTGGTCGGGCGCCCTTTGTTTCCCATCGACGAAACCCGCTATGTCGGCGTTGCTTGGGAAATGTGGTCGCGCAACGATTTTCTGGTACCTTATCTGAACGGCGAGCCTTACAGTCACAAGCCGCCTTTGCTGTTTTGGCTAATGCAGCTGACTTGGGTTTTGTTCGGCGTCAACGAATGGTCGGCGCGCTTGGTGGCGCCGCTGTTTTCGCTGGGGTCGGTTTTTCTGCTTCGATCGTTGGCCGGAGCGTTGTGGCCGGAGCGACCGAATATTGCCGGAAGCGCGCCGTTCATCATGCTGGGTTTTGCCTTTTGGATGACCTACAGCACACTGACGATGTTCGATGTGCTGTTGGTGTTTTTCGTCCTGCTCGCCCTTCGGAGTCTTTGGCATAATGCGAATAAAAGACCTAGCGCCGGTCGCTGGCTTCTTTTCGGCCTGGCGATCGGCGGCGGCATACTGAGCAAGGGGCCGGTAATTTTATTGCATACACTGCCCCCGGCATTATTGGCTCCTTGGTGGATCGGGCGCGATACGCGAACGATCAATTGGTTCCACTGGTATCTCGGCGTTTTGTCGGGCATTTCGGTTGGCGCCTTGTTTGCGTTGTCTTGGGCGATTCCTGCAGGTTCCGCCGGAGGCGAGGTTTATCGAGAAGCTATTTTGTTCGGGCAAACATCGGGCCGCCTGGTCAAATCATTCGCTCATCGGCACTCATGGTGGTGGTATCTGGCATTTTCGCCGGCCTTGTTCGTTCCTTGGTGTTTTTGGCCGCCGCTTTGGCGAAATCTGAACACGCTCTCTTTTCGGGATCGCGGTATCCGTTTTTGTCTGAGCTGGTTGCTGCCCGTTTTCATCGCCTTGTCATTAATCAGCGGCAAACAGTTGCATTATTTGCTGCCGCTGGTTCCGGTTGTAGCTTTGTTGATCTCCAGGGTTGCGGACAATGCCGAATTCGATAAATGGCGAGAATCTCAGCAGGTATTCGTCGTGGCGATCACGCTCGTTGCCGTGGTCTTGATTGCTTTACCGATAGTCAACGACTATTTCAGTTGGAAAAAACAATGGGCGGATTATTCCACGGTTTGGGGCATGCTCTTGTTGCTAGCGGCTATCGGTTTATGGTTTTGTAGGATCGATTCCATAGCGGAGTCCGCATTCTATTTGAACGTGGGGACTTTAGTGACGATCGTGATACTGTCATTGAGTGTGCTAGATATTCGTTCGGAACGCTTCGATGTTAGAGAGTCCGCGCAACAAATCGCCGGCCTCTTTAGGCAAGGCAGCGAAGTGGCTCATTTGGGCACTTACCACGGGCAATATAATTTTTATGGCCGATTGGAGGCCGGATTGATCAGTACGATCGATCCGGTGCATTGGGCAAGGATGCATCCCGAAGGTTATTTAGCGATAACTTTTAGGACCAAACAAGCATTGCCCGATTCTCTGTTTGTCTATCATCATCCTTTCCGAGGCCGGATGATGGCGATCGTATCGAATAAAGTGTTATTGGAAAATGAATTGCTGAGGTCGATATTTCGATAATCTTAATCCAGCGTTAGCATTTTATGGCAAAGCAAAGTCGAATTTGGCATATACCCTCGTAGATCAAAATTCGGCACTGGGTTCTCGGCGTCCTGTCAAGCGAGTAATCGTGCCCTCTTCCACGCTCAGTGTATCCGAAAGAGAACCGTTTCAACTGCTAACGCGAACATAGCCTAGAGTTTTGTCAAATTAAGTCTGTTCCGGCGTTTTGGATTAGTGCGCCAGGTTGTCGATGATACCGTGCCGACTGGCAAGTAGGGTCATCTCGGCGACTGACTTGACGCCGAGTTTATCCTTGATCGCCGTGCCATGGTTGCACACCGTCTTGTAGCTCAAACATAGTTTCTCAGCTGCTTTGCGGGTTGTATAGCCTTTGGCCAATAAGCAAAACACGTCGAATTCGCGTGGCGACAGTTGCCTGATTTGTTCCGATTCGTCTTTTTCGGAGGCGATGTTAAAGGCTAATTGTTGGGCCAGTTCGGGTTCGACATAACTGCCGCCGCCGGCGATTTGGCAGACCGCCGCGACTAGCGTCTCGGGAACGCTGTTTTTAGTGATGTAGCCTTTGGCTCCGGCCTTGATCGCGCGGGTCACATAGACCAATTCATTGTGGATGCTAAACACTAAGATTTTACAATTCGGATCGCGTGCCATTAGACGTCTTATGCTTTCGAAACCGCCGATGCCGGGCATCGACAAGTCCATCACGACAATATTCGGTTGATACTGAGTGTAGAGTTGGCAAGCAGTTTCGCCCTTGTCGGCTTCGTAAATATCGCCGATTCTACTCGACAGCGAAAGGTAGGTTTTGTAACCGGCCCTAACCACGGCATGGTCGTCCACCAGCAGTACATCGATCTTATCCGACACGTTGTTACTTCTCCATACAATTAAATCGGGAATGATGTCGGATATTTAACGGTAAAGCCATAGGAGCTTTTCCCGAAATAAAGATGCGGGACAATTTCCCGGTTCTTTCTTAGCGCTTTTCCCGAGTTCTAGGTGCCGTATTCCGTAACGTCGCATCACGCTCCTTCCGTATGATTACCGTCCGTGCGCTGCCCTCTATGAATGATTCGTTATGCGCCTTGATCAAGCTAAGCCGGTTGTAATAACAAACACCGCGATTATTAGAGGGCCGCGCCGACATTATGCGATAAATCAATCTGGAGGAATTATGCAACACCATAAAAAACGCGAACTCTGGGGCGCGGCGGCATTAGTGTCGAGTGTCTTGCTGGCCGCGTCACAGCCGGCGCAGGCCAATCAAGCGTTAGATAAGTTGTCTAAACAAAATACCAATTGGGTCATGCAGACCAAGGATTACAGCTCGACTCACTATAGCGAGTTGTACGATATTAATATTACGAATGTACAAAACCTGAAGCCGGCCTGGTCATTTTCAACCGGCGTTCTAAACGGTCATGAAGGCGGGCCTCTGGTCGTTGACGGCATTATGTACGTGCACTCAC
The DNA here is from genome assembly GCF_038051925.1 of Methylotuvimicrobium sp. KM2. Classification (NCBI taxonomy): domain Bacteria; kingdom Pseudomonadati; phylum Pseudomonadota; class Gammaproteobacteria; order Methylococcales; family Methylococcaceae; genus Methylotuvimicrobium; species Methylotuvimicrobium sp. KM2. The sequence goes on along the minus strand of NZ_CP150634.1, from coordinate 4,224,317 downwards.
CCTATCCAAACAATGTGTTCGCAATCGATCTGAATAACCCCGATAAAATTCTGTGGCAATTCAAACCGAAGCAAAACCCGGCCGCACGCGCGGTGGCTTGTTGCGACGTTGTCAACCGCGGCTTGGCTTATGCGCCGCAAGGCAAGGATTATCCGGCGACTATCTTTTTAAATCAATTGGACGGCCATGTCGTCGCATTGAATGCGAAAACCGGCGAACTGCTATGGAAAATGGAAAACTCCGACATCGCGATGGGCTCGACGCTGACTGTGGCACCGTTCGTCGCCGAGGATAAAGTCATCGTCGGCACTTCCGGCGCCGAATTAGGGGTTCGCGGATACGCGACCGCCTACAACATCAAAGACGGCAAGCAAGCCTGGCGTGTCTATGCGACCGGTCCCGACGAAGACATCAAGCTGTCGAAAGACTTCAACAAGGCCAATCCGCATTACGGGCAGTTCGGTCTGGGGCTGAAAACCTGGGAAGGCGACGCGTGGAAGATCGGCGGAGGTACGAACTGGGGTTGGTATGCCTACGATCCTGACTTGAGAATGCTGTACTACGGATCGGGTAACCCGGCGCCGTGGAACGAAACGATGCGTCCCGGCGACAACAAATGGACTATGACGATCTGGGGCCGCGATATCGAGACCGGGGAAGCGAAATTCGGCTATCAAAAAACGCCTCACGACGAATGGGATTATGCCGGCGTCAATTACATGGGGCTGTCCGAGCAGAAGGTCAACGGTAAGATGACCAAGTTGCTGACCCATCCGGACCGCAACGGCATCGTCTATACGCTAAACCGTGAAAACGGCGACCTTGTCAACGCGTTCAAGATCGACAACACCGTCAACTGGGTCAAGCATGTCGATCTGAAAACCGGCCTGCCGGTGCGCGATCCGGAATATTCGACACGCATGGATCACGAAGCGAAAGGTATTTGTCCCTCGGCGATGGGCTACCACAACCAAGGGATTGAATCCTACGACCCGAACAAGCAATTGTTCTTCATGGGTGTGAATCATATCTGCATGGACTGGGAACCGTTCATGCTGCCCTATAGGGCCGGCCAATTCTTCGTCGGAGCGACGTTGAACATGTATCCGGGACCGAAAGGCACGCTAGGTCAAGTCAAGGCGATGAACGCCGTGACCGGCGAGTTCGAATGGGAAGTTCAGGAAAAATTCGCGGTTTGGGGCGGCACGACCGCAACAGCCGGCGACTTGGTCTTCTACGGCACGTTGGACGGCTACATCAAGGCCTTGAACTCGAAAACCGGCGAAGAACTATGGAAATTCAAGCTGCCTTCCGGCGTGATCGGTCATCCGATTACCTATAAACACGAAGGTAAGCAATATGTCGCGATTTATTATGGAGTCGGCGGTTGGCCAGGTGTCGGCTTGGTCTTCGATCTGAAAGACCCGTCGGCCGGTTTAGGCGCGGTCGGTGCGTTCAAGGAGTTGGCGCATCACACCCAAATGGGCGGCGGCGTGATGGTATTCTCGTTGTAATAAATGAGGCATGAATGTCGGGTTACGTCTCTCACCTAACGCTAGGCGAGGACTAGCCCGGCCTACATAAAGAGGGCTAAATGAAACAATTGAATGACATTTTGACTGCGTTGGCTATTGGCTTGGCTGTGTCGGCTTCCGCTCATGCAAGCGAAGAGCCTCTGAAAGTGTGTAATGCCGAAAACGAAATGCCTTATGCGAACAAAAAAGGCGAAGGTTTCGAAAACAAAATAGCACAAGTCGTAGGCGAGGCGCTCGGACGGCCGATCGAATATGTCAATTGGACCGATGCGCGCTATTTCGTGCGTGATTATTTGGATAAAGGTTTGTGCGATGTTGTGATCGGCATGGATAGCGGTGACCCGCGCGTGCTGACGACCGAATCTTACTATCGATCCGGGTATGTCTTCATCACTCGGGCGAAGGACGGTTTGGATCTTCACGGTTGGGACAGCGATGTATTGATGAATGCCGACCGCATCGCCTTTATTCCGGGCACCCCGGCCGAAGTGATGATGCGTAAGATTGGACGCTACAACGACCAATTCAACTACATGCATGAACTGGTCGGCTTCAAGTCGCGCCGGAACCAATATGTAAAATACGATCCGGCGAAGCTGGTCGGCGAAGTCGCTTCCGGTAATGCAGAAGTCGCGGTGTTGTGGGGGCCTTCCGCTGCTCGCTATGTCAAGGAATCCGCGACGCCTCTGACGATGGCGGTCATCCCGGACAATAACGTTCGCGCCGACGGCGAGAAAGTCGGCTTTCACTACAGCACCTCAATGGGCGTGCGCAAGGACGATACTAAATTGCTCGAACAGTTGAATCAGGCGCTGGCCGAGCGCCGTCAAGACATCGATCAAATATTGAGCGCCGAGGGCATGCCACTTGTTTCGGAACCCGAACAGGCGTTGGCTTCAAAATAAACAGGAAAAGATAACAATGAAATTAACACAACTATTGGCCGGTATTTTGGCCGGAACGGCTTTGATAAGCACTGCGGCCCATGCCGAAATTACCTTGCGTAATGCGATTACCGGCGAACAGCTGGATATGAGCTTCGCTAAAAAAGGCGGCGATACCGAAGCGTTCAAGCAATTCATGCAAGACGGAAAGAATCCTTATAACGGTAACGAAGAAGTGATTGCCGAAGGGGAAAGTCTTTATATGACCGGTTGTTCAGGTTGTCACGGCCATGAAGCGGAAGGCAAGCTAGGCCCGGCTTTGGCCGATGACTACTGGACTTATCCTAGCGGCGAGACCGACAAGGGCTTGTTCGAAATTTTATTCGGCGGCGCGCAAGGTATGATGGGGCCGCAATATGTCAACTTCAATACCGATGAAATGCTGAAAATCATGGCCTTCATTCGCAGCATCTACACCGGCGATACTAGTAAAGCCAAATGGCTTAAATAAACAGCGAGGTTAACACGATGAAAAAAACATTATTGCTCAGTGCCGCAGGTTTCGCGGTTGCTTTGTCGTCTTCCGTCATGGCTTACGACGGAACTAACTGCAAGGAACCCGGCGTTTGTTGGGAACCGAAGCCGGGTTTTCCCGAAAAGGTTGCGGGTAGTAAATACGATCCGAAACACGATCCGAACGAACTGAATAAGCAAGCGCAGTCGATCAAGGAAATGGAAGCTCGCAATAAAAAACGAACGGAGCATCTTTCTAAAACCGGCAGGTTTGTTTATGACGTAGAAGAAATCAACTAAAACTGTATTCCGTTTTCGCTTGCCAACAGCGGTATGGCATGTGGAAACGCATACCGTGCTGAATAGCCGGTATGATTTTTCCCCTCGGAAACCGAAGGCCCGATTTTGCCGCCGGTTTCATTCGTGATCTTTGAAGACTAATATGACTTCGCCCCAGAAGGCCGCAAGGCTGGATGGGGCCTTTTTTATCTCTGCCATGACAGACAAATTACTTAGCGATTGGCGCGATAACGCGCTGCAATTCGAGCAACAAATCAACCGAGTCGTGATCGGTCAGCAAGATGCCGTCCGAAATATCGTGATCGCGGTATTCGCGCGCGGGCACGTCTTGCTCGAAGGCAATGTCGGCGTCGGCAAGACCACCTTGCTGCGCGCGGTCGCGCAAGGGCTCGGCGGACAGTATCAGCGCATCGAAGGCACGATCGATTTGATGCCGGCCGATCTGATTTATTACACTTATCTAAACAGCGACGGCAAGCCTTGCGTCGATCCGGGGCCGTTGTTGAAACAAGGCGAGCAACTCTCGACCTTCTTTTTTAACGAAATTAACCGCGCCCGGCCGCAGGTACACTCGTTGCTTCTGCGTGTAATGGCCGAACGTAGCGTCGGCGCATTCAATCGGGAATATCTTTTTCCGCATATTCAAGTATTCGCGGACCGTAACCGCGTCGAAAAAGAAGAAACCTTCGAATTGCCGGCCGCCGCGCGCGACCGCTTTTTAATGGAAATCAGCATCGAGACGCCGAATGACGATACCGTCTTGGATGACCTGATGTTCAATACTCGCTTTCACGATGTCGATGTCTTGGTCGACGAAATCGATAGCAGCCTAATCCCTTATTATCAACTCAACGAATGGGCCGTTCGGATTCAACAAACGATCGAACCGAGTCCGGCCTTGCGCCGATACGCGCTCGAACTATGGAAGGCCGCTGCCGAGCCCGGCCGATACGGGATCAGGCTAAGCGATGTCGATATGTCTCAATTGATACAGGCGGGCGCCAGTCCTCGGGGCATGAGTTATCTGATACGCGCCGCGAAAGTCCGCGCCTGGCTCGAGAATCGCACGGTATTGCTGCCCGAGGATGTCCAAGCGGTTTATCGGGTGACGATGGCGCACCGCATTTTTCTGAATCCGATCATGGCCTATCGCAAAGACGAGTTGATGCCCGAGTTGATCGACGGGATTTTGGAGGCGATTGCCGCGCCTTGAGGTTCGATAGCAGTAAGCGGGGAATTTCTCGTTCCCACGCTCCAGCGTGGGAATGCATACCGATCTTGCCAAGGCAGCCAAGGTATGGATTCCCACGGAGGACCGTGGGAACCAGAAAACCAAAAAAAAGAACATTGGAACCGGGAACCGGAAAAACAATAAACAAGTTAACTAAGCAATCCGATGAATTATAAAAAATGGATCGAATCGGCTGTGCCGAAGGCCGGCTTCAGTCATCTAGTGGAAATGTATTTGACTTGGTCCGGCGTGGGCTTTGCCGGAGCGCTGATCGCCAGCGCGCTCGATCATTATTCGGCGGTGCCTTATGCCGCGTATTTCACCGGCGCCGTGAACGATGCGGTCGGCTACCGTTTTTGGGTGCTCTTGGCCGATATCGGTTTGTTGTTTTTTTGTTTCAGCCTACCGTTTCTCTTCATGACGCGCTATTTCGGCTCCGTCGAAAAAGTCGCCGGTCCCTTGCAACGCCTGACCTACACGTTTTTTGTCGTGGCCTTCGACGAGGGCGCACTGATGATCGGCATCCTGTTCGCGAACTTGCTGCATGCTTCCGATAAAACCGCCTTGCTGGCGAGCAAATCGTTTTTATTCAGCGATGTCGGCTTGTTTACGATTCTGGTGCTGATCGTTCTGAATTCGGCGCTCTGGATGTTGGGAGAGTCCATTTTCAACCGCGACGATAAAAGTTTTTCGGGCGTCGTGCAAATACTGATGACTGCTCCGGTCAAATACACTGCTCCGGGCTATTGTTGTTTCACCGGTATCGCGGTTTATCTGATCGTGAGTCAATGACATGGCGTTAGCGATAGAGACCTTCCATTACCGGCTGGCGCATCCTGGGTATTGCGCGATTCCCGGCGCTCATCCCGGCCAAATGGTCGGCAGCGGACAGCTATTCAAGCGGCACGAGTCCTTGTTGGCAAGTCCCGATCCGAGACGCTTGGATTTACGGGCTAGCCTACTCGATCCTTTTAATCACTACCGGGTCAAGGTCTTTCAACAGCACAGCAAAATCGACGTGTTCGTGATCGCCGACCTGTCCGCGTCGATGTCCATCCCGGGCGAGTCCTCGAAATTACAAATCGCGGCAGATTTTTTACTGTCTTCCGCGCAATCGGCTTTTGAATCCGGCGACAATTTCGGTTTCATCGGCTGCGGACAAGGTATCGAAAAAAAATGGCTATTTCCGAAAGGCTTGCGCATGGGCCGCGTGCAGGAATTGGCTCGGGATTTGTCTCGCGTTCGAAGCGGGCAGGGTGGTAACGGCCTGTTTCAAGTCGAGCCTTATTTGCCGCTGCGGCGGTCCTTGGTCTTTCTGCTATCGGACTTTCATTTCGATCTGAATCGATTGTCGCACCTTGCCGGTCTCTTCGGCAGGCATGTCGTCGTGCCTCTCGTATTGTGGGACCCGGCTGAATATGCCGACTTACCGGAGTGGGGCATCGTCAAGTTTCAAGACAGTGAAAACAGGCGTACCCGGACCTTGCTGATGCGTCCCGGTTTGAGGCGGAAAATCATCGAAGCCTTCGAGCAGCGCAGAGGCAGGTTACGGCATTGGTTCAGATCCAGGGGTGCGGAGCCATTGTTCATTGAGGGTCGTTACGAGGCTTCGGCATTGACGAATTATTTTTTGCAGAGAGAGGTGTGAAAGGAGCAAGGTGCAAGATGAAAGATGAAAGATGAAAGATGAAAGGCGAAGGGCCTGATGCTCTGTGGGAGCGATCCCCTGATCGCGATGTCGAAGCCGAGAACTTTATGTGACAATTAATGGTATCGAGGTCACATTGGCTAAGTTTACAAGAGGGTATCTACAACTAATGAATAACGATGAGTGCTCCGCGTGGGAATGCATACTGAGGTTGACGTTGTTACTGGGCGTCTTGATTAGCGGTTGTTCCGGACCGCTGCAACAATCGGTTAGTCGCTTCGAATTTTTGACGCCGAAGCCGTTCGGTTATGTCATCGGCGATGAAATCGCTCATCGTATCGTTATCGATACGCGCGCCGGCGTCGAATTGAACAACAATACACTGCCGAAGCCGGGAGAATTGAATCGGTGGCTAACGGTCAACCGGGTCGAGCATGCGCAAAGCAAGACCGGGCAGGGTATGCGTCATATCATCGATATCCGTTATCAGGTTTTTTATGCGCCGCTCGAAGTCAAGATGCTGACGATTCCGGGATTTTCCGTGCAATTCAAACAAGGAGCGCAAACGATAGAGCAAGCCGTGCCGGATTGGCATTTCACGATTTCGCCGTTACGCGAATTGGCGGTCCGAAAAGACGACGGCGGCGAATATATGCGCCCCGATGCGCCGCCGAGCCGATTGTCGAATCGCGAGGCGAAGTGGCGACTGTTTGCGAGTCTATTTGTCGTCGCGCTGAGTGTGCTTTATCTAACCTATCTTTACGGCTATCTGCCGGGCTTGCCGAGACGCGGTATTTTCAAGCGGGCCCAGCGGCAATTAGCGCGCTTGCCTGAACGGGATCTCGCAACGGCCTTGAGCGTGGTTCATCATGCACTTAACACATTGAACCGCAAACCTTTGTTTCAACACAAGCTGAATGAGTTTTATCGAAACCAACCCGATTATCGTCAATTAGCCGGTGAGTTGAATGATTTTTTCGATCTGTCCAATCGCTTTTTTTTCGCCGATTACGGCGACATCGGTCGGGACGATTTCGGCAAGATAGAACGTCTATGCCGATCATGCCGTGAAGTCGAGCGAGGCGGACGGTGAGCGATATCGCTTTCGAAACGCCCTGGGCCTTGGCCGGGTTGGTGTTGATCGTGTTTCCGTTGCTCAAGACCGGCGCGGCGCCGTCGGCCTATTCATGGCTCGCGATCGTTCCTGCCGACTGGCTGTCCGGTTTGTTGGCGCTGTTCTTACGCATCACCGGAATGTCGGTTGTCGCGGCGTTATCTCTCGGGTTATCCGGCGTGTATTTGAAGGAACAAAAAGTCGAGCGCATCGGGCGAGGTGCGCATATCGTGTTGTTGCTCGACCGAAGCCGCAGCATGGACGATACGTTTGCCGGCAGGGCGCCGGACGGTTCGAACGAATCGAAATCGGCAACGGCCCGGCGCTTGTTGACCGAGTTCGTCGAAAAACGCAAGCATGACCGCATCGGCGTTACGGCTTTCAGTACCTCTCCGTTGTTCGTGATGCCGCTGACCGAAAACAAACAGGCCGTGCAGGCGGCGATTGCAGCGACGTCTGCGCCGGCTTTGGCTTATACCAACATCAGCAAAGGATTGAGTCTGGCCGCGTCATTTTTCGAACAACAGCCGTTGACCGGCTCCCGTATTTTATTGTTGATTTCGGATGGTGCGGCGGCGATCGACCCCGACAGCGAGCAGGCCTTGAGACAGTTGATCAAGCAGCAGCAAATCCGCTTGTATTGGGTGTTTTTGCGTACCGAAAACAGCCCCGGCATATTCGATGTGCCCGAAGATTCTCGAAACGATAACAGCGATGCGATGCCGGAGCGTTATCTACATTTGTTTTTTAAAAGTCTCAATGTGCCGTATCAGGCTTACGAAGCCGAAAACCCCGATGCGGTGCAAAAGGCGATAGCCGATATTAATACCCTGGAAAACCGGCCGCTGCATTATTTCGAACGGATTCCGAAGCAGGATTTATCCGGGTTATGTTATCGCTGGGCCTTCATTTTATTGTTGTTGCTATTGGCTTTGAAAAGTTGCGAGGTACGAAGATGAAGGTGTCGTTACGGCAAGGTGTGGGTTGGACGCTGTTTGCCGCCAGTTGTCTGTCGGTCATTGTCCAGCTCTGGACTTTAAATCGAATCGAACGCGAAAACGAATGGATAGCAAAATTGCTGTCGGGGCATGATATCGCCATCGACAAGGTGATCGGCGCGCAGCCGCAAGTTCGCCTGGCCCGCGCGATTTATCTACGGCAAATGCACCGTTACGACGAGGCATTGGCGACCTTGAATTTGATTATCGACCAGGGCGGGCCGGAACTGCAAATGAAAACCCGTTACAACCTCGGTAATTTGTATCTGGCGCAAGCGGTCGAGCAAACTGAAGCGTTAAATTTCAATGAAGCTTTACCGCTGGCCGGGCTTGCCAAGCAAAGCTATCGTCAGGCCCTGGTCTTGAATAGCGGCTTTTGGGATGCGAAATACAATCTCGAAGTCGCCATGCGGCTATTGCCCGAAATGAACCGCGTCAACATCGGCGATGACGGGCCTGAGAGCAAAAAGTCGAAGCTATGGACGACGGTGCCGGGATTTCCTCGCGGTTTGCCATGATTGGGTTAGTAGTTAGCAGTGAGTGGATGGTTGTGAAAGAGGAAAGGGGCAAGAAGCAAGGAGCAAGGAGCAAGGAGCAAGGAGCAAGGGGAATAGCTTGTATTCGCTCGTTCCCAGGCAAAGAGCTTGCATGAAGGCTTTCCCAAACCGGAGTATCGGAAACAGCGAAGGGTCAGTACTGACAACCCAAAAGTACCAATAAAGAGACTATGTATTCACGACAAATCTTCAAGGATTACCGGTTTTGGTGTTTGGCCGCGGCCGTTATTGCGCTTGCCTTGTTGTTTATTCATCCTAGCGAACAACGTAAAAGCCCGGTTTATGACTTGACCTTCGTCATCGATATCACGCGCAGTATGAATGTCGAGGATTACCAGGTAAACGGCCAAGCGGTGAGCCGTTTAGAGTTCGTTAAACAAAGCTTGCGCGACTTGTTGCTGAAGTTGCCGTGCGAATCGAAAGTCGGATTGGGCGTTTTCACCGAGCGGCGCTCGACGGTTTTGTTTGAACCGGTCGAGGTGTGTTCGGGGTTTGCCGAGATCGATGCCGCGATTGCTGCGTTGGATTGGCGCATGGCCTGGGCCGCCGACAGCCGTATCGCCAAGGGATTGTTGAATACCTTGGAAATGCGCCGAGATAGCGGCAGCCGTTTGGTGTTCATGACCGATGGACAGGAAGCGCCGCCGACCAACCCGCGCTATAGGTCAGATTTTTCAGGTGTTAAGGACTCCTTGAAAGGTTTGCTGGTCGGTGTCGGCGGTATGGAGCCGGCGCCGATACCGAAATACAACAGTCGGGGCGAGCGGGAGGGGTTTTATAAGGCCGATGATGTGCCGCATCGTTCGACTTTCGGTCTGTCCAACTTGAATCCTGAAAAAATCGAGGGCTACAACGCCCGCAATGCTCCCTTCGGTAGCGAGGCCGTGGCCGGTAACGAACACCTGAGTTATTTGCATGAGGCCTATTTACAACAGCTAAGCGCCGAAGCCGGTTTGCACTACCATCGGTTGACCGGTAGCGAGCTACTTTTGGAAGCCTTGCGGGGCGGCGATTTGGCCGAACAAAAACAAGTCGAGAACGATGTGCGCTGGCGCGCGGCGCTTGCCGCATTGGTTTTGTTGTTGGCGGTGTTTGTTTGAAGGCGGTTGGCCGCTGCCATTAAGTTATGCTGACTTTAGGCTTTAATGTGCCTTAACAGTTGGGTGTGTTTCGATGATCGGTATCGGCACATCCTTGTGCGCAGATGTTTGTCGATAGCGAGGCTTACTCGGCCTTATCGCCGTCATCCGGTTTGATTTCTTCGATTACCTTCGATGTGGATTCCTTCAGGCTATCAAGGGCGGGTTGGGCTGCTTCCTTGGCTTTTTCGGCGGCATCTTCCATGGCTTCTTTGGTCGCATCGACTGCCTCAGAGGCGCTTTCGGCAGCCGATTCGGCCGATTCTTTTATTTCCTCGACGGCTTGAGACCTTGTCTCGTCGGCTTTTTCCAATGCTTCTTTCGTTTTCTCTTGCGCCGCTTCCGCGGCTTCTCTGGTGATTTCCTTTACGGATTCGGCGGCTTCGGAAACGGATTTTTTGATCGGTTTGGTTGAGGTGTCGGGCTTTTCGACTTTTGCCGTATCGTCGGAATTACCACAACCAGTTATAGCGATAAGGGTCGTTAGAATTAGTAAGGGTTTGGTTTTCATAATGCGCTCCTATCGTGTGTTAGAGGCAGCCGCATACAGCAGGGTTCTGTTGAATGCGAGTGAAGTTTGATTCTAACGTAATCAATGGCGCAATGCATGGATTAGAATTTATTAATTTTTTGGGTTACTCCCTTTTGGTTGAAAAACCGTCTAAGAATAAAAGGTATGGGATGTGTCTATCGAGGACCGCCGTAAACCCATCCATGGGGGCTTGACGGCAGCGATCCCTGCTGTCGACATCCTCGTTAGCCACACCCCATACCTTCATAAAGTTAACTAATTTTTGAGTATAAAGGGAGTAGTTGATTATTGTCGTCTATCCAAAGCATTGGAGAATTTCGGGCGGCGAACGATATGAAATTTGATTCGTCGCCCGAAGAATCGCTTAGAAAGTAATGATTTCTTCGCCTTCGCTGACCAGCACGATGTCGGCCGGACGTAGCGAGAAAATGCCGACCGTGATGACGCCTGGAATGTTGTTAATAGTTTTTTCCAGTTCGCTTGGGTCGACGATGTTTAGGTTATGCACATCGAGAATATGGCCGCTGTTGTCGGTCACGCAGTTTTCACGCCAGACCGGTTGGCCGCCCAGTTTAACTATTTCTCTAGCGACGTAACTTCTTGCCATTGGAATGACTTCGACCGGTAGCGGGAATTTGCCGAGCACGTCGACGCGTTTGGAGCCGTCTGCTATGCAAACGAATTGCTTACTGGCGCCGGCGATGATTTTTTCGCGGGTCAGTGCGGCGCCGCCGCCTTTGATCAATTTTTTATTCGGATCGATTTCATCCGCGCCGTCCACATAGACCTCGAGCGTGCCGACATCATTCAAATCCAGTACCGGAATGCCCATTTTTTTTAGGTGAGCCGTTGTGGCCTCGGAGCTGGATACCGCGCCTTCGATGCCCGATTTCATTTCGGCTAGGCCATTAATGAAGTGAAATACGGTCGACCCGGTTCCGACGCCGACAATCGAAACGCCTTTAACGTAATCAAGGGCCGCGTAGGCTACTTTTTGTTTAAGTTCGTCTTGTGTCATAGTTTTTATTTTCAGGTTAGTGGTTATTGTTAATGTGTGATAATAACGCATCTAATTCGAGAGCTCATCCGTTTTTTAAGTATGTTAAGCCCGTATATCGAAAAAATATTAAGAGCCCGTGTCTACGAGGTCGCGGAAGAAACGCCGTTGGATTATGCGCCGAACTTGTCTAAGCGCCTCAGAAACGATGTTTATTTGAAGCGTGAGGATTTGCAGCCGGTCTTTTCGTTTAAATTACGCGGCGCGTACAACAAGATTGCGACGTTAAGCGAGCAAGCTAAGGCTAATGGCGTGATCGCGGCATCGGCCGGCAATCATGCGCAAGGCGTGGCTCTTTCGGCTCAGATGCTTGGTATCGATGCGTTGATAGTGATGCCGCAAACGACGCCCGAAATTAAAATTAACTCGGTGCGAGCACGAGGTGCTCGGATCGTTTTGTTCGGCGATTCCTATGACGAGGCTTATGGGCGGGCAAGAGAAATCGCCACCGAGAAAAATATGGCCTTCATTCATCCGTATGATGATATCGAGGTTATTGCCGGGCAGGGTACGATCGGAATGGAGATTTTACGGCAGAAAAACGGTGCGCTCGATGCGGTGTTCGTACCGGTCGGCGGCGGCGGTTTGTTTGCCGGCATTGCGGCCTATATCAAATTCGTACGCCCCGAGGTCAAGTTGATCGGTGTCGAGCCTGACGATGCCGATTGTCTGAACCAGGCTTTGAAGGCGAACAAGCGGGTTGTGCTTAAACAAGTCGGTCTGTTTATCGATGGAGTCGCGGTCAAGCAGGTCGGCGAGGAACCGTTTAGAATCTTGCGGCATACGGTCGATGAGGTCGTCACGGTCAATACCGATGAAATTTGTGCGGCGATCAAGGATATTTTCGACGATACCCGTTCGGTTGCCGAGCCTGCCGGCGCATTGGCCTTGGCCGGTTTGAAAAAATATGCCGAAACCCGAAAAATCGCCGATCAAACGCTGATCGCGATCGAAAGCGGCGCGAACATCAATTTTGATCGCTTGCGCTATGTCGCCGAACGGGCTCAGGTCGGCGAGCATCGGGAGATTTTGTTGGCTGTCGAAATCCCCGAAATGCCTGGCAGTTTTTTGCGTTTTTGTAAAATGCTCGGCAGTCGTAATGTCACAGAATTTAATTACCGTTATTTTGATACAAAGAAAGCTAATGTATTCGTCGGTCTTTCGACGAGCGGCGATGATTTCGATAAAACGGATTTAATTAGATGTCTCGAAGCTGAAGGTTTTTTTGTCGTCGACATGACTGCGAACGATTTGGCTAAGGAGCATATTCGCTATATGGTCGGCGGTCATGCGCCGCGGGCGCTGAATGAGGTGGTCTACAGTCTGCAGTTTCCCGAACGTCCCGGCGCCTTGCTGAAGTTTTTGACGGCCTTGGGCGGGCGCTGGAATATCAGTTTGTTTCATTACCGCAATCATGGTGCGGCTTTCGGGCGGGTGTTGATCGGGTTGCAAATGCCGAATACCGAGCGCTACGCGTTTGAGGCGTGCCTGGATCGTTTAGGGTTCGAGTATGCGGAACAAACCGCTAATCCTGCTTACGATTTGTTTGCCGGCGGCGGGGAGCAGAAATAGTGAAAGGGGAAAGGGGAAAATAGGACTTGACAAGCGCATGAAGTGTCGCATCATTTCACTATTCACTATTCACTATTCACTATTCACTATTCACTATTCACTATTCACTATTCACCGCGCATGGTCCCGGCGTCTCGATGTCGGACATAAAAAAGGCCGTATTCGATGAATACAGCCTTTATTGGTTCGATAATCGGGTGAGCGATTAACGTTTGGAGTATTGAGGACGTTTTCTGGCTTTATGCAAGCCAACTTTTTTACGTTCTACTACGCGTGCGTCGCGAGTGACGTATCCTGCTTTTCTAAGGGAAGGGCGCAGCGCTTCGTCGTATTCCATCAATGCCCGGGCAAGTCCGTGACGTATTGCACCGGCTTGACCGGAAGGTCCGCCGCCTTTGACGATGACATTGACATCGAATTTGTCGGTCATATCAACGCATTCTAGCGGTTGCCGAGAAATCATTTGGTCGGTTTTCCGTCCGAAATATTGCTCGATGCTTTGACTGTTGATAGTGATTTTACCGGTTCCGGAGGTTGCGTAAACGCGCGCTATAGCGCTTTTACGACGGCCTGTTCCATAATACTGAGCTGCTGCCATGATCTACCCGCTTAAATTTCTAAAACTTTCGGCTGTTGAGCCTGATGATCGTGTTCAGGACCCGCATAAACTTTCAATTTCTTGAACATTGCGCGGCCCAATGGATTTTTTGGTAACATGCCTTGCACGGCTGTATTGATAATACGGTCCGGGAAGGTTTGTCTGAGTTTGCCTAAGTTAACGGCTTTCATATTACCGATATAGCCTGTGTGGCGGTAATACATCTTGTCTTTTTCTTTATTGCCGGTCACTGCGATTTTTTCAGCGTTAACGACAATGATATAGTCGCCGGTATCGACGTGAGGTGTGTATTCGGGTTTGTGTTTTCCGCGCAGACGGCGTGCAATTTCAGTGGCAAGGCGACCTAGCGTCTTCCCTTCTGCATCAACTACGTACCAATCGCGCTTAACTTCTGCTGGCTTTGCACTAAAAGTTTTCATCGTTACTGTTTATTCTGTTAGGACCCAATAAAAGACTGGGAATGTTACTAGATGCGCTAGATTTTTTCAAGTTTATTTATCGTTTCTGAAGGTTATCCTATGCGCAGCCTTGCTCTAGGCTTTTATTTTTCTATAACTTAATATTCAATGCGTGTAATTTACGGTATAAATGCGTCCGTTCCATGCCAATGATCGAGGCGAGTTTGGCGACACTGCCGCCGGATTTTTCGAAATGGTATTCGAGATAAGCTTTTTCGAAGTGTTCTCGTGCCTCTTTCAACGGTAAGTTATAAAACTCCGGCACCGACGAGTTGCTGCTGGTTTGTTCGACTACAGCGCCCAATGCGCCCTTGACTTCTTCGAGTTCCATATCGTCGCCGACGCCGAGTATCATCAAGCGTTGAACCAGGTTTTTCAGTTCGCGCACATTGCCGGGCCAACTGTAATTCCTTAAATAATTTTGGGCCGCCATCGAAAATTTTCGAAACGGCAGCTTTTCCTGATTCATGAAATGATCGACATAGAACCCGAGCAGAGCCGGTACGTCCTCGCTGTGTTCGCGTAGCGGCGGAATTTCCATCGTGACTTCGTTGAGCAAATAATACAAATCCCGTCGAAACCTGCCTGCCTTGACTTCTTCTTCGAGCGAGACTCGGGTCGAGGTGACGATCCTGACGTCGACGCTGACCGATTGGATGCCTCCGCTACGCAAAAAGGATCGAGATTCCAATGCGCTGAGTAGTCTTAATTGCGATTCCTTGTCCATGCCGGCGATTTCCGAAAGGAACAAGGTTCCGCCGTGAGCCTGTTCCAGCAACCCCGGCATCACTTTTCCGTTTTCTTCCTTGCCGAAAAATTCGATTACCGAGTTTTCAGGGGAAAGACTACCGACCGCGACGTCGACAAACGGCCAGTCCCGTCGTACGCTATTGTTATGTAGATAACGCGCATAGAGTTCTTTACCGACACCGGCATCGCCGACGAACAGCACGCGGGTATCGTGTTGCGCGAGACGCTTCAGTTGTTCTTTAATTCGGGCAATCGTTGCGCTTTTCCCGACCGGTTCGAAATCCAATGTTTGGTATGCCTTCGGAACAGGCAGTTCGGTTTGCAATTGACGCGATTCAAGTGCCCGCTCGACGATCAACAATAATTTGGCCAGAGACAACGGTTTTTCCAGGTAGTCGTAAGCGCCTAGTCGCGTGGCTTCAACGGCGGATTCGACTGAGCCGTGACCGGACATCATCACTACCGGCGAGGCAAAACCGCCTTCGGCGATCCATTCCTTAAGGAGCGTTATCCCGTCTGTGTCGGGCATCCAGATATCCAGTAAGATCAAATCCGGGTTTTTTTCGTTCTTTAATCGCCTAGCTTGGCCTGCGTTTTCAGCGGTGCTGACTTCGTAGCCTTCGTCTTCCAGGATTTCATGAACCAGTCGACGAATATCCGGTTCGTCGTCGACCACTAAGATGTGTGCTGCTTTTGCATTCATAATTTAAGTAAGTAATAGCGTTATACGGCTGGGAGTTGGATCACGAAGCCCGCCCCGGCTTTATAACCTGTATCGATCCAAATGGCTCCGCCGTGTTCCTCGATAATTTTTTTGACGATGGCGAGTCCTAAGCCGGTACCTTTTGCCTTGGTTGTCACATAAGGTTCGAATATTTTATCCAAATGTTCTTCTTTAATGCCCGGGCCGTCATCATGAACAGCCATTTCGACGAACCGGGCATTATTTTTAAATCGGTTAGACACTGTGATTTTTACGTTGCCGTTTTTTTCAGTGGCTTCTAAGGCGTTTTTTATCAGGTTGTGCAGAACCTGTCGAATACTGATTCGGTCAGCGTTGATCATCATAATCTCTTCTTCGACCGAAGTTGTGAATTTCTCGCCGCCCTGTGAGGCGTAAAGGGCTAGAACTTCCTGTATTAGCGACGGCAGGTTGATGTGCTCGGTTTGCTTTTTAGAGACTCTGGCATACTCGGAGAAATCATCCACCATTTCTTTCATCGCTTCGACTTGCTGGACGATGGTTTCGGTGGAGCGCTGTAATATCGCAAGCGATTTTGGTTGCAATTCATTGGCGAGCTTGTGTTGCAGGCGTTCGGCCGATAGTTGTATTGGCGTTAGCGGATTTTTGATTTCGTGAGCCAGGCGCCGGGCGACTTCACCCCACGCGGCATTTTTTTGCGCTTGTATTAGGTCGGTGACATCGTCGAACACGACGACAGCTCCTATGCTACGGCCTTCGGGCGAGTAGAGCGGGGTTCCTCTGCATAACAGTTCTTGCAGGCCGTTGGGACCCAGGAAGGCGATGCGTTGCTCCCAAATATCCTCGGCATTTTCAAGCAAATGTTGAATTTTTCGCAAAGGATCGGCTAAATCCGAGTGCTCTGTTGACAAGTCCAACAAAGTTTGCCCGTAAAATCCGCTGACTTGTAGATGAAAGATACGGTAGGCGGCCTGGTTGGCCGTGCGGATTCTAAAATCCTGGTCAAAACTTATCACGCCGGCCGTCAGGTTGGCTAGAATCGTTTCCAGATAAGCGCGTTGATTCTCCACTTCGATGCCGGCCAGACGGGTTTCATCGCGGGCCTTGGCGATACGTTGGGCCATGTCGTTGAACGATATAACCAGAAACCCCAAGTCGTCCTGGGTTAGTACCGGAAGCTGTTGGTTGTAATGGCCCGCCGCGATAGCTTGCGTGCCTTTGACCAACTCCTTGACCGGCGCGACGATGTTTCTGATGCTGATAAATGCAACCCAGATCGCCGCTAATAGGCTCATTAACAATACCAGCGATAAAGCAAGCGAAAAACTTAGTTTCAACGAATCCCGTAGAAAATTCATTTCCTGGTAACGCACGAACGCGAATTCGACCGAATCGGCTAGGTCCATGATTCTAAGCGGAACCGGGTACAATGCTTGAAGATACTGAATGTCTTGAGTGCTGACAGTGACGATGACATGTACACGCAGTTGCTCTTCCTTGGTTGAGTCGATCGCGACATAGTGGTCGTTGCGACGCACGTCCAGCCAGGCATGTTCGTCGGGAAGATGCGGGAGAATATCGCCGGGGTTGATGCTGCTCGATGCGATGATGCGGCCTTGCCTGGAAAACAAGGTCATTTCTGCTGCACCTGCTTGGGCGCGTATTTTTTCCAGGTCGTCCATGCGTTGCGTTTCGGACTTGGTTTCGTACAGTTGGTCGACGAGTTGCTGAGTCTGCCGTAAATGCCAGCGCATCCGTTGGTCAAGAGAGGCTTGGCTGAGTTCGAGCGAGTCTTCCATCGCTCGGTCGATTTCGACATTGAACCAACTATCGATACCCTGATGCAAAAACTGCATCGAAAAGAAAAAAACGATGCCGGCGGGCGCCAGCGCCAAAAGCACGAACAGCGAGACCATGCGAATCGTTAGCTTGGATCCAGCCTCGCGTTTTTTGAGCTGTTGGGTAAGCGAGGCGATGTTGACCCCGATCAACCCCAGCAATACGATCGAGCCCAGTGCATTGATAACCAGCAACGATGAATACATCTCGTTGAGTTGCGAGGATTCTTGGGTTGCCGAACTCATTAATTGCAAAGACAGCAAAACCAGTCCGAATAGCACCGCAATTAACGGGGCAAGGGGAAATCTCATCTTTGCACGGGCCATTGCAACCAATCGCTTGATAAATACCACTGCGGGTTGATGTATGCGGCGGGGCGTAATGGCAAAGGTAGCGCTTCGCGGTCGAAACGAGTCTTGACGCCGACATGATAGCTCTCGTCCTCGGCGATATCGCCTTCAGTAAGTACGGCAATATTACGGATCTTCGACATACCGGCTAATGCCGTGGAAAGCGACGCATAACTCGTGCTGTCCGAGGAGCTGATATTAGTGACTCGATAATTGTTCAACAAGGCGTGATATTGGATGCGGTAACGAATTTTGAAGTCAACCAGGGTTTTGTTCCAAAGCCAAGCGCGTTCGCGAACGACTTTAATCAACACGTCCCAGTATAAAGGAATGCCTTTTTGCAGTGCTTCGCGAGCGGTTTGAGTCAATTCATAGTGGATATCTGCGGATAAGTAATAATGGCCGTCTCTCAATGCGAAGTCGATGCTTCGGATTTCAATCTTCGATTCGTCCGCGTGAAGAAAAGCCGGTCGAGCCAGTAGGCTGGCGAGTAGCGCGATCCATAAGCCTATCGATAGTAGACGGTTAGTGCTTTCGAATACGCGCATAATAAAATCCGTCCATTGCCTGGCTACCGGTCAGTATTTGCCGGCCATGGGGTCTTGCCGTTCCCCAATTGCCATCAATAGACCATTCCGTGGCATCTTGATGATGATTTAAAAACCTTTGGATTTGCAGTTCATTTTCTTCCTTCAAAATCGAACACGTCGCATAAACTAGTATGCCGCCCGGAGCTAACAAAGGCCATATGGCTTCGAGGATTTTTTTCTGAAGTTGTTTTAGTGGCCCTATGTCGCCGGGTTTGCGCAGTAATTTTATGTCCGGATGTCGGCGGATTACCCCAAGTGCCGAGCACGGCGCATCGAGTAGGATTCGGTCGTACGGAACGCCGTCCCACCAGTCGTTCGGTTGCGAAGCGTCCGCGACAATGCATTCGGCATCGAGCCTTAAGCGCCGCAAAGTATCGCGGACTTTTTGCATGCGATTGGCATCGATGTCGATTGCCGTTAGCCCCGATAAATTTGCTTGCATTTCAAGAATATGTGCCGATTTGCCACCGGGGGCCGCACAGACATCAAGTACTCGTTGGTTCGGTTTCAGGTCTAGTAATCCGGCCGAAAATTGGGCGGCAAGGTCTTGTACCGAAACCAATCCTTCGGAAAATCCAGGCAATTGTTCGACCGGGACCGGCCGCTCAAGGGTAAGCGAGGAAGGGCACTCGGAAGTCTCGATTGCACCGAGTTGGGCGGCGGCTAGTAGCTCTTTATACTCGGTTCGACCGATGCGTGCTGAATTGACGCGCAGAGTCATTGGTGCCTGAAGATTGTTTTCGGCCAATAAGTGCCCGGCTTGTTCCGGCCAATTTGAGCTGATCGTATCGATTAGCCACTGCGGATGATTGTTTGCGGCTACTGGGTCGTTGTCGGCCAGCGATTGTAATTCATCTCTGTGTCTTTGATAGTTTCTCATGATGGCGTTGAGCAGCGGTTTTGCCCAAGACTTTTTTCGCGGGGCGGCCGAAACCGTTTCGGAAACCGCGGCATGGGCTTTAACGCGCATGTATTCGAGCTGATAAAGACCGATAATGGCTAAGGTTTTGATTTCATCGTCTTTAATCGGTTTATTCAATAATTGTCCGAGCAGAAAGTCGAGCCTGTAAAATTCACGAATGACACCATAGCATAGCGCTTGAACGAAAGCCTTGTCATTGGCCGACTCGATCGTGCCGGTCGATTGTTCGAGGGCTGCGGTTAGCGATTGGCCTTCCTTCAATACCCGGCTCACAATCCGGGCCGAGAGATTTCTTAGGTTCACGGAAGATTAACCCAGGCTTTGCGCGGCTACATCGTGCGCATTCATGAAGGCGGAGGCGGATATACGTTTGCCGCCGGGCAGTTGGACTTCAAGCAGGCGCAGTAAACCGTTGCCGGTGGCGACCTCAAGGTATTTGCCGTTTTTAAGTAGCGTACCCGGTTTCGCATCGGTTTGATCGCTGAGCGGTTCGGCTAACCAAATGCGTAAAACTTGATCTTTATAGTGCGTTTGCGCGACCGGCCACGGATTGAAGCCTCTGATTTTTAGATCCAATTGTTCGGCAGACTCGTTCCAATCTAGATTCGCTTCGTTTTTTTCGAGTTTCGCGGCATAAGTGACTTGGCTTTCATCTTGTTTTTCCGGATGTAGCGTATTGTTTTCAATATCCGGTAATACTTTGCTCATGCCGATTGCGCCGAGTTTGGCTAATTTGTCGTGCAGATCGCCCGCCGTGTCTTTGGTTGTAATGCGATATTCCTCTTTGTGCAGCATGTCACCGGCATCCAATTTGAGCGCCATGTGCATGATCGTGACACCGGTTTTTTCGTCGCCGGCGATCAAGGCTCTTTGAATCGGCGCCGCGCCGCGCCAACGCGGTAGTAACGAAGCGTGTACGTTGATGCAGCCGAATGTCGGCAAATCCAGTACCCGTTGCGGCAGAAGCATGCCGTAGGCGACCACGATCAGCAAACCCGGTTCGAGCGCGGCTAGTTGTTGAAAGTCGTGGTCGGATTTCAGAGATTCCGGTTGTAAAACCGGAATTCCGGATTGCATTGCCAGTTCCTTGACAGGGCTGGGTTTCAATTGCCGTCCGCGCCCTGCGGGGCGGTCGGGTTGAGTATAAACAGCGCAAATTTGATGGTTTGAGTCAATCAGCATGCGTAGCGTAGGCACGGCAAATTCAGGGGTGCCGGCGAAAACGATTTTCATGAGGCTTTTTGTTCCAATCGATGAATTTTATTCAGTTTCTTTTTAATCATTTGGCGTTTCAGCGGCGAAATATAATCGACGAACAACTTGCCTTCCAGGTGATCCATTTCATGTTGCACACAGACCGCCAACAGATCCTCGGCTTCGAATTCAAATGATTCACCGTCGCGATTGAGGGCGCGGACTTTAATGTGTTCGGCGCGTTTGACTGTTTCGAAAAAACCGGGGACCGACAAACAGCCTTCTTCGGTTTCTTCGATGCCGTCCTTGGCAAGGATTTCAGGATTGATTAGACAAAGCGGAGATTTCTTCTCCTCGCTGACGTCAATTACAATGACCCGCTTGTGAACGTTGACTTGAGTCGCGGCCAAGCCGACGCCGCGAGCTTCGTACATGGTTTCGAACATATCGTCGACGAGTTTTCCGATATCGGCATCGACCGTTTCGACCGGAGCCGCCTTTTTACGCAAGCGCTCATCAGGGAACTCGAGTATAGTTAGAATGCTCAACAATTTCTCCACTATCATATTACAATTCTGGAATTTTATATGAATTCATCTAAACTTTGAATTCAGACCGCATAATATTACCGGAACTCTCGTTTCAGGAACTCTCTATGGCTTTTCGACAAATTTTTGGATTGATCGTTTCGTTAGCAGTTATCGTCCCCGGTTGGGCGCAGGAAATAGAGGTCAATCCTTCTCACCCGGACCAATACACGGTAGTTAAGGGCGATACATTGTGGGAGATTTCGGGAAGGTTTTTGCGAAAACCTCATCAATGGCCTTTAATTTGGGAAGGTAATCCGCAAATCGATAACCCGCATTTGATTTATCCGGGCGATACCATTTATTTTTCCGAAGCCGGTGGTAAGCCACGCTTAAGTTTGTCTCCGTCAGGATTTCTCGGCAATTCAGGCTCGTCAAGAGAAGTTAAGCTCTATCCTCGCATTCGTGAAATGGATCTCATTGATGCGATCGAGTTAATTCCTTCCGAAAAAATCGCCAAATATTTGGCCTCGCCGCGCGTGGTTGGGCAGGATGATTTGGAAAATTCGCCTTACGTCATCGATTTCGCAGGCGAACATCTAGTCGCGGGCCCGGGCGATCGTGTTTATGTTCGTGCGATCGAAAAGCCGGAAAGCTTGACCTATACGATTTATCGTAAAGGCGATACTTTCGTCAGTGCCGAGACCAAAGAAGTTTTGGGGTATGAAGCGAAGTTTGTTGCAAATACGACGCTACAAGAGCCCGGCGATCCCGCAACGCTGCTTGTTACGCGTTCGACCAGCGAGATTCGCATGGGCGACAGGCTAATGCCGCACCAAGAAGGCGATTTTACCCTGCATTACTTCCCTAAGTCGCCGGAATCCGAAATACAAGGTAGTATTATTAGTGTGCTGGATGGCGTTACTCAAATTGGGCGCTATAATGTCGTTGCTATCGATAAGGGAGCATCGGATGGCCTGAAAGTCGGGCATGTGCTCGATATTTACAAGAAAGGGAAATCCGTTCGAGATCCTTTTAGTAAAATAAGGAACGATACGATTCAACTACCCAATGAGTTGGCCGGAACCTTGATGATTTTCCGAACCTTCGATCGGATTAGTTATGCGTTGGTAATGGATGCGCGTCAAGCGATTCATGTCTTAGATAAAGTTCAAACCCCCTGAAAAATTTTCAAATTTCCTCCGATATCAAATACTGGCTTGCTTTATTGCGCACGCCGGGTTTCGGCTGTCGGTCGTTTCTTAAAACGCTCGACAGTCATACTCCTCAGCAATTGTTTTCCGAGTCAAGCAGTGGATTGGCCGCTCTCGGGTTAAAGGATTCGGTCGTTCAATCGATACGGAATCCCGATTGGACCAGGGTAGAGCAGGATTTGCGTTGGTTGGAGCAACCTGGACATTTGGCGGTGACTTTAGCCGACCCTTGTTATCCACCGCAGTTAAAGGAAATCGCCGATCCGCCGCCATTATTGTTTATTAGAGGAAATCCGGATATTTTGGCGCTTCCTCAAATCGCTATCGTTGGTAGTCGAAACCCTTCCCATTTAGGTGTCGACACCGCCGCCGAATTTGCTAAAGCCTTGGCAAGAGAGGGCTTTGTGATCACCAGCGGATTGGCTTTGGGTATCGATGCCGCCGGGCATAAAGGAGCCTTGCAAGCTCAAGGTTACACGATTGCCGTAGCGGGAACCGGCCTAGATCGAGTGTATCCGGCGCGTCATAGAGCACTGGCGACTGAAATTGTTAATCATGGCGCAATGATTTCAGAGTTTCCTCCCGGAACCGGGGCGAAAGCCGATCATTTTCCTAGACGAAACCGAATTATCAGCGGTTTATGTATCGGGCTACTGGTAGTGGAGGCAGCCAAGCAAAGCGGCTCTTTAATTACTGCGCGCATGGCTTTGGAGCAGAACCGCGAAGTGTTCGCGATTCCGGGTTCGATTCATAATCCCTTGGCAAGAGGATGTAACGCTTTGATTCGGGAGGGAGCTAAACTGGTGGAAACCGCCCGCGATATCCTTGAAGAATTAAATTTTTATAATCATATAGATAGGGATATTTTTACGGAATTGAGACAAACAACGCTTGACCTTGAGCAGCAAACATTATTGAATCTAATTATGTTCAGTCCCACTTCCGTTGATAGTTTAGTGGAAAATACCGGGCTACCGGTCGAAGTCATTTCGTCGATGTTGCTGGTTTTGGAGCTTCAAGGATACGTAGAATCCGTTTCAGGTGGCTGTTATACCCGAGTTAAATAAACGCAGCATGACGACTTAGTATAAGAAGTGCCGCCGTTTTTTGCCGACACAGGCTTTGAAAACGGAGGAATCGGATCGATTCCAAAAAGGAATCCCTCTCGCGGAGTGAAGGGTTCCGTATAGAAACTTTATTTAAAGAAGACCCGCTATGAAAGAAAATATTTTTGATGTAATTATGTATCTGTTTGAAAACTATATGGAAGATGAGATCGATATCCTGCCGGATAACGAGTTGATAAAAACAGAGCTGGAAGAAGCGGGATTCGATCAAGTCGAAGTGGTCAAGGCTTTTGATTGGCTCGAATCGCTTAGCCTGCAAGGACAGATTACGCCGACGGTGCCGACCGCATTTCGGATTTTTTCCAGTCAGGAACAAGAAAAACTGGATTTGGAATGCCGTAATTTTCTGATGTTCATTGAACACAGCGGCATTTTATCGCATGCCAACCGCGAAATCGTAATCGATCGCGCGATGGCCTTGGAAAATGAAGAAATTTCATTGGAAAAATTGAAATGGATCGTACTGATGGTGTTGCTCAGTCAGCCCGACGAAGAAATCGCATTCTCAAGAATGGAGGACATTGTCTATGATCTCATCCCGGCTTACTTACACTAATCGTATTTTCCTAACTGAATGAGTAATAATCTCGTTATTGTAGAATCGCCTGCAAAAGCTAAAACCATTGAAAAGTATCTAGGCAAGGACTTCCATGTTCTAGCCTCCTATGGTCATGTTCGCGACCTAGTCCCGAAAGAAGGCGCGGTCGATCCCGAACATGACTTCGCGATGAAATATGAAGTCATCGATCGGAATCAGCGCCATGTTCAAGCGATAACAAAGGCTATCAAGCAAGCTCAAGCGCTGTATCTGGCAACTGACCCGGATAGGGAAGGCGAGGCGATCTCCTGGCATTTATACGAATTGCTCAAGGATAAAAAACTGCTAAAGGATAAACCGGTTCATCGCGTCGTCTTTCATGAGATCACCAAAAAAGCCGTTACCGAGGCGATTGCAAACCCGGCCGAGCTGTCGATCGATTTAATTAATGCCCAGCAAGCTCGTCGTGCCCTGGATTACTTGGTGGGCTTTAATCTGTCGCCGCTGTTGTGGAAAAAAATCCGCAGAGGCCTTTCGGCCGGGCGCGTGCAAAGCCCCGCGTTGCGCTTGATCGTCGAGCGCGAATTGGAAATCGAAGCATTCAAAAGCCGCGAATATTGGACGATCGATGCCGAATTGAGTGCTGAAGAGCAAGCTTTCAAGGCTAAGTTGACTCATTTCGAAGGTGAAAAAGTCGAGCAATTCACGATAGACAATGAGGAGCGTGCGCTACAAGTCAAGCAAACCTTGTTCGATGCTGCCGACGGCAAACTGTTGGTCGCGAAAGTCGAAAAAAAACAGCGTAAACGTAATCCCGCGCCGCCGTTCATTACGTCGACGTTACAGCAAGAAGCCGCGCGTAAACTCGGCTTTACGACCAAGCGCACGATGATGGTTGCGCAACAGTTGTACGAAGGCATCGATATCGGAGGCGAGACGGTTGGTTTGATCACCTATATGCGTACCGATTCGGTTAATCTCGCTGCCGAAGCGATTGCCGAAATTCGCGAATTGATCGCGGAAAAATACGGGGCTAAGAATGTGCCGAAGAGTCCGCGCGATTACAAGACTAAATCGAAAAACGCCCAAGAAGCGCACGAAGCGATTCGCCCGACTTCGGCGAGACGCATTCCGGTCGAGTTGCAAAAATTTTTGAGTTCCGAACAATTCAAGCTTTATGATTTGATTTGGAAACGTACGATCTCGAGCCAAATGGTTCATGCGACGATTAATACCGTAGCGGTGGATCTGCATTGCGGTAGCGACCGTAATGTATTTCGGGCAACAGGTTCGACGATCGCCGATCCAGGCTTCATGGCCGTGTACCTGGAAGGCAAGGATGATAATGCCGAAGGTGATGACAAAGAGAATTTTTTACCGTCTCTCGAAGAAGGGCGCCCGGTTCCGCTCAACGATATCATCGCCGGTCAGCATTTTACAGAACCGCCGCCGCGCTACAGCGAGGCCAGTTTGGTTAAGGCGCTCGAAGAATTCGGTATCGGTCGGCCTTCGACCTATGCATCGATTATCTCGACATTACAAAACCGGGATTACGTTACGTTGGAAAGCAAGCGCTTTTATCCGACCGATGTGGGCCGTATCGTCAATAAATTTTTGACCGAGCATTTCAATAAATACGTCGACTATGATTTCACCGCGAACCTCGAAGATGAGCTCGACGCAGTTTCGCGAGGTGAAAAAGACTGGATTCCATTGATGCGCTCTTTCTGGGAACCTTTCAATACGCTGATTCATGAAAAAGAAGAAAGCGTACAGCGCAAGGATGTCACGCAAGAGGCGATTGATGAAAAATGTCCGGAATGCGGCAGTCCTTTGTCGATTAGGCTGGGGCGGAATGGGCGCTTTATCGGTTGCACCAATTATCCCGATTGTTCCTATACGCGCAATTTGAACGAAGACGCCAGTAAATCGTCCGAGCCTGAAGTCGTCGAAGGGCGCGTTTGTCCGAAGTGTGAGTCGCCGTTGGTAATTAAAACCGGACGTTACGGTAAATTTATCGGCTGCAGCGCTTACCCGAAATGCAAACACATCGAGCCGCTCGAAAAGCCGGTCGATACCGGCGTCGAATGCCCGCAATGCAAAAAAGGCAATTTGCTTAAGCGTAAATCCAGAAACGGCAAAATTTTTTATTCCTGTTCAGAGTATCCGAAATGCAGCTATGCAATCTGGAATGCCCCGGTTCAAGAAAATTGCCCGGAATGTAATTGGCCTATTTTGACGCTAAAAAACACCAAGCGTCGAGGTGCCGAAAAAGTGTGTCCGCAAAAGGAATGTAGCTATGCCACGCCTTATGAGGGTGATCCCGATGATGTTTTAGGGCCTAAAGGATAGTGCCGCAAAGCATTTCTCGATTACGGATTTGTGTTAATTCGTGATCGTATTTTCTAATCCTTAATCGGTCCGGGTACTTTCATTACCGAAGTGGTGAGAGTATCCGCATGATCATTAGGTATGTGGTATGTTTGACGAAAATGTTGGCAAACATACCCCTTGATCTTTTGATTATCAGCCGTTTTTTCAATCAAAAAGGCAGCCCGAAGATAAAGACGAACCTGTCGAGTTCTTTTTCAACAGACTGCCAGCCAAAATAATCAAATAAATACAATACGAAGATGAGCGAATTACCCAATTGTCCGCAGTGCAACTCTGAATACACTTATATCGATGGAAGCATGTACATTTGTCCGGAGTGCGGGTATGAATGGCCGCAAGACTCGGAGGGCGGTGGCACCGGAAACGAAGACCGGATAATCAAAGATGCCAATGGCAACGTATTGCAGGATGGCGATACGATTTCGGTGATCAAGGACCTCAAGGTAAAAGGCTCGTCCCTTGTCGTTAAAGTCGGCACAAAGGTTAAAAATATCCGGTTGGTCGAAGGCGATCACGACATCGATTGTAAAATCGACGGCATAGGCGCGATGAAATTGAAATCGGAATTTGTAAAAAAGGTTTGATCGATCTCATGAATCGAAGGTCGGCGTGCAATATTCTCGAATTCGCGTCGATGGTGACGGTTCTGGGTAAGATGATTTAGGATTTCGCGATTAATAACTTCCTGGTGTTTTGTGATTTGTCGAGGGTTCGGTGGTTCACTTGACAGGACGCCGTGAACCCAGCACCTAAATTACCCAGGATAAATATACCTTTTGCACTTCAAATGTCGGAAGCGTCAGAGGAGGCGCCTGAGTGTCAGACAAAGGCTTGTCGGCGGTATTCCTTGCCCCCGATACCAGCCAATCGAGCAACCGAACTGCCCATGAAATAGGATAGTTATTTATGACCAAATCCTTAGCGTCTACTGCAAACATGATAGCGTGAAGTATAGCTGCTTACCCACGCTAGCTATCGATAGCCCGAGTTGGAGAGGGAGTGCTGCTTTTTTTGTTAATCTCCCTGAGTGCATAACGTAAAGCTACTCCCTTTTGATTGAAAAACCGTCTAAGAATAAAAGGTATGGGATGTGTCTATCGAGGAACGCCGTAAACCCAGCACCTAAATTATCCTACTCCTTTTTGATTGAAAAACCGTCTAAGAATAAAAAGGCATGGGATATGTCTATCGAGGACCGCCGTGAACCCGTCCATGGGGGCTTGACGGCAGCGATCCCTGCTGCCGACATCCTCGCTAGCCACACCCCATACTTTCATAAAGTTAACCATTTTTTGAATATAAAGGGAGTAATCAGGTGCGGCCTGAAAAAGCTTGGAAATAAATAAAGTGTCAAATGGCCGATCTCCGGTAGAGAGCAATGTTAGGCGTTTAATTTTTCTTTGCCCCGGTTATTTGTAGATCAAAACTCGGCGCAGGGGGCGAATTTTGATCTACGATAGGTATATTTTGATTGCCTTGAATGCGAACCTTCAAGTTGCAATCAAATTTATTTATCTTTACACTAAAGTAGATTAATTCTTGGTCGTTGAAAGCAACAATCGACTCCTGGAATTATTTGTACAAACATTCAATTGACAACAATGACGAGATTGCCGTGGTTTATTCCTTTCCAGGGTAATGATCTTGATTGTATGTCTCATGTAATGACTAAAATTAATGCATCGTTTTAGTGCATTAGCGTAAACGAAACTGGGCTGATTGTTCACCCTGCCTCATGATACTCGTCTAATTCATTTTTCACATCCCACTGCTAAAAGTGAGTCTCGAATTTATATTATTGAAATTATTATTGATATTTCGATGTATCGATTAATTTTCAATCTCAATACAAAACCCAATTCCCTAATGGAAAGTTTTTTGCTTTAATTTGGCAAAAAGCTAATCAACTTTATTGTTAAACCGAAAAAAATCATTTTTCATATCCTTACAAAAAACCTTATGCCAAAGACCCAATCCGTATATCACTCTATTAGGATTGAATCGTATGAGCAATCGAAGAGCGAACACATAGTTTGAATTTATCGAACCTATTGTTGCTTCATTCCATCTGTTTCGCTATCAAGTATTAAACATGCACTTGACAAAAGTAAGTTTTTCACCGATGCGCTTCAAAAAACTATTATTTACTGCAATTTCCCTAATCGTATTATCTTGTAACTCGCCTCAAGAAGAATTGAAGGCCGATACTTATCAGATTGTTTCTCCGCTAATCCAAGACATGACCTACAGCCATGAGTATGTCGCCGAGATTCATTCGGTTAAATATGTCGAGCTGAGAAGTCGACTGAAAGGTTATTTGCAAAAAATTCATGTCGACGAAGGAGAAGAAGTTCAAAAAGATCAATTACTGTTTACATTGGATGCATCCGAGTTTGAAAAAGACCTAAAAAAAGCTATTGCCGCTCATAAAAATGCGATTGCCGATTTGAAAGCGGCAGAAGTTGAATTGAACAATGTAAAGCTGTTGGTTGAAAAGAACATTATTTCGAAAACCGAGCTCGATGTTGCCAAGGCCAAAATCGAAGCATTGAGAGCTGACGTGGAAGAGGCGTTGGCTAAAAAAGAAGAAGAAGCCCTTTACATCTCATTTACCAAAATCAGAGCCCCCTTCTCCGGTACGATCAACCGTATTCCGAATAAAGTCGGCAGCCTTATCAACGAGGGCGACATGCTGACGTCGATCTCCGACAACACCGAGATTTTCGCCTACTTCAATCAATCCGAAATCGAATACTTGAACTATGCGATGCATGGTGAGGCTGAAATGAAAAGCGTCCGCCTTAAACTCGCCAATCATCAACTCTATGAACACATAGGTAAAATTGAAATGATCGAAAGCGAGCTCGATCCCGAAACCGGTAACATCGCATTTAGGGCAAGATTTCCAAATCCGGAAGGTCTATTGAGGCATGGCGCCAGCGGCAAGGTTGTCGTCGATAAAACGCTCGAACAAGCTTTATTGATACCTCAAAAGTCGACTTTCGAAATTCAAGACAAATTATATGTTTTTGTAATCAATGCCGAAGGCATTGCCGAACAAAGAAATGTCGTCTTTCAAATGCGCCTGGATGATTTTTATGTCATCGAATCCGGCTTGTCCAAGGATGAAAAAATACTCTTCGAAGGCGTCGAAAATGTTAGAGACGGCAATAAAATCAACACCGTTCTGGTTGATTTAAATACAGTCATGACCGCACGATAATATTTAATTCTATCCATAGAAACGCATATGACGAGCAAATTCATTCATCGCCCGGTACTGTCGATCGTAATATCGATTCTAATTACTTTGCTGGGTTTATTGTCCTTGTTTCAACTACCCATCACTCAATATCCGGAGATCGCTCCGCCTGAAGTCAATGTAACGACAAAATTCGTTGGGGCCAATGCCGAAACTGTTGTCAAAGCAGTAGTTACCCCGCTGGAGAGGGCAATCAACGGCGTACCCGGAATGTCCTATATGTCCTCGGTATCCGGAAACGATGGCACCAGTGTGATTCAAATCATTTTCAAGGCGGGAACCGATCCGGAAGTCGCTTCAGTCAACGTGCAAAACCGAGTTGCCGCCGTTCTTGATGAGTTGCCCGAAGAAGCCATTAAGTCGGGGGTCATCGTGGAAAAGGTCCAAAATAGTATGCTTTTATATATCAACATACTGAGTTCCGATCCTTTATTAGATGAAAAATTTCTCTATAACTTTACCGATATCAATGTTTTGAAAGAACTCAAGCGAATCGATGGCGTCGGTTTCGCCGAAATTTTGGGCTCCAGAGAATACGCCATGCGAGTCTGGTTGAAACCGGACAAGATGTTGATGTACAACATTTCGGCAAATGAGATTGTTGAAAAACTGAAAACGCAAAACGTAGAAGCGGCGCCCGGAAAAGTCGGCGAAAGCTCGGGCAAAAAGGCACAAACGCTCCAATACGTTCTGAAATATACCGGTAAATTCAATACCAAGGAAGCCTATGAAAACATCGTTCTGAGAAGTCGAGAAGACGGAGAAATATTGCGGGTCAAAGACGTTGCCGTCGTTGAGTTCGATTCATTGGACTATGACGTGTTATCCAAAGAAAACGGACAGCCTTCCGCCGCGATTATTTTGAAACAGCGCCCCGGTAGCAATGCCAATGATGTTATCAAAGACATCAAAGAGACTATGGCTCGCATCAAATCGAATTCGTTCCCTCCGGGGATGGACTACACACTCAGTTACGATGTTTCCGAATTTTTGGACGCCTCCATTCATGAAGTCGTCAAAACCCTATTCGAGGCATTTGTACTCGTCGCCCTTGTGGTGTTTATCTTTCTACAGGATTTTCGCTCGACACTGATACCGATTCTCGCCGTGCCGGTTTCTTTGATCGGAACGTTTTTCTTCATGCAATTGATTGGTTTCTCGCTTAATCTAATCACTTTGTTTGCCTTGGTCCTAGCTATCGGTATCGTCGTCGACAATGCGATCGTTGTGATCGAAGCCGTGCATGCCAAAATGGAGCGCTCAGGAATTGGCCCACGCAAAGCGACCGATCAAGCGATGCGCGAAATCAGCGGCGCAATTATCGCAATTACGCTGGTCATGTCGGCGGTTTTTTTACCGGTCGCCTTTATGGAAGGGCCAACCGGTATTTTTTACCGGCAATTTTCGCTAACAATGGCTATTTCGATCGTACTCTCGGGCATTACCGCATTAACCCTAACTCCGGCATTATGCGGTCTTTTTCTTAAAAACACTCATCACGCAAATCAGCATCATCAATCAAGGTTACAAAAATTATTTGCTGGTTTTAATCACCGATATAACAAGCTATCGGATAAATACAAAAAACTGATCAGCCTGATTGCGAACAGAAACCTTGTCACTTTTTCCGTATTATTGGCATTTTCGTTTGGGGCGGGTTTGCTTGGCACTTATGTACCCTCTGGTTTTATCCCAGAAGAAGACCAAGGCACTATTTACGCCAACATCACAGCTCCGGCAGGCGCAACGCTTGAACGCACCGAAAAAGCCGTCGATGAAGTCCAGCGTATCGCATTAGAATTAGATGGGGTGAGTTCCGTTTCCAGTCTTGCCGGCTTCAGTTTGCTATCGGAAGGTACTGGCGCCGTCTATGGCATGAATCTGATCAGCTTGAAAAATTGGGAGGAAAGATCGACATCCGATAAGAAAATCATTGGCCTATTGGAACAAAAAACCAAGCATATCAAAGATGCCAATATTGAATTTTTTACGCCTCCGCCCGTGCCCGGCTACGGAAATGCCAGTGGTTTTGAAATGAGACTATTGGACAAAACAGGCTCTGACGACCTCGCGCAATTACTAAATGTGGCCAATGCCTTCCTCGATGAGCTCAACGCTCGACCTGAAATAACGAACGCATTTACGACATTGAATGTCAGTTTTCCGCAATTTTTACTACGGATCGACACGGATAAAGCCGCTCAAAAAGGCATTACAACCGAGAACGCAATGAGCACGCTCCAGACCGTCATTGGTAGTGAATACGCGACCAATTTTATTCGTTTCGGGCAAATGTACAAAGTCATGGTTCAAGCGCTTCCCGAATATAGGGCGCAGCCGGAAGACTTGTTGAAACTCTACATTAAAAGCGATTCCGGAAAAATGGTCCCTTTTTCCTCTTTTCTGAGCATAGAAAAGGTTTATGGGCCCGAACAAGTCACACGCTATAACATGTACCCGTCGGCAATGATCAATGGACAACCGGCACCTGGTTACAGTAGCGGTGATGCCATTACCGCAATCAAAGAAGTCGCCGCACAAAGCCTTCCCAAAGGCTATGGTTATGACTGGGCCGGCTCTTCCAAGGATCAGGCTGAAGCAGGCAATCAAGCCATTTATATTTTTCTCGTATGTTTGATTTTCGTCTACTTATTGTTGGCGGCACAATACGAAAGCTTCTTACTACCACTGGCAGTCATCCTAAGCTTGCCGATTGGCGTCTTCGGCGCCTTGTTTTTCCTGATGATCATGGGCCTTGAAAACAATATCTATGCTCAAATCGCGATGGTGATGTTGATTGGTATTCTGGGCAAGAATGCGATTTTGATCATTGAATTCGCCACGATCAAACATCGCCTTGGAAAATCACCGTTCGAAGCAGCCATCGAAGGCGCGGCTCTGCGTCTGCGGCCCATTTTGATGACTTCGTTTGCCTTTGTCGCCGGACTCATTCCATTGATGTTCGCATCGGGCGCCGGTGAAATCGGAAATAATACTATAGGTTCGGCGGCCGCAGGTGGCATGATTTTTGGCACAATATTCGGTGTCATAGTCATTCCCGGTTTGTATGTATTTTTTGCACGCATCGCCGACAAATTGCGCGGTAATAGAAAAGAAGAAATCGCTTATACTGAGACCCTGTAACACAATGAATAACAAAGTATTTAATATCATTGCTGCAATCTGCATGGGCGCTGGCATAGGTGGTTGCGGAGCGCTCAATACCGACTTATCGATAGCCGAAAATCCGATTCCTGAAACTTTTGACAACCATGCCGACCAAACCTCGATTGCCGAAATCGACTGGCGCGACTATTTTTCGGACCCTCAACTGCTGAAGTTGGTCGATACCGCAATTCGGAACAACTTTGACTTGCAGATCGCTCTGCAACGCATTGAAACCGCTCGCGCCAGTGTGAAACTGGCCAACGGCGCGCTGCTGCCGCAAGTCGGCCTGGATATCGGCGGAGGGGTCCGCAAGTTCGGGCTTTATACGATGGACGGCGCGGGGAACGCCAGCACCGAAATCACGCCAGGTCAAACCGTCCCGGAAAACTTGCCGGATATGTATTTGGGTTTGATGGCGTCATGGGAAATCGATGTCTGGGGCAAATTACAGAACCAGCGCAAATCGGCGCTTTCGGAATACCTGGCGAGCATCGAAGGGACCAATTTCGTGATCTCCAATCTCGTTGCGGATGTCGCGATTTTTTATTATCAACTTCTGGCGCTCGATAACGAGTTGGAAACCATTAGGCAAACGATACAAAGGCAAAAAGAAGCGCTAGATGTCGTGAAATTGCAGAAAGAGGCGGGGCGTGCAAATGAATTGGCCGTGCAGCAATTCAATGCCCAACTGCTTGAAAGTCAGGTCATGGAGAATGAAACACTCCAAAAAATCGCCGAAACCGAAAACAAGATTAATTTTCTGTTGGGCCGCTTTCCGCAACCTGTTCCTCGAAAGAAAGAAGTTCTATTCTCTGATATTCCCAAGCAAATCGCATTAGGAATTCCTTCCGAGTTGCTGGCCAATCGTCCCGACATTCGTCAGGCGGAATTCGAGATCAAGGCCAGTAATTTCGATTTAGAAGCCGCAAAAGCCGCCTTTTTTCCCAATGTCAATATCACGGCAGCCGTGGGCTTTCAAGCATTTAATCCCGAATTTCTGTTCATGTCGCCCGCATCGCTTGCCTATTCAGTCATGGGGACGCTGGTCGCGCCGCTGATTAACTTAAACGCATTGAAAGCCCAATTCAATACCGCCAAGGCCAATCAACTATCCGCAATGTATGATTATCAGAAAAAAATATTGAATGCTTATGTTGAGGTCAGCAATGAACTTTCAAATATCGATAACTTACAAAGCATTAACACTCTCAAAAAACAGCAGAGCGATGTATTGAAGCAATCGGTCGAGGCATCGAAAGAACTTTATAAATCGGCTCGTGCCAGTTATCTGGAGGTTCTGACAGCTCAACAAAATGCCTTGCAAACCAACCTCGAATTGATCGAAGTCGTCAGGCAAAAATGGATTGCGACCGTCAAAATATACAAAGCCTTGGGTGGGGGGTGGACTTGATAGAGCGCTGGGACCGGTTTAACCTGGCTTTGACTAGCATTGGTTGGCTGCGTATCCGCGCATCACGCTCTTTCCTAAGCTCCAGCTTGGGAAAGGCACTCCGGAAGCTCCAGCTTCCTGAACAAGTTGCCCAAGCTGAAGCTCTCATCGTTATACATAAGTCAAAAATTACTGTTTTTCAATCTTAGCTAATGAGGCTTCGATACCATTTTTTGTCGCCCAACGTTCCCGACTTCGAAATCGCGATCTGGGGATCGCTCCCACAGAGCATCCGCCCCCTTGTGGGAGCGACGCCTTCGTCGCGATTTCGAAGCCACTGATGTTCAATATCCGCAGATTTATCAAACAGCACCGTTTCCAGTTATACGACGAACTCTGTTTAGCAAGTTTACCGATACTTGTGTATAACGGCGAGAGCTGGAGCTTGGGTAACAGTATATTTTAGCCTTTTTGACCTCGAAGCCATTTTATGTAACTTGATACCATAACCTTTGGCTATGATTGATTATCTTGGATGATTTAAGTGCTGGTTTCACGGCGTTGCCAAGCGAGTTGCCGAACCCTCAACAAAGCTCATAGTTTCAAGACGATATTTATCACGAAATCCATAGTACTTGACGTAAAGGTAAGGGGCGTAGCATCGCGGAGCGTTCCTTTGAGCGCATGGTTAGCGGCTTTTAGGTCAACGGAGTCGCATTTCTGGCATCATGCAACACCGCCAAGATATGAACTAAATTGCCATGTACCACATAAAACAAGTCGAATGGAAAACGTGGTAGAAGTGCGCGGCGAACACTTGGAATTACCTAGGCAAATAGCAATGGCGCTTGTTCCAGCCGTTTCAGCTGCAGTTCCATAGCGGCGATAAATTCTTCACCAAGGCCTGGACTCTGTGATTTTTACCATTCTTGGGCTTCGCCGGTTTCACGTAATGCGCGAGCAGAAAACTTCAAGCGGTACGCCATGAACCATCTTTTAGGCGTGATTCCAGTTCAGTCTTAAGCTCTGGTGAAACTTCCACGGCTTCAGGTACTGCGGCGACGCTGTTCCAAATAAGCTCAACAAGTTGAATGCGCTCCTGCACCGGAAGTTTAAGAATATCGGTAATAGAGATAGTGTTCATGACAGATGCGGTATCCATATTCGGTAAAAATCAAAAGCGAAACTTATAAACGGCCCGACGATTTAAGTTTTTCCAAGACTAATTCGTCTACTCGATTATTTGGTGTACCGCCGTTCAATAGATGTTGCGCAGCCCAAACATAGTTTTTGAAAGACGGGTAGTCGCCATTTAGCTTAACTACGATCTCAATAGCCATTTCAGCCATATACTCTTTTTCCTTCTGAGCGTACCTCTTGCTCATTAACGACGTACCTATAAACTGAAAAATTATCCCTAAGTCGTACAAACCACGCTTAAGCTAACGCCGCAAATCACCGGCAAATTTCCGCAACGCTCGTTTGTGCGATTTACGCACAAACGAGCGTTGCGGAAATTTGTCCGTGTGAATTTGCCTTGTTAGCCTTGCTATCCATAAAGCTTAACTTTCAATACCCGATTAAGCAGCCGGAAGTGCTTATCAAGTGAGTAAACATTGCAGCTATTTTGTTTTGCATTTTGTGCAATGATTAAATCAGGAATGCCGACCCCGTTAGCTCCACCTTTTAAGCACTTCACTTGATATTCAATAATCTCTTCCCAATGAATAGAAAGTGGAACTTTATTTATCTCATGAAGAAGAGTAATGACTTTATTTTGCTTCTTTATTTTCAGATAAGGAATCAATTCAGCCAGAATAATATCGTTGGTAACTAACAGATTTTCATCTATTAGATAATCTAGGTCTTTAGAGTTATCCCCACCCCTGAAGTAATCAATCCATATTGAAGTATCAACCAGCACCTCCATCAATGACGATCTCTTAATTCATTTAGGTCGATATCAAGATCAATCTTGCCGCGATACTTTTTGATCCCTGAAATCTTTGATTTTCTTACCAATTCTTCTAGGGCTTTTACTATGACGGCTGTTTTAGTATCAGTATGGGAGACCTTCATAGCCTCATCGAGCAGGTTTTCGGGTAAATCCAGGGTTGTTCTCATCGTAGCCTCCTTAGTTTTATGCATATCATTTTAGTTATTCATGCATATCACTTCAAGAGGCTAACTAATATGTCCGGCAAATTTGCCCTGATAACCTGATATTGCCGGTGTTTTCGGGCAAATTTGCCAGCATATTCCTTTTGCCCTGATTAGTTGATATTTACCGGCAAACCTGGCAAATTTACCTGATATTTTAATCCTGAGCTTATCCGCTAGAAAATTAATGTCAACTGCTAACAATACCAAGTTACTGGATGAAGTCAGAGCAATCATGAGGCTGAAACACTATTCCATCCATACGGAAAGAACCTACTGTGACTGGATTAAACAGTATGAGTCTCTTGCAAAATTATAAGTCGAGAGGCGGGACAAACTTCGCCTCGCAGCCATTCAGACTAAATTTTTGAAGCCATCCTTTTATTTTGTCGAAGTTACCGCTTTAATTCATCGTTTTTCCAACCCTTTAGGCGCACCTCTCCTGTTAGTCGTATGAATCAGCCACTCAATAATACGTCAAAGCGTTTTTACGTGACGAACGTCATCAGTTGGTTCGCTGTCAGTGCGAGAATGCCAAACATCAAATGACACATGACCTTGGCATGGCCACGGACGCGCACCATGCGACCGCCAAATTCATCTTTCAATCGCGCATTGACCCGTTCAACTGTCAATCGGCGTAGTCAGCGCAAGAGCTACAACTGGATAGGATTTAAGGAATTGATCACGTATTTTGGACTCGCAAAACCGCGCATATGCCATGCTCTCTAGGAATCAAGGAAACATCGCGTCAGTGCAAAGCGAGCAATTTTGAAAAGCCCGGTGCGGTAATTCCGCACGCCGGGATTTGTGAGGGGCAGTCGGGTAACTGGTTGTTCTACCTTGATGATTAATAGCTATCTTGTTTTCCTTGCAGCCCTAACGAATAAGGTTAGATTTTGTGAGCAACGCGAACCAAAATCTAACCTTATTCGTTATGCGTTTTTTCCATAATGTGCTTTCCGATGGCAATTTGGACACAAGGCAATTGCGTTACCAACTGTATCTGGGCCTTTCTCGGCCAGTGGCCGTTTATGGTGGACTTCCAGGTATGGAGAGCCATCACTTCGTTTGGTAAACGGAGCGTCATCGCCACAGCCCTCACAAACTCCTTTCGCTCGCCTAAGAACAGCTTCCACCACGAACGGATTTCGAACATACACCTTTGTTGTTACCGTACGTGTTTCGGGCAATTCATCCGATCGCGGTAGACGTTTATTTAGTTCTTCGTCGCTCAATAGCGCTGCTGCGTTAACGGCACGATCAAACTTCGCGCGCTCTTCTTCGAGCGTGCTAACGGCTTGTTGCTTTTTCGCGCGGATCTCCTGAATTACCTTTTGAAGCTCGCCTTCTATCTGAATGTTGCGTACCAGCCAGCCGCTACTTTGCCCTTGATTGTTCGCAAGAGGCTTCATGCGG
The DNA here is from genome assembly GCF_038051925.1 of Methylotuvimicrobium sp. KM2. Classification (NCBI taxonomy): domain Bacteria; kingdom Pseudomonadati; phylum Pseudomonadota; class Gammaproteobacteria; order Methylococcales; family Methylococcaceae; genus Methylotuvimicrobium; species Methylotuvimicrobium sp. KM2. The sequence continues at coordinate 4,186,613 of NZ_CP150634.1, read as the reverse complement.
ATCGTGCATTCCTTTGGGAATTGCCCGGCGCTAAGACGATCTACGAACTCTTGTATGGACATTCCTCTATAAGAGTTGCTTTTTCCCGAAAGCGAGACATCAAGCATCTTTTCTTCGCTTCCACGCTTCTTAACCAGATATGGGAAGATCTTGCGCGGTGGACTTTCATTGTTGTACTGCCAAGCACCAACAAGAAAACCGTTTTCCGCCAATCGTTCAATCATCCAATGTTCCTTTTACGCATAACGTAAAGCATAACCCGCGTAGCATAGCGAAGTCGGGTTATGCGTTGGTTAGCAGTATTTTACGTAATTGAAACTTCTATTTTACGGCCCAAAACAGAAGCAAACTTTTCAAGAGTAGAAAGCTTAATATCTTCAGCGTGATTTTCCATTCTAGAAATAGCCGATTTCTTTGTATTTAACTTCTCGGCAATTTCTTCCTGAGTTAAGCCTGATTCTTCTCTCGCCTGCTTCAATAAAGCGCCTATTTTGAAAGATTGATAACCGTCATCATAGCCTTCGCTAAATTCGGAGTCTTTAACTTTACGGTTACTAATATAATTCTTTAGGTCACTCATGATTCATACCTTCTTTTCAGATAGTCTTTCTTACGTGCTTCCGCGCTCTGGATTTCCTTTTTAGGCGTTTTTTGAGTTTTCTTTTGAAATCCATGGTTCAGAACGACCAGTTCATTTCCATCAAGGAACCCGAGCAAGCGAAATATATCATTTCCGGCCTGAATTCGAACTTCCCATAAATCATCTGTATTCGTTAGCTTTTTGAAATATTGAACAGGAATAACTTCAATTTCCTCAATAAGTTGGAGTACCCAGGCGGCTTTCTGGGCTTGTTTTCCAGACAAGGAGTCCAAGAATTCTTCGATTGGACAAGCACCTGATTCTGTGCGGTAAAAGCGAATTTTTCTCATTAGTCAATGTTAACATGCATGTTAACGTCCGACTATAAAAAATGTCGAGGAATTTTTGCATAGCTAACGATAAGGGTAACTTGACGGCGAAAGCGTAGCGACGATAGGAGCGTAGCTTTTGCCGGTCAAGTTGACCCGCTGGTTAGGTATATTTCGCACAACATTTACCTTCAGCTTTATGACTTAGTGACAGAATAATCTTTGATTACCACACCTAAATCGCTATTGCCAACAATTGTCGCATTAACCCAGATGTTCTTCCCAGGTAATCTTCTAATATGTCCGCGTCTTAAATGAACCCTTGGTGAAGCATGTGTTCCGCCTGAAGCTTTGTTTGACACACTTTCATTTGGAAGCGTTAATATTTTGTATTCAAAAAAAGGCAATTTCCCTTTTGCTAATCGTTTTTTATTGAGTGCTTTGGGTGGTTGTACTGTTTCTGTTACTACGTTTTTGCAAGATAGGATTTCAAGGAGTCCCAAAATAGCTCTGCTTTCATCATGTGTATCTTGTGCTGTAACAGCCATTATGTAGTCCGGGCCTTCAACGCTTTGAAGTTCTCTTACATATTCAGGCATTAAAACTATTGGATGCTCTTCCAAAGGCACTTGCTGCATTCCCTTAGGCAAGGTATTACCATAAATTTTCTTAGTTTGGTCTTCTAGATCTGGCCTAGGATCAATTTTTCGTGATGGAATAACGACACCTAAAGGGGGAATTGTCCATTGTTGCTGCCCATCTAAATAGAACACAGGAATGATTGCAATTGCACCATCCAGGGTCAAAAGATTAAATTTTTCTTTTGGCAGCATCCATAAAAATTCTTCGAAATTATCCGTATTGATTTCTATTGCAAGCGCTATTCTTTTTGAACTCGCTATAACCTCTTCACCACGTTTAGATAGTGGTTGGTGTTCTAATCTAGCATTACGAACAATTTGAAATTCAGCCGCGATAACAGGATAAGGCAAACGAAAAATAGCTGGTAAAGCACGAAAACCATCTTCAAAAAGGTCTCCATTATCCGGCAACTGGAACTTAACTGCCTGCTCCAATAAAGATGCTACTTTAGAAAAGCTCTGCGAATCTATTCTCGCTCCATGCGATTTTGCTTTCAGCAACAAGTCGTCAATTGCTTTAGATGAATAATTTAATTGATTCAACTAGCTCTCCCTTTTTGGTGATAGATACCTAACGTTCGGCTCACGCGCCGGTTTGGAGCTGCAAAGCGGCGGCAAGCAGTCGCTGTGCAGCCGATTGTTATGGCCGACTTCGCGTCAAACTTAGTGCTGTTTCCCGTCGAATCGAACCTTTTCCAGAGCACAATCGGCATCCCGGTCTACCGTCGCATTCAGTACACTTTAAATACTCGTAGTCAGGCAGGTTAATTTCCTCCAGTAAGCGTGGTGAAACAAACCCATTTCCTTTACAGCACGGACACGAATATTTGACAAACACGCCCTCACCTTCGCAGACTGGGCATATTTCAGTCAATTCCTCATTGACGCTAAAGGTCTCTAGAGTTTTTCCAAGAAGAGCTTGATAGAACGCAGTCTGCCAAGAATTTGCGTGTATTCTCGAGAGCGACTCAGCCTGATCTGAAAGCAGCCCGACTAGCGCGTGAAGTCCATTTTTTTTACTGAACTCATTCAAGAATTGTTTTTGACTTGCCAGCTCATTAGCTGCCTCAACCGAAAACCTGCTGGCCAAATTGAAAGCCACAAAATGTGACTTCACTCGTCCCTTAGATACATCGTCCCACGATTCTGGTGCACGAACAAAATAACGAACCGTCTCAGGTTCAGTTGACACTATTTCCGCGAAAAGCCATTGATCGATTATGAAGTGCTGGTGGTCAAAATAAGGATGAAGACTCTGCTCTTCCGCTCTCGCAGCAATAGACGTACGTTTCCCGGTGTTGCAGTTCTTGCAGGATGGCACAAGATTCAGCGGCACAACTGAAAGCATAGGATATTTAGCTTTCGGTAGATAGTGGTCCAATGTAGACGCATGACCCATACCACAAAAAGGACATCGCCCTAGTGGTGCACGCGACAACATCGCGTCGTATATAGCCCTTGCTGGCCTCGCTTTGCCCACCATATAGGTCGTATAGACGTTTTTTATCTCGGCCTTCGTCACGTCACCGATAACTACCTCATCATTCCGGCACTCATTAACTGGGAGAGTATATAGTTTTTTTGCAACACCTTTTCTCTCATAATCCGTCGCGACCGAGGCTATCGAACCACTCAGAACCTCGAGGCGATTGCGCAAACCATCATCAGTTATAGCATTTACGCAAGTTTGATAAACCGCTTGCGGGTCTTGATTAGGGGCAGCTATAACTCTCATTCTTTGCCCCCAACATTGGCCCCCTAGTCGCAAGCATTGATCGCAATATTGCCTTTCCTTCAAATCCCAACTGATATTTGTATTCGCGTTCAATTTCTTCGTAACTCTTCCCATCAGCCACAGAACTCGCCAGCAAATCATGAAAACCCGACTTAGAAACCTCTAGGCCGAACACCTCGCGCGTTAACACACCAACGTTTTCTGCAAATGTTTCACATTCCGGCCTATCGACGCTACAAACTAGTCGAGTTCTTCTAATAATCGACACGCATGACTTAGGTGCTTCCTGTAAAACGACTGGCGAATGGGTGGCTATAATCGCCACACCATTACGATTAACAAGCAAGTCCGACAAGGCTCTAGTGAACGCTGACAGTAGTGGCGGATGGAGGTGGCTTTCTGGCTCATCAAGAAGAACAAGCGTTTTTTCCTCTACAGTTTCAACAAGTTTTGTCATGATCAATAGCACGATAGCATGACCTGAACTCATTCTATCGAACAATGCCGAAGCCACCTCAACAAACTGGGACTTACTATCCGATGAGTTTGCGTAAACGGTGCCCAGTTGACACAGATCCATTTCAGCAAAATTAAAGTCCGACTCTAGCTTTCTAACGGCATTAATCCACCTGTCTTTTTTTGCTGTTAGAGAAAAACACAGCCGCAAACTGTTAGTGAAATCGAGACAAAGATCACGTTTATCCTTAAGCACCCATTGATCCTGATCTTTTTGAGCATCACGTTTTTTCAAACCAATATAGCAATAACGCATCCCCGCGCTCGCATCCGACTGATCATCAGGTGGGCAAAAGGGATCAAACGCGCTGAAAGATACGGAAACCACGCCCGCAAAATAGTCTTTCTGGAGATCGGCAGTTCGCCCCAATGCTGCACGCCGACCAAAATAGCCTGTCTCTTCCACTGCCCCGCTCCCAGGAAGCAATGCATCCACCATATTGTTCAATAGGGTTGTTTTTCCTACGCCATTACGTCCGATTAATATGTGAATATTCGAAGAAGGTTTGGAATTTGGTTCTACTTGGAACTCAACCTTAATGCCAGAGTAACGCTGAGCGGCAGGCTTTTCGTAAAAGAAGTCGTAGTCTGTAAGCGGCGCCTCTCTTCGCAATATTCTTCGAAATTGATGCCCAATAGTCGTATGATTTACAGTCCTTGTTAAAGAGTTGTTAAAAGCACGTTCATTTTCAGCAATAGCTAAGCGGTCAGGGTCGTAGGCGACGTCCCCTAGCGCAGCCAGAACATTGGCAGCCAGCTCATCACGAAGTCTCTCTACAAGGTTTCTATAATAGTCCGCGTCTTGCCCTAAAGAATAATAACTATCTGGCAAGACGTCGAACTGTTGCTGGATACTTTCTTCAGTCCAGCCTTCAGTTTGTCCACAAAAGCCAATCTTTACGTTACCGATAGTGTGTTTGTTACCTTTATCATCAAATACTGTGAGGCTAAAAAGCGTTTTGTAGCCAAAGTCATCCCAGTTGTCGGGCTGTAGATAGGCAGCGTTATGCGACTGCGCATGAAAGTTCCCACCCCTAGCCTGCTTTATAAATGTGATTGCCACAATGCGATTCTCTTTTTAACTAGCATTCAAGCGCCGAACTGCCATCAGAGTTCGTCTAGGCCATAACGCCCAAATCAGCCGCGCGTTTTTTGCGTCGGCTGCATTTGTTTGTTAGCTGTGAGGTCTTGCAAAGAACCTGAGATGTATTTGTGAATGATGCTCGACACAAAGGTTTGGTAAGGAATACCTTCCTCTGTGGCTCTAGACTGGATAGCCGTTAAATCTCTATTGGAGATTCGAATGTTTATTCTTTTATCTTTCTTAAATGTGTTACTGGCAATTGCCTCCAGCTCTTCTCTTCGAGACTCTGTTAAAACTGATTCAAACTCCCCAGCCTCAACAGCATCAAGGAGCTCTTTCTCTTCTTTGGATAACTTGGACTTGCTCATGATCTACCTCCAAGGTACAGCTTGGTAAATTTTCTACTGGGAATGATCGTTTTCAAAAATATCTCATCAACACTTTCTACATAGGGGACAAGATAAGCGTACTCCCTGATACAAATGACGAAAATCCGTTGATTGGGGTAATTTGAAGCATTAGGGTGGGCGATATCATCCAACAGACCTCCATGCTCAATGTAAAAGATCGCCTCCTCAAAGGATACGCTCCTATTGACTATAAGCTCCCGATTTTTATCAGGGTTCCAATTGTAGATTTTCATGGATGGAAGTCTAGCACAAATGTGTGCATTTTGTCTTCAATAAAACTAACTATAATTAGACATCCTAAATGACGCAAAATATTGCGTCAAACAGTTGCCTAATTCGATTTTGAAAATTAAAATCATAAAACTTTCAGTGAGTTGTAAAAAACAACCTTTCCTAATAAACATGCAAAATACGTCAGTGTCGAATTCGGAAAATTCACCGAAATTATTGGATCAAGTACGGGCTAAGATTCGCTTGAAGCATTATAGCATTCGTACCGAACAGGCCTATACGGACTGGGTTAAACGCTATATTTCGCATTTTGGCAAGCGCTGTCCGCGTGACTTGGGCGCTAGCGAGGTGGAGCAGTTTTTAACGCATTTGGCGGTCAACGGCAAGGTGGCGGCTGCCAAAAAAACGGCAAAAAAACGAGGTCAAGTCTTAGATTTATGGCTTTTGCCGATTTCACTCGCGTTAGAAAATGCAATCCAAAAAAACCGCCTGTTTCTTTCAGGTCAAAATCTCTAACTCCGGACGGGTTTTGCAACGCCGTCCGTACTATTGTTTCACTTTTTAAATCGATATCTCTTTGGATACCGAGCGCTAATCTCGGTTCGAGAGTCCATTGCCGCTTTCGTTTAAGAGTATTCAACCTTCGGCTTGCCTTCCGATGATTCGCATGTCCCTATCGAAAACGCTGATTCGCCGGCTTCCGTCAAAATTTGCAGCGTTGCCGCTTCGTCTTCTTCGGCGACGCAAACGATCATTCCGATGCCGCAATTGAAAGTGGTCAGCATGTCGGCATCGGAAACCTTGCCTTGTTGCTGTAACCAATCGAAAACTTCCGGGCGTTTCCACGATCCTAATTTGATGTGTGCGTTTGTGTCTTCCGGTAGTACGCGCGGCAGGTTTTCGGTGATGCCGCCGCCGGTGATATGGGCCAGCGCATGAACCGGTACGGATTCCAGCAGTTTCATCAGCGGTTTGACGTAGATACGGGTCGGTTCCAACAGTGCTTCGCCGAGTGTTTTGCCGTGGAAGGGCGCAGATAGCGGCGTATTACCGTGCGCTAATATTTTACGCACTAGCGAGTAGCCGTTCGAATGCGGTCCGCTTGATGCGATGCCGATCAGTTTGTCGCCTACCTTGACCTTGCTGCCGTCGATGATGTTGCTTTTTTCGACGATGCCGACGCAAAATCCGGCTAAGTCGTATTCGCCGTCTGCGTACATGCCGGGCATTTCGGCCGTTTCGCCGCCGACCAGCGAGGCTCCGGCCAATTCGCAGCCTTTACCTATACCTTCGACGACTGCGGCTGCCGTGTCGACATCGAGTTTCCCGGTGGCGAAATAATCGAGAAAGAATAAAGGTTCCGCGCCTTGAACAATGATATCGTTGACGCACATCGCGACTAAGTCGATACCGACCGTGTTATGGATGCCGAGATCGATCGCCAGTTTGAGCTTAGTGCCTACTCCATCGGTCCCGGAAACCAGTATCGGTTGTCGGTAGCGGTCGAGAGGGAGTTCGAACATCGATCCGAAACCGCCGAGTCCGGCTAACACGCCAGGTGTGCGGGTTCTGGCTGCGATCGGTTTGATCCGTTCGACCAGTGCATTGCCGGCTTCGATATCCACGCCGGCACTCTTATAATTCAAGCCGTCTTGATTTTGTGCGCTCAATGTGATGTTCTCTATAAAGTAAAAATGTTAATGACCGATATTGTACAAGACATCATCGGATTTGTGTGAGGGATATGAAGTCACTATTTAGGGTTCTTGCGGTTATCGTTTATTTGTGCGGTTCGATCGGCTGGGCCGCCGAAGTCAAAGGCTTGTTCGAAACGGAGGTCATTGCGAAAAGCCAGCGACCGGAAGATATTGAGGCCGCGATTAAGGAAGCGATGACCATTGTCTTGCAGCGGGTATTATCCGGCAGCGATGTTCTCGATGACCCCGTTGCCAAGACGGCTTTGGCCCAGGCGCGTTTTTACGTCAAGCAGCACCAATATTCTTTGGTTGAGAAAGCGAGCGATGCATCAGGTCGGGCACGAGTCATGAGGGTTTTGTTTGACGAGACGCGGCTATTGAATTTGCTCAGTACCGGGCGATTGGGGATTTGGAGCGAGATTAGGCCGGAAACATTGCTTTGGTTGGTCGTCGACGAGCACGGCAAGCGGCGTTTTTTTAAACCCGAATTGATGCCGTCTTTGGAGCATGCTATTAGCAGTGCCGCGAAACAGCAGGGATTGCCGCTGATTTTTCCTTTGCTTGATCTTGAAGAGCGCGCCCAAATTGCCGTGCATGATGTTCTGAGTGCTTATCCTGAACAACTATTGGATATTTCCGGGCGCTACGATGTGGTGTCGATATTGGCGGGTAGGGTGGCCCGGCAAGCCGATTGTTGGCAAGCGGATTGGGCTTTTTATTTCGACGGAGGCGTTCAACAGTGGTCAAATTCTTGCGGCACATTGCATGAAGCGTTGTTGGGCGGTATGCGGGGCGTTTATACGCGTTTGTCTCATTATTATGGCGTTAAGCCGGATATACTTGAACAGGGCATGATGATGCTCAATATTGCCGGGATTGCCGGTATGAACGATATTACTCGAGTTACGCGTCATATAGAATCGCTGCCGATGGTTAAGTCGGTGGCTTGGCTCAGTGTTAGAGATGGCTTTAATCGCTATCGAATCAATTATGAAGGCGATTTTCGCGTGTTTCGGCATGCGCTCGGCTCCGGTGGAGTTTTAGAGCCGATGGGGTCAGTCGGATTGGGTTCCGATGAGTTGAGTTTTAGGTTGCTTCCCATGCGGTAAAGTCGTGATATATTCTTGAGAGTTGAATTCAAGAACTATACCTTTCGCACTTGAAATTTCGGCATTGACTAAGGGGCCGCACATCCCGGCGCCGAATTTTGATCTGCGATGGGTATATTTAACCAGCCTTTACAAATGTAGTTCTTACGTCCAAGTTATTGAAGCATAAAAATTAAAAAAGCTGCTAAAAATAGTTTTGTAGCGGCATAATATTTTTATAGTCTTAATTTTCAGCGGCTTATAATAAGCAAATGTTAAGGCTGGGTTAAAGTTAAGCAAGGATAAGGCTTTTGCATACAACAATTAAAATAACTATAAATGTGAGAAGGTTATGATGACAAAGAAATTATTGAAACTGACTATTTTTTCGATTGCCGCATCATTGGCAAATGGGGCTTTTGCTTATTCCGAAGACATGGAAAAGCCCGCATGCAAAACACCAAAATTCAGGGATTTTAATCTGCCGGTTTATAGTGCGGAAAACAAAGTCGAGGTTGAACCCGAATCCGAGCTGATGTTTACGGTTTCTAATTGGATAGCCCCGGAGTCTATTACCGTAACGGCAAAAGGTATTCCTCTAGAGGTGAACGTCGAAAATAAAAATAGTTTTTTTAGAGTCAGCGCAAAATTGCCGGCTTCATTGAACGGAAAATATGCTCGAATCAACGTAAGAGCCGATGCCGTTCTTGGTTGTAAAGGCATGGATGGGTGGTTGATTAAGATTGCCGATAGCCCTCAAATTTTGGCCTCCGAGCCCGAAGCTGACGAAAATGTTGGCAAGACTGTTGCCGAACAGGTTGTCGACGAAGTTGAAGAAGAGCAAGTCGAGGCTATCGTCGAGAAAGCGGGAGAATAATCCGCCGGCCGTTGCGTTGGCTAATAAAGGATCTTATCGGGTTTAGCGTTCCATAACTCAAAAGGCTTGAGATCGTTGTCTTGTTTGAGGTTTAACATGAGGATGCGTCTTTTATTCGGCGGTAGCGGGATTTCATCATAAATGAAGCTGTCGTCGAATCCGGCAGCGGCCGCGTCTTCTCGGCTACAAGCGTAATAAACATTGTCGAGACGGGCCCAATAAATCGCTCCTAGGCACATCGGGCACGGTTCGCAACTGGTGTACAAGGTACAGCCGGTCAATTGAAAGTCGTTCATAGCTTGGCAGGCCATGCGAATGGCCATGACTTCGGCATGAGCCGTCGGGTCGAGCCGGCTGGTGACTTGGTTGCCGCTGGCGGCAATGATTTTATTTTCTTTGACGATCAGTGCGCCGTAAGGCCCGCCTTGTCCGGATTCGACGTTTTCGGCAGCGAGATTGATCGCTTGTTGTAAATAGTCCGAGTGCGTGCTCATAAGCCTAAAGGGTTGTTGGGGTCGATGCCCGGCATAAACGGAATACGCCGGTCCTGGTCGGTGACCTGATAAATTTTTCCGAGCCAGTTGTTAAAGACTGCTCGAGCCGTATCTCGCCAAGTATTGTCGATGTAATCGAGAACGGCGGCTTCCGGAAAAGGTTCGATCGGTTTATTGCCTCGTCGCGCAGCTATGACGTGATCGCGGTAGTCTGTGAAAGTGCGCTGCACTCTTGGGCTGAAATAATGCTCTGGAAACGGCGGATAGTCTTCTGTCTCGCCGTTATAATAACGAGACACCTCACGCTTATATTCTTTTAGCAGGCTGATGTCATCGTACTCCGGGTGGCCTTGAAAGAATACGATTCGGAAACCGTCCGGACTAACCGCCAGATGGACGCCTGCCTCCTTGCTCGCAACCAATACTTTCAAGCCTTTTTGTTCTATGTCTTCGCGAAAGATTTCGTTAAAACGCGAATGCGGGACATCGAAACGGGTATTGATTTCCGAGACTAAGGGGTGTTTGCGATCCAATACTTTGTGCGGAAACACGCCCCAGCGTTTGGCGGGTAACCGGGTTCTTTCGATGCCGTAGCAAAACTGTATGACGGCGTGCGTTGCCAGGCACGAACATAAAATGGACGGAACGTTTTGTTTGGCCCACAAGAACACTTCGGTCAGTGGTTGCCAAAAATCTTCTTGGTCTAGTTTCGGTTTTGTGACATTGGCTCCGCTGATGATCAATGCGTCCAGCCCGTCTCGCTTAATGGTTTCGAACGATTCGTAATAACGCTCTATGTGTGCTTTTGCTTCCGAGTTTCGGGGCAATCCGTCGACGGTAAAAGGATGAACATGAAACTGCGTGATTTGGTTGCACGCGCCGACCAGCCGGAAAAATTGGCGTTCGGTCGCTTCAAGCGCGGCATCCGGCATCATATTCAGCAAGCCGATATGCATTTCTCGAATATCTTGGTGGCGCGCCCGCTCCGGGTTCAGAATTTCTTCGCCTTCTTCACGCAGACGCTGGAATGTCGGTAAATCGGTGTGTGCGACTAAGGGCATTAATCCTAACCTTATTTAAGCCTGTTGTTCGGCGATCGCGTCTGCGATCAGCCGAATGAAATCGTCTTCGTTGTTGACCTGTGCGGCATCGTTGGCGTCGATAGTATAGCCGTACTGTCGGGCTATCGCCTCATAACGAGGTAAGCGCGACTTGAATAATTCCGGGAAAACCCAGGTGACGAATTCATCGGGCGGAATCGTTTCGGGGTCAGGATAGTGGTGTTTGACCATGAATTCGGCCAGTTTTTCATCTAAAAAGGCTTCACGATAATAGAGCGGCTTCGGGTCGGTTTTGGCGCGCTCGATAATCGTTTTTTCGAGATCCGGCGAAATCTTGATATAGAGAATTAGCGTATGCTTGGCGAGTGTTTCCAGTACTGCCTTGTTGCTCAGCTCGCATAAACTGCCGCCGGCATCGTTAATGAAGTGTTTGTAGCCGTATATGTCCTCGGATTTTTTTATGAAATCGGGAACATCGAGCATTGCTGCAATTTCGGCTTGATGATGCAATTGTTGGCGGCGTTTGAATTCCGTTAAAGACAATCCGCCTAGCTCGGGGTTGCCGATTTTCCCGAGAAAACTCGATACCGGAGTTAGGTTGTCGACGGTGACGTTGTTGCATATATAAATAGAGTCGGATAACAGTAACTCGCGCAAAAATGGTACATCCATCGCTCGACGCTTGATGTTGTCCAGGATGGGTTCATCCAGATACTTAGTGCCGATCCGATAGTCGCCGGAATAATGAAACCATTTTTGTCTAGGTAGCTTATTGGCCAGCGTGGTTTTACCAGCGCCAGACATGGCCATTAGTGTAATGCTTTTGGATTCCCAATCCAGGAATTCCGGTGCACTCATTTTCATGCGAAGTGTTTCCGTTAATCAATGTAATCGTCAAAGTTTAAATCGTCCATGTTGCGCCGGTGTTCATCCGGATCGCTATAACCGAGATCTTCGTCGTCTAGTTCGAAAGGTGCGCTCCAATCCTCGGGTTCTTCAATATAGTCGAAGGTAGAATTATACCAGCTGTCGTTGTCGTATTCGCCAATCTCTCCGTTCAAATATTGTACTTCGATTGAATCGTCGCTTTCATCGATCGCAATGATTTTGAACGTTAAATTATTTTCGACATCTTTGTACCATCTGTCGATGACGGGGTCTGCTATTGTCGTCATGTTAAAGTCCTCAAGAAGTTAGGTATTCCGTAATTATACCCATCGCAGATCAAAATTCGGCACCGGGGTGCTCGTCAAAGGATGCCATGAACCCCGCACCCCGAGGCCTCCTCCGGCACTGCCGAAATTTGAAGTGCGAAAGGTATAACCGGAAAGCGGTTGTGCCGGTCGGCTATGAAAAATTATTCACGCCGTTACCATCAAAGCTAGCTGAAATTGCCTGTAAAGAAAAGAAATTTTTAACGGTCGTGGCGAATTCATAAGTTACAGGGTGGCGATGTATTTTATGAGGTAAAGGTTTTCAGAAGGAAGTTGTTTTTGGCCAATCGGCAACAATATTTTGCAGAAGAATTACAGAGCTTCGGTTTTGCCCGCTGGGTTGATCAGGCCTTAGCTTAATTTGCGAGGCATTTTCAATCGGTACAATGCCGAAATGTCCTCGTCACCGAAGCCTTGTTCCATTAACTGTGCATAATCGAGTAATGTCATTTCGGCCAGTGGGATAGGTATGCCGACGTTTTCGGCCATCTTACGGCAGATTTCCAAATCTTTGTGATGTAATGCCAATTTGAAGCCCGGTGCGAATTTATTCTGCATCATTGTTGGGCCTCTATGTTCGAGAAACCAATTGCCGGCAGCGCCACCCGAGACGACTTCGATGACTTTATCCATCGGCAGTCCTTGCGTTTCGCCGAAGGCGAGTGCTTCGGACACGGCCTGATTGATGCCGGCGGCCATGATTTGATTGACCGCCTTCGTGGCCTGTCCGCTACCGACCGGTCCCATGTGCAGGATGCGCGAGGCGATCGCGGCAAGAATCGGCCGAATTTTTTCTAAAGTTTCGCTACTCCCGCCTACCATCATTGCCAAGGTGCCTTTTTGAGCGCCTTCGACGCCGCCCGAGACCGGCGCATCGAGAAAGTGCGCTTGTTTTTCGGCGAGTATTGCGGCAGCTTGTTGTGCAGTTGAGCTGCTGATCGTTGACATATCGACGACGACCGTGCCCGGTTTGACCGTCTGCTCGACAGCAGCAACCATTTCTAGAACGTCTTCGTCGCGCGAGACGCACATAAAAATGACCTCGCATGCAGTGGCGAGTGCGGATGGTGTGTCGAATGCGACGACACCGAGTTCGTCGGCCAACGCTTGCGTTTTATCGGCAGTGCGGTTATAGACGCCGGTTAAAAAGCCTGCCTTCGCGAGATTTCTCGCCATGCCAGCGCCCATGGCGCCGAGTCCGATGAGTCCTGTTTTCATCTTAATTATCCCGATCGAATTTTGTGAAATAGTTGTCGATATCGAGAGCGCCATGAAACACGCCCAAAATTTCGATTCGTGTCGTTGATTTCAGTAAGTAAGCGATTCGATAATGTCCGTAAAGCAATACTCTGATATCGCCTTCGTTTTCGGATCGATATTGATAGCCGATTTCAGGAAAGTCCTTGAGCAATTGGACCTTGTCATATACTTCGCGCGGCCATGTTTGCGGATTTTATGGCAATGCTATTTTGTTCGATAGCAAGGCGCGAAAACAGGCGCATAGCAAGCTATGTAACTGTTTTCGCAACGCAGCTACCGAACAAAAGAGCGTGTCAGAAACCCGCAAATGTGGCCGCGCGAAGTATAAATACCAGAAACAACTTTGCGGGCAGCGGTAGGGCTATCTTCTGAAATGTAAGTGAAGATTTCTTGAAGCCAGCGCAAGGCCTCTTCGGTCCATACTATTTCCACCATGCATGAATGCGTGCTTTTAGTTCTTCGTCTTTGATAATGCGTCCTAGACGAGAGTCTTCCATGCCACGCTCAATCATGCGTTCAAAGGCTAGTTCCCGCATAATTTCATCATAGCTGGCATCGTCCGGTTGCGATTCGATCACTTCGACGATTTTCTCTTTAACATTAGTTCGACTTTGTCATGTTGTTTGTATTAAAAGTCACCCACTTACTCATTTTGGACAGTTTCGTTTTTCTTGCTGGCTGATCTGATAGCCGATAAGCGCCGACGGTGGCGCTCTTTCACTTGAGCGAGTAACACAGCGAAGTCGGTTTGCTTGTTCGGCAAGCTTTTGGCTAAGAGTATTTGTATGTCATAGCAGCTCAATAGCGGATAGCTTTCCTCATGAGTCATGCGTTGCTGCAACATGAACAAGCCGGCTATCATGGCGAGCGCCATGTGTCGATGCCAGGATTGCCATTTTCGGGCTTGATAGTGCGCCAGACCGATATGGCTTTTGTGATCCTGAAAAGCTCGTTCGACCCAATATCGCTGCGCCTGTTGATGCGCCAAGGTAGACACTGCCGTTTGTGCCGGCGCGTTGCTCAAGCTGTATTTGATCTCGTCCGGCGAATCGAGCTCCCGACGGACCAATAAATGCCACTGATAAGCCGTATCGCTGCCGGCCTCCCAAAGCCAAACCCGTTGGTGGAGGACCTCAATCGTCAGCGATCCTCGACAGGTATCTCGTAGCGTCAGCCGTTGCCAAGCCGGTTCTGGCTGTTGCGCGGCCCATTCTTGGGCTTGAATGGCTTGCGCTTGGCTCTGGTAGCGAGTGATAGGTCTTCCTTTGCCTTGCTTGCGTTCCGGCAAATAGGGTTGGGGATCGTCCACATAGATCTGTTGATCTTTGTGAACATCGGCCATGAAGCGCTCGCCATCGGCATCCAGCGCACGAAGTAGATGGGGCGCGTTACCGTAGAGGCCATCGAAGCCGACCCAGTCGAAGCGAACGCCGATCGACCGCGCATGCTGTACGATCTCAAGCGCCAATTCCGGCTTGGTGCGATAACTTCGACAGTCGCGCGGTACATCGGCCTTCTCGCACCGTTCTGCGTCATCGGTCCAGGCATGAGGCAAATACAAGCGGGCATCGATTAATGCGACGCGATCGCCTTTACCTAAAGCGCCGAAAACGCCCACTTGGCAATTATCGACCTTACCCAATCGACCGTTCCATTGGCGAGCCACGCCAACCGAATGCTTTCCGCTTTTGGCAAAGCCCGACTCATCGATAATGAGCGCGGTGCCTTCGGCGCCCTCGAAGCATTGATCGGCTGCCAGGGCCGCGCGATCCATGACCGGACGGGCGAGCCAACTGGAATGCGTGAGAAAATTTTGCAGGGCCTGGTCGTCAGAGTCCGGAACCACCTCGGCCATCCGCTCCATGTTACGTTTGTTAGCTTGGAATAAGCCTTTGATGTAATGGCCGGCTTGCTTGAATACGTTATGATTCCCGGAACGAAATAAATCTTGAAACGTTCCGATAAACGAATCTAAGGACTGACAAAGCGAGAAGAGTGCTTTGTCATCTTGAATCCCGTTGAATGTTTCGTTAGTCGAGTGGTTTGTAAATCATCCTGTTGCCCTGTTTTCATCGCTCTGCGATAATGCGTGCATTATACTATATTTATATAGTATTCAAATACTTAAACATGACAAAGTCGAATTAGACATGACAGGATCCTGGTATTTATGAAATTAGAATTATTTTTCTAAATAAGTATAAGCCCGAAGTCCAGCTTCGAGTTCTTTTTCATATTCGTAGCGCTCCAATTCGCCGATACCGCTTTGCGTTAGCTTGTTACGATAGGCTTCTTTTAATTCTTCAGGATTGATATGGACATAATCCAATAAATCGGAGACATGCTCGCCTTCCTGTAAGTCGGAAAAATGGTAGCCGTCGGCGTCGAGTTCGATATTGATCGAATGCGTGTCGCCGAAGAGATTGTGCATGTCGCCGAGAATTTCCTGATAGGCGCCGACCATGAAAAATCCGATCAAATAGGGTTCGTTCAAGTCGATTTTATGCAGCGGCATCGTATTTTCGATATTCGGTCCGTCGACATAATGATCGATGCGTCCGTCCGAATCGCAGGTCAAATCTTGCAGCACCGCGCGCCGGGAAGGGTACTCGTCGAGCCGGTGAATCGGCATGATCGGAAAGATCTGATCGATGCCCCAGATGTCCGGTAACGATTGAAATAGCGAGAAATTGCAAAACACCTTGTCGGCCAGTTTTTCGTTCAGTTCCTGCAAGATCGCCGCTTCGCTGTGGTTGTTGGGATTCAGATGCGCCTTGATTTGCCGGAACAGTCGGATGTATTCGCGTTCGGCTTCGGCGAGTTCGACCAGTCCGAGTTTGCCTTGCACGAAGGCGGTGCGTGCCTCGTTCAGGTTGAATTGTGCGTCGTGATATTGTTCGGCGATGTTGTGCGATGAGAATGGCGAGTCGCATTCGTCGAGTTCGGTGTCGAGCGATTCGATATCGGTGACGTTGCTGATCAACACGGCATGATGCGCGGTTAGCGCGCGGCCCGATTCGGTGATGATGTGCGGATGCGGCAAACCGTGTTCGGCGCAGCTTTCGGCGAAGCCGCGCACGATGTTTTGCGCGTATTCGTCGATGCTGTAATTGATCGAGCAGTCGCGGCGCGAACGGCTGCCGTCGTAATCGACGCCGAGACCGCCGCCGGCATCGACGGTATCGATTTTAGCGCCGAGCTTGTGCAATTCGGCATAGAACTGTCCGGCTTCCTTCAGCGCGGTCTTGATGTCGTGAATGTTCGCGATTTGTGAGCCCATGTGGAAATGCATCAGTTTCAAGGTGTCGAGCAAGCCTTCCTTGTCGAGACGCTCGACTAATTGCAGGACTTCTCCGGCGTGAAAGCCGAATTTGGATTTTTCGCCGCCGCTATTTTGCCATTTTCCGGCGCTAATGCTCGAAAGCCGGACTCTGACGCCGAGCAGCGGCTTGATGCCCAGTTTTTGCGATTCCTGCAGAATCATTTCCAGCTCGGATGGTTTTTCTATGACGATATACACCTTCAAGCCCATGCGCAAGCCGATCAAGGCGAGGCGAATATAAGCGCGGTCTTTATAACCGTTGCAGACAATCAGTCCGGGCGACAAAGCTAGGATCGCCAGCAATTCCGGCTTACTGCCGGCTTCGAGACCGACTTGTTTGCCGGCCACGATGCCTTCGATCACTTTGCGCTGCTGGTTGACCTTGATCGGGTAAACCGGTGTGTAAGTGCCTTGGTAAGTATTCGAGACGCAGGCTTTGCCGAACGCGTCATGCAATTGCTTGACCCGGTTTTTTAGAATGTCGGTAAAACGTACCAACACCGGTAACGATAGATTTTTTTCGTTTAAGGTCTGTGCGATTTCGTATAAATCCAGCTCGACATTTTTATCGGGGCAGGGGTTAACGGTCACTCGTCCAGCTTCGTTGATCGAAAAAAAACCTTCGCCCCAATTGGCGATGCCGTAAATATGTGCCGATTGTTCGATGGTCCAGGGGTGTTCAGGCTTGAATTGCACTCGGTTGTCCTTGGTTTGAAAGGTAGGGTGGCTTAATTTTTCAATGCTGCATGAATTTCTAATATAATGGCGCTATTTTAAACCTTTCCAACAGAATTACCCAACAATGAACCCAACTGAATGGTTTACCGAACAAGCGCCCGGCGCCGGCTCGGCTTTTTCATTGAAAATCAAGCGTAAATTGCATGAAGAACAATCCGATTTTCAATTTCTCGAAATCTATGAAACAGAGGATTTCGGCAATCTGATGGTCATCGACGGCTGCACGATGGTCTCGACCCGCGATAATTTCTTCTATCACGAAATGATGAGCCATCCGGTGCTGTTTACCCATCCCGATCCGAAACGGGTCTGGATCATCGGCGGCGGCGACTGCGGTACGTTGAAAGAAGTCTTGAAGCATCCGGGTGTCGAACAGGTCGTGCAGATCGATATCGACGAACGCGTGACGCGTCTGGCCGAAATTTATTTTCCTGAGTTGTGCGAGTCGAACGGCGACCCCCGCGCCGAGCTGAAATTTATCGACGGCATCAAATGGGTCAAAGACGCCGCGCCCGGTTCGGTCGACATCATCATCGTCGATAGCACCGATCCGGTAGGGCCGGCCGAAGGCTTGTTCGGCGAAGCGTTTTATCGCGATTGTCTGAATTGCCTGTCCGACAACGGCATGGTCATACAACAATCCGAGTCGGCCCTCTATCATTTGAATCTAATGCAAGCGATGCGCAATGCAATGAGCGCGGCCGGCTTCGAGCATCTGCAAACGCTGTTCTTCCCGCAATGCATCTATCCGTCAGGCTGGTGGAGCGCGACCATCGCCGGCAAGAAAGGATTGAACGCTTTCAGGCAGGAGGACTCGGCTAGCAAACCGTTCGCGACCGAATATTACAACGTCGACATTCACCGCGCGGCGCTCGCGCAGCCGGAGTTCGTCAAGCGGGCGTTCGGCGGTTGATTGCTGGTATGCACGGCAAGGCGGGCGATGTAGATGCCCGCCATACTTCAAATAAAAAACGGCTCGATCGGGCGCTTTGGAAATTTGTTGCGGCACAGTCTGACTTTGGAGAAGGGAGTTAGGTCGTCAATGACAAAGCGCACCGGCAGCAATGGAGCGACATGGTGGGCTATAATTTTTGAAGTATTTTTTCATATTCTCTATGAGAGCCAATCCAAAACCACACGATTTCAGCGTCATCAACAATACCTACCGCTCTAAAGTCGATGTTGATGCGCACAGAATAAATTGGTTTGCTGGAATGAACCCGCTTGAACTGCAAACTAGGGTGATATGGATTGTTTTTAAATTGAGTATACGCAATTTTTGCTTGCTTCCGAATGTCCATAGGCAAAGCAGAATACAGCTTCCAAAATTTTTCTGTCGTATGTGAAATCACAGCGCATCAAAGTCTAAAGGCTTAGTCTTGCCGGCGCGATGTTCTTTTAAAGCCTCATCGGCTAAATTAGCTAAGAAATCTTCAGATTCGGCAAATAACGATTCCCATTTTTTTTCTGCCAATAATTCATCCAGCAACCATCGAGCGATTATATTCTGCTGCGTATCAGGGAGTTTGGATGCCTCTTGAAAGGCTTGGTCAAGCAACTTTGTCATATCGTTTTTTCCTAGGGGGAGACTCCGAACTGCGCGTCCGAGTTTACGGCCTTGTGCGCTGGTAGCCACCAACGGTTGAACGTGGCTCTTTGGTTAATGAAGCGACAAATATCCTGACACAGGTGGCGCCGAATATCAGGCTGCAAGATAACGTGCGCCGAGACCCTTTTGCCGAGATTCGTAGTAAGTCACATGCTCTAAATGTTCGAGTCGAGCGAGGGGATTGAAAAAAGTTCACTTTTTAAATAGAGCTTTGGCCTCACGAAGAACCACTTCGGCAGGTATACGCTCAACTAGCCCTTGGTCCATTTCAGCAGCCCGACGAGCTGCTTCTTGATACCAAAGTTGCTCGATTTCTATTTCAGATAAAGTATCAAAGCTGGGCAACAGTTGTTCAGCCAGTTGCGCCCGTTCCTGAGGTGGGAGCAATAAAGCTTCATGACGAATAGTTTCGATGTCCATGGGAGTTTCTCAACGAAAGTTTATCGTTAGGCATCCTAATAGAGGTAAGACATTACGTCAAATAGTTGTAACTTCTCAAAAAGTCACGGCAATCTCAGTGTCTTGCGTCTCATAAAAAATGCACATAATATATGCGCATTAATTGTGTAGGAGATATGCGCATGTCCCCGGTCTTTGACACCCACGCCCCAAAAAAACCAACAAACGTCAGTATAAATAGTGATTTACTTGTTAAAGCGAAAGAACTAAAGATCAATTTGTCGGCAACCTTGGAAAAAGCTCTAACCGAATTAGTAAACGCTCGGCAACGAGAACTTTGGATGTGCGAAAACAAGATTGCCATCGAAGCGTACAATCAATTGGTAGAGGATCATGGAAACTTTAGTGACGATTTAAGGAGCTTTTAGTGGCTCAGTTCAGGGCTTACGAGAATTCAAACAAAGCAACCATGAAAACCTACCCTTATCTTTTGGATATTCAATCCAACTTACTCGACGATTTACGAACCACAGTCGTCATTCCGCTTTTGCCTACCAGCCTTGCAGGAAAAGCAGCAATTACAAAGCTATGTCCAATCTTAGAAATTGATGGCAGATCTTTTATTGCGCTCACCCAGCAAATTGCCGGCATAGATCGAAAATATCTTCTTAAAGAAATCTGCGACCTTTCGCAGTACCGCTCTGAAATTATTACCGCATTGGACTTCATGATTTCCGGCATTTAACGGCATAAAAGCCCAGGCGGTAGCCGGCTGCAGACTTTGTTGAAACATGTTGATTCGGCGCCGGCATCACCAAATGGAGGAGATACGTTTGCGGGTCAAGGGGGGGCGGATTGTCGCGTTAGAAAATCTTCGTATGTTGCGGCAATAGCAGAAAACACCCGCCACTACCGGAAGCACTTATAAATCCAAAGTTAATTGGGTACGCTGCGCGTACCTTATGCCGGCACAAGGCAACACATGAGGGCACGTTAAACTACAGGTGATACCGCTGTGGTCCGCACAGCGTACAGATGCTAGCGCTAACCATAAGCGAACCTAAAAAGCCGAGCGACGAAGGAACGGCGCTTTTTGGGGCAGAGTTTATGGTCTTGTTATGTTTCCCTGCTCGTGATAGATTGTGTATAAATATTGATTGTATACACATAGGTGTCCCATGAGAACCAACATTGTAATAGACGACAAATTAATGGCTGACGCACTCAATGCTTCCGGGTGCGAAACCAAAAAAGAGGTGGTAGAGCAAGGGCTTAAGCTCTTGGTGCGCCGGAGCCAACAACAGGAACTACGCAAGCTGCGCGGCAAAGTCATGTGGGAAGGCGACCTGGATGAAATGCGAGGCGAACAATGATACTGGTCGATACCAGTGTCTGGATCGACTACTTCAATGGCGTCCAAAATTGTCACACCGATATGCTCGATTCGGCGATTATCGAGGGGGTTGTTGCGATCGGCGATTTGATATTTCTGGAAATCCTTCAGGGCATTCGCAACGATCGAGATTATCACAAAACCAAACAATCTCTCTTAACCTTGGATCAGTATGAAATGTTTGGCAAGGGAATGGCTATAAAATGTGCCGAGAATTATCGGGCATTGCGCAAAAAAGGAATCACCATACGGAAAACCGCCGACGTCATCATAGCGACTTTCTGCATCGAACAACGGATACCACTCCTCTATCTTGATCGAGACTTCATTCCCTTCGTCGATCATCTTGGTTTGGAATCTGTCGTACCAGAAACTTAACATTACGGGTAAGTTACGTGACGGGTTTTTCAATGGAGCATAAAAAGGCCGGTTGCCCGGCCTTTTTTTCTTCGGTTATTTCAATAATCCCTGCAGTAGTTCGTTCAATTTATGTACGAACGCCGACGGGTCGTCCAATTGTCCGCCTTCGCTCAGGATCGCCTGGTCGAACAAAATGTTTGTCAGGTCTGCAAAACGTTGGTCGTCTTGCTCCTCTTTCAGGCGAGTGACCAACGCGTGAGTCGGATTCAGCTCGAATATCGGCTTGCTGCCGGGCATTTTTTGGCCGGCTTCTTTCATGATCCGTTCCATGTTCAGGCTCATGCCGTAAACATCGCTGACCAGACATGAAGGGGAGTCGGTCAAACGGTGCGACAGACGCACTTCGCTGACTTTGTCTTTCAGCACTTCCTTGATTTGATTGACGACCGACTCGAAGTCCTTGTTGACTTCTTCCTGCTGTTTTTTCTCTTCTTCGTCTTCCAGTTTGCCCAGGTCCAGATCGCCTTTCGCTACCGATTGCATATGCTTGCCGTCGAATTCGGTCAGGCTCGAGACAAGCCATTCGTCGATACGATCGGACAGTAGCAGCACTTCGATGCCTTTTTTACGGAAGATTTCCAGGTGCGGGCTGTTTTTCGCGGCCGCGAAGCTGTCTGCCGTGATGAAATAGATTTTTTCTTGACCTTCCTTCATACGGCCGACATAGTCTTCGAGCGAGACGTCCTGTTTTTCGCTGTCGGTGTGGGTCGAAGAAAAACGCAGCAATTTTGCGATGCGGTCTTTGTTACTAAAGTCTTCGATAATGCCTTCTTTGATGACATTGCCGAAATTGGACCAGAAGGCTTCGTATTTTTCGGCTTCGTTTTTAGCCAGGCCTTCGATCAGTCCCAGCACTTTTTTGACGGCGCCGGATTTGATTGTGCTGATTTGTTTACTTTGTTGCAAGATTTCTCGCGAAACGTTCAAAGGTAGCGAGTTAGCGTCGATTACGCCGCGGATGAAACGAAGATAGCGCGGCATCAATTGTTCGGCGTCGTCGGTGATGAAGACTTTTTTGATATACAGTTTTACGCCGTGTTTGGCGTCGCGATCCCATAAATCGAACGGCGCGCGCGAAGGAATATAGAGCAATAGCGTATATTCGTTCGTGCCTTCGACCTTGCTGTGGATATGTGCAAGCGGGTCCTGGAAGTCGTGTCCGACATGCTTGTAAAATTCGTTGTAGTCCTGTTCGGAAATATCCTGGCGTGCTTTGGTCCATAAGGCCGATGCGCTGTTGACCGTTTCTTCCTCAATGCGTGCCGGCGCGGTTTCGTTGCCTTCATCGTCGGTTTCGGCCGGAATTTCCTTGTCCATTACGATCGGTAATGAGATGTGGTCGGAATATTTGCGCACGATAGAGCGCAGACGCCAGTCGTCGAGAAATTCGTCCTCGCCTTCTTTCAGATGCAGAACGATTTCTGTGCCGCGCTGCGGTTTGTCGATCGATTCCAGCGTGTATTCGCCTTCGCCGGAGGATTCCCAAAGCACGCCCTCTTCATGAGAAGCACCGGCTTTACGAGTTTTCAACGTGACTTTGTCCGCGACGATGAACGACGAATAAAAGCCGACGCCGAATTGGCCGATTAGCTCGCTGTCTTTGGCTTGGTCGCCGGTCAATGATTCGAAGAATTGTTTGGTGCCGGATTTGGCTATCGTGCCGATGTGTTCTTGAACTTCTTGACGGCTCATGCCGATGCCGTTGTCGATGACGGTGATCGTGCGTTTATCCTTGTCGAATTCTAGCCGAATTTTCAATTCGCTGTCGCCTTCGTAGAGTCCGTCGTTGGATAAGGCTTCAAAACGCAGTTTGTCGGCGGCGTCGGAGGCGTTGGAGATGAGTTCGCGTAAAAATATTTCCTTGTTGCTGTACAAGGAATGAATCATCAGGTGTAGCAAGTGTTTGACTTCGGTTTCAAAGCCTAAGGTTTCTTTTTTTGCTTCAACGGTCATGCTTGAGTGTCCTCTTATCGATTCAAAAGAAATTTGCATTCGATGTGGGGGCGCTTTGATTATTTTCAAGTCATGAGCTAGACACTTTAGAAACTATGGTTAAAATTGCTTTCATGAATCTAAATCTAAAGTCCAAAAAATTTCTGATCGTCGAAGATCTGGCCAATATGCGTAAAGCGATACGCGAATTGCTGTATACGCTCGATGTGCAGCATATCGTCGAAGCTGCCAATGGTCTAAATGCGATTGCTGCGATGAAAAGGGAGCGTTTCGATGTCGTGTTGTGCGATTACAACTTAGGCGAGGGGAAGAACGGACAGCAAGTATTAGAAGAAGCCAGGTTTCGTAAATTGTTACCTTACAGCTCCACCTTTATTATGGTAACGGCGGAACAAAATCAAAGTATGGTCTTGGGGGCTATGGAAAGTAAGCCTGACGAGTATTTGACTAAGCCTTTTAACGGTCAGCAATTACTGATGCGGCTGGAAAGAAATCAAACTAAAAAAGAGTTTTTCGCCGATATAGAACAGGCAATCGAGGCCGATAATTATAGTCTGGCGATCCAGTATTGCGATAGCAAGCTCCAAGAAGGCAACCGGAAAATGCATTTGCATTTGCAGAAAATTCGTGCCGAATTGGCTGTTAATACCGGCGATTTTAAAAAAGCGGAAAGTATTTACCGCGAAGTGTTGGCCGCGCGAGAGCTTAATTGGGCGCGTCTGGGGTTGGGAATTATCGCTTATTTGCAAGGCGACTACGAATCGGCCGTTGAAGTTTTTCAAAACTTAATCGACAGTCAGCCGATGATGTTGGAGGCTTATGACTGGTTAGCCAAAGCTCATGAAGCGAGCGGCGATTATCTAACCGCGCAAGCCGCGTTAGATAAGGCGACCAAGATTTCACCGCAGGCTATTTTGCGGCATAAGAAATTAGCGGCTTTAGCCGATAAAACGGGGCATTTGGAAATCGCCGAAAAGGCTTATTTATCGGCGGTCAATTTAGGCAAAAACTCCGTTCACAAGTCATCCGGGGATTTTTCCGGGTTGGCCAAAGTTTATTCGAAGACCAATAATAGCGCTGCAGCGCTGAATACGCTGAAAGACATGCGCAAACAGTATATCAATGATCCGGAGGCAGAACTTCGAGCGGCGGCATTGGAGACCGAAGTCTACCAGCAAATCGGCGATGAAGAAATGTCGGAGCAGGCTTATCGGACAGCACAGGCGTTGTGCGAAAAGTTGGGCGATAAAATTCCGAATGATTTGCGCATGGATGTCGTTAAGGCGCATTATTTAAAAGGAAATAATGAATCGGCGAAAGCGATACTGGATCAATTGATCAAGAATAATATCGATGACGAACATTTTATCGGCAACGTCAAGACTATGTTGGGTAGTATCGTTAGCGAGCATCATGCGGATGCATTGATTGCACCGATCAAGCAGGCCCTGATCGAAATCAATAACAAAGGAGTGGATTTGTTCAAGCGAGGGAAGCTATTGGAAGCGATGCGGGTTTTTGAAGAAGCGGCCGAGATTATGCCCGAAAACAAAACGATCATGATCAATATGATCAAGATTTTGATTTATGATTTGAAAAAGTCGGGATTTAATCAACACAAATTTGCAAGGGCTCAGGACTTGATCAAAAAAGCCGCTAAATATGGCGTTAATCCGGATAAAATCGGGAATATGTTGATGCAATTGGAAAAAATGTCTGCCGTGAACGAATCCAAGGTCTAATGTCTATATCCCCTATCAATAATTTTTCGACGATTTTGGCAGCATCGATTCATGACATCAAAAATTCCTTGTCGACTGCCCGCGAATTAATTGCACAATTAGCTAAGCTTGACGGTGTTGCAGAGACTCCCGAATTTCGACAGTTGGAGTTTGAAGCAAGCCGCATGAATAGCAGTCTGATGCAATTGTTGGTATTGTACAAAATCGATTCGTCGCTGTTTTGTCCGGTGATCGATGAGTACCAAGTCAAAGATATTCTCGACGATGTGGCGGCTCAACAGAGGGGCGTGCTGGCTTTGGGCGGGATAGGCTTGATCGTCGAATGTGCCGACGACCTGTATTGTTATTGCGATAGCGGATTAATTAATACCGTACTGATTTCGATCATTAATAACGCCCAGCGTTATTGCCGCAAAACCATTGTGTTATCGGCTTATCAATCCGGCGATTCGGTTTGTTTCCAGGTCGAGGACGACGGCGAGGGTTATCCAGCGGAATTGATAGCGGATTTATCGCATCCGGTTGTGAATGGACCGGGTAATACCGGCCTTGGATTGTTTTTCGCGACAACGATTGCCGAGTTGCATGGCAATGGAACGAAAAACGGTATCGTGCGAATCGATAACGATAGTCGTTTTGAGGGGGCTCGGTTTAGATTGTTTCTGCCATGACTTCGGCGCCTCCGATCAGTAGGCAGATTTGAGTTAGTGTATCCCAAGCATTGCCCTTGGAAGCCCCTTTGATTCGCCGGTCCGCTTCCGTACTCATCAGCAGGGCTTTATTCAATTGCGCTAATTTAAGGCGTTGTTCGGCGCCGAGAACCAGTCCTTTCCGGTTTTCCCAGACTCGAGCGTTTCTGAGCGCCTGATCTTTAGAAAAGCCTTCATATCGGGCGGTTTTGACCGATATCAGCAAACGGATGTCCCGGGTCAATGCCCATAACACAACCGGTTCCGCAGTACCTTCCGACTTCAAGCCTTGCAACATTTTCAGTATGCGTCCGGTTTTTCCGGCCAGCATCACATCGCAAAGATTAAAGACATCGTAACGCGAGCTATCCGCGACGGCCGACTCGATATCGTGTCGGCTTAGTTGTTTGGGGCCGTACAGCACAAAAAGCTTTTCGATTTCCTGTGCGGCAGCCAGCAAATTGCCCTCGACCCGACCGGCCAATAGGCGCAACCCCTCTCGATCGCCGGATAATCCCTTAGTCGCCATTCGTTTTTGCAGCCAGTTGATGAGATCTTGCCCTGAAGGCGGCCATATTTGGATGATGACGCCGGCCTTATCCAAGGCTTGAGCCCATTTTGATTTTAACGAAGCGCTGTCGAGCTTGCCGGATGTGATGAGCAGCAATGTGTCCTCGGGCAGGCGTGAGCAATATTCGGTCAATGCCTTTGAGCCTTCCGCGCCGGGCTTGCCGGAGGGTAGCCGTAAATCGATGATTTTTTTATCGGCAAAAATACTGAATGAATCGGCGGATTCGCCGAGCGAAGCCCATTCAAAATGAGCGTCGACGGTCAATACTTCGCGATTTTCGAATCCGGCTTTTCTCGCGGCGCGCCGGACGGCATCGGCGGCTTCGCCCAATTGCAACGGTTCGTCGCCTGCAATCAAATAGACCGGCGCCAAATTTTTGTTCAGCGCCGCTTCGAGTTGTTCCGCTTTTAAACGCAAGGCTTAGGGACGAGCATGAAATAATTTCGACAAATTTTGGAAGGGGGCTTGGTGGCTCGGTTGACAGGTGTTGGCGTGAATGCAGATTTTGCTCCTGCAAAATCTGCATTCACGCCATCCCTGGCGTTCAGATAGCCGTCTTTAAGGACGTATTCACGGCGTCCTGTCAAGCGAGTCACTAAACCGCCACAAAGCTTAATGCTTATGGAAGTTATTTTGTGCATATTCCTTAATATTTGTGAAGTTGGGTTCGTGTGCGGTCGAGAATTGATCGTACCGCTTGTTTGTACATTTCGTTAATAATTACTTGTTCCTCGTTGGCTTGAGCAATGACCGCTTCCTGGTCGTTGTAATATTCCCGGATAATTTCGACCGATTGATTGCGAGCCAGAACGGCGCCTTGATTATCCAAAAGTTCGTATTCCAATTTGTAATTTAATTCGAACTCGTTTGCTTTGCCGATGGAGCTTAGCGACAAAACGCGCCTATCCAGTTTTTCATTCAACGTATTGATCACCAACTCGGCTTGGCCGATCGAATCGACGATCCGCACGGGAGATGATCTCAATGTCCGAGTAAAGTGGTCGCGCAGACTGCCCGAAGCTCCCTGCAGATAAACCTTGTTGATATCGTCGGGGAGGTCGACGGTTCCTTGTAGTCGGTATCCGCAGGCGCCTAACGCCAATGTCAGTAAAATTAGCAGGGCTATTTTCAATCTCATGCGCGACCTCGTTTCATACGACGATATTGACTAATTTATTCGGTACGACAATGACTTTTTTGACTGGTTTATCTTCGATAAAGCGTTTGACATTATCATCGCCGAGAGCAATGGCTTCGATTTGCTCCTTCGAAGCGTCGGCGGCCACTGAAATTTTGCTGCGCAGCTTACCATTGACCTGAACGACAATGTCGAGCGTGTCGAGCCGCATCGCGCTCGAATCGGCTTTGGGCCATTTGGTATCCAGAAGACTGCCGCTTTGTCCCAAATGTTCCCAAAGCCGCTGACAGATATGTGGAACGATAGGCGACAGCATCAGTACGATCGCGCTGAGCGCTTCTTGCCGTATAGCCTTGGCGTTGTTCGAGTCGGCGGTAAATTTTGCAATGGCGTTTAAAAGTTCCATGTTCGCCGCGATCGCGGTATTGAAGGTATGCCGCCTGCCCAGGTCGTCGGTGACTTTTTCGATGGTTTGATGCAGTTGCCGGCGAAGGTTTTTTTCATCGTCGGTCATTGCATTGCGGTCGAGTCCAGGCGTCGGTAGATCGTTTTGAACATGCTGATGGACTTGTTTCCAAAGCCGGCGCAGAAAACGGAACGCGCCTTCGACGCCGCTGTCGGACCATTCCAGCGATTGTTCGGGCGGCGATGCAAACATGATGAACAAGCGCACCGTGTCGGCGCCGTATTGATCGATCAAGGCCTGCGGGTCGACCGTGTTGCCTTTCGATTTCGACATCTTGCTGCCGTCTTTCAGCACCATGCCTTGCGTCAGCAAGTTCTTGAACGGCTCGTCAGGGGCCGGCATGCCCTCGTCGCGCATCAATTTGGTAAAAAAACGGGCGTACAGGAGATGTAGTATCGCGTGTTCGATCCCGCCGATGTATTGATCGACCGGCAGCCAGTATTTCGCGGCTTCGTCGACCATTGAGTCCGCTTTGGGACTCGCGAAACGCGCGAAATACCATGACGATTCCATGAAGGTATCGAAGGTGTCGGTTTCGCGCCGGGCCGGTTTGCCGCATTTCGGGCAATCGACATGCGAAAAGGTTGGATGCGCGACCAATGGCGATTGCGAACCGTCGAGCACGACGTCGCGCGGCAATGTTACCGGCAGTTGGTCTTCAGGGACTGGTACCGTGCCGCAGTCGTCGCAATAGATAATCGGAACCGGCGCGCCCCAATAGCGTTGTCTCGAAACGCCCCAGTCGCGTAGTCTGAAATTGGTCTTGCGCGTGCCGCGGTTTTCTTTTTCGAGTTTTTCGGCGATCGCGATGAAAGCTTGCTCGGAGGTCAAGTCGTTGAATTCACTCGAATTGCGCAGTATCCCTTTGTCGGTAAAGGCTTGTTCGGCGCAGCTGTCGTCGGAATCGTCGAGCGAATGAATGACCTGCTTGATAGCAATGCCGTATTTATGCGCGAATTCGAAATCGCGTTGGTCGTGCGCAGGCACCGCCATGACCGCGCCGGTACCGTAACCCATCAACACGAAATTCGCGATCCATACCGGCACTTGTTCGCCGCTGATCGGATGCACGGCCTTGATGCCGGAATCGATGCCTTTTTTCTCCATGGTTTCCATCGCCGCTTCAGAGGTTTCCATGATTTTGCACTCCTCGACAAAGCGCGCGATTTCGGCATTGTTTTCGGCGGCTTTAAGAGCCAAGGGATGTTCGGCGGCAACGGCCAAGTAAGTCACACCCATTAACGTATCGGGGCGGGTCGTATAGATTCTGAGCGCTTCGTTTTCGCCGGGGACCGCAAAATCCATTTCGACGCCTTCGGAGCGACCGATCCAGTTGGATTGCATCGTTCTGACCTGTTCCGGCCAGCCGTCCAGGCTTTCTAGGGCCTCTAACAATTCATCGGCATAGGCGGTGATTTTTAAGAACCACTGCGAAATTTCTTTGCGCTCGACCGGTGTGTCGCAACGCCAGCAGCAGCCGTCGATAACCTGTTCGTTGGCGAGCACGGTCAGGTCGTTCGGACACCAATTGACCGGTGCGGTTTTTTTGTAAACCAAGCCTTTTTCGAATAGCTTCAAGAAAAACCATTGCTCCCAGCGGTAATAATCGGGATCGCAAGTCGCCAGTTCTCGGTTCCAGTCGTAACCGAAACCGAGACGTTTCAACTGGTCGCGCATGTATTCGATGTTTTCATAGGTCCAGTCGGCCGGGTGAACGCCGTGCTGCATCGCGGCATTTTCGGCCGGCAAACCGAAAGCATCCCAGCCCATCGGTTGTAGGACGTTCTTGCCTTGCATGCGCTGAAATCGACTGATCACATCGCCTATCGTATAATTCCGAACATGGCCCATATGCAGTTTGCCGCTGGGGTAGGGGAACATCGATAGGCAGTAATATTTTTCGCGATTCGAATCTTCATGGGCAGCAAAGGCGTTGGTGTCTTCCCAGGATTGTTGAATCGCTTGCTCGATTTCTAACGGCTTATAACTTTCTTCCATCCTTCTCATCTTTTCCGGTCAAATATATTAGAATACAGTACACTTGTTTAAATCTAAAGCCTCATTTTAAGGAGTTCATCGTATGAGTGACAATAAATTAATTAAAGCCTATAACAATTTGATGGAACACCTTTATGAGGTGATGGACGACGGTATACATTCTTTGGCTCATGCGCTCGAACAAGCTAAGGAAAAGACCAGCGAACTCGGTGGTTTGACGCAGGAAGAAATTAATAAAGTATCCGACTACGTCAAGCGCGATGTCGTGCATGCGGCGCATTCGCGTAATGAAAGTGAGGATGATGACGATTTATCCGAATGGCTGAAATTCGATATCGATTTACTCGAAAATTTCGCGCTGGAGGAATTTATGAGTTTGGCCGATAAAACTAGCGTCGAATTAGCCAAATTCAGGGCCATTGCCGAAGTCAATACCTATCATAGCGGTGAAATCGCCAGTCCCGGCACCTTTGTTTGCGATCAATGCAATAAGGAAATTTCGTTTAAAACGATCAGCGAGATTCCGAAATGTCCGGCCTGCGGAGCCGATACTTTCGTTCGGTGTTGATATTATCCTGTCAAACCTTATAATGCCGACTTTAACTATTTGATTTTATGGAGCATAGCATGCGCAGGGTCATTTTCAACCAGAAAGGCGGAGTCGGCAAGTCCACCATTTCTTGCAATTTGGCGGCAATCAGTGCGGTCGAAGGCAAAAAAACGCTAGTCGTGGATTTGGATATGCAAGGCAATGCGACTCAGTATCTACTGGGGGGAAAAGTCGCTAATTCGGATAAAACCATTGCCAAGTTTTTCAAGGATTGTTTAGGTCTCGGATTGTTCGGCAGTAATAATCCGGGACTTGAGGACGTGATTCATGAAACGCCTTTTCCTAATCTTTTTGTGATTCCTTCTCATCCTGAACTTGAGCCTTTACAAGCCAGGCTGGAATCCCGGTACAAGATTTTCAAATTGAAAGAAGCCCTGGAAAAGCTGGAAGGATTCGATGCGGTTTACATGGATACTCCGCCGATCTTGAATTTTTACAGTCAGTCGGCATTGATTGCGGCGCATAGGTGCTTGATACCATTCGACTGCGATGCATTTTCCCGCGAGGCTTTATATACGTTGATGCAAGCCTTGGCGGAAGTCAAGGTCGACCATAATCAAGCGCTTGAAATCGAAGGCATTGTTGTCAACCAATACCAAAAACAAGCCAATCTGCCTCGGCAATTGGTCGAGGATCTGATTACCGAAGGCCATCCGGTGCTCGACGCAAAAATTTCACCGTCGGTAAAAATTAGGGAATCGCACAGCGAATCGAAACCTTTGGTTTATTATGCCCCTTATCATAAACTGACCGATGAGTTCCGGGCGCTGCATATCGAAATTACCGGCAAAGCTTGATCTTAACGTTCATGAAAGCCCGGCCATCGCCCCGGCAAAAATGAAAGTTCTCGGGTGGGGAGGGCGCGGTCACTCGCCCGACAGGGCGCCGTGAATACGTCCGTGTAGGCTCGACGGCGGCTGTCCTGCCGCCGACGCCTGTCGGCCGAGCAACCGCCCCCTCTCCGTAACCGGCATTGTGTTGAATATCGAAAAATTAGATAAAGAGCCAAAATCTACGAACTTTCACAGTACCGCTCATGAAGGCCCGGCCATCGCCCCGGCATCAAGATCAAGCGTCGATTGCCGCATTCAGTATTCCCTTTTGGTAATATTGGATCACATCGACATTATATGTGTCGGGGCGTTCAATCTTTCGTATGCTATAAGTATGACCGCTAGCATCCAAATCCAACTTCGAGAGATCGACCAAGCGTTCTTGGCGCGGTTTTTTATTTTCATCCAATAACAAGATGATTTTCGGGCGGATCTTGGCTTTCGGGTTTACCTCGACGACAATCCCGACTTCTCCAGTGTTCAATTCGACAACACTTCCAGGCGGATAAATACCCAGGCATTCGATGAATTTAATCGTCAGCGAGGAGTCGAGATGCGAGCCGGAATTTTTGGTCAATAAACTGATGGCTTCGAGATGCGCGCGGCCGTTTTGATAAACCCTATCGCTGGTGATCGCGTCGTACATATCGGCAATGGCGACGATGCGCGCGTAAGGTGTGATTTGTTCGGCTTTTAATTGACGCGGATAGCCGGTGCCGTCCAGCTTTTCATGATGGGTATGAGCAACGTCGATGGCGCCGCCATACATGCCTGGCGAGGCCATCAATAATTTCCAGCCCAGCGTCGTATGACCTTGCATGATTTTCAGTTCCTCGGGAGTAAATTTTCCGGGCTTATTTAAAATTTCCAGCGGTATTTTCATTTTGCCCATGTCGTGCATCATTCCGCACAAACCGACATGGTGCAATTCGGCTATCGGGAGATTGATATGTCTGCCTAAGGCGATTGAGTAAATGCAAACATTCATGCTGTGCTGAGCGGTATATTCGTCTCGTTTTTTCAATTGCGTCATCCACATCAGCGCATCGGGAGCATTGATGATGCTTTCGACGCATTCGGCGACGGCTTTTTTAGCGAGCTCGACATTGATGGTCTTGCCGAGGCGAACTTCTTCCATGAAGCTTTTGACTAAATTGCTCGTTTTATGATGAACATATTCGGCATTCTTGATTTCCTTCGCGAATGTCGAGCGTTTTTCGGGCGGCGTGTGTTTTTCCAGAAAGTCTTTGGAGTAAGCGGTGCTTTTGGCATAGATTTGCGGGGCTTTCGATTGTTTCGTGACATCGATATAGACATATTCGCATTGTTGCTGGACGGCTTCGATGTCGTTTTCGTTTTTCAGTTCAAAGCCTTGAAACAAAAAATTCGTTTCCAGCCAGGGGCGATCGAGTTTCGAGACATACATGCCGACGCGCAAGTCCTTGACATCTATCTTAAATAAGTCGATTGATGAGGCGAATTCGTTACGGCTCCAGTGGTTCATCATGGCTTCCTCTTTCGTATTGATCCCGCTGACGACTTTGAGTGCGGCGGTTGTATTTTATTTGAGTCGACATGCTTGCTATTAACAGAGCAACGAGTATCGAGACCGCCGGAGCGTTCCCGGTTTTGGCATAGGGCGTCAGCCCGCCCATCGGCTTTATTATGCCGCTGATCGCCGCCGTTTCGAAAGGTATTGCTTGTTTAATGATGCCGCCCATAGGTGAAACAATGGCTGTTACGCCGGTATTAGTTGCCCTCAAGAGATAACGGCCCGTTTCGAGCGCGCGCATTCTGGCGATTTGCAAGTGTTGAAAAGGCTCTATCGATTGTCCGAACCAGGCGTCGTTGGTAACGTTTACTAAAAAAGCGGCATCCGGCAATTTTGTGCGTGCTTCTTTGCTAATGGCATCTTCATAGCAGATCGAGGCCGCAAACGGATGTCCTGCCGCGATTGGCAACGTTTGATCGTCTCCCCCTGGGGTGAAGTGTCCGAGGCGCATGTTTAAAAAATCGAGAATTTTTCCGGACAAGGGTTGTAAGGGCAAATATTCGCCGAAAGGCAGTAAATGGTTTTTATGATAAATACTTCGCTGTTTGCCGAGCACTAATACCGAGTTGTATTTTACGTGCGGTTGATCGCCTTTCATAGGGAGGCTGACGATGATGTTGCTGTTATGTTCGACGGCTTTGCGCTCCAGCGGTTCGATAAAGTTTTCTTTGACTTCGGAATAATAAGCCGGAATCGATGTTTCCGGCCAGACGATAATGTCGGAATACCAATGTTTTTCCGTTAATTCGCGGTATTTCCGTAACGTTGAATCGCGGTTTTCCGGTGCCCACTTTTGTTCCTGCGGAATATTGCCTTGCAATAAGCTGACGCGAATATTCTCTCCGATTGAATGGGTCCATGAGATGTTTTTGCATAGGGCGCCGCTCGCGAAAAGCACGGCAATCAGGGTTAGATTCGTCACGATGTGCCGTTTGCCGTGACGGCATTGCAGCGCGAGGCCGGCGCTCAGAGCCATCAAAAAACCGGTGCCGTACACACCGATAATAGGAATATAGCCCGAAAAGGGGGTATCGAGTTGCGAGTAGGCGATTTGCAGCCACGGAAAGCCGTTAAGAAACCAATTGCCTCGGATATATTCCACTAAAATCCAGATGCAGGGCGGAATTAAGCTATTGATAGCGAGGTCTGAACGACGAGCGATCGCGCTGGTTAAGTATCCGGTCAGTGCCGGGAAGAGGGACCAGACCGATACAAATAACAGCGTGATCACTACGGAGCTCAACAAATCGGCTCCGCCATAGACTCGAACGCTGACGAATACCCATGAAACGCCGAAGCCGAATAAGCCCAAGCCAAACAAAAATCCCCGCAAGGCGGCGCGGGCGGGAGTTAATACCTCCCAAGACGCAAATATAAAAGCCAAGGCGACGAAGCCCAGATAGGCATGATCGAAAGGAGCGAAAGCCAGCGCCATTGCAATACCGGCGGCCGGCGCGAATAAGTCGCCGTAAAACCCTTTGAAAAAAGCGCTTAAATTGTGATTGAAAGCAGTTTCCGGCATGTTCATTCTTTACAATATCATTCATGAAGGCCTGTCCATCGCCCCGGCAAATGAAAGTTCGAGGCGTGGCGGAGGATGCGGCATTTTCGTTGCTGAGGTTTTGCATATCGAAAAATTAGATAAAGAGTTCAAATTCACGAGCTTTCACTGTAACTATTGAATATAAAAAGCATTTTTCGTATGTCCATCCATCGGAGAAAATCCAAACGATGAATTTAAGTCGCCGTGAATTTTTACAAGCGCTTACGTTAGCACTATTGTCCTCGAATTGTTCGAAACAAAGGCGTTTCGGCGATTTCGACATCGAAGGCCTATATTCGGCACAGCCCTTCGGCAATGTCAGATTGCTGCATTTTACCGATTGCCACGCGCAATTGCTTCCTGTTTATTATCGGGAGCCTTCGAATAATCTTGCCGCCGGCGAAACGCATGGAGGCGCGACTCCTTTAGGCGGGCAGGCATTACTCGATTATTACCGGCTAAAATTCGGCAGCCCCGAAGCCCATGCCTTCACGCATTTACACTTTATCGAATTGGCCGAAATCTACGGAAAAATGGGCGGTTTCGCGCACTTGGCGACATTGATCGAGCGGCTTCGGGGAGAAAGCGGTCCGGGCAACACCTTATTGCTCGACGGCGGAGATAGTTGGCAAGGTTCGGCGACGGCATTGTGGACGCAAGGGCGAGATATGGTCGCGGTGTGCAATCTCTTGGGCGTCGACGTGATGACCGGACACTGGGAATTCACCTATGGCA
This sequence comes from Methylotuvimicrobium sp. KM2, assembly GCF_038051925.1. Classification (NCBI taxonomy): domain Bacteria; kingdom Pseudomonadati; phylum Pseudomonadota; class Gammaproteobacteria; order Methylococcales; family Methylococcaceae; genus Methylotuvimicrobium; species Methylotuvimicrobium sp. KM2. The sequence continues at coordinate 4,151,685 of NZ_CP150634.1, read as the reverse complement.
GCAAGCGTGTATTGGAAAATCTCAAACAGTTTAACGGCGAGTTCGCCGCGCAAAATATTGCGTTGACCGATGTGGCCCGATTCGATAGCGATGACGATAACACGGCTGTGTTTAAACCCTATGTCATTAAAACCTTACGACACGCGCGAATTGCCGTCATCGGCCAAGCTTTTCCTTATACGCCGATAGCCAATCCCAAGCGCTTCGTCCCCGACTGGCAATTCGGCATTCAAGAATACAATTTGCAAGGCGTTATCGACCGGATCAAAACCGATAAATCCGCCGATGTCATCGTACTGCTGTCTCATAACGGCCTCGATGTCGATTTAAAATTGGCATCGAGAGTCAGTGGGCTGGATATTATTTTAGGTGGGCATACGCACGATGCCTTGCCCAAACCAATCTTGATCGAGAATTCGGGCGGCAAGACTTGGGTGAGCAATGCAGGCTGCCATGGCAAGTTTTTGGCGGTGTTGGATTTGAATGTTGGTAAAGGTCGACTGAAAGGTTTGAATTACCGTTTATTGCCGATATTCTCGAATCTGCTGCCGCCCGATCCTATGATGCAGCGATTGATTAAAACCGTTAGAAATCCTTATATCGATCAATTGACTTATCCATTAGCGACTGCCGACCGGCTTTTGTATCGGCGCGACCGTTTTCACGGTACCTTCGATCAATTGATTCTCGACGCCTTGCTTGAAGTCGGAGATGCCGATATCGCTATGTCGCCGGGATTCCGTTGGGGTAATACGCTACTGCCAGGCCAAACGATTACGCTGGAAGACGTGATGAATCATACTGCAATCACTTATCCCGAAACTTACGAGCGTTCTCTATTAGGCCGCGAAATCAAAGCGATTCTCGAAGATGTTGCGGACAATTTATTCAACCGCGACCCATATTATCGCCAAGGCGGCGACATGGTGCGCGTCGGCGGCCTCCGTTTTGATTGCGATCCGAACGCGGAAATCGGTCGTCGTATCTCCGGCCTTAGAATGCCGGGCGGAAAGCCGCTTGATGCCGATAAAACTTATAAAGTCGCGGGTTGGGCCGGTGTCGGCGAGCCGTCTTCGGGAAAGCCGGTTTGGGAGGTTGTTGTCGATTATTTGGTGAAAGGTGAAAGATGAAAGGGGGCTTTTTTCCAGGCTCTAGCTTTCCGAGACCCGCCGCGCGATTCGAATTGGAGCCGATTGCAATCGATGCGAGCCATGGAAAGCCATATAGTGCCTCTGCTTCGCTTTTGCTTAGCCCAGCCTTAACATTGCGCGTCAATAGGTTATTGAATAATATGCAATAATTAATTTTATGGCACTACAAAGCTAAATTTGGCATGATTTTTAATTATTATATTTCAATAGCATAGGCGGTAGGCACTACACTTGTTAAAGCTGGGTTAGGAATATGCACAAAATAACTGCTACAAGTAGTAGGCTTTGCGGCGTCCTTTAATGGGCACCCCGATGCCGAATTTTCATCTACGATGAGTATATATAACACTCCTTCACACCCAAGAGCTTAGCGAAAAGGCTTACTCCTTTTATACTCAAAAATTAGCTAACTTTGTGAAGGTATGGGGTGTGGCTAGCGAGGATGTCGGCAGCAGGGATTGCTGCCGTCAAGCCCCCATGGATGGGTTCACGGCGGTCCTCGATAGACACATCCCATACCTTTTATTCTTAGTCGGTTTTTCAATCAAAAGGGAGTAGATAATATCTAGAAATTCTTATGGTCAAACTGCCGAATTTAGGATTATGCCTTATGCTCGGTTCCACCTGTTTTCATTATTTATGCATTTCCTCTTTGAATAACTGATCTATTTTTCGTGTGGTGTCTTGATAGACTTCCGGTGTTTCAACTGGCTGCGGAGTGTATACCGTCGGTTCAGGCTCAATGACGGGCTCGGGTTCCGGGGCTTGGACGATGGGTTTCGGTTTCGGCGTGCACTGGTAGAGACGGTAAGCTTCACCATAGGTCGTGTCGATGTCGAAATCATCCCAAACATAGAGAGGATATGCGATGGGTTTGGTCGGAAGCGGAATCGTTACCAAGTCGGCGATGCCGACGCCTATCCGGCCTGCCATGTTGACGATGCCTTTAAAAAGGCCTCCGGTGAAGCCGTAAAAGACGTTGCTTTGATTCGATGTATTGATGACATTCTTCGGTAATTCAAGTATTGAGCCGCCCAAGTTACCGAAGGCATTAAGCGTTTTATGGCCGATTATTTCGCCATAGCTGCCGCAAACGCGGGGATGGGCGTTTTGAGCCTGAGACTCGGGCGCGAAGGCGGTCAAAAAACTGACCAGTAACACTGGGATCATGGTGCGATTAGATGATGTCATAGCAAATCCTGCCGGTTGATTTATTTTTCGCTTCAGTATAGCAGAGGATTTAAAGTTTATTTTTTCAACGCTTTGGCTAATGCGTCGGCCATCGCGCCTTGAGGTTTCGGTGCTTGCCGGGGTTGTTTGGCAGGTTTGCGGGGCGAAGGTGCCGGTTTTGATTCCGTGTTGGGTTCTCCCTTTTTCATGGTCAGCGAAATGCGTTGTCTGGGCACATCGACTTCTAATACTTTAACCTTGACCATGTCGCCTGTTTTGACTACATCGCGAGGGTCTTTGATAAAGACATCGGCTAAATGCGAAATATGCACCAGACCGTCCTGGTGTACGCCGATATCGACAAAAGCTCCGAAGTTCGCGACATTAGTCACGACACCCTCGAGCATCATTCCGGGTTTCAGATCGGTGATTTTTTCGACACCTTCCTTGTATTGCACGCTTTTGAATTCGGGGCGCGGGTCGCGTCCCGGTTTTTCGAGTTCTTGCAAAATATCGGTTACAGTCGGCAGGCCGAAGGTTTCATCGGTGTAGTTGGCCGGGTTCAGTGAACGTAGATAAGCGCTTTGGCCGATTAAGTCGCGAACCGATTTGCCGGTGTCGCCAATGATCGCTTCGACGACAGGATAGGCTTCGGGATGCACGGCGGAAGCGTCGAGCGGATTGTCGCCGTTCATTACGCGTAAGAAACCGGCCGCTTGTTCGAAGGCTTTGTCGCCGAGGCGCGGAACTTTCTTCAATTGCTTGCGGTTTTTGAACGGCCCGTTTTGATCGCGGAACGCGACGATGTTTTCACTAACGCTGGCCGATAAGCCGGATACCTGCTTGAGCAATGCGACCGATGCGGTATTGACGTCGACGCCGACCGCGTTCACACAATCCTCGACGACGGTGTCGAGCATGCGAGCCAGTTGCGCTTGATTGACATCGTGCTGATATTGGCCGACGCCGATCGATTTCGGATCGATCTTGACCAGTTCGGCGAGCGGGTCTTGTAGGCGTCGCGCAATCGAGACCGCGCCTCTGAGCGAGACGTCGAGATCGGGAAATTCTTTCGCGGCGAGTTCCGATGCCGAATAAACCGATGCGCCGGCTTCCGAAACAGTCAGTTTGGTGACTTTTAGTTCCGGATGGCGCTTGATCAGATCGCCGACCAGTTGATCGGTCTCGCGCGAGCCGGTGCCGTTGCCGATGCTGACTAAATCGACTCGATGTTGTGCGATCAGTCGAGCTAATGTGTCGATGGACTGATCCCATTGATTGCGAGGTTGAAATGGATAGATCGTTTCGGTTGCGAGCAGTTTTCCGGTCGGGTCGACGATCGCAACCTTGACGCCGGTGCGGATGCCGGGGTCGAGTCCCATCGTTGCCTTCGGGCCGGCCGGTGCGGCGAGTAACAAATCCCGTAAGTTGCTCGCGAAGACGCGGATCGCCTCAAATTCGGCCGCTTCGCGCAGGCGCAGTTTCAAGTCCAGATCGATGCGCGTGAACAACTTGATCTTCCATGCGAAGCGCGCTGTCTCGGCAAGCCAGGCATCGGCCGGTTTGGATGTATCGGTGATATTCAAACGCTTCGCGACGAATTGTTCGCAAAGTCGGTGTTCGTCTTGGTCTTCCATGGCTGGTTTCAGGCTAATGTTGAGCAAGTCTTCGTTGCGGCCACGGAATAAAGCCAGTGCTCTGTGCGATGGAATCTTGTTGATGGCTTCCTGATAATCGAAGTAGTCCTTGAATTTAGCGGCTTCCTGTTCTTTACCGGCGACGACGACCGAGTGAATGATGCCTTTTTGCCAGATGCGTTCGCGCAGTTCGGAGAGTAGTTCGGCGTCTTCGGAAATGCGTTCCATGATGATTTGGCGTGCCCCGTCCAGTGCGGCGGCGGTATCTGGAACGCCTTTATCTTGATCGATATAGCTAAGCGCGGCTTCGTTCGGGATAAGGCCGCGGTCGTTCAATAGCGCATCGGCCAAGGGTTCTAGACCCGCTTCGCGCGCAATCTGGGCCTTGGTGCGGCGCTTCGGTTTGTACGGCAGGTAGAGATCTTCGAGCAGCGTTTTGGTGTCGGCATCGAGGATAGCTTTTTCCAAATCGGGCGTCAGTTTGCCTTGCGATTTGATGCTTTCGAGAATGGTTTCGCGCCGGTCGTTCAACTCGCGTAAATAAATCAGGCGTTCTTCCAGGTTACGCAGTTGCGTGTCGTCAAGGCCGCCGGTGATCTCCTTGCGGTAACGAGCGATGAAAGGCACGGTCGCGCCTTCGTCCAATAATGCAATAGCGGCGTTGACTTGTTTCGGGTTGACGGCTAATTCTTCGGCGATGCGTTGAGTGATGTCCATATTTTGGTGAATAGTGAATCGTGAATCGTAAAAAGTGAAGGATTGGTTAGGAACGAGCATGAAATAACTTAGACAACTGTCGGAAGGGGGTTTGGTGGCTCGATTGACAGGTGTCGGCGGCAGGGATAGCCGCCGTCAAGCCTACATGGACGTATACACGGCGTCCTGTCAAGCGAGTCACCAAACCGCCACAAAGCCTACTACTTGTATAGGTTATTTTGTGCATATTCCTTAAGATTCGGTTAGTTTCCAACGAACGGGTTTTGGTCTTAGCGTAGGATTGGCTGAACAGAGTGAAACCCATCGACAACTTCCGGTCGATGGGTTTTATTGTTAATCTGTCGATACCACCGCTTTGGCTTGCAGATCGGCGTGGTAGGACGAGCGGACCAGCGGTGCGCTGGCGACTTGTTTGAAGCCGATTTCGTAAGCCGTTTCGGCAAGTTCGTCGAATTCCTCGGGCGCCCAATAGCGCTTGACCGGCAGATGATCCTTGCTTGGCGGTAGGTATTGGCCCAATGTCAACATTGAACAGCCGTGAGCGATTAAATCTTTCATAACCTCGACGACTTCGTCGTGCGTTTCACCGAGGCCCAACATTATACCGGACTTGGTCGGTGTTTCCGGGCAGACTTCATGATAACGTTTGAGCAGATCGAGCGAGCCTTGATAATCGGCGCCCGGCCTTGCTTCTCGGTAAAGCCTTGGAACTGTTTCCAGGTTATGATTGAATACATCGCAAGGCTCTCTGCTCAGTATGTCGACGGCCTTGTCGAGGCGGCCGCGAAAATCGGGAACCAGTATTTCAATTTTGGTGGCCGGCGTTTCTTGTCGAATTGCGGCGATACAATCGGCGAAATGTCCGGCGCCGCCGTCTCGCAAGTCGTCGCGGTCGACCGAGGTAATCACGACATACTTCAGCTTCATTGACTTGATCGTCTGCGCCAAATGTAGCGGTTCGTTTTGATCGAGCGGTTTAGGTTTGCCGTGTGCAACGTCGCAGAAAGGGCAGCGACGGGTGCATAGGTCGCCCATGATCATGAAGGTCGCAGTTCCGTGGCTGAAACATTCGCCAAGGTTGGGGCAAGCGGCTTCTTCGCAGACCGTGTGCAGATTGTTTTCGCGCAATAGTTTTTTGATGCGGTTAATTTCGTCGTTCGCCGAGACTTTAATGCGTATCCAATCGGGCTTGCGTAGCGGTTCTGCAACCGGTTCGACTTTGACTGGGATTCGAGAGAGTTTGACGGAGTTGCGTTGATGCGACTCCGGCGTGTTTCGTGAGGGGGCTTGTAAAGTCATCGTGATATTGCCTGAGTGATGGCGTGAGCGACCGGTACGGCCAGTTCGCTAGTTTCGATTTCGATGCCGAGGTCGGCTAATTGCGTGACTTGCATGTCGGCAAAGCCGCAAGTGTTGATCAGGTCGAACGGTTTTAAATCCATGTGGTTATTCAAGCTCAGACCGTGATAGCTGCAGTTTTTTTTTACCCGTAGCCCGATCGATCCGATTTTTTTGTTCGCGACATAAACGCCGGGTTTGTCGGCTTGCGATGATGCTCGGATGCCGTATTGGGCCAGCGTTTCTATGATTGCTTGCTCGAGCGTCGTGACCAGTGCTCGGATACCCAGGTTCAAGCGCTTGATGTCCAGTAATGTATATAGTACCAGTTGTCCCGGGCCGTGGTAGGTAATCTGGCCGCCTCGATCGGTTTGTACGACCGGAATATCGCTGACTTGCAAGAGGTGTTCGCGTTTGCCGTTCAAACCGAGCGTATAAACAGGCGGATGTTCGACGATCCATAGTTCGTCAGGAGTATGGGGGGTGCGTTGCTGCGTGAACGTTTGCATGTCGCGCCAAACCCCTTCGTAGGGTTGCAGGCCGAGGTTGCGGATCGCCAGTGACATCGCTTTATTCTTATGCAATGGGATGCAGATTATTCGGATAGGGCATATTATCGCCGATATTCTTCGTTATCACTGCCGTCAACGGTATTTCATGGAAAGTCTTCATTGGAAAGCGTTATCCGTTTGTCACTATAAAGCCATCAATACGAGCGGCGAGTCGGTTAAATCTTGATAAATTGCATCTAGTTGTTGTTTGCTGGTCGCGGTGATGGTGACGGTTACTGAAGTGTACTTTCCGCCTTTACTGGGGCGCGATGTGACTGCGCTTTCGTGAAGGTCGTTGACATGGCGCCGAATAATTTCGACGACATGAATATCTAATTCGATGCTGTTCATGCCCATCGCTTTAATTGGAAAGCGGCAGGGGAATTTCAGTATATCTTCTTGTTCGCTCATGATTGGGCTTTCTTGAACTCTTGATAAAGTTGATGCATTTTTTGCCAAACCTGTCCCGGTTTACCGTCCGAGACAGGTTCCGAGTCGAGTTCGACGACCGGAATGATTTCGCGGGTCGAACTGGTGAGCCAGATTTCGTCGGCGGTTTTTAGAGCTTCGAGCGAAATAATATCTTCGCTATAGGGAATGTCGTTGGTCTTGGCGAGTTCCAGGATGACGTCGCGGGTGATGCCGGGCAAAATTTCTTCGCCTTTCGGCGGCGTTACCAGAATGCCGTCGAGGACTGCGAAAATATTGCTGGCCGCGCCTTCTGTCACGTAGCCGTCTTTAACTAATATCGCCTCTGTACAACCTTGGTCTACCGCTTTTTGTCTAAGCAAAATGTTGGCTAATAAGGTAATGGCCTTGATATGACATAATGCCCAGCGGGTGTCGTCGAGCGTGATGGCTTTGACGCCGCTGTCGCGGCCGCTTAGGGGTATGATAGGCGAGCACATGGCGAACACGGTTGGTTCGATATGCTCGGGGAATGCATGATCACGTTTCGGCGCTACGCCGCGTGTGATTTGCAAATAGATGTATTGATCCTGTCCCGGTTCGAGTAGCGGCTCTAGAATACCGGCCCATTGCTCGCGGCTGTGAGGGCTATTTAGGCGAATGCTTTTCAGGCTGGCTTCGAGACGGTCGATGTGTTCCGGGAGGCGGAATAAGTGTCCGGCATAAGCCGGAATGACTTCGTAAATGCCGTCGCCGAATAAAAAGCCGCGGTCGAGCACTGGGATTTTAGCTTGATCGAGCGGGAGATACTGGCCGTTTAAATAAACTGTCGGGTTATCACTCATTTTTTATTTCACCAGCATGAGAACAGTATCGTAAAGGTTACGCATTAAATTGCCTTTTTCTACGGAAGTTAGCGCGATTAGTTTCTTTTCAATTAATGGTTCGCCGGCCAACGTCACATTGACGGTGCCTAAATTGTCACCTTGGTTGACCGGTGCGATGATTTTTTGTTCAAAATTAATGATGGCCTTCAGGTCTTCGTAATGGCGGCGAGGGATCGTGACATAAAGGTCTTCGGCCAGGCCTAAAGCCAAGTTTTTATCCGCGCCTTTCCAGATGCGGGTCTCAGTCAAGGCTTCATTGCCTTTGTACAGTCGATGAGTTTCATAGAAGCGGTAACCGTAATTTAGCAAAGACTGGTTTTCATTGGCGCGGGCGCGTTCGCTTTTCGTTCCCATGACTACAGAGATCAGGCGCATGCCATCACGAACCGCCGATGCGACTAAACAGTAACCGGCCGCTTCCGTATGGCCCGTCTTGACACCGTCGACGCTGGGATCGCGCCACAGAAGTTTATTGCGATTGCGTTGCGTGATTTTATTGTAGGTGTATTCTTTTTCCGAAAACCATGCGTAATAATCGGGGAATTCACGAATCATTGCGCGCGTTAATATCGCCAAATCTTGAGCTGTTGTGTAATGGTCGTCATCGTGTAGCCCCATGCTATTGACGAAATGGCTGTTTTTCATGCCGAGTATGGCGGCTTGTTGGTTCATCATTTCGGCGAAAGTGGCTTCGTCTCCGGCGACATGTTCGGCTAGTGCGACGCTCGCGTCATTCCCCGATTGAATGATGATGCCTTTGAGCAACTCTTCGACCGTGACTTGTTTGTTGACTTCGACGAACATGCGCGAGCCCGGGGTGCGCCAGGCCTTTTGACTGACCGTGACATTTTCGCTGAGACTCAGGTGGCCTTTACTCAACTCGGTGAATACGACATAAACGGCCATGATTTTGGTCAGACTGGCGGGGGGGAGCTTGACGTCGGCATTGTTTTCGCCCAGCACTTTACCGCTATCGGCATCGAGTAAAATATAACTGCTCGCGGCGACACTCGGCGGCGAAGGAATCATGATCGGATCGGTTTTATCGGAGGCCGCGTTTGCCGTTTGCAATAAGCTAAAAAATAGATAAACAATCAGGCTGAGGTAAACTTTTGAGGAGGTCATTATTCGCGGTGTGGGCATACAAAAACAGAAGGTCATATTGTAACAGTGATTACTCCCTATATACTCAAAAAATGGTTAACTTTATGAAGGTATGGGTTGTGGCTAGCGAGGATGTCGGCAGCAGGGAGCGCTGCCGTCAAGCCCCTATGGATGGGTTTACCCAGCACCTAAATTCCATGATCCATTGGCCATGGTTAATTGCCTTGAATAATTTAGGTGCTGGGTGAACGGCGATCCTCGATAGACATATCCCATACCTTTTATTCTTCGACGGTTTTTCAAGCAAAAGGGAGTAGTTAATTTCCGATGCTTTCGACGATATACCGTGTTTGATCGATGCCGATTTCATTCAGTTTGTCGTTTAATCGCTCGGCGTCTTCGGCGGATTTTAACGGACCGATTTGCACTTTGTGAAGCGTCGTTCCGTTTTGAGTAACGGGTTTAATTTTGGGTAGCGGCAGTAGGCTGTGTTCGGCGATTTTTTTACGTAAAGCTAGAGCATTGGCCTCATTACCAAAGGCGCCCAGTTGGATATAGATGGCGGCCTGTTGACCGCTTTCCTGAAGGGGAGGAGCAGCAGTTGGGTTGTCCGGTAGGCTGGCGCTTATCTTTGGTGTTTCCGAGTGTTCGGCAATCGCGCGGCTGAGCTGATAAACCGCCATTGCGTAAAGCGGACTGTGATTGTAGCGGGTGATAACATAGAAGTTATCCAATCCTAGCCAAAGCTCCTGTCCTTGTTCGAGTTCAAAGGCTAGCAATTTAGCTTTTATATCCGCAGTGAGCGTTTGTTGAGGTTTGACTTGCAACGCTTTTAACTGCGAGATAGTGCGGTCAGGCTTGATATCGCCCTGCAGTGCTTGCCGGTAAGCGTTTCCTTGCGCGCTCGCCCGAAATGCCACCGGTTGGTCTCGTTGCCAGTGATGTTTGAAAAAATAATTGCCGACACTGGCAATGGCATCGGCCGGATTGTTCCAGATATCGCGGTGATAGTCTCCTTCGAAATCGGCTGCATAGCTGCGAAAACTGCTCGGCATAAATTGCGGAATGCCCATTGCGCCGGCATAAGATCCCGTCGGTTGTAACGGATCGATGTGTTCCTCGCGGCACAGCAATAAAAAGTTTTCAAGTTCGCCGGTGAAAAACGGGCTCCGTTTCGGGTAGTTGAAAGCCAATGTCGACAAGGCATCGATGACCCGGTAACTGCCGGTATTTTTACCGTAGGAAGTCTCGACGCCGATGATCGCCGTGATGATTTCCGGCGGGACGCCGTATTTTTGTTCGGTAACGGCCAAGGCTGCGGCATTATCATGCATAAATTTTACACCGCCTTCGATGCGCGCTTCGGTCATGAATATTTTCCGGTATTTGTACCAGGGCATCGCTTCGGCAGGACGGGTGATGGCCTCAATGATGCGCGGTTGCAATTCGACCGACCGGAATAATGTATTCAGCTTGCTCTTGTCGAAGCCGTGCTTAGCCGACATCGTGCGTATGAATGCCGACATGTTTTCGGGCAATGTTTCGGACTGTGAGGCTGGTGCGGCCGCTTGCACCGAAGAAGGGAAGGAGGGGCTCAGTATCAGAGCTCCGCAGACAATTAGAGTGGCTGTTGAGGTTTGCTTCATTGTTAAGTCGGTAAGAATTTTTTGTGGGTGTGGATAGACATCAGGATGCCGAATCCTGCGAGCAAGGTAACCATCGAGGTGCCGCCGTAGCTGATCAGCGGTAACGGGACGCCGACAACCGGTAATATGCCGATGACCATGCCTATGTTAACAAAGACGTAGACAAAAAAGGTGAAGCTGAGACTTCCCGCCAATAAGCGGCTATAACTGTCTTGCGCTTGTATTGAAATATACAGGCAACGACTGATAATGACAATGTAAAGCGTGATTAACACAAGGCAACCGGAGAGGCCGAATTCTTCGGCAAATACAGCGAAAATGAAGTCGGTTGAGCTTTCCGGCAGAAAATCGAGCTGGGCCTGGGTGCTGCCTTGCCAACCCTTGCCGTAGATACCGCCGGAGCCGATGGCTATTTTCGATTGGATGATATGATAGCCGCGACCGAGGGGGTCGGCTTCCGGGTCGAGAAAGGTCAAAACCCGGGCGCGTTGATAATCGCGCATAAAATGCCAAATGATGGGAGTCAGCGAAGCAATGATGGTGCCGATGCTGATGATGAATCGCCATGACAATCCGGCAAAAAAGATGACCATGGCTCCCGAGCTGAACACCAATATCGAGGTGCCTAGATCGGGTTGCTTCGCAATCAATAGCGTCGGTATCAGGATCAACAAGCCGGCGATTCCCATCTGCTTCCACTTCGGAGGCAATGTGTTTTCCGATAAATACCAGGCAATCATCATCGGTGCGGTAATCTTAAGCATTTCGGAGGGTTGAAAGCGAAAGAAGCCTAAATCGAGCCAACGCTGCGCGCCTTTACCGATTTGCCCCATGATCAGTACGGCAACCAGCAAGGTTACGCCGATTCCGTATAGAATCGTCGAATAGCGTTTGAAGTGATAAGGATTAATATGCGCAAGCAGTATCATCAGGACAAAGGCAATCAGCATGCGGGTGGCCTGACGGATCAAGATTTCGGTATCTTGTCCGCTAGCGCTATACAAAATCAGAAAGCTTAGGCTAAGAACTAGCAGTAAACATATCAGCAAGGGAATGTCGATATGCAGTTTTCTCAATAGATTGCCGAGGAGCGAGTGCGGTACGAATTGTTCACTGCGCGTTTCGGTCTTCATCGCTAGGTTCCTGTAAATATTGACGAATGATTTTTCCGGCTATCGGTGCCGCAACCGAGCCGCCATGGCCGCCGTTTTCGGCAATGACGGCAACCGCGATTTGTGGGTCGTGAGCCGGCGCGAATGCCATGAATAAAGCATGGTCGCGTAGTTTAAAAGCGATTTCGTTTTCGTTATAGCGCTTTTCTTGTTTTACGGTAAAGACCTGGGCCGTGCCGGTTTTGCCGGCAATTTGATAATCGATGCCGCGGCTGATGACTCTGGCTGTACCTCTGGCGCTATGGACGACATTGATCATCGCGGAGACGACCGCGTCGATATTTCTGGGATTTAGCGCGAGGGTGGTTTCCGGTTTGGCTTCTGCGGGTTTCAGAATGCCATTCTCGGTAAACGAGTCCACTAAGTGCGGGTGGACGACCTTGCCTCTATTGGCCAGCGTAGCAGTAGCCCGAGCCAATTGCAGCGGCGTGACTTGGGTATAGCCTTGGCCGATGCCGGTAATAACCGTTTCGCCGGGATACCAAGATTGATTACGGGCTTTGCGCTTCCATTGTTTAGAGGGCTGTAGGCCTGATAGTTCGCCGACTAGGTCAATGCCTGATTTTTCTCCGAAGCCGAACTTCGTGAAGAAACGGTGGATATTGTCGATGCCGAGCGATAAAGCCAGGCTGTAAAAGTACACGTCGCAAGACTGCACGATTGCGAGATTCAGGTCAACCGTTCCATGGCCGCCTCTTTTCCAATCCCGGTACTTATGTTTGACATTGGGAAGTTGAAAATAACCGGGGCAATAAGTTTTTTGGCCTGGGTGAGTCACTTGATATTCAAGCCCGGCCAATGCCATGAAAGGCTTGATCGTTGAGCCGGGCGGGTATTGTCCTCTTAGCGCCCGATTGAACATCGGTTGGGCATCCGAGGTTTGCAGTTCTTTATAAGATTTGCTGTCGATTCCGTAGACGAACGGGTTCGGATCGAAGCCGGGGCGACTTGTAAAAACCAAGACGCCGCCGGTTTTTATCTCGATCGCCACGACCGCCCCGTTATAAATATCGAGAGCATCATAAGCGGTCTTTTGTAGATCGATATCGAGGGTTAGATGTAGGTTCGAGCCCGCAGTCGGGTCGACTGTTTTTAAAGTGCTGATCGCTCGGGATTGCGCGTTGGTTTCTATTTCGGCATAGCCGGCCTTGCCGTGTAGTTCGGTCTCATAAGCTAACTCGATTCCAACTTTGCCGACATGGTGGGTGCCGCGATATTCGGAGACAGGGAGTCTTTTTAATTCATTTTCGTTGATACGCCCAACATAACCGATGACATGCGAGGTTAGAATGTCGTAGGGATAGTGTCTGACCAGGCGAGCATGAATATCGACGCCCGGAAAATAAGGTCTAACTGCAGCGAATTTGGCGATTTCTTCCTCGGACATGCGCAGCAATAGCGGTGTGCTGGTAAAGCGTTTTTCGCGTTTGCGCAATTTTTGGTACTGCTCGATTTTATCTTCGGGAATGTCCAGTAATTCTTGTAATCGAGCGAGTGTGTCGTCGAGATCTTTGATTTGTTCGGGGATTAGTTCAAGGCTGTATGTTGGAACATTATCGGCCAACACTCTACCTTTTCGGTCGAAGATGATGCCGCGGGTCGGTGGCAGCGGCGATATTTTAATATGGTTGTTTTTAGCTAGGGTCGCGTAATGTTCGTGACCGACAATCTGCAAATAAACCAAGCGAACGATTAAGCCGGTCGATAGCAGTAGAATGAAGATTAGCGCGACAAACGCGCGCCCAGTAAAAATGCGGTTTTCCTCCGCCGGGTTTTTTATGGTGTAGGTGCGAGGCATGAGACAAACGATTCAACGAATGCGTCGGTATAGTCGTATTGCACGCAAAGAAAAAAAGACTAAGGGCCAGAAAAAGGTGCCGGTTAGTACAGGTAACCAAAAAGTGTAAGAAGCGCGTGCGATAGTTTGGCTATCAGTGATCCAGAATATCAAAAATTGAGATACGAGTAGGCAAAAAAAGATAAATAGTCCTTGTTGCAGAATCGGGTATTGTCTGAGTCGCTTGTGTAGCCTCAAGCACAGGAAGGCTACCAGTGAGTTGGTGAGCGCATTTAAACCCAGCATTCTACCGGTTAATACATCAGTCAGTAAGCCAATGGTCCAAGCGCTAAATATGCCGACTCGGTCGGGCGCGGCCAGTACCCAGTAAATAACCACGAGTAATATCCAATTGGGATTGAATTGCGCCAAGGGTTGAGGCCAGGCGGCGATATTCAGGCACATGGCAAAAATAATCGAGAGAAGATAGCGACCGTAGCCGAAAGCATTATTCTTCGGCATGGTTTTCGTCCGCTTGTTCTGATTCATGAGTTTCCAGCGGGATAGGTGCTTCGCTTTTCCATACGATTAACAATTCCCGGCTTCGATTTAATTGTGCCTTTGGTGTTGCGTATATTTCGGCAAAAGGTTTGTTAGGCTGGGGGATTATTTTTTCGACTACAGCAACCGGATAGCCTTGCGGAAAAATACCGCCTAGGCCTGAACTAATCAGCAGATCGCCTTCCTTGATGTCGGCGTTGTTTGCTAAATAAGGCAATATTAGCCTATTGATTCGCCCGCTGCCGACTGCGATCGTACGTAAGCCGTTGCGATTGATCTGTACTGGAATTGCATGGCCGGGATCGGTAATTAACATGATCTCTGAGTTAAGCGGAAGCGCGCGGTATACTTGGCCGACCACGCCATATGCATCCAAAACCGCTTGCTGAGCATGCACGCCGAATCGTGTTCCTTTATCAACGACGACGACATGTTCGAAAGGTGCTAGGTTAACGGATAATAACTCAGCCACCAGTACCTGTTCGCCCAGTTTAAAGGATTTTTCCAGCAATGCCCTTAGCCGGATATTTTCTTTCTCCAGGGCTTCATATTTAAGCAATTGGGATTTGTAAATCAATTGTTCTTGGCGTAGCCGTTCATTTTCTTCATTTAAACTATAAAGTGATTTTATCGATTCTACGGTTTCTTTTGAGTGATGTAGAGGCCAGTCTGTAATCGATTGAATCGGATAGGTAATCATTGATAGCACGCTGCGAAGTTTGTCCAGTTGCGAGCTTTTGCGTTCAGCGACCAGAAGCGCGATTGAAGCCACTACTGCCACCAGCAGTCGCGTATTAATCGAAGGGCCGGTGGCAAATAAAGGATTAATAACGATTACCTCGAAAATGAACCGTATAGGCAAAGATATTTCGCGCGGTCATGTTTGCGGGTTTCTGACGAGCTCTTTTGGTCGATAGCATTGCCATAAAAGCTACAAGCATGATCGCTCGATGTATATCCGATATACGGACAGAATATTATTTGGATAGTTCGATTGTGTATCATTCGAATCGACATTCTATCCGTGGAAATTGATTTAGTAAGGATTTCGTGATTATAATGTCCTGGAACTATGAGTTGTGTTGAGGTTTCGGTAACTCGCTGGGTCTGCCAATCGAGCAACCGAGCCCTCCATAAAATAAGGAAGTTATTTACGACCAAATCCTAAGCTATTCAAAGCTTCGATTCTGCCGAGTCAATCGGCGTGGCGAGTTATTGTTTTCGGTTGAAGTTATTCTAGCGAAAATGCGCTAGGGCCCTTTTTATCCAGCATTTCCAAAACGATTCCACCGCCTCGAGCCACGCAGGTTAGAGGGTCGTCGGCGATATAAACCGGTAGTCCGGTTTCCTCTGCGATCAAACGATCGATATCTTTAAGTAGTGCGCCGCCGCCGGTCAGAACGATACCTCGGTTCGCGACATCGGCGCCGAGCTCCGGCGGAGTCTGTTCCAGTGCGACTTTAACAGAACCGACGATGCCGGACAAAGGGTCTTGAAGTGCTTCCAGAATTTCATTACTGTTTAATGAAAAGCTGCGCGGTACGCCTTCGGCGAGATTGCGCCCTTTAACTTCAATTTCTTTGACTTCGCTACCCGGGTAAGCCGCCCCAATTTCATGTTTGATGCGTTCGGCTGTGGCCTCGCCGATCAGTGTGCCGTAATTACGGCGGACATAATTGATGATCGCCTCATCGAAACGATCGCCTCCGATTCGTACCGATGCCGAATAGACAATACCGTTCAATGAGATGACGGCGACTTCCGATGTACCTCCGCCTATATCGAGCACCATCGAACCTTGGGCTTCATCGACGGGGAGTCCTGCTCCGACCGCAGCCGACATAGGTTCCTCGATTAAATACACTTCACGGGCGCCGGCCATCGAGGCGGACTCTCGAATCGCTCGGCGTTCTACTTGAGTGGAGCCGCATGGGACGCAAATCAGGATACGAGGGCTAGGGCGTAGGAGTTTATTTTCGTGAACCTTCTCGATGAAATACCGCAGCATGCGTTCGGTTACGGCGAAATCAGCAATCACGCCATCTTTTAAAGGACGAATCGCGGTGATGTTGCCGGGAGTTCGGCCTAACATCATTTTGGCCTCCATACCTACTGCCGCGATGGTTTTAGCTCCGCGAATTTTGTCTTCCTTGATGGCCACAACCGAAGGCTCGTTTAATACGATTCCTTTTCCCGGAACGTAAATCAAAGTGTTGGCGGTTCCTAAATCTATCGAGAGATCGTTGGAAAAAAGGCCGCGTATTCGTTTGAACATTTATTAACCTGTATCCTGAGCGAATAAATTGTATTACTTTATCAATCAAGCGGGTAATTGAGCAAGATATAAAGTATTATACTTAACGCAATTTAAAATGCCGTTTCATTTTTCGCCTTTCGCCGCTTTGTAATTAAACGCTTTTCCCTGCAAGGGGAGCGATAAGTCGAGAGTTGATTTTTAAGGCAGCGTGGATATGACGTTTCAGTCACGCGTCTTTAGGAATTCGTGAAAATAACTTACTGTGAAAGTTCGTAGATTTTGGTTCTTTATCTAATTTTTCGATATAAGAAGCTCGGCAGAGAAAATGCCGGTTCCGGAGAGGGGGCGGTGGCTCGATCGACAGCCGCCGTCGAGCCTACATGGACGTATTCACCCAGCACCTAAATTCCATAGCCCTTTGGCTATGCTAACTATCTTGCGTAATTTAGGTGCTGGGTTCACGGCGTCCTGTCGGGCGAGTGACCGCACCCTCCGCCACCAGAGAACTTTCATTTGCCGGGGCGATGGCCAGACCTACATGAACGTTACTGTAATTATGAGTTTTGTAGCAGGTTCGGTAATTCGCTTGCAGGACCTCGTAAACTCAGCACCTAAGTTCCATAGTCTATTGGCCATGATTGATTGTATAGATAATTTAGTTGTTGGGTGAATGCAGATTTTGCAGGAGCAAAAATCTGCAAACGGCATGGATGGCGTGAATGCAGATTTTGCAGGAGCAAAAATCTGCCCTGCCGCCGAGAGATGTCAACCGAGCAATCTAGCGTGCTTACTTGTAATTATTCACACCCCCTATCGTTCCCACGCTCCGGCGTGGGAATGAAGACCGAGACGCTCTAGCGTCTCGTACCGCTGGAGCGGTACTCAGGCGTTCCCATGCAGAGCGTGGGAACGATAATTTCCGGGGGACTGAATAGTTACGCTTACTTTGCATTAAATAATGGGAAAGTTATTTATGACCGAATTCTTAGCAATCAATGCTCGAAACCAAAAATAGCAAGCTCATGCTGAATAGCTACCCAAAAAATTATGAAACGCTCGGATTTTGAGTTGCGAATAGTCATGTTTTCGGATTAATGATTAATGGAGTTGTAAAATGTCTTTAACGACCGACGATGTAAATAAAATCGCGCATTTAGCAAGGTTGGGCGTCGATATCCAAGATGTCGATACTTATGCGCATGATTTATCGGGGATACTCGATTTGGTTACGCAAATGAGCCAATTAAATACCGAGGGAGTTGCGCCCATGGCGCATCCGATGGAGCAAGGCCAGAGGTTGAGACCGGATCGGGTAACCGAAACGAATATGAGAGAAAAATTTCAAGCGATTGCACCTCAAGTCGAAGCGGGATTGTATTTAGTCCCTAAGGTGATCGAATGAAGGATGGGGAAAGGCTATGAATAATAAAACCATCGCCGAACTAGCTAAAGGCTTGCGTTCCGGCGAATTTTCCAGCGTGGAGTTGACGCAAGACTATTTAGAGCGGATTCGGCAGTTTTCGGCGCTCAATACATATATTACTGTGACGGCCGAGCAGGCGCTTGCCCAAGCCGAAGCCGCGGATAAACGGTTGGCTGCAGGAACGGCCGATTTATTAACCGGAATACCGGTTGCGCAAAAAGATATTTTCTGCACAGATGGTGTAAAAACGTCTTGCGGTTCGAAGATGCTCGATAATTTCATTTCGCCGTACAATGCCACTGTCGTCGAAAAACTTAATGCCGCCGGCGCAGTGATGCTCGGTAAATCGAATATGGATGAATTTGCAATGGGCTCGTCGAACGAAACCAGTTTTTATGGTTCGGTCCAGAACCCTTGGAATGTTTCGTGCGTTCCGGGCGGTTCTTCGGGCGGGTCGGCCGCGGCGGTTGCCGCAGGACTCACGGCAGGTGCGACAGGTTCGGATACCGGTGGTTCGATACGTCAACCGGCGGCTTTCTGCGGTATTACCGGTTTGAAGCCGACTTACGGGCGCGTGTCCCGATATGGCATGATTGCCTATGCCTCGAGCCTCGATCAAGGCGGTCCGATGACGCGTACTGCCGAGGATGCGGCGATCATGCTGCAAGCGATGGCCGGTTTCGACGAGAAGGATTCGACTAGCGTCGATATACCGGTTCCCGATTATTCGGCCGGCCTGAATCAGCCGTTAAGCGGTTTGAAAATCGGTCTGCCGAAAGAATTTTTCGGCGAAGGGTTGAACGGCGAAATTGCAGCAGTCATCGAAACAGCCGTCAATGAATATCGCAAATTGGGTGCCGAGGTCAAAGAAGTCTCGATGCCGAATCTGAAACACGCGATTCCGGCTTATTATGTGATTGCGCCGGCCGAATGCTCGGCGAATCTATCGCGTTTCGACGGCGTTCGTTTCGGCTACCGTTGCGACAATCCGGCCGATTTGACCGACCTATACACGCGCTCGCGCGGCGAGGCATTTGGCAAGGAAGTCAAGCGTCGCATCTTGATCGGAACCTATGCTTTGTCGGCCGGTTATTACGATGCCTATTATTTAAAAGCTCAAAAAGTCAGGCGTTTGATCACTGACGATTTCAAAAGCGCATTGGCCGAGGTCGATGTGCTGATGGGTCCGGTATCGCCGACGGTGGCGTTCGGTCTCGGCGAAAAAACCGGCGACCCGATTCAAATGTATTTGTCCGATATTTATACAATCGCGGTCAATCTGGCAGGTCTTCCGGCCATGTCGATTCCGGCCGGTTTCGTTGACAATAAACCGGTTGGTTTGCAAATCATCGGGAATTATTTTGCCGAGGACCGGTTGTTGAATGTAGCTCATCGCTATCAGATGAATACTGACTGGCACAAACAGGTGCCGAAAGGGTTCGAATAAGAGGTTGGATATGGCCAAGGTTACCGAATTGTCTCAATTGGATATGAACGGGAGTTACAGCTACGCCGATTATTTGACGTGGCGTTTGGATCAAACGGTCGAGTTGATCAAGGGCAAGATCTTTACGATGTCGCCGGCGCCGAATGTCAAGCATCAGCGGATTTCTCGCAATCTTTTCAAGCCGATCGTTAATTATATGGCAGATAAACGCTGCGAAGTCTTCTCGGCCCCGTTCGACGTCAAGCTTTACGATCGCCGCAAATCGAAATTGAGCGACCGCGAAGTTTTTAGTGTCGTACAGCCCGATTTGTGCGTGATTTGCGATAAAAACAAATTGACCGAACAAGGCTGCGACGGCGCGCCCGATTGGATCATCGAAGTGCTTTCTCCGGGCAATAATAAGAAGGAGCTTCGCTTCAAATACGATCTGTATCAGGAAAGCGGCGTCGGCGAATACTGGTTGGTGTTTCCGTATGAACGCGCCGTGCAGCAATTTGTGTTGGACCGGGATGGCGAAGCCTATCGGCTCCACGCCCTCTATGCAGGCGACGAATCGGCACAGCCCTATCTTTTTCCCGAACTAAAAATCGATTTGGCCGAAGTTTTTGCCGAATAAATCAATAAGGAACAAGCAATGAATTCACAATGGGAAGTCGTCATCGGGTTGGAAATTCATGCACAACTCGCGACAAAATCCAAAATTTTTTCAGGCGCATCGATAGCCTACGGCGCCGAACCGAACACACAGGCTTGCGCGGTCGATTTAGGCTTGCCCGGCGTGTTGCCGGTGTTGAATCAAGAGGCCGTGCGCATGGCCGTCAAATTCGGTCTCGCGATCGAAGCGGAAATCGCGTCTTACTCGGTCTTCGCGCGCAAAAATTATTTTTATCCGGACCTGCCGAAAGGTTATCAGATCAGTCAGTTCGAGTTGCCGATCGTCGGCAATGGGCACCTGGATATCGACGTCGATGGGGCAACGAAACGCGTCGGCGTGACGCGAGCGCATTTAGAGGAAGATGCCGGAAAATCCTTGCATGAGGATTTTCACGGCCTAACCGGCATCGATTTGAATCGTGCCGGCACGCCATTGCTGGAAATCGTTTCGGAACCCGACATGCGTTCGGCGAAAGAAGCGGTCGCCTATATGCGCAAGCTGCACGAACTGGTGCGCTATCTGGAAATCTGCGACGGCAACATGCAAGAAGGTTCGTTCCGTTGCGACGCAAATGTTTCGGTGCGTCCGAGAGGTCAGGCGGAATTCGGCACGCGCGCCGAGATCAAAAACATCAACTCGTTCCGCTTCGTTGAAAAAGCGATTAATCACGAAATCGAACGTCAGATCGACCTGATCGAAAGCGGCGGCAAGGTCGTTCAGGAAACGCGGCTTTACGACGCGAACAAAGATGAAACCCGCTCGATGCGAGGCAAAGAAGAGGCGAACGACTATCGTTATTTTCCCGACCCCGATTTATTGCCGGTCGAGATTACCGAAGCCTTCAAAGACGAAGTGCGCGCCACTTTACCGGAATTGCCCGATGCGAAGAAACGGCGTTTTATCGAGCAATACGGTCAGGACGATGAGAGTGCGGCTACGCTGACTTCGTCAAGACAATTAGCCGATTACTACGAAGCGTTGGTCGATGCATCCGGCGGCGAAGCGAAGATTTGTACAAATTGGGTGACCGGCGACGTGCTCGGCGCTCTGAACAAGGCCGGTTTGGAAATCGGTCAATGCCCGGTCGATGCCGAGCGTTTGGCGGGCTTGCTGAAACGTATCGCCGATGACACGATTTCGGGCAAAATCGCAAAACAAGTCTTCGAGGCGATGTGGCAAGGCCAAGAAACGGCAGATCAAATCATCGAAAGTCAAGGTTTAAAGCAAATCACCGATACCGGTGCGATCGAGGCGATCATCGATAAAATCATCGCCGACAATCCTGGTCAAGTCGAACAATATCTCGGCGGTAAGGATAAAGTCTTCGGCTTTTTTGTCGGCCAAGTCATGAAGGAAATGCAAGGGAAGGCGAATCCGGCCGAGGTCAATAAGATTTTGAAGACTAAGTTGAAAAGGTAAGATTTATCCTAAATTCGGCAGTTCAACCATGAAGCACATGAAGTTCATGAGGGATTTCAAGAAATTACCCAAATCTTATCGCTAACCCTTTTGGTGAACGAAAGCTCTATTCAAACGCGTAATAAGTTATTGAATTAACATCCTATTCTTCATGATCTTCATGGTGAAATGCTTTTTCTAGGTTTATGGATGGGCGGAATTCCGGCCCATCCAACGGAATAGGCGCGGTTTATATGGTATTAACAGAAAAGCCGAAAATCAGCGTCGAGGATTATTTGCAAGGCGAATTGCTCAGTGACATCAAGCATGAGTATGTCGGGGGGGAAGTTTATGCGATGGTCGGCGTTAAGCGTGCGCATGACACGATCGCAATGAACCTGATCGCTCATGTACATGCACATTTGCGAGGAACGCCTTGCCGAGTCCATTCAAGCGAAATGAAGGTCCGGGTGCAAACCGAAGCGGACGATTATTTTTTCTATCCCGATCTGCATGTCACCTGTTCGGCTGACGATACCCATGAACATTTCAACACTCAGCCGAAATTGATCGTCGAGATACTCTCCGACGCAACCGAGCGTTACGATCGCGCCGAGAAAGTTCATCACTACCGGAAATTAACTAGTCTCGAAGAGTATGTGTTGATCGCCCAGGATACGCAGCGTGTCGAATGCTACCGGCGCGATGAACAATGGGATTTGCAGTTGTTTCAGCAAGGCCAGGCCGTCTTTTTTGCATCGATCGATTGGGTCGCCGATATCGGTGATATTTATGAGGGCTTACGCTTTGGCGGCGATAGCTGAGGAGCGGTTATGTTGCGCCAAAACCAAGCATTAGCCCAAAATCAACGGGACTTCCTCGGCCTTTTGTTCGGCGATTCGGAAGCCGCGCATTTCCAGTACGCCTTTCGTGTTCAGCGAAATGATCAAATTGAGTGCTTTAGGATAGCTTGCCATTTCCAAATCGGTTTTTGAAGGAAAGGCCGGCGCTGTCGGGTGGGAGTGATAAATCGCGAACAATTCCTCGCCTTTTTCGCGAATTTGCGCCATTGCCGCGATTTGCTGTTTGGGATCCAATAAAAACCGGTTTTCAGGGGTATCGGCGCTATTGTCGACCGGGTAGCAATGGTTCGGAATGCCGTGCAAGCTTCCGATCAGTCCGCAGATCTCGGCCTCGGGCGACAATTGCGCGAGATGCAGCAGTTGATTGGTGATTTTTCGGGGAATATGAATTTCTGAAATTTGCATCGTGATTCGCTGTCGGCGTGTGGAGGGTTTAAATTTAATCGCTACGAGCGCCATTGTCCATAGGTGACCCGAGGATGTCCTGAAAGATCGGGATAAGTGACGATATTACGGTAATTCAATTGGCTGAAGATAGCCTGGACTTGATCTTGTTGATTGTAGCCGTGTTCGATCAATAAATGACCTTGAGGAAGCAAATGTCGCCTGGCGGCGGTCGCGATGCGCTCGATATCACTCAGGCCGTGATTGTCCGCAATCAACGCGGATATGGGTTCGAATCTGACATCACCCTCGGTTAAGTGCGGGTCGTTATCGGCGACATAGGGCGGGTTGCTGACGACAAGGTTGAACAACGCCGAGTCGCTTATCGTCCCAAACCAATCGCTTTGCAAAAATTGGATGTTCCGAACATTGTGTCTCTGGGCATTTCGGCGGGCGATTGTCAGCGCGTTAGTGCTGAAGTCGGTGGCAATGACTTCACTATCGGGGCGCTCGGCGGCCAGGGTAATGCCTATGATGCCGGAGCCGGTGCCTAAATCGATCAGTCGGTAAGGTTGCCGTTCCGGTATCCGTTGCAAGGCCAGTTCGATTAGTAGTTCGGTGTCGGGTCTTGGAATCAGCACGTCGCGGTTAACTTCGAAATCACGCGACCAGAATTCGCGGTTGCCGGTGATGTATGCGATCGGCATGCCGGAAACGCGCTTTTGCAGCAGTGCTTCGAAATGGCTGTTTTGTTCGGGTAATAGCTTTTTATCCGGCCATGCGCGCAGATGAGAGCGGTCTTTATCGAGCGCGAGGCAGAGCAGAATTTCGGCGTCGAGTAAGGGCGATTCGGAAACGAAACTCAAGCTTTGGGCCGCGTGTGCCAATGCCGATTGAACGGTGGGCATCGGTTTAATTTTCGCCCAATTGCGTCAATAGTTCAGCTTGATGCTCGTTAATTAACGGCTCGATGACATGATCGAGTCCGCCTTCCATGATCTCGTCAAGTTTATACAGCGTCAGATTGATTCGGTGGTCGGTCATGCGCCCCTGCGGGTAATTGTAGGTGCGAATCCGCTCGGAGCGGTCGCCGCTGCCGACTTGAAGTTTGCGATTCGCCTGTTGCTCGGCTTGATGTTTTTCTTGTTCGGCCGATAATAGGCGCGATTGCAATAACGACATAGCTCGGGCACGGTTTTTGTGTTGTGAACGTTCGTCCTGGCATTCGACGACGATGCCGCTCGGAAGATGAGTGATGCGGATTGCCGAGTCCGTTTTGTTGACATGTTGACCGCCCGCGCCGGACGAACGATACGTATCGATACGAAGGTCTGCGGGATTAATGTCGATAGCATCGATTTCCTCGACTTCGGGCATGACTGCAACGGTGCAAGCCGAAGTATGGATGCGCCCCTGGGACTCGGTTTCCGGGACGCGTTGAACTCGATGCGCTCCCGATTCGAATTTGAGTTGAGAATAGACATCTTGGCCGGTTACGCGCAGGATAATTTCCTTATAGCCGCCATGTTCGCCTTCGTTTTCATTGATAATCTCGGTCTTCCAGCCTTTTTTCTCGGCATAGCGCTGATACATGCGCGCGAGATCGCCTGAAAATATCGCCGCTTCATCGCCGCCGGTCCCGGCGCGGATTTCCAGGAAAATGTTTCTGTTGTCGTTAGGATCTCTCGGCAATAATAAAATCTGCAGTTCTTGCTCGATGACCTCTTGTTGTTTTTCTGCGGCGAGTATTTCCTCGCGGGCCATTTCGCGCAGATCAGGGTCCGGGTCTTTTGCCATTTCTTGCGCCCCGGCTAGATTTTCGGCGGTATCGAGATAGCGTTTATAGCATGTGACAATCGGGTTGATTTGAGCGTATTCTTGGCTCAATGAGCGGAATTTATTCTGATTGGCTTGTACTTCGGGTTCGGCCAATAAGGCGGTAATTTCATCGAATCGTTCGCTTAGGTTGGCTAATTTGTGCTCTATGGATGGCTTCATTGTGTGTTGTTCAATTTGAAAATTTCGCGGGCCGCGGCAATCAGATCGTGTCTTTCATTGGCGCCTGCTTCGCGGATTTGCGCGCTGGGGGTATGGATCAGTCTATTGGTTAATGTGTGAGCGAGCCTCTGCAGCGCTTCTTCGGCGGAAATGCCGCTTTGTAATTGATTTAATGTCTTGCGTAACGCTTCGTCGCGAATTTGCTCGGCCTGAATGCGGTAGTCTTTGATCGTGGTTAACGCACCTTGCGAACGCAGCCAGGACAGAAAATGTTCGACTTGGGTATCGATGATTTCTTCGGCTTGTTCCGCAGCCTTGCGCCGGTTATCCATGTTTTGGTCGATTGTGTTTTTGAGGTCGTCGACCGTATAGAGATAGACGTCGTTCAGTTGTTCGACTTCTGATTCTATGTCGCGCGGAACTGCCAAGTCGACCATGAACATTGGCTTGTGTTTGCGCTTTTTGATGGCACTTTCTACTCGGCCCTTCCCTAAAATCGGCAGTGAGCTTGCTGTCGATGAAACGACGATATCGGCTTCGGCCAAGTGCATCGGTAATTCCGATAGCGAAATGGCATAACCGTTAAAGCGCGTCGCCAAGGCGTGCGCTTTATCATAGGTTCGATTGGCGATGATGATGCGTCCGATGCCATGTTGGACTAAATGCCGTGCCGTCAATTCGATGGTTTCGCCCGCGCCGATTAGAATCGCGGTTTGTTCGCTTAATTTGTCGAAGATTTGTTGTGCCAGTTGCACGGCGGCGAAGGCTACTGAAACCGGGCTCGATCCAATGGCGGTATCGGTTCTGACTTTTTTGGCCGCGGAAAAGGTGTGCTGAAAGAGCTTACCTAAATATTTGCCCAAGGTGCCCGCTTCATTAGCGGCTTGATAAGCGGCTTTCATTTGACCTAATATTTGTGGTTCGCCGAGGACCATGGAGTCCAAGCCGCATGCAACTCGAAACATATGCCGAATTAACTGGTTATCGTTGTAGGTGTAAAGATAGGGGGTTAAATCGTTAGGCTTAATGTTACGGGTTTGAGCGACCCAATCGATTAAAATGTGTTTATTTTCGTTGGATGATTCGCAATAAAATTCCGTTCGGTTGCAGGTCGATAGAATAGCGGCTTCGGATATATCCTTTAAACGCCATAAGTCTTTGAGTGATGAATCCAATATTTCGGCAGGGTAAGCTAGCCGTTCTCGGATAGAAACGGGGGCGGTGTTGTAATTTATCCCTACGGCAAGAAGTGTCATCGTTTTAAATTTAGAGGTCAGAGCGAATGTGGTTTTTTAGCTTGGTAAGTCAGGCCATTAGGCTATGGAAATCGTTTAAAGTTGCTGTATTGATTCTGCGTGTGTGAAATTACCGGTTGAACTTAGTCGATTTAAGTTTCGTCATAAAGGATTTCGTGGCAAGCAACTTAAGGTCTATGTGTTTTAATTAGGTTCTGTTGCTCGCTTTACAGGCCTAGCGCCTTAATTATCCAAGATAGTTGGTCATAAGCCAATGGGCTATGTAGCTTAGATGCTGGGTTAGTGCACGTTTTGCGAGAGCAAAAAACTGCTCGTCCCAAGCTCCTGAAGATCCTGTCATAAGAAATAGAAATGTTATTTATGGCCAAATCCTAAGTTAGTTTCCATAGCGCGCCATTGTTTGCCAAAATCATTTTTTTAGTCAAATTTTTTAATATTTTAATTAAATAATTAAGTTTTATTCAAATGCATTAAAACAACTATCCGAACTGAAATGTTTTTCTGCTAATCTATTGCAAAAATCTATTGCAAAATATGAAGGATGTGAGTGTGTCGAATTATAAGTTAATTGCCGTAATAGCCCTTGTTTTTGTTAGTGGTTGCGGTTCCTCTCAGGAAAGAGGGCGAGCCATGGATGAGCTTGACGAGTATTCACAAAGTTCTCATGACGAGCAAGGCGTTGAATCAGCGGAGCTTATAACCGCTATTGAGCCGGATATCATGTACATGTTGCTGGCCGCTGAAATTGCCGGACAACGAGGGCAGTACGATGTTGCTCTGGAAGGGTATCTCGAGGCCGCAAAACGGGTCAACGATGTTAGGTTGACCGAGCGTGCTGCGAAGATTGCTCTTTATATTAAAGATACCGAACGAGGCGATGAGGCTGTTGCGCTTTGGTTGAAACAAGAGCCGGATAATTTAACAGCAAGAAAAATAGCCTTGCTATCGGCCTTAAGAAAAGAAGTAAGGCCTTCGGCTATCGAGCATGCTCTTTTTTTGTTGGATATGGATTCGGAAGGTTTTGAGGATGCGTTTGTTGAGTTGATTAGAGCGTTGGGTCAAAAAGGCAATACCGCTTTCGTATATGATGTGTTGGAAGATCTTGCCGAGCAAAGACCGGAAGAAGCCACTGTTTTTTTTATTCAAGCCATGTTGGCAATGCAGTTAAACAGCAATGTTTTGGCGCAACGTAAAATTGATCAAGCCATTGAATTGCGACCGGATTGGGAAAAGGCTTTGTTGTTTAGGGCGCAAATGGCGGCTTTTTCAGGAGATTTAGATAATGCGAGAGTTTATCTCACGGATTTATCTGAGCAAAATCAGGATAGTTTGAAGATTAAGAAATTGTTGGCCCAAGTCTTGGTTAAGTTGGGCGAGTATGGA
Source organism: Methylotuvimicrobium sp. KM2 (assembly GCF_038051925.1). NCBI lineage: Bacteria > Pseudomonadati > Pseudomonadota > Gammaproteobacteria > Methylococcales > Methylococcaceae > Methylotuvimicrobium > Methylotuvimicrobium sp. KM2. The sequence continues at coordinate 4,124,502 of NZ_CP150634.1, read as the reverse complement.
GAGGCTGACAGGTTGTATCTTGATATTATTGATCAGGAGCCGGAGGATTTTGAATCGCGTTTTTCTTTGGCGTTGGTTAATTTACAGATGGAGCGAGACGATAAAGCGGAGTCGTTGTTTAAGGGCTTGATTCCTTATCCCGAATGGACTGATCAAGCAAGCTTTTACCTGGGCAGAATTGCAGTTCGGGATGGCAAAAATAGCGAGGCGTTGGTTTGGTTCGATAGGGTCACGAGGGGGAGTCTACGTTTCGATGCCGCGGCTGCGGGGATATCGCTACTGATTAAAGATAAGCAATTTGAAGAGGCGTCCGAGCGATTAAGTCGGCTTCGTGCGCGTTCGTCCGATGAAAAGATGAGAGCGCTGTTGTTAGAGGCGGAGTTCTATAACGAACAAAAGCAATATATCAAGGCATTCGATTTGTTGAGCAAGGCAATTGAGGAAATGCCAGATCAAAAAGAATTGTTATATACACGGGCTTTGGTCTCGGAGCGTATTGATCGCCTCGACGTGCTGGAGCAAGACTTAAGAAGGATACTGGCTCAGTATCCCGATGATGTGAGTGCTTTGAACGCATTGGGTTATACCTTGGCGGATAGAACCGAGCGTTACGAAGAGGCGTTGGTGTATCTTGAAAAGGCTCTGGAATTGCAGCCGGATGAGGCTGTCATTATTGACAGCTATGGATGGTTGCAATTTAAGCTCGGGAATTATGAAAAGGCTTTAGAATATTTGCAGAAGGCTTATTCCAAGCAGCAAGAAAACGAAATTGCGGCGCATTTGGCGGAAGTCTTATGGGTCTTGGGTCGCAGGGATGAGGCGAAGAAATTATTCGAGCAGACGATAAAAATATCGCCGGACGATGAATATCTTTTGGATTTTCAGCAACGCATTCTTGATGCTGAATGAGAAATCAATACACAAGATCTCGCTATGGATGGCTGGTATTGGTTCTAACGGTTTTAACGGGATGTTCGACCTCACCGGTTAAAGATTTGGCGGCTTATTCGGAGCTTGGTCGAGGTGAGTTTTATCAATTGCGGGAATGGAGTCTGGATGGGCGTGTATCGTTAACGGCCCGGCATGATTCGTGGGCTGGCGCTATAGAATGGCGGCGCGCGGATAGCGAAGAGATGATTCGAGTTTCGGGGCCATTCGGTCAGGGAGCGGTTAATATTAATATTGCCGACGATTATGTCGACGTCGATCGAGGCGACGGTGCGGTTAGATATTATGATCGGTCCGATGAGTTTATAACCGAACAACTGGGTTTTTATGTGCCATTAAGATCATTGCGCTACTGGGTGATAGGTTTGGCCGATCCGAATGAGTCGTTCGAAAATATTGGTAATGGTTTTATCCAGGCCGGCTGGACGATACGATATAGAAAGATGCAAAAAACCGATCGAGGGCTGTTGCCCTATAAAATCGATGTTTCTAATCCGGAAGTGAAATTAAAGCTAATCATAGATCAATGGAATACGCATGAGTGAGGTAAATAAACGATGGCCTGCGCCCGCAAAATTGAATTTAATGTTGAGAATTGTGGGGCAGAGGGAAGATGGGTATCATTTGTTGCAAACAGTATTCCAATTCATTGATTTGTGCGATTGGTTGGTATTTCGTCCAGTTAAAGATTCGGTGATTTCATTGCGCAATCCGCTCCCCGGGGTTCCGGAGGCTGAGGATTTAACTTTTCGGGCCGCGCAGTTGTTAAAAGAAGAAACTGGTTATGAAGGTGGAGTTGTCATCGAGATTGAAAAGCACTTGCCTATGGGGGGAGGTCTAGGCGGGGGGAGTTCCGATGCAGCAACGACGTTGGTGGCCCTGAATAATTTGTGGAAATTAGGGCTTTCCCGTGAGCGATTGATGCAATTAGGCTTGCGGCTGGGCGCGGACGTGCCGATTTTTGTTTTCGGTCATAGCGCCTGGGCGGAAGGCGTTGGCGAGGTGTTTCAAGAGATTGAGGTGCCGGAAAAATGGGTTGTAGTGCTGAAGCCGGATTGTCATGTCGATACCAAGGAAATTTTTTCATCAAAAGATTTGACAAGGGATAGTAAATCAATCAAAATAGCCGACTTTATTGCAGGGCAGCACCAAAACGATTGTTTAGGCGTTGTTCGGAAGCTTTACCCGTCTGTTAATAGGGCTTTGAGAGAATTGTCGATATTTTCCGAAGCAAGGTTGACAGGTACAGGAGCATGCGTTTTTGCTCAGTTTGATACAGAGTTGGCAGCTAAAAAAGCGTATTTGTCGCTTAGCGGAAAGTGGCAATCCTATCTGTGTAAGGGAATAAACAGGTCTCCGTTGTACTCAAGTCTGAATGATGCTTAAGACTGGTAAGTATATCTAAGTAATTGGGCCGTCGCCAAGCGGTAAGGCACGGGGTTTTGATCCCCGCATACCCAGGTTCGAATCCTGGCGGCCCAGCCATTACCTAAATAGCAAATTAATTCAATCTGGGAGTGCCTGAATGAGTGACGCCTCTTTAATGGTGTTTTCCGGTAATGCAAATCGGGCGTTGTCGGAAGGTATTGTTAAAAAGCTTAGTATGCGGCTTGGTATGGCTGCGGTAGGTCGATTCAGTGACGGAGAGATCGCTGTTGAGGTTGAGGAAAACATAAGGGGCAAGGATGTGTTTGTCATTCAGCCGACTTGTTCTCCGACAAATGAGAATTTAATGGAGTTGTTGGTGATGATCGACGCATTTCGTCGCGCATCGGCATCTCGAATAACGGCGGTTATGCCGTATTATGGTTATGCAAGACAGGATAGGCGTTCGCGTTCCGCAAGGGTGCCTATCAGTGCTAAATTGGTCGCCAAAATGATAGGTGAGGCCGGGGCGGATCGGGTGCTCACTGTTGATCTTCATGCGGATCAAATTCAGGGTTTTTTTGATATACCGGTAGATAATGTCTACGCTTCGCCGATTTTGCTGGGCGATGTTTGGCGGCAAAAATATAAGGATCTAATAGTTGTTTCGCCCGATGTGGGTGGGGTTGTTAGGGCAAGGGCTCTGGCAAAACGGCTTGATGATGCTGATTTGGCAATAATAGATAAAAGACGTCCGAAAGCTAATGTTTCCGAGATAATGCACATTATAGGCGATGTTGAAGGGCGCACCTGTGTAATGATCGATGATCTAGTCGATACTGCAGGTACTCTATGTCATGCGGCGGAAGCATTGAAAGATCATGGTGCGGTCAGGGTTGTGGCTTACTGTACGCATGCTGTTCTTTCCGGAAGGGCAATTGATAATTTGAAAGATTCGGTGCTAGATGAATTGGTCGTAACCGATACGATACCGTTAAGCTTGGAAGCAACTCGCATTGGTAAAATTCGGCAGCTCAGCGTTGCTGAGATGCTGGCGGAAACGATAAGACGTATCGCTGTCGGCGAGTCGGTTAGCTCGTTGTATGTGGATTGATAAATTAGCGAAGTGTATAGATGCACAGCTTTGGAGAATGAAATGTCAAGCGTATTTGAATTCGTGGCGGAAGCTCGGGTAAAGCCGGGAACTGCTTCTGCTAAGTCGGTTCGTCGACAAGGAAAAATTCCGGCGGTAATTTACGGCGGAGAAGCTGATCCTGAAATGTTGGTTTTGGATCATAATGAAGTTGTTAAGCATCTTGCTCACGAAGCTGTTTATTCGCATATCTTAGATGTGGTTGTTGCGGGCAAAGTGCAAAAAGCAATTTTAAAATCCGTACAAAGACATCCGGCTAAAGCTAAGGTCTTGCATTTGGATTTTTTGCGAGTAAAGGCGAATGAGAAGTTAAAGGCTCAAGTGCCTCTTCATTTCATCAATGAAGAAATCTGTGTTGGTGCTAAAGTAGGCGGTGTGGTTATGCATAATTTAGTCGACATAGAGGTGGCTTGCTTGCCAGAAGATTTGCCTGAGTATATCGAAGTTGATTTAACGAATTTGAATCTTGGTGAATCGTTGCATGTTTCTCAATTGAAAGCGCCGAAAGGTGTTGAGTTCTTAGCGTTATCACACGGCGACGATCATGATGCGGATGTTTCGGTGGTAACAATTGTGCCGCCAAAGGTTGAGAAGTCCGAAGTTGATTCGGAAGCTGAAGAGTGATTGATTAATGCTTTGTCTGCAGTTGTCAATAAGTGGGCAAAAAATAATAAAAAGTTTGTAATATGTGTTTTTGTCTTTAGAAAGAAGGCGGAAACGCAAAAACAGGTTGTTCTTGTTGACAAAGACAAAAAGTTTTGTGAGAATGTCCTGCTACCTGGTTTTGGAGGGGTTCCCGAGTGGCCAAAGGGATCAGACTGTAAATCTGCCGGCTCTGCCTTCGGAGGTTCGAATCCTCCCCCCTCCACCATCCTGTTTAAATTGAGATTGCGGGTGTAGTTCAATGGTAGAACTCCAGCCTTCCAAGCTGGTCACGTGGGTTCGATTCCCATCACCCGCTCCAGATGATCGGTGGTTTCTGCCCATATAGCTCAGTAGGTAGAGCACTTCCTTGGTAAGGAAGAGGTCACCGGTTCAAATCCGGTTATGGGCTCCATAAATTTGCAACAATAAAAGCTTTTTCGGGAAAGTAAAATGTCCAAAGAAAAATTCGAACGTAAAAAACCACACGTAAACGTAGGAACCATCGGTCACGTCGATCATGGTAAAACCACATTGACCGCGGCATTGACAAAAGTGATGGCGGATGCGCGTGGCGGCGTCTACAAGGCCTACGATCAAATTGATAACGCCCCCGAAGAGCGCGAGCGTGGCATTACAATCGCAACGGCTCATGTGGAGTACGAATCGGATGCGCGCCACTATGCGCATGTGGACTGCCCGGGCCATGCTGACTATGTCAAAAACATGATTACCGGTGCGGCACAAATGGATGGAGCTATCCTCGTCTGTTCGGCGGCCGACGGTCCGATGCCGCAAACTCGTGAGCATATATTATTAGCGCGTCAAGTAGGTGTTCCCTATATCGTGGTTTATTTGAATAAAGCCGATATGGTGGATGATGCCGAGTTGATCGAATTAGTGGAAATGGAAGTCAGAGAATTATTGGACATGTACGAATTTCCGGGCGACGATACCCCGTTAGTTATCGGCTCGGCGTTAAAAGCCTTGGAAGGCGATACCAGTGAAATTGGCGTGCCGTCGATCATTAAATTGGTCGAGGCCTTAGATAGCTATATTCCAGAGCCTGAGCGTGCGATCGATCAGCCGTTCCTAATGCCGATTGAAGACGTGTTCTCGATTTCCGGTCGCGGCACAGTGGTTACCGGGCGTGTCGAGCGTGGGATCATTAAGGTTGGGCAAGAGATTGAAATTGTCGGAATCAGACCGACTACAACCACAACCTGCACCGGCGTGGAAATGTTCCGTAAATTATTGGATCAAGGTCAAGCGGGCGATAACGTTGGGGTCTTGTTAAGAGGCACCAAAAGAGACGAAGTTGAACGCGGACAAGTCTTGGCGCACAAAGGCACCATTAAGCCGCATACCCATTTCAAGGCGGAAATCTACGTATTGTCGAAAGACGAAGGCGGGCGTCATACACCATTCTTTAATGGCTATCGTCCACAATTTTATTTCAGAACAACGGATGTAACCGGAGCGGTCGATCTTCCGGAAGGCGTGGAAATGGTGATGCCGGGCGATAACGTCAACGTTGAAGTGAAGTTGATTGCGCCGATTGCGATGGAAGAAGGTTTGCGTTTCGCGGTTCGTGAAGGTGGCCGTACCGTTGGCGCGGGCGTTGTTGCTTCCATTATCGAATAACGTAAGCGCTAAATAATTTTTAATGTTTTCTGAATTAGGTCAGTAGCTCAATTGGCAGAGCAGCGGTCTCCAAAACCGCAGGTTGGGGGTTCGATTCCCTCCTGGCCTGCCATCAGAAAAATACAATAACTATAAATCGTAATAACAATCATGAGTACACAAGTTGAATCCTCAGCATCGGTAGGTGATGTTGTTAAGCAAGTTTTCTCAATTGTTTTTGTTATTGCAGGCCTTGCGGGTTTTTACTACTTTTCCGAATTTGCCTTGTTATATAGGGTACTCTCGCTAGTCGTAATTGTTCTGATTGCAATGGGTCTCATGTTGACTACTCAATTGGGTCAGGGGTTTTGGACTTTCGCATTGGAATCGAAACAAGAAGTAAGAAAGGTAGTTTGGCCGACGCGTCAAGAAACAATGCGGACGACTTTAATGGTCTTTGCAATGGTTATTATCGTTGGTGTGATACTTTGGTTGCTTGATATGTTTTTATTTTGGGGTGTTCGTTTATTGACCGGTCAAGGAGGCTGATAAATGGCACTTCGTTGGTATGTTGTTCATGCTTATTCAAACTTTGAAAATAAAGTCAAAGAAGCGTTAGAAGAAAGGATAAAGCGGGAAGGTCTAGGTCAGTACTTCGGCAAGATTCTTGTGCCTACGGAAGAAGTTGTCGAGATGCGTATGGGGCAGCAGCGTAAAAGCGAGCGCAAGTTTTTTCCGGGTTATGTGCTCGTGCAGATGGAATTGACCGATGAAACATGGCATATGGTTAGAGATGTCCCTAGAGTGCTTGGGTTTATTGGTGGAACATCCGACAAGCCGGCCCCTATAACGGAAAAAGAGGCGATGTCTATTTTAAATAGAGTCGAGGAAGGGGTTAATAAACCAAGGCCAAAAGTTTTATTTGAAGTCGGTGAGGTTGTAAGAGTGAACGACGGGCCTTTTAAGGATTTCAATGGAACGATAGAAGAAGTTAATTACGAAAAGAGCAAGCTTAGGATTTCGGTTTTAATTTTTGGCAGGTCGACACCGGTAGAGCTGGACTTCAATCAAGTTGAAAAATCATAATAAAGCGTCAAAAATTTTTTAAAATCCTGGATATGACTGTGTCCGGGATTTTTGTTTATTAGGGGAGCTGAAAAGCGATTGCACCCGATTTGGAGTAAATAATGGCAAAAAAAATTAATGCATACATAAAGTTGCAAGTAAAAGCTGGTGAAGCTAACCCTAGCCCACCAGTTGGACCTGCATTAGGTCAGCATGGTGTCAACATTATGGAGTTTTGTAAAGCCTTTAATGCAAAAACTCAAGAGTTAGAAAAAGGGTTGCCGATTCCGGTTGTTATTACCGTTTATAGCGATCGTAGTTTTACCTTTATTACTAAAACTCCGCCTGCTTCGATTTTGTTAAAGAAAGCTGTTGGTGTAAAGAGCGGCAGTAGTACGCCGAATAAAGTGAAAATTGGCACAGTGACGCGTGAACAGCTTGAAGAAATCGCCAAAACCAAAATGGAAGATTTAAATGCGGCAAGCTTGGATGCGGCAGTTAAAACTATAGCCGGAAGTGCTCGTAGTATGGGCCTCAATGTGGAGGGCGTGTAATGGCAAAGCTGACTAAAAAAGCAAAACTGATTAAGTCGAAAGTAGATAGAAGTAAACAATATTCGGTCGACGAAGCGGTTGGTTTATTGAAAGAGCTAGGAAACAGCAAGTTTGTCGAATCGATCGATGTCAGTGTCAACTTAGGCGTCGATCCAAGAAAATCCGATCAAAATGTTCGTGGCGCAACCGTATTGCCTAATGGAACCGGTAAATCCGTAAGAGTTGCTGTATTTACTCAAGGAGCCAATGCAGATGCGGCGAAAGAAGCGGGGGCGGATATCGTTGGTATGGAAGATTTAGCCGATCAGGTTAAAAAGGGCGAAATGAATTTCGACGTAGTGATCGCTTCTCCCGATGCAATGAGGGTTGTTGGTCAGCTGGGTCAGATTTTAGGCCCAAGAGGCTTAATGCCAAATCCAAAAGTCGGAACGGTTACGCCGGATGTTGCAACCGCAGTTAAAAACGCAAAATCAGGGCAAGTACGTTATCGAACCGATAAGTCGGGGATCATCCACTGCTCAATCGGTAAAGTGGATTTTGACGCGACAGCCATTCAACAAAACCTGGAAGCGTTATTGGCCGACTTGCGCAAAGCTAAGCCGAGTGCCGCGAAAGGCGTTTATATGAAAAAAATTACGCTGTCATCGACCATGGGTCCAGGGCTTTGGATCGATCAGAGCGGGCTGGCTGGTTAAGGCGAAAGACTTTGGGTTGCCGGAAATGCCGGCAACCGTCAAAGACCGCAGGTGTTGTAAAAACTTAATTGTCCTGCGTAGACGGGAGCTGGAGCCGCAAAGCTGGTGAAAGGGACCGTAAGGGGCATCTACTCAAAGATGCGTTTTATTGATTCTGACAAAAAATCAGATATGTACCGGAGGTAAATTGTGGCACTAAATTTAGATAGCAAGAAAGCTGTCGTCGAAGAGGTTGCCGAATTCGCCGCTAAAGCCCATTCCGCCGTGGCGGCGGAATATCGCGGTTTGACCGTGTCGGAAATGACCGAGTTACGGAAAACTGCAAGAGAAACGGGTGTTTATCTGCGGGTTGTGAAAAACTCATTGGCAAAAAGAGCCATAGCCGGGACAGAATTCGAATGTATGCAAGAGGGCTTAGTCGGTCCGTTATTGCTAGCGTTTTCGATGGAAGATCCAGGTTGTGCGGCAAGATTAATCCATGAGTTTGCAAAAAGTCATAACAAGCTCGTCACTAAAATAGTGGCTATCGGTGGGCAGGCATATGATGCTAATGAACTTGAAAGATTGGCAAAACTGCCGACACGCGATCAAGGAATTAGCATGTTGATGTCGGTCATGAAAGCACCGGTTGGTAAGCTTGCACGGACATTGGCTGCACTTAAAGACCTTAAAGAAGCGGCATAACCTTTTTTTAACCAGTTTTACATCTATTTTAGAGGAATACATAATGGCAATTTCACAAGAAGATATCTTGGAAGCGGTCTCTAACATGACGGTTATGGAAATCGTTGATTTAATTTCAGCGATGGAAGAAAAATTCGGCGTATCGGCGGCTGTCATGGCTGCGGCTCCAGCGGCAGCGACGGCGGCAGCGGCTGAAGAACAAACCGAATTCGATGTTATTTTGACTGCGGCCGGAGCTAACAAGGTTGCCGCGATTAAAGCGGTTCGCGGAATCACGGGTCTGGGCTTGAAAGAAGCGAAAGACGCTGTTGAAGGAGCGCCAACTACTTTGAAAGAAGGCGTTAGCAAAGATGAAGCAGAAGCGGTCAAAAAGGAGCTTGAGGACGCAGGTGCTTCAGTCGAAATTAAGTAAAGATTTTGACGCAAAATTTAAGGCATTAAGCCCCTTAGTACGGCTGGTGACATTTTGTCATCGGCCTTTTGCTGCTTATTCATAAGTGGCAAAAAATAATTCCTGATGAAATAGGTATGGAAGCAATATGGCCTACTCTTTTACCGAAAAAAAACGCATTCGTAACAACTTTGGCAAGGGTACAGAAGTACTCGACGTGCCTTATCTTTTAGCGACGCAAATCAATTCCTACGCGAGTTTCCTGCAATCCGGTATGCCGCCGGAAAAGCGGTTGAATGTGGGTTTGCACGCCGCTTTTTCCAGTGTATTTCCAATAGAAAGTCATTCCGGATATGCGGTTCTGGAATATGTAAAATACCGGTTAGGAGAGCCGACATTCGATGTCAGGGAATGTCAACAAAGGGGTGCAACTTTTGCTGCGCCACTGAGAGTGTTGGTGCGCTTGGTCATTTACGATAAAGACGCGCCTGGAAGCACGAAAGTTGTTAAGGATATCCGGGAGCAGGAAGTCTACATGGGGGAGTTGCCGTTAATGACCGATAACGGAACTTTCGTCATTAATGGAACCGAGCGGGTAATTGTTTCTCAGTTACACCGTTCTCCGGGCGTGTTTTTTGATCACGATAAAGGTAAAACGCATTCATCAGGAAAGTTATTATTCAACGCAAGAGTTATCCCTTATCGCGGCTCTTGGCTTGACTTCGAGTTCGATCACAAGGACTGTGTCTATGTCAGAATAGATAGACGTAGAAAAATTCCGGCAACGATCTTATTAAGAGCGCTGGGTTATAATAACGAAGAAATGATGGATATTTTCTTTGAAACCAATCGCTTTATCTTGACTGATGATAGTTGTTTGTTTGATTTGGTGCCTGAGCGACTGAGAGGCGAAATTGCCGCCTTCGATTTTAAACATGATGGAAAGGTTCTGATCGAAGAGGGGCGTCGGATTACGGCAAAACATATACGCCAATTAAAAGAAGCGGGCGTCACTCAAGTCGAAGTCCCTAAAGCCTATCTGCATGGAAAAGTGTTAAGCCGTAACCTGATCGATGAATCGACAGGCGAGCTGATTGCCAATGTCAATGATGAGCTTACCGAGGAATTACTCGATAAAATCATAGATAGCGGTATACAAGAGCTAAACACGATTTATGTCAACGATCTCGATAGAGGGCCCTATATCTCGAATGCGATGCGTTTGGATACGAGTAGCACGCAACTGGAAGCGCTAGTTGAAATATATCGCATGATGAGACCAGGAGAGCCGCCGACAAAAGAATCAGCGGAAAATCTGTTTCAAAACCTGTTTTTTACCGAAGACCGTTACGATTTGTCGACGGTTGGACGTATGAAATTCAATCGGCGCCTGGGTCGTCAAGAAACAACCGGAGAGGGCACGCTCAGCAAGGAAGATATCATTGATGTATTAAAGGAATTGATCAATATCCGAAACGGAAACGGTAATGTCGATGATATCGATCATTTGGGTAACCGAAGAGTCCGTTCGGTTGGCGAGATGATCGAAAACCAATTCCGAGTTGGCTTGGTCAGGGTGGAGCGAGCGGTTAAAGAGAGATTGACATTGGCCGATTCCGAAGGCTTGATGCCGCAGGAAATTATCAACGCGAAACCGGTATCGGCGGCGGTTAAAGAGTTTTTCGGCTCAAGCCAGCTGTCACAGTTCATGGATCAAAATAATCCGCTTTCTCAGGTCACGCATAAGCGCCGAGTATCGGCTTTAGGCCCCGGTGGATTGGCGCGCGAGCGCGCCGGCTTCGAGGTGCGTGATGTTCATACCACGCATTACGGGCGCGTTTGTCCGATCGAAACTCCGGAGGGACCGAATATCGGTTTGATCAACTCATTGGCCGTTTATGCACGAACCAACGAATATGGCTTTCTTGAAACGCCCTATAGAAAAGTTGTCGATGGAAAACTGACCGATCAGGTTGAATATCTTTCGGCGATCGAAGAAGGGGAGTTTGTCATCGCTCAGGCGGCTGTGCCGGTCGATGCGGACGGTCGTCTAAAAGAAGGGCTGGTATCATGCCGTTATAAAGACGAATTTACATTGTCGATGTCCGATACCGTGCAATATATGGACGTATCGTCTAAACAAATCGTATCGGTTGCAGCGTCTATCATCCCTTTCTTGGAGCACGACGACGCGAATAGAGCGTTAATGGGCTCGAATATGCAGCGTCAAGCGGTTCCGACTCTAAGAGCCGAGAAGCCGCTAGTAGGAACGGGTATGGAGCGAACCGTAGCAAAGGATTCCGGGGTGGCTGTCGTAGCTACGCGAGGCGGAACCATTGAGGCCGTCGATGCCGCTAGGATTGTGGTCAGGGTGAACGATGCCGAAACCGAGTCAGGTGAGCCTGGAGTCGATATTTATAACCTGACCAAGTACACGCGATCCAACCAAAATACCTGTATTAACCAAAAGCCATTGGTTAAGCTTGGCGACATCGTCAATGCTGGCGATATATTGGCCGATGGGCCTTCGACCGATATCGGCGAATTGGCTTTGGGTCAAAATATGTTGGTGGCTTTCATGCCTTGGAATGGATACAACTTTGAGGATTCAATTTTAGTTTCCGAACGGGTTGTTAAAGAAGATCGTTTTACGACTATTCATATTGAAGAAAAAACGTGCGTTGCGCGGGATACTAAATATAACCCGGAAGAGATTACCGCGGACATTCCAAACGTCAGCGAAGAAGCCTTATCGAAATTGGATGAGTCCGGGATCGTTTATGTCGGTGCCGAGGTTAAGGGCGGTGATATTCTGGTTGGGAAAGTGACTCCGAAAGGTGAAACGCAATTGACACCTGAAGAAAAACTATTACGTGCGATTTTCGGTGAGAAAGCGGCCGATGTAAAAGACACGTCATTAAGAGTGCCTAACGGTGTTGAAGGGACGGTTATCGATGTCCAGGTCTTCACGCGAGATGGCGTTAAGAAAGATAAGCGTGCGCTCGAAATAGAAGAAGAGCAAATCAAGCGTTATAGAAAAGATCTTGACGATCAGCTAAAAATTGTCGAAAAGGACATATATGCGCGAGTCGCTAGATTAATCGTCGGCAAGAAGGCCTTATCCGGGCCGGATAATTTATCTTCAGGCACCGTCGTAAATCAGGGATATCTGGATCAATTGAGGCCTTCTCAATGGCTGCAAATCAAAATGGAAGATGAAAACATCAATGTTCAATTGGAAGGAGTCATCGAGCAAATCGAAAAGCAGAGAAAGGATTTCGATGTCAAGTTTGATATCAAGCGCAAAAAGATCACTATGGGCGATGATTTGCCGCCCGGTGTTCTAAAAATGGTTAAGGTCTACCTCGCGGTTAAGAGAAGAATTCAGTCGGGCGATAAAATGGCTGGACGACATGGAAATAAAGGGGTTATTTCCATGATTAGACCGATCGAAGACATGCCTTATACAGCAGATGGTAATCCGGTCGATATCGTATTGAATCCTCTCGGGGTTCCGTCCCGAATGAATGTAGGCCAGGTGTTGGAGACGCATTTGGGTTGGGCTTCCAAGGGTTTGGGTATCAAGATTGGTAAAATGCTTGAGGCTCAAGCAAAAATTGTTGAAATTAGAGGGTTTTTAGAAAAAATCTATAATAGCAGCGGTCGTAAGGAAGACTTGAATGCCTTAACCGATAAAGAGATCCTCGAACTAGCCCATAATTTGGTAGAAGGGGTGCCGATGGCGACTCCGGTTTTCGATGGCGCTACCGAAGACGAAATTAAAACCATGTTGAGACTGGCGGATTATCCTGAACATGGTCAAACTGTACTTTATGACGGTTTGACCGGCGAACCGTTCGAACGCGAAGTTACCGTTGGTTACATGTACATGTTGAAATTGAACCACTTGGTAGATGATAAAATGCATGCGCGCTCTACCGGTCCTTATAGTCTGGTAACTCAACAGCCGCTGGGTGGAAAGGCTCAATTCGGCGGTCAACGATTCGGCGAAATGGAGGTATGGGCTTTGGAGGCTTATGGGGCGGCTTATACCTTGCAAGAAATGTTGACTGTGAAATCCGATGATGTAACCGGTCGAACCAAAATGTATAAAAATATCGTTGATGGCGACCATAAAATGGAAGCGGGTATGCCGGAATCGTTCAACGTCTTGATCAAAGAAATACGTTCACTCGGTGTCAATATTGAGTTAGAAAGCGATTGAGTTCGATAATTTACCTTAATTTGATTGCCCGTTCCGGCCTCGTGCCGGAAACCATTTAGAGAGGATAAGCTCTTGAAAGATTTAATGAACTTTTTAAAGCGCCAAGGCCGCGCCGATGATTTCGATTCAATTCGCATAGGCTTGGCGTCTCCTGACATGATCCGTTCTTGGTCTTATGGAGAAGTTAAAAAGCCCGAAACGATTAATTATCGAACTTTTAAGCCGGAACGAGATGGATTGTTTTGCGCCAAAATTTTTGGCCCTGTGAGCGATTATGAATGTTTATGCGGAAAATATAAAAGACTGAAACACAGAGGTGTAATCTGTGAAAAATGCGGCGTTGAAGTCACGCTTTCAAAAGTACGTCGAGAAAGAATGGGGCATATTGAGTTAGCTAGTCCAGTTGCTCATATTTGGTTTTTGAAGTCCTTGCCATCGCGGATTGCACTGCTGCTAGACATGACGCTTCGTGAAATTGAGCGCGTCTTGTATTTCGAGTCATTCGTGGTGCTTGATCCGGGGGTAACTCCGCTTAATAAAGGGCAATTGTTAACCGATGACGAATATCTCGATGCCGTCGAGGAATTTGGCGATGATTTCGTTGCGAAAATGGGCGCCGAAGCTGTTTTTGACTTGCTCAAGGCAATTGATCTTAATGGCGAGATCAATCGTTTGCGGGAAGAGATTAACGGCACTAATTCAGAAACCAAAATTAAAAAGTTTTCAAAGCGCTTAAAAGTGATCGAATCGCTGTTAAGCTCTAAAAATCGTCCTGAATGGATGATTATGCAAGTATTGCCGGTTTTGCCTCCGGAGTTGAGGCCATTGGTGCCTTTGGATGGCGGACGGTTTGCCACGTCGGATTTAAACGATCTTTATCGTCGCGTTATCAATAGGAATAACCGGCTAAATCGTTTGTTGGATTTGAACGCGCCGGATATTATCGTTCGTAACGAAAAGCGAATGCTGCAAGAGTCGGTTGACGCATTGCTTGATAATGGCCGTAGAGGCAGAGCTATCACCGGCACTAACAGAAGACCGCTCAAATCCCTTGCCGATATGATTAAGGGTAAGCAAGGCAGATTTAGGCAAAATTTGCTAGGTAAGCGTGTCGACTATTCCGGGCGTTCGGTTATTGTGGTTGGGCCAACGCTACGTTTACATCAATGCGGTTTGCCTAAAAAAATGGCTCTGGAATTATTCAAACCGTTTATCTTCAGCAAATTGCAGTTAAGAGGACTCGCGACAACGATTAAAGCCGCGAAAAAAATGGTCGAGCGAGAAGGTGCCGAAGTTTGGGATATTCTCGAGGAAGTCATTCGCGAACATCCGGTATTGTTAAATAGGGCGCCTACCTTGCATCGCTTAGGGATACAAGCGTTCGAGCCAACCTTGATCGAAGGTAAAGCGATACAGTTGCATCCTTTGGTTTGTAGCGCTTTCAATGCCGATTTTGACGGTGACCAAATGGCGGTACATGTGCCATTGTCGATAGAGGCGCAGCTTGAAGCCAGAACGTTGATGATGGCGACCAACAATATTTTGTCGCCGGCAAGCGGCGAGCCGATTATCAACCCATCTCAGGACGTGGTTTTAGGGCTTTATTTTATAAGCCGAGAAAAAGTCAATGCAAAAGGCAATGGCTCGATCTTTGTTTCAATAGATGAGGTTCATAAAGCCTTGGCATTTAAAAGCGTCGACTTACAAGCCAAGATTCAATTAAGAATTACTGAAAGAATAAAAACTGATAGAGGGGTTGCCGAACAAAAAACCTATCGTGTCGAAACGACGGTTGGTCGAGCATTGATTTGGGAAATTGTTCCCGATGGTATGCCGTACGAGATAGTCAATTGCGATATGACGAAGAAAAATATATCGCGGCTGATCAATTATTGCTATCGGCATTTAGGTATCAAGGAAACGGTCATTATGGCCGACCAATTGATGTATCTTGGTTTTCGTTATGCAACCCGCTCGGGTGTGTCTTTCGGTATCGAAGATATGGAGATACCGGCTAAGAAAGAAGAAATCATCAATACGGCTAATGCGGAAGTTAACGAAATACAAAGTCAATACTCATCAGGTCTGGTGACTGACGGTGAGCGATACAACAAGGTGGTTGACATCTGGTCTCATGCCAACGATCAGGTTGCGAAAGTCATGATGGATGGCTTGGGTGTTGAGGAAATCGAAGATGCCGATGGCAATAAGGTTACTCAGAAATCGTTCAACTCAATATTTATGATGGCCGAGTCGGGTGCTCGGGGTTCCGCTGCACAGATTAGACAATTGGCCGGTATGCGAGGTTTGATGGCGAAGCCGGATGGTTCGATTATCGAAACGCCGATTACTGCGAACTTTAGGGAAGGTCTGGACGTACTGCAGTACTTTATTTCGACTCACGGCGCTCGTAAAGGGCTAGCCGACACAGCGTTGAAAACCGCCAACTCGGGTTATTTGACAAGACGTTTGGTCGATGTGGCTCAGGATTTGGTTATTACTGGCGACGATTGCGGCACGACGCAAGGTATCTCGATGATGCCCATTATCGAAGGTGGTGATGTGGTCGAGCCATTGGCCGAGCGTGTATTGGGTCGTGTAGTCATTAACGACGTGATGGATGCGGCTGGCGAAAAAGTTATTGTTAAAAACGGAACCTTGCTTGATGAATACTGGGTGTCGGTGCTTGAAGAAAACAGCGTTGATCACGTTTATGTGCGTTCGGTTATCACTTGTGAAAATCGTCATGGTGTTTGTGCTGCATGTTACGGCAGAGACTTGGCTAGAGGGCATTTAGTCAATAGTGGAGAAGCGGTCGGTGTCATTGCTGCGCAATCCATCGGTGAGCCGGGGACGCAGTTGACAATGCGTACTTTCCATATTGGCGGTGCAGCTTCGAGATCGGCTGCGATTAGTAATGTACAAGTTAAAGCGGCTGGAACGGTTAAGTTAAGTAACCTTAAGACAGTTACAAACCGGGAGGGAAATCTGGTAGCGGTATCCCGGTCCGGTGAAATTGGCATCATCGACGAATATGGCCGTGAGCGCGAGCGGTATAAAATTCCTTATGGCGCGGTGTTGTTAGTGCAGGACGGAAGTAAAATTAACGGTGGAGAAATTATCGTCAACTGGGATCCGCATACGCATCCGGTAATTACTGAAGTCGATGGCGTGGTCAGCTTATTCGACTTCATGGATGGTGTAACGGTTCAAAAACAGGCAGATGAGGTTACGGGCTTAAGTTCCTTAGTGGTTACCGACCCTAAGCAAAGGGGTAGTGCAGGTAAAGACTTGCGCCCGATGGTTAAGCTAATGGATGCCGCCGGAGAAACTATTTATTTACCGGGAACAGAAATTCCCGCACAGTATTTCTTGCCGACCGGAGCAA
Organism: Methylotuvimicrobium sp. KM2; assembly: GCF_038051925.1. NCBI lineage: Bacteria > Pseudomonadati > Pseudomonadota > Gammaproteobacteria > Methylococcales > Methylococcaceae > Methylotuvimicrobium > Methylotuvimicrobium sp. KM2. The sequence goes on along the minus strand of NZ_CP150634.1, from coordinate 4,107,769 downwards.
TTGTCAGTATCAAGGATGGTCATGAGGTTAAAGTTGGTGACGTATTGGCGAGGATTCCTCAGGAGTCGAGTAAAACGCGCGATATCACTGGTGGTTTACCTCGTGTAGCCGACTTGTTTGAGGCAAGAAAAACCAAGGATCCGGCGATTTTAGCGGAAACAACCGGCACGATATCGTTCGGTAAAGAAACCAAAGGTAAGCAGCGTGTGATCATAACGGATGCAAGCGGCGAGCAATATGAAACATTGGTGCCGAAATGGCGGCATATCACAGTGTTCGAAGGCGAGCATGTCGAGAAAGGTGAAACCATCGCTGAAGGTGAATTGACCCCGCACGATATCTTAAGATTGCGTGGTATTGAAGATCTAGCGAATTATCTAGTGAAAGAGATTCAAGATGTTTATCGATTACAGGGTGTAAAAATCAATGATAAACATATAGAGGCAATTATTAGACAAATGCTTCGTAAAGTTGAAATTACCGCGGGCGGTGACACGGAATTCCTGAAAGGCGATCAGGTCGAGCGGGCCTATGTCCGTGAGATCAATGAAAAAATGGAGGCGGAAGGAAAGATACCTGCAAGTTTTGAGTCTGTTTTGTTAGGTATCACTAAAGCTTCATTGGCAACTGAGTCATTTATCTCGGCGGCTTCCTTCCAGGAGACGACTCGAGTGTTGACGGATGCGGCGGTTCGCGGACTGAGCGATGGTTTACATGGGTTGAAGGAAAATGTGATCGTTGGGCGATTAATACCTGCGGGTACTGGATTAGCTTATCATGAACAAAGAAGGAAGCGACGCTCCAAAGACATCGAGGTTCCATCCGAGGGTGATAATATTTCATCAGTAGATGCGGGTGATGTAGAAGAAGCGTTAAAGCAAGCCTTAAACACTGAATAATTTAAATCGGCTTGACCTGGAAAAAAAATAGCGTTAAGATGCTCTGCTCAAATGAGCTAACGCTATTTGTCAGGATAAGCATTATATGGCCGCTGTGCATAGAAATGTACGGCGGTTATTTTTATTGACTGGCGGGTAAACTGAATTATTGGAGTAACAAATATATGGCCACGATCAACCAATTGGTTCGTAAGCCGCGTGCTAAAAGAATAGAAAAAAGCAATGTTCCGGCGTTAGAGGCATGTCCTCAGCGTCGCGGAGTATGTACTAGAGTCTATACCACGACTCCCAAGAAGCCGAACTCGGCATTAAGAAAGGTCGCGCGGGTACGGTTGACAAACGGTGCGGAGGTAAGTAGCTATATTGGTGGTGAGGGTCACAACCTGCAAGAGCATTCCGTTGTGTTGATTCGTGGCGGTAGGGTAAAGGATTTGCCGGGTGTGCGATATCACGTCGTTCGCGGAAGTCTTGATACTTCGGGTGTCAAAAACAGAAAGTGTGGTCGTTCGAAGTATGGAACGAAAAGACCTAAAGCCTAACGAAGTTTGGTGAATTAAATGTCAAGAAGAAGAGTAGCGGCGAAAAGAGACGTCATTCCGGATCCTAGGTTTGGTAGCACCATGCTAACCAAGTTCATGAATATGATCATGACTAGCGGAAAGAAATCAGTTGCCGAAAAGATTGTATATGGTGCGCTGGATGTTATCGAAAGTAAAGGTCATACCGAGCCGTTGGAGGTGTTGACTCGAGCTCTGGAAAATGTGCAGCCGCGTGTTGAAGTTAAGTCAAGACGTGTCGGTGGTGCAACTTATCAGGTTCCTGTTGAAGTTAGGCCTTCCCGTCGTGCGGCCTTGGCGATGCGCTGGCTGATTGATGCGGCACGTAAAAGAAACGAAAAAAACATGCCTTCAAAGTTGGCCGGCGAGTTGTTGGATGCCTTCGAAAGTCGTGGGGCGGCAGCTAAAAAGCGTGAGGAAACTCATCGTATGGCCGAGGCGAACAAGGCGTTTTCTCATTACCGTTGGTAATTTAAGTTACTGAAGGCTTGAGCAGTGGCACGGAAAACTCCCCTTAGTCGTTATCGAAACATAGGCATCATGGCTCATATCGATGCCGGTAAGACAACGACTACCGAGCGCGTTCTGTTTTATACAGGCGTTTCGCACAAGATTGGCGAGGTGCATGATGGTGCGGCAACCATGGATTGGATGGCTCAAGAGCAAGAAAGAGGTATTACCATTACCTCGGCCGCTACCACCTGTTTTTGGAGCGGTATGAGCAAGCAGTTTCCGGAGCATCAGATAAACATTATCGATACGCCGGGACATGTTGATTTTACGATCGAGGTTGAACGATCCCTTAGAGTTTTAGATGGGGCTTGTGCTGTATTTTGCGCGGTGGGCGGAGTTGAGCCGCAATCCGAAACAGTGTGGAGGCAGGCTAATAAATACCATGTGCCAAGGTTGGCGTTCATCAATAAGATGGATAGGCAAGGAGCTAATTTTTTAAGGGTGGTTCAGCAAATAAAAGCTCGTTTAGGAAGTAATCCTATTCCGATGCAATTGCCGATAGGTGCTGATGATTCGTTCGAAGGCGTTGTAGACCTGATAAAAATGAAAGCCATTTATTGGGATGAGGCGACCAAGGGAATGAATTTCGAGGAACGTGAAATACCGGTCGATATGTTTTCGCTCTGTCAAGAATGGCGTGATCACATGATTGAGTCGGCAGTGGAAGGTTCAGATGAGCTAATGGAAAAATACCTTGACGGCGTTGATCTCTCTGAGGATGAGATTAAAAAAGGGATACGACAGCTCACATTAAATAATCTTGCGGTTCCTACATTTTGCGGATCGGCCTTTAAAAACAAAGGTGTTCAGGCGATGTTGGATGCTGTAATCGAGTATTTGCCTTCGCCTACGGAAGTTAAGCCGATTAAAGGTGTTCTTGCGGATGATGTGACCGAAGAAGAGCGACCTGCGGACAATGAGGCGCCTTTTGCGGCGCTAGCATTTAAAATTGCAACCGATCCCTTTGTAGGTGCTTTAACCTTTATCCGGGTTTATTCGGGCGTGCTTAACTCGGGCGATGCGGTTTATAACTCGGTAAAAAAGAAGAAAGAGCGTATAGGGCGATTAGTGCAAATGCATGCTAATTCCCGCGAAGAAATTAAGGAAGTGCATGCCGGGGATATAGCGGCGGCAATAGGTCTGAAAGATGTCACTACCGGCGATACTTTATGTGACATGAAATCGGTCATTGTGCTTGAGAGAATGGATTTTCCTGAGCCGGTAATATCGGTTGCGGTAGAGCCGAAAACTAAAGCCGATCAAGAAAAAATGGGTGTTGCTCTTGGCAAGCTTGCCCAAGAAGATCCATCGTTTCGTGTGCATACCGATCAGGAGTCAGGTCAAACCATTATTTCCGGAATGGGTGAATTACATCTGGAGATCATTGTAGACAGAATGAAAAGGGAATTCAGCGTCGATGCTAACGTAGGAGCTCCTCAAGTTGCCTATAGAGAAACTATTCGCAAGCAAGTGGAGCAAGAAGGCAAGTTTATTCGTCAATCCGGCGGGCGAGGTCAATATGGACATGTATGGTTGCGAATCGAGCCGAAAGAACCCGGTTCCGGATATGAATTTGTGAATGAAATTGTTGGTGGCGTGGTTCCAAGGGAATACATACCGGCAGTTGACAAAGGAGTGCAGGAGCAACTGGAAAATGGAGTTTTGGCAGGGTTTCCAGTGGTGGATGTAAAAGTATCATTGTTTGATGGATCGTACCACGATGTTGATTCGAGCGAGATGGCATTTAAAATTGCTGGATCAATGTGCTTTAAAGAGGGTGCGAAAAAAGCCGACCCGGTCCTTCTGGAGCCAATAATGAAGGTAGAAGTCGTGACTCCGGAAGATTACATGGGTGATGTTGTAGGTGATATAAACAGGCGCCGTGGAATCATTCAGGGTATGGACGACACTCCTGCAGGTAAAACTATCAGTTGTGAAGTTCCGTTGGCGGAGATGTTCGGTTATGCGACTGATTTGCGATCTGCAACACAGGGGCGAGCAACATACAGTATGCAATTTGAAAAATACGCTGAAGCACCTGCAAATATTGCAGAAGCAATCATAAAAAAAGTTTCATAAATTGAATAGAAAATAAAGGTATTGAATCATGTCCAAAGAAAAATTCGAACGTAAAAAACCACACGTAAACGTAGGAACCATCGGTCACGTCGATCATGGTAAAACCACATTGACCGCGGCATTGACAAAAGTGATGGCGGATGCGCGTGGCGGCGTCTACAAGGCCTACGATCAAATTGATAACGCCCCCGAAGAGCGCGAGCGTGGCATTACAATCGCAACGGCTCATGTGGAGTACGAATCGGATGCGCGCCACTATGCGCATGTGGACTGCCCGGGTCATGCCGACTATGTCAAAAACATGATTACCGGTGCGGCACAAATGGATGGAGCTATCCTCGTCTGTTCGGCGGCCGACGGTCCGATGCCGCAAACTCGTGAGCATATATTATTAGCGCGTCAAGTAGGTGTTCCCTATATCGTGGTTTATTTGAATAAAGCCGATATGGTGGATGATGCCGAGTTGATCGAATTAGTGGAAATGGAAGTCAGAGAATTATTGGACATGTACGAATTTCCGGGCGACGATACCCCGTTAGTTATCGGCTCGGCGTTAAAAGCCTTGGAAGGCGATACCAGTGAAATTGGCGTGCCGTCGATCATTAAATTGGTCGAGGCCTTAGATAGCTATATTCCAGAGCCTGAGCGTGCGATCGATCAGCCGTTCCTAATGCCGATTGAAGACGTGTTCTCGATTTCCGGTCGCGGCACAGTGGTTACCGGGCGTGTCGAGCGTGGGATCATTAAGGTTGGGCAAGAGATTGAAATTGTCGGAATCAGACCGACTACAACCACAACCTGCACCGGCGTGGAAATGTTCCGTAAATTATTGGATCAAGGTCAAGCGGGCGATAACGTTGGGGTCTTGTTAAGAGGCACCAAAAGAGACGAAGTTGAACGCGGACAAGTCTTGGCGCACAAAGGCACCATTAAGCCGCATACCCATTTCAAGGCGGAAATCTACGTATTGTCGAAAGACGAAGGCGGGCGTCATACACCATTCTTTAATGGCTATCGTCCACAATTTTATTTCAGAACAACGGATGTAACCGGAGCGGTCGATCTTCCGGAAGGCGTGGAAATGGTGATGCCCGGCGATAACGTCAACGTTGAAGTGAAGTTAATTGCTCCGATTGCGATGGAAGAAGGTTTGCGTTTCGCGGTTCGTGAAGGTGGCCGTACCGTTGGCGCGGGCGTTGTTGCATCAATCATCGAGTAAACAATATGACGAGTCAAACTATTAGAATACGCCTGAAATCATTTGATCATAAATTAATTGATCAATCCGCAGGTGAAATCGTAGAAACAGCGAAAAGAACGGGCGCGCAAGTTAAAGGCCCTATCCCGCTGCCTACTAAGAAAGAGCGGTTTACGATTTTGATCTCTCCGCATGTCAATAAAGACGCGCGCGATCAATATGAATTAAGAACGTACAAACGATTGCTCGACATCGTCGAGCCAACCGAAAAAACTGTCGATGCCTTGATGAAATTGGATCTGGCAGCCGGTGTGGACGTTCAAATAAAGTTGAATTAAATGTAGGGGAATTGGCAGATGTCAATAGGTCTAATTGGTCGTAAATGTGGTATGACCAGAGTATTTTGCGAGGATGGGTCGTCAGTGCCCGTGACGGTTCTTCAGATAGAGTCTAACCGAGTCACTCAAGTTAAAAGCATCGAAAAAGATGGCTATCGCGCGATACAAGTCACTGCGGGTGAAAAAAAATCATCCAGAGTGAATAAAGCGATGGCTGGTCATTTTGCTGCTGCGAATGTAACCGCAGGTAGAGGTCTGTGGGAATTCAGGCTGGATGACGGTGAAGGCGACGATCTCTCTGCCGGTTCCGAATTACAAGCAAGTATTTTTGCTCAAGGACAGGTGGTTGATGTTCGCGGAACAAGCATCGGTAAAGGTTATCAAGGTACAGTCAAACGGCATAATTTTAGAACGCAGGATGCGACGCACGGTAATTCGCTTTCCCATAGAGCTCCAGGTTCTAACGGTATGTGTCAAACTCCGGGGCGCGTTTTTAAAGGGAAAAAAATGTCCGGTCATATGGGCGCCGCTAAAACGACAATCGATAATCTAACGATTCATGCGGTCGATAGCGAGAGAAACTTGATTTTAGTCAAAGGGGCTGTGCCTGGAGCAAAAGGTAGCGATGTTGTGATTACCCCGGCTGCAAAAATGCGGAATAAGAAGGATAAATCATGAGTATACAAATTCCTGCAATTAACGAAAGCGAATCTGCCGCAGCAGTCGCGGTAGGCGAAGAAGTTTTTGGGCAAGATTTTAATGAGACGTTAGTTCATCAATTGGTGACTCGGCACCTGGCCGGCGCTCGTTCCGGGACAAAAGCACAGAAGACCCGTTCCGATGTAAGTGGCGGCGGGATTAAACCTTGGCGTCAAAAAGGGACGGGGCGAGCAAGATCTGGTACAATGCGCAGTCCACTGTGGAGAACCGGTGGCGTGACCTTTGCTGCAAGACCGCGTTCATTCGAGCAAAAATTAAATAAAAAAATGTTTCGTTCGGGTTTGCGTTCAATTTTGTCCGAGTTACTAAGACAAGACCGTTTGGTTGTCAGTAGTGAAATCCTTCCTTCGACTCCAAAAACGAAAGAAATGGTTGCAAAGCTGAGTGGTTTGGATTGTAAGCGCGTTTTAATCATATCTGACGAAGTCGACTTTAATCTGGCTTTGGCTTCAAGAAATATTCCGTATTTAGAAGTATGTTCTGCGGATAATTTGAGTCCGGTATCGTTGGTAGCAGCGGAAAAAGTCATTATGACGCCTGCGGCGGTAAAACTGATAGAGGAGAGGTTGGCATGAACGAGCTAATCAAAAGTAAGTTGGCAAGTGTCTTGAGAGCTCCTGTTGTTTCAGAAAAAAGCACAGTTGCGGCTGAAGCGAATAAACAGTTTGTGTTTAACGTTCAGAAACAGGCAACCAAGAATCAAATAAAGCAAGCCGTCGAGCTTATGTTCGAAGTAAAAGTCGATTCGGTCCGAGTACTGAATGTCAAAGGTAAGAAAAAAAGGTTTGGTCAAACCCTTGGCAAACGTTCCGATTGGAAAAAAGCCTATGTCAAGCTCAAAGAAGGCCACGATATAGATTTCTCGGCAGCTTAATAGTTAAAAGTTTAAAAGATCAATAGGAAACGGTAGAAAGCATGGCTATTGTAAAATCAAAACCTACATCGGCTGGATCGAGGTTTGTTGTACGTGTCAAAAACGATGAGTTACATAAAGGCAAGCCATTCGCACAGTTGCTTGATAAAAACAGCAAAAATGGCGGACGTAATAATCAAGGGCGCATAACCACACGTCATGTCGGTGGGGGTCATAAGCATCACTACCGGATCATTGATTTTAAAAGAAATAAAATAGATATTCCGGCTGTAGTTGAGCGTATCGAATACGATCCCAACAGAACTGCCAATATTGCTTTGATTCTCTTTAAGGACGGTGAGCGTCGATATATTATCGCCCCAAAAGGCATAACCCAAGGGCAAGAGATTTTATCCGCTGAAACTACTGCGGTTAAGCCGGGTAATTGCATGCCGCTTAGAAATATTCCATTGGGTACTACTATACATTGCGTTGAATTAAAGCCCGGTAAAGGAGCTCAATTAGCAAGAAGCGCAGGTGCATCTTGCCAGTTAGTCGCTAGAGAAGGCGCTTACGTAACCATCCGGCTAAGATCGGGGGAAATGCGCAAAGTCATGGCGGATTGTAAGGCTGTAGTTGGAGAAGTATCCAACTCCGAGCACAACTTAACTTCATTGGGTAAGGCTGGGGCAAAGCGCTGGCGCGGGGTAAGGCCAACCGTTCGCGGTGTGGCAATGAATCCTGTAGATCATCCGCATGGTGGTGGTGAAGGACGTACATCCGGCGGCAGACATCCTGTTTCGCCATGGGGTATGCCTACCAAAGGTTATAAAACACGTAAAAATAAACGCACAGACAACATGATTGTCAGACGCCGTAAGCAGAAATAGAGAGGAAATAGCGTGCCACGATCAATTAAAAAAGGTCCTTTTATAGATCATCATCTTCTGAAAAAAGTTGAGGATGCGGTAAAAGCCAATAATAGGAAACCGATTAAAACATGGTCAAGAAGATCAATGATTATTCCCGATATGTTGGGTTTAACTATTGCTGTCCACAATGGGCGTCAACACGTCCCTGTTCTTGTTTCTGAGAATATGATAGGGCATAAACTCGGTGAATTTGCGCCGACACGCACCTATAAAGGGCATGTGGCCGATAAGAAGTCAAGGTAAGGTGTAGGATGGAAATATCAGCAAAATTAAGCAATGCACCTATGTCGGCACAGAAAGCCAGGTTGGTAGGTGATCAAATTCGCGGTCTACCGGTCGAGAAAGCGCTGGCAATTTTGTCATTTAGTACAAAAAGTGCGGCTGCAGTCATAAAAAAAGTTTTAGAGTCGGCGATTGCCAATGCGGAGCATAACGAGAGCGCCGATGTTGACGAACTGAAAGTTACGACGGTTTTTGTCAACGAAGGGCCGACCATGAAACGTTTTAAACCGCGAGCGAAAGGTCGAGCCAATAAAATATTGAAAAGGACCTGTCACATAACAATTAAAGTAGCAGAATACGAGTAGAGGTAAAAATGGGACAAAAAGTACATCCAACGGGTATTCGCCTTGGAATTGTTAAAGACTGGACTTCTAGATGGTACGCAAACTCTCAAGATTACCCGGTTTTTCTGCATCAAGATCTTAAAGTTAGAGACTTTATCAAAAAAAAGCTTGCTCACGCTTCGGTTAGTCGCATTCAGATTAATCGTCCGGCAAGTAATGCCCACATCACCGTTCATACTGCAAGACCAGGGATTGTGATTGGCAAAAAAGGCGAGGACATCGATAAATTAAGACAAGAAGTTTCGGCGATGATGGGCATTCCTGTTCAGATGAATGTCGAAGAAATCAGAAAGCCGGAATTAGATGCTTATCTGGTAGCGGAAAGCATTGCTCAGCAACTTGAAAAAAGAATCATGTACCGTAGGGCTATGAAGCGTGCGGTTACCAATACTATGCGTTTGGGCGCGGAAGGTATCAAAATTAATGTTGCCGGCCGTTTAAACGGTGCTGAAATTGCCCGAACCGAATGGTATAGAGAAGGCCGTGTCCCTTTGCACACACTAAGAGCCGACATCGATTATGGTACGGCCGAGGCAAATACCACTTATGGAATCATTGGCATTAAAGTCTGGATTTTCAAAGGCGAAGTATTTGATGTGGATACACAAGGTGTATCCGATGTTACAGAATCTAAAAAATAGTTGAACGGATAAAGTCATGCTTCAACCCAAAAGAACAAAATTTCGTAAGCAGCATAAGAATAGAAATAACGGCATTGCTGTTCGTGGCTCATCGGTTAGTTTCGGTGAATTCGGATTAAAAGCCACAACAAGAGGAAGGATTACAGCCCGTCAGATCGAAGCTGCACGTAGAGCGATTACTCGTCATGTAAAGCGTGGTGGTAAAATATGGATCAGAGTATTTCCAGACAAGCCTATTACCAAAAAACCTTTAGAAGTTAGGATGGGAAAAGGTAAAGGTAGTGTAGAATACTGGGTTGCTCAGATTAAACCGGGCACCATGCTTTATGAAATCCAAGGTGTGCCCGAAGAGCTTGCAAGAGAAGCGTTTGCATTAGCATCTGCCAAACTGCCGATTAAGACAACATTCATAGCTCGGACGATAATGTGATGAAAGCCACCGAATTACGACAAAAATCAAAACAAGAGTTAGCCGATATGCTACTTGAGCTCTCAAGAGAGCAATTCAATCTCAGGATGCAAAAAGGTACAGGTCAGTTAACTAAGACCGCTCAAGTCAAGCAAGTCAGACGTGATATTGCCCGTATACATACTGTATTGAATGAATTAGGGAGAGCTTAAGTCATGAGCGAAAAAACTGAAAAATTAAGAACCTTAAGCGGTCGTGTCATTAGTAATAAAATGGACAAAAGCATTACCGTCTTGGTTGAGCGCTTTGTCAAGCACCCTGTGTACGGCAAATATATCAAGCGTTCGACCAAATTAATGGCTCATGATGAGCAAAATCAATGCAATGAAGGTGATATTGTGTCCATTACATCTTGTAGGCCAATGTCTAAAAACAAAACCTTCAGGCTAGTTGAAGTTGTTGAAAGCAACAATAAATAAGCACAAAGAATTTAATATCGAGACAATTGGGAATTAATCATGATTCAGATGCAAACTAACCTTGACGTTGCCGATAATAGCGGTGCAAAAAAGGTCATGTGTATCAAAGTGCTAGGCGGTTCACACAGGCGTTATGCAGGCATTGGCGATATTATCAAAGTCAGTGTTAAAGACGCAATACCGCGTGGTAGAGTAAAAAAAGGCGAAGTTTACAACGCCTTGGTTGTAAGAACTCGTAAAGGAGTTCGTCGTCCTGATGGTTCGGTTATCCGTTTCGACGGAAATGCCGCTGTCATACTTAATAACCAATTGCAGCCTCTCGGTACACGCATATTTGGTCCTGTAACTCGCGAACTAAGGGGAGATAAATTCATGAAAATTATTTCTCTGGCTCCTGAAGTTTTATAAAAAAGGATTAAATCATGCAAAAAATAAAACAAGGCGACGAAGTCATTGTATTGACCGGAAGAGATAAAGGTAAGCGCGGTAAAGTAACTAAAGTATTTAAGGATAACAAGGTAATCGTAGAGGGAATCAATCGTGTCAAAAAACACCAAAAAGGTAACCCTCGTGCCGGAGTATCTGGCGGTATCGTTGATAAAGATATGCCTATCCACCTTTCTAATATCGGTATTTACAATCCACAAACCCTAAAAGCGGATCGAATCGGCTTTAAGTTTCTAGAAGATGGAAGAAAAGTCAGGTTTTTTAAATCAACTAATGAAGTTGTTGATATCTAATAGAGGATTATTTAGACATGGCTAGACTAGAAACTGAATACAAAGAGAAGATCCTGCCGGAATTAATGAAAAAATTCGGCTATAAATCCGTTATGCAGGCGCCCCGAATTACCAAAATCACTCTTAATATGGGTGTTGGCGGTGCGGTTGCGGATAAGAAAATATTACAATCCGCTCTCGGCGATATGGAAAAAATCGCCGGTCAAAAAGCGATTGTTACCTTGGCGAGAAAATCGATAGCCGGTTTCAAAATACGCGATGACATGCCAATTGGCTGTAAAGTCACTCTGCGTAGTGATAGAATGTACGAATTTTTGGATCGCTTGATTAATATTTCCATTCCTCGTATTAGGGATTTTAGGGGAATGAGTCCTAAGAGTTTTGATGGGCGTGGTAATTATTCGATGGGCGTCAAAGAGCAAATCATTTTTCCTGAAATTGATTATGACAAAATTGATGCTATTCGCGGAATGGATATTACCATTACGACAACAGCAAAAACCAACGAAGAAGGTTTAGCTTTGTTGAAGCTATTTAACTTTCCATTCAAAAACTAAAAGGCGATCGACTAATGGCTAAAAAATCAATGATTGCGCGAGAAGTAAAGCGTAACAAATTAGTAAAGAAATATGAAACCAAGCGAAAAGAGTTAAAAGAAATTATTCGCAATCCTGGAGCTACTTTTGAAGAAAAAGAAGCTGCTCATTTTCAATTACAAAAGCTACCAAGGGATTCCAGCGCTTCTCGTTTGCGCAACCGGTGTAATATCACTGGGCGTCCCCATGGCTATTATCGCAAATTCGGTTTATCTCGAAATAAATTAAGAGAATCGACAATGCGTGGTGATGTGCCAGGTTTAGTTAAGGCGAGTTGGTAAGATCTGTTTGGAGAATTGAAATGAGTATGACAGACCCGATAGCAGATATGTTGACCAGAATTAGAAATGGTCAATCTGCTGGAAAAATGAGCGTAAAACTGCCTTCTTCTAAATTGAAGGTAGCCATTGTTAAAGTTTTAAAAGATGAAGGTTACATCACCGACTATAGCGTTGAGACGAAAGGTAGTCATAGTGAAATGACCATAGTATTAAAATACTATCAAGGACGCCCCGTCATCGAAAAAGTAAAAAGAATCAGCAGGCCGGGACTTAGAATTTATAAGTCGAAAGAAGAGCTTCCAAAGGTTTTGGGAGGCCTAGGCATAGCTATCGTTTCGACATCGAAAGGTGTCATGACTGACAGAGCGGCGCGTGCGATAGGGCATGGCGGTGAAGTTGTTTGTACTGTTTGTTAATTAGGGAGTCAAGTCATGTCAAGAATTGCAAAAGTACCTATCGCTCTTCCAAGCGGAGTTGATATCAAACTCGAAGGCAACGAAGTTACAGTAAAAGGTAGTAAGGGTCAGTTGTCGGCCTCGTTACACGAAAAAGTAAGTTTGGCCATCGATAATAGCCAAATTGAAATTAAGTGGGATAAGGCAGATAAAATTGCCAATTCACAAGCCGGAACCGCTCGCGCCGTTATTAATAATATGGTAATTGGCGTATCACAAGGTTTTGAAAAAAAACTGGCTTTAGTCGGTGTTGGTTATAGAGCTCAAGCTAAAGGTAATACTTTAGGGTTGTCACTTGGCTTTTCTCATCCGGTTGATTATGAAGTGCCGGCGGGTATAACGATCGAAACCCCCAGTCAAACCGAAATTATTGTCAAAGGTTTTGATAAGCAAAAAGTCGGTCAGGTCGCTGCAGAAATTAGAGGGTATCGTCCGCCAGAGCCTTATAAAGGCAAGGGTGTCAGATACGCTGATGAGAATGTGGTTAGAAAAGAAGCCAAGAAGAAGTAAGGTAAGGTAATGGATAAGAAAGCATCACGCTTAAAGCGCGCTCTGAAGCTGCGCACTAAAATAAAGAATTCCGGAGCGAACCGTTTAACCATACATAAAACTGCGCAACACATTTATGCGCAGGTTATTAGTTCCGATGGGACGCATACGCTTGCAAGTGCTTCGACTGTTCAGGCTGAGGTCAAATCAGCCGTAAAAAATACAGGAAATGTTGAGGCGGCTGCCGAAGTTGGAAAGTTTGTAGCCCAAAAAGCCATTGCGGCTGGAATCACTGAAGTGGCTTTCGACCGCTCAGGTTTTAAATATCATGGGCGTGTTAAAGCGCTTGCTGATGCCGCGCGTGAAGCCGGTTTAAAATTTTAGGAGATTGATTATGGCTACAGCACCATCTCAAGCAAGTACAGACGGTTTGCAAGAAAAATTAGTATCGGTACGACGTGTTGCAAAAGTTGTGAAAGGCGGTCGAGTTTTCGGCTTTGCTGCTTTAACGGTCGTCGGCGACGGTGAAGGTCGTGTGGGTTATGGCGTGAGTAAAGCCAGAGAAGTTCCCGTTGCAATCCAAAAGTCGTTAGAACAGGCTAGAAAAAACATGCGTAAAGTTGCATTAAAAGGCGACACTTTGCAATACGCTGTTACGGCGTCCACCGGGGCGGCAAAAGTCTATATGCAACCGGCATCGGATGGTACCGGTATTATTGCTGGCGGAGCAATGCGCGCGGTATTCGAAGTGGTCGGTGTTCATAACGTATTGGCCAAATGCATTGGAACTAACAACCCAATTAACGTTGTTAGAGCGACTATTGCCGGGTTAACTGAAATGCATGAGCCAAAAGACATCGCAGCCAAGCGCGGCCTGTCGGTTGAGCAGATAATTGGATAATTGTTATGTCAGATAAAAAATTACAATTAACAATGACAAAAAGTAAACACGGCCGTTTAGCAAGCCATCAAGCGTGCTTAAAAGGTTTAGGTTTGCGTCGTATTAATCATACGGTATCGGTTTCCGATACCCCTGAAAATCGTGGGATGATTAATAAAGTTTCCTACATGCTAAGGGTAGAGGAATTGTAATGTACTTGAATTCAATAAGTCCTGCAGAAGGATCGAGAAATAAAGCCAAGCGTGTCGGTCGCGGTATCGGATCCACTCTTGGAAAAACCTGCGGAAGAGGTCATAAAGGCCAAAAAGCAAGAAGTGGTGGATTTCACAAGGTTGGGTTTGAAGGTGGACAAATGCCCCTTCAGAGACGATTACCGAAAGTCGGTTTTACGTCAAGATGCAAGCGTTTGACAGCGGAAGTTCGTTTGAGTGAGTTAGCTAATTTGCCGACTGAAACCATCGATTTACAAGTGCTGATCGAAACGGGTGTTGTTCCTGTTTTCACTAAAACCGCTAAAGTAATCCAATCGGGTGAAATTTCAAAAGCTGTGACGTTGAAAGGTATAAAAGTGACTGCAGGCGCAAAAGCATCTATTGAAGCGGCTGGCGGCAAAGTAGAGGTCTAAGTGAATACGACAAGAGCACAAATGGCTGAAAAAGCAGGTGGCTATTCAGAATTAAGGTCTAGATTGCTATTCGTGCTGGGGGCGTTTTTCGTCTATCGAGTTGGGGCTCATATCCCTGTTCCCGGTATCGATCCAAAAGCGTTAGCTCTAATGTTTGAACAGCAAAGCGGTTCCATTCTCGATATGTTTAACATGTTTTCGGGTGGGGCATTAATGCGTTTAAGCTTATTTGCTCTTGGTATCATGCCTTACATTTCTGCTTCGATCATCATGCAGTTGATGACTGTGGTTATTCCAACGATGGAGCAGATGAAAAAAGAAGGCGAGTCCGGAAGGCGTAAAATATCTCAATATACCCGTTACGGAACCGTTGTTTTGGCGACTTTTCAAGCTGTTGGTATTTCAATAGCTTTGCAAAATCAAACGGCCGGTGGATTGTCTGTTGTTATTGCACCAGGCATGAGTTTTGTTCTCATTACGACGATAACGCTTGTAACGGGGACGATTTTTTTGATGTGGTTGGGCGAGCAAGTTACTGAGAGAGGAATTGGCAACGGTATTTCGTTAATTATTTTTGCCGGTATCGTTTCAGGGCTTCCCTCGGCTGTCGGTGGCACTTTGGAGCTTGCTAGAACAGGCGAAATGAACAGTGCGTTCATTATTTTGCTATTCTTGTTAACGATCGCTGTTACCGCTCTAGTTGTCTTTGTTGAAAGAGGTCAGCGAAGAATCATTATCAACTATCCTAAAAGACAGCAAGGTAGAAGGATGTATGCCGGGCAAAGTAGTTTTCTTCCTTTGAAACTCAACATGGCGGGGGTTATACCTCCCATTTTTGCCTCAAGTATCATTTTGTTTCCGGCTACGGTAGCAGGTTGGTTCGGAAATGCCGAAGGCTTTGGTTGGCTTAAAGATATTGCGACTATGTTATCGCCTGGTCAGCCGGTTTACGTCATGTTTTATGCGGCAGCCATCATTTTTTTCTGTTTTTTCTATACCGCTTTGGTTTTTAATTCGAAAGAGACTGCGGATAATTTAAAAAAATCGGGTGCGTTCTTGCCTGGCATTAGACCTGGACAGCAGACCAGTGCCTATATTGATAAAGTGATGACGCGTCTTACATTGATTGGTGCTTTTTACATCACAGGCGTTTGCTTATTGCCTGAGTTTCTAATCGTTTACTGGAATGTGCCGTTTTATTTTGGCGGGACCTCGTTGTTGATTATCGTTGTTGTCGTTATGGATTTTATTTCTCAGATGCAGACTCACATGATGTCACAACAATACGAAGGCTTGATGAAGAAAGCGCATCTTAAAAAATAATTAAGTAGTTTAAGTATTACGGAGTGCATTGTGAAAGTTCGTGCGTCAGTTAAAAAAATATGCAGAAAATGCAAAGTCATAAAAAGAAATGGTGTTGTTAGGGTGATCTGTGAAGATGGGCGCCATAAACAACGTCAAGGATAATTTTCTATTGCGCCATAAATCATTAAATGTTATTATTCGGCGCTTAACTTTAGAGTCATTGCTCAGGGGAGTATCTAAATGGCACGTATTGCCGGGATTAACGTACCAGATCATAAGCATGCAGAAATTGCATTGACAGCGATTTATGGTGTTGGACGCAAAACAGCAAATCAGATTTGCGAGAAAGTGGGTATAGCACCGTCAAGAAAGATTAAAGAATTGACAGAAGAACAGCTTGATTCTGTTCGTGAAGTTATTTCAAAAATGACCGTCGAAGGCGACTTGCGACGTGAAGTTTCAATGAACATCAAACGATTGATGGATCTAGGTTGTTATCGTGGTATCCGACATCGTCGAGGCCTGCCTTTAAGAGGGCAGAGAACACGGACGAATGCAAGAACCCGTAAGGGCCCTCGCAAGCCTATTAGAAAGTAAAGATATTTCGATAAGAGGTTCATAAATGGCAAGTCCTAATCGTGCGCGTAAACGCATAAAAAAAGAAATAGCGGATGGCATTGCGCATGTGCATGCCTCCTTCAATAATACCATCGTTACAATTACCGATAGAAAAGGTAACGCGCTCTCTTGGGCAACGTCCGGTGGTTCGGGTTTTAGGGGTTCAAGAAAAAGTACTCCTTTTGCTGCTCAGGTTGCTGCCGAAAGAGCTGGTTCGGTCGCATTGGAATACGGAATGAAAAACCTAGACGTGATGGTTAAGGGGCCTGGTCCTGGTAGAGAATCAGCCGTTCGTTCATTGAGTAACTTGGGTTTTAAAATCAGCAATATCATTGATGTGACGCCAATCCCTCATAACGGTTGCCGTCCACCTAAAAAACGCCGCGTTTAAGTTCTGGAGTAGTTTGTTATGGCAAGATATCTTGGCCCTACGTGTAAATTAAGCCGTAGAGAAGGGACCGATCTTTTTTTAAAAAGTAGAGGCAAGTCGTTAGATGGCAAGTGTAAGCTTGATCAGCGTCCTGGGCAGCACGGTACTAAACGTACAAGAAGTTCTGATTATGCGTTGCAGTTGCGTGCAAAACAAAGAATTAGAAGGATTTACGGCGTACTAGAAAAGCAATTTAGAAATTATTATAAAGTTGCCGATTTAAAGAAAGGCGCAACGGGCGAAAATCTATTAAACCTTCTTGAATCGAGACTCGATAACGTAGTGTATAGAATGGGTTTTGCTGCTACCAGAGCGGAAGCTCGTCAGTTGGTAAGTCACAAATCGATTCTTGTCAACGACTCGTTAGTTAATATCCCTTCCTATCAGGTTCAACCTGGTGATGTGATTAGCATCAGGGAAAAGGCAAAAAAACAACAAAGAATTATCGATGCGTTAACTGTCACTGAGCAATACGGATTCCCAAATTGGGTTGATGTTAATAGCAAGGACATGGCTGGTACCTTTAAGTCTTTACCTGATCGCGTCGAATTGGGTTCTGATATTAATGAGCAGCTTGTTGTTGAGTTGTACTCGAAATAATAAACCTTAAACTAAGGGATATAAATGCAGAATAGTATTTCCGGCTTATTAAGACCTCGTCTTGTTGAGGTGGTAAGCAAATCCGCTAATCATTCAAGGATTGTAATAGAGCCTCTTGAGCGTGGATTCGGACATTCGCTTGGTAACGCTTTGAGACGGGTGTTATTGTCTTCGATTCCCGGTTGCGCAGTTACAGATATTGAAATTGAAGGTGTGCTGCACGAATATACCGCGATTGAGGGTGTTCAGGAAGATGTTATTGATATCATCTTGAACTTAAAAAAGTTAGCAGTCCTTTTGCACTCGAAAGATGATGTCGTATTGACTCTTTCCAAGAGCGGTGTCGGTGTTGTTACAGCTGCAGATATTCAGTTGCCTCACGATGTAGAAATTGTTAATCCTGACTTGGTTATTGCAAATTTGACCCAGGATAAGCAGTTCAATATGAAGATTCGCGTCAGAAGGGGGCGAGGGTATGAGCCGGTAAGTGCGCGAAAACAGCAAACCGATAATCCTATCATCGGTAGTCTTCAGGTCGATGCTTCATATAGTCCGATTATAAAAGTTGCTTATCAAGTTGAGAGTACTCGTGTAGAGCAGAGAACTAATCTTGATAAGTTAATCGTCGAATTAGAGACGAATGGTACGGTTGATCCGGAAGAGACTATAAAGCTTGCGGCAACCATATTGCATGATCAATTATCCGTTTTCGTGGATTTTGAAAAGGTTGCTCCTCCTGTCGATGAAAAAGAAGCGCCTCAAGAAGGTCCTGATATTGATCCTGTTTTGTTGAGACCTGTTGATGATTTAGAATTAACTGTTAGATCGGCAAACTGTTTAAAGGCGGAAAACATTTTTTACATAGGTGATTTGATTCAAAGAACTGAAGTTGAGTTGCTTAAAACCCCGAATTTAGGTAAAAAGTCCCTCACTGAAATCAAAGATGTGCTGGCTTTAAAAGGATTATCTCTAGGTATGCGGTTAGAAAATTGGCCTCCTGATAATCTGATTGATCAAAATCAAAGCAGTTTTTAAAATTATAACTTTAGGTCGTAATTACAATGAGACATCGTAAGTCTGGAAGAAAGTTTAATATGAATAGCAGCCACCGTAAGGCGCTATTCAGCAATATGGTCGGTTCGTTAATTAAGCATGAGCTTATTAAAACTACTTTGCCTAAGGCTAAAGAGTTAAGAAGTTATGCTGAGCCGTTAATCACTTTGTCCAAAGAAGATTCGGTTGCAAAGAGAAGATTGGCCTTCGCTAAATTGCGTGACCGTTCTGTAGTGACTAAATTGTTTAATGAATTGGGTCCTCGTTATAAAGATCGTCAAGGTGGATATTTACGCATTATGAAATGTGGTTTCAGGCCAGGCGACTCCGCTCCTATGGCTTATGTTGAGTTGGTTGATCGTCCTATAGGTGGCGAAAGTACCGAATAAAAATTGCATGACTCATCAAGACATGAAAAAGCCGGTTTAATACCGGCTTTTTCATGTCTTGAGTTTTATGAGGTGCGATATGCTTTTCATGGTTTTATTTACAACTGTTAAAGGCGCTGGGGTGTGTAGTTCTTTCCCCGGCGCCTAATATCATCCATAACCTGCTGACTATACCTTTCGCGGTTCAATTTTCGGCAGTGACGGATGGGATTCTCGGGGTGCTCGATAAAGGCTTTGTCAGCATATAGCTGGCATAGAGTCTACATGGACATATTTAGCCATCATCTAAATTCCATAACCCATGGTTAATTGTCTCTGGGTTTGCGGCATCCTTTAGCGGGCACCTCGAGGTCGAACTTTCATCTACGGTGAGTATATCTCAGTTATCTTATTCTTCATTCGAGCGTAAACCAATTAATGAGCAGTTGAGGGTGTCAATCTGTCGTTCGCCCTGAACTTGTCGGGGTGGTTTTGAGGCTTTAACAAGCCGGTGTGTTGTAACCACTTCATGATTCGGTCTTGGCCTTGATCGGTGCGAGCGGTCTGTAGCAGATGCCGGCTGCTCCTTTTAGGTTTTATCCGTTTACCGAGCCTTGCTAGCGCTACATAAAGAATAGGGAAATTATTTATGTCCAAATCCTGAATAGTGGTTGTTAGCGGGTCATTTTTCCAATAGTTTTGTTTTGTCCGGTTTACCGTTCCACTCGTCGGCTTCGGGCAAGGGGTCCTTGACTTCGCTGATTACGGGCCATTTCTTTGCGAGATCGGCATTGATTTCGATAAACATTTCTTGTCCTTCCGGTAGTTCGTCTTCGGCAAAAATGGCTTCAGCTGGGCATTCGGGTTCACAGAGCGTGCAATCAATGCATTCGTCGGGGTCGATAACTAGAAAGTTGGGGCCTTCATGGAAGCAGTCGACGGGGCAAACGTCAACGCAGTCGGTATATTTACATTTAATACAGTTCTCAGTGACTACAAAGGTCATATTAGTTACCAGTTGATGTTAATTAAAATTGCGAATTTAAAATGGACTAATCATATCAGAAAGCAAGTTCTGAATGAATCTCTTGAGATGATAAAAACATTCTACAAGATATCGCTGATCGTATGCTTAAAAAAGGAAATTTCCCAGTTTAAGCGGTTTCGCCGATTTAAGGGTGAAGGGTGTGTGGTATGCCAGTCGTGGGCGTCATAAGCCTTGCATCTTAATTTCCAATAATTAATCATGGCCAATGGACTATGGAATTTAAATGCTGGGTTAATACGACCATGTATGCTTGATGCCTCCTCCCTATTGCCAGGTGAGGGAACGAATGCCTCGGAACCCCGTTTCGAAGCGGTCTATAAAGATGCAATCTGTTTTTTTCGCGATTTCGATTCGGTGGTGGCTGTCTTGATCATTATATTTTTTATTTTTTCTTTAAGAGATGAGTCGGCAAATTCTTGTTCTTTGCGTATCGGCCCGTTTAGTGCTGTTTTGAAATACTCTATTGCTTCTTCCGGTTGGTCTTTATTCAAGAGATATTGCCCATAGTAAAAGTTGCTTTCTATTCCCCGGGGATTGATTTGTAGTCCTTCTTTGAGGTATTGCTCGGCTTTTTTATCGTCTCCGAATGCAATAGGCCAGCCGGGTGCTTGATGATAAAGTGAACCTAATGTAATGAGTGCGGATCCGTCTAGTGTGTCGGGTTTAATTTTTATGGTTTTTATCAGTAGATCCTGTGCTTTATGAATGGCGGCCAACGCATCGATAGGGTTTTGATGTTCAGCTCTAGAGGCAATGATGGTAGCTTGCCAAAACATTAGTTCGGGGCTTTCGTGGGTTTGTTTGGCGAATTCTGTGGTTTTATTCAATAGGCGGGTGTAGGCGTTTTCTTTGTCGCGAATTTCTGTGGAAAAGTAAATAGAGGCCCATTCTGCTTCTATTGCCTGAACGATATGATCAAGCTCGTTAGCGAAGCCTGAGTTTGGGAGTAGCAAAAAAACAACAAAAATAAACTTTTTCATACCGCAAATAATAGGACAAAAAAATCTCTATTACAATGATATTTATGCTTTTAAATTACATTAACCCCATTTTGAAAATGGGGTCGATGATAAATTGTTGTTGTAATAGCGCAAATCATGAGTGACTTCTTGTCCTATCCATTCCGGTTTATTGAAGGATTGATCGGTTTCTTGTAGCTCAATCTCGGCGACAATGAGCCCTCTGTTTTCTCCTTCAAACTCATCGATTTCCCAGATATGCGGGCCTATCGGTATCAAGTGACGGGTTTTTTCAATGAGTGGTTTTCTGCAGAGATTGTTGATTATTTCCTCTGCATCTTGATAAGGAATTTCGTATTCGTATTCATGGCGAAAATTGCCTATTGTGGCGCTTTTAATGTTGAGCCACGCTTCTTTATCACTGATTCTTACGCGAATTGAAGTGTTTTTTTCCGAAGCTAAATAACCTTGTTTGTACTTTGTGGACTTGGTGACCAATTTTCGCCAGTCGTCATTAAGTAATAAAAATTTGTGTTCTATTTCGATTGCCATAGTAGGAAGAATGTTATTCGAAAATGCGTATATTATAGCGTGTTGCGTCTATTGTGGTTGGCCGGTAATGGCATGATATCCCCATCGTAGATCAAAATTCGACGCCGGGGTGTCCGTCAAAAGATGCACTGCTTCACCACGCTCGCCCCACACCCTTTTTGATCTTCAAATTGGGAATTGCTGTTATGACCGAATCCCTTATGCAATAAAAAATCTATTTTGGTACCATACCTTTTGTTAGTCAGATTTCTGTGCTGGGATGGTGGCCGCACAGGATTTCGCAAGCGCCGATGTCGAATGTTGAGAAATGTATGCTCTGTTAAATATGCATGTCGGCTTATGGGGGCTTTATTTAATCGGCTGCGAATGATAAAGTATAATTCTTTATTAAATTACTTGGTTTATATTTCTGCCCGGCATATTGTCGGTTGTTTTTTTATTCAAAATTTAGGAGAAATACATGGCTTACGAACTTCCTGCATTACCTTATGCAAAAGATGCGCTGGCGCCTCATATTTCGGAGGAGACCTTAGAGTTTCATTATGGGAAGCATCATCAAACCTATGTAACAAACCTCAATAATTTGGTTCCCGGTACCGAATTTGACGGATTGCCTCTCGAGGAAATTGTGGTTAAATCTTCTGGCGGTATTTTCAATAATGCGGCGCAAATCTGGAATCACACTTTTTATTGGAATAGCTTGAGCCCGAATGGCGGAGGCGAACCGACCGGCGATCTGGCAAATGCGATCAACAGAACTTTTGGTTCGTTTGACGAATTTAAAGCGGCTTTTACCAAATGTGCGGTTACCACCTTCGGATCGGGATGGGCATGGTTGGTAAAAAATAAAGACGGTTCTTTGGCCTTGGTGAGTACCAGTAATGCTGGCTGCCCATTGACCGAAGGTCAGACACCTTTGCTAACTTGCGATGTATGGGAGCATGCTTACTACATCGATTACCGCAATGCACGCCCAGCATACTTGGAGGCATTTTGGGCGCTAGTCAATTGGGATTTTGCGTCGGCAAATTACACGGCGTAATAGCGGCAGTATCTATCATTTGGACTCGACATCTGCTTGTTATGTTGTGGTGCTGGGTTTACGTCTTCCTTTGACGAGGAAGATCGTCCCGGCGCGGAAATTTGACTAGCAAAGGGTATAGAAAATTTATTGACGGTAAAGGGCCCCAATTGCAGTTGCAGTGGTTGGGGCTTTTTTATGTGCTGGGTTTGGCAGGTAGAATTTGCAAGGCAAGATTAATGAAAAAAACGATCGACAGAAGCGGTATTCCAAGAGCAATCCCATTTCGAAGTCACCTTTGCCGGTTTCTAATGCAATTGCAGTCGAGATTGTGCCGGTAGCGCCTGAATATCTCCCTCGAGTATCATCTCGCCAATCCCTGCAGAGACTGTGGCGATAAAGGCAGTTTTAAGCGATGTCCAAGCGATGAAAAATATGTCGTGATCGAATTTTGTATAATGAGCCGGAAAGCGGCGGCTAATGCTTCACTAAAATAAGTCATTTAATATGAGATGGCGGCTGTAGGGTTGGGGTAACTATTCAGTCCCCCGGCAATTATCGTTCCCATGCTCTGCGTGGGAATGCCTGAGTACCGCTCCAGCGGTACGAGACGCTAGAGCGTCTCGGTCTTCATTCCCACGCCGGAGCGTGGGAACGATAGGGGTGTGAATAATTACGGGCTGGGCTGCATTATCAAGGGCGTAGCCAATCGCCTGACTTGCCGCCGGATTTTTTGAGTAGGCGTACGCCTTGAATGGTCATGCCCCGGTCCACCGCTTTGCACATGTCGTAAACAGTCAGTAGCGAAACTTGAGTGGCGGTCAATGCTTCCATTTCGACCCCGGTTTGTCCTCGGGTTTTGACGGTGGTTCGGCAATAGACTCGACTTGTGTCATTTTCGATTTCAAGGTTGACTTCGACGTGCGAAATAGGCAACGGATGGCATAATGGAACAAGGTCGGCAGTCTTTTTGCTGGCCATGATGCCCGCGATCCTAGCAATACCCAGTACATCGCCTTTTTTATGCGTCCCTTGCTCGATGAGTGCTAGCGTAGTCGGGTTCATTTCAATATAGCCCTCGGCGATAGCGACTCTTTCTGTTATATCCTTATTGCCGACATCTACCATGTGGGCTTCACCGGATTGGTTAAAATGGGTCAATTGGGTCATAGAGTTTAGAAGAATAAATGGTTATGTACCTTCATTATCTTATCTTTTTAGTGTGGCGTGAATGATTATGTCAGTTAAAGTTCGTTATTTTGCTAGTTTAAAGGACAGTGTCGGCCGCACTGAAGATCTGGTTGAGGTGAACGGTATAGTGACGGTGGCGGAAATTTGGGCGATGGCCAATGCTAACCGGCCGATGCCGGACAATATATTGGCTGCGGTAAACATGGAATATGTCGATATTGCGCATTCGGTTCAAAGCGGCGATGAAGTGGCTTTTTTTCCGCCGGTTACGGGAGGCTGAGACGATATGATCAAAATTAGTGCCGACTTATTCGACCCGTGGCATGAGGTCGTAGTGTATCAAGATTCGGCGAAGCATTGGGCCGGTAAGTTTGGAGCAACTAATGTATTCGTCGGGACGATGCGGGATTTTAACGATGGCGATTCGGTATCCGCTATGGTTCTAGAGCATTATCCCGGGATGACCGAAAAGCAATTGGATGATATCGTGGCGCAAGCAATACGTGATTGGCATTTGCTGGATGCTTTGGTCGTGCATCGAGTTGGCGAGATTAAACCGAATGAACCGATTGTGTTAGTCGCGGTTTGGGCTTCGCATCGAGGTGATGCTTTCGACGCGGGGCGTCAGATCATGGAGGCGCTGAAAAATAAGGCGCCGTTCTGGAAAAAAGAGCGACTGCAAAATGGCGGCGAACGCTGGGTTGAGCACAATACCGATGGTTATTTGCGCTCTCCAAAAAACGATATGTCAAAGTTTTAGGGTTAAGAAGGACGAGGTTTGTAACTTCGCCTTAAACGTTTTGAGCGAGGCTAAAGCAAATCGAAACGTTCTGGGTGGATAAATAACCCGAATTTTGATCTACGACGGGTATATCAGCTCTATTTGAAGCGACTTATTGGTCTATTGGAAAATACTAGGTCGGGGGAATAATTAGTGTTAGGGTTTTTAACGAAAATGCAAGCGGAGTTAGGCGAGTCGGTTAGTTATCGGTTGGCTTTAGGCAAGGATGGCATAGATCTGAATCAGTTTATCGGTCGCCCGGTAACCTTGCGCTTTACCGGTAAGATTGCTTGCGTTCATTGCGGGAGGGACACCAAAAAAAGTTTTAGCCAAGGTTATTGTTATCCTTGTTTCGTGTCGCTCGCGCAATGCGATATGTGTATTTTAAAGCCGGAAAAATGTCACTATCATCAAGGTACCTGCCGCGAACCGGAGTGGGGTGAAACATTTTGTTTTCAGCCGCATTATGTTTATCTGGCCAATGCTTCCGGTATTAAAGTCGGAATTACACGGCAAACGCAGATTCCGACACGGTGGATCGATCAAGGCGCTATACAGGCATTGCCTATCATGAAAGTGGCTTCACGCTATGTGTCAGGATTGGTTGAAGTGGCAATTGGTCGATATGTCAGCGATAAAACCAGTTGGCAGCAAATGCTCAAAAACAATACAGCGCCGGCTGATTTATGTGCTAAGCGCGATGAGCTTTTATCATTATGTCGGGAGGAGTTGGCTGATATTAGCGCGCGCTTCGGCGATAGTGCGATCGAATATCTGCCGAATGCCGAGTCGGTCGATATCGCTTATCCCGTTCAACGTTATCCGGCCAAGGTCAAATCCTTTAATTTCGATAAGCAAGCCGAAGTCAGAGGGGTTTTAGAAGGGATAAAAGGTCAATATTTGTTATTCGATACCGGCGTGATCAATGTAAGAAAATTTTCGGGTTATCAGATCGAATTTTGGGTAGACTAAAAACGATAACGTTTTTCTTCCCGATAGTAGTCCTCGAATCCGACGGTTTCGGTCAATTCCTTGAAACTGAGTGTTTTTGGTGTGTTTTGGCCGGTTTTCAACCCCGTTAGCGCGTTTTGCATCGCGACAATTGAAGCATTGAGCAGTGTCAATGGATAAACGGCAATTTTATAACCCATCGCTTCGAGTTGCTCGTGAGGCAGTAGCGGTGTTTTTCCGTTTTCGATCAAATTAGCGACTTTGTGTCCCGGTACTTCGGCACAATAACGGCGCATTTCTTGTTCGCTTTCCGGAGCTTCCAGGAAATTGATATCGGCGCCGATTTCGTGAAACAGATTCGCGCGCAGGATCGCTTCGTCCAAATCATGAGTGGCTCTGGCGTCGGTTCGAGCCATGATCAATATGTCGGCGCCTTCGTTGCGGGCGTCGACGGCCGCTTGTATCCGCATTGCGGCTTCGTCGCGTCCGACAACCGATTTGCCTCGGGTATGTCCGCAGCGTTTGGGAGCGATTTGATCTTCCAGCATGATGCAGGCAAAACCGGCTAGAGCATAACCTTGTACGGTTCTCTTGATGTTGAGCGCGTTTCCGAAACCGGTATCGCCGTCGCCCCAGATAGGAATCGACACGGCATTGCAAATATTACGCCCCTGATCGAGCAATTCGGCATAAGAAATCAGGCCTGTATCCGGCAGGCCGAGGCGGTCGGCCGAAACCGCAAAACCGCTCATAAAAGCCGTGCTGAAGCCGGCTTTTTCGCATAGTTTTGCAGATAATGCATCATGACAGCCCGGCATCACGATAATTCCGGGGCGGGCGAGTAACAGGCGTAATTTTTCGGCGGCGTTCATTGGCTTTATTTAAATTGGACAGAGAGTTTTAGTAAGGAATATGCACAAAATAACTTATACAAGCAGTAGGCTTTGTGGCGATTTGGTGACTCGCTTGACAGGACGCCGTGAATACGTCCATGTAGGCTTGACGGCGGCTATCCCGGCCGCCGACACCTGTCAATCGAGCCACCAAATCCCCTTCCAACCATTGTCTAAGTTATTTCATGCTAGTTCCTAAGTCGGTTTCGGTAGTGCTGGTGGAGCGGGGTGTGAGCAATACCGGTAGGTACTCAATGTTATGGGTCATGAGTTGTTGAATTCGAACCATGAATTTCGCGCTTTATAACCCATTGATTATGTCGTGTTTAGTGATGGTAGCCATGGCATCAAAGTCTTGATTTGTCTTGACGAACAAGTGCAAAACCAGTAGTTTATCTAACCTTTTTTTAAAATAAAACCAAGCGATTCGGTCATGAATGGGTTTTATTGATCACCTGATAGTTAATGCAGAGGGTAATAGTGTGGAGCTAAACGGCGCACAAATTTTAGTTCAAAGTCTCAAAGACGAAGGAGTGGAGTATATATTCGGCTATCCGGGCGGAGCAGTGCTGCATATTTACGACGCTATTTTTCAACAAGACGACGTCAAGCATATACTAGTGCGCCATGAACAAGGCGCCACTCATGCCGCTGATGCCTATGCGCGAGCGACCGGAAAAACGGGAGTCGTTTTGGTGACTTCCGGTCCGGGGGCTACAAATGCGGTAACAGGTATTGCAACCGCTTATATGGACTCAATTCCAATGGTGGTGATTTCAGGGCAGGTGCCGTCGCCTGTTATCGGTAGCGATGCGTTTCAAGAAGTCGACATGGTGGGAATTAGTCGTCCATGCGTCAAGCACAATTTTTTGGTCAAAGACGTCACTAAGCTGGCCGAAACCATTAAAAAAGCCTTTTATGTCGCATCGACAGGGCGCCCCGGTCCTGTTGTCGTCGATGTGCCGAAAGATATTACCGATCCCAGTATTAAAGTTCCGTATAAGTATCCACGCAAAGTGACTATGCGTTCTTACAATCCGGCCGTCGAAGGGCACAAAGGCCAGATCAAGAAAGCCGTCGAATTGCTCTTGTCCGCTCAGCGTCCGATGATTTATTCGGGTGGGGGGGTGATCCTCGGTGAAGCAAGTCGGGAATTGATCGAATTGACTCGAGCACTGGGTTATCCGATTACTAATACGCTAATGGGTTTAGGCGCCTATCCCGCCACCGATAAGCAATTCATCGGAATGTTGGGTATGCATGGCACCTACGAGGCGAATATGGGCATGCATGAGAGCGATGTGATTCTTGCCGTCGGCGCACGTTTCGATGACCGGGTTACCGGTAAATTGGCTGAATTTTGTCCTTACGCCAAAATTATTCATATCGACGTTGATCCGGCATCGATATCGAAAACCGTCAAAGTCGATATACCGATCGTTGGGCAAGTCAAACCCGTTCTGACTCAAATGATCGAGCAGATCAAAGAGAGCAAAAAGCAGCCATCCAAAAAAGCCTTGGCGGCATGGTGGGAGCAAATCGATAAATGGCGTTCGGTGCAATGCTTGGAATATGATCGTGAAAGTCCGTTGATCAAGCCGCAGTATGTTATCGAGCAGCTTTACGAAGTAACGAAAGGCGATGCTTACATTACTTCGGATGTTGGTCAGCATCAGATGTATGCAGCCCAGTACTATCATTTCGATAAGCCTCGTCGCTGGATCAATTCGGGTGGATTGGGTACGATGGGTTTCGGTTTACCGGCTGCGATCGGCGTTAAATTGGCGTTTCCGGAGGCGGATGTCGCTTGCGTGACTGGTGAAGCCAGTATTCAAATGTGCATACAAGAGCTGTCGACTGCGCTGCAATATAAAACGCCGGTTAAAATCATTAACTTGAATAATCGCTACATGGGTATGGTGCGGCAATGGCAGGAGTTTTCTTATCAAAGCCGTTATTCGCATTCGTACATGGATACCTTGCCCGACTTCGTCAAACTAGCCGAGGCTTATGGTCATGTCGGCATGCTGGTCGAAAACAAAGCCGATTTGCGCTCCGCTCTGGAAGAGGCGTTCGCGATGAAAGATAGAACCGTATTCATGGACATCATTACCGATCGTACCGAAAACGTTTATCCGATGATCGAATCGGGTAAGGCCCATCATGACATGAAATTGCGAGTCGCCCCAGGAACACCGACGGACAGGGAGTTGGCATAATGAGGCATATAATTTCCATTTTAATTGAAAATGAAGCCGGCGCATTATCGAGAGTCGCCGGGCTTTTTTCGGCGCGTGGCTACAATATCGAATCATTGACCGTTGCGCCGACCGAAGACTCGAGTCTGTCGCGCATGACTCTGGTCACGCGAGGCAATGATGATATCATCGAGCAAATCACTAAGCAGCTCAATAAGTTGGTCGATGTCGTGAAACTAATCGATTTGGCGGAATCGGCGCATATCGAACGCGAATTGATGATGGTTAAGGTCAAAACCAGCGAAGCTACGCGCGCCGAAATTAAACGTATCGCCGATATTTTTCGCGGTCGAATAATCGATGTAACACCGACGACTTTCGTGATCGAAATGACCGGAACATCGGATAAGCTGGATGCATTCGTCAAGTCGATCGATGAAACGGCTATCATCGAAGTAGTCCGATCGGGCGCTACCGGAATATGCCGGGGCGAAAAAGGGCTGCATCTCTAGAATTCAAAGCAAACATTATTTATAAAACAAAACGAGAAAACACATGCAAGTTTATTACGATAAAGACGCCGATCTTTCGATCATCAAAAGTAAAAAAGTAGCAATCATCGGCTACGGTTCTCAAGGTCATGCGCATGCCAACAATTTAAAAGACTCGGGCGTCGATGTCGTTGTCGGTCTGCGCGCGGGTTCTCCTTCGGTAGCCAAGGCCGAAGCTTCAGGCTTGACGGTTAAATCGGTTCCTGAAGCAGTGTCGAGCGCCGATGTCGTGATGATCCTGACGCCGGATGAATTCCAAGCGCAATTATACAAAGCGGAAATCGAACCGAATCTGAAACAAGGCGCGGCATTGGCATTTGCGCACGGCTTTTCGATTTTGTATAACCAAATCGTGCCGCGTGCCGACCTCGATGTGATTATGATTGCTCCGAAAGCTCCGGGCCATACTGTGCGTTCCGAATTTGTCCGCGGCGGCGGTATTCCCGATTTAATCGCGATTCAGCAGGATGCCTCCGGTACCGCAAAGAGTATTTGTTTATCCTATGCATCGGCTATCGGCGGCGGTCGTTCCGGCATCATTGAAACTACCTTCCGTGATGAAACCGAAACCGATTTGTTCGGCGAGCAAGCCGTCTTGTGCGGTGGTGCGGTTGAGTTAGTCAAGGCAGGGTTCGAGACACTGGTTGAAGCCGGATACGAGCCGGAAATGGCATACTTCGAGTGTTTGCACGAATTGAAATTGATCGTCGACCTGATGTACGAAGGTGGCATCGCGAACATGAACTATTCGATTTCTAACAACGCCGAATACGGCGAGTATGTGACCGGTCCTAAAGTCATCAACGAAGAAAGCCGTTACGCCATGCGCGAGGCGTTGGAAAACATTCAAAAAGGCGAATACGCGAAAAGATTCATCATGGAAGGCATGACCGGTTATCCGGAAATGACGGCAAGACGTCGCCTAAATGCCGAGCATCCGATCGAAATCGTCGGTGAAAAACTTCGCAGCATGATGCCATGGATTAGCGCCAACAAAATCGTCGACAAGTCGAAAAACTAATCGGATAGCGTTTACGAGGCATGCGAGAGCGGCTTTTTTGCCGCTCTCGCATTTTAGAATTCGCGGGGTCCCGTTTTCATGTAACTGACACGCTCTTTTGTCCTGTATAGCGTACTTATTTAATGTTTGTCCCTTAAATGACTTTGGCGTTAAACGAAATAGGCATCATAGTATTGATTATTCACATCCCCCTATCATTCCCATGCTTCAGCGTGGGAATGAAGATCAAGACGCTCTAGCGTCTCGTACCGCTGGAGCGGTACTTAGGCGTTCCCACGCAGAGCGTGGGAACGATAAATAAAGTTATTTATACCTAATCCTAAACGAAATATGCATCAAAGTATGTGTTTATCCGTTACGTAGCACAAATGATTCGCCTCCGGGGCCATTTTCCAAGTCGCTATTAATTCATGAGTGCTTTTTCGGCTCATTGTATAATCGGCGGCATTGTTTTATTGCAAATGTTGCAACAGTAGATGAAAAATTATGACGCCTGAAAAATCTTCCACGCCCCGCCGCCGCGGTATTTATTTATTACCCAATCTGTTTACGACCGGGGCGTTGTTTGCCGGTTTTTATGCGATTACATCGGCGATGGGCGGGCGATACGAAACCGCGGCCGTGGCGATTTTTGCCGCCATGATTTTGGATGGGCTCGACGGGCGCGTAGCGCGTTTGACAAATACGCAAAGCAAATTCGGTGTCGAATACGATAGCTTATCCGATATGATCTCGTTCGGTGCGGCTCCGGCCTTGGTAATGTACCTCTGGGCGTTTTCCAGCTTGGGTAAGCTAGGCCTGTTTGCGGCATTCGTGCACATGGCCGGCGGCGCGTTGAGATTGGCACGTTTCAATGCGCAAGTCGAAACCGACGACAAACGCTATTTCCAAGGTTTGCCGAGTCCCGCCGCCGCGGCGATATTGGCCGGCTTTATCTGGATTTCGATCGAGTACGATTACGATATCGATACGCTAAAATATGCCGCCTTAGTTTTGACGATCGCAACCGGCTTACTGATGGTTAGTAATTTTCGTTATTTCAGTTTCAAAGGGATAGATTGGAAGGGTAAGGTGCCGTTCGTCGTCGCGATTGCAGTGATGTTGGGAGTTGCGTTTGTGATGGCACAGCCGCAAACCATGTTGTTTTTGTTGGCTTTAGGGTATGCGATTTCCGGACCGGTTTTTACCTTGGTCATGCGTCGCCGCAGACTTCATAGAAAGACTTAACAAATTTCTTGAGGCAAAAAACACAATCGCGTATAGTCCAATACATGAAATTTCACTTCTCTATTACCGCCAGCAATTCGACAAGCACCGTTTTCGGTGCTGCTTTTCCGGCGCCGTTCAAACCGACTCTTCTTGTTCTGCTGCTGCCCTAGCGGGCACATACTTTATTTCTCCCCCCGTTATATACAATTCTTACTAATCAGTTTTCTTAACATCAAATTTCTTGATGAACGGAGTTCTCATGAAAGACAAATTAATTATTTTTGATACGACTTTGCGCGATGGCGAGCAGAGTCCGGGTGCGTCGATGACGCGCGATGAAAAAGTTCGAATTGCAAAAGCGCTGGAAAGAATGAAGGTCGATGTGATCGAAGCGGGGTTTCCTGCCGCGAGTCCGGGCGACTTCGAAGCGGTCGAAGCGGTTGCGAAAGCGGTCAAAACCAGCACTGTTTGCGGTTTAGCTCGGGCATTAGAAAAAGACATCGATAAAGCGGGTATGGCTCTGAAAGCCGCCGAAAGCTCGCGCATTCATACCTTTATCGCAACCTCCCCGATCCATATGCAAATGAAATTGCAGATGCAACCGGAACAAGTGATCGAGTTGGCCGTCAAAGCCGTCAAACGCGCACTGCAATATACCGATAACGTCGAATTTTCGCCCGAGGATGCGGGGCGCTCCGAAGAAGATTTTTTGTGCCGGATACTGGAGGCGGTCATCGATGCCGGCGCGACTACGCTGAATATCCCCGATACGGTCGGATACAGTGTTCCGCATCAATTCGGCGCGACAATCGGTAACTTGATTCAACGAATACCGAATTCCGATAAGGCGATTTTCTCGGTGCATTGTCACAACGATTTGGGGTTGGCGGTTGCCAATTCTTTAGCGGCGGTGATGAACGGCGCACGCCAGGTCGAATGCACGATCAACGGACTCGGCGAACGTGCCGGCAATGCCGCGCTGGAAGAAGTCGTGATGGCGGTAAGAACGCGTCAAGATGTTTTTCCATGCGACACGACACTCGATACGACAGAAATCATGACTTGTTCGCGCTTAATCTCGACGATCACCGGTTTTCCGGTGCAACCGAACAAAGCGATCGTCGGCGCGAATGCCTTCGCGCATGAATCCGGCATTCATCAGGACGGCGTGCTGAAAAGTCGTGAAACTTATGAAATCATGCGCGCCGAAGATGTCGGTTGGGCCGCTAACCGGATGGTGTTGGGTAAACATTCCGGTCGCAATGCCTTCAAAACTCGTATGACAGAACTCGGTTTCGAGTTCACCTCGGAAGAAGAATTAAACGAAGCTTTTTTCCGTTTCAAACAACTGGCCGACAAAAAACACGAGATCTTCGATGAAGATTTGCAAGCCTTGATTTCCGAAGTCAGCATTAGCGGCGAGGATGAATACATCAAATTGATTGCGTTGAGCGTTTGCTCCGAAACCGGAGAAGTGCCGACGGCGCGGGTTACTTTACGCATCGATAATCAAGAAATGACCGGCAGCTCCTCCGGCAGCGGTGCGGTCGATGCCAGTTTGAAGGCGATTGAAAGTCTGGTCAATACGCACGCCCTTTTGGAATTGTATTCAGTCAACAATATTACCAACGGTACCGATTCGCAAGGCGAAGTCACGATTCGTCTCGACAAGGCAGGGCGAATCGTCAACGGCTTGGGCGCCGATACCGATATTGTGATTGCCTCCGCAAAAGCCTATATCAATGCTGTCAATAAATTGCATGCGCCTAACCAGCGTCGGCATCCGCAAAAAGGCGATGTTTAAGCTTCTTTTTCCTATCCGATCGCGCACTTTCAAAGTGCGCGAGCATACTTCAGCAATTCCCAGTTTGAAAAATTTCGCCGTATTCAGGGTGCGGGGTATGCCTGTCGAGGAACGCCGTAAACCCATCCGTGGGGGCTTGGCGGCGGCTCCTTGCCGCCGACATCCTCGTCAAGCACACCCTGCGCCCTGTTTGATCCTCAAATTGGGAATTGCTGAGCATGCACCTAACAATGTTGGATACTGAGACTCGACTTCATTACCTAAAAGCGATCGGGATCGATGTCTGGGTTTCCCGCCACGCGCCGGCTAGTGATCGAATAAACTCCGATGTAAGTGATTTGGCGTCGACGCAAACAGCCGTATCCACTTTACTCGGTGATGTTCAAAAAACAGCGACACCGGTTGTACCTGAGCTCCCCCTTGTTCCT
Source organism: Methylotuvimicrobium sp. KM2 (assembly GCF_038051925.1). NCBI lineage: Bacteria > Pseudomonadati > Pseudomonadota > Gammaproteobacteria > Methylococcales > Methylococcaceae > Methylotuvimicrobium > Methylotuvimicrobium sp. KM2. The sequence continues at coordinate 4,074,457 of NZ_CP150634.1, read as the reverse complement.
GAAGTCGAAGCGCAGCCGATACTGTTAGATTCCAAACCAACGTGGGAGGATTTACAAAGTGAAGTGGCGGCATGTCGACAATGCGCATTATGCGAAAGCCGGACGCAAACCGTGTTCGGCAGCGGTTCGGCAAGTTCGGGGTGGATGGTCATCGGCGAAGCGCCGGGCGAAAGCGAGGATCGTCAAGGTGAACCGTTTGTCGGAAGGGCCGGTCAATTGCTAACCGAAATGCTAAGAGCCATTGGCTTAAAGCGCGATGACGTTTTTATCACCAATATTCTAAAATGCAGGCCGCCGAATAACCGTGATCCTTTAATGGTCGAAGTCGAAGCATGTAGCGACTATTTGCATCGACAAATCGCTTGGCTCAAGCCGAAAATTATTCTGGCGGTCGGGCGCGTTTCCGCACAAAATCTACTCAAAACCGACAAGAACATAGGCCAGCTCAGAGGGACGGTACATTCATTGGACGGCATTCCGCTAATTGTGGTATACCATCCCGCTTATTTGTTAAGGTCGCCGCTAGAAAAGCGCAAAGCCTGGCAGGATCTACAATTGGCCATAGCTACATTTGACGAGATTAAAGGTTGAACATGCGGGAGTTATTGCAACGATTTAAAGATATTGTCGTCTACGATGCCGATCGTGAGTTCTACGCAAAAATCTTTCCGGACTCGGTAACTAGGGATGACTTGTTAAGGATGCGGCGCATGACCGGCAAAGACTTAAGCGCAGTCTTGACGATAGAAAATACTAACTACGATTTTCCATGGAGCGAAGGCGTTTTTAAAGACTGCTTCAAAGCCGGCTACAGCTGTTGGGTCTGTGAAGATGTCGATAGAATATTGGGCTATAGCATTGTTTCTATCGCGGTTGGCGAAGCGCATATTTTGAATATTTCAGTCGCACCGGAAGAGCAGGGACAAGGTATCGGCCGAAAAATGTTGACGCATCTGATCGAGGTTGCCAGATGGCACAAAACCGAAACCGTCTTTTTGGAAGTCCGTCCTTCCAATCTTGGCGCCGTTGCGTTATACGAAAAAATGGGTTTTAACGAAATCGGTATCCGAAAGGATTATTACCCTGCTCAAGAAGGGCGGGAAGACGCATTAATGCTGGCTTTGGAGTTGTTTTATTGAAGGGGTTTGATTGCCGGTTCCTAAACAATAATCGCCGATTCCTTTGGATTCGTTGATTGAATAACCGAGTTCTGCTTTGTAGAAGAGGCTGAGATGGGCATCGAACGAAATAGACTCCAACGTTTGGTGACTTTCATGTGTGTCCAGTTATTGATAGTGCTATCTGCTTGCCAAACCGGGCAATCTGGAGCCGGTATTCATGGTCAATTCGATGATCCGTGTGCGGTGATGGCAGCGAGAGATTGCTTGCGTAGTTTGATGCGTTCGATGAGCCATGAGGTTTACGATCAAAAACTCAATGCCTTAGAGGTCGAAGACGAGCGGCGGCGGCAAGCCTTGCAAATGGCTGACAGAATCATAAGCGTAAGTCGCTACATACGAGATTTGTCCGGCAAGGACAATTATCTTGAACTCGATGATGATGAGAAAGCGGTTTTTTCAATGTTAGCCGTCCGATTAGGCGAACAAGCCGAAGACATTAGGCGTTTGGCGAAAGCTTACCGGATTAGAGCATTGAATGCCTCGCTCGATCGAGTCGCAGAGACTTGCAATGAATGCCACAGCCGTTTTCAAGTTCGTTGAGCGAAGGAAATTTAGATGCGGCATGGAATTTTACGGGTCAAGCATTCCAGGTTTTTAGCAAATGCTTGGCTTTTCGGTGTGCTGACAATGCATGCATTGAATTCGTCTGGCGCGGAAGAGCTCGATCCGCAAGAGGAAATTCGCCAATTGCGGCAGCAAGCCAGTGAAATCATGAAGCGTCTGGAATATTTGGAAGCCAAGCTAGAGGCTCGGCAACAAACTCCTATCTCAATTGAAAGCCCCGTTGAATCAGTCGATTCAATGTCAATCGAAAGTGCAACGGAAACCTTGGCGACCGGTGTCGTCGATGTTGCCGGAGAAAAAACGACGCAGGAGGGCGATGGCCTGTTGGAGCTGAAAGCCTTGGATACGGAGTTGACGGTCGGCGGACGCTTGACATTGGATGCTTTTCAAATGTGGCCCGATACCCCATTGCGAAGAACTTACGAGGCGCCGCTCGATGGTTCCGGAAAGAACGGTCAATTTAATAGTCATCTCCGCGAGACCCGGCTCTGGATTAAAAGCCGAACGCCTACTCGTTTCGGCATACTCCGAGCATTGGTTGAAACCGACTTCGCCGGAACCCCAGGAAACGAAATTCTGACTAATTCGCATCAGATACGTTTGCGCCATGCCTATTTTCAATTGGACGGTTTGACGGTCGGACAGACTTGGTCCGCGTTTCAATTGAACGAGACCGCGGACGTCATCGTCGACCCGACCATCATGGGCTTCATTCGTCAGCCTCAGATTCGCTGGAGCTCGCATGGCGGTTGGCTTTCCTATGATGTTTCGGTCGAAAATCCCGAAACGACGCTAACCGATCCTTGGGGCAGGCAGGTGCTGCCTTCCGACGATCGCTGGCCGGATTTGGTTGGGCGTATCCGGCATCAAGCCGACTGGGGTTCGGCGACGATGGCGCTAATGTTGCGCGATATCCGGCAGGATAAAACGACCTTGAGCAATGGCTTGCAGCTCGACAATACCGATTCTAAACTGAGTTGGTCGACCAGTGGTTCGGCGCTGATCAAAACCTGGAATAAGGACGATATCCGTTTGGGTTACGTTTACGGTAGCGGCTTGGGTCGTTATGTGGCCGCCAATACCTTCAGCGATGCGACTATTAATACAAGGGGTGAAATCGATCTGCAGACGAGTTGGGGCGCTTATGCGGCTTACCGGCATTGGTGGAGTCCGGAATGGCGGTCTACCGTGCTGTATTCGATGGCGGCGACCGATAATAACCCGAGAACGCCAGGTACCGCCAATAAGCGGGTCGGGTCATGGCAAGCCAATTTGTTTTGGATGCCGATCGAAGACGCCTTGTTCGGATTGGAGTACATGCGCTACCGCCGCGATCTCGAAAACGGCAGTCAAGGCGGTTTCGACATGATTTATTTCAGGGCTTTGTATAACTTTTAACGGGGTGCTGATCCAGCACAATGTTTATAGCTTGTTTTTTATTACCATGAAGGGCATGAAGATAATGAAGGGAAGAGAATTGAGTGCTTTATGAACTGTCCCAATATCATAGATGAACTGAATCAATAGATAAATTCAATGTAGTAATACAGCGTTTTCAAGTCCCGTTAATGACTAAAAATATCAAAACAATGGCGGGACCGGAGTGCTGGCTTCGTCTGCGCAGGTAGGTAAAGCCCGCACTCCAGGGGCAATAATGATGACATAGGCTGTTAAGGGTGAGTAACGCATTTAAATTGAAAACGCTGTATCTTCAAGTCCTTCATGCTCTTCATGGTAGAAAATAAATGACATTTTTTGAAATCAGCACCCTTTTAACGTGGCTTGGCGGTTCTCCGGCCCGGTTGCTTGCGTTGTTTAATGCCGAAGCCGGTATGCTTGGTTTTAAATCGCTGCGTCTTAGCGGGTGCGGTGTCGACGGTGCCTTTCGGCTGAAACGTCGGTACCAGATGCTTTTTACCGTTGCCGATCAAATCGGCTCTCCCCATGTTTTTCAAAGCCTCGCGTAGCAGCGGCCAGTTTTTCGGATCGTGATAGCGCAAAAAAGCCTTATGCAAGCGGCGTTGCTTGACGCTTCTCGGAATCGAAATATCCGGTGCCTTGCGGCCGATTTTGTGCAGTGTGTCCTTGCCGGAGTGATACATCGCGGTCGCGATCGCCATCGGCGACGGCAGAAACGCTTGAACCTGGTCGGCTCGGAAACCGTTGCGTTTGAGCCAGAGTGCGAGATTCAGCATGTCTTCGTCGGTCGTGCCCGGGTGCGCGGCGATGAAATAGGGGATCAGATACTGCTCCTTGCCGGCTTCCTTTGAATATTTATCGAACATTTGCTTGAAACGGTCGTAAGTGCCGATGCCCGGTTTCATCATAAGCGACAACGGACCTTGTTCGGTGTGTTCCGGCGCGATTTTAAGATAACCGCCGACATGGTGCGTGACCAATTCCTTGACGTATTCCGGCGATTCGACGGCCAAATCGTAGCGCAGTCCCGATGCGATGAAGATTTTCTTGATGCCGGGCAGTGCGCGGGCGCGTCGGTATAATTTGATCAAATGGGAATGGTCGGTATTCAGATTGTCGCAAATGCCGGGAAAGACGCACGACGGCTTGCGGCAGGCCGCTTCGATCTTCGGGTCCTTGCAGGCTAGACGGTACATGTTCGCGGTCGGCCCGCCCAGGTCGGAAATGTGTCCGGTGAAATTCGGCGAGGTGTCGCGGATCGCCTCGATCTCACGGATGATCGAATCTTCGGAGCGGCTTTGTATGATGCGCCCCTCGTGTTCGGTGATCGAACAGAATGTACAGCCGCCGAAGCAGCCGCGCATGATATTGACCGAGTGTTGAATCATCTCGAACGCGGGAATGTTCGCATCGCCGTAACGTTTATGCGGCAGGCGCGAATAGGGGAGGTCGAACACACCGTCCATTTCCTGCGTGCTGAGCGGGGTCGGCGGCGGATTGACCCAGAGTAATCGGTTGCCGTGCTGTTGAATCAACGCGCGCGCGTTGCCCGGGTTGGTTTCGCCGTGCATCACTCGGGATGCATGGGCGTAAAGAATGGTGTCGTCTTTGACGGCCTCATAGGCCGGCAGACGAATGACGGTTTGCGCGCGTTTGTCGTTGCGGATGCGTCGCTCGAAACGGATCACATTGCCGGTCGGCTTGCTGTCGCAGGCGGGTTCTTCTTGATAAGGGTTTGCGGGCGGCGCGACATGGCCCGGAATGTCGACATCGGTCGAATCTTTTTCGAGCCAGCCTTCGGGGATTTGTTTGACGAAATGCGCGGTACCGCGAATGAATTGCAAATCGGCGATGGCTTCGCCGCCTGCCAGCCGATGCGCGATCTCGACGACTTGCCGTTCGGCATTGCCGTACACCAATAGGTCGGCTTTCGAGTCGAGCAAGACCGATTTTTTGACCTTGTCCGACCAATAATCGTAATGCGAAATTCGGCGTAGGCTCGCCTCGATCCCGCCAATGACGATCGGAACATTTTTGAAAGCTTCGCGGCAGCGGTGCGAATACACGTTGACCGCGCGATCAGGTCGTTTGCCTGCTTCGCCGCCTGCCGTATAAGCATCGTTAGAGCGGATCTTTTTGTCCGACGTGTAGCGGTTGACCATCGAATCCATGTTGCCGCCGGTCACGCCAAAAAAAAGATTGGGTGCGCCCAGGCGTTTGAAATCTTCCGCGCTAGTCCAGTCCGGCTGCGAAATAATACCGACCCGAAAACCGTGTGCTTCGAGGAGTCTGCCGATCAGCGCCATGCCGAAGCTCGGATGGTCGATATAGGCGTCGCCGGTGACTAGAATAACGTCGCACGAATCCCAGCCGAGTTCGTCCATTTCGGCGCGAGTCATCGGTAATTCGGGCGCCGTTCCGAAACGGTGCGCCCAGTATTTGCGGTAGCCGAAAAGATTCGGCGCGCTAGGCATAGCGGGAGCAATCATGGTTTGATAATCCGGTTGAATAAAGTACGGTTGTTACGCTTTAAATCTTGCAAAAAAACGGGGAATTCCAGGTGGTATTTGTTTTCCAGAAGTTGCATGCGGCCTCGAAGTTCTTTTTGAGTCGGCAAGGGCATGGGGTCGTTAAAAGCAAAGCCGATGACATTGCCCCTCCCGCGTACCGGCAGAAACAATAGGCGCCAGTCGAAAACCCGGCCTAAGTGCCAGGCGACATCCTGAAACAGCGCTTTGTCGGTGCCCCATAAATTGATGGTTAGCATGCCGTCCGGATTCAGCAAATTCTTGCAGCCGTCGAAAAACGCTTCGCCGCCGATTGAATCGGACATGCCTTCATGATCGAACGCATCGATCATCAATAAATCGTAGCTTTCCGATGCCGTTAGACTCTTTTGGCGAATATAGTGCCCGCCGTCGCCGATTTTTATTTTCAGACGCGAATCGAGCGGTAAGTCGAAATGGCTGCGTGCGATTTTGACGACGCCGCGCCGGTATTCCACGACCTTTATTTTACAGTCTTCGAAACGTTGCAGTAAAAACTTTGCCAAAGATCCGCCGCCTAAGCCTATCATCAATACATCGCCGGGGGCGTCTTTAAACAACAGCCAGGCCATCATCGCGCGGGCATACAGCGAATGCAATTGGTCCGGATCGGTCAGCAACATGCTGCTTTGCCGTGAAGACGAGCCGAAATGCAAGGCGCGGACGCCTTCCGATTCGACAATTTCGATGATGCCTTCTTCATCGAAGCTTTGGTGAACTAATTGTCCCTGGTATTTACGCATAAGGTCGGATGATCCGAAAGATGGAGGCAGGTTAATGAATAGAGTTAAGAATTGGTTTCTATTTTCGCCGAAATTGAGCGGCCTGTCCTAAAAATCGGCTCTCAGGAACTTGTATCGCGGTCATTTTCAGGTATTAGAGGTTTATACCTTTCGCACTTCAAATTTCGGCAGTGCCGGAGGAGGTCTCGGGGTGCTAGGTCGATTTTTGCTCCTGCAAAATCGACATTCACGCCATCCATAGCGTTCATAAAGGCTTTGCCAGCATGGAGCTGGCATAGAGCCTACATGGACGTATTTACCCAGCACCTAAATTATCTATGTAATCAATCATGGCCAATAGGCTATGGAATTTAGGTGCTGGGTTTACGGCGTCCTTTAACGGGCACCCCGAGGCCGGATTTTCATCTACGATGAGTATAAATCGACGGCAGCGAATTGTTCCGATTATGCTAAAATTCAACGTCAACCAATTCAGGCTCTATCTTTAAGCGCATCGTCATTTAAATCGCCAAACGGCATGAGCCGGGTTAAAAAGCGGAGAAAGTGATTTCCGCGTTTACACAACGAAACAATTTTTATAACCATAAAGCTTAAATCTCATGAACAAACCAAAAAAAGTCGCAATTCTCACCGCAGGCGGTTTAGCGCCTTGCCTTAGTTCAGCCATTGGCAGTCTCATCGAGCGTTACTCCGAAATCGACCCTTCGATCGAGATCATCTGCTACCGTAGCGGTTACAAAGGTTTATTGCTCGGTGATTCTTACGCCGTGACCCCGAAGATCCGCGAAAACGCCGCGTTGCTGCATAAGTTCGGCGGCTCGCCGATCGGCAACAGCCGAGTCAAACTGACCAACGTCAAAGACTGCATCAAGCGCGGATTGGTTCAAGAAGGCCAGGATCCGCAAAAAGTCGCGGCCGATCAATTAGTCAAAGACGGCGTCGATGTCCTGCATACGATCGGCGGCGACGACACCAATACCGCGGCAGCCGATTTGGCGGCCTTCTTGGCGAAAAACGATTACGGATTGACGGTTATCGGGTTGCCGAAAACGATCGACAACGATGTTTTCCCGATTAAACAATCTTTGGGCGCATGGACTGCGGCGGAGCAAGGCGCTCATTATTTCCAAAATGTCGTGGCCGAGTATAACGCCAATCCGCGCATGCTGATTGTTCATGAAGTCATGGGCCGCAATTGCGGATGGCTGACTGCCGCAACCGCAATGGAATACCGTAAATTGTTGGATCGCTCCGAATGGCTGCCTGAAATCGGTCTCGATCGTGCGGCATACGAAGTTCACGGGGTCTTTGTTCCCGAAATGGAAATCGACCTGGCAGCCGAAGCGAAGCGCTTGCGCGAAGTGATGGATAAAGTCGATTGCGTCAATATTTTCGTATCGGAAGGCGCTGGTGTCGATGCGATCGTCGCCGAAATGCAGTCCAAGGGCCAAGAAGTTCCGCGCGATGCGTTCGGTCACATCAAGCTCGATGCGGTCAATCCGGGCAAATGGTTCGGCGAGCAATTCGCCGAAATGATCGGTGCCGAAAAAACCTTGATTCAAAAATCGGGTTATTTCTCGCGAGCTTCGGCCTCGAACGTCGATGATATCCGTTTGATCAAATCCTGCGCCGATCTAGCGGTCGAATGCGCATTACGCCGCGAGTCCGGGGTCATCGGTCACGACGAAGACAACGGCAACGTCTTGCGTGCGATCGAATTCCCGCGCATCAAAGGCGGCAAACCGTTCGATATCGACACGCCTTGGTTCGTGCAAATGCTTGGCGGAATCGGGCAAAGTAAAGGCGCGCGAGTCGAAGTTAGCCACTAAAAGCCATATCGTCGGGCGGCTGCCGTCGCCCGGCTATTTATCAAGTGATCTTTTTCCTCACGCGAAGGCGCGAAGACGCTAAGAAAAGCAAAAAGTCAAAACCGGATCGTTTAGCGGCAACGCGAAGGAAAGAATAAACAAGAGTCTGCAAATAACACGTTAACCTTGCTAGTAAATCAGGCTGTGATAGCAGCGCATTCATCATTCATTAACTCTTCACGTCTTCGCGCCTTCGCGTGATAAGTTTTAGCCATACAGGTTTATTGCTTTTACGAAAGAGTGTGATAGCAGCGAATTCATTATTCTTTATTGTTGTTCATATCGTGCCTTTGCGTGGGGAATAGTCGAATTTATGGTTATTGACAATGCGCTTGAGTCCGTCCTTTAGGAGTGGTGCGCCGAAATTGATTAGCAGGCCGAGAGGAAGGTTCATTAGGCGTAGATAGGTCAATAGCTGTTTGGGATGAACTGGATGAATATTTTCGACCGACTTCAACTCCACGATTAGTTGACCGTTGACTAGCAAGTCCAGCCGAAAGCCTTCGTCGAGTTCCACTCCCTGGTAACGAATAGGAATCGGCTTTTGTCTCTCGACTAACAACCCACGTTGTTCCAGCATTTTGGATAACACCGATTCATAAACCGATTCCAGAAGCCCGGGCCCAAGATCGCGATGCAATTTGAGGGCCGTGTCCACCACAATCGCAGATATTTCCTCAACATCCATTCTTGATTTTGCGTGATAAGTTTTAGGCATACTGGACTCCTTATTCCTTCGCGGCTTAGCGTCTTCGCGTGATGCGAAGGACTTTAAGAAAGATTAAAGTACCTGCAAATAACACGATTATCATTGCTGATATGTCAGGGTGTGATAGCAGCATATTCATATCTCTTCGCGTCTTTGCGCCTTCGCGTGAGCCCCTATCTTTTATGCCAGCATAAATCAAATACTATCGTTTCACTCAAGCCCCAGTATGAAATCCCATTGCGCTTTCGAAACCGGCATAATCGATAGGCGGTTGCCGCGTCTGACTAGCGCGAGGTCTTCCAATTCTGGGTGTTGTTTCAGTTCTTGCAACGAGATCGTTCGGGATAGTTTTTTTACGAATTGAACATCGACCATGAACCAGCGCGGATTTTCGGGCGAGCTTTTTGGGTCGAAGTGTTTGTCGTCGGGGTCGAAAGCGAAATGGTCGGGGTAGCCTTCGCGTCTAATTTTCATGATGCCGACGATGCCGGGGATATCGCAGTTGGAATGATAAAAGAAAGCCAAGTCGCCGATCTTCATTTGATCGCGCATCATGTTTCTGGCTTGGTAGTTTCTGACGCCGTCCCAAGGTTCGGTTTGATGGGGTCTGTTGAATAAATCGTCGATACCGAACTCGTTAGGTTCGGATTTCATTAACCAGTAGTTCATGGATATAGGAAAGGCAATAGAGGCAGTATCTCCCACCTGCGCCGTAATGAGCTATCGTCCTTGAACCAATGGTTCAAGTGGGAACGCAGACGACCTATCAGGCTTCCCGCGTAAAGCGGGTATGCACACCAAGTTCGAACATTTGTTCCCGGGGTAAATATAGGTTCAGGAAACACCCAGCCCACCCTCGAACGCTGCAGGAGATACAGGGCTTCATTTTAACGCGTTTCTGTAATTTCCAAAACGTTTTCTATTTTATTACTCATTTTTATCAGGCTATCCTGCAGATGTAATTCCAGTTCGCGGTTGCGGGATTCGGCTAGATGGAGCTCGTGAGCCATGTTCAGGGCTGCCATTACCGCAATCCGATCGGTGCCGCTGACTTTGCCGGAGTCTCTGATTTGGCGCATTTTTCTGTCGAGTTGCCGAGCGGATTCTATCAGTCCGTCTTGTTCCTCGGGTTCGCAAGCGATTTTGTATTCCTTGCCGAGAATTTCAAGTGTGACAGCGGAAGGTGTTCTGCTCATGCGCCATGCTCCATGGATTTTAAACGGGAGATCATCGCTTCGACGCGGGTTTTGGCTAATGTGGTTTTTTCGAGCAATTTGGCTTTTTGCTTGACAAGTTCCGCTTGCTTGACCTTGAGCGAATGGTTTTCATTTTTGATCGCATTGTATTGTTCGATCAAAAGATCAAGCTTTTCTTCCAAGTCTTTTAATTCGAGTGAATGGTCGTTTTCAGCGTTTGGCATAATAATTTAAGTAGATAAAGTGTAATCATCGCTTGGTAAATTTCGGATTTATGTTCCGGCCTTTTCCTAATGGGGTAGAGGCGAAGCAGCCGAATTGACCTTGCGAATAAACTCAAGAAGATAGAATGTGCAACTTGGCTAATTGTACTGAAAATGACGGATTGCTAAAAATAACTTTCTCTCAGTATTATCCATTAAGTCAATCAATGTTAGCATAAGCCGGTTAATTTTTTGGAATCCGTACTTTTTAACAAGAAAATGATTTATCAGACAATCGATCAGACGCTACGTCAACAGGGGGCCGAGGTGTCGGCAGCAGAAGCGCATGGCATTGCAACCGGTATGTTGTGTGTTGACGTTAGAGCGAGTCAATCAAACTGGTTGGATGAGCTATTCGGAGAAGGGGCTTACGCTTCTGGCGGAAATATCTTGTTAGGGGATTTGTTCGAACAAACCAGAGCGTTATTGACGGATGACGATTATACTTTCGATTTAATGTTGCCGGATGTCGAAGAGGATAACTTAAGCGAAGCCGTTGAAGCGATGCGCGATTGGTGTCAAGGCTTTTTATTCGGTATCGGATTTAGTCAATCGTCTTCAAATTGGACTGGGGATGTCGGCGAAATAGTGAAGGATATTGTGGAAATCACAAAGCTGGAAGCCATCTCTGACGATGATGATAGCGAAGAGGGCCAAGAAGCCTTTGCTGAAATTCAAGAATACTTACGAGTTGCGGTACAGTTAGTTCGTAACGAAATGGCCGGTTCCGTCGGCGGTAGCGCGCATTAAATCTGAAATAGCGTACCTGAGGAAAAATGAAGCAAGCAGAATTTAAAAAACGCCGTAAGCGCTTAATGCAACAAATCGGCAAGGGTAATATTGGATTGATACCTAGCGCATCGGCGCAAACCCGTAATCGGGATGTGCATTACCCGTTTCGTCAAGATAGCGATTTTTATTATCTGACCGGGTTTAACGAACCGGATGCGCTTGCGGTATTCATACCGGGTCGGCAGCAAGGACAATATTTACTTTTTTGCCGCGAATACGATGAAAAAAAAGCGCTTTGGGAAGGTGCGCATGCCGGTTTGATCGGAGCAACGACCGATTACGGCGCCGACGATGCATTTCCAATCGACGATATCGATGAAATTTTGCCCGGGCTCATTGAAAATAAAGAAAAGGTTTTTTATCCGATGGGCCGGGATAGCGATTTGGATCACCGCCTGCTCGAATGGGTGCACCATTTACGCAATCAATCGCGCGCCGGCGTCAACGCGCCCTTGGAGTTGGTATCGCTCGAACATATATTACACGAAATGCGCTTGTTCAAAAGCGAGGCCGAAATCAAATTGATGCGCAAGGCGGCCGAAATTTCCGCCGAAGCGCATGTCAAGGCGATGCAAAAATGCCGCCCTGGTCTATATGAATATCAAATCGAATCCGAAATCATTTATCATTTTTTACAGCAAGGCCTAAGGGCGGTTGCCTATCCTTCGATCGTAGCCGCCGGTAAGAATGCTTGCGTGCTGCATTACACCGAAAATACGTCTAAATTGACCGACGGCGATTTATTATTGATCGATGCCGGCGCCGAATGCGATCACTATGCGGCCGATATCACGCGCACTTTTCCCGTTTCCGGGCGTTTTTCCGAACCGCAAAAGCAACTTTATCAACTAGTGCTCGATGCTCAGTCGGCGGCCTTGGCCGAGATCAAGCCCGGCAATCCTTGGAATCAGGCTCATGAGGCATCGGTAAAAACCTTGACCAAAGGCTTGGTTAAATTGGGTTTGCTGAAAGGTCGCGTAGCGAAACTGATCAAGGACGAAGCCTATAAAAAATTCTATATGCACAGAATCGGGCATTGGCTCGGCATGGACGTACACGATGTCGGCGATTACAAGGTCAAGGACGAATGGCGGATATTGGAGCCGGGCATGGTCTTGACGATAGAACCCGGCCTTTATATTCCTAAAGATTGCGAGCAAGTAGACGAGCAATGGCGGGGTATCGGGATCAGAATAGAAGACGATGTGCTGGTAACGCAAGACGGCTACGAGATTTTGACGGTAAATGTGCCGAAAAGCATTGAAGCCATTGAAGCGTTGATGCAGGCGGCCTGATGCGGACTCAATACGATGCATTGATTATCGGCGGCGGATTGGCCGGTAATTGTCTGGCTTTGGCCCTTGAAGGTTCGGGACTCGAAATCGCCATGGTCGAAGCGCAGAGCCGCGAACAGTTACAAAACTCATGGGCCGGCGATCGCGCCTTGGCATTGGCGACCGGGACCGTCACGATGCTTGATGCGCTCGGCGCGTGGCAGGGTGTTTCCGATAAGGCCGCGCCGATCGAGGATATTCATGTGTCCGATCGCGGGCATTTCGGAAAAACCCGCTTGTCGGCGAAAAAGGAAGGCGTCAAGGCACTGGGTTATGTGATCAAGGCCCGCGATATCGAAAGCCATGTCGCGGACTTGGTCGAACGGACCGGGGTTGTCAAACTCAGTCCTGCTCGATTGGCGGGTTTGGCTAGTACCGATAGCGATGTCGGCGCGAGTCTCAAATACCATGACGAATCAATAACCTTGACTGCCAAGCTGCTGATCGGCGCCGACGGCGGTAATTCCTCGGTGCGGAAATTGCTCGATATCGGGCAGCAAACGACCGAATACGGACAAACGGCGTTGGTGACGACCATAAATTGCTCATTGCCGCATCGCAATACCGCTTTCGAACGCTTTACCGTTTCCGGGCCCTTGGCCTTATTGCCCATCCAAGGAAGTCAATGCGCCGTGGTGTGGACCAATACGCACCGGGACGCCGAAAGCTTGATGTCGGTTTCCGACGAAGAATTCATCGAACGATTGCAAGAGTGTTTCGGCTATCGCCTGGGAGAATTGAGTTTGGCGGCTCCGCGCCGGGCCTTCCCGCTGACCTTGGTACAGGCCGATACGATGGTGAAAGGGCGTGCCGTCATTATCGGTAATGCTGTGCATCAATTGCACCCGGTTGCAGGACAAGGCTTCAATCTGGGGCTTCGCGATGTCGTGCAGTTAGCTGAGATGCTGATCGAACAAGCCAAGCGCGAACGCGATATCGGCGACTCGATGTTCTTGAGAGGTTATGCTCAATCCAGGCGCAAGGATCTAAATAAAATAATCGGCTTTACCGATAACGTAGTCAGGATTTTTTCGAATGATTGGATCGCATTGGCGGCGGCAAGAAATCTCGGTTTGGCATTGCTCGATACCTTGCCGGGAGGTAAATCGTTATTGACTCGTCATGCCATGGGCTTGGCCGGCAGACTGCCGCGCGTCGGCAACAGGAGATAAGGCGGATGACGAGGCAAGCGGAAGTGATAGTGGTCGGCGGCGGCATGGTCGGGGCGGCCTTGGCTTGTGCGCTGGGGCATGGCGGGGTCGAAACCTTGTTATTGGACAGGCGCAGTCCGGAACGCCAATGGGACGAAAGCCTGCGGGATATCCGCGTATCGGCGTTGACCAAAGCCTCTCAGGCCATTCTGGAGGGGGTCGGTGCTTGGCGCGGAATCGTGCAAAAAGGCGCCGCGCCCTACAAAGACATGCGTGTCTGGGATGGTCGCTCCGATGGCTATTTGCATTTCGATTGCGCCGATACGGTTTTTACCGAATTGGGACATATCGTCGAAAACCGGATCACGATCGCGGCGCTTTGGGATGTTTTAGATAGTTTGCCGACCGTTCAATGCATTACGCCTGCCGAAATCGAGTTCATGGAATTGATTGAAAACGGCAGGCGCCTAAGATTGACGGATGGGCGAAGTTTTGAAGCGTCTTTGGTGGTTGCCGCCGATGGGCGCGAATCGGCCTTGCGGTCTATGGCCGGTATCGGCGTGACGGGTTGGCCCTATCGACAAGACGGTTTGGTCGCGACCGTGCAAACCGAGCTCGAGCATCAAGCGACAGCATGGCAACGGTTTCTCGAAGAAGGACCGTTGGCTTTTTTACCCCTTTTCGATGGCCAGTGTTCGATTGTCTGGACCTTATCGACCGAGACTGCGCAACAGTATTTAACAGTGCCTGATGACGAGTTTTTAAGCCTATTACAGCAAGCATCGGGCGGTATTCTTGGTAACATGCTCAAGATCGGCCCGCGCGCGGCCTTTCCGCTGAAATTTCAATTTGCCGACCGCTATACCGACAGTCATTTTGCATTAGTGGGCGATGCGGCGCATGCGATGCATCCTTTGGCCGGACAAGGCGCCAATGCCGGCTTGTTGGATGCCGCGGCCTTGTCTGAAGCCGTCATAGACACTAAACGGTCGGGTCGGCCGTTATCCGGTGTTCAATATTTAAGGCATTATGAACGCTGGCGTAAAGGCGATAATTTAATGATGATGGCGAGTATGGATTTAATTAATAAAACCTATGCGGTCGACAATCCAATGTTCGCCAAACTACGTTCGTTCGGCATGAACCGTATCAATCATACTGCGGCGTTGAAAGATTATTTGAACCGTCATGCCATGGGATTAAGGGATGACTTGCCGAGCTTGGCCAAAGGGCAGGTCTGTTGGTAAGGATTTACGGTTTACCCGGTCGCGCGGCTTCTGGTATATTCGCTGTTATCGCCAAACGCTTGGTTTTTTATTAAAAAAGGCCTTTTTTTCGGCGAAAATAGAATAACAAATCAAAATGGAGTAATCGATGGCAACGGGGTTTTATATTTTAACGACGATATTCGTCGCGTATGTCGTCTATGTGGTGGTCGGTGACAAGGTTAAGAAAAATAACGAATAAGTTCACGGCTTTTTTAAACGATGAAAAAGATAATAACAAACAGCCTAATAATCATGCCGAATGGCGAATTAACCGGGCAATTCAATTAATTAACTGGAGGAAGGGAATATGGCGGAAATATTGTTTATTTTAACGACGATTTTTGTGGCTTATGTAGTTTATGCGGTGGTTGGCGATCAAATGGCCGATATGAAAGCCATTAAGGCAAAAGAGGGTTCGCATCCGGCGAAAGCCGAAACCGCTAAACCCGCTGAAGTGAAAGTTGTCGAAAATAAACCGGCGCCGAGAACTGCTAAAAAAGCGCCCGAGCCCGTTGCACAGGCGCCTGAAAAAAATGAATCGTCTGCAAGCAAGAGCGGTTTGCGCGATCCGGCGACCGGCGAAACGGCCAGCATTCCGACCAATTACCGCTTTGCCAAGCGTTGGATAAAAGAGGCCATGGTCAAAGAAGGTTTGCTCGATAAAGTCTATAAAAACAGTGAATTGGACGATGAGGCTAATGCTAAAATCAAAACGGCTTTGGACAGCTTGCTGCAAATGGATAAATACCGCGCTTAATAGGCTACCGTATCACCACGGTCGGGCGCTTTACAGTTGGTGTTGTTAGCCGTTCAATGGATGGCATTGTCGGGTGCGCATCGCGCACCTTCCAAGACATGTTGAGATTAAAAAGCGAGAACACTGGAATTGA
Source organism: Methylotuvimicrobium sp. KM2 (assembly GCF_038051925.1). NCBI lineage: Bacteria > Pseudomonadati > Pseudomonadota > Gammaproteobacteria > Methylococcales > Methylococcaceae > Methylotuvimicrobium > Methylotuvimicrobium sp. KM2. The sequence continues at coordinate 4,058,533 of NZ_CP150634.1, read as the reverse complement.
CGAAAAGGACTTTTTTAGACAGGTCTAGTCCAAGCCCAGTTTTTTTAGCCGGTAACGCAATGAGCGGAACGATAAACCCAGCTCTTTTGCCGCTGCGGTTTTATTCCATCGGTTATTTTCGAGAGCGATGGTAATGGCGGTTCGCTCGATATCTTCCAAATAATCTTCTAACGACGCTTTTGACGGGTTGAACACGGGGGCATCAGGAACGATTTCCGGATTAATCGGCAGATTTAAATCGTCCGAATCGATCGTTTTGCCGTCGCTGAGCGCAACGGCGCGTTCTAGAATATTCTCGAGTTCCCTCACATTGCCTGGGAAACGATACTTTTTCAATGCGGTCAGCGCCGATTCCGAAAGCCGAACTCGGTAAAGGTTGTTGCTATTCAACGAAGTCAAAATATGTTCGGCAAGTTGCGCGATATCATCGCCTCGTTCGCGAAGCGGCGGAATATTGAGATCGATGACATTGATCCGGTAGTATAAGTCTTGCCGAAAACCCCCTTCCTGAACCAATTGATTCAAATCTTTATGCGTGGCGCTTAGGAGGCGAACATCGACCGGTGTTTCGTGTTGTTCGCCGACCGCGCGGACTTTTTTTTCCTGAATCGCGCGGAGTAATTTGACTTGCAGCGAGGGAGGCAGATCAGCGACTTCATCGAGAAACAGCGTGCCGCCCTCGGCCGCTTGAAACAAACCTTTTTTATCGGCAATTGCACCGCTGAAACTGCCTTTTTTATGTCCGAAAAACTCGCTTTCCATGAGTTCGGGCGGAATTGCTCCGCAGTTTACGGCAACAAAAGGCTTGTCGCTACGCGGGCTTTGCTGATGAATCAAGCGCGCCACCAATTCCTTACCCGACCCCGATTCGCCGCTGATATAGACCGGCGCCTGGCTACGTGCCAGTTTGTCGATTTTGGACCGGACTTGACGCATCGGCTCCGATTCGCCCAATAAAATATGTCGTGTGCGTCTTTCTTTGGTGTCGGCGTCGGGGCCTAGTTGTAGGGCTTTCGTGACGATTTGCCGAAGCACCGGTAAATCGACCGGTTTTGAGATAAAGTCGAAGGCGCCGGCTTTCATTGCCTTGATCGCAGTGTCCATGTTTCCGTGTGCGGTAATCACGGCAATCGGAATCGTGCTACCCGTGCTTTGGAGGTATTCGACCAATTCGAGTCCGTTGCCGTCGGGTAGCTTCATATCGGTTAGGCAAAGATCGAACGGATGATGTTGCAACAACTGGCGAGCCGAGCCGACATTTTCCGCGCACAAGGTATCGATGTTCATGCGCTTGAGCGTAATGCTTAAAAGCTCTCGGATGTCCGGTTCGTCGTCGACGATTAACGTTAGGGGGTGTTTCATATTTCAATCAAAGTTTGTTCGGCGTTCGGTAAACAGAGCCGGAAGCAACTTCGGTTCCGGTCGGTAATATGATAGCTTAACCGGGCTTGATTCAGTTCGGCTAATTCCTTCGAAATATAAAGTCCCAGACCGGTTCCGTGCGCCGAGGTCGTAAAAAAAGGTTCGAACAGATGCTTGCGGTGGCTCGGGTCGATGCCGGGGCCGGAATCGATAACCTCAATACAGGGCATTTGCTCATGTTGACGGATCGCCAATGTGATTGATTTTTTTTCGGGGTTGCCGTATTTCAAGGCATTTTGGCACAGATTGTCGAGAATTTGTTTTAAATGGCCTTTGTCCACCAATGCTTGCGCTTGCTCCGATTCTGTCGTCAGGGTGAAAAGATCGCGTGCGTGACCGTTTTCAGCGCAGAATTGCTCAATGTAGTCGTCTAACCATTGAATCAAGTCGATTTTTTTACGTAACGAAGCGCTACGCCGGGACAATTGTAAAATATCCTCGATGATTTTGTTCACGCGGGTCGAATGATCTCTAATAATTTCGGTGAGACGCCGGTCTTCGTCCGATAATTCGATGTTTTCAGCAAGCAGTTGTCCTGCATGGCTGATGGCGCCGAGCGGGTTGCGAATTTCATGAGCGATGCTGGCGGTTAATTGCCCTAGAGAGGCGAGTTTACTTTGTTGTAAACGCTGATTGTAAAACGCGATATCTTCCAAGATTATCATGTTGAGCGCTTCGTGCCGGGTCGGAAGCGCTGTAAACCGGGTTTGCATCTCGCTGCCGTCCGTTAAGGGAATCACGGCGAAATCCTGGCTGGGGTCGTTAAGCCAGAACGAGAAAGCTTCGTCTAAGTATGGAGAAATAGTATGAAGATGACCGGGCATTGTCGAGCATTGCGTAAGTCTCGCGGCGGCTTCGTTACTCATCCGTATCTGATGATCGCGATCGGAAATGATAATGCCCGATTGTAAATGTTGAATGATGTATTTGCTGAGTTCCTCGAGTTGGTTGATGGTTTTTTGCTGCGCGGTGGATTGTTCGGTGCGTTGCGCGAGCGCATAGGCCAGCATTGCGATCGTAAAGAATGAAGCGCCGAGCATCGCGGCATAGGTATACGCGGTATCTCTGAAACTATGGGTTTGGAACGCATAAATCTGCTCGGCAAGAATGGCTAAACTGGCAATGGCGGCGAATAGCAGCGCGCATCGCCCGCCGATTAATAGTCCGCTCGCGGCGATCGATGCGGCGAGTAAGATGCCGACGCCGCTGTTAATGCCGCCGCAAGCATGCATGATCAGTGTAATGATGATAATGTCGGTGAAAATGAGCGTTTGAGCCTGAACGGTATAGCTGACCAGTCGCCGCAATAAACAAAAGCCGGATACTATCGTCAGCGCTAAATGACCGCTGCCACTGACGATAAATAAGTATTCGTCGTGACGGGCGCCTGTGCCGGGGCCGAGCCGGCTGAAGAATAACATCACGAATAAGCAAGCCAGAATCAGCCGGTAAGTCAGAAAGACTTTTAATAGCAGCCAGGCTTGTTGGCGCGGGATGCCGTATCCCATCGAAAAAGGACAAGGATAAATAATATCGGATTTGTTTTCCGGTTTGAGTTTATTAAGCATGGTGTTTTATTGCGGCTTGGTTAAAATAAACCTACAGTAACATTCATGAAGGCCCGGTCATCGCCCCGGCAAATGACAGTTCGAGGCGTGGCGGAGGGTGCGGTCACTCGCTCGACAGGACCCAGCCCCTAAATTAGTAAGACTATTAACCATGACCGATGGGCTATGGAATTTAGGGGCTGGGTGAATACGTCCATGTAGGCTCGACGGCGGCTATCCTTGCCGCCGCGCCTGTCGATCGAGCAACCGCACCTTCTTCGGAACCGGCATTTGCTCTGTAGAGCGCCGTATGTCGAAAAATTAGATAAAGAGTCCAAATTTACAAAATTTCACAGTAAAAAGGTTCGAGTCGAAAGCAAGATAAATACGGGAGTCTGTTTACCGGTCTAATTCGGAAAGCTATATTTTCAAATTGGATCGAAATGTAAGCAAGATATCAGGTAATTTTATAACCACCGGAAAATAACGATGAACATCCATGAATACCAGGCTAAACAGTTGTTCAAACTCTATGGCATTCCCGTGCCGGAAGGCAGTCCGGCTGAAACGGCGGGGCATGCCGAACAAGTCGCGCGCGAACTCGGCGGCAATGCCTGGGTCGTGAAGGCGCAAGTTCATGCAGGCGGGCGTGGCAAGGCAGGCGGCGTACATATCGCAAAAAGTTTAGACGAGATTACCGAATTCAGTCGTAAATTGTTGGGTACGCGCTTAGTGACGCAGCAAACCGGAGCCGAAGGCTTGCCGGTCGAGACGCTCTATGTCGAAAAGGCCGGACGAATCGATCGCGAGTTTTATTTGAGCGCATTGGTTGACAGGGGCAGCGAACGCGTAATTTTTATCGCATCGGCGGCCGGCGGCATGGATATCGAAGAAGTTGCGGAAAAAACGCCGGACCGCATCATTTCGTTTCAAGTCGACCCGGCTGCTGGGCTTCAGCCTTATCAATGCCGCAAAGTCGCATTTGCGTTCGGACTTGAGTCTACGCAATTCAAGAGTCTCGAAAAAATCATGGCTGGTATCTATAAGCTGTTACTCGAAAAAGACGCCGGCCAGATCGAAATCAACCCGCTTGTGACGACGGACTCGGGCGAATTGATCGCGGTCGATGCAAAGATCAATTTCGACGACAACGCGGTCGCCGTGCATCCGGACATTACCGCGATGCGCGATCCGGGACAGGAGGACGAAAAGGAACATAAGGCGCAGCAGTTCGGGCTTAATTACATCACCTTGGACGGCAGCATTGGTTGCATGGTCAACGGCGCGGGCCTTGCGATGGCGACGATGGACTTGGTGAAGTTGAAAGGCGGGAGTCCTGCTAATTTCCTTGATGTCGGCGGCGGAACGAATACCGAAAAAGTCGCCGAAGCGTTTAAATTGATCCTGGCCGACCCGAACGTCAAGGCCGTGCTGGTCAACATTTTCGGCGGCATCGTCAAGTGCGACGTGATCGCCGAAGGCATTTTGGCCGCAGTCAAGGAGGTTAGTGTTAAGGTTCCGGTCGTGGTTCGGCTCGAAGGCACGAATGCCGAAGCGGGGCGTACATTATTGCGGGAGTCGGGATTGAATTTAGTGGCGGCGGATGACTTAGCAAAGGCTGCCGAACAAGTAGTTGCACTGGCGGAGGGTGTATGAGCATTTTGGTGAACAAAGCGACGAAAGTCATCTGTCAGGGCTTTACCGGTAAACAAGGCACTTTCCATTCGTTGCAAACGCTCGAATACGGCACGCAGTTGGTCGGCGGCGTAACGCCCGGGCGCGGCGGCGAGACTCATTGCGATTTACCGGTGTTCGATACGGTCGAACAGGCCGTGCAAAGAACGCAGGCTGAAGCTACGGTGATTTATGTGCCGCCTTTCTATGCGGCCGATGCGATATTGGAAGCCTTCGATGCCGGCATCAAAGTGATCGTCTGTATCACCGAAGGCATTCCGGTATTGCACATGCTGCGCGTCAAGGCCGCGATGGCCGGTTCCGATACGGTATTGATCGGCCCTAATTGTCCCGGCATCATCACGCCGGGCGAATGTAAAATCGGCATCATGCCGGGTTTTATTCATCAGCCCGGCAAGATCGGTATCGTGTCGCGATCAGGGACATTGACTTACGAGGCGGTGCATCAAACGACGCGCGAAGGCTTGGGGCAAAGCACTTGCGTCGGCATCGGCGGCGATCCGATTCACGGCATGAATTTCATCGACGTGATCAGCCGTTTTCAGGCCGATGAGCAAACGCACGGCATCGTCATGGTTGGTGAAATCGGCGGTAGCGAGGAAGAGGAAGCGGCCGAATATATCAAGGCGCATGTCACGAAACCGGTGGTCGGTTATATCGCCGGACAAACCGCGCCGCCCGGCAAGCGCATGGGTCATGCCGGAGCGATCGTGACCGGCGGTAAAGGTACGGCGGCAAGCAAAATTACCGCGATGAAAGCGGCCGGCGTAGAAATGGTCAGCTCGCCCACCGAGATCGGCGAAGTCATGAAAAAAGTCTGCGGCTAATAAAAGGAGCCTCTGGCAAGACGGGCTTTGTAGTTATATCCTAAACGCTTCACCCGTGGCTGAAGCAAGCTGAAATGGTTGAAGCAAATCGAAACGTTCGGAGCAGGTTGAATAACCCGCTCCGTGCTCATCGTTATACATAAGTCAAAAATTACTGTTTTCAACTTTAGCTAATGAGGCTTCGATACCATTTTTTGTCGCCCAACGTTCCCGACTTCGAAATCGCGATCTGGGGATCGCTCCCACAGAGCATCCGCCCCCTTGTGGGAGCGACGCCTTCGTCGTCCCTCACCTAACGCTAGGTGAGGGAAAGCCACTGATGTTCAATATCCGCAGATTTATCAAACAGCACCGTTTCCAGGTATACGATGACCTCTGTTTAGCAAGTTTACCGATACTTGTGTATAACGGCGAGAGCTGGAGCGTGGGAACGATAGGGGGGAATAATTACGGCATAAGAGCTGAGAAGCGGCTAATTCACCGACGGCTGATAAGCCACCGAAAAATCGTTCAATGCGGCCAGCGCGTCTTCCGGCTTTCTGCTTTCATCCAATTGAAAGGCGTCGACGCCGGTTCTGTGCAGATAAAATATCTGATCGATCAGGTAATTGCCGACCGCGCGAACTTCGCCCCGGTAATCATAGCGGTTGCGCAGCAACCAAGCTTGGCTGAACGAGCGCCCGTCGCCGAACATCGCGATGTCCAATTCGACCAAAGGCATTCCGGCTAGATCGACGGCAATGTCTTCAAGCTGGTCGGTCGTACGGATTCTGATACCGGTTTGTCCGCCGCGCCGAGTCAGGAAGTCTTTATCGTTCAACCAACGAGACGCGGAAACGGTAATATCGCCGGTTTGAGGGATGTCTTGATCATCGGCGACAAATTGCCAATTGTCTTCGGTGATTTTTTTATCTTTAATGATTTGCATAAACTTGCTCTTTAAAGGGCGTAATGCCGACGCGTTTAACGGTATTTAAGAAAGACTCGTCTTCTTGTCTTTGCTTGATGTAAACATCGAGAATGTCTTGTATGGCCCGCGTGATTTGGTCCTTGGCAACCGCGGGTCCCAGTCTATCGCCGATCGCGGCTTCGTTTTCGGACGAACCTCCCAGCGTGATCTGATACCATTCCTCGCCTTTTTTATCGACGCCGAGAATCCCGATATGGCCGACGCTTTGATGCGCGCAGCCGTTCATGCAGCCTGAGATGTTGATCTTGATATCGCCGAGATCGTGCAGGTAATCGAGATCGTCCAGGGCCTGATTGATTTCGCGGGTAATGCCGATGGAACCTGCGTTGGCCAGCGAGCAAAAATCGAGTCCCGGACAGCAGATGATGTCGGTTGCAGAGCCGATATTCGGCGTGGCTAACTTGGCGGCGTCGAGCTCCTGCCATAAGGTGAACAAATCTGCCTGCTTGACATCGGTCAAAACCAAATTTTGCCTATGAGTGCTGCGGACTTCGCCGAAACTGAGGCGGTCGGCCAAATCGGCGACCAAGTCCAATTGCGTATCGGTAATGTCGCCGGGAGGGGCGTCGGGTGCTTTCAGAGAAATGAAGGCCGCACGATAACCGGGCACGCGGTGATCGGCCGTATTCTGTTGAACCCAAGTTGCAAAGGCCGGGCTTTCTTGAAGTCGCTCATTGAAACTGCCGTCAAGGTCGGCGCCGGTTTCGTAAGCCGGCGGCGCGAATTGGGCTTTAATGGATTCTATACGCTCGTCGCTCAATTCGAGACTATCTTTGTTCAACTGCCATTCTTGCTCGACCAATTCGGTGATCTTTTCGAGGCCTTCTTCTTTAACCAAAATTTTGATTCTGGCTTTGTATTTATTGTCGCGGCGCCCGAACAGATTGTAAATGCGGACGATGGCTTCCAGATAAGACAGTAGATGCTTTTTTTCCAGAAACGGACGAATGACTTGCCCGATGACCGGCGTGCGGCCTAGGCCGCCGCCGACGAAAACTTTAAAACCGACTTCGCCGGCATCGTTTTTGACCAAATGCAGGCCGATATCATGAAATTGCGTCGCGGCCCGGTCGTGCAGCGCGCCGCTGACCGCGATCTTGAACTTGCGAGGCAAAAACGCGAATTCGGGGTGCAACGTAGTCCATTGGCGAATGATTTCGCAGTAGGGGCGCGGGTCTTCGATCTCATCCTTACACACGCCGGACAAAGGGTCGGTCGTCGTATTGCGCATGCAGTTGCCGCTGGTTTGAATCGCATGCATTTGAACCTCGGCCAGTTCCGCGAGAATGTCGGGAACTTCCTCGAGCTTGGGCCAATTGTATTGAATATTTTGGCGCGTCGTAAAATGACAATAGCCCTTGTCGTATTTACGGGCGATTTCGGCCAATTTGCGCAATTGCCTGGACGACAGCAGGCCGTAAGGGCCGGCCACGCGCAGCATCGGCGCGTGAGTTTGAATGTACAAGCCATTCATTAAGCGAAGCGCGCGGAATTGATCGCCGTCGAGTTCTCCCTTCAGGAAGCGTTCGGTTTGGCCTCTGAATTGGGCGACACGTTCATCAATGAGCGTTTGATCGTCTTGAGTGTATTGGTACATAGTGAGGATGAGCTGTTGGAAAAGCGCCCTAGGAGGGCGAATAAGTGAACCGGCGTAACTATTCAGCTCCCCGGTAATTATCGTTCCCACGCTCTGCGTGGGAATGCCTGAGTACCGCTCCAGCGGTACGAGACGCTAGAGCGTCTCGGTCTTCGTTCCCACGCTGAAACGTGGGGACAATAGGGGGAGGGGTGAATAATTACAAACCGGCAATATTATACCGACACGGATAAAATGACAAAGTTTATTATGCGGTTATAATATCCCGCTTTAAAAATTTTAATGTTCGTTTTTCCAATAATTTACTAAATCAGGGGGTTCTTTTGTTGCGGCTTATATTTGTGATGCTGGCTTTGTGTTTGCCGGAGCTGGCGCTGGCGGGCGGGTTTGAAAACCTAAATCTAACCGGTACCGAGCGAGGTATCTATACGGTATTAATTTTCGTCATCGCTTACGGTTTCGTGATGGCCGAAGAGTTTACCGGATTGAAAAAATCCAAGCCGGTCATCTTTGCGGCGGGAATTATTTGGGCGCATGCGGCGGTTTTGGCGTCCTCGAAAGGCGTTTCAACCGAAGAATTGCACGAAGCCTTCGAGCATAACCTAAAAGAATACGCGGCCTTGATGCTGTTCTTGCTGGTAGCTATGACGTATATCAACGCGATGGCCGAGCGTAATGTATTCGAAGCGCTTCGTTCCTGGTTGGTCAGAAAACAGTTCAGTTATCGTAAGCTGTTTTGGATAACCGGCGTCATCACGTTCTTCTTGTCGTCGGTTGCCGATAACCTGACTTCGGCTTTGTTGGTCGGCGCGGTCGTATTGGCGGTCGGCAAGAAAAACGATAAATTTATCACGATCGGTTTGATTAACCTGGTGATCGCGGCAAATGCCGGAGGCGCGTTTTGTCCGTTTGGCGACATCACCACACTGATGGTATGGCAAGCCGGTTATGCGGAATTTTTCGACTTTTTCGCATTATTTATTCCTTCAGCAGTTAATTATCTGGTGCCGGCCGCCTTCATGCATTTCGCGGTGCCCGATGAGCAGCCCGAAGCGGTTCACGAAGCGGCAATCGAATTGAAACCGGGCGCGGTAACGGTTTGCGTGTTGTTCGCATTGACTATCGTTTCGGCGGTCAGCTTCAAACAATTCCTGCATTTGCCGCCGTTCATGGGCATGATGTTCGGTCTTTCGATCTTGATGCTCTATGGTTTTCATATCACCACGCTCTATCGTAGCAATGAAGATTATGAATTCGATATCTTCAATAAAGTGCGCGATGCCGAATGGGATACTCTGTTCTTTTTCTTCGGCGTCGTGTTTGCGGTAGGCGGTTTGGGCTATATCGGCTATCTTGAGCTGATGTCGGCGGCAATGTACGACGGACTCGGATTTACCTCGGCCAACATACTGGTCGGCGTGATGTCCGCGATCGTCGATAACATTCCGGTGATGTTCGCGGTATTGAACATGGGGCTGGATATGGATCTGTATCAGTGGCTGTTGGTGACGATGACCGCCGGTGTCGGCGGCTCGATGTTGTCGATCGGTTCGGCGGCGGGTGTAGCCTTGATGGGGCAGTCGAATCATAAATACACTTTTTTCAGTCATCTGAAATGGACGCCGGCGATTGCTGCAGGTTATGCGGCCAGTATTTTCGCTCACTACTTGGTGAACGGCTAAACATGGCGCTTCGGCTTCGCGTTGACGCTCCGCTGCTTGATTGCCGGTTGCCGGCATGATGGCTGTTAAGAGCGGATGGCGCGAAGCCTTCCTTGTCTATACCCGGCCCCGCGTGCTGGGTATGGTTTTTCTCGGCTTTTCAGCCGGTCTTCCCTTTCTATTGGTTTTTTCGACACTGTCGGCATGGCTTCGCGATGTCGGCGTCGAATTGTCCGTCATCGGTTTTTTCAGCTGGGTTGGCGTGACATACTCCATCAAGGTATTTTGGGCGCCGGTGGTCGACACGCTGCCGCTGCCGTGGTTGACCAAGTGTTTCGGCAAGCGGCGCAGCTGGATGTTGCTGGCTCAATTGGGCATAGCCGCAGGCCTGGTCGGCATGGCGAGCGCCGATGTCGAATCGCAATTGCAATGGATAGCGATATTCGCCGTTTGGGTGGCGTTTTGTTCCTCGACCCAAGATATCGTCATCGATGCCTATCGAATCGAAGCGGTCATTGTCGAATATCAAGGCGCGATGGCGGCGATGTATGTGCTCGGCTATCGGATTGCATTGCTGGTGGCCGGGGCCGGCGCGTTTTATCTGGCCGAGTATTTCGATTGGGCGATTGCCTATCAACTAATGGCGGCTTGCATGCTGGTCGGTGTCGCGGCCACGCTGATCATTGACGAACCGCTCGCTAACGGAGATCAAGAAGCGCGGAAATTGGCGCGAAGAGTGGAATCCGCTCTGGGTGTTTCGGAGCGCCGAAATTGGCTGGCTCGATTGGGCGCCTGGTTTTCCGATGCGGTGTTAAGTCCGTTCGTCGAGTTTTTTACGCGGAACGGCAAATTCGGCTTGATGATACTGGTGCTGATCGCGACTTATAAAATGAGCGACATCACGATGGGCGTGATGGCGAACCCGTTTTATTTGGATATCGGCTTCAGTAAAAAAGAAATTGCCGACATCAGCAAGATTTTCGGGTTTTTCATGACCATCGCCGGCGCCTCGCTTGGCGGCGTATTGGTGGCCCGCTATGGCATCATGAAGCCTTTGTTGCTCGGCGCGGTGATGGCCGCCGCGACCAATTTACTTTTCGTGCTGCTCGCCGTATCGGAGCCCAGCTTGGTTTTGCTCGCCGGCGCCGTCAGCGCCGATAATCTCAGCGGAGGTATTGCGACCTCGGTGTTCATAGCCTACTTATCGGGTATGACCAGTAAGGCCTATACCGCGACCCAATACGCCTTATTCAGTTCGCTGATGACGCTGCCCGCGAAACTTTTAGGCGGCTTCTCGGGGATAGTGGTCGAACATTACGGTTATGAATTGTTTTTCATCTATTCCGCATCGGTCGGATTGCCGGCAATCGTTTTGGTGCTGGTGTTAATGAGGCGCTACGCGCGAAGTTAGCCGTTTGGCGATGGTTTTCTAAGCAGGACGAGGAGTACGTAGCCCGAATGTAGCGTAGCGGAATACGAGATTTCCCACGCTCCAGAGACTGTGAAAGTATTGGTGAATACATCATAAAACAATTTATTTACCATGAAGAACATGAAGATAATGAAGAAAAAGACTATAAAATCAAAAATTTAATTTTTCGTGTGGCTTCGTGTTCTTCATGGTTATTTCGTAATATTGAATACTTTCAAAGTCTCTCCAGCTTCCTGAGACCGGCGCAACCCATATGCGCCAACTTAAGCAAATAACGCGTCATTCCGCCAGGGATTGGCGGAATCCAGTGCCATGGATGGCAAGCTTTTGATGCACAGTAGAGCCTGAATGCAAGCATTATTTATTTCTGTGGTGTTTAACTTAATGGCGGTGACGCTGGAGCGAGAGAACGATAGGGGAGTATGAATAATTACAACCGAAATATTTAACGTAAATCGAAACATTCGGTATGTGTTAAATACCCCGCCCGGCGTGGAGAAAGAAACAAGCACCATAAGGAATCGACCAAAAATTGATATTGCGATTCACTTATATAAACAGTATCATACGCAGTTCATTAATAAGTACGTGGCCCATTAACGGGTAATTTGGAAGCAAACATGAAACCAGACATTCATCCAGAATACAAACAAATCACAGTCACTTGTGGTTGCGGCAATACCTTCGAAACCGGGTCCGTATTGGGTAAGGATCTTCAAGTTGAGGTATGCTCCGCATGCCATCCTTTTTATACCGGTAAACAACGAGTAGTCGACACCGCAGGAAGGGTTGATAAATTCCGTAAAAAATACGGTAAATAATCCAATCATCGATACCGAAAGTTCCTTATACGCCGGATTATAACAAACACGCAATCCTTTCCGATTCCTTAGCGGGCGCACGCCCGCAGCGCTCGCTGATATACCTTTCGCACTTCAAACTTCGGTAGTGCTTAAGGTATATTCACGATAAGTTTCATTTTCTTGTCATGAACAAGATTTAAGCGTTTGTCAGACTCATTTAGCATTGGAAGAGGCTATGCCTGGCAATGAGAAGAGTCCTGGGGTAAACTCGCCACTTGTTTAATGCGTTAAGTTGTAGCGAGAAGTGTTAATGCCGCTTTATTGTTTGGTTTATACCAGCGTTTCAAGTCAGGAAATGTCCGATGACGACTTGAAAGCCTTGCTTAAAAAAGCAAGAGAAAAAAATAACAAATTAAATATTACCGGCATGCTGCTTCATCTTGACCCTTTTTTTATTCAAATATTGGAAGGCGAGGAAGAAGTCGTGCTGGACTCGTTTAACCGCATTAAAGAAGACTCAAGGCACCAAAAGGTCTCGGTTATTTACAAGAAGCAAATTAAAGAGCGTGCTTTTTCAGATTGGACGATGGGCTTTAATAAAGTTAACGATGAAGAGTTAGAGAGCCTTGACGGCTGTTTCGACATTTGGGAGCAATCAACGCCTAATTCCTTGGCAGGAGCATCCGGCGAAATTGAGCGGTTGTTGGAAATGTTCAAAAATGAAACCTTGTTCTAGTGGAGCTATCGTGACCGTGAACCCAGTCCTAAATTACCAAAGTGGTTAGCTTATAGCCAATGGGTTATAGAATTTAGGCGCTAGGTGATACGTCCATGTAGGCTCTATGCCAGCTCCATGCTGCTTGTCTTGCTGCATCAATTCCTGGGTATGTTCGTTCTTGATAACGGCGATGTCGAACGCAACCTCATTCCCACGGTCCTCCGTGGGAATGCATACTGATATTGTGTAGGCAGTCAAAGCATCGATCCCAACGGGTCCGTGGTAATATACCTTTCGCACTTCAAATGTCGGCAGTGCCTGAGGAGGCGCCAGGGTGTGCGGCAAAGGCTTTGCCAGCATGGAGCTGGCATAGAGCCTACAGGGATGTATTTACCCAGCACCTAAATAAGCCATGATTTTGAATCATTGCCAAAGACCTATGGAATTTAGGTGCTGGGTTTACGGCGTCCTTTGACGGACACCCTGGTGCCGAATTTTGATCTGCGATGGGTATACATCCAACAATTATCTTAAAACTCGTATCGAACCGAGCATGCCTGTCTCGACCGTCACGCTGAGCCGGGTGATTTTATCGATGCGAATCGCATTGTTGGGCTGCGACGGATCGATATTGAACTCGTCTCCTTCGCGTACCATGAAAGTTCCGACACCAACGACTTCGAGCAAGGCGATAAACTCGTCTTCCTGATTCAGCAAGCCGCGCAATTTCATATTGGGGATACGCATCGATTCGCGGGAGGGGACGAAACCGAACGCGCCATTCGCGTGTCCTGTCTGTGCTCCGACGGTTTCATACATCAACGCGCTGGGGGTAAATGGGTCCCGCACCCATTGTTGATTCGTGTAGGCGGATGGGTTTGATTGATAAGAGAGTTGGCGATTGTCGGCCCAACTGCTTGCCGAGTATATCAACCCGATGCCCAACGACAAACTGCAAATACGATATATTCTGTACATAATCATCTTCTTTAAAATCTTGTGTTTCCACAAGAGTGTTTAAATACGCAAAACCTCACTGCTAGTCAGTTAGGCTATGATTGCGTTAATCCTAGAAAAAGCATTTCACCATGAAGATCATGAAGAATAGGAAGTTAATTCAATAACTTATTACGCGTATGAATCGAGCTTTCGCTCACCAAAAAGGTTAGCGAGAAGAATTAGGTAATTTCTTGAAATCCTTCATGAACTTCATGTGCTTCATGGTTTAACTGCCGAATTTAGGTTAATAGTTTCTGTGCACCGGGGGGGACACAGAGGTCATGGATGGTGAGGTGGCTTTCTCGTTATTGTGGTCTTGATCCAGGCAATCCCTGTTGGATTGACTTAATGGTTGTGGGGCGCATGCCATGTATTTCATAACGTCAGCGCCCGCCCGATACGAGCGAAAACAACGCCTGAAAAAATGCGTAATAAACGAATCCGACCATGCCGCCGATTACCAGTATCATCGCCGGCTCTAGCATCGCCGAAAGCCGCTTGATCGCGATCTCCATCAGCTTTTCGTAATAAACGGCCAGTTCATGCAATACGTGATCGATGCTACCGCTTTTCTCGCCGACCGCGATCATCTGTACCACCAGCGGCGGTATTTTAGGATGATCGAGGCTGCTGGAAACATCGCGCCCTTCGAGTATCTTTGCGGACGTTTCCCGCAATTTATCCGAATAGACCCGGTTGCCGATTAAATTGGCCGTGATTTTTGTCGCATCGAAGACCGTCACGCCGCTACGCAGCAAAATTGACAGTGCCCAAGACATCTGAGCCATCGAACCGTTTACTAATAAGTTCCCCACTACCGGCAACCGCAACAGAATTTGGTCAACCCATAATCGACCGAACCGGGTCTGGTACAGCAGCAACAGGACGGCAATCGAAACGATCAGAGTGCTGACGATAAACAAGCCGTTGGCACGCACGCTATCCGAAATATCGATCAACAATTGCGTCGACGGCGGTAATACCTTGCCCTTGCCCAACAGGAACTTGGCGAATTTCGGAATGATCTTGACGACCATGAAAGTGCCGACGCCGATCGCCGCCAGAATCACCACGACCGGATAAATCATCGCATTGATCATTTGCGCGCGTAGCGCCGCCTTTTTGTCCAAATGAACCGCGAGCCTGTCCATGATCGCATCGAGATCGCCGGTACTCTCGCCGGCGACGACCAAATTCACCGCCATGTCCGGAAAAACCGCCGGATGTTTTCCCATTGCCGCCGACAATGACTGTCCGGCTTCGATATCCTTCAACATCAAACGAATGGTCAGGTTGAGCCGGGGACTAGTCAATTGCGCCTTGGCGAGCTCGAGCGCCTGAGCGACCGGTAGACCCGCGCGTAGCATGAATGACATCTGCCGGAAGAAAAAAATCAGAGATCCATTGCTTACCGAGCGCTGAGAAGCCAACCAATCCGAAAAATTTTCTTGTCCCAAAAAACCGGAACGGCCCCGTCCTTGTTTCAACTCCATCACGCGCAAACCGCGTTGCCGTAAAATCATCGCCGCCGATGGACCATCGTCCGCCTGCAATTTTCCGGAAATTTCGTTTCCGCCCGCATCGAGCGCAACGTAAGAAAACTGCGGCATATCAGCTCAGCTCCATCGTCTCGTGTGTTTTATGAACGGCCACGTCACGCAATTCGTCCAATGTCGTCAGCCCCATAAGAACCTTCCGACAGCCGTCTTCCCACATGAACTTCAAGCGCTCGCCGGCGCCGGCTTCCAAAGCTTCTTCATCGGCGCCGCGCGCGACCATCCGCGCCAGTTTTTCATCGAACCACAGGGTTTCGAACAAACCCAAACGCCCCCTGAACCCCGAACCCTGGCATACCGCGCAGCCGACCGGCTCGAATAGCTCGAGACTTTCGTCTTCGGCACCCAGTTCAAGCAATTCGTCACGACTCGCGATCCGGGGCTTGCGGCAATGCATGCATAGACGCCGAACCAGGCGCTGTGCGATCACGGCTGTCATCGTAGAGCCGATCAAAAACGGTTCGCAGCCGATATCGATCAACCGCGTCACGGCACTGATCGCATTGTTGGTATGCAGTGTCGAAAACACCATGTGCCCGGTCATCGCCGCCTTGACCGCGACATCGGCCGTTTCATGATCGCGAATCTCGCCGACCATCAGCACGTCGGGGTCGTGTCGTAAAAACGAGCGCAAGGCATCGGCGAAGCCGATCTTCGGTCCCGTTTGAATTTGCGAGATGCCGTCGATCACATATTCGATCGGATTCTCGACCGTCATGATGTTAATATCCGGGCTGTTGATCTCTTGCAACGCGGCGCACAAGGTCGTCGACTTACCGCTTCCGGTCGGGCCGGTCAGCAAGATCATGCCGTAGGGTTTATGAATCGCCGTTCGAAATTGGTGTAAATCGTCGTCCAACATGCCCAGCTCGGTCAACGACAATCCGCCCGACTCCTGAGCGAGCAGACGCATCGTGACGCGTTCGCCCAAGCGAGTAGGCGCCGTCGCGACTCGGATGTTGAACGCCTTGTCGATCGGAGGCGCCAGATGATACGAAAATCCGCCGTCCTGCGGCATGCGCTGCTCGGCGATGTCGAGCCCGGATAAAACTTTCACGCGCGATACCAATGCGGGGGCAACGGCGCCGTTTGCATCGACAGGATAATCCCGCAGCTTGCCGTCGACGCGTAAACGTACGCGTAACCCGTTCGTCTCGGTCAACAAATGGATATCAGACGCCCGGTTGTAATAAGCCTCGCGTACTATCGTATCGAGCAGGGCGACTAAATCGGCGTCGTCCGCGGTCGCTCCCGAGGCCGTTTCGACGCCTTTGCCGGCTAAAGTCTGTGTAATTTTGAGTTGCAACAACGACAAATCGGCCATGGCAACCGGCAGCGTGAGACCGAGTAAACGTTGAACCGAATCGAGCATGCCTCGATCGCCCGGGTCGGCGACGGCAAGCATCGTTCGGTCGTTGTCGACAACCGGGAGTATCAGTTTACGTCGCACCAAACTCGGTGGGATTTTTTTTAACAGTTGTCCGTCAATGGGCAAGGCATTCAAATCGATGTAAGGCACGCTGCGTTGTTCGGCCACCGCACGGTATAGCGCCGACAGCGGAAAACGGTAGTAAGCCTGCACGGCACCGAGTACCGGAACACGCTGCCGGCGGGCATCAAGACGCAGGCGTTCGAGTACCGCCGGATCGATCAAACCGCTACGCATGCCCGCATCGATTAACTGCTCGTCTGTCAATGCCACAAAATGTCTTTCCTATAAAGCCAACACCAATCCGCACACCAGCGTTTGCGGATAACCGGTAGGCGCGAGAGCCGGCAGTTTTTCTATCTTCAAACGCAAAACCGTGACTTGATAAGGCAGTTTGTCGAGCCCATGTATGAATTTTCTGATCGACACGAACGAACCCTCCAACTCGATGCGTTGTAGTGGACGATGAAACATCGTTCCGGGTGACATTCTATCGATCCAACTGCTCGTCTCAGGCAAAATGAGCGGGGTTGTTTGTTTCGATTCGACGCCCCGGCGTTTTCTATTTTTCGTATTGTTTTTTTTACTCGCGACGCCGACTCGTTTCGCTGCCGCTTTAAACGCTTCATTGACGCGAATCCGCACCTGAGAATCCCGGGCAAGCCGAGAGATGCTGACGATCATTTCCTGCGAGTCGAACGGAGCCAACCGAGTTTCCAAGGCCTCGAACTGCGTGCGCACAAGTTCGATCGCCCGCTCCCGGTCTTCGAGTTGTTCGATGAGCTTATCGACGTCTTCGATCGGCTCATCGGGAATTCTAGCCTTCAGCAAGCGGTTTTCGGTCGCTTTCGCGCTTTTTTGCATCGCGGTAATAGTTTGGTGGGTCGGCCAAAAACGGAAAACGCCATATCCGCCGCCGACGATGACGACGATCGACAACGCTATCAGCAGTTGTTCGCGATTGTTCAAACGGGGTATTTTCACGACCGGACCGCCTTCTGCTGAAGCTGCGAGATGCGATCTGTCTGTACCAATTTGACCAACCGCATCGAAACGCCGAAACCGTCGAGATTGAGCGGTCCGGCCCGGCTCGTGACATGCGCGTCTCGGATTTCCAATTGCCAGGGCGCTATCGCTTCCTTCATTTTTTGAATGAATGTTTGCGCCGCCGCTTCGGAAATCGCCCATGCATCGAGATGAAAGCTTTCCACTTCGACACGCTTGTCTTGCGCTTCGGAAGGCGAGATGGGCGCGGGAACCGTATTGCCTCTTTTCGACGTTTCATCGATGGCGACAATGATCACCTCGTCGGTCACCGCAGTCTGCAGCACGCCTAAAACGCCTTGAACAAGCGCGGTTCGTTGAGGAGCAGCGTTACTGTAAAAATCCAACATCGCTTCGAGATGCGCCAAATCGGCTTTTTTCTGAGCCAATGCTTGTTTCCGTTTTTCGATCTCCTGGATTTGGGCGTTAATGCGTTTCGTCGCCTCGTCGACGACTTTCCAGCGCGAATCGACATCTTGCTTGTGCGTTTCAACGGAACTCTTGCGAACCATCAGCGAGACTTCGGATGCCCCGATCGACAGCAGCAACACTACTGCCAAAGCTGCCCCGCGGACCTCGATTCGCTGCGGCAGCGGCGGCAGCGGCCCGCCATTCCGCACGCCGACGCAGCGTTCGTCGCCGGCAAAGCCGAACGCGTGCCTCGCCGCACCGACCATGCCAGGAGAACAAGCCGTACCGATGGCCGGATCGGTGATGATCTCAACCTCGATTTCGAGCATCTGCCGCATCTCCTGCGCCAAAGCATGCGCGTCGTCGTGCCAGCACGCCAACCATACCGGTTCGTTCGGCGCGCCATGCAAGGCATGATAATTTTCCAGACAAATTTCAAGGGGCGTCTTCGTAACGTTTAAATACTGACGTTGCTCGGCGATGCGCCCGGCATGCAGCCGCATACCGTAAGTCATGCCGCGATGCGACTCCAGAATCAACTCCGAAGACGGGTTTTTCGGGAGCAGCGTCGTGCTGCAGCCGGTCAATGGATACAACGACTTCAGTTTCACGCCTTGACGGGCAAACACGTCGATCCATCGCTGCAACAAAGACTTGTTGACACAACTCACCAACCAACTGAATGTGCCCGGTATGTCCTCCACCGGTCCTTGAGCGGCCCAGCCGCATTCGATCGTCTCGTCGTCCGATTTAAGCCATTCCTGACCGGTAAGACAAGCATTGAGTTGACTGCGCTTGATATAGCCCAATTCCTCGGCCAAATCGCCGAAACGGCGCAACGAAAACTTGTCGGACAGCGCCAAACCGCCGGCTTTGTTCGGTTTGCCTTGCTGTAAATCCATCACCGCTTGCGCTTGTTCTTCGGTCATGTAGCCCTGTCCGACCAGCAAATGCCCGACCGACCAGCGCGTCATATGCTGCATCAACAACGGCTCGACCTCCCAGCGCACCAATTCCATCATCTGCTGAAGCGGCCTGGGTTTTTTCGGATTGACCGGCAACTCGACCAGTGTCGACAACACCGCAGGAGACAGCAACACCGCCGAACCGCCGCCATGCCAGCCGTCGTTTTTCAACGCGGCAATTAAGTCGGCGACCGCATCGGCCATATCCACTTGCTCGATTTTAGCTTGATGCAACACCACGACCTGCGTACCGGAGCGGACCAATACTGCGCCGCGTAGCGAAAAACCGTCGGTTTCGCAGACCAGCAGTTGGGAAGGTTTGCCAAAAGGCAATAATTTACTGAACTTCATTAGCTAAACTCTTATGGATTTCCATTTATGCGCTTTAGGGTGCAGTGGTTCCTGGAACCAGGGCATGTGACCTCGATACCAGCGATTGTTGCCTCATCTACTCCGACTCTCACTCACCTAGCGTTAGGTGAGTGACGATCAGGGGATCGCTCCCACAGAGCATACGGCCCCTTGTGGGAGCGACGCCTTCGTCGCGATTTCGAAGCCACTGATGTTCAATATCCGCAGATTTATCAAACTGCACCGCTTCCAGGTACACGATGACCTCTGTTTACCAAGTTTACCGATACTTGTGTATAACGGCGAGCGGCCCTCCCTGGGAATGCAGACTTACTCAATGACCCAATCCAAGTTCAAATGCAAAGCCTGCCGGGGAACGACAGAAAAAATCCTGGCATCATCTTTACCAATAGACTCGGTGCTGCAACCTTCACTCCCTCCGTTCCCCAAAAAAGCCGTATATTCATCATCAGTCCCAGAATCACTATCATGATCCCACTTGTCACATGCGACTACATAAGGCCGGTTTCCAATGGCAATGGGACCGGGAGAAGTTGTGAAATTAAAATCTTTAATGACCATACTATTCGAAGGAATTGCACTCTGCGAGAGTGTTGCAGAATCGCTTTCCGCAAGCGGCGAACTGAAATCGTTACCGTAAACCAGCAAAACCACATCCTGGGTAACACCAACTTCCGGAACATCGACACCGCTCTGGTTTTTAAAAACCACATTGACCTTATATGGCAAATTAACTCGCCAGTCGTATTCAGTAATCAATTCCTTTGGTTTATCCTCATCATTTTCGGCGTCTATATCGCCTGCCGGATATTTTAGAGTTCCATCCGGACCATTACTTTGTAATCGGACGCTAAGGGCGGGCGGTTCGTATGCGGCATCCTCTGTATCACGTCCCTCATCATCGTAAATTGCCCAATTCCAACCAAAGTTTTTATCGTCTTCATCATTGCCGTAACCGTCGCGAAAACGTCGCACCCCGTCGCGGTCCGGTAGCACTTGAATATAAGGCCCGCGCCAACCGGAGGCTACCCCCGTTGTCGGGTCGATAGTCCATTGCGTCAACGGATTGGCGGGATCGTCGCAATCGAATGCTTCTAGTAGTTCACGTAAACACCCCGGCAACCGCCCCATGTCCGCGACAAAGCCGCTGATTTCCGGGCTGCCGTTGACGGTTCGGGTCGGGTCGCCGACGATGGCCTTGCGGATCATTTCCATGCGGCGCTTGGTTTCGTCATACTTAGCCTGATCTTCCACGCCTTCGGTCAGCATCAAACCAGCCGAAGCCACCAGCGCCATCAGGAACAGCACCAGCACCATTTCCAGCAGCGTGAAGCCGGCTGCCGGATGCCTCCTCATTCCCACGCTCCAGCGTGGGAATGCATACCGGTGCTTCCATAACGGCATGAGTTTTGTGCCTGTACTGGGCCTCAGTATGGGTTCCCACGGAGGACTGTGGGAACCAGGGAACTCCACCTCGTTCCCACGCTCACGCGTGGGAACGCATACCAGTGCTTCCATACCGGTATGAGTTTCGTGCCCGTACTCAGCTTCGGTATGGGTTCCCACGGAGGACCGTGGGAACCAGGGAGCGCCACCTCGTTCCCACGCTCCAGCGTGGGAATGCATACCGGAGCTTCTGTACCGGCATGAGTTTCGTGCTTGTACCCGGCCCATGGTATGGGTTCCCACGGAGGACCGTGGGAACCAGATTGTCCTCACCATGCCTTGCAAACCTCGATCAGTCCCGCTTGCCCGGCATAATTCCGCGCACTCGAATAGCGCCAGTGCTCCGGCAAATCGACATACCCGCGCTGCACCGGATTGTTATGAATGTACTCTACCTTTTGCCGCATAATCTGTTCGTTTTGAATCCACTCCGGATGGCAGCCTTCCTGCCAGAATTGATACGCTCTATCCCCTTTATGCGCCTTTTTATAAAAAGCCAATTGCTCCAGAATTTGCGTCACATTGTTTTCGGACAGATACCGGATCAAGTGCTTTGCCGTATACGATTTGAAGCGTGAGATGTCTCGCTCCATATCTTCGCTCTGCACGACCAAGTGCAGATGATTTTCCAAGATCACGAACGCATAAACCTTCAAGCCGTCTTGCATCAGAAACCGCAAAGACTCCAGCACAATATCGACAGTTGCGGGCCGAGTAAACACCGGAATCCAGTGCAAGACCGTGCAGGTCACGAAATGCGGTAATTTCGGATCGACAATCTTATAACGACTTCTGCCCATGTTTTACCTCCTCAATAGCCTCGTTCCTACGCTCCCGCGTGGGAATGCATACTGGGCTTCTATAGCGACATGAGTATCCTACTGATATTTAGCCTCGGTATGGATTCCCACGGAGGACCGCTCGCCGTTATACATAAGTCGTAGATATACCGTCTTGCCATCTTGGCGAATGTGACCTCGATACCCTTTATTGTTGCTTAACCTAACCGACTTTCCCTCACCTAACGCTAGGTGAGGGACGACGAAGGCGTCGCTCCCACAAGGGGCTGGATGCTCTGTGGGAGCGATCCCCAGATCGCGATCTCGGAGCCACTGATATCCAATAACCGCAGATTTATCAAACAGCACAGTTTCCAGTTATACGATGACCTCTGTTTAGCAAGTTTATCGATATTTGTGTATAACGAAGAGCGGAGGACCGTGGAAACCAGAGTGCCTTCCGCTCTCTCATCGAAACAAACACAATACCAAATCATCTTCGCTAGGTTGACACCAATCGGCCTCATCGACATCGGCATAATTCACTTCGGAATCCAGCCGGCCATTCGGGCCCAAACTCACCAGTCGCGCCACATTGGCGGGCAAGGTATAAATACCGGCGTCATCGGCCTTTAAGCAATCATATTCGCCATCGACGACGGCATAATTCGCGCCGCTCTTCCGGCAACGATAAGACGCAGGATAAGTCAATTCGGGGTCGAGCAAAATATAACGCTGCCCCCAAGGATCGGTTAAGCCTTGCTCGTTAATATAAGGCCCGTGCCAGCCGCGCCGGGTATCCGGGTTCCACAGTTTGCCGACGTGTTCGCTATCGGTTTCGCTGTATGGAAACCGGTGCAGCATACTCAAACCGCTGTCTTGTTGTTGGGAAAAGGCATTCCGGCACCAATCATGATAATCGTCTTCATCCGGTGAAGATGGTAGCCCGGCAAAATCCAGCGCTACCATGGCATCCTTGTTCGTTTGGTAATCCCCAGCCCGATACACCCGGCACGGCAGTTCGCGCGTGTCGCGCCGAAACTGCAACAAGGCTTTTCTGATTTCGGCCAGCTCAAAGCGGGCGAGACTGTCTTCGCCGTCCTCTTGCACGCCTTCATAGGCCAATAACGCGCCACCGGCCAATACCCCCAGCAATGTGATGACGGCCAGCAGTTCGAGTAGAGTGAAGCCTGCATTACGCGAGCCTCTCACGTTCCCACGCGCCTGCGTGGGAATGCCGACCTGCACTACCATACCATGACAAGTCTCAACCCTGAACCCGGCTCTGGTATGGGTTCTCGCTCGTTTCTCTCGTTCCCACGCGCCTGCGTGGGAACCAGGATAAACCCGCCGCATCACTGCCCCCCGCGCAAGCGCACGGCTTGCGTACGACCGGCTTTCAACAGCAACCCAGCCCACAATTTACGCAAGCTCGGCTCGTCTGGATTCAGTTTCACCGCGTGCGCGGCATACGCCAGCGCCTGGCCCGGCTCGCCGCGATACGCCAGCAGCCGGGCGTATTCGCCCAATACTCGCGCCTTGCGGTCGCCGCGTATTCTCGGATTTTCCAGCATCGCGGCATACAGCGGCAACAGCGTTTCAATCGACAAGCCTTGTTGTTCCCGCAAGCGTTTGGCGGTTTGGCCGTACAACAAACCGACCGCATTGATCGACAAGGGCGGCTGCCGCAAACGTTCGGTCAAGGCGCTCAATAACGCCGGATTCGCCGCTTTGCCTTCCAGCTCATCGAGCCGCAAGGACAAAATAGGCCCGACCAAATAATAATCATCGACGGCTTGCAAGCCGGCAAACAAGCCGCGTAAAAAGCTTTGTAACTCGCGCATGTCCGGTGTGTCCTCGCCTTGCGCCCGGCGCTGCTCCAGCGCCGCCAACAACGCCTCGCCGAACATCCCGGCGGTGCGTTCGCAGCGCGGATGGTTCTCCCAACTGGTTTGCAGCAAACTCAAACTGCTCGACCACACGGCGGCGCGCGCGGCGGTGGCGTAACCGCAGACGCCCAGCAACACCACAGCAAGCGCCGAGGCGCCGATACGCGGTGATAGCGGCGAGCGCGGCCAGCGCCATAAGCGCGGATGCGTTAGGTAATAAGCCAGCGTCAGCAGCAGGCCGTAAGCGGGTAAATAATTGCGGTGTTCGTAAATCATGTCCAGCGCCACGATGCTCGATTCCATAACGTGACCGATCAGAAAAAAACCGACCCCTAAGCTGAACAGCGGCGCTTTACGCCGGGCGATGAAGGCCAACAACAGCATCAGCCACCAGCCCAGCCAAGCCAACAAGGTAGTCAGCGGCGCGGTTAAACCGGTGGACAGCAGAAAATCGTCGTGAAACAAGCCCATCTGGCGAATATCCGGCCACAGCAACAGTCGGACATAAAACCACATTACCCGGCCTTGCGTCAGCACGCGCTCTTCGAAGCTGAACGGGCGATTGGCGAACGCCGCGCCCAGACCGCCGGGCTTGAACGCGCCCAAATACGCCAACGCTGCCACGACCGACAACAACAGCAGCGCCGCGCACACGCCTATTAGCCAGCGCCGGGCGCGTGGCGTGCGGCAGGCAAAATCAAACAACAGCGCTTCCAGCAACAGCGCCAGCAACGGCAACAAAGCACCGTTTTCCTTGCTCAACGCAGCCAGCGCGGTGCCGCCGATCAGCCCCACGGCCAACCAGAGCCAGCCGCTCGGCGAGCGGCCATTGGTTAATAAGCGTGTGCGGCCGGTCAAATAGGCCAACAAGCCGCCGACGGTAAACAACGCCGCCAACTGCGTCATGCGCTGCACGACATGCAGTACCGGGCTCAGATTCAGCGGATGCCACAGCCAGAGCGCCATGACCAACACGCTCAACCATTGTCGGCGCACAAGCGACAGCTCGGCGGCCTGACGTTGTTGATAAACGGCCAATAGCCGCCAGGTTAAATAGCCCAGGCTGAGGCCGGTGAATAGATGCAAAATGAGATTGGTGAGTTTGAAATAATACGGATCGGCGCCGGTGGCGACATAATTTAGCGCGAAGCTCAACATGCTGACCGGACGCTTCAAGGGCCCCGCGTCGCCGGACCAAGTCGCGGCGGCAATGGCTTGGCTATCGAAGCCGTGTAGGTCTAAAAACGCGGGGTTGTTAAAAATATTCGGTTGATCGTCGAACAGCAGCGGCCCCGACAGACCGGGCAGATACAGCCATGCCGTCGCCAGCAGCAAGGCGAGAGAGGTCAATAGCGGGTATCGGTTACAGTGGTCGGGCATGGTTGTTCGATGATCTTGGGTTACTCGTTCCCACGCTCCCGCGTGGGGATGAATACTGGGGCTTCCATAGCGAGAAGGGCGTCCTGCCTGTATTCGGCTTCCTCGTTCCCACGCTCCCGCGTGGGAATGCATACCGGGGCTTCCATGGCCACTGAGCCTCTTATCGGTATTCAGCCTCGGTATGGGTTCCCACGGAGGACCGTGGGAACCAGAGCATACTGGGGCTTCCATAGCGAGAAGGGCGTCCTGCCGGTATTCGGCTTCCTCGTTCCCACGCTCCCGCGTGGGAATGCATACCGGGGCTTCCATGGCCACTGAGCTTCTTATCGGTATTTAGCCTTGGTATGGGTTCCCACGGAGGACCGTGGGAACCAGGGCATACTCGGGCTTCCATAGCGAGAAGGGCGTCCTGCCGGTATTCGGCTTCCTCGTTCCCACGCTCTCGCGTGGGAATGCATACCGGGGCTTCCATGGCCGCTGAGCTTCTTATCGGTATTCAGCCTCGGTATGGGTTCCCACGGAGGACCGTGGGAACCAGAGCATACTGGGGCTTCCATAGCGAGAAGGGCGTCCTGCCGGTATTCGGTTTCCTCGTTCCCACGCTCCCGCGTGGGAACGCATACCAGGGCTTCCATGGCCGCTGAGCCTCTTATCGGTATTCAGCCTCGGTATGGGTTCCCACGGAGGACCGTGGGAACCAGAGCATACTGGGGCTTCCATAGCGAGAAGAGCGTCCTGCTGGTATTCGGCTTCCTCGTTCCCACGCTCCCGCGAGGGAGTGCATACCAGGGCTTCCATGGCCGCTGAGCCTCTTATCGGTATTCAGCCTTGGTATGGGTTCCCACGGAGGACCGTGGGAACCAGAGCATACTGGGGCTTCCATAGCGAGAAGGGCGTCCTGCCGTATTCGGCTTCCTCGTTCCCACGCTCCCGCGTGGGGATGCATACCGGAGCTTCCATGGCCGCTGAGCTTCTTATCGGTATTTAGCCTCGGTATGGGTTCCCACGGAGGACCGTGGGAACCAGGGCATACTCGGGCTTCCATAGCGAGAAGGGCGTCCTGCAGGTATTCGGCTTCCTCGTTCCCACGCTCCCGCGTGGGAATGCATACCGGAGCTTCCATGGCCACTGAGCCTCTTATCGGTATTTAGCCTCGGTATGGGTTCCCACGGAGGAACGTGGGAACCAGGGCATACTGGGGCTTCCATAGCGAGAAGGGCGTCCTGCCGGTATTCGGCTTCCTCGTTCCCACGCTCTCGCGTGGGAATGCATACCGGGGCTTCCATGGCCGCTGAGCTTCTTATCGGTATTCAGCCTCGGTATGGATTCCCACGGAGGACTGTGGGACCAGAGCATACTGGGGCTTCCATAGCGAGAAGGTGATCCTGCCGGTATTCGGCCTCCTCGTTCCCACGCTCCCGCGTGGGAATGCATAGCAGGGCTTCCATGGGCGCTGAGCCTCTTATCGGTATTCAGCCTCGGTATGGATTCCCACGGAGGACCGTGGGAACCAGAGGGAAGCTACGCCTTAGTCGCGGGTCGCTTCGGCGATGTTCATGTCGATTGTGTTACCTTCGGTGTCGATGAAGCCCAACAAGCGTGGACGCGCCAGGAAGTTGGAATCGACCAAGTTTTCTACACCATCACCGTCGCCTGTATTACCCTTATTTCCTTTTGCCAACAAGAACAGGCCGATGTAACGCGCATATTGATTAGCCGGATTGACGTTTTTGCTGGTGTAGGTCGGAGCTTGAACCACGCCGGCCGAGGAATCGACGGTGCTTTGCGCCGCGTCGCCGCCGAAACCGACCGCCAAGACCAGATTACAACGCTCGGTGCTCAAGGCATCGTTGATGGAGTTGATGACGAGCGGATCCGCAATGTCAGTTGCTTGGCCGGGTGTGCCGTTACCATCCGTATCGCCCCATACGCGCGCTAACGACTGCCCACCTACTGTACAACTTAAACGCTGAGTGTCATCATCGTCATCGAATGCATCCGAAGCTAACACAGAAATAAATGTAACATCGCCACCAAAATCGCCGAATTCAGTTTCGAGCGCGCCGTTAGTTCCGTCAAATGGGTTGGTACCTTCATTATGCACCCGGTTCGGTTCGACCTTGCCATTGGTACCAATACCAGTACCCATAACATGTTGAATTTCATCGAAGCCGAAGCGCTCCACGAAAAAATCTTCCATGAAATCATCATCGACTGTGCTGGCGCCATAAACACCTTCCAATGCCGTCCGCAGATCAAGACTGCCCAAAATATTCTGAAGGCTTGAAGGAATATAAACCTCATCGGGGCCATTAAAGTCAACACCTGCCGGTTGATCCGCAGTCAACGGATCCGCCAAGTTATCCCACTGATTCGGATAAGCGCCGGTGACGGCCCGGTAAGCACGTACGCCTTGATCGAGCGCGCCAATCGTGTTGGCCGCCCGCGAGGATTGTGCTTTTTCGTCGGCGCCGTCGTAGGCGACTAGCGCGCCGGTGGCCAGAATCGCCAGCAAGGTGACGACGACCAGCAATTCCAACAAGGTAAAACCGCTTTGACCGGCGGCTCGGTTTGTTAAGGTTTGTGTTTTCATCAATTAAGCCTCTCTTTCAATTGTGTCGTAATACCGCAACCGCCGCGCGCGGTCTGTTGGCGTCTTGTTTTCGTTCCCCGCGTCGCGGGTTTGCAAGAATTCGATGCGACTCGCTCGCACTCGTTTGTTATCTCGTTATCTCGTTCCCACGCTCCGGCGTGGGAATGCAGACCGGCGCTTCGGTACCGGCATCAGTTTCGCACCGCTACTCGGCCTGGGTATGGGTTCCCACGGAGGACCGTGGGAACCAGGGTGTCTCCACCTCGTTCCCACGCTCCGGCGTGGGAATGCAGACCGGCGCTTCCGTACCGGTATGAGTTTCGCGCCGCTACTCGGCTTCGGTATGGGTTCCCACGGAGGACCGTGGGAACCAGGGCGTCTCCACCTCGTTCCCACGCTCCGGCGTGGGAATGCAGACCGGCGCTTCCGTACCGGCATGAGTTTCGCACCGCTACTCGGCCTCGGTATGGGTTCCCACGGAGGACCGTGGGAACCAGGGCGTCTCCACCTCGTTCCCACGCTCCGGCGTGGGAATGCAGACCGGCGCTTCCGTACCGGCATCAGTTTCGCGCCGCTACTCGGCCTCGGTATGGGTTCCCACGGAGGACCGTGGGAACCAGGGAAGCTTCACCTCGTTCCCACGCTCCGGCGTGGGAATGCAGACCGGCGCTTCCGTACCGGCATGAGTTTCGCGCCGCTACTCGGCTTCGGTATGGGTTCCCACGGAGGACCGTGGGAACCAGGGCGTCTCCACCTCGTTCCCATGCTCCGGCGTGGGAATGCAGACCGGCGCTTCCGTACCGGCATCAGTTTCGCGCCGCTACTCGGCCTCGGTATGGGTTCCCACGGAGGACCGTGGGAACCAGGGTGTCTCCACCTCGTTCCCACGCTCCGGCGTGGGAATGCAGACCGGCGCTTCCGTACCGGTATGAGTTTCGCGCCGCTACTCGGCCTCGGTATGGGTTCCCACGGAGGACCGTGGGAACCAGAGTGGTACTCGTTCCACTCAGCCTTTTACCGGGCTGTCCACGACAAAGCGGTATTGCTTGCCGCAGTGCAGGATGACTTCTTTCTGTTTGCGCTTCAGGATTTTGACCTCAACCCGAATGTCGCCGAATCCGTCATGCAGCAATACGTCGTCGAGCAGTTCGTTCAGTTTGGTTTTGACGGGTTCGGCAAAGATGCCGGTGTTTTGTGCTGTCATTTTTCCTTCCTCTCGTTCTCGCTGCCGCGCGTTTCGGTCTTGCGCGGGCAGGTTTTCTATTGTCGTCTTCTATGGCTCCTCGTTCCCACGCTCCGCGTGGGAATGCAGACCGATGCTTCCATACCCTTACTAGCCTCATACCAGTACTTGGTCTCGGTATGGGTTCCCACGGAGGATCGTGGGAACCAGAGGTGCTACGGCACTTGCAGCGCAAGTTTGTAGCCGCTTTGCCTGGCCTGTTGAAGCCAGTAGATCGCTTGTTCGCGCTGGTCCGGATCATCGCTGAGCGAATAGATGCGGTACAGCATGTATTGCGCATGGGCGTGGCCTTGTCTCGCCGCTTTATCGAACCATTGTGCGGCTGAAAACAAATCGCGCTCTCCCCCGAGTCCCATATAATGGAGTTCGCCGACCAATGCTTGGCTGTTCGCGTCGCCCCAGCGCGCCGAGCGGTGACACCAGTCGAATGCCTTCGCGAAGTTGATGCGGCGTAATTTGTCGCCGTAACGATACGCATAGCAGTTTTCGGCCGCGATGTCGGCTTCCGAGTCCAGGCCGAAATGCGCGCAGCCGTTTAGCGTCAAGCTAAGCCAAGCGATAAGAAGCGTTTTCAATCCGGATATCATAAGTCCGACTCTCTCAATTTGGCCGGCGCGCAATATTCACCGCATTCGGGCAAAGCCGGTTTGCTGCGTTCCGGTAGCGGGTCCGGCTTGTAGGCCGCATCCGGCGCGTATTGATGATATTGCCGGGTCGGATCGTAAGTTTCCCGCGCGTCGCCTTCGTTCAGGATGTACGGCGTGATCAGCAGCACCATTTCCGATTTGCTGTCTTCATCGACCGTCGAGCGGAAGACGTTGCCGATTATCGGTATGTCGGCCAAAAACGGTACCTTGCGCCGGTTTCTCGAAAAGCTGTCGCGGATCAAGCCGCCGACCGCAACCGTGTAACCGTGTTTGGCGAAGATTTCGCCTTCCAGTCGCGCGGTCGTGATCGTGTCGACCGGTAGGTTGACGACGCCGCCGATATTATCGGTGACCGGTATCACCGCCGCGCCTTCGTTCAACGTCGCGTTTTCCTGTCGCAATTGAATATGGATGCTGCCGTCGCTGTTGATGTGCGGGATGATCTCCAGTGTCGTGCCGATTTCTTCCAGCTCTGTTTCCGGCGTCGTGACCGTGCGCGTGGTATTCAGGTTGTCAATCGCGTCGATCGAGTAGCCGCGCACCATGATGCGTTCTTCGCCGACGAACAAGGTCGCCGGGCGGTGGTTCGAGGCGACGATCATCGGTTTGGAAACCACATTGATGCGGTTGTTACGCTCCAGCAATTCGATGTTCGCCTTGATGTTTTCGCTGAGAAATTCGTAAATCAACGTGCCTCCGCCGGTGAACGGCGCCGCGCCGCCCATGATGATCGGATTCAGGCTGTCGCCGCTGAACGCGGTGTCTCTGAACTCGAGGCTGAATAACGACGAGAAGTCTTCGCCGACTTTGATGTCGATGATCTTCATTTCCAGCATCACTTGGGTTTGCGGGCGGTCCAGTTGCTCGACCAGGCTCGCGATCGATTTCAGCACCGATGTGTCGCTGGTTTTGACGATCAACAGGTTGTGTTCGGTATTGACGGTCACGAAGATGATCTTGTTTAAGCCCGAGATTTGCGATAGCCGTTCGCCTTCGACTTGTTTACCGCCGTCTGCGGACAGGGCTTCGATTTGTTCTACCGTCAAGTCGTCGGGCAATTGTTCGCTTTGCGTCAGCGGCATGCCGAAGCGTCCGCCGCCCGAACGCGAATTGCCCGAAAAACCGCGTCCGCCGCTGCCTCCGACGCGACCGCCGAAGCGGTTGGACGATCGGCCGCCGCCGAAACCGCCGCTACGACCGCCTCCACCGAAGCCGCCGCTACGAGCGCCTCCGCCGAAGCCTCCTCGTCCGCCGGAAGCGCCGCCAAGGCCGCCTCCCATCATCATGCTGTTGCCGTAAGACACTTGGACACGGTTGCCGTACAAATCCTCGATCGCCATCGCGATCGCTATCACATTCGGATTGCGCAATTGGAATACGCGGATCGAGTCGTCTTGTCCGACGACCAGGTCTTTGCTGTATTGTTCTTTGGTCATTAACCGGTAGGTGCCGTTGACGCCGTCGTCGCGCCGGTACCACAAGCCGCTGATACGGCAGATCGCGCGTATCGCTTCTTCGAGCGTCACTTTTTTTAAAAACACCGTCACTTCTTTGTCACCGGCTTCCGGTGTCGCGACGATGTTGACCTGAGCGTCCTCGGATAGTACTCGGATGATGTCGGTAACTTTAGAGCCTTTGAATTCCAGTTCCTGTATCTCGAAAGGCATTGCGAATGCAGTCGTCGGTAAGAGCATACATAACAGCATGATGCCGATGAACTCGATGTGTTTGTTCAATCTGTTCAATAACACTCTTAAGAAACCTTACAGCCTATTTCTGTTGTTTTCATACGATTAGCCAGGCAAATGCCAACCGTATCGTGGGGCCCTCCCCCATAAGGGCGCATAGTGTAAGTCAGCGTTATCGGACTTGTCTTTAGGAATAAATCCCGAATATTCGAGCCGCTGATTCCTGGCGTTTTTGAGGATAAAGTCTCGTTATTCGGATTTAGAAGAATTCGAGATTAAATTGACAGTAAGCTGGAAATTATCAGGGCAGTAGGTTGTATTGGGCGTCCGCCTCGTTTCTATGTTCCGGCGTGGGAATGCATACCGGCGCTTCCGTGCCGGCATGTGTTTCGTGCTTGTACTGGGCCTCGGTATGGGTTCCCACGGAGGACCGTGGGAACCAGGGAACGATCGGGTGTGTTGAGCGTTAGCGATGCGCATTTGGCCGAGGTTGTGCCTGGGCCTGTGGGTTTAGCTTCGGTAGCGGCGTGTGACTCGTGGCTGTGTTTGATATCTGTATGGGGTTTACACCGCCTCGTTCCCACGCTCCGGCGTGGGAATGCATACCGGCGCTTCCGTGCCGGCATGTGTTTCGTGCTTGTACTGGGCCTCGGTATGGGTTCCCACGGAGGACCGTGGGAACCAGGGGTTACCTAGCTCGCCGACTTGCTCTGCGCGGAACTAAGTGTTTTGCGTAGCTCATCTTCGCATTCCTGCAGTTGAACGACCGCTTCGCTGCGCATTTTTTTTCCTTGATCGGCAATTTGTAGGCTTTCTTCGATGGTCTCGATCAAGGTGCGATTGGCTTGTTTGATCGTTTCAATATCGAATACGCCGCGTTCGATTTGTTTGCGCGTTTCGGCATTGGCTTGCTTGAGAGTTTCGGCGTTGGCGGTCAGTAAGTCGTTGGTCAAATCGGTTGCCGCTTTAACGGTCTGCGCGGCTTGAGACGAGCGGAAGATGGTGACGGCGGTCGCCAATTGTTGACGCCATAACGGCACTGTGTTGACCAGCGTCGAGCTGATCTTGCTGACTAGGCCTTTATCGTTTTCTTGTACCAGGCGGATGCTGGGTAGGCTTTGCATCGAAACCTGGCGGGTCAGGCGTAGGTCGTGAACGCGGCGTTCGAGATCGTCGCGGGCCGAGCGCAGGTCGCGCAGTTGTTGCGCGGCGATGATTTCTTGTCCGGCTTCGGCTTGTTGTTGTTGCTGCGGAATGATTTCTTCATCGAGCCTGCGTAATTGTTCTTCGCCGGCGGCGATATAATCCTCGAGCGTGTGAAAGTATTCCAAATTGGCTTGATAAAGCCGGTCGAGCGATGTGATGTCGGTGAGTAGTTCGGTTTTGTGGCGTTCCAGCTTGTCGCTGATCGTATCGATTTGTTTTCGGACTTCTTCGTATTGCTGCAAAAATTTGACGACGGGTTTGGCTTTGCCGAAGAGTCTCGCCATAAAGCTCGGCTTTTTGTTCGGATCGAGATCATCGACATCGAAGCCGCGTAGTGTCGCGACCATTTCATTGAGGTCGTTGCCGGCCGGGCCGATGTCTTTGTTTTTGACGCCGTCGAGCATGCGGTCGGAAATCGATGTCAGTTGTTCTTGGGCCTTGCTGCCGAAGAACAGTATCGAATGTGTGTCGTTTATGTCGATTTCTTGTAACAATTGTTCGACTTGTTCCCGTTTTTCCGGCGGGGCGGCTTGGTAGGAAATGATGTCTTTCGATATTCCGGGGATCGGCTCGTTCGATTCTGTTGCGGTCGCTGTGGATAAAGGTTGATCAGTCATGGAGGGTACCTTTGTTGTTAGAAAGCATTACAGTATGCCTTCCCGTTTGAGTTGCGCGGTCAATACTTCGATTTTGACATCGAGATCGAAAATGTCGTCTTCAAGCAGTTTTTGCTGTTGTTCCAGAAACGATGTTTCGATCGTTTCGAGAACATTGCGAAAGTTTTGTTCCAATTGTGCAGGTTCTAGTTGGCCGAGTTGGAGTTGACTATGCGTTTTAGCGTAACCTTCGGTGACTTGCATCGCGCCGTCGAGATAGACATTGAGAAATTTTCGGGCCCTTCGAAAATCGCGCGGATCGGCTTCGATTTGGGCGATTATGTTGTCGGCGATTTCGCAGATGCGTTCGATGCGGTTATTGAATTCGTGATTGCGGATTTTGCCGCCGGCTTGCTCGATACGCCGAATCATGGCGTGAGATTCGGCAAGCGCTTTTCCGAGTTCTTCGCCCGAATAGCCCTGAGCGCCCTGTGTGCTTTTGGCTTTGGGGTCGAAACCGTAACTTAAAAACATGCCCAAAAACGCTCCGCTTGCGTATGCTGCCGCGACCGGTAAGGTTTGCCGTGCGCCGAGCCAGGCAAGCATGCCGGTCGTCAATGCGGTAATGATGGCGGCAAGCAATTTTAATGGATACTTCGATGCTGAGGCCATCGGTCTTTGTCGATGCCGCGCTTCGGCTTGAAGCCCTTTGCGCAAGCACCAGGCCGAGAATAGGTACAAGGTATAAGCCGTGGCGTTGACGAGGATCGCGGTCAAATTGCCTTTGGCTAGCGCAATCACGATTGCAGGCAGTAGTGCGATCGGCAGAAAATAGAGCAGCAGGCCCCTTGGCGAGTATTTTTGCAAGGAGTTCGAGGTAAAGCGCTTGGGCTTTCGAAAGTTTTGGCTTTGCGTCATTGCTTGGATTGCGAAAGCAGCAGTTGATCGAATACCGGTTCGGCTTTCAGCATCGATTGACACGTTGCCAAGCCTATTGTTGTCAACAGCAACACGAATCCGAGTAATTTTCTGAAAAAACCTGACATGAACGGCGACTCCGCATGGGGAAACGGCATCAGTTTAACTTAGCCGGTAAGTTGCTGACAAACTCGGCGGTATATTAGATTTCGGCGAGCAGTTGCCAGGCTTTTGACGGTCCGCCGATTTAGCGGTTTTTCAAGCCCTAAATCTACAGTAGAATGCCGAAAAAAGGTACATTACCGCCGATATCGAATTGACAAGCCAATAATGCAGATATTTAAACGACCGAAAAAAATAACGCTTTGGAATTCCTATCACCCGGTAGGGGCATGGTTGCTGTTGCTTGTGTTAGCGGCATGGTCTGTGCGCGAACTCAGTGAATTGCAACAGCTGATGAAGTTCAATACGATGATTCGACAACCCGAAACGATTGCGCTTGCCGGCGACAATTTGCCGCCCGAGGTTATTTTTGCCAAAGCCGTTGATCTCAATAGGGAAGGGGATTTTCAACAAGCCTTGCGGCTTTATTTACAAATAGAGCCACTTGTCGACGCCGGTTTTCGTGTCGATGTGAAATACAACATGGGCGCGATTTATTTGCAGCAAGCGGCCAAGTTATGGAATGCCAAGGGCGTTTGGGAGTACGGGCAGATCAATACCTTGCTGGATTTGGCCGAGCAAGCCTTTAAGCAGGTGCTGGCGGTCGAGCCTGAACATTGGCAGGCGCGCTACAATCTTGAGTTCGCTCTACGTATTCGCCCGCCCGCCAAGGAAGAGGAAAAAGCCGACTGGCAAGGTCATAAAAGTAGCGTGCATGCGGTTATGCCGGGTGTTCCGGAAGGCGGGCCTTAATGATGCTTAAGGATAAGCGCCTTTGGTTTTTGATGTTGCCCGCTGCTTTACTGTTGCTGGCTTTGTTTAAACCGACTATTTCACTTCGCAAGGACAGC
Organism: Methylotuvimicrobium sp. KM2; assembly: GCF_038051925.1. NCBI lineage: Bacteria > Pseudomonadati > Pseudomonadota > Gammaproteobacteria > Methylococcales > Methylococcaceae > Methylotuvimicrobium > Methylotuvimicrobium sp. KM2. Next base: position 4,023,687 of record NZ_CP150634.1, on the reverse strand, counting down.
TATAATCTGATTTTTGTCATCGATATCACGCAAAGTATGAATGCGCGCGATTACCATGTCGACGGCATGCCGTCGGATCGTCTTTCGTTTGTTAAGGAGAGCTTGAAAGAGGTGGTATCGGCTTTGCCTTGTCAATCGCATGTGGGGTTAGGTTTGTTTACCACAAAAAATAGTTTTTTGTTGTTCGATCCGCTCGAAGTGTGCGAACACTACTCGGTCATTGAAGAAAGTCTAATGAAAATCGATTGGCGCATGGCTTGGGCTGCGGATAGTCATATCGCTAGGGGCTTATATACGAGTCTTCGCGAAGCCGCAAAAATCGATTCGAATCCCAGTCTGGTTTTTTTTACCGATGGGCAGCAAACGCCGGAGTCTGTTAAAGATCCGAGATTCCTGCTTGAGCGAGGCAAGGTTAAAGGCTTGTTGGTTGGGGTCGGTAATCTATTGCCGGTTCCGATTCCTAAATACGATCAAAACAACATTCAAACCGGTTATTGGCAAGTCGATGAAGCAGATAGGCGTATTCGCAAAAGGCAGGCCTCATCGGGCGAGTATTTGACGTCGGTTAAAGAACAGGTTCTGCAACGCTTGGCCGGAATTACGGGCCTGCACTATCATCACCTGGAAACGCCGGAGCAGCTTAGTAGAGCATTGCGGGCCGTCGATCTTCGTCAGCAGCAAGTGGTTCGCTACGAATTAAGTTGGATTTTGGCCCTCATTGCATTGATGATTTTTAGCGGTCCTTATTTAAGGTTTCGTGACAAATAACTTATTGAAATCATGAGCTTTCTAGCTGGTTCGGTAGCTCGCTTGACAGGGCGCCGTAAATACATCCTTGTAGGCTTGACGGCGGCTTTCCCTGCCGCCGACACCTGTCAATCGAGCTACCGAACCCGCCTACCCTAAATCAAATAATAGGGAAGTTATTTATAACCAAATCCTTACCTGTTCAGCACCTCATTTTGGGTGGCGTCAGCCGGTATCGGACGGGAGCTAAAAAGAAAAAGCAGGGATAGTCGGGTGACGAAAAGTTGGCGTTCTTTCTGTGTGCGAGGATGATTGTATTTTTTATCAATAGGTTATAGGGTTCTTTTTTAGTTGGCTTTGTTATTGCTTGGCAATAGCAAACTGTCGGAGAATTGTATGAAACCCATAATCGGATTGGTAATGATTTTGTTAAGCGCGGTCAATTTCGGCTGTACCGGTAATCATCGGGGCGAATCTGCAAGCAGTTTGCCGGATCGTGAGCAGACGGTCGGATTTTTTAGTAATATCCATGCATTTATCAGAGATGCCGAGCGAGGCGTTTATGATTTAATGTATGGCATTCGTGACGGAACCGACAGCTTTATTTATGATGTTCAAAAAGACTATTACGAAAACTATCAAAAATGAAGCCGACGGTGTTTGTGTTCGTTACCGATCAATCGATAGTGTGGTCTATACTTAAAGGCTATTTTAAATTCAACAGGCAATAATCATGGAAATCAAATCAAAATTTCTCGGCGAACAACGCGTCGACCCCGATACTATCATCGTTTTTCCGAAAGGCATTCCCGGTTTTGAAGATCAAACTCGGTTTAAGCTTTTCCATCAGGAAGATAATCCGATTATTTTTTGGTTGCAATCCGTCGATGACGAAGATTTGACGTTTTCCGCGGCCAATCCTGTCGACTTCAATATCAATTACAGTTTTATTTTGACTGACGAAGAGCAAGCCTTGCTTGAGCTGAGTAGTCCGGACGAATTAGCCGTACTGATTCTATTGCACACCGACGAGAATGACGAAGAGTCGAGCAAGCCTACCATCAAAGGCTCGATCAAATCGCCGATTCTGATCAATGTCAATTCGAGAAAAGGTATTCAAAAAGTATTGGTTCAAGTCGAGCAAAGCATCACCTTGACCGAAAAAAATCACGAAATCGACTTTTCGGAAGCCTAGATAAGGCTTTATCCTGAGTTCTGTTGTTCAGCCATGAGCCTATTAAGAACGAGCATGAAATAACTTAGACAACTGTTGGAAGGGGGTTCGGTGGCCATACGCATCAAGCTAAGGATTTCGTGAAAAAAAACGTCCTGGAACTATGAGCTTTGTTGAGGGAGTCTAAACAGCGTAGCCCGGATGGAGCGTAGCGCAATCCGGGAAGCTCGGAGCCACGCCATTCCCGTATTCCGCTTCGCTGCATACGGGCTACGTGCTGAGTTCTGTTGTTCAGCCATGAGCCTATAAGAACGAGCATGAAATAACTTAGACGACTGTTGGAAGGGGGTTCGGTGGCTCGATTGACAGGTGTCGGTCTCAGGACGCCGGATCTTCCGGAGTGTCTTTCCCAAGCTGGGGCTTTCATCGTTATACATAAATTGTAGGGTACGCTGCGCGTACCAAAGCCGTGCCCTGGCGGCTCGGTTGGCACGTGAACATTGCGGGGTTACCATGGTACGCACAGCGTACCCTACGCGGATCGCCTAGCGCTAGGTGAGGGATAGCCGAGTGTGCCAAGGACAATAAGCCTAGAAAAAGCATTTCGCCATGAAGATCATGAAGAATAGGAAGTTAATTCAATAACTTATTACGCGTATGAATCAAGCTTTCGCTCACCAAAAAGGTTAGCGAGAAGATTTAGGTAATTTCTTGAAATCCTTCATGAACTTCATGTGCTTCATGGTTTAACTGCCGAATTTAAGATAAATGGTATTGAGGTCTCATTGGCTAAGTTTGCAAAAGGGAAATTTTTGACTTATGTATAACGATGAGAGCTGGATCTTGGGGCAGAGCGTGATACGGTTTTGCCGTTTTTAGCCGGATGCGTATGGTAAACGAACCGGCTTGCAAGGCTCATTGTTTGGGGGGTTACAGGGGCTCGCGCATCAAATTTCGGTTTTTTATGCCCTCGTTCTAGCCCAGCCTTAACATTGCGCGTCAATAGGTTATTGAATAATATGCAATAATTAATTTTATGGCACTACAAAGTTAAATTTGGCATGATTTTTAATTATTATATTTCAATAGCATAGGCGGTAGGCACTACACTTGTTAAAGCTGGGCTAGCCTTCTCCCGGAGGGGAGAAGGTGCTGAAGTACCGAAATTTGACGTGCAATAAGTCTATTTGGCGCCGAATTTAAGCCGACTGAATAGGAATGATATGACTGGAGCGAGTGATTTCGTTTTTGTCATTGAAATAGAGCAAGGTAGGCTTGTAATCGGCTAGCTCTTGCTGGTCCAGGATGGCGTAGGCGCAAACGATGATGATGTCGCCTGGACAGGCTAAACGAGCCGCGGCGCCATTAACCGAGAAAATACGCGATCCGGCCTCCGCTTTGATTGCGTAAGTTGTAAAGCGCTCGCCGTTGTTGATGTTGTAGATTTGAATCTGCTCATACTCCCTAATGCCGGCTCGATCCAAAATATCACTATCGATCGCGCAAGAACCTTCGTAACCTAATTCGGAGTAGGTCACGGTCGCCCTGTGTAGCTTGGCTTTAAGCATTGTAGTTTGCATACTATTTACAAGATAAATTCTTTTAGAAACCGGGCATTATCGCTTAATAGAGAGTGCTCTTCAACTTAAAAATAGCGCTTGAAGTTTGCTCGCGGTCATAATGGCGTTTTTGAAAAATAAACATTATCGATCAGGCGGGTTTTTCCCAGCCTTGCTGCCGCAAGTATAACCAACTCCATGTCATCGGCGCCGGCCGGCATTAAACTCGACTGATGGCATACCGAAAAATACTCGGGTTGTAATCCCGCTTCCCGCAATGACAGCATAAACCTTTTTTCCAGCGCCGGGTAGTTTTGTTCGCCCGCTAATATGCGATCGCGCGCCTGGCATAATGAACGATAAAGGGCGGGGGCTGTAAGTCTTTCCTCCGCTGACAGGTAGCCGTTACGCGAGCTCATTGCCAAGCCGTCAGCTTCTCTAACCGTTTCGATGCCGCGAATTTCGACCGGAATGTTCAGGTCTCTAACCAATGCGCGAATTATGGTCAGTTGTTGAAAATCCTTTTCGCCGAAGAATGCCAGATCCGGTTGCACGATATTGAATAACTTGCAAACGATAGTCGCGACGCCGTCGAAGTGGCCGATTCTTGTTTTGCCGCAATGCAAGTCCGATATGCCGGATACCGAGACTGAAGTTCTATGGTTTTCAGGATAAATTTCCGAGACCGAAGGTAAGAAAAGTAGGTCGGTGCCGATGGCGTCAAGTTTTTTAGCGTCTTCCGGTTCGGTTCTAGGGTAGTGGTCAAAATCCTCGCCGGCACCGAATTGCGTCGGATTGACAAAAAGGCTGACTACCACCTTATCGGCGGATTCCTTGGCTTTTTTAACCAATTGTAAATGCCCGTCATGTAAGTTGCCCATCGTCGGTACAAAGGCCACGGAGTAGTCGGCTTTTCGCCACGGTTTTAGCGTGTCGCGCAATGCTTCGATTGTTGTGACTGTCGATAGGCTCATTGGAAGCTGTGCTCTTCGCTCGGAAAGGCGCCTTGCTTGACGGCTTCATGAAAATTTTTTATGGCCATTTCGATACTGGAGACATCTTGCATGAAGTTTTTAGAAAAACGAGGCCGCTTGGCGATGCCGATATCTAAAATATCGTAAAGTACTAGCACTTGTCCGTCGCAATCGGCTCCGGCGCCGATACCGATTACCGGGATCGTCAATTGCCGGGTGATTTCTTCGGCCAGGATCGCCGGGACGCATTCGAGCACCAATAATGCCGCACCGGCTTTTTCCAGTCGGCAGGCATCGGCAATCATTTGGTCGGCCGCGGATCGTTCGCGTCCCTGTATTTTGTAGCCGCCTAGGCGATTGATCGATTGCGGAAGCAAGCCCAAATGCCCGCAGACGGGGATTCCGTTCTCCGATAAAAATTCGACTAGATCGATTTTAGGGCCCTCCAGTTTGACCATTTGCACGCCGCCGGTTTGCATTAATCGAGCGGCGTTGTCGGCTGCTTGTTCCTTGCCGGCGTAGCTCATAAAAGGCATGTCGGCTATCACGAATGCCCGTTGTCGACCGCGAACCACGCAAGCGGCATGATAGGCCATGTCTTCGATGCCGACCGGAATCGTCGTCGTTTGACCTTGTATGACCATGCCTAGCGAGTCGCCGACCAGAAGGATATCGATGCCTACTTTATCGAGCAGTGCGCTGAAGCTGGCGTCGTAAGCGGTTAGGCAGCTGATTTTTTCGCCGCGCTGCTTCATCGCTTGAAGGTCGGTGATCGTCAATGGTTTGGTCAGAGAAGCGGAAGAATAATTATTCACTTAGGTCAGTCGATGTAGGTCGTTTTTAGGGCATTTCGCGATTAAATCGGTCAGTTTGCCGAGCTCCGGAATCGATAGGTCCGGCGCGATTTCATATAAAGGATATAAAACGAAAGCGCGTTCGGCTATGCCGATATGAGGAACGGTGAGGTCGGGGACTTCAATTTGCCGGTCCCCATAGAGCAGCAGGTCAAGATCCAGTGTTCTGGCTCCCCAGCGTTCGCCCGTTCGAATTCGCCCTTGAGACTGCTCCACGGCTTGTAGTTGTCGTAGCAAGTCTATGGCCGGCAATGATGTTGTAATGGCCATCACTGCGTTGACATAGTCGGGTTGATCCTGAGGGCCCATCGGTGGGTTGCGGTAAAGGCTCGAAAATGCGGTTTCCTTTATATTCGGTAATGACGCGAGGGTTTGTCTGGCGGTCATGAGTTGTTCCGCAGGCCGGTCGAGATTACTGCCCAGACCGATATAGGCCGTTACGAAGTCGGTGTTATTCATCATTATAGAGGCTAAAAATCTTAGTCTTTCGCTGTATCGGCATTGCTCGGTTTATTGGGCCTTGGTCGCCTTCGTTTAAGCGGTTTGCGCTTCGACTTTTGTGCCGGCTGAGTCATTATTTTTTGTTCTGCTTCGCCGGCATCTTGAAATTGGGACCACCATTCGCCGAGCTCTGGGTCCACGCCTTCCGTTTCAATGCGCAGCAATAAAAAATCGTAAGCCGCTCTGAATCTCGGATGGTTTAACAAACGATAGGGTTTCGATCCTCGTCTTCGTGTAAATCTGGGTTGCAGGCTCCAAACTTCGCGCATGGCTAAACTAATCTGACGAGGTAATGAAACGCGCTTGACTTGTTCGGAAATCAGTTCGTTGGCGGCAACTTGAAAGGCAATGTTTTCCGGAACGCCTTTTTCTATTTGCTCTTCGGCATAGGTTTTTACCGCGTCCCACAAAAACGCCGCGAATAAAAAGTAAGCGGTAACGGTCTTGCCTTCGGCGACTCGGGTATCTGAGTTTTCCAAAGCCCTGATCAGAAAGAGTCTTGGAAAGCCTTGTTCTTCGACGGACAAACTGCGCTCGACCGCCGGGAACAAGATTTGAAATAAGCCGTAATGGCGTAGCATTTCAAAAGTTTGTAAGGCATGGCCTGATAGAAATAGCTTTATTGCCTCGTCGAATAAACGAGCAGGAGGAATGTGATACAGTAGCTCGGCAAGGTCGGCTATCGGTTTCTCGCAGTCCGGATGCAGGGTAAAGCCGAGTTTAACGGCAAACCGGATCGCTCTCAGCATGCGTACCGGATCTTCCCGATAACGGGTTTCGGGGTCGCCGATTAGGCGCAATGTCCCTGTCGTATGATCGGCCATGCCGCCGACGTAATCGGTAACCGAAAAATCCCGAATATTGTAATAGAGCGAATTGACTGTGAAGTCGCGTCGCCAGACATCTTCTTCAATCGTACCGTAGATATTATCGCGCACCAATCTGCCTTCATCGTTGAGCAGCAGGTCGTCGTCCGGTCCTTCTCCGGCATTGCCTCGAAATGTGGCGACTTCGATAATTTCACGCCCGAAATGCACATGCGCCAAGCGAAAGCGCCGGCCGACCAATCGGCAGTTGCGGAAAATTTTGCGCACCTGCTCGGGATGGGCGTCGGTCACGACATCGAAATCCTTAGGCTCTCGGCCTAATAGTAGGTCTCGAACGCAACCGCCAACCAAATAGGCTTCAAAGCCGGACTTTTTGAGTCGGTATAGCACTTTCAAGGCATTCTCGCTGATTTGCGATCTTGAGATATTATGCTCGGAACGAGAATAAATTCTAGGTGCTTCCGGCTGTGAAACACTGTCACCTTTCGCCGGTATTAATGGGGTTCCGGTGCTCGAGGAAATGATTTTTTTAAAAAAGTTTAAAATGGCCTTTGTCCTTGGTAACTTATAACGAGTTAACTTTTTTCGGAAACCGTCATCCTATCGATGTTTGGTCTTATGTGTTGTATTATGATTACTGCACACCATTTCCGGCTGAAAACAGCTCTATAACGCAATCATATCATTTGAAGCAATTCAAGCTCAATCCGCACGATTCTTTTTACTTTCCCCTTTTGAATATAGTAGAATTTCGGCCAACAATAAGTTGCGTTAGTATTTTGTTGTAAAATCGGCGGCGGTGCTAGGCTTGGCGCTTTTCGAGACAAACAGTTCTTGTTCATAAAACTTAAACAGCATTGAGGTATTTCATGTTCAAAAAGATCATCAGCGGCTTAATCGATAGGCCTTTATTAACCAGCCTTTTTGTAACGGACTTGACGATTTTGCTGTTTCACAGACCGCCTTTTATATTTTCATTGTTAATGCTCGGAGCGTTAACCGTAATGAGTATGTATTTCGGTCAAAAACTGGCGCTGTTCAAGGAATAACGTTATTTTCGGCGACTCAATCAATAAAGCCGGCTGCTCCGAGATAAGGCCGGCTGGTTTTTTTCGCCGCATCGCGGCATTGCTTTACGATGGCTTACTTTTATTGGCGGTTCTTTTTGTGGCAACAGCCGCAGGCCTTCTTTTCAATCATGGCGAAGCATTTGCTTCGGATAATCTTTATTTTCACGCCTATCTAATCCTGGTCAGCTATTTCTTTTTCGGCTGGTTTTGGACGCATGGCGGACAAACCTTGGGCCTTAAAGCCTGGAATCTCAAAATTCTTACCGAAGACCTTCAATCCATCACTTGGATGCAGGCAGCAATCCGATTTATTGGCGCGATACTTTCCTGGAGTGTTTTGGGACTAGGCTACATTTGGGTGTTAATCGATAAAGACAGCCGGGCATGGCACGACCGGTTGTCGCGAACGGCGGTATTTTTCGTCCCGAAGCCTTAGCCAAAGCGCATTATCTCACCTTTCTGACCGCATAAAGCGCCAATGAAAATACTATGGCGCTCGGTAATACCGACATGAATGCCGGATTTAAATGGTAGATCAAACTTACATGACCGGTAATTTTATCGATGATGTTGAAGCTCATGCCGATAATGATACCGATCATCATTCGACTGCCTGTACTTATGCCGCGTCTAACGCCAATGACAAACGGCGTTGCTACCAACAGCATGACGAAAATTACGAACGGGTTGACAATACGTCCCCAAAACGCCAATTCGAAGGTTTCGGATTTTTGCTTATTATCCTTTAAAAAATCGATATACAGGGCAAGGTCGTATAAGGATAGGTTCTCAGGTTTAACGACGACGACATTTAATAGCTTGGGATCGATCGAAGACTTCCATGGGCGGCTTTCGATTTTCGTCGTCGTGACTTGTTTCTTGGAAATGCTGCTTTGCTCGATGTTTTTCAATTGCCACTGTTTGTCTTGTTGAAAGATCGCTTCACTAGCTGTAATGGCGCTATGCAAAAAATTCCGGTCGTTTAAATCGTAGATATAGATTTGAGCAAGATTGCCATCATCCTTGATTTCACGGACATTGATGAATTTCGTTCCTTCTCGCAACCATAAGCCGTATCGGCTTTGTGCGATGAAATCTCGATCTAGTGCGCTCATTTTTAGAATGCGAGCATTGCGTTCGGCAGTGGGTGCGATAAATTCGCCGACCATCACGGCGAAAACCGCGAGGATAGCCCCGGCCAGCATGACTGATTTGACAATGCCGAGTACTGAAATTCCGGATGCGCGCATCGCGATCAACTCACGGTTATTGCCCATTGCGCCCAAGACAAACAGGCTCCCCAATAAGGCCGAAGACGGAACTAATTCATAGAGAACCCTTGGGCTTGTTAGCGCAAGGTACTTAAAAATCTCCTGTAATCCATAGTTTCCTTTGTCCAAGGATTTTAATTCGTCGGTAAAAGTGAATAAATTAAATAGCGTCAGTAGCAAGACCAGTGCGATCAATGAGCCCTTCAATACTTCTTTGACGATGTAGCCGGTCAATACATTCACAATTTTACCTTTTCCTGAATTTTGATAAGGACATAACGCCAACTATAAAGCCTAACCAATAGCGCAACAGCCAGTATCGACAAGACTAAATCGACCCAAATTCCACCGAACCATAGCGGTATTTTTTCTTTGACCAGCCAGCTATGATTGATGCGAGTTAGGTTGCCGTAACTGAAATATATTAAAAATGCCACGAACATATTGCCGTAAACGCCGCCCCTCGGGGAGATTTGTGCAAGCGGCACCGCAAGAAGCGCCAAAAAAACAATGCCGGTAGGTATGCTGAGTCGCCGGTGCAATTCGGCCAACTCACCAGGGGCTTTGGTTTTCCACAATTCCTTGGTCGGCATGGCTTCTAGGTTTAGCACGACCGCACGGTTTCTTTCTTTCAGCCTGACCGCATATTCGGCGAATTCTTCTATCGTATAATTTGCTTCTCCCGGCTTACCTAGGACTCTGCGGCCGTGCTCAAGAATTAAGTACAGACCGCCTTCCAAGTCTTCAAAGCGTCCGGTTTCGGCGCCGATAATCGCGGTTTGGCCGCCTTTTCGGTGCTGCACGAAAACTTGTTGCATTATGTCATCGTCGTCAATCTGTTCGACATAAAAAACCAGGTCGCCATGCTGGTATTCGCTGAAGCGTCCTGCCGCAATGCCTCGGATATCGGCAGATTTTTCATCCTCGGCCATCATTTCCTTCGTGACGGTTTCGGCCCAAGGCCCCACATAAAACGATAAGCCGGTTGCAATTACGGCAAGCGGAAATGCCATGATAAACACCGAGCGATAAATCGATCCGGCTCCGCCGCCGGCGGAAAATATTGCCGACATTTCTTGATCTCGATACATTCGCCCGACCACCATCAATACCGCCATAAAAAATGCGGCCGGTAAAAAGGCGATAGAAGCCTCGATCATTTTTAGGCCCAGAATATTCAGCAACGTTTTGTTCGAAATGGCTCCTTCGATAGCCTTTTCCAGTATTCTGATAAAGCGTCGGCTGACAATGATGACGACGATAACCGATAGTACCGCCGTTAACGTTCGCGTTAAATCGGCCACGATCATGCTATCCAGTACCGTGATTAGCGGTTTATGACGTGACTTGTATCCATTATTCCAATCAGTATTCAAAAAAAACCGCTCCTAAAAATAACTAAACACCAGTTGAAACCTGCTCTTACGCCAATAGACAGACAAGCCATTTTCCACTTTGTAGAAAAATCGCTTGCTGTATAATCCGTACTTAACGAAATTATGCTCAAAAGCGCTCTCAACTGCTTGAGGCTTATTATTTACCATTATCACACCTAATCAAGACATCGCACATTATGGACTATTCTATAGAAAGCCTTCCATTAGACAAACTGCAAACCGACTGTATTATTGTCGGTCTTTATGAAAATCTAGCGCTTACTCCGTCTGCGTCTCATATTAACCAGTGTTCGCAAAAACTGATAAGCCGATTCATCGAACGCGGCGATTGCAAAGGGAAAGTGGGCGAAATCGCTTTGATTAATTGGTTGCCGGACACTTCTTTCGCGCGCGTGCTGTTGGTTGGCCTTGGCAAGGCCGAAGAAATGAACGGTAAAAACTATCGTAATGCGTTGGCCGCCGCGATAAAAACCGTCCGTGATTCAGGATTGAAATCCGCGGCCTGCACGCTGGTTGAAATCGATGTCAAAGACAGAGACTTGGCTTGGAAAACGCGTCAGGTTATCGAAGTCTTCGATGATGCCTTGTATCAATTCAAGCATTGCAAGACGGTTATCGAAAATGAATTTAAGACCGACCGTATCAGTATTGTGGTTTCCGAAAATCAACAAGCCGAAGCCCAAACCGGTTTAATGCAAGGACAAGCCATTGCCGGCGGCGTTTTACTGGCTAAACAACTAGCGGATTTGCCGGGAAATATTTGCACGCCGGCGTATCTGGCCGAGCAAGCGCAAAGTATTGCCGAACGATTTGCTTCGATGAGCGTGGATATATTGGAAGAAGCGGATATGGAAAAGTTGGGCATGGGGGCGTTGTTGTCCGTGTCTCGGGGTAGTCGTCAGCCGGCCAAATTAATTGCGCTCAATTATCAGGGCGGCGAAAAACACGGTAAACCGATCGTGTTGATCGGAAAAGGCTTGACCTTCGATGCCGGCGGTATTTCCTTAAAACCGGGACTCGGCATGGATGAAATGAAATACGATATGTGCGGAGGCGCGAGCGTTCTTGGAACTTTACAGGCCGCCGCGGAAATGCAGTTGCCGTTGAATATCGTAGGTTTGGTTCCCTCCTCGGAAAATTTACCGGACGGCGATGCGAACAAACCGGGCGACATTGTGACGAGTATGTCGGGTAAAACGATCGAAATACTCAATACCGATGCGGAGGGGCGTCTGCTCCTTTGCGACACGTTAACGTATGCGCAAAAATTCGATCCGGATACGGTCATCGACATGGCAACTCTGACCGGAGCCTGCATTGTCGCGTTAGGGCGTGTGCCGAGCGGTTTGTTCGGCAATGACGATGCGCTCTGTAATGATCTGGTTAAAGCCGGCGAGACGGCGAGCGACAGTGTTTGGCGCTTGCCGCTTTGGGAAGAATATCAAGAATTGCTGAAATCCAACTTCGCCGACATGGCCAATATTGGCGGTAAGGATGCCGGCACGATTACCGCGGCCTGTTTTTTATCGAAGTTTGCCGAAAACTTCCGCTGGGCGCATCTTGATATCGCCGGCACGGCTTGGCGCACGGGGCTAACCAAAGGAGCGACCGGGCGCCCTGTGCCTTTGCTGGCGCAATATCTGCTGGACCGATGCCGAGCCGTAACCGGAGCGTAAATGCCCGATATCGGTTTTTATATCTTGGCATCCCGGTCCGAACGCGATAGGCACTTATTCGCTTGTAAACTGACCGAAAAAGCCTATCGTAGCGGACGGCTATGCTACCTATTGACCGAAGGCCCCCAGCAAAGCGCGATGCTTGACGACCTACTTTGGACATTCAGACCCGGAAGCTTTGTACCGCATCAATTATACAGCGGCATGGCGCCCGATAGGGCCCATGCCGTTCTGATCGGACATGATGGCGTGTCTGACGATTGGCGCGATATAGTCATTAATCTGTCGACACGCATTCCGGATAATTGGATGAATAGCGAACGTATCCTCGAAATATTGGACGATAGCGAAGAAAGCAAAGGCCCCGGTCGAATACGCTATCAACAATATCGCCAAGCCGGGCTATCCGTCGTCACGCATAAAATGTAATGCGCCGGGCTTCGGTTTCCAAGCCAACTTCTACCGATTTCTCTAAATACAAACAACGCATAAACATGGACAAGACTTACGACCCTCATTCAATCGAACAACGCTGGTATCAGGCTTGGGAAGAAAATAATTATTTTGCGCCGCGGCAGGATGGCGAATCTTATTGCATCATGATTCCTCCGCCGAATGTCACCGGTAGCTTGCATATGGGCCATGCATTTCAAGACACGATCATGGATGCGTTGACGCGTTATCATCGAATGAAAGGTTGTAGCACGCTGTGGCAACCCGGAACGGATCATGCCGGCATCGCGACGCAAATGGTCGTCGAGCGTCTGGTCGAAGCCGACGGCAAGACGCGCCATGATTTCGGGCGAGAGGCCTTCATTGAGAAAATCTGGGAATGGAAAGAAGAGTCCGGCGGGACGATCATGCGCCAGTTGCGCCGAATGGGCTCGTCACTGGATTGGTCGAGGGAGCGCTTTACGATGGACGAGGGCATGTCGGACGCCGTTCGCGAGGTATTTATCCGGCTCTATGAAGAAGGTTTGATTTATCGAGGTAAGCGCTTGGTCAATTGGGACCCGGTGCTACATACAGCCGTATCCGATTTGGAAGTGTTGTCCGAGGAGGAAAACGGTTCGTTATGGCATATGCGTTATCCGCTGACCAACGGTACCGGTCATCTCGTTGTCGCGACAACACGCCCGGAAACCCTGCTCGGCGACGCCGCGGTTGCGATTCATCCGAATGACGAGCGCTATAAGCATTTGCTCGGCGAGTTTGTCGAACTGCCTTTGACCGGGCGGCGCATTCCGATCATCGCCGACGAATACGTCGATCCTGAGTTCGGTACCGGTTGCGTCAAAATCACGCCGGCCCATGATTTTAACGATTACGAAGTCTGGCTGCGACACCGCGATCAAAGCGTCATACAGGCATTGCCGCATGGCGGGCTGATCAATATATTCACGGTCGATGCGCAAATCAGAGATAACAAGGACGATCCGGATCAACTAATACCGCATCAATATTTTGGGCTTGACCGTTTCGACGCGCGGAAACAGGTGGTTGCCGACCTCGAAGCTCAGGGCTTGCTCGAAAAAATCGAAGACCATAAATTGATGGTACCGCGCGGCGACCGCTCCGGCAGCGTGATCGAGCCGTTCTTGACCGATCAATGGTATGTCAAAGTCGCGCCTTTGGCGGAGCCGGCTATCGAAGCGGTCGAAAACGGTACGATAAAATTCGTGCCGGACAACTGGAAAAATACCTATTTCGAGTGGATGCGCAATATCCAGGATTGGTGTATTTCTCGGCAAATCTGGTGGGGGCATAGAATTCCTGCATGGTACGACGACGAAGGTAATGTCTATGTCGGCCGTTCCGAACAAGAAGTCCGCGCGGTGCATAAGCTCGACGACGACTATCCGCTACGACAGGATGACGACGTTCTCGACACCTGGTTTTCATCGGCGCTGTGGCCTTTTTCGACCTTAGGTTGGCCGGAGAACACGCCGGAATTGGCCAAACACTATCCGACCAGCGTACTGGTGACCGGTTTCGATATTATTTTCTTCTGGGTCGCACGGATGATTATGATGGGCCTGAAATTCCGGGGCCAGGTGCCGTTTAAGGAAGTCTACATACACGGTTTGATCCGCGATGCCGAAGGGCAGAAAATGTCCAAGTCAAAAGGTAATGTGCTCGATCCGATCGACTTGATCGACGGTATCGACCTGGAATCGTTGGTGCAAAAACGCATCTCCGGCATGATGCAGCCGCATTTGGCTAAGAAAATCGAAGCCGCCACGCGTAAACATTTTCCCGACGGCATACCTTCGTTCGGTACCGATGCGTTGCGCTTCACGTTCGCGTCATTGGCGTCGACCGGCCGCGATATTCGTTTCGATTTGGCGCGTACGGAAGGTTATCGTAATTTCTGTAATAAACTGTGGAATGCCGCGCGCTTCGTGCTGATGAATACCGAAGGGCACGATAGCGGCCTAGGCGATGCCGATTGTGAATATAGTCTGGCGGATCGCTGGATAAGCTCCCGTTTGCATGAAGTGACCGCAACGATTCGCCGCGACATCGAGACTTATCGTTTCGACTTGACGGCTCAAGCGATCTACGAATTTACTTGGAACGAATATTGCGACTGGTATTTGGAATTGGCCAAAATATCGTTGCAATCCGGCAGCGAAGCTCAGCAACGAGGAACGCGTAAAACGTTATTGACCGTTTTGGAGCAAATTTTGCGGTTGGCTCATCCGCTAATGCCTTTTATCACCGAGGAAATTTGGCAGCGCGTTGCTCCGTTGACCGGTGTTCATGAGGCGACCATCATGCTTCAGCCATATCCGGAATCCGATGCTGAGCAAATCGATGAGGCCGCCGTGCATGAAATCGATTGGATCATGAGCTTTATTCTAGGTGTGCGCAGAATTCGCGGCGAAATGAATATTGCTCCGGGAAAACCTTTGCCGGTATTGTTGCAAAACGGCTCAGGTCAGGACCGTAATTTTGTCGAGAATAATCGAGGCTATTTGGAAAAGTTGGGGCGATTGGAAAAAATTGAATGGCTAACCCAAGATGATGCCGAGCCCGAGTCGGCAATTGCCTTGGTCGGCGATATGAAAATTTTGATACCGATGGCGGGATTGATCGACAAAGAAGCCGAATCGGCCCGGTTGAACAAGGAAATTCAACGCATCAGCAAAGAATTGCCGCGGATCGAAGGCAAGCTTAATAATCCGTCCTTTACCGATAAAGCACCGGCCGAGGTAGTCGAAAAAGAAAAGCAGAAACTCATCGATTTACGATCTACACTTAACAATTTGGAAGCGCAATTGATAAAGATAAAGGCACTTTAATAAGGGGCAAGGTTCAAGTGGCAAGGAGAAATGAGCAAGGTGGAACTTATATCTTGAACCTTAAGCATTGAACCTTAAAGCTTGAACCTCAAACCTCAAACCTCATATATGGTAACAGATTTAATCGACCTGCCGATCGGCGGGCTACCGAAATGTTTGGTACAAGCCGGCCTGATTACCGAAGCGGATATGCAGTTGCATATGCAGGCAGCGAAGAAAGCTAAATTACCGCTGATTAGTTATTTAGTGACTAACAAGTTAGTGGATAGCAAATCCGTGACTGCGAAAGCTTCCAAAGAGTTCGGTATTCCGCAGCTTGATCTCGACGCGCTCGATATTCGTAGCTTACCTATCAATCTAGTCAGCGAAAAACTGATTAGAAAGCATCATGCTTTACCGTTGCTTAAGCGTGGAAACCGGTTGTTTTTGGCGGTTTCCGACCCCGGCAATTTTCAAGCTCAGGACGAGATAAAGTTCCATACGCGCCTGAATATCGACACGATTCTGGTCGAAGAAGATAAATTGTCTAAGGCTATCGAGACATCGTTGGAAGCTGCCGATACCACGATGACCGATTTGCTGGATGCCGACCTGGAGAATTTGGAAATTACCGGCGGCGATCACGAGTCGACTGAAGACGAGGCTGCGAGCGATGTGGACGATGCGCCTATTGTTCGTTTCGTCAATAAAATTTTACTCGATTCGATTAAAAAAGGGGTTTCGGACATTCATCTTGAGCCTTATGAAAAAAGTTTCCGAATCCGCTTTCGGGCGGATGGTATGCTCTATGAAGTGGCAAGTCCGCCTCCCAATATTGCAGGCCGGATTATTTCCCGTATCAAGGTCATGGCTAAAATGGATATCGCCGAGCGGCGCGTGCCTCAGGACGGGCGGATTAAGATGGCGCTGTCGAAAAATCGGGCAATCGACTTTCGGGTCAATAGTTGTCCGACATTGTTCGGCGAAAAAGTCGTACTGCGTATTCTCGATCCGACCAGCGCGCAAATCGGCATCGAAAAACTCGGCTTTGAACCCATTCAACAACAACGATTCCTTGAGGCGATCAACAGGCCTTACGGCATGGTTTTGGTAACTGGCCCTACCGGTAGCGGTAAAACCGTTACCCTTTACACGGGCTTGAATTTGCTCAATAGCGTCGAACGGAATATATCGACCGCCGAAGATCCGGTTGAAATTACGGTGCCGGGTATCAATCAGGTCAATATGAATCCGAAAGCCGGGTTGACCTTTGCCGGTGCCTTGCGGGCTTTTCTGCGACAAGATCCGGATATCATCATGGTCGGTGAGATACGGGATTTGGAAACCGCCGAAATTGCCGTCAAGGCCGCTCAAACTGGCCATTTGGTATTATCCACGCTGCACACTAACGATGCGCCGCAAACGTTAAATCGACTCGTGCAAATGGGCGTGCCGCCGTTTAACATCGTTTCGGCGGTGCATTTGATCATGGCTCAACGCCTCGCAAGACGTTTATGCGAATATTGTAAGGTAAAATCCGATTTACCGGATTCGGTGTTGATTTCGGCCGGTTTTAAGGAAGAACATGTAGGAAAATTGAAAATTTTTACGGCCAATCCTAACGGTTGCGAACATTGCACTAGCGGCTTCAAAGGCCGTGTCGGTATTTATCAGGTTATGCCGATCAGCGAAAATATGCGGAAACTGATTTTGGAAGGCGGCAATACCATGCAATTGGCCGCACAAGCCAAAGCCGAAGGCATCAACGACCTGCGCGCGTCGGGTCTTGAGAAAGTCAGTCAAGGCATCACTAGCCTGGAAGAAATCGACCGGGTCACTAAGGAGTAATTATGTCTGAACAAGTCGAACAAATTGATTTCATCTGGGATGGCAAAGACAAAAGCGGGAAGCGCACCAAGGGGGAAATCGCCGCGAAATCCGAAACCGTTGCGCGGAGCGAATTGCGCAAGATGGGTGTGCGCGTCATTAGTGTCAAGAAAAAACCCAAGCCCTTGTTCGGCGCGCGTGTCAAAGCCATTACGCCGGGCGATATCGCTATTTTCAGCCGGCAACTCGCGACCATGCTTGAAGCGGGTGTGCCGTTGGTGCAATCGTTCGATATCATCGGGAGAGGGCATGAAAACCCGAGTATGCAAAAGATGTTGCTAGACATCAAGTCAGATATCGAAGGCGGCGATACCTTGGCCGAAGCGCTGAAAAGAAGACCTGTTTATTTTGATGAGCTTTTTTGTAATCTGGTCGAATCTGGCGAACAGGCCGGGGTGCTTGAGACATTGCTCGATAAAATTGCGACCTATAAAGAAAAAACCGAATCGCTCAAGAAAAAAATTAAAAAAGCGCTGACCTATCCGATTGCGGTGCTAGTTGTCGCGTTTGTCGTTACTGCCATTTTGCTGATTTTCGTCGTGCCGGTGTTCGAAGAGTTGTTTCAGAGCTTCGGAGCCGATCTGCCCGCTTTTACGAAGATGGTTATCAGTCTTTCTGAGTGGATGCAGGAATGGTGGTGGATAATGGTCGGTAGTATCGTGGCGGCTGTCTATACGTTTAGTTATTTCCATAAACGCTCAAGACCGTTCAATCATTTTCTTGACAGAACCTTATTGAAGATACCGGTTGTCGGGTTGATCTTGAATAAATCGGCCATCGCACGCTTCTCCAGAACGTTGTCAACAATGTCCGCTGCCGGCGTTCCGTTAGTCGAAGCGCTGGAATCGGTTGCCGGGGCTTGCGGAAACATTATTTATGCCGATGCTGTATTGAAGATGCGCGAAGACGTCGCGACCGGCCAACGCCTGCAATTTGCCATGCAGCAGACCGTTTTGTTCCCCCACATGGTCATCCAAATGGTCGCGATCGGTGAGGAATCCGGTTCGATAGATACGATGCTGAGCAAGGTTGCCGATTTTTACGAAGAAGAGGTCGATAATTTGGTAGATAATCTCAGTAGTTTGATGGAGCCGTTGATCATGTCGGTGCTGGGTGTCTTGGTTGGGGGATTGATCGTCGCGATGTATCTGCCGATCTTTAAAATGGGCGCGGCAGTGGGTTAAAACTAAAGACCTGAGTTATAACTGAATCTGAAAATAACTTGAATGATGATCTTTAAGGAAAGTAAAGATATCTTTTTCTTTCTTTTTCTTTCTTTTTCTCTGCTAATCTTTTACCAGAGTACGCCTTGTAATCTCTCTTTAGCGCCCCAAACTTTTCTTCTGACAATAAGTATTCAAATGCAAGGACAACGCGACCTTATTATCTGGATCCAGATCCATAATGACTTTATTTCCAATATTCGAAAGATCGTCATTCTCACCGTATTCAATGAATAGCTTGAGTGAAATCCCTAATAATGTTGGAATATCACCTAGAGCATCATCATTTTCAATTTTGGATTCTAGCTCTTCCTAAAGCAATACTAAAGGCATCAACGGAAAAATTGTTCTTGGCGCTATCTGCTTCAATAAATTTGTCGAGAATAAGCAAAAGCGATGTTTTTCCACAGTTGTTTTTTCCAATAACCACGGACAGCTCATCTTCAGTAACTATTCAGTCCCCCGGAAATTATCGTTCCCACGCTCTGCGTCACTGCCATTAAGTTAAGCCTTTTCTGGTTCCCACGGTCCTCCGTGGGAATCCGTGCCTTGGCTGTCGAAACCAGATCGGTATGCGTTCCCACGCTGGAGCGATGGGAACGAGGAAAAATCTCCCCCAGCCACTCTTTTTCAAAGAGGGGAGTAAAACTCCAAGGACCTTAACTTAATGGCAGTGACGCTCTGCGTGGGAACGCCTGAGTACCGCCCCAGCGGTACGAGACGCTAGAGCGTCTCGGTCTTCATTCCCACGCCGGAGCGTGGGAACGATAGGGGCGTGAATAATTACTATCTTGAAACTCTAGCTCTTTCAGTCGTTCTATTGAAAAAACCGTTTTAGGTTGAAAATAGGTAAAGAAATGGTTGATTTCGAGATTCTCGTCATCCACTCGCTCAAACATATGCTCGACTTCTGACGCTACCTTTCTTGCCCGGCGAATAAACTTAAACAGCAAGTAATTTTGGCTACTATCACCACCCTGTTTAAGCGATTTCAAAAACTCCGATGAAGGTTTTATCTTGGCAGCAGCATAAAGAACCGCCATTGTCACTTGGTAGACATCGTGTAAAGACGGATTTATATCCTCTTCGGAAGTCGTGTAATACAGCTGGCACGCACCTAATCCATAAGATGGCTTAATCCGAACTCGTTTGAGTCCCTGCTCATTAAAGTAACGCTTTGGCGTAAAACTAAAAACGTTACGGGTTATATTAATAACCTGCTCGACATCCCCACTCTTAATCTGAACAAAATCTATATTACCGGCAAATACCCCTAAAATTGTCCTCAGTTCCAAATGAGGTGATAATTCACAACTTTCCGATAACTTTTCTTCTATAGTCTTGATAAACTCTAGTTTTTCTAGATAAAAAGGCGCTTCATCAATCTCATTTTTTTCTATGTTTTCGATTTGTAAAAAAACCCGATTTACGGCTGCAAATACATGCGCCAACTGTATATCAGAGGTAATCAGCTGAACACTTGCCGATGCGGCAAAAATTTTATGAGCATCATGCTCTTCATCAATGATGAGTGTGAAAGAGATGCTCTGTTTTTTAAAGAAAATGTCTTCATCTAAAGCGAAAAATTCACTCTTCAAAAAACGTAGCTGCTCGGAATGAGCATGATGTGCATAACGACCAGCATCATTCTCAGTCAAATACACCTTTCCTCCGAGAATGCAATCGAACGGCAAAGGCTTAAAATAAAACTGACCTTTTTTGTTTTTTACCGGCAATTTGATCGTTTTATCGAACTTGTTCGTGGTTGCCAGCATAATACATGGCTTAACCATCGCCATTGCAAAAGGCACACAATGACAAATGATTTCTTTCCTGAGTTCATCGACGCCGCTGGATGCCGACATAATCTCTGGAAGAGAAACCGCCTTATCATTCGGGTTAAATGCGGCAAGCGCTAAATTATCAAGTACTTTTTCGAGTCTGTATTGCTGATTATTTAATTGATCTTGTAAATCATCAAGAAGACTAAAACTATCATCAGCGATAGTTTTCTCATTCTTAATTCTTCGATTGGTAGAGTCGATATCCCTTATGACGTCCCGAAGATAAATGAGATCACGTTTAAGAGTTCTATCTTTTACACCACGACTGAACCAATCTTGATATCTATCTCGGTTAACTTGCTTCCGACCATCTACACCTGACACCCAACTTTCAAACTCCAAATTGATCAGATCCGCACGAGCTAAGAAACTAACAAATTCGATTCCTTTTTGATGAGCTTTTGTAACAAGGTCAGGGGAAAAATCAATTTGTGACTTTTGGGGTGTTATAAAAATCAGATTATTAAATGATTCCCCCTGACACAGGTCTGTTTTTACGCCTTCTATGAACGCATTAATAACGCCATAACTCTTACCGAAACCGGTTCCATCATTGGAGAAAATTACAGCAGGCTTCTTTTTGGCAGTAACGTCATACAGCTCTGAAGCTTGCTTACGGCAAGCATTTATTTCATCTAATATCGACTTTTCTGGCCGTTTAGCAGGCAAATTTTGATCTTGCCAAAACTCTGTCATGTTTCCTTGCATATTTCGAATACATCCTACTCTTAAGGGCTAGGTGAAGCTTTTTATCTAGTAGATACACTAACTACCATATTATTCAGTTACCACTCACGATCCGACTTTTTTACCAAAACGAATTACGTAATCAGCGAGTTTAAAATTCTCTTTAACCTGATCGTGAGGTATTAATAGATATTTCCATACCTTTCCACCGTTTTCCAATAAGTACTGACTGGCATTTTCACACCACTTCAAAGCCGCATCGGCCTTAGTAAGCACTTTGGGATCGTCCAGTTCATTTTGCGCCTTGGTTTCCACCATTAATACATAATCATCTGTTTCCGCAACAAAATCTGGCACATATTCAGGGTGTTCAGCACCATCTTGATAATAGATTTTGAATTGGCCTTTTGCCGGTTTAAACCATTTTGTAGCATCTCGTTCCAGAATGACGGCAAAACGACGTTCGGTATCGGAATCAAATTTCTGAAGCGGATATAAACATCGGCTAAATCCGCCAAATAGCATCTGTTTGATTTTATTTTTATCGCTCACCGTATCACGGTAATTATGTGCGGCTTGTCCGGCATTGATGGTATACGCGCATTTTTTTAAAGGGGTAAAGCCACTGCGGACTTCGACCTGATAACTGCTTGCCTTTTCCCAATAATGATTGGCCATTTGTGCATGAATGGCTTTCGCTATTAACTGCCGATTACCACTCAATACATTTTTCACCTCATCTTCAGACAAATAACCGTTCAAATGTTCTATCGCCTGCCCCGCCAAATCATAAATTAAATCGGCATGCTCATCGTAAGAGATATCGTCATAATCAATCAGTGCATGCACAATGAAGTCTTCCGGCTTATGAGTAATCAATTCACTTTGTGCGGTTAACGTATCCTGATCATTCGTTTCTAAACTTTGGATCACGATGTCCCGCTCTGAAGGCTGCAGGTTTAAACTGCTTAACTGCAAAGTAAAAGGGTAATAGCCATAGCCCATGTTTGACACCTAACTTTAAAACTCTTTATGAATCAATATTTTATTGGATCATAAATGACCGTAAGGCACTACATAGGCGTTTTTTAAGCGTAATTCGATCTATAGTAGAGTTTTTTGTACACCTCCAGGAAGCGGGTCAAGGCCCAATGTGTGGTAAATCCGTGCTAATTCCGCTTCCGGTTGTGTGCTTTTGCGGATGTGCAGAATACCGCCGTCGGCGCGCCGGAAGGAGGCGGTGACGCGCTGCTGAACGGACAAGATGTCGCGCAGTGTGGACCAGCGGTCGTGAATGCCGTGTTCTTTCAGTTGCCGGCGGATGATTTGCACGAACTGATAGGCCAGGACGGTGATGAACAAATGGCCGTCGACGCGGACTTCTTTGTGATGGTAGACCGGACGAAGCCCGAGTTCGGATTTAAGGCTACGAAACACCGCTTCCAGGTCGGTGAGCATGATATAGGTGCGCCACAGTTTTTCAGCATCCCATTGCGTTTCGTTACTGCGGAGGCAATAGACGCCGGGATGGCTCAGGCGGCTGCCGGCTTTGGGCTGTTTCGACCAGGTCAGGCCGATGACTTTTTCGCCGGTCTCATCCGGGGTCAGTTCGATCGTGTAATGCTGGCCGATACCGTGGTATTTTTCTTGGAGCCGACCGATGCGCTGTTGCAGTTTGTCGAGGCGCTTTTCGGCGCGAGGCTTGTGGAGGCCGTCGGCGATTTTTTGTAATCCGGCTTCGAAGCGCTCGCACAGGTGTTGATTGATGCCGCGCTCTTTTTGTTCGCGCTGTTCGGAGTAGCAATACAAGCGCACTTCTTGGTGTTCGCTGTCGTCGATGCGCTGGATGTGGACGGCGGAGCCGGCGGCGGTTTCGATCGGGATCGCGGTGTCGGCTTCGAATTGCCGAGCGCGTTCGCGGCTGACGACCAGATAGCGGTAACCGTGTTCGCGCAGCCAGGTGAGATTGGCTTCCGTGGCGATGCCTGCGTCCATGACCACCAAGGCGCCGGGTGGTGCACCGAGGTCTTTGAGCATCTCGGCCAAGGTCTTGCCTTCCGAGGCATTGCCGTCGAAGGTCTGGGAACGGCGGACGAAGCCGCTGCCATCGAGCACCAAGCCCAGCGTGACCAGTGGACAGTCGCGGCGCTTTTCTTTGGAGCGGCCCCGTTGCGCTTTCGGATTGGCGGCCGCCGTGCCTTCGAAGTAGGTATTGGTCAAGTCGTATAAGGTAACCGTGGTCTCGAAACCGAACAGATCGTGCACCCGGTTGAACAGCGTGCGTTCGATGACGTCCCGGTGCTTCATCAAAGCGTCTGAAGCCCGATACAACGTGATCGGCTTCATGCGTTCGAAATCGACGTCCAACAGCTCGCCCAAACCGCTGCGCTGACCTAGCCAACGGTGCGTGGCGGCCTCAGAAGCCGGCGCTGCCATGCGCCCGATGATCGAACCCACGACCGCCGCCCGTATCGGCCCGGAGAGACCCAGTCCCATCAGCAGCGAGGTAAAATTGACCAAGTCCATCGCCGCCAAACCGACCTGCTCGACACCGATCGAACGGGGCCTCGCTAATTCCAGCGAGTTCGCATCAATGGTATATATTTCAGCGGGAGTCCGGGACTCCGGTGGCTCCGACGAGACCGATTCCGAAGCCGCCTGTGCGGCTTCATTGACGACACTCATGGCTGGGGTCGGGATCAACGAAAGCCTCACGAGCAATGGCGCGCTTTCCGCCAACAAGCGCGCGGCGATATGTTCCGCGGCCAAGGCCACCGTCTGAGGTAAGTCCGGATCGAATAAACTCGTTTGCAACGATAACAACTCCAGGACACGGCGACATAAGGCCGGCCAAAAAGTGGGCTGGATCGAAAAATGCCGGCCTAGATTCAGCAGTGTGACCTGTTTAACTTTTTGACCGATGCGTTCGGAATGAACCAGTCGATAAGTCTCATGAGGTTCGCCGGTGGCTCTGCAGCGGGTTTGAGTGCGTCGAATAAACATGCCGTCAACTTAGCGCAAACCGCGAGGCGGCGCAAGATGCCTAAGGCATTTTATGGCACTACATTAGCCATTTTCGAGGAAGTCGATTTTTATAGCCCAATGATATCAATTAGTTAAAAAATTAATAATTTTTGCGAATGATAGATATTTACTAGAAAATGTTAAAGGTGGGATAGGTCACCTCGCCTTTCGGAACGACGACAACACGAGGGATATCGATGGTATTTTGCACCATTAATTCTGTGGTCTTGGACACCACGGCAGCCAGATCGACTTTTTCTTCCTCGGCAAATAATGATTGCTGCTGTCCCGTCAACTGCTCGGTTACGGCTGAAACCAACTCCTTTTGCACCTCTTCACTCAATAATGATTGACTGGTCGGAATTTGAGCGGGTTTATGCTGATACTGATTGATGACATGCAAGGCCACTTTTGCCACTTCGGTTTCAGCCACGCCATTAAATATCGGTTTAGCTGAATCCGAAGAAGGATAAACAGTCCCCTTGCTGCCGGTATTGACAGTCCCTGCAATCAAACTGTCCACGTTGGAGACGATTTCAATACTTTCCGTCGTTTCTTCATTTTCCGGCGCATCCAAGATGACCTGTTTTAATCGTAACGGATTTTCAGGATTATTCGCTTCATCGATAATTTCCTGAAAACGATCATGCGCAACAATATTCAAACGATCGACCGGCGCAACCCCCGTTCTTTTACCATAAGGCAAACGCAGACCACGGCCAATTGACTGTTCTATCAGGGTTCTGGCATTAGCGGCTCGTAAAGGTGCGATGGTGTATAAATTGGTAACATCCCAGCCTTCCTTCAGCATGTTGACATGAATGACCACTTCGGTTGGCTCATCGACACTTTCCACCGCCAATAAACGGGTAATCATTTCTTCCTCGGCAGCGCCGGATTGGCTACTGTCGACCTGAATGATTTTGCCGCGATAACGCCCGGCAAAAAACTCATCCGATTCCATTAGTTTGAATAATGAAGCGGCATGCGTGGTATCTCGGGCGATGACCAGCATAAACGGCTTAACGACTCTAACATCATTTTCGTGGGCATAGGTCAATAATTCGACTTTTGTCGATTCATGTAAACGAATACCATCCATCAATTTAATGGTTTCCACTTCCTCTTTCGTATAATTCTTGGCATCGAAATTACGCTGAGTGACGACAGCAGGTTCTTTCACAAAACCATCATCCATGGCACGGGCGAGAGGATAATCCACGACGACATTTTTAAACGGCACTGCGCCGCGGTTACTTTCCACAAAGGGCGTCGCCGTCAGCTCCAAACCAAATAACGGATTCAGTTCGTTGAGTGCGCGTACACCCGCACTGGCTCGGTATCGGTGCGACTCATCCATTAGCAACACCAAATCCGGTAACTGAGCCAAATAATTAAAATAACTGTCGCCTAAATATTCAGATAAGCGCTTTATTCGCGGCGATTTACCCCCGCGCACCTCGGAATTGATCTTGGAAATATTAAAAATATTGATGGAAATAGACGTAAACGCATCGAAAGCACGACCTTTTATCTCATAATCATCACCTGTAATGATCTTAGGTGTGTTAGTCGAAAATTCAGCAATACCTTTAAACACATACTTTTGCGTATTAGGGGTAAAATCCTGAATCAGTTTGTTATAAATGGTTAAATTGGGCGCTAACACAAAAAAATTCTGTATACCCTTAGCCATGTATAAATAACTAATAAACGCCCCCATCAAGCGAGTTTTGCCGACACCCGTCGCTAACGCGAAGCACAACGACGGAAACTCACGTTCAAAATCGGCCAAGGTGGGAAACTGAGATTTCAACGATTGTAAAATCGCTTCAACATCCCGTTTCGGATTCAGCATATCCGGCGCTGACTCTAAAGCATTTGCCAACGCTTCCAGCGATTCACGTTGCGGACTGCGTAAACTCAAACGACCCGACACATTATTCAAAACACGGCTATTCATTCGTCATCTCCATATAAATCGTTTTGCACCGGTTCCGCATCGGGTTGTTCCATTTGCGGCAGGTTAGCGACATTTAAACTGTAATCATCATGCGCCCATTCACAACGGGACATGACCATTTTGGGGATTTTCTTCAAAGTCAGGTTGGGAAAACGATCGGCTTTGCAACGGAATGCAGCGCAGCAGACCAACAACGAACGATCACCGCCGACTTCTTCAGAGAGTTCCTGTAATTGTTCGACAGACAGGTTTTGCGTGGTGACATAAATAAAATCCTGTTCTGTCGAATAACCGTGATTCCACCATTGGCTGTCCGATGGCGCATAAGTGAAACCTTCCAGTTTGCACAAGGCTTCCGCCAACATCGCCGGATTGTAGGCTTTATTGATCACCCAGTTGCCCCAGCGGTCTTTTTCCAGCAACGAGGGCGCCAGGCTGTAATAACGGAAACCGCCGCCACCCTGCCAGTTGACCGCTTTGGAAATGCCGCCCTGGTCTTCGCCGTCGATGACTTTTTGCAGGCGGGGAATGATATGGGTATGGCAGTGTTCACCTAATTCAACCATGATCCAGCGGCGGCCCATTTTATGGGCAACTGCACCAGTAGTGCCGGAACCGGCAAAGGAATCAAGGATAAGATCACCTGGGTTTGAGGCAATATGGATAATTTTCTCTAATAGAGTTTCTGGTTTTGGTGTTGCAAAAGGGTCTGTTTTATTAAACGAAATTACTTCCTTTTTTGCTGCTTGGTTATTTCCAACCTCTTCGTGCTTCCAAACTGTAGTTGGCACAGTGCCACTTCGAACTTTGTTAGCAAATTTTTTTAAACGTGGCACAGGGTTTTTTCCATTTTTTCCCCACCAAATCAGATTATTGGCAACGTTTTTTTCGTGTGACTTTTTATCAAAAGCCCAAACCCTAATTGGTTTAGGCCATACTTCTTCATTTGTATTTGGATTTACAATTGGATAATAAAGATTAGGTCGCTCATCTTTCGATTTTGCACATGTGTAATCTGCTGAACTCCATGCTCCTCTCGGGTCGTTATCTGGATTCTTGAAGTTTTTTTCTTGTTTTTGACTACGAGCTAAAAGATTAGGGTGCCAAGTTTCCTTATTCTTTGAAAATACTAGAATATGATCATGGTTGATGCTTAGCCACTTAGCATCATTTTGTGGAGAAAATTTCTTTTCCCACATTACATTTGCTACAAAATTATTACGCCCAAAAATCTCATCACATAACACCTTCAAATAATGCGCTTCATTATCATCAATAGTTATCCAAAGAGAACCGTCATCGGACATTAAATTACGAATGATTTCCAGCCGATCTCTCATCAGTGATAGCCAGATCGAATGTTCCAACCCATCGTCATAATGCTCAAAAGCATTGCCGGTA
Source organism: Methylotuvimicrobium sp. KM2 (assembly GCF_038051925.1). Taxonomy (NCBI): domain Bacteria; kingdom Pseudomonadati; phylum Pseudomonadota; class Gammaproteobacteria; order Methylococcales; family Methylococcaceae; genus Methylotuvimicrobium; species Methylotuvimicrobium sp. KM2. The sequence goes on along the minus strand of NZ_CP150634.1, from coordinate 3,996,324 downwards.
TTATAGGGCGGATCGATAAACACACATTTCACCTTACCCGCATATTCCTGCTCCAAGGCTTTCAACGCCAGCAGATTATCGCCAAAAATTAGCTTGTTATCGAACTGGTCGTTATCACTGACCCGATGTTTGGCATGATAGGATTTTTCCGGGTCTTCCAATAAAATCCGAGGTTCCAACTTCGGCCGCTTATCCTTGCCGATCCAGGTCAATTCCAGTTTAGTTTTGCTCATTATTTCTCCGTAGGTGCGAATTTATTCGCACGGGTATCAATTTTGTTCTGTTTTTTTTGTGCGAATAAATTCGCACCTACACTGATGATTTTCATCTCTCTCATTGCCAAATAGGTTTTTGTTGCCAATCCGTAGGAAAACCCATTTTATCGGTGTCTATCCGGTGCTGGTCGATCAATTCAATCAACCGGTCTTTCCAATGATTTTCACCGCAAATAATATTCATCAAGTAGGCCAACATCACAAACGTGTTATAGAGTTTGCGCAAGCGGCGATCGCTATCGGGCAAAGTAAACAGACTATTAAGCAAATCGTTATCGCCCTTTCTCGGCAACATGGGGGTTTTGGTAAAGTCGCGGTTCCATAAACGGGCATGATGCGCGGCGTGATTTCGAACCAATGACAAATGTTCGCAGAATGAAGTCATGATTTTTTCATCTAGGCGATAAATCCGGCTAATGGATTGGCGATCGGCTCGAGTTTTAATGTTGGCAAACCATTTAGAAAGCTGCCCCATAGTCATCAGTTCAACTACGGCCCAAATAGGCGGCATCAGTTCATCATATTTCCCCGTCAGGTGTTTAATAAACTCTTCTTGGCTGCGTTTGATGTCGGTATCGAGATTGCTTAAACTTTTCCCATAAATAACAGGATTGAAAAACAATTCGGGTTTTAGATGAGGGTGTGCCGTTTGATGATTGTGACTGAGATGATAAGCGAGTTGCGTACGTAATGAGACTTCAATCCGCTCGATGGCATCCAATACCAGTAGCCGTAACTCGCGATCAAAAATATAGAGATTAAGAACATCATCGAAACCAATGTTAGGCTTAAATTGATGCGTAGCGTGATCCTGCTCAAAAGGTAAGCAGTAAGCGGCAATACGATAATAGTTAAGTTGGCTTAAAAAAAACTCAGCTTTGCTGTGATCAGCAACCGATAACCCTCGACTTTCAAGTTGAGAAACCTGGTCAGAAAAGTTGATGGGAGGTTTGGTGTAAGGAATTTTATTGCGATTGTTTCTGGCTGATCGACTCATAATTGGCCTCCAACAAGGATTGCGAAGGATTTTTCAGGTCGCCAGAAACGAGTAACCCCTCGCGGTGCGCTGATCTTACGGGAAGCGGGAGGGGTATTGTTGATCGTTATTTTAGTGGTTTGCAGTACAAAATCAAGCTGTTTTAGCTTATTGAACGCTAATGCATTGAAAGATAAAAACAAATATTTTTTTACAAGATACTGATATCTATCGGATTTGTATCCACAATGGTTTATACTGTTAGTTGGACTGGGGATGCCCGATCGGTAAAGAGCCTCGGTAGAATCATCGGGGCTTTTTATTAAAAGATGATTAACTAGCAATTTATTCACTATTTAAGACTCCAGCGGATAAAAAACAAATCTTCAACTTCTTCCTTCTGATTCAGCTTACTTTCCAACTGTTCTATGAGCGCTTCTCTACGTTCATCGACTTCATCCTGCCGATCAAACAATTCTTTTCGTTTTTTGTTGCGAGCGCGTTCCAGATCACGTTGTTTCTTCTGCCAATCTAGTTTTTCTTCCAATGTCGGCGCTATTTTGGCGTTACGCCGTACTTCTTTAATTTCCTTGTCCATTTCTTTGATGCCCTGCTTCAAACCGGATTTTAAATCATCGGCCCAATGATCAAGCTTGTTCACTTCTTCCTCGAAAAAAGCCAGATTTCGACTATTAACCATTTTGGTTATGTCATGCTGAGCTGAAATGAGCGATTGCTCGATTGAAGGACTTTCATCTAACGATTGGTGCTGGCATGATGCGGCAGGCAATTGCATCATTTTCTGGGCGGTCTCTGCGGGAATAGCTTGGCCTGCCAGCGTTTCCGCAGAAAAAAGCAGATGATCTTCGGTGCGTTCCAATGCGTCAATGCTATAACGCTGGCATTTTAAAATACCCGATTGTTCTAAAAGATCTTCTAAAACAGTGATTTTGGCACCATGTGCAGCATAATCAAAAGTAATCTCAGCAGTGGGTGTTTGTTTTGTTTTCGCGGTACTTAGCACCCATTCCCCTAGGGGATGCGTTAAGCGATAAATATGGGCTTGGGATAAAACTTCGTTTTGATGTTGGCTTCTACGAATCAATTGATAACGGCCAGTCGGCGCTTCATCAACAACCTTATGTTGCAACAAAAAACTATGATTTGATTCGTCAAATTCAGCAGAATTTTGTAATTGGTATTGGGTCACGGCCCAGAACCAGCGACTGATTTTATCTAAACGCTGTTCGGCTTGATCCAGTTGCAGTTTAAGTAAATCGTGTATGTCTTCATCAAAATTATCCAGCAATAATTGCTGAGTTTGCTTAATCCGTTGGTTAATATCGTTTTCTAGTTCGGCTTGCAGCTGTGCAAAAGCCGCTTCTATTTGTTCAGTCGTTCGACAGTTGTCATAAATATCTTGAATACGTTTTTCAAAATCGACACCAGACTCAATACTACCTAATACATCATCCGATGCCCCGAAAACACCGTTAAATAAATTAAATTTCTCTGTTAATAACTCCAACACACGCTGATCGGCGTAATTGCGCTGATTGAGAAAGTTAATCACCACCACATCAAATTTTTGCCCATAACGGTGACAACGACCAATACGTTGCTCGATTCGTTGTGGATTCCAAGGAAGATCATAATTGATAACCAACGAGCAGAATTGTAAATTAACGCCTTCGGCTGCTGCTTCGGTAGCGATCATAATTTCAGCATGATCGCGAAATCGTTCAATGAGTGCTGTTCTGCGGTCAACAGGTTTTGAACCAGTGACTTTGTCACTACCTTGGCTTGCTTTAAGCCACTGTTGATAAACTTCAGTCGCATGACTTTCGGTATTAGTACCGTTGAAAGTCACTAGTTTGTTTCGGAAACCATTTTGTTCTAAATAGTCTTTTAAATATTCTTGTGTCCGCCTTGACTCTGTAAAGATAATGGCTTTTTGAGCGGCTCCCATTTTTTTCATTTCCCGAAATCCGGTTTCCAGCGCGGTGATTAATTGCTGTGTTTTGGCATCGGTGTGGATCGCTTTACCCCAATCTATGTATGTCTTGATTTCATCTATTTCCAGTTGCAACTGTTTGAGATCAATCTCTTCTTTGAGATCAATCTCTTCATCATTGGATTCTGATGCGTGTATTTCGTCATCCAGCGTTTCCAGATATTCGTCTTCCAATTCTTCGCTTGCAATGAGTCCAGATAGAAAATCGTCATTGCTTTGAGCGGTTTGCTGTTTGAGAGCAATAAGCCGAGTCAAGATACGCTCTAACGTTGCTGTTACTGCCAATGTAGATGAGGCAAGTAATTTCCGTAAGATCAGATTGGTTAAGTGGCGTTGCCGTTTTGGCAATGCGTATGAGTCCTCCCGCAGCATAAAAGCGGAAAGTGCATCGTATAGGCGCTGTTCGTCGTCGCTGGGGTTGAAAGGCTGGGTAAAGGTTCGACGCTCGGTATATTGCACATATTCCAGAACTTGTTTTCTGAGCGTACGTTTAACAAAACCATTGAGCCGATTTTTGAGTTCCGGTAATTGGCTACTGTCATTGATATATTGCTGACGAAATATTTTGTCGTCACCAAATAACTGCTCATCAACTAAAGTGGATAGACCATAGAGCTCCATCAAGCTATTTTGAAGCGGGGTTGCCGTCAATAACAGCTTTTGCCGACCCGCCAATGCTCGCCGAAGCGTTTGACCCATTCGGTTACTCGATCGATGCGCATTGCGCAGTTTATGCGCTTCATCAATCGTGACAAGATCCCAAGGCACTGCAACTAATTCTTCCTCTACTCGGCAAGCGTAGTGATATGAAAGAATAATGACTTTTTTTTGTTGAAAAGGATTATAGATGCCTGCTTTTTTTTGCTGTCGAGTTGAAGTTGCATCGAGAATGACACAAGGCAAATTAAACTTTTCTGTGAGTTCAGCCGCCCATTGGCGACGAAGCGAAGCGGGACAAATTATCAATAAATTTCGTTTATGTTCCGCCCAAAGTTGACAAAGAACCAAACCAGCTTCGATAGTTTTACCTAAGCCTACTTCATCGGCTAGTACAACACCTTTTGACAATGGGGATCGTAACGCAAACAAAGCTGCTTCGATTTGATGGGGATTTAAATCGACACTAGCATCAAACAGAGATGTCGAAAGCCGCTCTACATTCTCACCTGATGTTTGTTTGGTCAATTCATAGGCGTAGTATTTAGCATGGTAATCGGTGAAGCTTCCTTTTTTCATAAGTACCTAACAGAAAGTCCATTGGTATTTAGAACCAAAATAACGGGTAATTTCATCAATCCTCTGTTCAAGTTCAGTTGCCGTAAACAATTTATATGGCACTAAATGTTGTTCCAGATTATCCATGTATCGCTTAGTTTCTTAAGCCAGAGCCGTCTAGGTGATGCTTAGTTTCAGTATCGTAGAAATTGTTAATAATACACTACAACTCTAAATTAGTTTTTTGTTCTTTCAATATGCGGTAAACACTTGCTATCCCGATACCCAACTCGTCTGCAACTGCTTGACGAGTCATGCCTTGCTCAATGAGCTAAATTATTTTTTTAGATTTTTCCCTTGCCGTAGGTTTCCGACCTTTATATCTACCGGCTTTTTTAGCCTTTGCAATGCCTTCAGCTTGCCTCTCTTTTTGAAAATTTGTTTCAAATTCAGCAAGCACACCCAGCGTAATTATTCACACCCCACTCACGCTCCAACGCTCCAGCGTGGTAATGCAGCCCGAGACGCTCTAGCGGCTCGTAACGCTGGAGAGGTATTCAGACACTCCCACGCAGAGCACTCGCCGTTAAACACAAGTACCGGTAAAGGTACTAAACAGAGTTTATCGACACCTGAACGGTACTGTTTGAAAAATCAGTGGATATTGAAAGTCAATGGCTTTGAAAATCGCGACGAAGGCGTTGCTCCTAAAAGGGGTTGGATGCTCTGTGGGAGCGATCCCCAGATCGTCCCTCATCTAGCGTTAGGTGAGAGTCTCGTGTGTTAAGCTACAATCAATGGTATTGAGGCCTCATTGGTTAAGATTGCAAAAGGGTAATTTAAGGCTTATGTATAACGATGAGCGCAGAGCATGGGAACGAGAATGGCCGAGGGACTGAATGCTTACTTTGTATACTCGTCGTAGATGAAAATTCGGCCTCGGAGTGCCCGTTAAAGGACGCCGTAAACCCAGCACCTAAATTAGCTATAATATTAAACATAGCTAAAGGGCTATGGAATTTAGGTGCTGGGTAAATACGTCCATGTAGGCTCTATGCCAGCTCCATGCTGGCAAAGCCTTTATCGAGCACCCCGAGGTCTCCTCCGGCACTGCCGAAATTTGAAGTGCGAAAGGTATAATTGGTGAAGATGATGGGGAACCTGTAAAACTGAAGGATTCATTGCGATTTGTTGTTCAAACAACAGGAAAAGGATTTCGGGCAAAAGACATAACTGAAAATGAAAGAAAGTTTCTGAAGAAAAGTGTTGCACAACGCTTTAGTTTTCAAGTTGATAATACGAACGTAAAGCTCAAGCTACGCGGCAAATGTTCAACTGAATTTCTAGGTCGACTATAATCAAATTATAAATAAGAAAGATGTTTCATTTTTATTTGCTTGTTCTGTTCTATCGCGTCAAAACGATTTGTTTCATTTTGCCGAAAACAAACTCGTAATCGAACAAAATTAGACACTTTTAGCTTAACCAAGCTTTAACAAGTGTAGTGCCTACCGCCTATGTTATTGAAATATAATAATTAAAAATCATGCCAAATTTAACTTTGTAGTGCCATAAAATTAATTATTGCATATTATTCAATAACCTATTGACGCGCAATGTTAAGGCTGGGTTAAAAATGAAACAGTTTAACCAATAAAACAAAAATGAAAGCCATAAATACAGAAATATTACAATGCTTTGGGCACTCTGTAGAGCCCTATAGAAAAAAATGAAACAATATTTTCAAAGGTTTTGGGGTTAGCTGTGAAAGGGTAATTATTCGCACCTCTATCGTTCCCACGCTCCGGCGTGAGAATGAAGACCGAGACGCTCTAGCGTCTCGTACCTCTGGAGCGTACTCAGGCATTCCCACGCAGAGCGCTCGCCGTTATACACAAGTATCGGTAAACTTGCTAAACAGAGGTCATCGTATACCTGGAAACGGTGCTGTTTGATAAATCTGCGGATATTGAACATCAGTGGCTTTCCCTCACCTAACGTTAGGTGAGGGACGACGAAGGCGTCGCTCCCACAAGGGGGCGGATGCTCTGTGGGAGCGATCCCCAGATCGCGATTTCGAAGTCGGGAACGTTGGGCGACAAAAAATGGTATCGAGGCCTCATTAGCTAAGATTGCAAAACAGTAATTTTTGACTTATGTATAACGATGAGCGCAGAGCGTGGGAACGATAATTTCCGGGGGGGGCTGAATAGTTACGTGAAAGGTGAAACCGGCGCTTGAGAGGCGATTTATACCTATCGCACATCAAATTTCGGTTTTTTTATCCCCTCATCCTAGCCTTCTCCCGGACGGAGAAGGTATTGAAGCGCCGAAATTTGATGTGTGAACACAATAAATGCTGCATCGTTTTACCGCTTACCGCTTACCGCTTACTGCGTTAATTTCAACAACCAACAAAAATACTCATGCAAGGACTAGAAATATTCGCCGATTCGCCGGCTGCTCTAATGGCTTTAACCGGTGTTATCGGTCTCATGGTCGGTAGTTTCCTTAACGTCGTTATTTACCGTTTGCCGATTATGATGCAAAAAAGTTGGCGCAGTGAATGCATCGATTATTTGAAGTCCACGGGGGATGCGCAATTCGTGGGTCTTGATACAGGAAGAGGGGAAACCGACTCAAAATTTAACTTAGTGTTTCCATTGTCGCGCTGTCCGCACTGCGAAACACCGATAAAGCCTTATCAAAATATTCCGGTGTTCAGTTATTTGTTGTTGAAAGGCCGTTGCGCTCAATGCAATGCGCCGATATCGAAACGCTATCCCGTTATCGAGGGATTAACCGGTTTTTTTTCGGTTTTAATCGCCTGGCATTTCGGTTATTCGGTAGAGGTTCTATTCGCTCTCATACTCACCTGGTCCTTGATTGCGCTGAGTGCAATCGATATTGACCATCAACTTTTGCCGGATTCGATTACATTACCTCTACTTTGGTTGGGTTTGTTTTTAAGTCTTTTCGATATCTTCATCGATACTCATTCTTCGATTATCGGTGCTATAGCCGGTTATTTATCACTTTGGACGGTTTATCATGGTTTCAAGCTGTTGACCGGCAAAGAGGGCATGGGATACGGCGACTTCAAGCTGTTGGCAATGTTTGGGGCTTGGTTGGGTTGGCAGTATATTTTGCCGATCATTTTGCTGTCATCCTTGGTCGGCGCCGTTACCGGCATCGCGATGGTTATTTTGGTGAAGCGCGACAAGAATATTCCAATTCCATTCGGTCCTTACTTGGCCGCGGCCGGGTGGATCGCTTTATTATGGGGCGATAAAATCAATCAGGCTTATCTCAATTTTGCCGGACTATAAAGCCATGTTGAAAATCGGTCTGACCGGCGGTATCGGTTCCGGTAAAACCACCGTCGCGGATTTATTCGCCAAACAGAATGTTCCGGTAATCGATGCCGACGATATTGCCCGCGAAGTCGTCGCACCAGGTAGTCAGGCTTTGGAACAAATTCGTCACGCGTTCGGCGAATGGGCGATTGCGGCCGACGGCAACCTCGATAGAGGCGCGATGCGTGAATTGGTTTTTGCCGATACCGAACAAAAACGTAAGCTGGAAGCGATTGTGCATCCAAAGGTACGGCAAAGCATATTGAAGCGTGTGGCATCGCTTGATGCATCTTACTGCATCATTTGCATTCCCTTGTTGGTTGAAAGCGATATGGTCAATTTAGTCGACAGAGTTTTGGTGGTCGACTGCCCCGTTGAAACCCAAATTGAGCGCGTAACAAAAAGAGATTGTCTCGACGAAAAAATTGTTCGAGCGATTATTGCTTCTCAAGCCACACGCGAACAGCGAATAGCTCTGGCCAACGATCTTATCGACAATGCCACGTCCGATTCCATGCTTGCAGAACAAGTTAAAAAACTGCACAATTTGTATCTTTACTTAAGCGTACGGCAGGATTTTTAATCAGTGAATTCCCCTATAGTCTACGAATTTCCACTCAATGAGCGAATCCGAATTTTAATACGGCTCGAGTTGCTTTTTAAACAACTGGGACATTTTTTAGAAGGGAGCACCATGGCTGATAGGCGGGCGGCAATCAATACCTTGCTCGATATTCTGACTATTTTTAGTCGTAACGATCTCAAGTCGGAAATTCTTAAAGAACTTGAGCGCCATATCAAGGTGTTGAATCAACTGGCCGGCAGCGAGGGAGTCAATGCCGAAAAAGTCAATGAAATCCTCGACGAACTTAACCAAACCAGTCATAACCTCTACGCCGCTAGCGGAAAGATCGGTTTGAAAGTGATGGAAAACGATTTGTTTCAAAGTATCTCGCAGCGAAGCTCGATACCGGGCGGAACTTGCTCGTTCGATTTACCCGCTTTTCATTATTGGCTGGAACAAGATGAGACTGTTCAACAACAAGCCTTGGAGCAATGGACTAAGCCGTTTAAGGATATTCGTAAAGCGATCGATATGATTCTAGGATTTATTAGGCAAAGTAGTACGCCGACCGAAGAAGAAGCGGAAGCAGGGTTTTATCAGTCCTCGCTTGATAAAAGCCTTCCGCTGCAATTGCTCAGAATCAGTGTCGATCGAAGCATCCCTTGTTTTGCCGAGATTAGCGGCGGCAAGCACCGTTTCACGATACGTTTCATGCGTCCTGCACCCGACGGTTCCAGGCCCACTCAAAGCCAGGACAACGTACCTTTTATGTTGACCTGCTGCCAATTCTAATGAACGGCAACGAAAAAACGTTGGTAGTTAAATGTCCGCAGTGCGGGAGCTCCGTTCCATGGACTACGCAGCAACTATTTAAGCCATTTTGCAGCGAGCGCTGCAAAATGATCGATTTGGGCGAATGGGCGGCCGAGGAGAAAAGAATTCCCGGAGATCCCGCGGTCGACGACGAGTTCTACCCGGACGATACGATATTTCATTAATCAAGAAAAAGCATTTGTCTCGCCAAATGAAAGTTTAACCGCGTAGCCCGGATGGAGCGCATGCGCAATCCGGGATGTTCGAGGTCACGCAATCCCCGTATTCCGCTTACGCTGCATACGGGCTACGCACTTTCACAGTAAATGCCAACGACTAAAGGGTTCGGAATGGTTTGTCGATCGGGCGGATAAATGATCGATGAATTCCTGGAAGCGGCTTAGCGCTTCATTATCGCCTTGTAAAACATGTAAGTTCGAGATGGTTTGACGCGCGCTCGGCCAATCTTGCCGTGCTAGAGAATCATAGAGCGCGCTGTATTGGTGGCGAATCAGAAATTCCCGAAAAATTCCGGCTTCAGGCGTTTGTCGATAGCTTAACGAACGCTTGACGGCATGTGCCGCGATGGTTGCGTGGCCTGATTCAAGCGTTTGTAGCGATAAGCCTAGCCATTGCTTGGCGAGTTGCTCGCAGCGCAGGATGCGACTTAAGTCGGCCCCGCAACGCGAGCAAGAGGGCGCGTCTTTCAGGCGCGCATTACAGCAAGGGCAGCGTTTCATTACGACTCGAGATAATAAATGATGTCGTTCAATTGTTCGACAGGCTCTTGTAGAGCGGCTTCATCGCCGGCTTCGATGCAGTCGATGATGGTTTCGATCAAATTGACCATGTCTTCTTTGTCCTCAGCGGATACCGTGTCGAATAAGGCTTCGGCTTTTTTGATTAGCTGACGGGCTTCGGCGACGGCTTTGCTTTCTGAAACATCATCGCTTGTTTCAATCTCGTTCGAGCCGGAATCCATTTGTCCGAATAGGTTATCGATGCGCCGTTTCGCGCCGGCTAGTTCTTCGGTCTCGAAGCGTGAAATCGCATTGTTGATCGTGATCGATTTTTCGAGGCCGGTTGCTTTTTCCTTGGCGGAAACATGCAGCATACCGTTCAAATCCAGGGCTAATGTCAGCGTAATGATATTGCCGGCCGGTACGTCCTGGAGGTCTTCGACCATGAACTCGCCGATTTCGATGTTGTTCAGCGCGTCTGGGTCTTCGCCTTGAAAAATTCTGACGTTGACCGATTTTTGTCCGTCCTGGAAGGTCATGAAGGCCTCGGACTTTCGTGTCGGCAATACGCTGTTCTTATGGATGAGCGGTACAAATTGGTAGGGATAGGGTTCGCCGTCCAAAAAGCCGAGTGCGCTGGTGCCGTAGGTATAAGGCGTGACATCGACCAAGACCGTTTCGACGTCTTGTCCGGCAATCATCGCGGCTTGCGTGGCCGCGCCCATGGCCACGCATAAATCCGGATCGACTTCGCTGTGCGGTTCGAAGCCGAATTCTTCGAACAAGCGCTCTCGAATACAAGGCGTTCGTGTCGAGCCGCCGACCAAGATAATTTCGTCGATGTCGGAAACCGTCAATTTCGCGCCTTTGAGTGCGATATGCAGGGCATCCATCGTCGCGTTGATGTAATCCTCGATCATGTCTTCATAATCGCCGCGCGACAATTCCAGGGTTAGGTGGATAGGCGCGCCTTCGTGTTCAAGTAGATATTCTTCTTCGATCTGCGCGAAAGGTTCGTCGGATAATACCAGCTTGGCGTTTTCGGCCGCGCGCGTGATGCGCGCCAACGCCTTGCTATGCTCGGAAATATTAATGCCGTGCTGTTCCTTGATATGGTCTTGAATATGATTGACGATTTGTTGATCGAAGTCGTCGCCGCCGAGATGGTTGTCGCCATGGCTCGATAAGACTTCGACGACGCCGGCTTGGACATTGACGACAGAAACGTCGAAGGTACCGCCGCCCAAATCGTACACCAACATGCGTTTGGCTTCGTCTCGGCCGGCACCGTAAACCAAAGCGGCAGCGGTCGGTTCATTGATCATCCGTACGACTTCGAGACCTGCGATTTCGCCGGCTTCATGCGTCGCTTGGCGCTGCGCATCGGAAAAATAAGCCGGTACGGTAATAACGGCTTTGCTTATCGATTGGCCGACATGCTTCTCGGCTATCGCTTTCAGCCGTTTCAAGATGATCGCAGAAATTTCTTGCGGCGTATAATCAAGGCCGGCCATTACGACGTGGGTATCTTGCCCCATCAACCGCTTGATCGATTTGACGGTGCGTTCCGGATAAATCAAGTATTGGTTGCGGGCGGTTTCTCCGACAAGTATTTCGCCGTTGTCGTCGATGCCGACCACGGACGGTAATATTTTTTTGCCGTCGTCGGTAATGACATGCACTTTGCCGTTTTCGACGATGGCGACTTCGGAGTTAGTCGTTCCGAGGTCGATTCCGATAATGATTTCATTCATAGTGTTTTTGTCTAATGTTAGAGTTTATTGACTTTGACTTCGGCTAGTCTCAGTATTTGGTCTTCAAATAGAAAACCCTTGCGGAGTTCTTCGAGCACGATACCGTTTTCCAGTTTCGTGTCATGGCCGACTTCGAGCGTCTTCATCGTATGGGCATCGAAAGGCTTACCGACACAGTCGATCGAAAAAACATTTCGTCGCTGCAACAATTGTTCGAAGCGTTTTAGCGTGATTTCCTGGCCCTTGGCGAAACCGTTGATAAAACGTACGTCTTGTTTTTTCGAATGATTGAACAAGGCATCGACCGGACGGTAATTTTGCAGTACTCGAAAGCCTTCGCTGAGTCGGTCGTAAATATCGATAATGTCGAGCAGTAGCGTGCGCTGAGACTCTCTCACTTGTTGCTTAAGACGCTCGGCCGACGCGGTCAGTTCGTTCGCCAATACTTGGTTATCGGTTTTGAGAGCGGACACGGCTTCGTTGAGTGTGTCGAGCGTTGCCTTGAATTGCCGGGACTCGGCCTTGACTTCGCTTTTCAAACCGGCTAGATCGGTGAATAAAACCGTCAAATCCGGTTGATCGACCGCCGCCAAATGCGCAAAGTCGGTTTGTTCCAAATAATGCTGTAAGGTATCGAGCAATTCGGCTGGAGGTGTTTCGGTGTTCATGATGACTTGTTTTTAATGGCGCCCGTAACGGCATTGTCGATTGAGACGGCATTCAGTAACCTGAAAAAGTCGTTAGGATTCAGGGAGCGTAGCTCGGTTTTTTGCTGGAAAGCCTGATCCAGTAATACATTGAAGTCGGTTTCCGGGAAATGAAATAATTTCAAATTAAGGCGGCTGTCGCTGTCTTTGATCGTTTCATAGGCTTGTTGAATTTGCTGAAAGCGTTCTTGATCGCGATCGGGCGGGTTTTCCTTAACCAAGTTTAAATAAGCCTGCTTGATCTCGGTATCGTTGGCATGTTCGGAAACGCCGAGAATTTGATAGGGTGTCGTCATGTCGGTTAGTAGGGGTCAAACGGGAAAGAAAACGGTTCGTCGTCAGTGAAAAATTCGATGATTTCGTCAAGGCTCAAATCGATATCGATACGCAAGGATTGAGCGGCTTCGAACATCATGATCGCCACTAGAAAGCTCGGGTCCATCAGTAATTCGACGAGCAGGTTCGGGTCGACTCTTCCGGCGTATTTCGTCAGCGTATCCATCATGAGCTGTTCCGGCGATGATTTATTCATCATTTCTTCAAACTTTTTCCCGATTTTGATCATATTCCGCTTCGGCACATGATCGAACAAATCCTCGATAATTTCGGGGTCGAATCCGCTTTCGTCTTCGTCAAAACCGCTTTCGTAAAAGTCGTCTTCATCGGCGAAACCGAATGGATTTTGAAAGCCGATGGAGCGTTCGATAAAACGTCTAATCTTGAATTCGGTCTTACTGTCTTTTTGTTGATGCGCGATTTCGATCGCGTTTTGCAGTCTTAGCGTCCAGGAAATATCGAGGCGGCTCGGATCGCCCTGGCATTCCGCAACGACTCGGTAATACGACCAGATCGGTTTTTCCCAAACGCCATCGGCCGATTTCGCGCATTGTTTCAATAAATCGAAATGTTCGATCTCTTCGAGCGTTTGGCACCAAGCTAGGAGCGCCTGTTCGCCGTAATTGAGCAATTTCATCGATTTTTTCAGCGGCGCCTTGATTTTATCGAGCGCTTTGAGCACTACGTCGAGCTTTTCGAGCTGTTCGCCGTAGCGTTTGAGCAATTCCGTCAAGTGCAGTAGTTCCGGTTCGGATAGCTCGTAAGCTTTGACGGCCGGCAATTGTTTTGCGATGGGTGCGTAGGGGACATCCATCAAAGCCGATTCGATAAAGCCTTGGAAGTGAGCGGTTGCAGGCCCCGGATTCATTGATTGTAGAGTATCGGCTATGGCTTTGAGGCCGCGGTCCTTATCTTCGGCGGCCCAAATGTAAAATCCGCGAATTAAGTCCGATTGCCTCAGTAGAGTCTTATCGATCGATAATTGTTCGGCCGCTTGAAGTTCTTTGTCGACCAGATGGAATTTTTGGGTTTTAATCAATTTGCGGGCATGCGCTAAGTGACTTGAAAACAACAACTCTTTGGCCAGCGTATTGACCGGGTCGATTTTCAACAAGTCCTGTGCGTATTTGGCGGCCTTCTTGAAGGCTTTTTTGCGCATGGCGGACTTGGCGGCGCAAACCAGCATCTCGATGTCTTTCGGAAGGTGTTCCAGGCCTTTAGCCAGCCATATCGCATGTTCTTCCGGATTCGGGTCTTCCTGTTCGAAATAATCCAATATTTTTAAATAGCTGCCTCGGTCGTTCGGGTCGTATTGTAAGCTATCCATGAAGAATCCGACAGCCAGGCTAGGCGGAAGTTTTTGAGTCAAATGTCTGTATATCAATGCGATTTTTTTATGGTTTTCCGGTCCTTGGGCTTTTAACGCCTCAATGTAATGCAGCCAGTGATGTTCGGCTTCATCGAGGTCATGGTTTTCTTCGTGGATCAAGGCCTGAATACGCTCGCTTTCGATCGAGTCTTTTGCGGCGAAGTTTTTCAGAAAGTCTTTACGTCCGGCGGGGTAGCGTGCCAGCATGGCTTGGCAAAAGCGACTCGCCGCTTCGTTTCCGATCAGTTCGCGGTAGCGGATGGCTAAATTGAATTGCGCTTTGTCGGTCGGATTGTTGCGTTGCTTGTTTATAGCGTCGAGCAATTCAAGCTGCTTATTCGATAAGCCTTTGGCCTTGGCGATCAGTCGGCGTTGGCTATCTTGAAGTTGCAGCGAGGCTTCAACGAAAGCCGATCCTTGAAACATATAGGCGGTCAAAGCATTCGCCGCCGGACGATAGGGCGAGTTATCCGGAATTTTCGACAATAAGGTGTGCGCTTGCTCGATCGACGCCGGCAGGGATAGTTGCGCTTTCAGTAAGGACCGAAGGTCACGGAAGGCGGAACGGAAGGGTAGCTTTTTCAGTAATTCGTCGATATGTTCGAGCCGGTTGCTCCGGTAAGCCTCGAGAGCGTCGCGAACCGTTTGCCAATGTAGCATTACAGCCGAGTCATGCGGTATATGCGCTTCAATGCCGGGGTATTCGCAAACCAATAAAAAACCCAACCAGACTGCAAGATCGGGATGGTTTTTATCCAGTTGTTCGGCATCGATTCGATCGAGTCTTGCGAAAGCTTTCTGTGTGTTATTAACCGACAACAGCCATAAAATATAAGCCTCTAAAGCGGCCAGGGGCGGCTCCGCCCATTCCGAATAATTTTCCCACAATACGGCGGCTTCCTTCGGCATGCCTTTTTCCGCCATGTTCAATGCTCTTTGCAAATAACACTCGGCTAGCTTTCGGCGCCAATCCGGATTTTCGGAGTGTTTTAGCAATTTTTTATAGATTTCGGCGGCGTTTTTATATCGTCCTGCCAAAAAGTGCGAGGATGCGTTTTTTTCTAGACTAGTGTCGGGTGGTGCGGAAGGGGCTTTTTTCATGAAGTGGTCTGGCCGAAATGAAAATGATCTGGGTTATGAAAATGCGGGTGGAAAGCTTTTGGATTGTACATTATTGCTTGTCCATGAGTCGATTAGCTTAATCGAACTCTAAACGCATTTTTATAATTAACGGCTCATTATCATCCGGCCATGGTCAATATTCAACTTGTATAATTTGAATAACTCATGGGTGCCCGCTTTTGCGTATTCAAATACCAATTGATTTCAATTCGTTATAAGCCTGTTTTAGCCAAGTTTTGACGCGTTGCCTTTCCAGTAAACCCAAGGCATTAGGATTGTCGACGGTCTTGTTTTGAGCAGCCCAAAAGCTCGAGCTGTTTGCATCGACTTTGGTCATGACCGGTGTATGCAGGCGTTTTAAGGTGATCAATTTGGCATTTAATCCCAATGCTCGTTCTTTGATGCCTGATTGTTCCAAAATAGTAAAATCTCCATCCCGAAGTTGATTCAGAACCAAGACATAATTCAATTTCGCATCGTATTGATCCAGAAGTTTCCCTAGCAGGTCGACGCAATCCTTTCCCGAGTCCATGACATTCCAATATTGAATGGTAACGCCCAGTTCTTCGGCCAATTCGAGCACTCCGGATTCCTCTAACCATTTAGACAAGGGATAGTGGGTTTGCGCGGCAAGATCGACGAGTATTTGCTGCTCCGGGTTTTCCGCCGCGGTTTCGATGATTTTATCGAGGCTTTCATAGTTGTCGACGATAGTGGGCGACGCATAGTCGGCATAAAAACGCAGTAAAGAACCGTGTGAGCGATCGGTATCGAAACCGATGAACGGGATTTCATGGTCGATCATATACTGCGCCAGTAATCGGGCAACGACGGATTTACCGACGCCGCCTTTTTCTCCGCCGATTAGATGTATGGTACTCATTGGTTTTCCTTTAAGTAAAATGAAATGAAATAATCCGCACGTTTTTAACTTTCTAGCCTCAGCACGTCGACCGAAACCGACAGGCTGTGTTTGCCGCCGCCGAATGCAATGCCTTTAAGCGGAGTGACATCGGCATAGTCGCGTCCCCACGCCAGGGTGATATGTTGATCGGCGGGGAGTTTGTTATTGGTGGGGTCCAATTCCAGCCAGCCGCTGCCCGGCACGAATACGGCAAACCAAGCATGCGATGCATCGGCGCCGACTAATCTCTCGGTACCCGGTGCCGGCAAAGTTTCGATGTAGCCGCTAATATAGCGGGCTGCTAAGCCGAGCGATCTCAAACAGCCTATCGCCAGATGCGCAAAATCTTGGCAGACGCCGCGTCGATGCTGCATGACATCGGCCAACGGCGTAGCAATTGTCGTGAAGGACGGGTCGTAAGTAAAATCTTGATAAATGCGCTTCATTAAGTCGGTCACCGCATCGATCAGTGGAGTTCCGGGCGCGAATGAAGGACGGGCATAATCGCCTAATTCGATTCCGGATGTCACCATGGGTGAGTCGAGCGTGTATTGTCTGGCCTCGAGTAGTGCTTCATAAGAACCGTGCCCCGTTGTTAATTGACTCTGTGCTTGCTGAGCCGGATTGGCGGACAATTTGTCCCTGGCGTCTTCCCAGCTTATAGGGTTATCTTGAAAGACTTGATTGGATTCCGCCAGCACTTCAACCTCGCTTACGGCAGTGACAGTTAATTTAGAGTGAGGTTTTTGAATCGCGAAGTAGGCGATTCGATTACCGAAAAAGTCGAGTCGTTCCTGAAAGTCAGAGGGTTCCGGGTTGATATCGAAGCGGCTGGCCGAACATTGCTGCCTCGGAAAAT
The DNA here is from genome assembly GCF_038051925.1 of Methylotuvimicrobium sp. KM2. Lineage (NCBI taxonomy): Bacteria > Pseudomonadati > Pseudomonadota > Gammaproteobacteria > Methylococcales > Methylococcaceae > Methylotuvimicrobium > Methylotuvimicrobium sp. KM2. The sequence goes on along the minus strand of NZ_CP150634.1, from coordinate 3,979,319 downwards.
CGCGAGGCTGTAATCGGGCTTCATTCTGACAGAGGCCGACCTCATGAGCATAATGGTAATTCGTGATGTGGGTGATGCGATATTTCACAACTCATCCTCCAGTTGTGTCGGATTCAATTGATGCGGCCCTTCGGCATGACTGAAATAGGCTTTTGCGATCATTTCCGATGTGCGCCACATTAATTTCGAGGTGTCCGCCAGCGCTTCGTCGAGAGCCGAATAGATAACGCTGTCTTCCCGAGTTTTGGTTAACGCGGTGATGTCGATTAGGCGTATTTTGGTAAACGCCTCGAGCACCAGCTTTTCCTCGGCGCTAATGCGAACCTTACCGCGCTCCCGAGGCAAAGCTTTGACATAGTCGTAAAGTTGATTAAGCTGATAGACCAATGAACGAGGATGCGTTTGATCGAGCACCAGCAGCTCTAAAACCATCGGTAATTGTACGAACGACCGGTATCGTCGTTGATAAATGCTCAAGCTGTCGGTCGTCATCAATACCGCTTCCAATAATTGATATTGGGTGCTGTCCTCTTGTTTGATCACGACAGTCGCGCGCAGCAATGCAATCAATGACAAACAGCGTTCCAGGCGACGACCGCCGTCCAGCATCAACCAACCGGCTTCGCGGGTCATACTTTCGCTGGTCAAACCGGTAAATGCGACGATCGCTGAAATCAAATCGTCTAATTTACTTTGTAGAGCGCCGATTTCCAAAGGTTGATTGAATGTTCCGGCGCGCCAGCAACGCCGGATATCGTCGATACTTCGCCAAGTATCTTGCGACCACAAATCGCGAATGCTAAAGGCGGATTGCGTAAAGGCATGAATGCTTGAAGGAATCGTGCCGTGACGCTCGGCATCTTTGATCAATTCTGTTAGTTCGGGTAAAGGATTCGTCAATAATGACGGGTCGCCGTTTACAAACCCCGGGTAGGTCACCGTGACATGCGTTAACGCGCGTAATAAGGTTTTGAGACAGTCGGCATCGCTGTATTCGGTATAATCCTGGGCTTCTCGCCATTTTTGCAGCACGGTTCGGAGCAATCTCGCGGCGGATTCGATGCGTTCCAGATTACGGCCGACCCAATACAGATTATCTGCGGCTCGGCTTGGCAAGGGCTCGTTGATCGCCTCGACAATATGATCTCGGCGCGGTTGCAACCAAATGCTGACTTGTTGATCGGGTTGGTCCGCCAGCACCCAGGTATCTTTGCTGATGCCGCCGGCCTGGTTCGAGACGACCAAATTATCTTTGAGGGGGGAAATCCGCGTCAAGCCGCCGGGCATTGCTTGATAACCATCCTCACCGGCGACGACGAAATTACGAAGAATCGCATTGCGCGGTGCGATTTGCCCGTCCACGAAAGCCGGTACCGTTGAAAAACCGACCTGTTCCTGCCCGACATACAAATAAGGTTTAGCCAGAATCGCAGCGCGTAATTGACTTTTTTCCTGGGAGCTTAAGTTGGCGCCGAATACTGCGTGAATACCGGAGGCTCGGTCGATTTGTTTAATCACCAAGCGGCCGAGATTTTCCAGTACGAAGTTGCATTCCCGGCGTTGTCCGCACCACCAAGTGGCCACCGACGGCAATAATAATTCTTGGCCTAACAAATGGCGCGACAGTCTGGGTAAAAAAGCCAATAAAGCATTGTTTTCCAAAACGCTGCTGCCCAAAGGATTGGCGACCGCGACATTGCCGCGTCTGACCGCTTCCAAAAGCCCGGCGACACCTAGGCGCGAGATGGATTTTAATTCCAAGGGATCGCAAAACGAATCGTCGACGCGCCGTAAGATGACGTCGACTTGTTGCAGTCCTTGCACAGACTTTAGCCAAACCCGTCCGTCTCTGACGGTTAGGTCGTCGCCTTGCGCCAAGGTGTAACCGAGTTGCGACGATAAATAAGCATGCTCGAAATAGGTTTCGTTGAAAGGACCCGGCGTCAACACGACGATTCTGGAATCGGCCCTGGAGGTCGGGGATCGGTTTGCCAATCCGGTTCGAAGCGCGCGGAAAAAACCGGCGAGACGATGAACCTGCGATTCGCCGAACAAATCAGGCAGTACGCGCGTCATCACCGACCGGTTTTCTAACGCGTAGCCGGCTCCCGAAGGCGCTTGAGTACGGTCGTCCAGTACCCACATGCGCCCGTCCGGTCCTCGAGCCAAGTTGGCGGAATATAGAAATAATTGTCGCTCGGTATCGGGCAAAGTTCCGACGCAGGGTCTTAGGAAACCTTCATGACCGTAAACCAGTTCGACCGGTAACAAACCTTTTTTCAGGAGGCTTTGCTCGCCGTAAATGTCTTTCAATATTAGGTTGAACAATTCGGCGCGCTGTATCAAACCTGCCTCGATCACGGCCCATTCTTCACTGCTGATCAACAGCGGAATCGGGTCGAGTTTCCATGGCCGGCTCAGGCTTTGCGCGTCGGCATAAACGTTATAAGTTACGCCGTTTTCACGCAATAAACGCTGGGCTTCGCGGCGGCGGTGCTCCAATTCGTCACGACCGATTTGCTCGATCGAATTCATGAAATGTTCCCAATAAGGCAGTACTTTGCCTTTATCGGCATACATTTCATCGTAGCCGGTCAGTTGCGTGGCGTAGTGCTGAGCACCGATTTCTTTTGCGAGAGCGCTATTATTCATAGGCTAATTCGATCGAGTCGGGTCACAAAGGCTCCGTTAGAGTATCCTGGAAAATTATTTCACCATATCGTTCATGAAGGTCTAGCCATCGTCTCGGCAAATGAAAGTTCTCTGGTGGGGAGGGTGCGGTCACTCGCCCGACAGGACGCCGTAAACCCAGCACCTAAATTCCATAGGTCTTTGGCAATGATTAAAAATCATGGCTTATTTAGGTGCTGGGTAAATACGTCCATGTAGGCTCGACGGCGGCTCCCTGCCGCCGACGCCTGTCGACCGAGCAACCGCCCCCTCTTCGGAACCGGCATTGTATTGAATATCGAAAAACTAGATTAAGATTTCAAATCCGCGAACTTTCACAGTAACGATCATGAAGAAGCTGTCATCGCCCCGGCAAATGAAAGTGCGAGGGATGGCTGGGTACGGTCACTCGCCCGACAGGACGCCGTGAATACGTACATGTAGGCTCGACGGCGGCTTTCCCTGCCGCCGACGCCTGCCGGTCGAGCAACCGCACCCGCTTCGGTTCGCGTACTTTCACAGTAAGATCATGAAGCGACATGAAAAATTACACTTTTGATCTTATAGTCTTTTTCTTCATTGTCTTCATGTGCTTCATGGTGAATATTGCTTTGTTCTTGAACGCATCCAACACTCGCTATCTTAATATCGCCGTCTCAAATCGAGCGTGTACGGATATTCTTTATTAGGTTCCTCGGGCGGCGGCGCCATCGGTCTTGGCGGGTCCTTATGAGGTATGAAACTGACTCCGCTATCGGACGGCAAAATGACCGGAGGTCTTTCTATCTCACCCGGCGTATGTCCGTAATTCCAGAAACGGGTAATCCTTCTGGCCTCGGCCTCATAGGCATTGACCGGAAAGGTCTCGTAACTGCGGCCGCCCGGGTGGGCGACATAGTAGGTGCAACCGCCGATCGCGCGTCCGTTCCAAGTGTCGATGATATCGAATACCAAGGGTGTATGCGGGCTTATGGTCGGGTGCAACGCCGATGGCGGCTGCCAGGCCCGGTAGCGGATTCCGGCGACGAATTCGTCCTTGCGGCCGGTATTTCTGAGCGGAACATGTCGTCCGTTACAAGCCAACACATAACGCGAATCGGTCAACCCGGTCACCTTCACTTGCAGTCGTTCGACCGACGAGTCGACGAAACGTGCCGTGCCGGTATTGCTGACTTCCTCGCCCAGAACATGCCAAGGTTCGATCGCAAAACGCAATTCCAAATCGATTCCTTCGACGACCGTATTGCCGTAATGCGGAAAGCGGAATTCTAAAAATGGGTCGAACCAGTCCAATTGAAACGGGTAGCCGGCGCGCTGCAAATCGTCGACGACTTGGCGCATGTCTTCTCTGACATAATGCGGCAATAAAAAACGGTCGTGCAGTTCGGTGCCCCAGCGAACCAATTTATGCCGGTAAGGTTCGCGCCAAAACCAAGCGACAAGCGAGCGCAGCAATAAAGCTTGAACCAGCGCCATGCGCTCATGCGGCGGCATTTCGAAGGCGCGCAGTTCCAATATACCGAGACGTCCGGAAGCGCTGTCCGGCGAATACAGTTTATCGATACAAAACTCGCTTCGGTGAGTGTTGCCGGTAATATCAGTCAGCAAATGCCGCAATAAGCGATCGATCAACCACGGCGAAGGCGCTTCGCCTTCGGGAATCTGTTGAAACGCGATCTCCAGTTCATAGAGTTTTTCATCGCGGCCTTCGTCGACACGCGGTGCTTGGCTGGTCGGCCCGATGAACATACCGGAGAATAAATAGGACAGCCCCGGATGATGTTGCCAATAAGTGATCAAGCTACGCAATACATCGGGCCGGCGCAGCAGCGGACTATCGGCCGGCGTTTCGCCGCCGATCGTGATGTGATTGCCGCCGCCGGTGCCGGTATGGCGCCCGTCCAGCATGAATTTTTCGGTGCCCAAGCGGACTTGGCGCGTCTGATCGTACAGGATATGCGTATTGTCGGCCAATTGCTTCCAGCTTCGGGATGGATGTATATTGACCTCGATGACGCCGGGGTCGGGCGTGACCATCAAGCGTTCGATGCGGTAATCGCGCGGCGGCTCATAACCCTCGAGTACGACCGGAATCGACAATTGATCGGCGGTCGCTTCGATTGCCGCGATCAGTTCCAGATAATGCTCGAGCATCGTCAACGGCGGCAGAAATACATGGACTCGCCCTTCGCGAGCCTCGACGCATATTGCTGTATGAGGCACTTCGACGACATCGATGTCTTTGGCGTCGGCGGGCGGGCTTTGTTCGTGGATTTCCGGATGGCTGGCGGCGATTTCTTGAAAATGGCTATAGCGTTGTGCGACTTCGCCGTAATAGTCACCCAACTCCGGCAGCGTCTCGAACAAACTACGCTCATGGGTTATTTCGCGTTTTTCCGGCGCGACCCACGGCAAGCTGTCGAGCGGCAAGCGCAGACCCATCGGCGAATTACCGGGAATCAAAAACAACTGTCCGCGTTTGAATTGCCATGGACCGCTTTGCCAGGATTGTTTGCTCCAATTCCATTTAACCGGAAGCGCGAAGCCGGCCGGTCGGTTCAAGCCGGCATCCAATAATTTAGCCAGCGTTTTGCGTTCGGCCGGATCTTTTAAGCGATACTGTAGCGGGTCGATATTGACCGGCAGCATCTCTTCTTGCCAAAGGTGATAAAAAACGTCTTCGTAGGCCGCGGAAATGTGTCTGCCCGTCAAACCCAAACGACGGGTCAGGTGTTCGACGAATTGCCTGGCCTGGTCGGGCCCATGTCCGTAATCGATTTTGATATCGGCCAGTAATTCGGGGTTGCGCCAAATCGGCGTGCCGTCCTTGCGCCAAAAGATACCGTATTGCCAACGCGGCAAGGGTTCGCCCGGATACCATTTGCCTTGGCCGTAATGCAACATCGCACCCGGCGCGAACACGTCGCGCAAGCGCTTGGTCAAGGCTTGGGCGCGCTCGCGTTTATGCGGGCCGTCCGCACGCGTATTCCATTCCGCGCCTTCCATGTCGTCGATCGACACGAAGGTCGGCTCGCCGCCCATCGTCAAGCGCACGTCGTCTTGCTGCAATTGCGCGTCGACCTGTTGGCCGAGCGCATCGATATAGTACCATTGCTCGTCGGTATAAGGCTTCGTGACACGCGGGTCTTCGTGTAGACGCATGACCGTATTGCTGAATTCGAATTCGACTTCGCACTTGTCGGTCGCGCCGGTGACCGGCGCCGCGCTAACCGGGTCGGGCGTACAAGCTAGCGGAATATGACCCTCTCCGGCCAGCAAGCCGGAAGTCGGATCCAGGCCGATCCAACCCGCGCCGGGAATATATACCTCGGCCCAGGCATGCAGATCGGTAAAATCGTGCTCGGGACCTGACGGGCCGTCCAGCGATTTCATGTCGGCGGTCAGTTGCACCAGATAACCTGAGACGAAGCGCGCGGCGAGTCCTAGATGCCTTAGAATCTGAACCAATAGCCAACCCGAATCGCGGCATGAACCGTTGCGTTTTTCGAGCGTTTGTTCGGGCGTTTGAATGCCGGGTTCCATGCGAATGTTATAGCTGACATCCTTGAAGACCTGGCGATTTAAATCGACCAAAAAATCGTTGATGTTACGCGGGGTCAAATCAAAATCGGCCACCCATTGTTTCAATAAAGGGCCGTCTTCGGTCACTTCCAAAAAAGGCGTCAGTTCCCGGGCCAATTGTTTATCGTATTGAAAAGGGTATTTTTGCGCATATTCCTCGACAAAAAAATCGAATGGGTTAATAACCGTCATGTCGGCGATCACTTCCACTTCGACTTTGAGCGAGCGTGTTTTTTTCGGAAACACGACCCTGGCCAGAATATTTCCGAACGGGTCCTGCTGCCAATTGATGAAATGATCTTCGGGTTCGATACGCAACGAATAACCCTTGATGGGGGTTCTCGAATGCACCGCCGGTCTCAGGCGAAACACATGGGGCGACAACGAGACGGCGCGGTCGAAGAGATAAGCGGTTTTGTGACTGATGGCCACGCGAATTGTCATGATATTAATCCTATAAAGCCTATTCGATTGAGCCGTTTCCCGGGGATAGCGAAAAACGAAACAAGCAGCGGTGAATACTTTTCGGGCGTATGATGCAAAAGCAAAACGGGTAATGCGCTGAAACGGTAAGCTCTATTTTGGTGCATTCGCACAAAGATGAGGCGGGTTGATGGCTTTCGGATTAGCGCGATATCATAGTGCTTTTGATATCCCCGTTTATTTTCGATCATTTCGGCATGCGACAAATCGTCATACAACTGCTGTATCAACAGCAATGCAATTTCCGCGCCCGAATTGGCATTAATTGATTTCGGTGTGATATTTCATACTTACGCCAGTCTAAATCCAGCTTTAGCCAATAATGGCTACGGTGCTACTGGTCGATCATGTATGCTTGTCGTTCGATTTAAGCCGCAGAGGTTTTCGAATTATCCTGAATTCGGCAGTATAACCATGAAGCACATGAAGTTCATGAAGGATTCCAAGAACTTACCAAATCCTTCTCGCTAACCTTTTTGGTGAGTGAAAGTTCTATACAAACGCGTAATAAGCTATTGAATTAACTTCCTATTCTTCATGATCTTCATGGTGAAATGCTTTTTCTAGGATTATACCTTTCGCATTTCAACTTTCGGCAGGTTTCAAACTGCTAAGTCGATTTGTTGAACAGTGCCGACATGGCGGGTTTCGCTAAGGTAAATACTTGATGTTAAAACCCGTCCGTCGAGGCGGTTTTGAGCATTTTTAAGCTCGAAGGGGGTTTCGGTATTGCCCAGATAAATCGCGCCGATATTTTTTTCGGCTAAGGTGTGAAGCTTGTCGTTGCCTTTGCTATCCTTGGTCCAAATGCGCAATTGCTCATAAACCGCGTCGTTTTCATCTATCCATTGGTTGCCGTCCAGGTCGTGCGCGGCCAGTTCGGCAAAACCGTTACCGGTTGCCGGCCCGAACAATTCACTGCCATTGTTGATGATGCCGTCGCTATTTCGGTCGAGCGCTAAAAAGCCGCTACCGTGACCGACGAATGAAATTTGTTCGGCGCTGCCGTTCGATGACAGGTCGAAACTGAATTTCATGTCGGTCAACTTTGCGGCTTCCGCTTCGAAATTGATCACCAAAGGATCTTTCATAACGGCGTCGCCCATGCGAAGATTGACCGAATTATCTTCGTAATATTCGCGGCTCATGACCAGGTTAAGATCGAAAGCGATTTCTTTGCCGTCTGTCGTTTTGATGAGTCCCTTGGCCGAAAATGTGCTGTGCTCGGCTTCGTAATAAGTTTCTCGGCGCTCATATTCCAAGCCGAATCCGGCTGGACGATCGGCACTAGGTGCGTCGGCAGGGGCTGCGGCCCCAGGCTCAAACGATCGCTTTGCTTCGAAGGCTTCCAAGCGGTTAAGCCGGATCTCCTTGCCGGTCAATGCCTCTATCATACGTTTAATGATTTGATAGCGCGGTTCGTGTTCGAGCGCTTTTTCCGGATCGATTTCGGCTTGTTGAGTTTCGGCGGCGGCTTTACCTTCAGCGCTGAGCGTTACCCGGTCGGCTAAAGTGGGATTGAATGCCGTTTGAGTTTGTGAACTTAGGCTATCCGGACGCCGATTGCCGACCCAAAAGTTCAGGGATTCTTGCACAGAGTGCTGTTTAATTGATGTCTGTTGTGCGTTTAGCTGGATATTGGATTGTTCGATTTTCATCGCTCTATCCTTAAAGATCGGGAATGTTAATTATTTTATCGGCGGGAATTGGCGAAGCTTGAGCATGAGGGTAAGCTATAGTTATATATTTAAGTTAATTCGGAGTGATCGATGAACCCAAAAGTACTTGCTGCCATGATGATTGTGTCCGCTAGCTTGGCGGCATGTACGGCCGAACCGGTCCGAGATACGGTGGATGAGGAAATTGAAGCGTTTACTGTTTATCAAGCCGATCCGATGGATGTGTCCGAAGAGGTTCCTTCGCCGACGCATGTCAAAGGAGGCCGGGAGTTGCGTTTGGTTAGAGTCATGGAAGGCGGTGTCTGCAAAAACGAGCGGGAAGGCGTGGAAGGGCTGTTTTTACTTTATGCCGATACCGACGATGTGGAGCGGATCAAAATAAAGGAAGGCGCGCGTATTTTCGGCGATTTTGAACGTGAAATAGAAGCGATCTCTGCGATGGCCTTGCAAGAAACGGTCAAAGGTATCTATCTTGGTGGCGATTCGATATTTCCCGATAGCCCAACCAGTCAGCAAAACATGCTTAATGAATTCGAATTGCAATTCGTGGATACGATCGAGGGCGCGATCAATGATTTTCAACAAAAAACCACGCTGACGATCGATATTCTGCCTTTTCTTCCGTCATTATATTTCTACAGTGAAGGCTGCGAATTAGGTCATGATGAAACCGGGGAATGAAATCGTCATATATTGTACAGGCCGTCATCAAGCAGTGGGATAACTAGCGTAGCCCGGATTACGCTAAGCTTCATCCGGGAAGCTCGGAGCCATGCCATTCCCGTATTCCGCTACGCTGCATACGGGCTACATGCTTTATATATCTTTCGCACTTCAAATTTCGGCAGTGCCAGAGGAGGCGCCTGGGTGTTCGGCCGATTTTTGCTCCTGCAAAATCGACATTCACGCCATCCATGGCGCTCATAAAGGCTTTGCCAGCATGGAGCTGGCTAGAGCTTACATGGACGTATTCACGGCGTCCTTTAACGGACACCCATGCGCCGAATTTTGATCTACGACGGGTATAGAAACTTGGGAAAGAGTGGATGTGGGTTGGCTGTTTTTAGCTTGATGGGCATGGGGGTGGTGGATTTCCAGCTTATTTTAAATGTAGGGGCTGAATAATTACTTCGTATATTGTACAGATCGTCATCAAGCAGTGGGATAAGAGCCGGTTAAGCGAGACGGATTATCTGGAACGGACCGCGATGCCGGACCGCTATCCTGTCGTTTCACCGAAAGCTATCGATATGGGGCGGCAGCGTTTGTTACTGGACGTTCATGGCGGCGATGAATATAGAAAAATCGATTGTTCGCTCTTTGATGAGTCTTTGATTTGCGACCGCTTATTGTTGAATCCGAATGATGGCAGTGCATTTTATTTGGGTACGCCGAATCAAAATCGCCCGCTGCAGCGGCTCGGAAAACCGACAGACGGCAATTGGCTGCAATGCCGATATAATTGGCGTTATCGCGTGCATCGCGACGGTTGGTTTTACTGGCTTTATGAGGAAGTCATTTTGAATGTAGCCTTGACCGAAGCATTGATAGAAACAATTTTTATCGATAGTCCGCCTTCTTCGGTTTTTGAAGACTTCGCGCTGGGTCGATAACAATGGCGTATGCCGCGCCTGGCGTATTCACTTTAGGATTTCGCGATAAATAGCTTCCTGGAGTTATGAGCTTTGTCGAGGGGGCGGTTACTCGCTTGACAGGACGCCGTAAATACATCCGTGTAAGCTTGACGACGGCTCCCTGCCGCCGACACCTGTCAAGCGCGCAACCGACTCCTTCATAAAGCTGGGAAGTTATTTATGACCAAAACCTTAATATAAATCAGCCAATCAAATCATCATGGAAAAACTCACTTGTTTCAAAGCTTACGACATACGCGGTCAACTGGGTACAGAGCTCAATGAAGACATTGCCTATCGAATCGGTCGCGCCTGCGGCGAATACCTGAAGGCCAAGACGATTGCGGTCGGCGGCGACGTGCGGCTGACTTCCGAATCGCTCAAGGCTGCATTGGCCGAAGGCTTGATGGACGCCGGCGTCGATGTGATCGACATCGGCATGACCGGCACCGAAGAGATCTATTACGCGGCGCAGGCGCTGAAAGTACAAGGAGCGATAGAGGTGACCGCTAGTCACAACCCGATGGATTACAACGGTATGAAGTTGGTGCGCGAGCACGCAAAGCCGATCAGCGGCGATTCCGGCCTGAAGGAAATACAGCATCTGGCCGAGCAAAATGATTTTGGGCCGGTCGTCAAGAAAGGCTCAATGATCCGCCGCTCTATACTGTCGGGCTATGTCGATCATTTGATGACTTATATCGATTTGCAGAATTTGACGCCGATCAAATTGGTCGTCAATGCCGGCAACGGCGCGGCCGGGCATGTGGTCGATGCTTTGGAAGATCGCTTCAAAGCCGCCGGTGCGCCGGTCGAGTTCGTCAAGATTCATCACGAACCGGACGGTCGTTTTCCGAACGGCATTCCGAATCCGCTCTTGCCCGAATGCCGCGCCGATACCGCGAATGCCGTCATCGAATACGGGGCCGATATCGGTATCGCTTGGGATGGCGATTTCGATCGCTGTTTTTTGTTCGATGAAAAGGGGCAGTTCATCGAGGGGTATTACATCGTCGGGCTGTTGGCCGAAGCTTTTCTACAGAAAAACCCCGGCGCGAAGATCATTCACGACCCTCGATTGACTTGGAATACGGTCGATGTCGTGACCGCGGCGGGCGGCATTCCAGTGTTGTCGAAGACCGGCCATGCCTTCATCAAGGAACGCATGCGCCTCGAAGATGCCGTATACGGGGGAGAGATGAGCGCGCATCATTATTTTCGCGATTTCGCTTATTGCGATAGCGGCATGATTCCGTGGCTGTTGGTCGCGGAGTTGTTGTGCGTCAAAAAAATCCGCCCTTCCGAAGCGGTCGCGCAGCGTATCGCAGCGTATCCGTCGTCCGGCGAGATCAACTCGAAACTGACCGATCCGGTCGGCGCGATCGCGCGGGTTAGGGCGGCTTATGAAGGCGATGCGCTTGTCGTCGATAAAACCGATGGGATCAGCCTGGAGTTCGACAATTGGCGTTTTAATCTGCGATTCTCGAACACCGAGCCGGTCGTCCGGCTCAATGTCGAATCGCGTGGGGATATTGCGTTGATGCGGCAAAAAACCGAGGAGATTTTGGAGCTGTTACAGCGTGAATAATGAGGAATGTTTATGAGTATCATTGCAAAGAAGCCGGATTATTCGATCAGTGTCGAGGATTATTTGGACGGCGAGTTGATTGCCGAAACCAAGCATGAATTGATTGATGGCGCCGTCTATGCGATGGTCGGGACGAGCGGAAATCATGATCGTATTGCCGGCAATGTGTATTCAGAGTTTAGGAGTCATTTAAAAAACCTTCCCTGCGAGCCGTTCGGTTCGGATGTGAAGGTCAGAGTCGGTTCGAATTTTTTTTATCCCGATGTGATCGTCGAATGTCATTTCGACGAGTCGCAGCCCTACTATACCGAAACGCCTATCATCATTGTCGAAGTGTTGTCGAAGACGACGCGCCGCAACGACAAGACCGTCAAACTGGCCAATTACTTGAAGCTACCGACTCTGCAAGAATATGTGATGATCGAGCAAGATTATGTCGAGGTCGAAGTGCTGAGACGGTCCGAAGAATGGGTTTCGAAACATTATTATCTGGGAGACGATGTGACTTTCGAGGCGATCGATTTGACGCTGCCGGTCGAAGTCATTTATCAGCGCGTGCATAACGAGGACATGCTGGCGTTCTTGGCTGCTAAAGCGGAGTAGGCGGCTCTCCCGAGGCCCCGTATTACTCTCTTTCCCATGCTCCGGAGACCATGAAAGTATTGGCGAATACATCAAAAAATAAGTTATTCACCATGAAGAACATGAAGGGAATGAAGAAAAAGTCTATAGAATCAAAGATCTAGTCATTTATGTTACTTCATGTTCTTCATGGTTATTTGATAATATTAAATACTTTCACAGTCTTTCCGGCTTGGGAAACACACCCCGGAAGCTCCAGCTTCCTGAGACCGAAACAACCGTCGCACATTCTCAATCACCCCGGCTTTCTAGCTCAATCTTTCTTGATTATCGGGAAGCTAGAGCTTCCTGAACAGGTTACCCAAGCTGGAGCTTGGGTAACAGCATATTTTTCTGGTTCCCACGGTCCTCCGTGGGAACCCATACCTTAGTTGCCGAGACAAGATCGGTATGCATTCCCACGCATGAGCGGTGGGAACGAGGAAAACCCATGCGCATCACGCTCTTTCCCAAGCAGGAGCTTGGGTAACAGCATATTTTTCTGGGTTAACCTCTTGGGTGAGTGCAAGTTCTATACAAACGTATAAGAAGTTATTGAATTAACTCCTTATTCTTCATGGTGTAATGCTTTTTCTAGGGTTAAAGCTTGCTTGAGAATGTGTACGCAGGCGTATGAGGGGGGGTGCGTCATGCGCCTGACCATTCAAATTAAAACAACCCGGTAATCACGCCGTCGTCGGTGATGTCGATGCGTTCGGCGGCCGGGATTTTCGGCAAACCCGGCATGGTCATCATGTCGCCGGCGATCGCGACGATGAAGCCCGCGCCGTTGGCAAGTTTGACTTCGCTAATTTCGATCGTGTGTCCGGAAGGCGCGCCTCTCTCGTTCGGATTGGTCGAAAACGACATTTGCGTCTTGGCCATGCAGACCGGGAACTTGCCGTAATTTTGCTGTAACGCATTGATTTCGGATTTGACTTTCGGCGACGCGCTGATGCCGATCGCACCATACAATTTGGTCGCTATCGTTTCGATCTTGTCCCACAGTGGAAGCTCTTCGTCATAGACGTAAGTGAATCCCGGCTCGCGGTTGTCGACGACGGCGAGCACTTCTTGCGCCAATTCTTCCGCGCCGGCGCCGCCTTGCGCCCAATGTTTCGAGACGACGCATTTCGCGCCGAGCGCCTCGCATTTATCCTTGAGCAACGCGATTTCGGCGTCGGTGTCGAAGGTGAAATGATTGATGCAGATTACGCAAGGCAAGCCGTAATGACGTTGGATATTGTCGAGATGGCGCTCCAGGTTGGTGAAACCTTTTTGCAGAGCGTCGATGTTTTCTTGGTTCAACTCCTCTTTCGCGACCCCGCCGTGGAATTTCAACGCGCGTACCGTTGCGACCAATACGACTGCCGACGGTTTCAGACCGGACATGCGGCATTTGATGTCGAGAAACTTCTCGGCGCCTAGGTCGGCACCGAAACCGGCTTCGGTGACGACATAATCGGCCAGTTTCAATGCGGTTTTCGTCGCGGTGACGGTGTTGCAACCGTGGGCGATATTTGCGAACGGGCCGCCGTGAATGATCGCGATATTGTTTTCTAGCGTCTGAACCAGATTCGGCTTGATGGCTTCTTTCAATAATGCGGCCATTGCCCCTTGCGCATTGAGATCGCTCGCATAAACCGGCGTGACTCGGTCGGACTTGTAACCGATGACGATTCGGCCGAGGCGTTCTTTCAGGTCGATACGGCTTGTCGCCAAGCACAAAATCGCCATGATTTCGGATGCGACGACGATGTCGTATCCGTCTTCGCGCAGATAGCCGTTCGCGGGACCGCCCATGCCGACAGTGATCTTGCGCAACGCTCGGTCGTTCATGTCGACGACGCGTTTCCATTGAATTCGGCGCGAATCGATGTCGAGCGCGTTACCGTGATTGATATGGTTGTCGATCAATGCCGACAGCAAGTTATGCGCGACGCCGATCGCATGAAAGTCGCCGGTGAAATGTAGATTAATGTCTTCCATCGGCACGACTTGCGAGTAGCCGCCGCCGGCCGCGCCGCCTTTGACGCCGAAACAAGGACCGAGCGACGGTTCGCGCAGACACATGATCGCCGAATTACCGAGCCGGTTGATCGCATCGCCCAAGCCTACCGTGGTGGTGGTCTTTCCTTCGCCGGCCGGAGTCGGACTGATCGCGGTGACAAGAATCAATTTGCCGTCTTCGCGGTCGGTCAAGTTATTGACGTATTCGAGCGATAATTTGGCCTTATAGTGACCGTATGGATCTAAATGCTCGGCCGGAATGCCGAATTTTTCTCCGGCCAGGTCGATAATCGGCCGCATTTGGGCTTGTTGGGCGATTGCTATGTCTGACATGAATGTTTTCCTGTTTTTAATGTGTCCTCTATTAGCCATAAACCGGAAAGCGCGAGCATAAGATGGCGACTTTGTCGCGTACCGCCGAAATAACCGATTCGTTATCGATGTTTTCCATCACGTCGCACATCAAATGCGCGATTTCGGTCATTTGCGCTTCTTTGAAGCCGCGCGTGGTCGGGGCCGGTGTGCCGACACGGATGCCGCTGGTCACGAACGGCGACTCGGGGTCGTTCGGTACGGCGTTTTTATTGACCGTGATATGCGCACGTCCCAGCGCCGCATCGGCGGCCTTGCCGGTAATGCCTTTCGGGATCAATGAAACCAGCATCAAATGATTGTCGGTTCCGCCGGAAACGACATCGAAACCGCGATCGATGAAGACTTCGGCCATCGCCTTGGCATTGTTGATGACTTGCTGCTGATAGGTCTTGAATTCGGTTTCCATCGCTTCCTTGAATGCGACCGCTTTTGCGGCGATGATATGCATAGCAGGGCCGCCTTGGATGCCGGGAAAGATACTGGAGTCGAATTTTTTTTCGATTTCCGGATTGCTTTTACACAGAATCAATCCGCCGCGCGGTCCGCGTAGCGATTTGTGCGTCGTGCTGGTGACGACGTCAGCGATTGGCACCGGATTCGGGTATAAACCGGCCGCGACTAATCCGGCGACATGGGCCATATCGACAAGTAAGTAGGCGCCGACTTTATCGGCGATTTCGCGGAAGCGTTGCCAGTCCCAGATGCGCGAATAGGCCGAGAAGCCGGCGACGAGGATTTTGGGTTTGTGTTCGATCGCTAAGGCTTCGACTTGGTCGTAATCGATCAGGCCCGTATCCGGGTGTAGTCCGTATTGCACCGCATTGTAGATTTTGCCGGAGAAATTCGGTTTGGCGCCGTGCGTTAAATGGCCGCCGTCGGCTAGGCTTAGGCCCAGTATCGTATCGCCCGGCTGTATCAATGCCATGAATACCGCCATATTGGCCTGTGATCCGGAATGGGCTTGTACATTCGCATAATCGGCGCCGAATAGTTCTTTGGCGCGATCGATTGCGAGTTGCTCGACCTTATCGACATATTCGCAACCGCCGTAATAGCGTTTGCCGGGATAGCCTTCCGCGTATTTATTGGTCAGTAGCGTGCCTTGGGCTTCCATGACGCGCGGACTGGTGTAGTTTTCCGAGGCGATCAGTTCTATATGGTCTTCCTGACGGCGGCGCTCTTCTTCCAGTGCCTGAAACAACTCATTATCGTAACCTGCAATCGTTTGCGATTTAGTAAACATCAATATCTCCTAAAAAATTATTTTATTTTGCATTTCAACAACGGTTTTTATCGGCGATCCCGAGAGGAGAAGGTCAAAATGCCGTCAGTGATTTTCGGTGAGTATAGAGTAACGATCATGAAGAAGCTATCACCACCCCGGCAAATGAAAGTGCTAGGGGTGGGTTAGGGTACGGTCACTCGCCCGACAGAACGCCGTGAATACGTCCATGTAGGCTCGACGGCGGCTCCCTGCCGCCGACGTCTGTCGATCGAGCAACCGCACCCTCTTCGGCACCGGCATTTTTTCTACCGAGCTTCGACTATCGAAAAATTAGATAAAGAGTCTAATTTCACGAGCTTTCACAGTACTAATTGAAGCTAAGGCCGGAGCAACAATACTTGTAAATCGGCAACATTGGTGCCGGTCGCGCCGGTCATCAGTAAATCGTTTGAGGCCTGAAGCGCGTGGTATGAGTCATTATCTTGCAGTCTTGCGCTCGGGTCGATTCCGGCAGCGCGCATACGCGAGAGCGATTGTGGATCAATCAGCGAGCCGGCCGCATCGGTCGGGCCGTCGCGGCCGTCGGTGCCGCCGCTCAAAAATGCCCAATTACCGGGCAATTCTAATCGTTCGGCTGCCAAGGCAAAGGCCAGCCCCATTTCTTGATTGCGACCGCCAAGGCCTTGTCCTGTTAACGTTACCGTGGTTTCGCCGCCTGCCAGAAGCGCGATGGGTTTGTCTAAGCCGCTATCGAGTAGGGATTTCGCGTAAAAAGCCAACTTGAAGGCTTCGTCTTTCGCTTCGCCGCTAAGATGTTCCGAATAGACTCGAACATCGTAATCCAGTTGCGATGCAGCCTTGACTAAGGCTTTCAAGCTGATCGTATTGCTGCCAATCAGCGTGTGTCCGGCGTTATTGAAAAGCTCGTCGCCGGTTTTAGGCGTTTCCGGGATATTGCCGGCGGTGCCTTGTTGTAAAACGTATTTGACCGAATCCGGAATCTTTTCCCAAATACCCTTCTCGCGCAAAATAGCGACAGCGTCGTCGAAGCATGTGTCGTCCGGAACGGTCGGCCCGCTTGCGATAGCGCTTAGGTCGTCGCCCAGTACGTCGGAAAGAATCAATGCGTGCAGGTCGGCCGGAGCCGCGAAGCGCGCCAGTCCCCCTCCTTTAATCATGGAAATATGCTTACGCACACAGTTGACTTGGTTGATTGTCGCGCCGCAAGCTAGCAGTAATGCAGTCGTTTGCGCTTTTTCTTCGAGCGTTATCGGAGGTTGCGGATAGGGTAGGAGGGCAGATCCGCCACCGCTAATTAATACTAGCGCCAACTCGCCCAATTGAGCGTTGGTGATTCTGTCGGCGATTTGCCGGGCGCCTTGCCGCCCTGCTTCGTCGGGAATTGGGTGACCGGCGCCGATGACTTTAAAGCCGGGAATCTGGGCGGCATTCTCGTAATTGGTAACGATGATGCAGTCGCCGGCCAATAGCGACTCCGGAATAATGTCTCGAGCGGCTTTTGCCATGTTGCATGCGGCTTTGCCGAACGCGATCACATGAATCTTCGGCCAATGTCCCGTGCGTTTCGGCGCATTGTCGTGCGGCGACAGGGCGATTTCAAGTCGAAGCCCATCCGAGGATAGGCTGCGTCGAACCGCAAGGTACGGATCGGCGGCATCGATGCCGGCTTGGAATAGTCTTGCGGCCTGTTTTCTGAGCGCTTTTTGAGTGGCGGGTCGGCTCATGTGTTTCAACGGTGCAAGGGGCGTTTAAGCCATTTCCTTGGCGAATGCGAAAATTTGTTCGGCATCCAGCACTAGCGTATTAGTTTCGAACAGTTTGGCGATGCAGGCACGGTGTAAAGCGAGTTTGAATGCGCCGAAACCGATGGCTCCCCAGACGACTTTACCGTGACGTTCGTTGCCTTTATCCATCATATCGATGCCGCCGATACCGATCGGGGGGGTGGCATTAGCATCGGCCAATAATTCGAGTCGATCATTATTTTGCCAATGTTCGGCTTTGAGCAATTCGACGCCTGCCGCGCCTGCCGCAAATACGATTTGAGCGTTTTCAATTGCTCTGCCGCGCGCGTCTTGATCGACGGCTTCGATAGGCGTCAGTTCGACACCGAAACGTTCACGCATTGTTTGGCAGGCGTGTTCCGCGCGTATCATTTCCCTAGAAGTTAACGAGACTTTGCAGCCTTCTTGAGCCAGCATGACTGCAACGCGTTGACCGACCGGGCCGGTACCTGCCAAAACAACCGCTTTTTTGCCGCTTAGGTTACTGTTTGATGCCAGTTTCGCCACGCCGGCGGCGGCGGTAGTATTGCTGCCGTTGCTATCGAGCATGATCGAGACTTGAAAGCCGGGAAAAAAATGTTTTTGTACGGCCGCAAATAATTGTTGGCCGGCCAGCATGTCGCTGCCGCCGACAAAAATGGCGGTATTTTTTTTGTCTTTAGGGGCTCTCGTGAAAATCGTGCCTTCGACCAAGGGTGCGATAGTGTCGGGTGTTAACCCGCCATGCCCGATGACATGGTCGGCGCCGCCGTCATAAGCGACAATCGTATCGAAAGCTGAAGGGCGCGGATCGGTGTCGAATTGGAATAACAGTTTTTTCATGGGTCACGTAAGATCGATAATGGCGATAACGATTAGCGTATACAAAACAGCAGTAACTATTCAGTCCCCCATCAATTATCGTTCCCATGCTCTGCGTGGGAATGCCTGAGTACCGCTCCAGCGGTACGAGACGCTAGAGCGTCTCAGTATTCGTTCCAGCGCTGGAGAGTGGGAACGATAGAGGGGTGTGAATAATTACAAACGGCAGAGTATACCTTATTTACGAATACGCTGCCTCTCCATTGCTCCGGGGCGATTTCTACAGGCTTGCAGGGGGGGCGGTTATTCGTTAACATTCAGTTTGACGTTGCCAGTAGGGCCGGCATAATTGCATCATGTGAGTGCTATTTTCGCTGTGTTTCAAAGGCTTGCCATTTGAACTCCGCATCCAGACAATAATAAATAATTAGGAAAACAAATGAAAACGCCAGTTAAAATTGCCGTTACAGGTGCCGCCGGACAGATTAGTTATTCCTTATTGTTTCGCTTGGCTAGCGGAGAACTATTAGGCCCCGATCAGCCAATGATTTTTCATTTGTTGGAAACGCCTCAGGCATTAGCATTAGGCGCATTGAATGGCGTGGTAATGGAGCTTAACGATTGCGCCTATCCGTTGCTGCATAAAATTGTCACGACCGATGATCCCGAAGTCGCTTTCAAAGATGTCGATTACGCATTTCTGATCGGTGCGAGTCCGCGTAAGCCTGGGATGGAGCGCAAGGACTTGTTGGCAATCAATGCCCAGATATTTTCCGTGCAGGGTCAAGCCCTTAGCAAGGTTGCCAGCCGTAATGTTAAAGTGCTGGTAACGGGTAATCCTGCCAATACCAATGCGTTGATAACAATCAGTAATGCACCGGATTTAAGGCCGGAGAATTTTTCGGCGATGATGATGCTCGATCATAAGCGCGCGACTTTTCAACTTGCCGATAAATGCGGTGTACTGTCTAACGACATCAAAAATATTATCATTTGGGGTAATCATTCGGCAGGGCAGTATCCGGATCTTCATCATGCCAAAGTCAAAGGGCAGGATGCTTTATCGCTGGTAGACTGGGATTGGTTTGTCGACAAATTTATTCCAACCGTGCAACAACGTGGAGCGGTGGTCATTCAAGCTGTTGGACGATCCAGCGCGGCTTCCGCGGCCAATGCCGCGTTAAATTTGATGCGCACCTGGGTGTTTGGGACCGACGAAGGTAATTGGATCAGCATGGCAATTCCGTCTGACGGCAGTTACGGAATTGAAAAAGGTTTGGTTTATTCATTTCCGGTTGAGGTTAAAAACGGAGAAATCAGTATCGTCCAAGGTTTGGAAATTAGTGATTTCAGCCGGGAAAAAATGCGCAAGTCCGAAGCCGAGTTGAAAGAAGAGCGCGAAGCGGTTAAGCATTTGCTCTAATGCGGTGGCTTTTTGGTTCCCACGGTCCTCCGCTCATCGTTATACATAAATTGTAGGATATGCTGCGCGTACCTAAGCATCGAAACCCTACCTAGGATCAAACCATAAGGGCTTGGGTTGATATTGGCAGGATCACCATGGTAGGCACAGTGTACCCTACGAAGCTCCAGCGATTGCGTGATTTTGCCATCGCGCTGGATGGTCAACAGATTATCTCCAAGAGATGTATATAACGGCAAGCGGTCCTCCGTGGGAATCCATACCTTGGCTGCTGAGGCAAGACCGGTATGCATTCCCACGCTGGAGCGGTGGGAACGAGGACGCCGAGATAATCGGGGCAAACCGAAACGTTGGGGGCAGATTGAGTAAGCGGTCCCGCGAGGGGCTGAATATCGGCAGTCTTTAGCCGCAGCCGGGTTAAGCCACTCTGTCTTCAGGTTCCCGTCCTTCGAAAAACGCGGCCAAATTAGCCAACACTTTTTCTCCCATCGCGGTGCGTGTACTAAGTGTTGCGCTACCTAGGTGCGGCAACAGCGTGGCGTTTTCAAGCGTCAAAAATGCGGGGTCGATATTCGGCTCGCCTTCATAGACATCCAGACCGGCGCCGGCGATTCTCTTATCTCGTAATGCCTCGATTAAAGCCTTGCTATCGACCACATCGCCGCGCGCGGTGTTGATCAAATGAGCGCTCGGTTTCATCAAGCGAATCATCTTGTCGTCGATCAGGTGTCGGGTGCCGGGCCCGCCGGGGCAATGCAGAGAGATATAATCGGCGTTTCTCATGACGTCCTCGACCGAGTCGCAACGGGTCGCTTGGAGTTCTTCGATCACGGATGGGTCCGGTGTACTCGGATTGAAAAAAACGATTTTCATGCCGAAACCATGATGGGCTTTGCGTGCTGTTGCGATCGCGATGCGACCGAAGCCGATCAAACCTAGCGTTGCGCCGGTCACGTCGCTGCTCAGCATGTGCGTCGGGCACCAACCGTGCCATTTGCCGGCCCGGACGAGGCGGTCGCCCTCCGCTCCGCGACGTGCGGACATCAGCAATAAAGTCATTGCGATATCGGCGGTGCTCTGTGTCAACACGCCCGGTGTATTCGTGACGACGAGACCGTTCGCTTTAGCGGCTGCGATATCGATATGGTTGTAACCGACTCCGAAATTGCCGAGAATTTTGCAGCGTTTGTTAGGCGTATTTAATACCTCGGCGGGCAGTGGGTCGCAAACCGAAGGGCAGACGGCGTCGTAGTTTTGCAAGGCCGATTTCAATTCGTCGGGTGACAAGGGGTGATCGTCTTCGTTGAGCGAGGCGTCGTACAATTCTTTGAGTTTGGTTTCGACCGAGGCGGGCCATTTACGGGTAATTAAAACTTTGGGTTTGTTCATCGGTTTGTTTTATCAAGGTTGCAGACAATATTGAATTGCGATAATTCTAAATTCGGCGCCGAATTTTGATCTATATTCGATCAAATCCTAAGGATTTCGTGATAAATAAGGTCCTGGAACTGTGAGCCTTGTTGAGGGTTCGGTCACTCGCTTGGCAGGACGCCGTGAATACGTCCGTGTAGGCTTGACGGCGGCGACTGATTGCCATGGATGGCATGAATGCAGATTTTGCAGGAGCAAAAATCTGCCCTGCCGCCGACACCTGCCAATCGAGCAACCGAACCCTCCTTAAAATCATAAGTATCTACACAAGTTTTTATATAATAAATACAATTAGTTATAATCCGCTCTAGCACCCTCTCCTGTTGGAGAGGGTTGCGGCGGTGAGAGTAAAAACAACCACTTATATCCCCCTCATCCCAACCTTCTCCACTCAAGGGAAAAGGAGCAAGTACTTGTGTAGATACCTATGCCTTAAAATAGGGAAGTTATTTACGGCCAAACCCTAAGTTGCTAGATTCAATTGCGCAATCGAAAATTTATCACCAAGCGTTACGAAATCCAGCTATCAATGCGTCAAATTATCGGAATCGAACACCGCTTCTATCGTAGGCGCATCGATAATATTATCCAGCCATTGCTCTAATTCACTTTGGCTTGCCTGTGCAATTCGATCATCTGCCCAAGCGGGTAAAGTTTTGAACCGGCGGGAAATTTGGCGCCGTAGCGTATTTTGCTCCGCTTCCAATCTTCCTTTTTCCAAGCCTTTTTCTAAGCCTTTTTCTAAGCCTTTTTCCAAGCCTTTTTCTAAGCCTTTTTCTAAGCCTTTTTCTAAGCCAATACGTTCCACGCTTGATATATATTGCATTTTGCCATGCTCCTCGAGTTCATGAATATTTTGCCACAATTGCCATTCCAGCTCTTTCGGCAATCTCATCATCCAGTCGATCACCTGAAATAGATCAATGACACGCTGCTTGTCCCAACCCCGCTCATAAAGCAAGCGTATCAGACGCCATTTGGCCTGAAAGCGAAAACGATCATCGCCTCGCGTTTGCTGAGTCAAAATATGGGCCGCCGTCACGATCGCAAATGGATTATGCAGAGTCAATAATGTTTCCAAGCGGTCATGGTAATCGGTAATCTTGGCAACCGGAAACCGAATCGAAGTCTCGCTGCCCAGTACGCTATAGCCGAAACGATCGGGCTTCCAACCGGGATGCTCGTCCGCCAACACCGCCAAACTTGCCACGGGACGATCATAACGGTCGAAAATCCGGTAATTATAGGTAAACATGCGCTTGGCAAAACGGGCTTGTTTTGACCCCTGCACTTCGACATGAATATAAACCCATTGCTCATCGCCATCGAGCAACGTTACTTGGACCAATTTATCGACGAAGCGTTTCCCCAATGTCGCATCCCGAACGACCGCGCGTAATTCTTGATCTAAAAACGTATAGGCCTGATTCCAATCAATCAGATTCGCGGCATCCGCAAAATAAAACGCCATGAATTCGGGAAAGTACCGCTCGACGGCTTCTTTCCAAGGACTATCGTATTCGTCCGGAGCGGATTCGGTCATAACGCTAAAATTCAAGTGATTCTTGGAATGGTTATTTTACGCCTATTTGGGTAAAAAACATCAAGGGAACCCCGCAAAACGATGGGTTTAGGCTCATAAGCGCCAACTTAAGACGCAAGGCCTTGATTCACAGTTGAAAAATCAAGATGTGGCCACAACATAGAGTATTTTTACCGACGAAAGTGAAAATCCCTATGATGCAGCCACAGTTAACAGATACGCTTTTTGATGACTTTTTGCAAGAGCTACCAACGGATTTTCAGGAGCGGGCCTATGAATTACAGGCGTTTGCACGAGCGCGGAAAATCCGATCACCGCTGCAGTTATTGCAGTTAGTCCTGTTGTATTGCGGACAGGACTTGTCGTTGCGCAGCTGCGCCGGCGAAGTCGCCAAGCTTCAAGGCTATTTGAGCGATACGGCGGTGATCAAGCGATTGGCGGCCTGCGTGTCGTGGATTAAATCGTTACTGAAGAGTGTGTTCGGGTTGGATAAAGCGGTCAATCACGGTGCGCTGAATTTCATTGTGATTGACGGTTCGACTGTGCAAGAGCCGGGAGCGAACGAAACGACGTATCGCCTCCATGTGGCGATCGACTTGATGAGCTTGACACTTCGCGAGGTCAACGTCACGACCGATAAAGTCGGCGAAAGCTTGGATCATTACCAGTTGGCTGCAGGTGATGTCGCGTTAGTTGATCGAGGCTACAACCAACCGAAGTCTTTAGTCCCGCTCATTGATCGCGGCGGCCACGTCGTGCTGCGCTATAATCCGCACAGCATGACGCTTTACGAACGGTGCAACGAACCGAAAGGTGTCAAAATCGACTGGGAACAGCGCATACGCGATTTGAATGGTCAGCCGGGTGCGATACCGGTTTATCTGTGTCATCAAGACAAACGTATCGAAGGCGTGGTGCATGCCATGCCGTTACCGCCGGAACAGGCGGCGCAAGCACGCCGCAAAGCGAAACAAAACGCGCGCAAGAAAGGCCGCACGGCAAGCCAAAAGACCTTGATGCTGAGCGGCTGGGTATTGGTTTTTACCTCGATTCCCGAATCGCTGCTCGACACGAAATCAATCGCTGAGCTCTACCGGGTTCGCTGGCAAGTGGAGCTGGTCATAAAACGCCTGAAAAGCTTGCTTGATATTGACCGGCTACGCGCCCGAAAAGACAGCAAGCTGGCGGATTTATATTTGCACGGTAAGTTACTGTTTGCCGCAGTGACCCAAAAAATCGCGCAACGCCGTTTCGGCCAAGCGGCCACCACGATGGCCGGCGATCGTTCGATTACCCATTGGCATTTATGGCGCACGATCGCCAATGAGATCAAGGCAGGACTCACGAATTGTTTTTCAAAAAATGAGCGCTTTATTGATGACCAAATAAAAAGCCTCTGCGAACGTCCGCGCAAGAGAAAGCTTCAGAGTTTGCCGGGTCGCGTTTTGGAGCTCATTACTGAAAGTCGAGTTTTAGATGTTAGCACTTATTAATCAATAACTTAGATGCTTAAGTTGGCGCTTATGGGGTTTAGGCTTCCGTCTCTACCCTACGCAAGAGCGGCCATGCGGGATGAACTGCGGGGTAGGGTGGGTAGCAGCGAAGCGGAAACCCATCATGGGAACTGTTTTTTGCTTCGCGAAGCTAGAGCTTCGCGTACGGGTTTCCCAAGCTGGAGCTTGGGAAACAGCGGGTACAGATGCTTAGGAAACAGCGGAACGACGAGCGGAAGACCGTGGAAACCGCAAAAAACGCCACTGTTACCAGCATTCCGTCACCGTGCCGGTTCCCGTCTTGCCTCGTGCGCCCGTATGCGTAAGCGATAAGGTTCCGCAACGAGGATCGGAATGGGTTCCGGCCGGTGCTGCTTGCAGTGTAAAAGTATCTGCCGTGGCAGCGCTAATGGTTATATTATAAAAATTCGCGGTCTGAGCCGGAATACTGTAAATCCTGGGGGCACCGGTGTTTGCCGGGGTTGCATCGGTGCCCGCAGCACCTACATAGCTATTCGTCTCGGTAAAATGCCGCTCCATCGCATTCGCCAATCCCATCAATACGCCTTTGGCATCTGCGCGGCGCGATTTTCTAATGCTATCTTGATAGGAAGGATAAGCGATGCCGGCCAAAATTCCGATCACGGCAACCGTGATCATTAATTCGATCAGCGTAAAGCCTTTTGTGGATTTCTTCATAGCTTTTTTCTCAGAATTTAGATTCGATTGATGCCGAAAGCAGCTCAGGCCGGTTAAGGCAAAAGCCACCGTAACTCGGGCTGTAGCGAGTTTAACGCAATTGACGCCAGGATTGCCTTCCCGCACCGCCTTCTACCGATTCGACGGTCATTTCCAAATTACTGTCCGAACCACTGGTGTATTTATACTCGACTTCGCCGGCACCTACCACGCCGGGCGATTTGATAATGCCGACTTTCGATTTTTTACCCGAGGCAGATAATGCCTCATCATCTCCATCGATTAGTCCATCGTCATTGGTATCGACCAAAGTCACCATGTCGTCTAAGTTAATATTATCGTCGCCGCTGATATCGAACGGCGTCGAATCGAGGCGGTTTCCTGTCAGTGCATCCAGCTCCATCAACCAGCTAGTGCCGCCAAAAGTACATTTTCCCACTTCAGGAATCATCGTAACGAAAATAATACGACCGGCCCGCAATAAGGCTTGACTAACGACACGTTCTCCTACTTGACTGTCTAACGGAAAGGCCAAATCCATATACCACCCTTCTTTAGTGCTTAGATAGTCCGTTAGATCAGTGACATTTTTCGTGGTCACTCGAACATCGAAATTACCGAAAACGCCTTCGACGATGATTTCTTGCTGCTGCAAATCAGCACGTCCCGAAACCGGATTATTGTTGCAATTACCGGTAGCTCCCGCCGCTTTGACACATGAGTCCCTTACTCCATAAAACGTTTGCATTTGAGGATTGACTACTGAATTGTCACCCACTTCAAAATATTTTCCGGTGCCGAAATAGATCATCACGCCGCCGTTTGGATGCAACCCGGCTTGAGGTTTAGCGGTTATCGATTGCACAGTGCCGCCGGCATCTTTCGTAACTAAAAGCGGAGACGGCATACTTCCCGACTTAAAACCGAAGTCCCAATTATTCGGATTACTGTTACTGACATCAAATTTCCATAGATTGCCATGCAAATCGCCGGCATAAATCGCATCGACTATACGGTCCCCATTTACATCGATCGCGATAGGCGTCGAGAGGCCGTTTGGGTTGCCGGCGTTGCCGACAACAGTATCGAGCGACTTAATCAAAGCTCCGGTTTTGATATTGACGATATACAAAACTGCTTTATGGTTCGTGCTGTTATAGCCGTTGCCGAAAACAGCAGCAAACTCGCCGTTGGCCATTCTGACAATCGAGGCTTGGCCTAAGGTAAAACCGAGATCGGAAAAACCGGTCGTGGTGGAGTTGATTTCCCATAGAACTCGATTCCCCGTAAAATCGGGCTCGTCGTTTTCATTGACTTCGGCGGTCTCGTAAGTGCTGTCGGATGGACTCAAGAAAGTCGTATCCAAAGCAAAAACCCCTTTGCCGCCCGCACCCAAGGTACCGACCAGCACAGTACGCCATTCCTTGGAGCCATTATTGTCGGCATCGAAATAAGCATCGCCGGCGATCGGGGAACCGTCAACAAAATACCTATGCCCGTTTGGTGCCGTGTAAGCCGGCAAAGTCAATTGCGCCAAATCGGGTATCAGCGTATGCGGAACGTAAGCGAACACTTCGTTTCCATTACCTGTGCCTGTTACATTGGCGTTAAAAACATGTAACATACCGCCATTACTGCCGATCGCTAACAATGGCGTTCTATTTTTGTAGGCCTCACTATTCCGATAATTCGAATAATCACTGCCCTCCGTTCCGGGGAGCAAATAGTAACCGAAATTGATATTGCCAATAAACCAAGGATCCGAATTGATCAAATCTCCTAGCAACGCATTGGGGCCGGTTCGATTACGAAAAACACCGTCGTTTTGCTGCTCTTGACTTTGTAAGCCCTTCAAATAATTGACTTGCGCTTCGTTTAAATGGGCTTGTTGCGCGGCGCTCAGATTGTCATATAAAAATGAGATACCTGGAGGCGTTATATCTGGGTTGTAACTAAATATCGAGCGTCCGCCAGCGCCCTGTGTTGTCACTCGTTGACCGGCATCCCAAGTTGGATTTTCGGCTATGCTGCCGTTAGGGTTAATCGTGTAGGCCAAAAGTTGGCCGGTCCAATCAACACTGTTAAATTTAGCCTGATAGACGACGGTATTGGTATCTAGACGAGTCGAGTTCGTTGCAACGGCTGCCGAAGAACTGCTGGCAGCGATCACGTCGGCCAGCGCATTTCCCAATGACTCGGCCAGTTCGCTCGGATTGGTAGCAAAAAAATAGCGATCGGGAATACCATCGCCGTCCTTGTCCCATTCGTCTTGCAAATCGGGCAAGCCATTACCGTTCGCGTCGTTGAAACCGCCCCATTTTGCGGTATACCAAAGTGGTAACTCTAAATTTGACGTGGTTGCCGTACCAATGTTGTAAGTCACGCTGGTTGCATTATTAGTCGAAACACATGAGCTACATCCCAACACTCCCGTAGGGTCGGTGTAATTATAGTTATTATGTCCTGAATGAGCGTGATAACCGTCTTGTGTCGTACCATTGATAATGTAACCAAACCCCATTGCCGCACCAGTTGATGCGGCGAAAACATTTGTCGTTACAGTAGCTTGAGTAGCTGTAACTGAGTAATTCAAGATACCTTGAACATCCATGTCATAGTCGCCGCCTTGCTCTCCCGTTTCCCAGTTGATGTATACCCGCCCTGTCGTGACACCACCGGCAGTGGAAGGTTGATCAATAATCTTGAAGTCGACAATAGAACAGCTATTGTTTTCACGCGTATTTTGGCACGCTGGTAAGATAGTGATTTTTTGTTCTGTATTACCGGGTACCGGCACTAAAATTCTAGGCAATCCAGAGGCCAAAGTGACACCGTATGTGTTCACTTTTTGCTCACCTTCTAAATCATTACGAATACTGTTATTTTTCGCGTAATGGGCAAGCCCTGCAATTTGATAAGACCCTTCCTGACGTGGCGCATCAGGGCATGTTCCTCTTACAGAACTTAGCTGATTGACGGCTTTAGATGTACATAAATCATTATTGTCAGTTCCATTTCTACCGACAAAAAAATTATTACCGCTAACCCCTTCATTATCGCCAATTGTATTGGTAATGGTATTCAAATTGGTGATTCCGATATCGCTGGCGCCTGCTAATTCATCCGCATCATAAGAATTAGTGCTCGCATTGAATTGTATAATATTAAGCTTGGAGCACCATTCATCGCTTGGAATTGGATCGGACCATGTCGCAGTCACCAGTCCTGAAAAACGGCCTGAGTCATTGGCATTAAATGCGGGGGAAGCTGATTTTCCTGCAAGATAGCGCAATGATTCCAAATAAATTTCCGATTGTGGATTGCCCCAATTGCTGCAACTGCCATTAGTCAAATTGGCTACTGTAAAATTACAGCCGTCACCACCTGAGCCATCAAAGTAAGTACCATCATTATGGCTATAGCCATAGATTCGGAATCGATTTAGTGTGTTAATTATGCCGCCCGAAGCAGGCGCCGACTTGAAAGTACCATCGGTATCGACGTTAATTTCATCAGCCATGCTACCGACATTTTTACGTAAAACACCACCAGAAACGTTACTCGAATAAGAGCCTGTCAGTAAACCAAATCGTATTTTGTCTTCATCACCATAGGATTGCAGTAAACCGATCGGTTTTAAAGAACCGTTGTAATCCTTACAGCTTTCAGTGCCAACCAGCCCCGATTTACATACTTCAACCCGAGCAATAAAGTCTTGCCCCCCTAAACGGTGAGTATCGCGACGGGGAGCATTATTGGCGGCATTCATTCCGGTTGTAGCCAGGGCATTATTATTCGGCGCATCTTTATCTTCTCGCCAGCGACACTGCCAACGCTCGGCCGCCGCCCATAATGAAAAGTCGCCTCTTGCCACCAAAATTCTGGGCGGATCGGTGACATTCTGGGAATATTGTGTCGAAGTAATAGTGGTACTACAGAGCGTAATTCCTTCAGCAGGTGAATGCGGAGTTAATTGATTTAGGTCGGCGCCATTATAAAATTTAGCGATACTATGCGCATCGTTAGGCAAATAAGAACGCTCCAAAATGGTACTGCTGTTGGTGTCTGTGGATCGGTATCCTCCGTATAGGATTTTCCGGATCGTATCGATACGCGTCATCGCGGTCCAATTCAAAAAATTTCCGCTCCAATTTCCGGAACAATATTTCGTGGCCGTGATGGAAGCCGGCACAAACACACCGCCGGAATAGTTATAACACTTGTAACTATCGAAATATCCATAGTAATCGAAGCTGTGCTTGTAGGTAGTCTCCGGTATTCCGTCGTGATCTAAATCGGAATAGTCGTCGTATGCTTTGATATATAGTTGATGATCATTGGAAATGTTTAGCATTACGATCGGTTTGGCCGATTGTGTCAAAAACAACGGATTTTGAGAAATGTTTAAGGCGGCTTGAATGGGAGTTGAAACCAAAAATCCGAGCAATAGGCCTAGTGCGAAACTTAACGTTTTTCTAATGTTTTGACTTGTTGTATACATAATGTCTTCCCAGCCTTAATGAAATTCGGCAAACATAAAAATAGTTTCGTAGAGTACGCATCGCGTACCAATTCGTAGAGGTTGCGAGTTATCCTAAATTCGACAGTCAGTGTATGAAATAGACGAAGGTAGTCATACGGTTACATAAATCTCTTGAATCGCTCATAGGGTGAGTCACTTGAAAAATATAACTAATTAAATATTTTCGTGATTTTCGTGGACATAATGCTTTTTATAGGGTTATCGGCACCAACAAGGTACGCGATGCGTACCTACAGAATATCAATAGACCTATGGCCTATCGCCTGCAAATCCAAGTCCCCTTTACCGGCTTTCTGCTAACTGCTTACCGCTCACCCAACCCAACTCAACCTTCAGCGTTTGTAAGTCGATTGTACAACTACGACCGCCGTTTCCGTTCCACCGACGCCGCGCGCGGTGACGCGGTACATCTCGCTTTGCTCGTATTCCCCGGCATCCAGACTGTAACCCCCGGCTACGTTGGGCATGCGCTGTATCACATAACGGGGCGCGGAGGATACTTGCCCGATCGCGTCTGAAAATTCCGCCGTATTATTGTTTTGCCAAGCGTCATGCGGGCCGGGAGGCGCGCCGTCTTGAGCATACAATCCGTTATCGCCGGCATTGGTGAAGTCGGGTAGGACTGCCTGCGTCAAGATGTTTTCTCCGGCTCTCAATGCGGATTCGGCGGCCTGAAATGCAAGATTGCGATTGCGCATGTTGCCGGCCATGCGCTCTTCGAGGCTGGTGACTTGCATCGAAGTGGTGGCGGCTAATGTCAGTAGCAATAGCATAATGAGGCTAATGATTAGTACCGAGCCGGTTTGCCGTGCTAATGAATGGGGGTGTTTCATAAGCTAGATGCTCGTTAAGGTAAGCGATTGCGGACTGCGATGGTGGTCGTGAAAACCTGTCGTAGTCGCCGGTCTACCGGCGTGACGGTGGCGCCGTTGAAGGTGTAGGTTTGTGGCCGCGAAGTTATGTTGTCGTTAAGGCTCCGGGTCAGCAGGCTAGCTCGTGCGCTTACGACATTCGCCCAATTGCCGACATTATTGGCCGTCACATAGCGGTTCGCGACTCTGTCTTGAGTCGTATCCTCGCCGTAAAGTATTTGCAAGTTTTCAATGCCGTCGATCATTTCGACGGGATTGGCTCCGGCTTGAACGGCCCAGCTGTTATCCAAGCGCCATAGCGAAGGCTGTCCGCTTTCACCGGTTCGAAGAAAATAGGTATAAGAGTTGAATCGAAAGACTTCGGCGCCTTCGTCGTAAATCTTGCTTAGTTTATTGTCGGTATTTTGATTGTTGGCATGCGCCAAGTTTTGTTTTCCCGCCGAAGAAGAGGCGCTGGTCGCGATGAAGATATCCGCGGCGGAGCAGTCGGAAACCATGACGATATCGTATTGTTTAAAATCGCAAGTATTGCCGGCATTGATATGAATTTGGGCGGTGGACGCTTTTTCCGGCAATGCGCCTCCGCAGGTGCCGCCGAAAGTAATCGTAATGGCATCGGACCCTGCTATACATGCGTTGGCATTGCCGCAGGCGCTCGAATTCCAATTGTTGGCAATGTTGTCGTTGCCGCTGATCGTTATCATGGTTCCCAGGGCTAGGCTGGCGGGGGCGGGGTTCGGATTTGGATTTTTGGGGTCGATAATTATGTTCGGAGCAACCGTCGTACAACCTTGAAACCCTGCCATGCGTAAATCGTGATTGAGTGTGTCTAGCGCAAATCGCGCGTTTTCCTGCATTCTGGACAGGCCTTCTTGCATGCGATAGGTTTGTTTGGTGTTGGTAAATATTTGCAAGACGCCGCCTAGCAAAAACGCGCCGATCAATAGCGAAATCATGATTTCGACTAGGGTCATGCCTGATTGGCGGTAAATGAGTAGTGCGGGTTGCTTTTTCTGTGTTGATCGCATTATCTTACTGTGAAAGTTCGAGGATTTGCATTCCTTATCTAATTTTCGATAAGCAAAAGCTTAGCAACGGAAATGGCGGTTCCGAAGAGGGTCCGGTTGCTCGTCCGACAGGTATCGGCGGCAGGGCAGATTTTTGCTCCTGCAAAATCTGCATTCATGCCATCCATGGCAATCAGATTCCGCCGTCGAGCCAGGGATGTATTCACCCGGCACCTAAATTCCATATGCCATTGGCTATGGTTAACTATCTTGGATAATTTAGGTGCTGGGTTCACGGCCTCCTGTCGGGCGAATGACCGTATCCTCATTCACATCTCGAACTTTCATTTGCCGGGCCTTCATGAACGTTATGGTGAAATACATAAATCAAGGTCTGAATGTCATGACAAAACGAACGATTCGATCTGATTCCTGTTCCGCTTCGCGGCGATCGGTCCACCATATTTTGACGGCATAGGTTTCGCCATTACCGTCGCAAGCCGGAGACGCCGGCGTTCCATCATCGGAAGTGCTGTCGATGCAGGCCCAGCCGCTGCCGCCCGGCAGCTGTCCCGCTATTGCCGTATTCCATCTCGCCAAATCGTAATCGGCCATTTGCGCGGGGGTGCATGAATTGAGTTCACAATCGGTTGGGTTATTGGGCGCGCCTTGGTTGTTATAGTTGCCGTTCGATAAGCCCGTGCCGTTAACGCGCATTCGGTCGGCCATGTCGTAGGCAAGCTGGGTGGCTTGACTTCGGAAAAAAGCGCTTTGATTGTTTTTGAGGCTGGCGGCTTGCATGCCGGCAAGCCCTAGCAAGCCGATCGCTAAAACGATCATTGAAACCAGGACCTCAATCAAGGTGAAGCCCGAGGCGTTATTTGGATCCAGGTTAGCAGTATTGAATTTGGTCGCGTTCATGGGCATGCGATTTCTCGTTGCGTTAAAAGTCTGCCCGCATTATTGAGTGCTATATTGACGCCAATATTGCCTGTGCGGTCGTCGCACACTTTAATAATGCCCGATTGGTGGTTATCGTTAGTTAATCGACTTTGTCCGGAAGCGACGTAAGAAATGTAGTTCGCAATGTCTTGGGAGCCCGTCATCGTAATGCTGGTGAGCGGGTTTTCCTGTATTCTCAGCAAGGTTTCGGTATTGCTATCGAAGGTGGCGTTATTATTCGGGTCTGTAAAGACTATCCAGCCGATCGACCAGTTTACGGTATTGCTTGTAGAACATGTAGGCGGCGTAGCGTTGGGGTTTTGGCTTTTGCATGCGGTAATTCTGATTCCGCGTTTTACGGCTTCGCTACGTGCAAAATTGAGCGAGGCAACCAGTTCATTGGTTCGAGTCGTCAATCGATCGTTTCGGATGACAGTGTTAAAGCTCGGCACGCCAAGGGTCAAAACGATTGCGCCGATGGCAATCGTCATCATTAACTCGATGAGGGTAAATCCGTAATGGATTTTTGAATATTCCGGCATGGGTTTAGTCATAGAAATGAAAATCGCCTGCTGAGCATAAAAGTTAATCTAGCACGTTTCGCATAAGACTTATGAGAGCTTGTTAAAAAAATAGTAACTACACCTTTCGCACTTCAAATTTCGGCAGTGCCGGAGGAGGCCTCGGGGTGATCGATAAAGTAGCGTAGGTCGGGTTAGCGCAAGCGTAACCCGACATTTTGTCCATCGATATGCCGGGTTACGGCTCCGCCTAATCCGACCTACCCGACATTGTGGCAGTTGTAAGCTATATGAGATGGCCTCCGATGCATAATCTACAATTTTTATTTATAACGATGAGCCTAGAAAAAGCATTTCACCATGAAGATCATGAAGAATAGGAAGTTAATTCAATAGCTTATTACGCGTTTGTATAGAGCTTTCGCTCACCAAAAAGGTTAGCGAGAAGGATTTGGTAAGTTCTTGGAATCCTTCATGAACTTCATGTGCTTCATGGTTAAACTGCCGAATTCAGGATGAGTGCTCTAGCTTGGGAAGCAGCAGAACACTTGGTTGTCGATTGATTGCTGAACTGAATGGCTGCGGATGCTAAGAGAGGGGTAACTCGAAAGGGTCATCCTGCGCCTTCTATGAAGATTGACGATTTATCGGTATGAACAGCGTCGATTAGGCTTTTGATGCGTTATTAACGCAAAAAAGGCATCCCGGCGTTAATCGGAATGCCCCCGGGGTTGCCGAGTTGGCGGATTTTGATTATGCAGTGGTGCGATAATATTCGATCGCTGCGGCAACGCCGCTACCGGCTTTGATATCGAAGCCGTTATCGAGCAGCGCCATTTCGACGCCGGCAATGGCGCCGAGCATCGAGACATCGTTCATGTCGCCGACATGACCGATGCGGAACACCTTACCCGCCACTTCGTTCAAGCCCGCGCCCAGAGAAATATTGTATTTGCTATAAGCTGTGGCGATCACGTCGCGAGCGTCCTT
Source organism: Methylotuvimicrobium sp. KM2 (assembly GCF_038051925.1). Taxonomy (NCBI): domain Bacteria; kingdom Pseudomonadati; phylum Pseudomonadota; class Gammaproteobacteria; order Methylococcales; family Methylococcaceae; genus Methylotuvimicrobium; species Methylotuvimicrobium sp. KM2. Next base: position 3,945,382 of record NZ_CP150634.1, on the reverse strand, counting down.
ACCGGCCGGAACGACGACCGCCGAAACGGTATTCGATTCGAAGCCGGGTTTGGCGCACAGTTCAAGACCCCATGCGGCAATCGCTTTACGCGTACCTTCAGCCAGGCGGTAATGGCGTGCATAAACGTTTTCGAGACCTTCTTCGAGCAGCAGGTCCAGGGCTTTGCGCAGTCCGTACAGCATTGGGATCGATGGCGTGTAAGGCGTGTAACCGTCTTTGTTGCTGGCTAGTTGGTCTTTCAGGTCGAGAAAGGCGCGTCTGCTTTGTGCAGTATCGCAAGCGGCTATCGCTTTTTGGCTGAATGCAACTAGGGCGGCGCCGGCGGGTAGCATGAAGCCTTTTTGCGAGCCGCTGATTGCGCCGTCGACGCCCCATTCGTCCATGCGGAAATCGATGCTGGCGATCGAGCTGACGCCGTCGACGAACAATAAAGCCGGGTGTCCGGCTGCGTCCATCGCTTTTCTAACGCCGCCGATGTCGCTGGTGACGCCGGTCGCGGTTTCGTTGTGCGTGGCTAGAATGGCTTTGATTTCATGTTTGCCGTCTTCTTTTAGGCGCGCCTCGAGATCGTCAAGCGGAATGCCTTCGCCCCACGGTCTTTCGATGACAATGACTTCGAAGTCCAGGCGTTTGGCCATTGCGGCCCAGAGATGGCTGAATTGACCGAAGCGGTAAATCAAGACTTTATCGCCTGGGCTCAAGGTGTTGGTCAGGGCGATTTCCCAGCCGGCTGTTCCGGTTGCCGGAAATATGAAGCTATGTCCGGTTTCGGTTTTGAAGACTTTTTTCAGATCTTCCAGCAAGGGTTTGAATAGCTCGGGGAAGATAGGTGAACGATGATCTTCGCTGGGGACGTGCATCGCGCTGAGAACTTCGTCGGGAATGTTTGTTGGACCTGGAACATACAAATGATTACGGCCTGCCATGTTTTATTGCCTCTTTGAATTGAATGGTGAAGAAAGCGGGTTGATTCGTTTCGGATGGCTTTGTTCCGGGAATTGCCGGTATTGCATTCGAGTATTGCAAATTTGCCCATTTTCGCTACGGCAACTGCATTAATTTGAAGAACAATGGATGAGTATTTCGATGCCGATTCGTTACCCGGAAAATGAATGCTAAAACGCTTAATACTGCCATATTTGCAGTTAATCGGCAAGCGCCGGTTGCTGGATGTTGCGGGCAGTAGCGGCAAGTTGAGAAAGTTAAAATTGACAATATCGTTGCCAAAAGTACAATGTCGGATTTATTTTGCGCCCGGTTCGAGTCAAATTTAACCGAATCGAGGGTGATTTCGCCCGGCAAAAAATTAACATATTGAAATAGGAAGACACAATGAGCCACACCTTGTATGAAGCGTCCGTGCAACGCGTTCAGCGCTGCGAGCTTGCTGTTCCGGGGTCGAATCCCGGTATGTTCGAAAAAGCGTTGAAAAGCGGTGCGGATTTCATATTTTTGGATCTTGAGGACGCCGTGGCGCCTGACGATAAACTGCAAGCCCGCAAAAATGTCATTCAAGCGATCAACGATTTGGATTGGAAAGGGCACGGTATCACGATTTCGGTACGCATCAACGGCTTGGACACGCAATACATGGTCCGCGATGTCGTCGATCTGGTTGAGCAAGCCGGTGATAAACTCGACACGATTCTGATCCCGAAAGTCGGCGTCTATGCCGATGTCTACATGGTCGAGGCGATGCTTAATCAGCTCGAAATGCAACAAGGCTTGAAAAACCGCATCGGTATCGAAGCTTTAATTGAAACGGCATTGGGTATGGCGAACGTTGAAGATATCGCCCGCAACGGCGCTTCGGGGCGTTTGGAGGCGTTGCATTTCGGTGTCGCCGATTATGCGGCCAGTAACCGGGCAAGAACGACTAATATCGGCGGATTGAATCCCGATTATCCGGGCGATCAATGGCATGCCGCGATCAGCCGCATGACGGTCGCGTGCCGCGCCTTCGGTCTCCGTCCGATCGACGGGCCGTTCGGCGACATCAATGATAAGGACGGTTATAAAGCCGCTGCTAGGCGAGCCGCCGCATTGGGCTGCGAAGGCAAGTGGGCGATTCACCCGACTCAAATTGAATTGGCTAACGAAGTCTTTACGCCGCCGACGGCTGAAATCGAAAAGGCCGAGCGTATTTTGGCTGCCTTGAAAGAAGCCGCTGCGCAAGGTAAGGGCGCCGCCGCGCTGGATGGGCGCCTGATCGATGCCGCGTCCGAAAAGATGGCCAATAATGTCGTCAAGGCCGCCGAAGCAATTGCCGCAAAAGGCCAGTAAGGAATATGCACGAAATAACTTCTACAAGTAGTAGGCTTTGTGGCGGTTTAGTGACTCGCTTGACAGGACGCATTGAACCCAGTACCTAAATTATCCAAGATGATTAACCATGGCCAATAGGCTATGGAATTTAGGTGCTGGGTAAATACGTCCATGTAGGCTTGAAGGCGGAACCTGATTGCCATGGATGGCATAAATGCAGATTTTGCAGGAGCAAAAATCTGCCTTGCCGCCGACACCTGTCAATCGAGCCACCAAACCCCCTTCCAACAGTTGTTTAAGTTATTTCAAGCTCGTTCCTAAGCAATTGGAATAGACCCGCGCCGATTTTCGGCGCGGGCCTTTCTTTACTTTTTTAAATAGAAAGAGGTTATGCTGTGGATATCCATGAGTATCAGGCAAAAGAAATTTTAACGGAATACGGCGTCAGGATCCCCGATGGCGGCTTGGCTTACAGTCCGGAAGATGCCGTGCAGCGTGCGCGGGAAATCGGGGGCAGTATTTGGGCGGTGAAGGCGCAAATTCATTCCGGCGCGCGCGGTAAAGCCGGCGGAATCAAACTGTGCCGGTCGCATGACGATGTCGCGAAAGCTGCAGAGGAGTTATTAGGCAAACGGCTCGTGACTCACCAAACCGGACCCGCCGGTAAAGTTTGCGGAAGGCTATATGTAGAGGCGGGCACCGATATCGCGAAAGAGTTGTATTTTTGCCTACTCGTGGACCGCAGCTCCGAGCGTATCGTGATGGTCGGCTCGGCCCAAGGCGGTATGGATATCGAGGAGTTAGCGCAAACCAAACCTGAAGCGATTACCAAAATTTACATCGAACCGTCTGTCGGCTTGCAGGATTTTCAAGCGCGAGCAATGGCTTTTGCATTGGGTTTGCCGGTGTCGATGATCAATACCGCCGTTAAAACGATTAACGGCTGCTACCGTGCGCTACGGGACAACGATGCGAACATGCTCGAAATCAATCCGTTAGTTGTGACCGGCAAAGAAGATTTGCTGGCCTTGGACTGTAAAATGGGTTTTGACGACAACGCCTTGTTCCGCCGTCACCGAATCGCCGAATTGCGCGACAAGACCCAAGAGGATCCCCGTGAAATGGCGGCTGCCGATCGCGGCCTGAGCTATGTGGGCCTGGACGGCGATATCGGCTGTATGATCAACGGTGCCGGTCTCGCGATGGCGACGATGGACATGATCAAATTGGCCGGCGGCGAGCCGGCGAACTTTCTCGATGTCGGTGGCGGTGCTTCGCCGGAGCGTACCGAGAAAGCGTTCCGTTTGGTTTTGGCCGATAAGAATGTCAAGGCGATGTTGGTCAATATCTTTGCCGGTATCAACCGTTGCGATTGGATTGCTGAAGGTGTCGTACATGCAGTCAAAAAAATCGATATGAAAATTCCTTTGATCGTGCGTTTGTCCGGTACTAATGTGGAGGAAGGACGCAGGATCATCGCCGAGAGCGGCTTGCCGATCATTACCGCCGAAACTCTGGCGGAAGCGGCCGAAAAAGCCGTGCAGGCACGGGATGAAGTAGTGGCGAGAGAGGGCTGAGAGAAGACACATGGCAATTTTAATCAACGAAAATACACGCATCATCGTTCAAGGTTTTACCGGTAAAATCGGCACGTTTCATGCGCAGGACATGATCAACTACGGCGCTAAAGTCGTCGGCGGCGTTACTCCAGGCAAAGGCGGGCAAGCGCATCTGGGTTTGCCGGTTTTCAATACGGTCAAGCAAGCGGTCGATCAAGCCGGCGCCGAAGCCAGCATCGTATTCGTACCTCCTGCTTTCGCGGCAGATTCGATCATGGAAGCGGCCGATTCCGGCATCAAATATTGCGTCGCAATTACCGACGGCATTCCGACTCAAGACATGATGAAGGTCAAAAATTTTCTGCGTCGTTTTCCTGAAGACGAGCGCATGATTCTGACCGGTCCTAACTGCGCAGGTACGATCAGTCCCGGGCGTTCGATGTTGGGCATCATGCCGGGGCATATTTACATGCAGGGTAATGTCGGCATCGTAGGGCGCTCGGGCACATTGGGCTATGAGGCGGCCGACCAGCTAAAAAGGCTCGGCATCGGGGTGTCGACCTCCGTCGGCATCGGCGGCGATCCGATCAACGGTAGTTCGCATCGCGATATTCTCGAACATTTCGAGCGGGATCCGGAAACGAAAGTCGTCTTAATGATCGGTGAAATCGGCGGGCCGCAAGAAGTCGAAGCCGGCATGTTCGCAAAGGAGCATATGACCAAGCCTTTGGTTTCCTATATCGCAGGTCTAACCGCTCCTGAAGGGCGTAGAATGGGGCATGCTGGTGCGATCATCTCGGCGGCAGGTGAAAGCGCGGCCGAAAAAGTCGCGGTGTTGAAGGATTTGGGTGTTACGATCGCGCCGACGCCTTCGGCGATGGGGGAGACGGTTGCCTCGGTTTTGGCCAAATCGGCATGAACTTGGTGAACAGTAAACGGTGAATGGTAAGCGGTGGAAACTTAAGCAGGACGGGGTTTGTAACCCTACGCATCAAGCTAAAAACGACCAACCCACACATCCTATTTTTCTCAAGCTGCGAGTTGGGAAAGAGTATTAGGTGTGCGGCGCACACCAAACGGTGAAAATCATGTAGCCCGGATTGCGCTGCGCTCCATCCGGGCTACACTGTTTGGTCAATGCGGTATTGATGCCATTTATTGTAGCTTGACATTTTCGGCCTTCCCTCACCTAACGCTAGGTGAGGGACGATCTGGGGATTGCGCCCACGGTGCATCAATCACCCACCCACCGTGGGAGCAACGCATTCGATAATTGCTTATCGGCAAGCCGCCGCTCATAACTCATAATGCCACAGCGGAGTCTTAGTGGATTCCCTGTGGTTTTGTTTTTTACGAAGGATTAATCACGCGTCATGAAGCAATCGATGATATATGCCTTGGATTTCGACGGCGTTATTTGCGATAGCGCCGTCGAAACCGCGATAACCGGTTGGAAGGCCGCCGGGCGGCTTTGGCCGGATATGACCGAGGACCGACTTTCGGAGCGATTGATCGATCGTTTCCGACGGGTTCGACCCGCAATTGAAACTGGCTACGAGGCGATTTTGGCGATGCGTTTGATCGATCGGGAAGACGATGATCGAGCGGTTTTAACCGGATTCGAGCGGAATAAACAGAAGTTGCTCGATGAATTGAGTGTCGATGTCGATTTTCTGAAGAAATTATTCGGTGAAACGCGCGATAACTGGATTGCGGCTGATTTTTCGGGGTGGATCGGAGTGAATCCATTGTTTCCAAGCGTTGCCGATAAGCTTAAGCAGCTGAATGAACAGACTACTTGGTATGTGGTGACGACGAAACAGGAGCGCTTCGTCAGCCAAATCTTGAACGCTAATGAGATTGAGCTACCCGGCGGCAACATATTCGGCCTCGAAAGAAATAGAAGCAAAGCCGATACGTTAATTGAGATTTTGGAAGGCCATCCGAATCAGCAAATTTATTTTGTCGAGGATCGTTTGCCGGCGTTGTTGATTGTGATGACTAATTCAAAACTTCAGTCGCTTAAGTTGCAATTGGCCGACTGGGGCTATAATACGGCGCAGGATAGACAAGAGGCCATGCAAAAGGGTATTGAACTATTATGTATCGAGGATTTTCTTAAGGCCAAATAAGCATCACTATCTCGGTAATGTTCATGAAGGACTGGTCATCGCCCCGGCAAATGAAAGTTCTCTTGTGGCGGAAGGTGCGGTCACTCGCCCGACAGGACCCAGCCCCTAACTTAGTAAGACTATTAACCATGACCGATGGGCTATGGAATTAGGGGCTGGGTGAATACGTCCATGTAGGCTCGACGGCGGCTCGAGCGCCAAGGATGGCGCGAATGCAGATTTTGCATTACGCCATGGATGGCGTGTATTAGGGCAATGCAGGAGCAATTGTCGAGGAGCAAAAATCTGCCCTGCCGCCGACGCCTGTCGATCGAGCAACCGCACTCTCTCCGGAACCGGCATTGTGTTGAATATCGAAAAATTAGATAACGATCCAAAATCTCCTAGCAGGACGGGGTTTGCAACCCCGTCCTAAACATTTCGACTTTGGCCGAAGTAAGCAGAAGTGTTTAGGGCAAATCGAAACGTTGGGGACGGGTTAAATAACCCGTCCCGCAAAAGGTGAGGCAAATTTCCTACTTGTTTTAATGCAGGGCCGATTAATTAAGTCGTGACTTTGGTTTTAATAATGGTTGCTTTTTGCAATGCCCTACAAAATTTGTTAGTTTTGTAGGTAGTTAATGTACTTCGAAAGACTCATTATGTCTTTTTGCTTATCGATCGAAGTATGAGTTTTTAAAATAAATGAAACTTCATTTGAGGAGAATTTAATCGTTTATGCGTATTTACCCTTTCGCCCTTGCTTTTATGATGTACATGACTACGGCTGTTGCCGAACAAGAAGCATCGGTTCTAGCAGCAAATATGAATAACTATACCGTTTACGGTCATGTTGAGGAAGTGGCGTTGATACCAGGCGACATTGAAATCAAGGCGCGCCTCGATACCGGTGCGTCGAGAAGTTCGTTGAACGCTCAAGAGATCGAGTTGATTGAATCGGACGAGCAGCCGATGGTGAGTTTTATATTCGATGATCGTAACGGTAATCAATATCCGATGACGCTGCCTTTGGTTGAAAAGATCGGTATCAAACAGGCTAGCGGTAGACAAGAGCGCTATGTCGTCGAAATAGGCTTGTGCGTCGGAGAGCATTATGAAAAAAATCTGTTTACACTGGCCGATCGCAGTAGAATGACTTATCCCGTATTGGTAGGACGAAACTTTTTAAAGAATTCCGTTTTGGTTAGCTCGAAACATAAAATGACCGCAAAGCCGATTTGCGAAATTGATGCTTAATTCTAAAAGGCGTGGTTGGTAAGTGTTGTGGATTTTCGTGCTGAGCCAAGTCGAAGCATGAAGGGGCCGCAATACTTTCACTGGCTTGGTGAGGCCCCAAACTGCCCTTCACTCTTCGGCAGGGCTCTCTTGAGCGCAGCCGAAGGGTAAAGGGCGAACGGTTGCTTGAGGCGCTTAACCGCTCTTTTCAGGTTAATCGAAAGCGATGAGCGTTTGGCTCTAATAATTGAGCGTTTGGCTCTAATAATTAGGTATCTTCGATGAGATTTTGGATATTAGTAGTATTTTGTTTGCTCGCATCCTGTAAACCCATTTCGGATACTATCGCCAAGGAACCTTATTTGTTTCAGTCCGACGATGTCGAATTGGAGGCCGTTGCGGTTTACCAAGGCAATGATGCAATCTGGGGCTTCGATTTTTTGCCCGACGGTAAAATCATATTTACCGAAAGGAAAGGACGATTAAGGATATTCGATCCCAAAACCATGAATACCTCCGATGTGAGCGGTGTTCCTGGCGTTGCCGCGCGCAACCAAGGCGGCTTGCTGGACGTCTATTTGCATCCCCGGTTTTCTGAGAACCGGCTTGTTTATTTAACTTATTCAGCCGATGTCGGCGACGGTATGACCACTCGACTGGCCCGCGCGGAACTCGATGCCGTCACCTTGGTGAACCTGACCGTTCTGTTTAGCGCGGAGCCTCCGAACAATAGCGATCATCACTTCGGTTCCCGTGTCGTGATGAGCCGAGCCGGCAATTTGTACTTGAGTGTCGGTGATCGCGGCGAAAGGGATCAAGCTCAAAATTTGGCTTCTCATTACGGAAAAATATTACGTCTGAAGCAGGACGGTAGCGTTCCGGATGACAATCCTTTTCTAACAGAGCCGGGCGCTAAACCTGAAATCTGGAGTTACGGTCATCGTAATGTTCAAGGTTTGACGATACATCCACGGACCGGAGAAATATGGGCGCAAGAGCATGGCCCGCGCGGCGGCGATGAAATCAATCTTATCAAAAAGGGCCGGAATTACGGTTGGCCGGTCGTAAGTCATGGGCGAGAATATTGGGGGCCTACAATCGGCGAGGGCGTTGAAAAAAAAGGCATGAAATCGCCGATTCACTATTGGGTGCCATCGATCGCACCGAGCGGGCTCACCTTTTATAGCGGTAAAAAAATTCCACATTGGCAAGGAAGCTTGTTTTCCGGATCGTTGGCGCTGACCCATCTAAATCGGCTGGTTGTCGACAATCATAACGTGATCAAGGAAGAGCGATTATTAAGCGCCTTAAATAAACGCATCCGCGCTGTTAGGCAAGGTCCTGACGAATTGTTGTATTTTTCAACCGATGACGGATCATTGATTCAAGTTCGACCGGTTGATTCCGAAGAAGACTCTCTGGTGGAAGAGCATTGACTTGTTATTATATACCCATCGCAGATCAAAATTCGGCACCAGGGTGTCCGTCAAAGGACGCCGTGAATACATCCCTGTAGGCTCTATGCCAGCTCCATGCTGGCAAAGCCTTTGCCGCACACCCTGGTGCCTCCTCAGGCACTGCCGAAGTTTGAAGTGCGAAAGGTATAGTAAACTAACGCTGGATTGATTCGGCTAGAAGCATATTGCTCCCCTATGCTCAGAGAATGGTTAAGGAGCATGTGCAAATAACGTTTACAAAATAGTATGCTCGTCGTAGATCAAAATTCGGCGCTTGGGTTCATGGCGTACATTGACGGCTATGTCGATGCCGAATTTTGATCTACGAAGGAGTCCGTATATGGGTATATTTCGCGCGCAAAAAAATTAGTGCAATAAAAAGCCCGCATAAAGCGGGCGTGTTCAGATTGTTATTGTTATTATTTATTTGAACGTTGTTGTCGCCAAGACAACTAAGCAGTTTGCTCGTTTGTTATTGTTATAATTCAAGGCGTTGAAGCCTTGTCCTCCTCATTACCGATTATTTAATCGGGCTCACTCCGTAAGCTGGAAAGAATTTTATATCATTAAAATTAGTGATGTCTATCAAAAAAAACGATTTTAGTTAAAAAATAGTTTCGGGTCGAAAACATATAAGAAAAACAATATGGTATAAACGATTAGTAATTGCTTATTTGGTAAATTGAACGGCAATGTCTGCCAGTTGTAACTGGCTATTCAGGTTGCATTCAGTTTATTTCTAACCAAGTAAAAGAGTTGGGTTTTATTAGTTGCGTTTGCGCTGTTCTTCTTCACGTATAAAAAAAACCAGTCGTTCGTTGAGAATCGCCGATAAGTAATAATTGATTCCTGGTGATTTCTGTGCGAGTTTTATTTGTGTGATGGCGGCGTCGGTTTGGCCCATTGCATAATAATACTCAGCCAGATAGCGATGCGATTCGGCCGGTTGCTTCAAATCGCTGTAGATTTGCGCCAACAGTTTAAAATAGACGGGTTGCCGTTTTGTATTCGTGTCCAGCATTTGCAAAATTTGTCTGGCTTGTTCGGGTTTGCCGGCTTTCAGCAGCGCGGATAGGGTCTCGAGCTTGATCGCTTGGTTACCGGGGAATTGCTGCATTGCGGCTTGATAGCGTGCTAAGGCATTCGAAAAGTTTTGTGCCTCCAATGCGCATCGAGCGTAAGCTGTCGCGAACTGAGGTTGCTCGGGATACTCCTGGGTCAATGCCTTGAAAATTTGTTCGGCTTCTTGGAAGTTTCTTGTGTTTAGATGGACAAGACCCGTTCCGTAACGAGCCACGGCTCGTTGTTGTTGCGTGCCTTGACTAAGTCGAGGTTTGAAATAATTTAAAACCGGTGTGTAATCGTTGGCGCTAAGTACTCTGAGTTTTGCCTGTGTCAACAAATAACCCATTGAATCGGGATATTGCTGGTAAGGATATTTTTCGGCTCGGCCACGGGTGTCGGAGATCCGAGAAGAAGTTACCGGGTGAGTCCTTAAAAATTCGGGAACGCCCCGTCCATAATAACGACTGGATTGTTGCAAACGCTCAAAAAAAATCGGCATACTACGCGGGTCGAAATTGGATGCCGCAAGCGTTTGCATACCGACCCGGTCGGCTTCCTGTTCGTTATCACGGGTAAAATCGATTTGAAACTGTATGCTGCCTGCTTGAACAGCCATGATCGCCGCTTGAGCGAGTTCCGGTGATTGTGTGCCGATTAAGATCGCCGCCAACGTCGCCGCTGCGGTCGGTATGGATAGACGGCTAGCGGCTTCGAACGCACGGTAAAGATGGCGTTGGGTAACGTGAGCGATCTCATGTGCCATCACCGAAGCAAGTTCGCTTTCCGCCTCGGCTGTCAATATCAGTCCCGAATTGATGCCGATATAACCGCCCGGTCCGGCGAAAGCATTGATCGCGTTATCCATGACCACGAAAAAATGAAACGGATTGCCCGGGGTGTCGCTGTTGGCAACCAGTTTCCGACCGATTCCTTCGATATATTGCTGTATTTCAGCATCCTGGCTGATGACGATTTGCGAATGCAGGCTTCGGTAAAATGCCTCGCCTAATTGTTGTTCCTGAGCAGGGGAGATCAACGTGCCGGAAGAGTCGCCCATATCCGGTAATTCGATTTTGGTTATATCGGGCGCAAAAGCGCGATTGCCTTGTAAAAACAAACTTAAAATTAATAATAAGGCTGGTTTTTTAATCATGCGCGATGTGACAAAAAGCTAACCGACTTTGTTCCACATTCGATTTTATCGAAATTATACATAGATCAAAATTCGGCACCGGGGGGCATTAACGGACGCCGTTCGCCCCCACTTAAATATGCTGGAATATTAAAAGTAGCTCAAAAAACATGGGGTTTAGTTGCTGGATTTACGCATTCCCGGAAATCGATAGCGTACGTTAAATAACATACAAATTCCAGCAATAAGACCGGTTCAGTTACTTAAGAAAAAAGCTTTGCAAACCCCGCAAATTTTTCGGATCCAAGTATAATGAAATTTTTGCTGGCACAGGTTGAATGGTATGGACAGTAGTATTGCACTAACCGAATCCTATCGCTTTCGTCCCGGGGTCCGTTTTCCGCCCGGCGCAACGCCAATGAACGGAGGTATCAACTTTTCGGTTTTCAGTCGTCATGCGAGTCGAGTTGAATTATTGCTTTATAGAGCTGCCGATAGTTCCGAGCCGTTTCAGATCATTTCGCTCGACCGTAAATCTCATCGCGCTTATTTTTATTGGCATGTGTTCGTCGAGGAACTCCCTTTGGGAACACATTATACCTGGCGGACAGATGGTGCGAACGATACCGCCGAGAGCGGGCGCCGCTTCAATATTCGCAAGGAACTGCTCGACCCTTGGGCTCGCGCTGTAACCGATGCGATGTGGAATCGAAGTCTAGCCTGCGACCCTAATGAAGCTGGCCATCATTCGTTTCGAGCCGTCGCTACCGACTCCCGATTCGATTGGGAGGGTGAGCAAGCGATCAAGCGCGGGCTCGAAGGGGCAATTATCTATGAGTTACATGTTGGGGGCTTTACCAAAGATAAATCTTCGAAAACCAGTCATCCGGGTACATTTTCCGCCTTAATCGAAAAAATACCGTATTTAAAGGCTTTGGGTATAACGCATGTAGAATTGTTACCGGTGATGGCATTCGATGAACAGCATGTGCCGCCTGGGGTTCAAGCCAAAGGGCTTAAAAATTACTGGGGTTACAGTACGCATAGTTTTTACAGTCCGCATCCCGGCTTTTGCATAACGCCGGAGCTGGGCACGCACGAGGAAGAGTTTAAAACATTGGTTAAAGCCCTGCATGCGGCAGGTATCGGAGTCATTCTCGACGTAGTCTTCAATCATACCGCCGAAGGCGATGAAGAGGGGCCGTTAATTAATTTCAAGGGATTGGCGAACGATATTTTTTATCATCTCGATGCTGAAGACCGGAGGCGGTATCTGGATTTCAGCGGCTGTGGAAATTCTCTCAATTGTAACCATCCGATGGTGACGGCATTCATTGTTCATTGTCTGGAATACTGGGTTGAGCAGATGCATGTCGACGGATTTCGCTTCGATTTGGCCAGCGTGTTTGCGCGGGGAGACAATGGTGTGCCGATGGATCATCCGCCATTGCCATGGCGAATCGAGTCGTCCAGGCTATTATCCGAATTACCTTTGATTGCCGAAGCATGGGATGCCGAGGGACTCTATCAAGTCGGTGCCTTTCCCGGAATGACTTGGTCGGAATGGAACGGCCGATACCGCGATGTGATCCGCCGCTTCGTCAGGGGCGATCCGGGTTTAATCGGGGCTGTCGCCACCAACATTGCCGGCAGTAGCGATCTCTACGCGGACGGCGATCGTTTGCCGGTGAACAGTATCAATTTTGTGACGTGTCATGACGGTTTTACGTTGCACGATTGGGTAACTTATGAGCATAAGCATAACGAAGCGAATGGCGAGGGGAATCGGGACGGCACCGACGATAACCTGAGTTGGAATTGCGGCGTCGAAGGCGAAACGTTCAACCGAAAAATTAATGAGTTGCGCCGGCAGCAAGCCAAAAATGTGTTGAGTTTGTTGATGTTAAGTCAAGGGGTGCCGATGTTAAACGCCGGTGATGAAGTGTTGCGTACTCAAGGCGGCAATAATAATGCTTGGTGCCAGGATAACGAAATTTCCTGGTTCGATTGGCATCTCGTTGAAAAAAATAACGATATGCTTCGTTTTGTCAAAGAATTGATTGCCTTGAGGCGCCGTCATGCGAGCCTGAGTCGTAGCAGTTTTTTGACCGGCGAGATCATTCCGACGCGCAATCTTCCGGATATCGTTTGGTATGATGCAGACCTCGGTGAGCCGGCATGGGATGATGAGCAGGTCCGGTTTTTGGCTTTTATGTTGGCGGGTTTAACCGTCGACGAAGAAGACTTATATGTCTTATTAAACATGTCGGATCATAAAATCGCCGCGCAATTACCCCCGGTTTCCGATCGGTTTTGGCATCTTGCGATCGATACCGCGCAAGTGTCACCTTTGGATGCTGTAGAGAAGTCTGGTCAATCCGTTTGGGTAGGTTTGGCTTGTGCTGTCGAGGCTCGAAGTGTTATGGTTTTTGAGGCGCGAAGTAAATTAGTCTAGATGAAAGATGAAAGATGAAAGATGAAAGGGGAAAGGGGAAAGGGGAAAGGGGAAAGGGGAAAGGGGAAAGGGGAAAGGGGAAAGGGGAAAGGGGAAAGGGGAAATTAGGGCTTGACAAATGGTTAACATGTCGAACCATTTCACTATTCACTATTCACTATTCACTATTCACTATTCACTATTCACTATTCACTATTCACTATTCACTATTCACTATTCACTATTCACTATTCACTATCCCTAAGCATCGCCGAAATTTGTAGTGCGAAAAGTATAGTAACAAAGCTTGGCTGACATCCGGTAGAATGTCCGTAGAATAATAATAACTATTAGATAAATAATGACTTCACAAGCCGACTTTTCTTATTTCGATTTTCTCAAGAATAGTTTAAAACGCATTCTGCCTAATTCTCAGGCAATGGCGCTGCTAATCATCATTCTGTTAAGTTTGGTTTTGGTGGTGTCGTTATCCGATTTTCTGATGCCGGTATTTGCTGCGGTAGTGATTGCCTATTTATTGGAAGGGCTGGTGCAAAAGGCTGTGTCGCTCAAAATTCCGCGCTTGGTCGCCGTGCATATGGTTTTTATAGGATTTATAGCCGTATTCGGATTTTTGATTTTTATCTTGATACCGATGTTGTCGGAGCAAGCTTTTGCGTTCGTCAATCATCTTCCTGAAATCATTAAAAGAATTCAGCGTGAAATCATTAGAATGCTGGAATTGTATCCTCAGTTGTTATCTAAGGAAAGGGTCAAGGAAATTACGTTGATTATTCAAGAAAAATTGTTGAGTTATGGTCAGGAGTTGGTCACAATGTCGGCCGCATCGTTGGTCGGGATAATGACGGCAATCGTTTATTTGTTTTTGGTGCCGATGATGGTGTTCTTTTTTTTGAAGGACAAATCGATCATAGTCGGCTGGATTGGACAGTTTATGCCGCGGGACCGGTTGTTGACTCAAAACGTATGGATGGAAGTGAATAGCCAGATCGGCAACTATATAAGAGGTAAGTTCGCTGAAATCATTATTTTGATGTCGGCTTGTTATATTACTTTTTCATCGATGAACCTGAATTACGCCGTCTTGCTTTCCTTTCTGGTAGGACTGTCGGTGATTATTCCTTATGTCGGCGCTACCTTGGTTACAATTCCGGTATTGGGAGTGGCATTTTTCCAATGGGGATTGACTACGGATGAGTTTATGTATGTTTTGATTGCCTATGCAGTCATTCAGACATTGGATGGGGTCGTGCTGGTTCCCTTACTGTTTTCCGAGGCGGTCAATTTACATCCCGTTGCAATTATCGTTGCTATATTGTTTTTCGGCGGCTTGTGGGGTTTTTGGGGGGTATTTTTCGCCATTCCGCTGGCTACCGTGGTTAAAGCGGTGATTGGAGCTTGGCCTAAAGTAGAGGATAGCGGATTGAATACGGCTTTTTAATCGGGTGAGCAGTAAGCCGTTAGCGGTGTAGCCCGGATGGAGTGAAACGAAATCCGGGGATTTTGAGGCGCGGATTCCCCCGTATTCCGCTTTTGCTAAATACGGGGCGGGTTTAAGTAATAACCATCGGTTGTATACCTTTCGCACTTCAAATTTCGGCAGTGCCGGAGGAGGCCTCGGGGTGTCCGGTCGATTTTCGCTCCTGCAAAATCGACATTCACGCCATCCATGGCGTTCATAAAGGCTTTCCCTGCCGCCGACACCTGCCAATCGAGCAACCGAACCCTCCGTAAAATAGGGAAGTTATTTACGACCAAATCCTTAGGTGCTGGGTTTACGGCGTCCTTTAACGAGCACCCCGAGGCCGAAATTTCATCTACGATGAGTATAACGGCATAAAACGCAAAGTCACCTATAGAATCTCCGACGCGTAGTCGGCTAGACGGGATCTTTCGCCTTGTTTCAAGGTGATGTGCGCGGCGTGCTGCCAGGTCTTGAAACGGTCGACAATATAAGTGAGTCCCGATGTGGTGGCCGTCAAATAGGGTGTATCGATTTGACCTAGGTTGCCGATACAAATGATTTTAGTTCCGGGACCGGCTCGGGTGATCAACGTTTTCATTTGTTTGGAAGTCAGATTTTGCGCTTCGTCGATGATCAAATAGCGGTTTAGAAAGGTGCGCCCGCGCATGAAGTTAAGCGACCTGATTTTGATCCGGTTCATGACTAGGTTGCTGGTCGCGCCTTGTTGCCATTCGTTGTGTCCCGAGCGGCTACCTAACAGTTCCAGATTGTCCATTAAGGCGCCCATCCACGGCGCCATTTTTTCTTCTTCGGTGCCGGGCAAAAAGCCGATGTCTTCTCCGACTGGAATGGTTTCCCGGGTCATGATGATTTCGTTGTAGATTTTTTCTTCTAGGGTTAATTCGAGACCGGCTGCCAATGCCAATAGGGTTTTACCTGTGCCGGCAGTGCCTAAAAGCGTTACGAAGTCGATCTCCGGGTCGAGCAGCACGTTGAGCGCAAAATTCTGTTCGCGGTTTTTGGCTGTGATTCCCCATACATTGTTATGAGGCGTTCGGTAGTCGTGCGCCAATTCGAGTACAGCGTTTTTACCGTCGCAGCTTCTGACGATGGCTTCGAAGTCGCTGTCGTTATCCATATATAAATACTGATTCGGATACCATTCGCTAACGAGAGGTCCTTGCAGCTTGTAAAATGTTCGGTCGTTTTCCTGCCAAGATTCCATCTTACTGCCATGAATATCCCAGAAATCCGACTCGAGGGCGTCCGATCCTCGATACAATAGTTCGATATCGTCAAGCGTTTGGTCGTTATGGTAATCCTCGGCATGTAATCCCAGCGCCGCCGCCTTGATACGCATGTTGATGTCTTTCGACACCAGAGTGATATTGGTATCGGGGTATTTTTGCGTTAAAGCCAGCACCACGACCAGAATCGAATTGTCGGCAATATGGCCCGGCATCGAGTCGGGAAGCATTGAAGTGAGTTGGCGAGTCTGGAAATAAAGACGACCGAACTGTATGTCGCTATCGGGGGCGTGTTCGATACGGGAAAGAGGAAAGCCGTCTTCAATCGATTCGGAAGTCGCGCCCTGAATCAGTTCGTCCAAAAAACGGCTAACCTGACGGACGTTTCGGGCGACTTCCGATAGCCCTCTTTTACTATGATCGAGTTCTTCGAGAACGACCATCGGAATAAATATGTTGTGTTCCTGAAAGCGGAAAATCGCGGCGGGATCGTGCATCAGCACGTTAGTGTCAAGTATGAACAATTTGAGTTTTGGTGAGCTTTGAATATTCATTAATTGTACCTTTCGCACTTCAAGTTTCGGCACATTCGTTCCCTCGGGTGAGGGTGCAAGAAAAAACCGAATTTGATGCGATGATTATATTATTGTGTCAAGGTCTTCAGTTCTTGCAGGACTTCTGCGACATGGTTTTTGACTTTTACGCCGCGCCACTCATGTCTTAGGATGCCTTGCTCATCGATCAAAAAAGTACTGCGTTCGATGCCTCGGACTTGCTTGCCGTACATGTTCTTCATCTTGATGACGCCAAACAAGTTGCACAGGGTTTCATCTTGATCGGACAGCAAGTCGAACGGGAATGCCTGTTTGCACTTGAAATTTTCGTGAACTTTAATCGAATCGCGTGAAACGCCGAGAATAACCGTATTAAATGCGTTAAATTCGTCAATATGGTCGCGGAAAGCGATGCCTTCCTGCGTGCATCCGGGCGTGTTATCTTTTGGATAAAAGTAGATAACAACATTTTTTCCTAAAAGGTCGGAAAGCGTTATGCTTTTATCGCCGGTTGAGGCGGCTTCGAAATCGGGCACGGCAGTGCCTATGCTAATCGTTGTCATAATAATCAGTTAGCGTTTAATGGGTTCGAGAATGGCATCGAGATTCAGCTGATCGCAAAAATCGAGGAAATCCTCGCGAAGTTGCAACAAACGTTGTTCCGATGGAATGATAATGATGAGCTGTGTCGAAAAAACCGGTGTTTGAATATAGGCAGCGGGGTAGCGATACGCCTTGATTTCCTCTATTGCGATGTTTCGTTCAGCTAGAAAGTTTACGATAGATAGAATGATGTCGTTTTGATCCAGGCTCATCGCTTCGAGAGTATAGGGTAGGCCGGATTTGGGTGCCCCCGTTTTTTCTTGCCGTGCTTTATGGATGTGAATTTTTAGTTGTTTTTGTAGGGTATCGAGTAGATTTTCGAGTTTGGCAATATGGTTCCAATTACCTTCGATCAACAGATAGGCGGCTGTAGATTCGGCTAAGTCAGTTGATCGTATTTCGGCGACACTACATTTACACCGGCTAACGGCGGCTAGGATAGGCTCGATATATTGAGGCTGGCGTTTTCCAAGTACGGTGATTACAAGTTGCATGGCATTATTTTTTGTTTTTCAGGACGACAGTAAAGACCGAATAGAGAGGGGTTGGGTTCGTTTTGCTCTCGATCGGCTCATTACTTAGGTGGACTTAGCGTCTGTTACGATCGACCAACATCTTGATAACGCCATCGATAGATCCCGTTTGGGTAATTTCCCGATTAAAAGTCGATCGGTAGTTAGTGACGAGACTGACGCCCTCGATCAGGATATCGAAAACTTTCCACTCGCCGCTTCTGTTTTTCATCATGCGATAGTTAATATTAATGGGTTGCTGACCCGGTTGGTCGACGGTGGTTCGGACAATGGTTCTGGTTGGATCTTCGCCGCTGACTTGGGGTGAGAAAGTAATCTGCCAGTCGGTATATTCTTGAAATGCCTTAGTATAGGTTCGTACCAGTAATGTTCTGAATTCTTTTATAAATTCTTGTCTTTGTGTTGGGGTGGCTTGGCGGATATGTCGGCCCAGAACCAAAATCGCGACTCTTTCCATGTCAACGAAATCACCGACCACGCCATCGACAAATTGTGTGGCTTTGGCGAAATCGTTGCGATAGAGAGGTTGGCTGAGTGTCTGTTGGATTCTATCCGAGCTGTTTTGAATGATTTGTTGAGGCGGGGTCAGGTTGGCTGCGGCATTAAGCGGGTAAAAAGCCGTGACTAAGCAAAACAATAAAAAAAGTAGTGACAGCGATCGCCTGTTGTGCATGAAAAGTCTCCGGGAAAAAGTAAATTTAAAGCGCTATAGTATTACGAATTACAAGCCAAGGAAAATTAGCTGTATTTTATTACGATTTTGCATCAATACCTCGATTTCCGATAATTCCAAAAGAAAGCATCCAACCACAGAAGCGCCGAAGTATTATAGACCCTTTGCCACCCCATGAATGGCGTTAATCCAGCGCTTGATCTTACCCAATAGATCATGGAGTTTAGGAGTGATGTTTCGTATTAATCGATTTCGGCATCTTCAGGCGCTTGATCGGGAGTTCTCGGTAGATTTTGAAATAGCTGACTGAAATGAGCCTGTACATTTTCTATGTTGATTTGAGCAATGCCCGAGGCAAAACCGAACCAGACATAAAGCCCGTTGAGATCCCTGAACATGGGGGGGAGGTACTTTGGCTCTGCAATTAAGCCATCCAAGTAGTGCTCATAAAGAATAGGGATGTCGTCCAATGTGACCTTGCCGACGAACAGCATAGGCAGAATTTCCGGCACGCCTTCCAGCGTAGCGCTACGGATGAAGTTGACTAATTCGATAAAGCCTCTGACATAGGATAGGTCCTTTGTGAAGCACGCTCCGCCTTCGACCATGCCGCCGCGAAACACCCGTTGAGCGATCGTGTAACTGTCATGAGGGCTTACATCCCGTTCCAGGAAGTAACGGTAAACTTCGATGAAATCGGCGCCTTGTTCGGCCAGGTCGATCGCAATGACTCGGTCGCTGATGCGTCGAGCGCGATCGGGAAAAGAGCTGAACGTTAGGGTTTCGGTCAAAACGGCCAAACCTTCTTGTGTCGCGGTGATGCGCGGCGAACCGACGCTAAGCCAGGTGGCCCAAGGTTGTAATCTTCCGTTCAATGTGGTGCCGACATGCACCCACCCTTCATGCACTTCCAAGACTTTCAAATCGAGCTCGGAAAACCAAGCGTTATTATTGATTTTGATTTTATCCCCGCCGGCCGAGGCATCGGAAACGATGCCATCACTCAAAATGACGCTCAAGGCGCCGTCGTCGAAATGGTTTGATAGGCGTTGTCTCAGCGACACGACTGCGGTTTCGGCATTTATTTCTTTCGGGTGAGCGCGGTTAAGATGTTTGGCCCCGGGTAACGAAAAAATGGCGCATAATCGTTCACCAAGTTCCAAAAGGGTTTTATTGTCGCCGAGTAAATGATCTCGCGCCGAACCGTAAAGTGCTTGGCTATGGATTAAAAAATCGGGAGTGCCGCGGCTATGTAATAAATCGATAACGCGCATGTATTGACTAACCGTATCTTGCAGAATCGAGCCGAGCGAATCGTTGTGTCCCAAGTTTTTAGTAATGTCTCGACTTAAGTCCTTCAGCGCGGCGTATACGCTCACTGCGTCGAAGCTTAGCGCTTGATGTCGATAGAACTCACGGTCGGCGGGCGGGAGAAATTGAGAGTCGCCGGCGAAAAATTGCTCGCGAAAGTTACGCGGCCATTTGATTGAATCGAGGATTTGAATCGGTTTTTGAATTTGAATGAGACGGTCGGAAAGTGCCAGCAGGCGTTCCCGATAGGATGAATGAGCCACGGCTGTGTTCCTGATAGAGGGATGATGCCGAGCTTACTAATATTCTGATCGAAGAGCAAAAGATTATCGGCTGAAGCTGTCGGACATGAATGCGGTAAGGAGAGGAGAGTAAAAAATAGATTGCCGGACGAATGACTCGTCCGGCAATCTTTAAAATAAAGGAAGCTTACTTTTTCGCGTTGCGCTCTAAAGTTTCCTTAATGACTTCGTCCGCTACGTTTTTCGGGCACGGTAGATAATGCGAGAATTCCATCGAGAATTGTCCGCGACCTGAAGTCATCGTACGCAAGTCGCCGATATAACCGAACATTTCGCTCAACGGTGCTTCGGCCTTGATGCGAACGCCCGTTACGCCGGCTTCTTGAGATTTGATCATGCCGCGGCGGCGGTTCAAGTCGCCGATCACGTCACCGACATGATCTTCCGGGGTGAATACGTCGATTTTCATGATCGGTTCGATCAATTGTGGGCCGGCTTTCGGAATCGATTGACGATAAGCGGCTTTCGCGGCGATTTCGAAAGCAATTGCCGATGAGTCGACCGCATGGAAGGCGCCGTCGACAAGCGTGACTTTGAAGTCCAAGCAAGGATAACCGGCCAGTACGCCTTTGGCCATGCTCAATTCAAAACCTTTTTGAATGGCAGGCCAGTATTCTTTAGGTACGTTTCCGCCGACAACTTTCGATTCGAAAACGAAGCCGCTGCCCGGTTCGCCCGGTTCGATGAGATAATCGATTTTTCCGTATTGACCGGAACCGCCCGATTGTTTTTTATGTGTGTAGCTGTCTTCGACGGTTTGCGTGATGGTTTCTCGGTAGGCTACTTGCGGTTTGCCGACGATGACATCGACGCCGTGCGTTCTGCGCAGAATGTCGACCTTGATGTCGAGATGCAGTTCGCCCATGCCTTTCAGGATCGTTTCGCCGCTGTCGATATCGGTTTCGACGCGGAATGAAGGATCTTCTTGAATCATTTTGCCCAGCGCGACGCCCAATTTTTCGGAAGCGCCTTTGTCTTTCGGTGCAACCGCCATCGAGATAACCGGGTCGGGGAATACCATCGGCTCTAATGTGGCCGGATCTTTCGGGTCGCACAAAGTATGTCCGGTTTGGACGTTTTTCATGCCCAATACCGCGACGATGTCGCCGGCTTGCGCGGACTCAATTTCTTCGCGCGAATCGGCGTGCATTTCGACGATACGTCCGATACGCTCGGTTTTGCCGGTAAAGGTGTTCAGTACGGTCGTGCCTTTCCCCAATTGACCTGAATAAATGCGAATGAAGGTCAATGCGCCGTAACGGTCGTCCATGATCTTGAACGCCAGTGCGCGCAGAGGACGGTTTGGATCGACGATAGCAAAATTACCGGTTTCGTTGCCTTCCAGGTCAACTTCAGGTTGGGGGTTGACTTCGGTAGGGCTTGGTAAATAGTCGACAACCGCGTCCAGAACCAATTGCACGCCTTTGTTTTTGAATGACGAACCGCAATAAGTCGGGAACAGGCTCAGATTGATCGTACCTTTACGGATACAGCGTTTCAAAGTATCGATATCGGGTTCTTCGCCTTCAAGATATTTTTCCATGACGTCATCGTCTTGCTCCACCGCTTTTTCGATCAATTCCGCGCGCCATTGTTTGACGTCTTCGAGCATGTCGGCAGGAATGTCTTGAATTTCGTAATTCATCGGATCGCCGGAGTTATCCCATACCCAAGCTTTTTCGGTCAATAGGTCGACAACACCGACAAACTGGTCTTCTGTACCGATCGGTAGTGTCATGACGATAGGATTTGCGCCCAACACGTTTTCGACTTGTTTAACGACACGGTAGAAGTCGGCGCCGATACGGTCTAGTTTGTTCACATAAATGACACGGGCAACCTTAGAGTCGTTCGCATAACGCCAATTGGTTTCCGATTGAGGCTCCACGCCGCCGGAGCCGCAGAAAACGCCGACGCCGCCGTCGAGAACCTTCAGCGAGCGGTAAACTTCAATCGTGAAGTCAACGTGACCGGGCGTATCGATGATGTTGAAACGGTGGTCTTTCCAGAAACAAGTGGTTGCCGCGGATTGAATCGTGATGCCGCGTTCGGCTTCTTGATCCATGAAGTCCATGGTCGATTCGCCTTCGTGAACTTCGCCTAGTTTATGGATTTTTCCGGTGAGTTTTAAGATACGCTCGGTAGTCGTGGTTTTTCCAGCATCGACGTGAGCGAAGATGCCGATGTTTCTGTAATGCGATAGGTCTGTCATGTTGTTACTCTAAAGGTTAAGGCATTAAAAATTTTTTTCGACGGACTCCCAAGATATTGTCCTGAAAGTAGGCTTTTCCCTGCAACGAACGGCTGGAATTCGGATATCGCAGCAAGCCGAAGCCGGGTACTGATGAGAATCCGAAAGTTCCGGCGTAATCTTTTTCTCATCCAGTTTCAAAAAACTGGCTATTCTAACCTAAAATAACGTCAAACACAGAATGAAAATATTTATTTAAGGGAAAAAGGTGGAAGGAGCAAGGTGAAAGATGAAAGATGAAAGATGAAAAGCAGCGTAGCCCGGATGGAGCGCAGCGCAATCCGGGATGGGCGAGGCTGCGAATGTCCCGTATTCCGTTGTCGCTGCATACGGGGCTAGGTACTGCGTATCACTTGCCGCTCACTTCTCACTGTTCACTATTCACTATTCGGTTATAATCCGAACATCAAACGCGAAAAGCCTTAAATTTATTATTCAATTAATCAATTTTTTATGACATTAATCCTAGAAGAGTTGGCCAAGCATTGTGATGCGGAAATTGTCGGCGGAGACAAGCATTGTTCCATTACTTCGGCGGCCGATATCAAGTCGGCCGCCGCTGGGCAAATTACCATATTAAACGATCCCAAATATGCACAATATTTGTCCAATTCCCGGGCAACCGCTTGTTTTATCAAACGCGAAACACTTCACGAAAATCCGCCGGAGCAAATGGCACTGCTGGTTTGCAAGGATCCCGAGATCAGTTTCATCAAAGCGATTCACCTGCTTTACCCGTCATTGGAGTTTCCTAAACAAATTTCGGAGCGTGCCTGTATTGCCGATTCGGCGATGATCGCTCATAACGTCTATATTGCGCCGTTCGTAAGTGTCGGCAAAGGTTGTTTGATCGGCGAGGGTTGCGAGATTCTTAACGGCGCCTATATCGGCAATGACGTCATATTGGGAGTTAATTGTCGTATTCATCCGAATGCCGTGATTTACGATCATAGTCGTATCGGTAACAATGTCGTAATTCACGCCGGCGCTGTGATCGGCGCGGACGGTTTCGGTTATAAGCAACGCAATGAGCAACAGATCAAAGTGCCGCATGTCGGCAATATCATAATCGAGGACGATGTCGAAATCGGCGCGAATACCTGCATCGATCGAGGCACATTGGGTTCTACCGTGATCGGTTCGGGGTCGAAGATCGATAATCTGGTGCAAATCGGCCATAATAACACGATCGGTAATAATGTAATTATTTGCGGGCAAACCGGTATTTCGGGTTCTTGCACGATCGAAGACAATGCGATTCTGGCCGGCAGCGCCGGTATCGCCGACCATGTCAAAATCGGCCATCATGCTGTCGTGATGGCGCGCTCCGGGGTGTCGAACGATATTGCACCGGCTACGCAGGTCTTCGGCAGTCCCGCGAAAGATAGAAAAGTCGCTTGGAAAGAGTTGGCTGCACTGACTAAACTGCCGGGATTGCTGAAAAAAATCAAAGATATCGAAATCAGACTCGGCAAACTTGAACAATAAAGCGATCTTGTGAACGAATTGGAAGCGTTTTTTGCCGGCGGCGGGCCGCTATCGAAAGTTATTCCCGGTTATTTACCGCGTGCGGCGCAGGTTGAAATGGCTTGTGCGGTTCGGGATGCGGTCGAGCAAGAGCGTCATTTGATCGCCGAAGCCGGCACCGGTACCGGGAAAACTTTTGCTTACTTAGTGCCTGCGATTCTATCGGGGCGCAAAGCGATCGTATCGACCGGCACCAAAAATCTCCAGGATCAATTGTTCAACAACGATATTCCGGTCATTCGCAAAGCGATGAGCGTGCCGTTTGCAGCCGCTTTGCTGAAAGGTCGTAGCAATTATCTGTGTATTTATCGGCTCGGCAACGCACTCAATTCGACCTTGGGTTTCAGTAAGGACGATGCGGCGTCGCTGACTAAAATCAAATCATGGTCCAACCGAACGAAATCGGGCGATGTCGCAGAAATGCCGGACGTGCCGGAAAGCGACCCGGTGTGGTTTCAGGCGACCTCGACCGCCGATAATTGTCTCGGTCAGGATTGTCCCGATTACGAAAAGTGTTTTCTGGTCAAGGCGCGTAAAAAAGCTCAGGAAGCCGATGTGCTGGTCATCAATCACCATTTGTTGTGCGCGGATTGGTCGATTCGCGAGATCGGCTTCGGCGAATTGTTGCCCGATGCCGAAATCGTGATCATCGATGAGGCGCATCAATTGGCCGATACCGCCTCTAACTTTTTGGGTATTACGGTCGGCGCCCGGCAATTGAGCGATTTGGCTAAGGATACTTTGGTTGAATATTTCAAGGATGCGACCGATCTGCCCGAGTTACGTACCGCCTGCGACGATCTGGAACACCAGATCAAGGATTTGCGCTTGGCATTCGGCATCGAGCTAAAAAGAGGCGAGTGGCGCGAAATCGAGACCCATCCGAAAATTTCCTCGGGCCTTTCCGAATTGCAGGAACAGCTTCAACGTTTGACCGTGCAATTGGAATTGGCGTCGGTCAAGACTAAGGGCTTGGAATCTTGTTTCAAACGCGCAGAAGAGCTGGGGCATCAACTGCGGGCCATTCTCGAAGAGGACGACGGCAAATGGATACGCTGGTACGAAACCCATAAAAAGACCTTCACGCTCAGTCGGACGCCTATCGACATTGCCTCCGAATTCCGTGCCTTTATGCAGCAGCACAAGGCGACCTGGGTATTTACCTCGGCGACGTTAAGTGTTGCGAATAAATTCGAGCATTTCGCGAAGAGTTTGGGGCTTGCGAATGCCGAGGGACTCAGTTGGGAAAGCCCGTTCGATTACGCCGAACAATCCTTGTTTTATCATCCGAAAGGTTTGCCGAAACCGGCCGATCCGAACTTTACCCGGACGATTGTCGAATTTGCGTTGCCGGTGCTCGAAGCGAGCCGAGGGCGCGCGTTTTTTTTGTTTACGAGTCATCGCGCCTTGAAAGAGGCGGAATTGCTATTGAGACAAAAAATCAAATATCCGTTGTTGGTGCAGGGCAGCCGGCCGAAAGCAATTTTGTTGGATGAATTTAAACGGGCCGGTAATGCGATTTTACTGGGCACGGCTAGTTTTTGGGAGGGCGTCGATGTGCGAGGCGAGGCTTTGTCGTGCGTGATTATCGATAAATTGCCGTTTGCCTCGCCGAGCGACCCGGTCTTGAAGGCTCGACTCGGCGCGATGGAGCGGCAAGGTTTGAATCCGTTTTTCGAATACCAGATTCCGGCCGCGGTGATCGCGTTGAGGCAAGGTGTCGGCCGCTTGATTCGCGATGTCAGCGATCGCGGGGTCTTGCTGGTCTGCGATCCGCGGCTCTTAAAACGCGCTTATGGACAAATGTTTCTCGACAGCGTACCGCCGATGCGGCGAACCCGTGATATCGAAGATGTTCGGGCCTTTTTTCAAAACGAGCAGTAACGTTCGGTGAATTTGTGTGTTTGTATTTCTTAAGTGCGCGGGAATAACCTCCCTGTGGGTGTTGATGCAGCACAACTCTTATAGCTTGTTTTTACTACCATGAAGTGCATGAAGATAATGAAGTGAAGAGAATTGAGTGCTTTATGAGCTGTTCCAATATCACAGATGAACTCAATGCAGTAATACAGCGTTTTCAAATTCAGTTAATGATTAAAAAAAAATATCAAAACAAAGCCACCACTTCAGCGGTAATAATGATGATCTAGGTTGTTAATCCTAGAAAAAGCATTTTGTCCACGAAACACACGAAAATATTCAATTAGTTATACTTTTCGAGTTACTTACCTAATGAGTGATTCAAGAGGATTATGTAACCGCATGATTACTTTCGTGTATTTCGTGATTTTCGTGGACTTATTGCCGAATTTAGGTTAATGGTTAGTAACTCATTTAAATTGAAAACGCTGTATCTTCAAGTCCTTCATGCTCTTCATGGTAAAAAATAAATGACATTTTTGAAATCAGCACTCCTCCCCGTAAGCTCTGATTGCAACGTCCTGTTGCAGATAGTCTTATAAATCGATAGCCTACGCCCATTCTAATTTACTCAGAATAGTTACAACGAGCGAAATGCATGAAGTTATTGGCAGTGGATACCGCGACCGAAGCTTGTTCGGCCGCCTTATATATCGATGGCGAAATCTTGGAACGCTTCGAACTGGCGCCGCGAACGCATACGCAATTGATCTTGCCGATGATCGATTCGCTGATGGCCGAGGCGGGGCTCGTGCCTCAGGATTTGGACGGACTCGCATTCGGCCGGGGCCCCGGTTCTTTTACCGGGGTCAGAATTGCGACCGGCGTGATACAAGGTATCGCACTAGGTTTGGATTTGCCGGTCGCGCCGGTTTCGACATTGGCGGCCTTGGCTCAGGACTACTTTGGACGCAAGACCGAAGATGTTGTTTTCGTGGGAATGGATGCGCGCATGGGGGAGGTGTTTTGGGGTGTTTACCGTAAAAACGACCAGGGTTTTGCCGAATTGCTCGGCTCCGAGTCGGTAGGGTCTGCTGAAAACGTCGACTTCCCCGAAATAAAAGGCTACGGCATCGGTAGCGGCTGGAAAACCTACCGTGAAGCATTGGACGATCGCTTGAATGCTTGGCTTGCCGGCGTCGACGACACGCCTTTGCCGAAAGCCTCGGCGATAGCACTGCTCGGCGTTCGAAGTTTCAACTTGAATCAAGCCGTACCGGTCGAACAGGCAATGCCGGTATATTTGCGCGATAAAGTCGCAAAAAAAGAATCGGAGCGATAATCGGGTATAATGGCCGAATTTATTTCAAGCACGCATACTATGGCGCAATTTTTTCAAATTCATCCCGAGAATCCGCAGCAACGGTTAATCAATCGAGCAGTCGAGATCTTGCAGCATGGTGGAGTGATTGCCTATCCGAACGACTCGTCCTATGCGATTGCCTGTCAAATGGACGATAAGCAGGCGCTGGACAAAATTCGTAGAATTAGGCAATTGGACGATAAACACAATTTTACCTTGATCTGTCAAGATCTAACGCAGGTGTCGAATTTTGCCAAAATCGATAACGACGCCTATCGGTTGATCAAGGCATTGACGCCGGGGCCGTTCACTTTTATCCTGAATGCTACGCGCGAAGTGCCGCGCCGCTTGCAACATCCTAAGAAAAAAACCATAGGCATTCGGGTGCCTGATCACGCGATCGCCTCATTACTCGTGGAGACTATTGGAGTGCCGTTGTTCAGCTCGACGCTGGTCTTGCCGGGCGAGTCGTCGGCTCTAACCGATCCCTATGAAATTCGCGATCGGCTCGAGCATGAACTCGATCTCGTAATCGATGCCGGTATCGTGCCGGACGAACCGACTACAATTATTGAATGTTCGGGAAAAAATCTCGAAATTATCAGGCAAGGAAAAGGCCAAGCACCGATGCTGGACTAACCGAGAAATCCCTCTATGATGAACGAATTGTCTTTGATCCAGCGTATTATCGTCTGGGTTATTCCGGTGATTTTCGCGATTACCGTACATGAAACCGCTCACGGTTGGGTCGCCAAAAAATACGGCGACAACACCGCTAAAATGCTCGGTCGATTGACCTTGAACCCGTTGAAACACATCGACCCGGTCGGTACGATTCTTCTGCCCGGCATATTGTTATTGACCGGAACCGGTTTTATATTCGGCTGGGCAAAGCCGGTACCCGTCGATGCGCGAAATTTCAAGAATCCGCGGCAGGATATGGCCATCGTCGCATTGGCGGGTCCGGTATCGAATTTACTGATGGCTGTGGGGTGGGCGTTGATCGCTCGAGCGGGTGTGACGATCAATGTCGATTTCATGACACAGCCGATGATCTATTGGGGCATTGCGGGGATATCGATCAATCTGGTGCTGGCACTGATTAATCTGATACCGATACCGCCTTTGGATGGCAGTCGCGTCGTTTCCGGCATTTTGCCGAACCGATGGGCTTGGCAATACAACAAATTAGAGCGTTACGGTTTTTTGATATTATTGCTGATGTTATTTACCGGTACATTGAATGTCATACTGGGTTATCCGATGTTTTTGGCGCAAAATATGTTTTTTTCATTAGCTGGGTTGGGGTGAGGGTTTTGATCGGTTTTCGGTTAAGGTGATCTATTGACGATGCAAGTAGCGCAAGCGGAAGATTTACCCCCGGTCGAAGAAGTACTGGCTATCGTTCAGGGATCGCCGTTCATGGAGTTTCCCGAGGATCTTTATATACCGCCCGATGCGCTGCGAGTCTTTCTCGATACCTTTGAAGGACCGCTGGATTTGTTGCTCTATCTGATCCGGAGGCAGAATCTCGATATTCTGAATATTCCGATCGCGCAGATTACTCGTCAATACATCGGTTACATCGATATGATGACCGAGCTTAGGCTCGAATTGGCCGCCGAATATCTTGTCATGGCGGCACTGTTGGCTGAAATTAAATCGCGCATGTTACTGCCTAGGCAGGTCGCCGAAGAAGAGGATGATGATGAAGATCCGAGAGCCTTATTGATCCGAAGGTTGCAGGAATATGAGGTCATTAAAAAGGCGGCCGAGGACATCGATGGCATGTCGAGGCTGGAGCGTGATCTGTTTATTGCCAAGGCCGACGTATCGATGATTGAAATCGAACGCCCGTTACCTGATATTCAATTGCGGGAAATGTTATTGGCTTTGCAAGACGTATTAAAGCGTGCCGACCAATTAAGCCATCATCAGATTGTTAGGGAGCCATTATCGGTTCGAGAGCGCATGTCGAGCGTCTTGGAGAGGCTCAAAGGTGGGGAAGGGGTCATTTTCAATCGATTGTTTCTGACTCAAGAAGGGCGCCATGGCGTCGTCGTGACTTTTTTGGCTATTCTCGAGCTCAGTAAAGAAGGCTTGATTGAAATCATTCAACACGAACCTTTGACCGAAATCGTGGTCAGAGCGGTTGCTGCAAGTGCTTAAATTTTAATAAGATTCTCGCGCAAAGGCGCAGAGGAATTTTGCTGTTACCCAAGCTCCAGCTTGGGTAACCTGATCAGGAAGCTCTAGCTTCCCGACAAACAAAGAAGATTGAACGAGAAGGTCGGGGTTGATTAAGAGTGTGCGGAGCTTGTGACGGTCTCATGAAGCCGGAGCTTCCGGAGTGTCTTTCCCAAGTTGGAGCTTAGGAAAGAGCGAGATATGGGGTGGCCGTTTTTAGCTTGATGCGTATGGGTTGCAACCCCGTCTTAAATGTTTCGACCCTGCTAAAGCAATCCAAGATATTTGGGGACAAACCGAAACATTGGGGACGGGTTAAATAATTCGTCCCGCAGAAGGGGTTGAATTACCGAATTCGTAAAACCACCTCTACGCCCTTTCGCATCTGCGCGAGGAAAAATTTAACAATACGTATAGTCTTAAAAAAAGCAACTTTCTAGCAACTCTCGTGGATATCAAACGAATCGTCGAAGCCCTGTTATTCGCATCGGATAAACCGATGACGGTCAAACAACTCCAGCAAACTTTTCCCGAACTCGAACAGCCCGAAATCGAAACTCTGCAAAAAGCCGTTGACGAAATTGTAGAAGATTATGCATCGCGGCCTGTCGCCTTGAAAAAAGTCGCTAGCGGTTACCGTTTTCAGGTTAAGCCGGAATTATCATTTTGGGTCGGACGCTTATTCGAGGAAAAACCGCCTAGATATTCCAGAGCTTTGTTGGAGACGCTGGCGATTATTGCCTACCGTCAACCGGTCACGAGAGGCGATATCGAAGATATTCGCGGTGTTGCAGTCAGTTCGAATATTATTCGCACGCTTCTTGAACGCGAATGGATCAGGATTATTGCGCATAAAGAAGTGCCGGGGCGCCCCGCGCTGTATGGAACGACTAAACAATTTTTGGACTATTTCGATTTATCTTCCTTGCATGAGCTTCCGACATTACAGGAAATCAAAGAATTGGATTTATCGGTAGCCAGTAATCAGCAACTAATGCAGGAACAGAGTGAACAGCAAGAAAACAACCGACCAGAAGTCACAGAACAAGGGCAGGAATCCGAATTTAAAGCAGAAGCCGAGACCTCCGTCCAAAGTACGGAAGAATGAAGTAGATGGCCCCGTCGCGATGAAAAAAACATTCACCAAGCCTCAGGATGAAACCGGCGAACGCATACAAAAAATTTTGGCGCGCGGCGGTATGGGGTCGAGGCGCGAAATCGAACGCTGGATAGAAGAAGGGCGTGTCAGGCTTAACGGCGTACAGGCGAAACTCGGTGATAGAATCCAAAACGGCGATCATCTGCAGCTTAATGGCCGAGTTGTTCATTGGGAAAAATTTGCGCACCAAACTACACGAGTATTGATTTATCACAAACCGGTCGGTGAGGTCGTGACAAGGCAAGATCCGGAAGGCAGGCCAGTTGTTTTTACGCAATTACCTAAGTTGCAAGTCGGTCGCTGGATTTCGGTCGGGCGTCTCGATATCAATACTTCAGGTTTGCTTTTGTTGACTAATAACGGCGAATTGGCCAACCGATTGATGCATCCGTCGATGCAAGCCGATCGAGAATATGCCGTGCGGATCTTGGGCGAGGTTTCCGATGAGGTGCTCGAACGATTGAAACAAGGCGTTGAGCTAGACGATGGGCCGGCAAAATTCGACGATATTCAATTTCACGGCGGGGAAGGCGCTAATAAATGGTATCACGTCGTCGTTAGCGAAGGGCGGAATCGTTTGGTTAGGCGGTTATGGGAATCTCAAGGGGTAACCGTCAGTCGTTTGATGCGCGTGCGCTATGGTTTGCTGATGATGCCGGAAGGATTAAAATCTCATGCTTTTCACGAGCTGGAATCTAAAACCTTGGATGTCTTGCTCGAATCGGTCGGCTTGCCTAAGGAAAAGCCTTTAGCGCCCGGTAAACAGGAGAGCGGAAAGCACGGGTTCTATAAAAAAACTAAGGTGTGAGTTTTAATTTAGTAAGCAGTAAGCAGTAAGCAGTAAGCAGTAAGCAGTAAGCAGTAAGCAGTAAGCAGTAAGCGGTAAGCAGGGGGAGCAGGAGGAGCAGGGAATGGCGGCGTGGGCTTCAATTTCGCTCGTTCCCAAGCTCTTTGCTTGGGAATGCAGTACGAGAAGCTCCCCCTTCGACAAAAGCGCAGGGCAAGAGCTTCTCGTACCGCTGGAGCGGTACTCAGGCATTCCCACGCAGAGCGCTCACCGTTTACACAAGTATCGGTAAACTTGCTAAACAGAGGTCATCGTAGACCTGTGAACGGTACTGTTTGATAAATCTGCGGATATTGAACATCAGTGGCTTCGAAATCGCGACGAAGGCGTCGCTCCCACAAGGGGGCGGATGCTCTGTGGGAGCGATCCCCAGATCGCGATTTCGAAGTCGGGAACGTTGGGCGACAAAAAATGGTATCGAAGCCTCATTAGCTAAGATTGCAAAACGGTAATTTTTGACTTATGTATAACGATGAGCGCAGAGCGTGGGAGCGATAATTGCCGGAGGGCTGAATAGTTACAAACATTGTATACCCGTCGTAGATCAAAATTCGGCGCCTGGGTGTCCGCTAAAGGACGCCGTGAATAAGTCCATGTAGGCAAAGCCTTTATGAGCGCCATGGATGGCGTGAATGTCGATTTTGCAGGAGCAAAAATCGATCGGACACCCAGGCGCCTCCTCTGGCGCTGCCGAAATTTGAAGTGCGAAAGGTATATTACTGCATTGGGTTTATCTATTGAGTTTATCTGTGATATTAGGACGGTTCGTAAAGCGCTCAATTCTCTTCCCTTCATGGGAATAAAATAACAAGCTATAAACATTGTGCTGCATCAGTCCCTCTTTATGGGTGATT
Source organism: Methylotuvimicrobium sp. KM2 (assembly GCF_038051925.1). NCBI lineage: Bacteria > Pseudomonadati > Pseudomonadota > Gammaproteobacteria > Methylococcales > Methylococcaceae > Methylotuvimicrobium > Methylotuvimicrobium sp. KM2. The sequence continues at coordinate 3,913,365 of NZ_CP150634.1, read as the reverse complement.
TAAATATATGATTATTAATGAAAAATATGATGAAACGAAATGTTAGTATAAGCCTTTTCATTGTGTTGGTCATGTTAAGTCCTTTTGGTCGAGCCAGCGCATATGAAGATCGAAAAATTATCGCAGGGTGGGTGGAAGACATTATTCTATCTCCGGCACAAATACGGTTTCGAGCAAAGCTTGATACCGGTGCGAGAACCTCTTCGATCCATGCTAAAAATGTTGAACAGTTCGAGCGGGACGGGCAAAGCTGGGTTCGTTTTACATTACCGAAAGGTTTGGAAAAAAAAGCTCAAGCGACTACTGTAGAGTTGCCTGTTGTCAGGGAAACGCTAATTAAAAGACATAAATTGGAATCGGCGAGACGTTTCGTTGTGGAATTCGGGTTTTGTATGAATTCGAATTATTACGAGACGGAGTTCACATTGGCTGACAGAGGCAACTATATTTATCCGGTCTTGCTAGGTCGTCGCTTTTTGGAAAATAAGGTCATTGTCGATCCAGGCGTGACGCATAAATATTCGAAAAAAATAAAAAATATTATTTGCTCTCCAGGCTTTCCGGAGTCGGTCGTGGAAGAATAAATCGGTATCGTTTCTTTCTGATCTCAGGCCCTATAACAACAATTAATTAATACGGCAATCGTTTTGAAAAACCTTCATGTCAATGTTTTGGCGTTTATCCTGGTCGGGTTGAGCGTCGCGGTCACATATTACAAAGTTACTGAGCTAAATCTGCCTTTGTTGCCGGTCGAGGATGAGATTATTTGGGCTGTGGAAGCCAAGGTAAGCTATAAACCTTCTCCCGGCCCTTCCAAAGTCGATTTGATGTTGCCGAAACAAATCCCCGGATATATGTTTTTGGATGAAAACTTTGTTTCAGGTCGATACGGTCTTACCCTTGAAAGCGTCAATCATAATCGAATCGCTCAGTGGGCGGTTCGGCGCCCGGCAGGCGAACAGACATTGTATTACCGGATGCAAATCGTTCCTGGTGAAAAAGAAGCTTTTACCGATAAGAAAGTTCCTTATCCTGAAGAGCCCGAGTATCCGGAAATCTTGCAGACGGCCGTTTCGGCATTGTTGGACGATGTCAGAAGCAAATCGGCGGATATCAAATCCTTTACTCAAGAGTTGTTGCGAAGGTTGAATGCGCCAAGCCCCGACGACAATGTCAAAATAATCAAAAAAGACGCGGCCGGCCCCGAAGCGTGGATGAAGCGAGTGATCGATGTTTTGCATGGGGCGAGGATTCCGACTCGTCAAGTTAACATCCTGATGCTAAAGGATGGGGCAAGACACAGTAAGCTGGTGCCCTGGCTTCAGGTGCATAACGGTGAACAATGGTTGACCTTTGATCCGCATTCGGGGGCATCCGGTTTTCCTGAAAATTCAATCATTTGGTATTACGGAAGCGCGCCCTTACTTAAAGTGACAGGAGGACGATCGGAAAAGATCGACTTTTCGGTGTATAAGCAGTCGCTTGGATTGGCAGCGGTAACCCAGAAGCGAATCGGTAAAATCGATTCGCCGATTATGGAGTTCTCGCTATTCCATTTACCGATTCAAACACAAAATGTTTACCGGATTTTATTGATGATGCCGATCGGCGCCTTGTTGATCGTTGTTTTGAGAAATGTCGTCGGCTTTAAAACATTCGGTACGTTCATGCCGATTTTGATCGGGATGGCGTTTCGAGAGACCGGCTTATCTTGGGGGCTTTTTTTATTTGGTTTGCTCATCGCATTCGGTTTGATGCTGCGTTTTTATTTGGAGTATTTGCGTTTGCTGCTGGTGCCGAGGCTCGCGAGTGTGCTGATCATCGTTGTGATATTGATGACGTTGCTAAGCTTGATGAGTCATAAAATGGGCATCGATCGCGGATTATCCGTAGCCTTGTTCCCGATGGTCATCATTTCGATGACGATTGAACGAATGTCCTTGGTTTGGGAAGAGCACGGACCTTCGGAGGCGCTGCAACAGTGCATCGGTAGTTTATTCATTGCATCGATCGGTTATTTGCTGATGTCGCATCCCGTACTCGAGCATCTTATTTTTGTATTTCCCGAATTGTTATTGACATTTTTGGCGTTCACCTTACTGTTAGGTCGCTATACCGGCTATCGCTTAACTGAGTTGTGGCGGTTTCGTTCCGTCATAAAAGGATAGCCGCATGTCTTGGAAAAATTATTTGCGCCCCTCGAAACGGCTAAGAGATGTCGGTTTATTGGGGATGAATCAGCGTAATGGCGACTACATACTGCGTTACAATCCGCGTAAATATTATCCGTTGGTCGACGATAAGCTGCGAACTAAAAAGCTCGCACAAGCTTCAGGCATTGCCGTCCCCGAACTCTATGCGGTCATTGAAGCGGAATATCAAATTGCCGATTTAGCCGAAAAGCTCAAAAACTACGACGAGTTTGCAATCAAGCCTGCGCATGGCAGCGGAGGCGAAGGGATTATCGTTGTCAATGGTCGCAGCAAGAATTGTTATCGCAAACTGAACGGCACCTTGTTGACCGAAGAGGAAATCGGTCATCACATATCCAATATACTGAGCGGCATGTACAGTTTGGGCGGGCAACCGGATGTCGCATTGATTGAATACCGGGTCGATTTTGATCCGGTTTTCGATCGAGTGAGCTATCAAGGCGTTCCCGACATCAGGACGATTATTTTCATGGGCGTTCCGGTGATGTCGATGTTGCGTTTGCCGACTCGGCTTTCCGACGGTAAGGCCAATCTACATCAAGGCGCGATTGGTGTGGGTATCGATATCGAACAAGGCGTCACCACGACCGGCGTATGGCAAAACGACATGATCGATGCGCACCCTGATTCAGGACATTCGATTACAGGACTAAGCTTGCCGAATTGGGAGGAAATCTTGCTGTTGTCGGCGGGTTGCAAGGAGCTGGTTTCGCTCGGTTATATCGGCGTCGATATCGTATTGGATTCGAAGCTCGGTCCGCTGATGCTCGAAATCAACGCTCGTCCCGGGTTAAGCATTCAATTAGCCAACAAAAAAGGACTTTTACCCCGTTTGGAAGCCGTCGAGAAGCTAAAAAAAATTCCCGAAACGGCCGTAGAACGCGTCGAACTGGCCAAAAAGCTTTACCGGAAACTATAAGCCGGGATGTAGGAGCGGCGTGAATTAGGGTGATGCTGCATGTACTTCGCACGGCCACATTTTCTGGTAAGCTGGCGCGCTCTTTTGTCCGGTAGCTGCGTTGCGAAAACAGTTACATAGCTTGCTATGCGCCTGTTTTCGCGCCTTGCTACCGAACAAAATAGCATTGCCATAAAAGCCGAAAACATGACCGTGCGAAGTATATCGAATACTTTCACAACGTTTCCAGCTTGGGAAACAGCATGTAGCCCGTATGCAACGTAGCGGAATACGGGAATGGCGTGGCTTCGAACGTCCAGGAGGAGCTACGCTGTTTAATGCCGTGATACAGACGTAGTCGGGTAGGTCGGGTTAGGCGGAGCCGTAACCCGACTTATCGATAGACAAAATGTCGGGTTACGCTAGCGCTAACCCGACCTACTCTATTAACCATGAAGAGCATGAAGAATTAGTTCGTTGGTTTTTTGCTTTTTCCTTCATTACCTTCATGTTCTTCATGGTAAATAAGTTTATTCGCAATGTATTCGCCAATGCTTTCGCAGTCGGGTAGGTCGGGTTACGCTAGCGCTAACGCGACCTACGCTATTAACCATGAAGAGCATGAAAAATTAGTTCGTTGGTTTTTTCCTTCATTACCTTCATGTTCTTCATGGTAAATAAATTTATTTGCAATGTATTCGCCAATACTTTAACAGTCTCTCCAGATTGGGAATGCAGGGCTCGGAAGCTCTAACTTGCCGATTTCAACTCCGGTTCCGATGGGCAGCCGACAGGAGGCAAAGCATTTAAAGTGTCTTCATTACTTGTCTGATGAAATCGTGTCTGCTACTGTCCGGATTTGTCGATCGGATTGGGAGAATTAAGTATGCCGGGAAGAATTGATTTGACGATGGGATTTAATACTCGGGGCATAGCATCTAAAAAAGCGCGCGCTAACGCCTATCGAATTTATGTGTTGGGGGATTTTTCCGGACGGAGCAATTCCGCGTTGAGTCAACGCAATATTCAAAGAATTGATAGCGATACTTTTGATCAGGTCATGACTCAAATCAGGCCGTCGCTCAATCTCGACGCGGGTTTGACATTGCATTTCGAATCGATAGTAGACTTTCATCCGGATGCCTGGTTTAACAAAATCCGAATTTTGGCCGACTTGCTGGAATTAAAAAAAGCGTTGAGTAATCCGAAAACGGCGGCGCAGGCTGCGGCGAAAATTCAATCGTTCATTCCAATCGCCCCCAATGAAAACCTCTCGGCCCAAACGCAGCAAGCCGATGTCGAGAGGGAAGCGGATATCTTGCAACGTTTGTTGGGCAAGGCGCCGGAGCCTAAGGCCGGTCAAGACGATACAGTTGAGAAATTGATCGAGCGCGTCGTGTCGCCCTATATTGTCCAGGATATCGAGCCGCAGTATCAGGCTTTGATTGATGTGATCGATGGGACAATCAGCCAATTTTTGCGAACCCTGCTGCACCGTCAGGATTTTAAAAGCCTCGAGTCCCTTTGGCGAGCCACCGAAGCATTAGTCAATGAAGAATACGCGGACGAACAGCGCTTCTTTTTAGTCGATATTAGCCAAGCCGAATTAATGGCCGCTGTACATGAAGGGGGCAGCGAGTTTAAAGAGCGCTTATTGGCGCATGTTCAATTGGACGACGAAGAGCGGGATGTATTGTTGATTAGCGATTTTAGCTTTACCGGCAGTGTTGAAGATGCTGAATTGCTTAAGTTTTTGAGTGCTTCGGCAAGAGCTTGCGGCGGTTGTTTTCTGGGCGCTGCAGACCAGTCATTGATCGATAGCGCTATCTTTGGCGAATCTCAAAAAGACGGCGATTGGGCTCGATACCGTAGCGAGATTAATGCCGATAGCGTGGTGTTGGCATATCCTCGCTACTTATTGAGATTACCCTACGGATTGAAGCTTGACCCGATCGAAACATTGGCTTTTGAAGAGTGTTCGGAGGTTCCCGTTCGGAATGAACTGTTATGGGGAAATCCAGCCCTGTTATGCGCTCGTGCGCTGATAAGAATGACTGAAGAAGACAGTACGGACAATGTAGTATTGATGAGCGATGTGCCGGTATTTAGTTATACCTTGGATGATGAGCCGGTTTTGCAGCCCGGCACCGAAACATTGTTGAACGAGACTCAAGTCAATGTTTTGTTGTCGAAAGGCATCACACCGTTGATTGGATTCCGTCAGCGTCAAGGCGTTCAGTTGCCGACAATTTCGACGTTGGCGGATCGTTGAGTTAAATCGGTCAAGCCCCCGCTTTGCGCTCATCGTTATACATAAATTGTAGGGTACGCTGCGCGTACCAAAGCCGTGCCCTAGCGGTTCGGTTGACACATGAAATGAACATTGCGGGGTTTCCATGGTACGCACAGCGTACCCTACGCGGATCACCTAGCGTTAGGTGAGGGGGATTCGCGAGTGTTAAGTGATAATAAATGGTATCGAGGTCTCATTGCTTAATGATTGTAAAAGGGTAATTTTTGGCTTATGTATAACAACGAGCAAAGAACCTTGGGAAACAGAATTAATCGACGGATTTTCCAGAATTAAATTGACAATACTAATAATAGGCCTACAATGAGCTCCAGCTAGAAAACTAGATTTACCTTTGTTTACCATTTCGATGTCTTAGTAGTTATTCGTCCTGTTTTTCATATAGTAATTCCATCGTTATCAGCTTTACCCGCCTTTCTTAAGGCTTTTAATTTAAAATTTTATAGGACTTACTATGAATACTGCAGCAATGACTACCGGCACCGTTAAATGGTTTAATTCAGATAAAGGTTTCGGTTTTATCGAACAACAACAAGGTCCGGACGTTTTCGTTCATTTCCGGAATATCCTGAGCGGCACCAGCAGCTACAAATCACTGGATGAAGGCCAGCACGTTCAGTTTAAAATTACTCGTGGCCCAAAAGGACCGCAAGCCGAAGAAGTCACGGTTATCTAAACCGATTTAAAAAACCCGCGCCCATGAATTGGGCGCGGGTTTTTTTATGCCTGAAATAATGCTGCGTATCTTGCGGTCTAGTTATGTGGAGTACGAAACCGAGAAACTATGAATTTTTCCATGTTTTAGTTTTGCTTCAACATTTTGGATTGCTTTAGCCACGGTCAAAGCATTCAGGACGGGGTTGCAAAACCCCGTCCTGCCGAGTTTCCCAAGTTCCAGTTCTCGCCTTTATACACATCTCTTTGCGGGGCGGGTTATTTAACCCGCCCCCAACGTTTTAGTGTTGCCTAAACATTTCGGATTGCTTTAGCCACGGTCAAAACGTTTAGGACGGGGCTATAAACCCCGTCCTGCGGAGGGCGACATCCTTATCTTGATGCGTATGGGTTATAAACCCCATCCTGCCGAGGGATCAATTTTTTGTTTGGGATCAAAAGCGTCATCTCATGACGGTTGCATTTAAAAGAAAGTCAGTCGGAAAAATCGGATAAACTTAATATTTGGATTGTGTTGTCATTTGCCGATGTGAAGAGTATGGACAAACAAAATACCTTTGAATTATTAGCAAAAGAGTTCGAGCTTAAACCTTCAGATTACTATTTCCTGGATCTTATCCCGTTAATCGAAATGATATGGGCCGACGGCGAAAATCAACCGGCCGAGCTGGCATTGTTGTATCAATTTACGATCGAGCACATCGCGCATCTTGACCGTGCGGCGGGGATTCCTTTGGTAACGGTCGATGATGCCAATGATTTTTTAGAACGCTTCGCACATCAACGACCGCCGGAAAGACTGCTTGACGCGTTGAGCGAATTAACCCTCGATGCTGCGTCATCGACCGATTCCGAGAGAAACCGAAGCATTCTGAAATATTGCCTGGATATCGCCGCCGCTTGCACGACACAGTACCCCTATGCCTTGCGAGGCCGTATCGTTGAGAGCGAAAAGGATTTGCTCCATAAGCTCTTTGCCGCGTTCCAAAATAAATATAGCTTCGACACAAACTAAGTCGAATACCAATTACGAGAATATCCATGGAAACTTTCGAAAATGTTATTGGGACTTTGTCGGGCTGGGTCTGGGGCGCGCCGATGCTTATTTTACTGGTCGGTACCGGATTGTATTTGACGATTCTGTTGCGCGGCTTGCAATTTTGGGCGCTCGGCCACGCGTTAAAGCTGATTTTCGATAAGGATCATCAGGGCGACGGCGATATCAGTCATTTTGCCGCGTTGACCACGGCGCTGGCGGCTACGGTCGGTATCGGCAATATCGTCGGCGTGGCAACAGCGATTACGCTAGGTGGACCCGGCGCGGTCTTTTGGATGTGGATGACCGGCATCGTCGGCATGGTGACCAAGTATGCCGAAGCGGTATTGGCGGTTAAATACCGCGAACAAGGTAAGTATGGCATGCGCGGCGGCCCGATGTATTACATTGCAAAGGGCGCTGGATTGCCTTGGCTGGGCTGGCTGTTTGCGGTGTTCACGGCCGGCGCGGCTTTCGGCATCGGCAACATGACTCAAGCCAATTCAGTCGCGGTCATGCTCGATAATGTCTTCGGCGTCGAAACCTGGGCGACCGGTATTGTATTGATGTCGTTGACCGGCTTCGTGCTGATAGGCGGCATTCGTTCCATCGGTCGATTTACCTCGATGCTGGTGCCGTTCATGATCGTGCTTTATATCGGCGCCGCGTTGACCGTTATCGCGATCAACGCCAGTCAAGTGCCTGAAGCATTGCGGCTGATTTTTTATCATGCCTTCAACCCGGTCGCGGCGGGTGGTGGGTTTGCCGGCGCAACTATCGCCTCCGCTATCCGCTTCGGTGTGGCTCGCGGGGTGTTTTCCAACGAATCGGGGCTCGGGTCGGCACCGATAGCCGCCGCGGCCGCGCGGACTTGCGATCCGGTCAAGCAAGCGCTGGTATCGATGACGCAGACCTTCATCGATACCTTGTTGGTGTGCACGATCACCTCGCTGGTTATTTTAACCGCGACACCGTGGACCGAAGGCGTTAGTGCCGGGGTTCTAACTAGCTTGAGTTTTGCCGAGACGCTGGGTAGCGCCGGTACGCTGGTCGTCGCACTGGCGACAGTATTGTTCGCATTTTCGACCTTGATCGGTTGGAGCTATTACGGCGAAAAAGCCGTCGAATATTTGCTCGGCACGCGAGTTATCGTGCTTTATCGCGTTGTCTTCGTTGCCGTTATCGTGATCGGCGCGACGATGCAGCTGGAATTGGTGTGGAATTTCTCGGACCTGATGAATGGCTTGATGGCCATGCCTAATCTGATAGGGCTGTTGTTGCTCTCTAAGGTTGTGCGCGTGGAGACGCGGCGCTATTTTAGCGCACGCATCGTTAACGCGGAAAACACTCTAAAAGTTGAGTCTTTCGATAGGAAATAGCAGTGTAGCCCAGATGGAGCGCAGCGCAATCCGGGACGTTCGAAGCCACGCCATTCCCGTATTACACTGCGTTGCATACGGGCTACGAGCTAACGTTGTGCGCGCTGAGACGCGGCACTACTTTAGCGCTCGCATCGTTAACGCGGAAAAAGTCTAATAGTTGAGTCTATTAATAGGAAATAGCTTGACCAGGCGGAGTTTGGGGGTTAGGATTTTGACTCTTGTGCGTTAAGGCCTCGGAGCCGGCTATAGTATCTAATGCGAGATAAATGCCTAGTTTTACCGGATGCGGATGATAGGTGAGCTTGTTCTGATGAGGTTTGTCGGTGGGGTCTGAAGCATTTGATAATTAAGAAGTAAAATGTCATAGGCTCATAAGGCCTGTTAAATTTCGGTCGATGAAAGATGCGTCAACCGGCAACGTTGAATTATAAAAAAACAAATAGTTAAGAACTGTGAATAAGCCAGTTTTATTTTAAATGGTTTTCTGTGACTATGACAGGCAAGGAAGAGAATAATAATTAACTGACCGATTAATCTAGTTTAGGTTAATGCGTAAAAAGCCGAAGGGAATCGTTGGCCTACAACAATGACTTAAGCGGGTAATATCAGTCGATAACCCGAGGAGAGATGAAAATGAACATTCAATTTAAACAATGGTGGGGCGAGTTTCTTCGTGACGAAGAAGGCGCGAGCGGTATTGAATATGCGTTGATTGCCGCGATGGTCGCGGTTGCGCTTGTAACATTCGTTCCTGGTATCAGTGAAGCTGTAACATCAATTTTTCAAGGTATTGAGACCGCACTGACTCCGTAACCTAGTGAGTCGATTTCGGCTGTATTAAGTTGATGCATGCAACTAGGTTTGATCGTGGATTCACAGCATGAACCCATTCGCGGCGGTGTCGGCGCCGATTTGTATTTTGGCTTTGTGGGCTGTCGCTTGCGGCCTCTATGATCTAATTCGGCGCCGCTTGCCCAATAGCCTAACGCTCGGAGCGCAGGTGGCGGTGCTGGCCGCTTATGCGGTAACCGGGGAAGGCTGGTTGGAATTACCGTTGTCTTCGGCATTGGCCGGCTGGGTCTTGGCGCTGGTCATGACCATGCCCGGCTATGTCTTCAAAAAGCTCGGCGCGGGCGATGTTAAATTGTTTACTGCAATGGGCTTGTTCGGCGGCGTCGACGCGGTACTGATTACCTTTGTTGTGGCGGGGTTGCTGTCAGGTGTGACGGTTATCTTGTGGTTGGCGGCTTACCGCGGGTTTTTTCTATTGTCGCCATTGTTGGCGCGACTGGGTCTGTCCTGTGCCGGAGTGCCGGAGCCGAAAGGCAGGTTCCTGCCGTTCGGCGCGGCGCTGGCGGTCGGTTTTTTGGTGGCCTTGCTGGCCGCCGCGTCAGGTGTTTCACTATTGTCGTTACAAGAGTGATCTGCATCAACATAAAAGACCGGTCATGAGACACATAGAGAGTTCTATCGGGTATTCCAAAATCAGATCTCCTGCCTGCGCTTGGCGCGGTCAGCGCGGCGCGGCTGCGATCGAGGCGGCGCTGCTGTTCGTCATTTTTTTCACGCTGTTTTACGCGATCGTTAGTTATTCGATTCCGATGATGATGATGCAGGTCTTCAATCATGCGGCGTCCGCCGGCGCACGGGCGGGCGTGGCGGTGGATCGGAGTTTTTTCGCCGATGAAGAGAACGTCGAAGCCGCGTATATAGCCGGTGTCGAAGCCAGGGTGCGCGATGTCGTCGAAACGTTTCTGGATGAAACCTTGCTGCCGTCCGCGCGGGCAAATGCCGATGTGGCTGTTAATTGGAGCGACGATATTTTGACCGTGACCGTTAGATATGCCGGCTATCGAGCCAATCCGCTGGTGCCGATCTTGCGCTTTCCTGTCATCGGCGATGTGCCGAGATTGCCCGACGACCTAATCGGACGGGCCTCCGTGCAGATTTTGTAAGAACTCGCCACGCTCCTCCATGAGAACCTAAAGATGTAGGATGGCTAGGAGCGAAGCGGAAACCCATCATGGAACTCATTCCTATTTTCAGCACCCATGTATTTTCATAGCAATAAAGATAAAGTATGCGGATTAATGTCGTAGAATAAATCGCCGACAAATTTTCCGATTACAATGAGCCGAAAAAGCAAGCAGGAGTCGTCATGAGCAGTACAGTATTACGAGTATTGGCAATTTTATTGGCGCTCGGGGCGGTCGGCATCGGTTATCTCGGCTATAAAACCAGTCAGACCCCAACAAAACAGGAACCGATAGTCGTAGAGCAAGCCCGGCCAAAAGGCGAGGCAGTGGTATTTGCGGCGCGAGACATTCGGGGCGGGCAAGTCATCGTCGAGGAAGACCTGACCTCCGCTGTCGTGCCGACGCGTCCGGTGCACTCTTTTGCGTCGGCGGCCGAGTTAACCGGACGTAAAACCAGGGTCGATATTGCCGCCGGCGAAATGCTGCTCGGCAGTCATTTTCCAGCGTATAGTCAATTGGCCTTGGCTCTCCGTCCTGGAGATCGTGCGCTTGCCGTCAAAGTGGATGAAGTGATCGGTGCCGGAGGATTCATCGAACCCGGCGATCATGTTGATGTGCTGCTTTATTTGCGCAGCGACCGGGAAGTCGGCAACGATAGTTCCGCGCAAGTCGTATTGTCGAATGTGCGCGTGTTGGCTTTCGGCAATATGTTAAGTAAGCCGGAACAAAGCAGGGATAGAGATGATGTTCCGTCGGACCCAATGGAAAAGACTCAGGTTGGCGGTAAACCTGCATCGACTCGGCAAAAAAAGGATGTGGAGCCTACCGGCAAAAAAAGTAAAACGGCGGTGTTGGCGATTGGCGAGTCCGATACTTCGAAGCTGATGCTGGCCGAATCCAGCGGTAGAATTCGGCTTGCCTTGCGAGGCCCCGAAGAAAACATTTCGCCGGTCGACGAAGATGCTTTATTGCAAGCCGGTTTGTCTCTACCGCAGCCGGAAAGGGCTTTGGATGAAAGGTATCAGGTGCTATTAAAAGACCTCGTTCGAGGCGGGAGTCATGAAGGCGAGGAAAGGGGCATGACGTATGAAAGCGAGGCAAAAGCCGGTATAGTCATTCATAGGGGCAATACTCAGAGGGGGTATGCAACGCAAACCTTAGGATTTGGTCGTAAATAACTTCCTTATTTTAGGGAGGGTTCGGTTGCTCGATTGGCAGGTGTCGGCGGCAGGGAAAGCCGCCGTCAAGCCTACAAGGACGTATTCACCCAGCACCTAAATTCCATAGCTCATTGGCTATGGTTAACTATCTTGGATAATTTAGGTGCTGGGTTCACGGCATCCTGCCAAGTGAGTTACCGTACCCTCAACAAAGCTCATAGTTCCAGGACGTAATTTATTACGAAATCCTTATCTTCTTCGCCTTAGATTCAAATGGTTATCTAGGGATGCGATGGGTAACCCTTGGCACGCTTGATCAATAATAATAACTATATTAAAGAGCGAATTATCGATTACCAATGAACATTTCGAAAGTTATATTAGCCGTGTTGCTTTTGGCGATAGGGGATTTCTCTCATGCGGCTAAACTAAGCGTCAATCTCGAGGTAGGTAGGCAGTGGCGGGCACCTTCCGATAGAACGATCAAACGCGCCGCTATCGGTAATGACGAGATTGCCGATGTGCAAGTTGACGGGAATCTATTGCTGGTCATGGGAAAAAAGCCCGGCAAAACGGATTTAATGGTGTGGTACGGTGATGATACCGAGAAACCGAGTCTCCAGGTCGAGTTGTTGGTCGTGGCGTCGGCCGGCTTGAAGCAACGCACGGTGAGCCGACTCGATAGTGCCGACCTTCAAGTGCGGGAGGCCGGCGATAAGCTCGGTTTGTCGGGTCAAAGCCGCTCATTGGAAAGTCATGCCCAAGTGCGCCAGGCTCTGGATGCGAAAAGTGATGCGTCGATCGACGCCAGCGTGCTGGATTTCGACACCCAGGTGCAAATCGATATCAAGATCGTCGAAGTCAGCCGCAGACGCTTGCAGAACGCCGGCCTGTTTCTCGGCAAGAACACGGCCAACACGACGCTGGCCTTGTCTACGCCGGGTAATATGTCCGGCGTTCAATCCGCCGGTGAAGGCGCGTTGTCTTTGTTGAGCAGCGGTTTTTTTCCGCATGCCCAGGCTTTCAATTTTCTCTACGGGAATGCTACCGAAGGCATACTCGGTGTGGTTTCCGTACTCGAAAACAACGGTTTCGCCTATACACTGGCGGAACCCACGCTGGTCGCGATGAGCGGACAAAGCGCCAATTTTTTGGCCGGCGGCGAATTTCCGATTCCGATCCGGGCGGGCGGCACGCTCGACAGCGGTATCACGGTTAGGTTCAAGGAGTTCGGCGTCCGCGTGGCGTTGACGCCCACGGTCTTGGATGATAACCGTATCGCGCTGAAAGTCGCGCCGGAAGTCAGCGAATTGGATTTTACAGCAGGCATACAGAGTGGTGGCGTCGCGGTTCCGGCATTGCGCGTTCGACGCACCGATACCAGTCTTTCGTTGGGCGACGGCGAGAGTTTCGTGATTAGCGGACTGGTCAGTCAGAATACCATCGGCAGTGTCGATAAGTTTCCGTGGCTTGGCGATATTCCGATTCTCGGAGCCTTCTTTCGCTCAACAAGCATCGACCGGACCGACAAAGAGCTGATCATGGTCGTGACGCCGCATTTGGTCCGCCCGATAGCCAAAGGCGCGCCTTTGCCACCGATGCCGGGCGAACGCTTCCGGAAATACGACCCTAATTTCTTCGAGGTGTTTTTTAAGGAAACCGGAGAATTCAAAGCCAAAACGCCGGTACGCTCTGGATTTTCGGATTGATCTTATGGCTGTTATTCGCAAACAAAGTTTCATTGCCGTTACCAACGACCAAGATCATATCCGCTGGCTGAATACGGTTTTCAAAGATGAAGGGGAGGTGGTGGTTCATAAGCGCCAACTTAAGAATCTAAGTATTTGATTAAGCAAGACTAACGCCACCTCCCCGACCTTCAATAATGAGTTCCAAAACACGATCCGGTAAACCCTGAAGCTTTTTCTTGCGCGGACGTTCACAGAGGCTTTTTATGCAGTCGTCAATAAAGCGCTCATTTTTTGGAAAACAAGCCGTAAGTCCTGCCTTGATCTCATTGGCGATCGTGCGCCATAAACGCCAATGGGTAATCGAACGATCACCGTCCATTGTGGTAGCCGCCCGGCCGAATCGGCGCTGCGCTATTTTTTGAGTCACTGCAGCAAACAGTAACTTGCCGTGCAAATATAAATCCGCCAGCTTGCTGTCTTTTCGGGCGCGTAGCCGGTCGATATCAAGCAAGCTCTTTAGCCGCTTTATGACCAACTCCACTTGCCAGCGAACCCGGTAGAGCTCAGCGATTGATTTCGTGTCGAGCAGCGCTTCGGGGAGCGAAGTAAAAATCAACACCCAGCCGCTCAGCATCAAGGTCTTTTGGCTCGCCGTGCGACCTTTATCACGCGCGCGTTGTTTCGCTTTGCGGCGTGCTTGCGCCGCCTGTTCCGGCGGTAACGGCATCGCATGCACCACGCCTTCAATACGTTTGTCTTGATGGCACAGATAAACCGGTATCGCACCCGGCTGACCATTCAAATCGCGTATGCGCTGTTCCCAATCGATTTTAACACCTTTCGGTTCGTTGCACCGTTCGTAAAGCGTCATGCTGTGTGGATTGTAGCGCAGTACGACGTGGCCGCCGCGATCAATGAGCGGGACTAAAGACTTCGGTTGGTTGTAGCCTCGATCCAGCAACGCGACATCACCTGCAGTCAACTGATAGTGATCCAAGCTCTCGCCAACTTTATCGGTCGTGACGTTGACCTCGCGGAGTGTCAAGCTCATCAAGTCGATCGCCACATGCAAGCGATACGTTGTTTCTTTCGCGCCGGGTTCTTGCACGGTCGAACCGTCAATCACAATGAAATTCAAGGAGCCATTGTTAATCTGTTTATCCAATCCGAACACACGCTTCAGTAACGACTTGATCCACGCCACGCAGGCCGCCAGTCGCTTGGTCACCGCCGTGTCGCTCAAATAGCCTTGAAGCTTGGCAACTTCGCCGGCACAGCTGCGCAACGACAAGTCCAGTCCGCAATACAACAGGACTAACTGCAATAATTGCAACGGTGATCGGATTTTCCGTGCCCGTGCAAACGCCTGTAATTCATAGGCCTGCTCCTGGAAATCTGCTGGAAGCTCTTGCAAAAAGTCATCAAAAAGGGTATCTGTTAGCTGTGGCTGCTTCATAGGGATTTTCACTTTCGTCGGTAAAAATACTCTATGTTGTGGCCACATCTTGATTTTTCAACTGTGAATCAATGCCTTGCGTCTTAAGTTGGCGCTTATGAGGTGGTGGTTGCCGATTCGCCGTCCTTGGAGCGTGTGCGTCAAATTCTCGATTTGACCGGGGCGCAGGTTGTGTTCGTGTTGTTGCACGCCCAATCTCACCGACAAGACGCGGCGCTGATAGAAGGCTTGGTGGCTTTTAAACCCATGCTCTCCGTCATCGCGATGGCGGAACAGGCCGATAACGAACTGATACTTTCGGCAATGCGCGCCGGCGCGCGCGATTTCATTTTGACTCAAAGCCGGCCCGGTGAAGTGATCAGTTTGGTCAAGCGCCTGGAAAGCCGAGCGCCCGCACCCAATATTCCGACCGAATCGGTCGGCACGATCACGGCGTTGGTGAGCGCCCGGCCCGGTTCCGACACGCCGATGCTCGCGCTACACTTGGCTTTGGCGATGCAAGGCGCGCGCACGGAGCGCAATGCCTTGCTGATCGATCTCGGTAATCCGGCAGGAGACACCTTGATCTATCTCGGACTCACCTCGCCCTACAGTTTCATTGATGCGGTGCGTAGTTTGCGCCGGCTGGATTCTATGCTGATCGATAGCGCGTTCGCCAAGCATGAAAGCGGGCTAAGTTTGTTGGCCTTACCGGAGGAACAAAGCGCGATGGGCGAGATTACCTCGGCCGATATCTATGTCTTGCTCGGCATGTTACGCCGTTATTTTCCTCGTATCGTGATTAATCTGGGCGGAGTGCCACGGTCGGATTTTCTATATCTGTTGCTGAGCAATGCCGACAATACGCTGGTCGTGGTTGAGCAGAGCGTTCCCAGCTGTAAGCAAAACATGCAATTGGTGAAAAAAATGATCGAACATAAAATCTCGATGGATTCTGTCGAGCTGGTCGTAGACCGCTACCTGCCGCAATTACCGCCCGATGCCGAGAGTCTGTCCCGCGGCTTCGGCTTGACCTTGCAGACTACGTTGCCGCCATCGGGCATGGCGCGCCTGGCGATGATGAATTCCGGCGATAGTTTGTTTAAATGTGCGCCTCGCGACCCTTACACGCTGGCGATAAAAAAACTAGCGAAAAGGATTATCAATAGTCGCGGTAAGGCCGACGAGGCGCGAAAGCCCGAAAAGGATTCGGGTTTTTTTAAGAACATATTGGCGCGCTTTGGCGCTAAGTAGGAGTATCGGGCATGGCGTTCAAGTATCCTCTCAATGACTACAGCCTAAAACATACCGAGACCTATCAGGACCTCAAGTACAGTTTGCATCGTTATTTGATCGATTGTGTCGAGGATGACGGGGTTCCACTCAATGAATGGTCGCGCGAGCAAATTCGCGGATACGTTTTCGATCATGTATCGCGTTATGCCGGGCAACGGCAAATTGCCGTGACCAGTTACGATCTCGACGACCTGACCGAGGATATGATTAGCGAGCTAACCGGGTTCGGGCCGCTCGAATCGCTGCTGGCCGACGAAAAAATCAGCGATATCATGGTTAATGGCGCGAAGAATATTTTTCTCGAGCGTAATGGCTTGGTCGAAAAGGCGGATTTGCGGTTTATCGACGATGACCATGTATTGCGCGTCATTCGCCGAATCATCGGACCGCTCGGACGCCGTCTGGACGAGTCGAGCCCGATGGTCGATGCCCGTCTGCCCGACGGTAGCCGGGTCAATGCGATCATTCCGCCATTGGCGGTAGACGGTCCTTGTCTTTCGGTGCGTAAGTTTCGGAAAGACCCGTTACGCGATTCGGATTTATTGGTATACGGTTCGATCAATGAAGCGATGCTGGAATTGCTGCGTAAAGCAGTGAGCTATCGATGCAATATTTTGATCAGCGGCGGTACCGGCACCGGTAAGACGACCCTGTTGAATATTCTGAGTCGATTCATCGATGTCAATGAACGAATCGTAACGATCGAGGACGCCGCCGAATTGCAGTTGGGGCACAGTCATGTGGTGCGCCTGGAAACGCGTCCACCCAATGTGGAAGGCGAGGGTGAGATTAGAGCGCGCGATTTGGTGCGCAATGCCTTGCGGATGCGTCCCGATCGCATCATTCTCGGCGAGGTTCGCGGCGAAGAGGTATTGGACGTGCTGCAAGCGATGAATACCGGGCATGACGGTTCGATGAGTACCGTGCATGCCAATAGCGCCAGGGATGCCCTGGTTCGGCTGGAAATGTTGTCGGCCTTGGCGAATTTTCAAGGCGGGATAGAAATTCTTCGGCAAATGATTGCCTGCGCGATCGATATCATTGTGCAAATTACCCGTTTTTCCGACGGCACGCGCCGTATCACAGCGATAGTCGAAGTTGGAGACTTGCGCGACGGACAGATCATGCTCAATGAATTGTTCGGTTACGACCGGATCCGTAAGTGTTTTACCGTGATCAACAGTCGTCCCTCCGGACAGAAGTTCGAAGCCGATTCCGGCGAAGGCGGACGCTTTGCTTAGCCAGCAAATCATGATTTTCGCGCTGGCCGCCGCATTGTTGGCCGTCGCTTTGTTCATTTATCAGCGTAGTCAAAAGGAAGCGCTCGTCGAGAAAGTGGGACGGCGCATGGCCGAAGCCTCGGGGATGGAGACGAAAGTGCTGCTGCCGCAGGAAGGCAGGCACTTCCCGGGGATCGAACGGCTGTTTTGGCGGGCCGGAATGGAAGTTAAGCCTCAACAGCTGCTTTCGGGAATCTTGTGTTTGTTGTTGATGGCTATCCTGGCCGGCTTGGCGAAAGGTCTCATATTCGGCATGGCGGTCGCCGTGGCCGTTGTGTTGGCCGTTTATCTATGGTTGGTGTATAAGGCAAAAAAACGCATTCAACTGATTTTGACGCAACTGCCTTTGTTCCTTGATCAGGTGTTGCGAGGGCTCGGCACCGGCCGAAGCATGGAAGGCTCGTTACAGCTGGCCGCCGAGGAAATTCCCGATCCTCTCAAGAGCATTATCGGGCGGATATTCCGCGCCAACGAATTGGGAGCCGATTTGGGAGAGGCAATTCAGGAAGCCGCTAATCTATACCGGATCGATGAGCTATATTTACTGGCTTTGGCGATCAGGATCAATCGCAGTTACGGCAGTAGCGTACGGGATTTGTTGCAAAGCGTGGCGAACATGATCAACGAACGCGAAGCGGTGCGCCGGGAGTTGCGTTCGTTGACCGGCGAGACCCGGGTGACTGCCTGGGTGCTGGGACTGACCCCGCCGGGCATGGCGGTCTATATCATGATCATGAATCCGAAATACTTGGAAACCATGTGGCAGGACCCGTCCGGAAAAATCATGCTGATCGTGGCGACGGGTTTGCAAATATCAGGAGCCGTTATTTTATGGCGCATGATTAAAAGTATATAGGAATCCTCGTTATGGCATTGTGGTTATATCTCTCGATGGCTTTGCTGCTAGTGCTGGCGGGTTTATTGCTGTTGTTTGCGGCAAATCGTTCCGGCGCTGCCTCGCCGGCGACGCAGCGCCGGTTTAATGAACTGCTCAAGGTCGGAGTGCGTACGGGAAGTTCCGAAGAGGGCTGGATCAAGGGGGCGGCGGAACGCATGGGCGGTAAAACGTTGGGCAAAATATTCGCGGGCTCGGATCAAGAAGAAATGACTCGCCTCTTGAAGCAGGCCGGCTGGCATGCGCCGCGTAAGCGTTTGACCTTTTGGTCGGCAACCTGGCTGACACCGCTGGCCATGGTGGTGTTTGCCGTGATTGTCGATGCCGTCGATGGTGACCTGGAAGGGAAGCAAAAAATGGCGTTGGTGTTCGTCGCCTTTGTGTTGGGCTTTCTAGCACCGCGTTATTTGTTGCGTTACCGCGCCGCCGCACGCCGTAATGCATTGGCCCGGGAAATGCCCACCGCGATTTATTTATTGCGCATGCTGTTCGATGCGGGGCTTTCCACCGAACATACTATACGCGTGATGCATGAAGAAGGGCGGATTCTAATGCCCAATCTTTCCGAAGAATTGACCGGTGTGCTGCAGCGTTTCGATGCCGGTCATGATCGGGCCGAAGCCTTGAGCGAGATGGCCGAGCCGCTCGCGGTGAACGAATTGACCGATACGGTTGCGATCATCAAGCAAGTGACGCGGTATGGCGGCAATATTCGAGAATCGCTGGCGAATTTTGCGCAATTAATCGAGGAGCGCCAACAATCGGCGATGCGAGAATATGTCAATCGCTTATCCGCGAAAATGTCGATCGTGATGATGATTTTTCTTTTTCCGGCTTTGCTGATTTTTCTGGCCGGGCCGGGGTTTTTGGCTTTGGCGAGGGGGTTGATGAATGTTGCCGGGTGAATGTGCGCGCGCCGGCGTCTTGCTGAGTATTTTCGGAGCGGTGATGACCGGCTGCGGATTATTGTCGCCCAAAGACGGCATCGACAGAGACTCGAATACGGAGGCTCAGGTTCGTGCGAGATCTTGCGGCGACGATGACGAACCGGAGCAAAACGTCAAGCTCGATTTAATCCGGCAGATCATGGACTCCGGAAAACTTTATGCGGCATTGGCGCACTTGGACAATACCCACTCGTCCTCGTTGCAGGCTGCTTATTTACGCGCGGAAATTCTGCGTCGGACGGATCACGCAGACAGGGCCGAAACGTTCTATCGCAAGTTACTGAAAAGTTGCTTGGCGGGCAGGGGTTATCACGGGCTCGGGTTGATCGCCGGTAAAAAACAGCGTATTAACGAGGCCATCTATTATTTACAAAAAGCCGCCGACGAACTGCCGGTCGATTTACGCGTACGCAATGATTTGGGTTATGCGTTGTTGCTGGACGGCCGCTTCGATTCGGCGCGCGAAGAATTTCTGACGGTTCTGGAATTGGATGGCGGGGACCGTTTAGCCGCCAGTAATATGATCTTACTGTTGTCGATGATGGGTAAGGAGCAGGAATTACGGGTTTTTTCCGAGTATTTGCACATAGATGCGGAAACGGTTGCACAGTTGCAGGTACAAGCCGAAGGAATTAAAGAGTCTATGAAAGGTAAAAGGGGAAAGAGGAAAGAGGAAAGAGACTTGGCAGGACAGGGTTTGTAACCCCGCCCTAAACGTTTCGACCGTGGCCAAAGCAAATAGAACGTACGGGGCGGATTGAGTAACCCGCCCCGGTGTCCCCCTGTGTCAGGATAGTTGTCGCCTCTAAAATTTTATAGAGGTAAAAAAATGCAAACCCGTTATAGTGAAGCGCGGATTCAACTAACAAGTGCAATTCATTTTGAGTGATAAAGAAGGGGTCAACTGTTATAGTGCCACCCCTTCTCAATCCGACCAAAGATGGATAAGCGATGACGGACTACAAACAGTTGACCGAAGCACAACGATACCAGATTGCCGCCTTATTGAAAGCAGGACAAACAAATAAAAAGATCGCCGAGATTGTTGGCGTCTCAGAGGGCACGATTAGCCGTGAGTTGACACGTAATCGCGGACTGCGTGGCTATCGTCCTAAACAGGCCCAGATCAAGTCGGACAGACGCAAACGGCAAGCCTTTAAGTCCGTTAAAATGACCGCGGAAGTAATTAGCTTAATCGAAGGCCAAGTGCGTCTGGATTGGAGCCCTGAGCAAGTTTCGGGCTGGCTGGACAAGGAGCACGGCACACGTATCAGTCATGAACGGATCTATCAGCACATTTGGGCAGACAAACGCGCGGGAGGCGACCTGTATAAGCACTTGCGCCAAGCCAACAAGAAGCGCCGCAAGAAATATGGCTCGAAAGACAAACGGGGGCAGATTGTCGGGCGTGTCGGCATCGCAGAAAGACCGGCGATTGTTGACGAAAAGGGCCGTATCGGTGATTGGGAAATTGATACCGTCATCGGAAAAAACCATCAGGGCGCCTTGGTGACGCTGGTCGATCGTAAGTCCAAGTTCACCTTGATTAAAAAGGTCGATAGCAAGCATGCTGAAGGCGTGACGACAGCAACAATTGAGTTACTGACCAATTATCAGGACAAGGTACTGACGATTACCTCGGATAACGGGAAAGAGTTTGCCGGACACAAAGCGATCAGCCAAGCGCTCAATGCGCCAGTTTATTTCGCCAACCCTTATTGCTCCTGGGAACGTGGACTTAACGAGAATACCAATGGCCTCATTCGGCAATATTTCCCCAAGGGCAGCAGCTTTGAGGACATCACCGACGAGCAGGTCGAAAAGGTTATGCACCGGCTCAATCACCGCCCCCGAAAAGGACTGGACTATCGAACACCTCATTCGGTGTTTTTTGAACAACCAGAGTGCAAAGCCGCATGATTAGTGGGATTGCACTTATAACTTGAATCCAGGAAGAATTTAAAGAGCAAGCCCTGAGCAAAGTATTGCAACGCGGTGATAAAAGCATTCAATCGATTGCCGAAGAATTGAATATCAGCGTGTTTACACTGAAAGGCTGGCTTAAACGGACACGATCTACTTCAATTACAAAGACTATGAAACAACAACGTCCTAAAGACTGGACCCGGCAACAACGGTTTGAAGCCTTGGTAGCCAGCGCAGGCTTGGAAGGCGAAGCGCTCAATGCCTTTTGCCGCGAACGAGGCTTATTTACCCATCATCTGCAAACTTGGAAACAAGACTTTATTAAACCGCTTGAGGCGGCCGAATCCAGCCACACATCAAGGAAAGCGGCGAAACCCTTGCAGGACGAGATTGACCAACTGAAAAAAGACCTCCAGCGCAAGGAGAAAGCCTTAGCAGAAGCCGCGGCTTTGTTGATTCTTCAAAAAAAGTGCCAAGCGTTCTGGGAGGAAAAGGCGTCATGATCCCTCTTGCAGAACGCATGCATTTAGTCACGCTCTTTAACGAGGCCGTTAAACACGGGGCACGTAAAGCCAAAGCCGCCGATGTCATGGGGCTACAGCTGCGCACGTTACAACGTTGGCAACGCCCCGAAGTCGTGCCGATTGACGGTCGTACGCTCCGGCAACAAGCGCCGTGCAATCGTTTGAGTGACGTAGAACGCGCCGGGATATTAGCCATAGCCAACAGCGATGAGTTCAAAGACAAAACACCGCATCAAATCGTACCGATCTTGGCCGAACGCGGCGAATATTATGCTTCAGAGTCGACGATGTACCGCATTTTTCGCGAGGCGAAACAAGTGAATCACCGTCATGCCTGTCGAACACCGGTCGAGCGCAGCAAGCCGAAAGCCCTGACCACAACGGCGCCAAAACAACTGGTGAGCTGGGACATCACGTATTTGACCAGCCTCGTCAAAGGCCAGTTTTTCTATCTGTATCTGTTTATGGATATTTTCAGCCGCAAGATCGTCGGTTGGCAAGTTTATGAGCAAGAAAGCAGCGAACTGGCTGCCGATCTGATCACCGATCTCTGCCAACGTGAAGGCATTCCACGACATCAGTTAGTCTTACATTCCGACAACGGCAGCCCGATGAAAGGGGTAACGCTGCTGGCAACCTTGCAACAGCTGGGCGTTACGCCCTCGCGGAGTCGCCCGGCGGTCAGTAATGACAACCCGTATTCCGAGTCGTTGTTCAAAACACTGAAATATGACGCACAGTATCCGACACAGCCTTTTGCCTCGCTGAGCGCCGCCAGGGAATGGGTGACCGGCTTTGTCTGCTGGTATAACCACGAGCATCGGCACAGCGGCATTCAATATGTCACACCCGAGCAACGTCATACGGGTGAAGACCAGGCGATCTTGAAGCAACGCCAAGCCGTTTATGAGGCCGCTAAAGCCAAAAAACCGGAGCGCTGGAGCCGTGGTACCCGAAACTGGGATTGGCAGGCACAAGTCTGTTTAAATCCCGATAAACCGATCGATAATGCGGTAAAAAATACCGACACTACCGTTCATTAATTTTCAACACATGCGACAACTACGTTGACATTTACCGGTGTCGGTGAAGCCCCCTTGTGGGAGCGACGCTTTCGTCGTCCCTCACCTAACGCTAGGTGAGGGAAAGCCGGGTGCGTTAGGTAACAATAAAGGGTATCGAGGTCGCATTAGCGCGTAGCCCGTATGCAGCGTAGCAGAATACGGGAATGGCGTGGCTTCGAACGTCCCGGATTGCGCTACGCTCCATCCGGGCTACCTTGGCAGGACGGGATTTGCAACCCCGTCCTAAACGTTTCGACCGTGGCCAAAGCAAATCGAACGTATGGGGCAGATTGAATAACCCGCCCCGGTGTGAAGCCGCACCTTGCGGTAGCAAGGCGGTATTTACGATTTTTAGGGCAGCTAAGCTGGCGCGGTGGGACCGAGATAAACTTAGACTATCAAAGGGGGAATGATGTCCATTAAGTCGATCGCGGCGGGCTGGCCGCTGATATTGATGTTCAATGCGACCGGCGTGCTTGCCGAATTGCCGAAGGAGCGTCCGCACGGCGAGGATACCCGTCGCTGGCTAGAATTGCAGCGAAGCGGAATCGCGGCTTCTTCGACGCGGCAGACGGTTTCGGGACCGGTCGCTCATGAGATTCATAAGCGCTATGTCGAAAGCTTCACGCATACAATTCCCGAGTATTTCAAAATGAATCAAAACGGCATAAGCAGCGGTTCTTCGAACTGATATTCGGCTCGAACGTCGATGGAGGAAGATTGGAGCAATAACGCTATGCATTCGTTAAACAAACCGAGTGAAATCCCCCACCACCGTGCGCGACCGCTCGCCCGGCAACGAGGCGCCTTGGGTATTTTGGGCGCGATGGTATTGTTGTTGTCGATCTTGTTTACCGCGCTGGCGGTCGATACCGGGCGCTTGATGGTGGAACAGCGGCGCTTACAGAGCATAGCTGACATGGCGTCCTTGGATGCCTCCTCGCAATCCGGTTGGTGCGGCGATGGTAATCTATCGACCGCGGAAGCGGCCGCGCAGGCCAGCGCGGCGCGCAATAATCATCCGCTCGCCGGCGACAGAACGCTGGAGGTTTTACTGGGCACGATCTCGGTGGGCGCAGGCGGCGTCAGGAATTTCATGGTGGATAATCCGGCCACGTCGACGGCGGTGCGAGTGACCGCCGGCAATACCGTACCGGCAAGCCTCTTTGCCGGCGGAATACTGGGCCGAGAGGCGACCTTACAAGCGACCGCGGTCGCGGAGCGCCGGGGATTGGCCGGGTTTTCCGTCGGTAGCGGATTGTTGTCGGTGAATACCCAGGAATCGATGGTTCTTAATGCGTTACTTGGCGGAATTCTGGGGTCTTCACTCGATCTCAGTGCGGTTTCTTATGAAGGCGTCGCTAGTACCAATATTTCTCTTCTGAGTCTGGTGCAGGCCGCGGCCGGGGTCGGTACCGTCAATGAGTTGTTGAAAGCGCCGGTGTCGGTGGGCGAGTTACTGCAAATTTACGCGAATGCGGTGAACGATTCCGATGTCGTGGCGTTGGAGGTGGTCGCTGCGATGCAGACTTTAGCGAGTGCTGCTGTTTCCAATGCCGAGCTGACATTAGGAGACGTCTTGGTCGTGACCGCGCCGAATGTAGAGGAGGCCGCTTCGGTCGAGATTAATTTGCTCGACCTGATTACCACGACGGCCTTGGTTGCCAATGGTGACAGTGCGCTGACGCTGCCGTTGAATTTCGGATTGCCGGGAGGGCTTTCGGTAAACACTGTACTGAATGTGATAGAGCCGCCGCAACTCGCGATCGGCCCTCCCGGTATGGACGAAGATGGTAATTGCCGCACCGAGGCGCGAACCGCGCAAGTCAGGCTGGACTTGACGGCTCAGGGCTCATTAGTCAAAAGTGTCGTCGGCGGATTGCTGGGCGAAGGTTTGCTGGCTAGCTTGTTGGACGATTTGTTCAGTCTTTTGGGTGCGTTGTTAGGCTCGTCGGATTTGATCGATGTCGATGTGGTCATTAATTTAGCGGTCGAGGCTGCCCAAGGCCGCGCTTGTCTGGAAACCATTCAATGCGCCGGCCAGGGAAGCCCGAAGTCGCTTGTGACTATCGGCGTCGAGAAGGGAATTGCCGACGTCGATCTCGATGTTCTTGTGACGCTGAACCTAAAGGTGGTCAGATTATTATTGTTCCCCAGTTATGAAGATATTCAGGTGCCGTTGAGCCTATCGCTAAATTTAAGTGACGCGATCGAGGAAAGTTTGCAATTTGAAGTCGGCCCCGGAGACCTGCCGCAGATTCAGCGGGCCGAAAGCAATGTGGGGCAGAGCTTGACCAATGCGCTCGAAGATGAAAACTTGGTAAACGTTGCCGGTGTCGATCTGAACTCTTTAGGTATTGCCGAAGGTTTGGTCCGCATCATTTTAGCGGCCGTTGCGCCTATGCTGGATACACTGTTGGGTGTATTGGGGATTGATATCGGTTATGCGGATGTCAAGTTGATCGACCTAGACATTGGCCGGCCTGACTTGTTGATATGAAACTATTTCCAGTTTCTTCGGAGGATTAGCAGCGACATGCTTTAAAAGCAACCTGGGAAGCGGATGTGAGTTGACTGTTTTTAGCTCGATGCATAGTGGGTTACAGGGAAACCTGTATGCTTTTCTATGCAGGAATGAGCTCCACGCAAAAAACTCCCGCCGTTTTAGGTAGTGCTTGAACGAAAAAGCCACTTTTCAGAAAACCCCCTGCAAATTTGACGGAAACTCTACCTCAATAACCGACAGAAGCAGTGGGGATTACAGCAATTTAGCTCATATTGCCCGAGCAAATAAGAATTATTCTTATTTGTGGTGAATTTTAGGCGCACCAACCCCTCCTGTTGAACGCTGCCTGTTCTTCTCGAGGCGGCAGGGTGCTATGCGGCGCGCTTTCGCTGTTCGATTAAACGCTGCCGTGCTTGCTCTCGCTTGATGGCGCCCAGCTGTTGGATGTTACGCGATAGCACGGCTAATGCCACATAGCGCTCAATGCCGTCAAGGCCATGATCACGGCAAGTGTCCAGACCATGCACTTCGAGGGCATTAATGGCGGATTCGACCGCCGAATGTTGCCGTCTCAGACGCTTGAATTCGGAGGCATGTTCGCGGGCTTGATCGACTTTGGAGAGTCGGCCTTTTTGGGGCAGCACCACGGTGTCCAATAAGCCTTTCAGGTTATTTTGGTTGCCTTTACTATGGAAGGCTTTGTCATAGCTGCATGTTTTCAGGTTGGGAAATACTTGTTGTGCGCCTTTGACCATCGGTACCGCGACTTGATCGTCAGTGAGCTTCGACATGACCAGACTGTGCAGGATGAAGCCATACTGGTCTTCCAGGATGCAAACACGCAGGCCCAGCTCGACCGGCACGCCGGCCTTGCCTTTGCTGATCCATTCGGTGTGCCGCTGAAACAGGGAAAACACTTTTTCGTCATGTGGGATGGTTTCGCCTTGCAGGATTCGCCGCTGGATTTGGTCGATCTGGCGTTCGGCATCCCGGCCGAAAACCTCTAAAGAGGCGAGCATTTCAACAGGCACCTGATGCTGAGTACGAAGACAGCTTAGCGTACCTCGGGCACGATCGAGAAAGGTTTGCGCAAGGTCGAGGTAATTCCGGCAGGCCTGATGGATTTCCTCTTGTCGGGCCGCTTTCTTGACCTCGTCTTTGGAAGTTGAGTGCTTGAGTGTTTGTACGGTCCGGTAGAGTCGCTTGAACTGTCGAAGGTTGAAAGCATGTTGCCGCCAGCCGAGTAACGGATAGGTGTCATTCCATTGGCCGCAGCCTTGGATCAGTTTGCGGATGGCATCGTACAACAGATTGAGATCGGTCGGAAAATGCACATGCGTTTCGACGACGAACGAATCGCAACGGCCATGGAGTGGCGCCTGTGCACTTAAGCTCAAGGCCTGATGACCGGCGCGCACCACTTCCGCATTGATACGGGCCATCAGCTCCGGAGTGAACAGCCTGAGGTTGTCGCGCAAGGTTTGCAGGCGATAGCGGAAAT
The DNA here is from genome assembly GCF_038051925.1 of Methylotuvimicrobium sp. KM2. NCBI lineage: Bacteria > Pseudomonadati > Pseudomonadota > Gammaproteobacteria > Methylococcales > Methylococcaceae > Methylotuvimicrobium > Methylotuvimicrobium sp. KM2. Next base: position 3,886,649 of record NZ_CP150634.1, on the reverse strand, counting down.
CGCTCTCCAAACCGGTGTGTCCGAGCATGTCCCGAAGCGTCTTATGTTCATTGGCCAATTCCAGGATACGGTCATAATCGGCATTGAGCGCCAGGCGAAGCGTGCCCAGCACCAGAATCGCCCATTGATTCATGCCGGGCCGTCCCTTGTCGAGCGATACGACGCGAGTCTGCTCACCGTCCGTTTGGATCGGCGCGAGCTCCTTGAGGATACCGAAAATAGCATCGCGTAACGGCCGTGTGCAGTAGAGGTGTTGCAGGCCTAACAGCAACAAGGGAATATCGTCCCGTGAAGTGACATCGATAACGATGTCGGCAATGTCGATTTGACCAATGCACAGCTGTGGCGATAAGACGTTTCTCATGGGCACATGTCCAGCGAAGTTTTGACAAAATTGGGCGGTGATTGGGGGGCAACGGCTGGCTAAACTTTAAAGCGTGAAAAAGATAGCATTAACTATCAACCGGTTAACTGAATAAGGCATTTTTCACACCAATTAGGTCGCTGCCAATCTTCATGCGCTTATTTTATCATAACCTGTTGTTTTATATTTGTATTTATATTACCGTTCACGCACTAGGTATTTTCAGGCTCATCCAGATTCGGGTCATACCAGCTGACTCTGTTGCGCCCATTTTCTTTAGAGCGGTATAGAGCTTTGTCGGCTAGTTTTACCAAGTCTTCGGCCTTCATGTCTTCCCTCGCAAATGTTGTAAAACCTCCCAGGCTAATCGTGACATGGCCTAGCGTCGATTGTTCGTGAGCAATTTCGAGATCCTCGACGGCCTGACGCATCCGCTCGCCGATCGCATAGGCATCGTCACGTGCTGTTTTACTGAGCAATACGACAAATTCTTCTCCGCCATAACGTGCCACCAGGTCGATTGCGCGCTTAACCGACTCGGCGAGCGCCCCCGCGACTTGCTCCAAGCAATCGTCTCCTTCTTGATGGCCGTAGTGGTCGTTGTATTTTTTGAAAAAATCGATATCCATAATGATCAAGGAAATCGGGGTGCCGTATCGAAGTGCATGCGCCCATTCTTGTTGTAGGACGAAATCGAAACGGCGTCGATTTGCAAGACCTGTCAATTTGTCTTGTCCGGCTTCGTTTTCCAGGCCGAAGCGGGAAAGCAGACCATCCATTAAATCGGAATGTAGTCGATAAGCGGAATAAAAGAGGCTGCCACCCAGTATCAATACAGCGGGAATCGAGCTTAAGTTGGGCTCGTTGTCCATTACGACTAAAATACTAATTAACGGTAGCATTATCCCTAATAAGAATGCCGCATAGACCGACGGCAACGTGCTGAGCCTTGGCAATGCAGCGGCGGCTACCGCGCCCAGCATCATGAAGACAAATAAGCGGGTATGTATCGATAGCAATGGAAATAGGAGCGCGGCGGCGCCAAGGCTTAACCCGGCAATGCCGGCAGCGACAATGTCGGGTATGATTGTGTCGCCCTTAATTGAATCGTCGGGAATATGGCTGAGCGCCCGGATGCTTCTATACCAATGCCAAAAACCGCCAAGCAAGGCAATAGCAAACCACGCCCCCCAAATCGATAAGGGAAGTTCGAACCATAAATATGCTGCAATAAGGCTCGTATGTAGGCAGTGAACGGCAAGATCTCTTGTCGAATGTCTATAGAGATGCCGGATCAACTGTGTGGAAAGTCGATGTGGGTCGATCAAGTTCGTTTATCCCGTCGTTAAGTCAATGGCGTAAAAGCAAATTTCAGGTAAGTATTCAGCCTCCCTGACGGTTTTTTGGCCTGCGTCCATAGCGTTTTCTAGTTCGCCCTGGGTGATACTAAAAGGTTCCAGAAATTCCTCTTTGAGTATAGTAGCGTAGGCCGGGTTAGCGCTAGCGTAACCCGACATTTTGTCCCTCGATAGGTCGGGTTACGGCTCCGCCTAACCCGGCTTACCCTGCTGCCGACATCCGATTCAAGCCTCCCTGTCCTTTTTGATTTCCAAATTGGGAATTGCTGCTATTCGATGTATATCCCGGAGCGAAGGCGGCGAGTCTACTTTATACTGTGCAATGGAATGATCGCCTGAAAAAACCGAAAACCGTCATTTTTATGGCAAAGGTTTTAAGTTGTCGGGCTAAGATTTTGATCTATAATTATAAGTTAATTATGGTTTGTTTATTGCTGAATGATGAATTGAGATAAAAGGTTAAATATATATGGCGGAAAAAAATCAAAAATCGGAAGGCGAAAAGAAGTCGTCTAAGAAGCTCATTATCATCATCATACTGGCTGTGTTGCTGGTATTGGCGGGCGCGGGCGGCGCTTATTTTTTTCTTGCCGGTGATGATCCCGAGAGTGTGGCCGACGTTGCAGAGACCGAACAAAAACCTGAAACCAAGCTCGAGGTTTTTTATTACGATTTTAGTAAACCGCTGATTGTAAATTTTCCTGCGGGTTCGAGAATGCGGTTAATGCAGGTCTCTATATCCTTGCTGGTTGATAGTCAAGAAGCCATAGAAGACTTAAAAAAACACGATCCTATGATTCGAAATAATCTCTTAATGTTGATTAGCGCGCAAAGTTCCGATGAACTCAATTCTCGGGAAGGTAAGGAGACGCTTAGGCAGGCAGTGCATGCCGAGGTGAGTTCGGTCTTGGAAAAAATGACCGGTAAACAGCCTCTCAAGGAGGTGTTTTTTACTTCATTTGTGATGCAATAATTATGTCTACCGCAGACCTGCTTTCTCAAGAAGAAATCGATGCTTTGTTGCATGGTGTCGACGATGGCGAAATCGAAACCGAAACCGATGATGTAGAAGAATACTCCGGTGCGCGTACGTACGATTTTACCAGTCAGGAGCGTATCGTTCGCGGTCGAATGCCGACGCTTGAGATGATCAATGAACGTTTCGCACGCTATTTTCGAATTACCTTGTTCAATTTTTTGAGACGTTCGGCGGAAATTTCGATCTCGGGCATACAAGTCCAAAAATTTTCCGAATATGTTCAGAGTCTGTTCGTGCCGACTAATCTGAATATTGTTAAATTTATGCCGTTGAAAGGCCGAGCCCTTATCGTTATGGAGCCGCGATTGGTTTTTACTGCGGTGGATAATTTTTTCGGCGGTACCGGGCAGTTTTATAACAAGGTCGAAGGCCGTGAATTTACGCCGACCGAAATGCGGGTGATCCGTTTGTTTATCGACATGATATTCAAGGATATGCAGGAAGCCTGGAGACCGGTTCTGGCGTTGCAGTTTGAATATTTGACTTCCGAGGTTAATCCGCAGTTCGCGAATGTCGTCAGTCCATCGGAGATTGTTGTGATCTCGACGATGCATGTCGAGCTTGATGGCGGCGGCGGCGATATCAATATCGTCATGCCTTATACGATGATCGAGCCGATTCGGGAATTGCTCGATCAAGTGATCAGTGATCGGGGGGAGACGGACGGGCGTTGGCAGGAGTTACTGAGAAAAAGTGTCATGAATGTGGGCGTGACACTCGATAGCTTGCTGATTGAGAAAAAAATGACGGTTAAGGAAGTCATGCATTTGAAAAAAGGCGATGTGATACCGGTCGATATGCCGGATACCGTAAGGTTAAGAGCGCAGACTGTTCCGGTATTTGAAGGCAAGATTGGTTTATCGGACGGTAATTACGCGATCAAGATTGTCAAAAAGGTAAACCCTGATTATGTTTGATGGTGAAAGTGTTCAACCCGTTACGAACGTTTCGATTGGTTTGGCCATGATCGAAACGTTTAGGACGGGGTTATAAACCCCGTCCTGCCAAGGGATTCAGCATGTAGCCCGTATGCAGCGTAGCGGAATACGGGAATGGCGTGGCTTCGAACTTCCCGGATTGCGCTACGCTCCATCCGGGCTACGCTGTTTAGACCGGCGAGTGACGGGTTATTTAACCCCTTACGAACGTTTAGGTTTACTTTGTCCATGGTCGAAACGTTTAGGACGGGGTTATAAACCCCGTCCTGCCAAGGCTTGGGTAAGAGCGAAGATGGGATTTAGGAAATGGTTTTAAACAGAGATAGCGATAATGAGTGAACAAGACGATTCGGATTTAGGAGACGATTGGGCGGCGGCGATGAACGAGCAGGCCGAGTCCGAAGCCGAAACAAAGGGCGCCAAAAATAGCAATCATGTCGAGACGGCATCGTTCGATCAATTCGAGAATCAACCCCATGAAGCGAATGAGTTGGGGGAGTCCGGCAACGAAATTCAAATGGATATCATTCTCGATATTCCGGTGACCATGTCGATGGAGATCGGCCGGACTCAGGTGAGCATCAGGAATTTATTGCAATTGAACGAAGGTTCGGTGGTCGAGTTAGATCGGCTTGCGGGCGAGCCGATGGATGTTCTGGTCAATGGTACCCTGATTGCTCATGGCGAAGTGGTCGTGGTAAACGATAAGTTTGGGATTCGTTTGACTGATGTAGTCAGCCCAACCGAACGGGTTAAAAAGCTTCGTTGATGGTTAGGTTTATCTTAAGCGTTTTGTTTTACGCATATTTTCCGTCGGTTTTTGCCGCGGCCGTATCCGAAGTATCCGGAGTTGCGGTCAAAAACGTGGGACTTCAAGACGTGTTGCAATGGGGCTTAGCGCTTCTTTTCGTATTGGGAATCTTTGGGCTTTTCGTTTGGTCGTTACGTAAATTAAGCGGGTTGCAGATTAATGGTGAAGCAAAAATGCGAGTGCTGGGCGGCTTGTCCCTCGGCATGCGCGAAAAAGTCGTTTTGCTGGAAGTCGGCAATAAACAGATGGTATTGGGTGTCACGCCGGGAAGGATAGAGACTTTGTTAGTTTTGGACGGCGAAGACCGCTTAGTGAGTGAGCGAGGCGGACAAGGCGGCGCCAGCGTGTTTTCACAAAAGTTGATGCAAGCGATGAAGAGGCGCGGTAATGGTTAAGGATTTGGTCGTAAATAACTTTCCTATTTTACGGAGGGTTCGGTTGCTCGATTGGCAAGTGTCGGCGGCAGGGAAAGCCGCCGTCAAGCCTACACGGACGTATTCACGGTGTCCTGCCAAGCGAGTTACCGAATCCTCAACAAAGCGCATAGTTCCAGGACGTTATTTATCTCGAAATCCTAAATCTTTGCGGAACCTAACGGGGTGGGGCTTCGTGGTCGCCGTTTTGCTGCCGATGCCGCTTCATGCGACTGGAATCGAGGCGTTTACGGTTACGACCAACGCGCAAGGCGGCGAAACTTATTCGGTGACGATTCAGATCCTCGCGTTAATGACAATGTTGACGGTTTTACCGTCCTTGTTGCTGACGATGACTTCGTTTACTCGGATCATGATTGTTTTGGGACTGTTGCGTCAGGCTTTGGGGACCGCGCAAGCGCCGAGTAATCAAATTTTGTTGGGTTTATCGTTATTTTTGACGTTTTTCATCATGGCGCCGGTATTCGACAAGGTTAATCGCGATGCGATTCAGCCTTATCTTGAGGAAAAAATCGATGTGTTGACCGCTGCCGAGAATGCATCGGCGCCTTTTCGGCAATTTATGATTAGGCAGACACGCGAGTCCGATCTTGAAATGTTTCTCAGGATTTCCGGTCACGAAGAAGTCGAATCGGTCGACGATGTGCCGTTTTCGGTATTGTTACCGGCTTATGTGACCAGCGAATTGAAGACGGCTTTCCAAATCGGTTTTTTGATTTTTCTGCCTTTTCTGGTGATCGATTTAGTGGTCGCTAGCGTATTGATGTCGATGGGTATGATGATGCTGTCGCCGATGATTATATCGCTGCCTTTTAAGATAATGCTGTTCGTGATGGCAGACGGGTGGTCGCTGATCATGGAAATGCTCGCGGCCAGTTTTTATGTGGCTTGATTATTACTCAATTTATTCTCAAAAATTAGTTAACTTTATGAAGGTATGGGATGTGTCTATCGAGGACCGCCGTGAACCCATCCATGAGGGCTTGACGGCAGCAGTTCCTGCTGCCGACATCCTCGCTAGCCACACCCCATACCTTTTATTCTTAGACAGTTTTTTAATCAAAAAGGAGTAGGAGAGAGCGATGACTCCGGAAACGATTTACACGGTAAGCCAGGAAGCGATGTGGGTGGCGGTTAAGTTAACCGCGCCGGTGTTATTGCCGTCATTGATAGTAGGTTTGATTATCGCGATGTTTCAAGCCGCCACTCAGATCAATGAAATGACGTTGACCTTCGTTCCCAAACTCATCGCGATCGGTATCGTGATGATGACGATGGGGCCCTGGATGCTGCAAATGTACTTGGATTTTTTTCAGCAATTGATTCGTGATATTCCTGAAATGATTGGGTAAACGATTGAATTTTACCGAAGCTCAATTATTGAATTGGGTTGCATCGTTTATTTGGCCGTTGATGCGCATCGGCGCGATGCTAGTCGCAGCGCCGTTGTTTAGCATGCAAGGCGTGCCGCCTCGGGTGAGGTTAGTTATTGCGCTGGGTTTGACCTTGGTCGTCATGCCTTTGCTGCCTCCATTGCCCGATGTGCCTATGTTCAGTTATCAGGGTTTGGCGGTGTCGATGCAGCAGATTTTAATCGGCTTGGTGAGCGGTTTCATCATTCAGATGGTTTTTGGCGTCGTAGTGTTTGCCGGGCAAACGATCGCTTATAGCATGGGCTTGGGGTTTGCATCGATGGTCGATCCGCAAAGCGGTCAGCAAATTCCGGTGTTGGCACAGTTTTATATTATCGTTAGTACGCTGAGTTTTTTTGTTTTAGATGGACATTTAATGCTGATTCGCATGGTGTTGGATAGCTTTAATACCGTGCCGATTGCGGTCGATGGGTTGGAACAAGCTGAAATCTGGTCGATCATCGCATGGAGCAGTCGCTTGTTTGCTTCGGGGTTGTTATTGGCTTTGCCGGTCATGGCGAGTTTATTGATGGTTAATGTCAGTTTCGGTGTCGCGGCCCGCGCCGCGCCGCAGTTGCATATTTTTGCGGTGGGCTTTCCGGTTACGTTGATGCTGGGCTTGCTGCTGATCTGGCTGACCTTGCCGACTATGCTTCAACAATTCACCGGCGTCATGGCAGAGGGTTATGAGCTTTTAGAACAGGTGCTGCGTCTGTAGCAGATCGATATGGCGGAAGATACCGGTCAGGATAAAACAGAAGAACCCACGGCGAAGCGGCTTGCCGATGCTCGAAAGAAAGGTCAAGTCGCAAGGTCCAGGGAGCTTAATACTTTAGTGATGCTGGTCACCAGCTCGGTATTGCTGTTATTCATGGGCGGATACCTCGGGCAAGGTATGATCGAGATCATGCAAACCCAGTTTCAATTGAGCAGGGAAGTTATTTTCGCGCCCGAAAGCCCGATTAAATTTTTTAAGCAGGCCTTGCTCGATGCCTTCTGGCTCATCTCGCCGTTTTTGGCGGCACTGGTTGTCGCGGCGTTGATTGGCCCCTTAATTTTGAGCGGATGGGTGTTCAGTTGGGACGCATTGACGCCGAAGCTGGAAAAACTCGATCCGATCAAGGGGGTGGCCCGTTTGTTTTCGAAAAGAGGGCTGATCGAGTTGTTAAAGGCGCTGATCAAGTTTTTATTGGTGTTCGGCGTTGCAATGATCTTATATAAGTCGTTTTTGAACGAGTTTCTTGGGTTGAGTGCGGAGCCCTTGGGGCAGGCTATTCAGCATGCCTTATCTCATATCGGTCTCGGTTTTTTGTTGTTGAGTGCATCATTGGTTTTAATCGTGATGGTCGATCTACCTTACCAACTCTGGGATCATCATGAAAAGTTAAAAATGACTCGCCAGGAAGTGCGTGACGAAATGAAGGAGTCTCAAGGTAATCCGGAAATCAAAGGGCGTCAGCGCAGAATACAAATGGAAATGTCGCAACGGCGCATGATGGAGGAAGTCCCTTATGCCGATGTGATCGTCACCAATCCGACGCATTTTGCCGTGGCATTGCAATACGATCAAAACTCGTCTGCTGCGCCGAAGGTCATTGCCAAGGGTACCGATCTGATTGCGGCGCAAATTCGTAATTTGGCGGCCGGTGCGAATGTGCCGCTATTGGTTGCACCGCCTTTGGCGCGGGCTTTGTATTACTCCACCGATTTGAAACAGGAGATTCCGCAAGGCCTGTTTTTGGCGGTCGCGCAAGTGCTGGCCTATGTGTATCAGTTAAAAACAGCCAAGGCTTATGGTTGGGATGCACCGTTGCCGCCCCAAGATTTACCGATTCCTGAGGAATTTCGAAGGGATGAATAAGATGAAAGAGGAAAGGGGAAAGGGGAAAGGGGAAAGGGGAAAGGGTGAGTCACGTAGGGTACGCTATGCGTACCATGGCAACACCGCTACGCTAATATAAGCCCTTTCATCGTTCCCACGCTCTGCGCTCGCCGTTATACATAAGTCAAAAATTACCGTTTTGCAATCTTAGCTAATGAGTCTTCGATACCATTTATTGTTACTTAACACTTTCGACCTCGAGATCGCGATCAGGGGATCGCTCCCACAGAGCATCCGCCCCCTTGTGGGAGCGACGCCTTCGTCGCGATTTCGAAGCCACTGATGTTCAATATCCGCAGATTTATCAAACAGCACCGTTTCCAGGCCTACGATGACCTCTGTTTAGCAAGTTTACCGATACTTGTGTATAACGGCGAGCGCTCTGCGTGGGAATGCAGCCCGAACCGCTCTGCGGTTCGAGGGCAATGGAGCTCCCCGACCAGGAAGCCACTGGATAAGTGTATGCTGTTTCCCAAGCTGGAGCAGGGGAAACAGCGGAACTCTCTGCGCCTCTGCGCGAGAAAAAGAGCGTGATGCGGGTTAGCCGCTTTTAGCTTGATGCGTATGGGTTGCAAACCCCGTCCTGCTAAGGGTCAAGCCGTTCAAAGGCTTCATATTCTTCATGATCTTCATGGTGAAATACTTTTTTCTAGGTTAAATGCTTATTCAGCAAAGCAAATGCCACGACTAATTCGTCTTAACCGGGGTTGCCAGCTTTTGGCTCCTAATTGCCTCGATCAATATTAATTTACGCCGAGTTATTACCCAGACTAAATCATGGACCTTACCCGAATTTTAAACACCTTAAAAATGATAAGCGGCTCCGGGCTCGGCGCGCCGCTGTTGATCATCATGATTTTGGCGATGGTGGTCCTGCCGTTGCCGCCGTTTTTGTTGGATTTATTTTTTACGTTCAACATTGCCTTTTCTCTGATTATTCTGCTGGTCGTTATTTATATGCTGAATCCGTTGGAGTTTTCGGTGTTTCCGACGGTTATTTTGGTGGCGACTTTGATGAGGCTGGCATTGAACGTGGCGTCGACACGAATTGTCTTGCTCGAAGGGCATCAAGGCGGTGCGGCGGCGGGTAAGGTGATCGAGGCGTTCGGCTCGTTCGTCATCGGCGGTAATTTTGCGGTGGGCTTGGTAGTGTTTTCGATCTTGGTCGTAATCAATTTCGTCGTGGTGACCAAAGGCGCGGGTCGGGTTGCTGAAGTGGGCGCTCGGTTTACATTAGATGCGATGCCGGGCAAACAAATGGCGATTGATGCCGATCTCAATTCCGGATTGATTACGCAGGATCAGGCGCGCGAGCGGCGCGCCGAAGTGGCCGCAGAGGCCGATTTCTACGGTTCGATGGATGGCGCTAGTAAGTTCGTCAGAGGCGATGCGGTTGCCGGTATCATTATTTTATTCGTCAATATCATCGGTGGACTCGCGATCGGCGTCGGTCAGCATGGAATGAGTTTCGCGGAAGCCGGCGAAATTTATGTGCTATTGACTATCGGGGATGGCTTAGTCGCTCAGATTCCTTCGCTATTGTTGTCGAGTGCGTCGGCTATCGTCGTTACGCGCGTCAAAGGCGGTACCGAAGATATCGGTCAGCAAGTCAGCACGCAGCTTTTCGAAAACTCCAAAGCCTTATATATCACTGCCGGTGTAATGGGGACTTTGGGAGTTATTCCGGGCATGCCGAATTTAGTATTCATTCTGCTGGCCGGCTCGATGGCTGGTTCTGCTTATATGATCGACAGGCGCAGCAAGGTTTTGGCCAGTATCGAAACCAAACGGGAGCTCGATGTTCGCCAAACCGTACCGGAGGTCAAGGAGTTGGGTTGGGATGATGTGATGCCGGTCGATATTATCGGCTTGGAAGTCGGCTATCGCTTGATTCCATTGGTCGACAAAAATCAAGGAGGGCAGTTGATGGCGCGGATCAAAGGCGTGCGTAAAAAGTTGTCGCAGGAGTTGGGCTTTTTAGTGCCTACGGTGCATATTCGCGATAATTTGGATTTGTCGCCGACGATGTATCGCATCACATTGATGGGTGTAACGATGGGCGAGGCGGAGGTTTTTCCCGAATTGGAATTGGCGATTAATCCCGGGCAAGTTTTCGGTTCATTGAAAGGCAGGGAATGTCGCGACCCGGCATTCGGTCTGGAGGCGGTTTGGATCGAGGCGGGTCAGAAGGATCACGCGCAAACGTTGGGCTATACCGTCGTTGACCCAGGTACTGTTATTGCCACGCATTTGAGTCATTTACTGCAAAGTAACGCGCATGAATTATTCGGCTACGAAGAAGCGCAACAGTTACTCGATAATCTTGCGAAAGTCGCCCCGAAACTGGTCGAGGATCTGGTCCCAAAAACACTGCCGTTGGGTGTCGTGGTCAAGGTGTTGCAAAATTTACTGCAAGAGCATGTGTCCATTAGGGATATACGAACGATTGCCGAAACTTTGGCGGAGTTCGGCGTCAAGAGTCAAGATCCCGATATATTGACCTCGGCGGTCCGTGTAGCACTAGGGCGATCAATCGTCCATGAAATCAGTGGGATACAACAGGAATTGCCTGTTATCACTTTGGATTCAGAGTTGGAACGGTTGTTGCATAAATCATTGCAGACGGCGGGTGAAGGCGGTGTCGGCATCGAGCCGGGGCTGGCCGAGCAAATGCATCGGTCGCTGGAAGAGAGTGCTCAAAAAATGGAGATGGAAGGACAAACGCCGGTTTTATTGGTTTCGTCCTTTGTTCGTCCCTGGTTGGCTCGCTTCGTCCGTCATTCGATTTCAGGCTTGCATGTGTTGGCTTACAATGAAATACCTGAGGATCGCCAAATAAGAGTGGTTTCCACGGTTGGACAACGCGCCTAATTGACGGGGTAGTACAATGAAAATCAAACGTTTTTTTGCATCGGACATTCGCCAAGCGATGCGCATGGTTAAAGATGAGTTGGGTGCCGATGCGGTGATCATGTCCAATCGCTCGGTCGATGGCGGCGTGGAAATCGTCGCCGCCCGCGATTTTGACGAGCAACTCATTCACAGTAAATTGCAAAAAGATTCGGCTGAGCGGAAAGCTCAAAACCCCGAAGTCAAACAGCCCCCGTTACAGGATTTTGCGGCTGAAAACAAATCGGCTCAGATTATTAGCAGCACTCGAAAAAAAGGAGCGGACGGCTCGGTACCTCCGCGTCCGTTGCGTCGGGATTTTGACGAATATTTGGGTTATGCGGAAAAAATGCAAATAAATCGCCCGCGTCGTTTGCAGCCCGATCCGGTAACGAAGCCGGTGCCGGTTGTATCTGCAAAAATAGAGGAAATTCCCGACGAGTCGGTACCCGCGGTTCAGGAGAAAACGGTGATGTCGGCGCGGACCGAAGAGCCCGTTCCGGTCGCCCGGGAAAACAGTGCGAACGATCAGCTTATCAAAGACATGTTTCAGGAATTGAAATCGCTGAAGATGACGATGAATAGCCGTTTATCGGAAATCGGTTGGCGGCAAAACAGTCAAAGCAATCCGGTGCGGGTCGAATTGTTGCATCGTTTGGTCGATATGGGGATAGCCAAAAATTTGAGTATGAAAGTCGCCGGTCGCTTGAGTAATTATCAAACCATCGAGCCGGCGTTTAAAAAAGCTCAGGAAATGTTGGTTAACGTGCTACCTGTATACAATGATGCGCTTTTGGATTATGGTGGAATCGCCGCGTTAGTGGGCCCGACGGGTGTCGGTAAGACTACGACGATCGCTAAATTGGCGGCACGCTTCATTTTGAAACATGGGCCGAGACAAGTCGCGTTGATCACGACCGATAATTATCGTATTGCCGCGCATGATCAACTCAATACCTATGGTCGGATTCTCGATGTGCCCGTTCGCGTGGCGGCCGATGCCGAGCAACTGCGAAATTTGATCGACGGCTTTGCCGATAAGCGTCTTATTTTGATCGATACCGCCGGAATGAGTCAGCGGGACCAACGCTTGGCCGAGCAAATCCAAACGTTACAACACGAGGACCTACGCATTCGACCTTATTTGGTGATGTCCGCCGCGACGCAATACAAAGCGATGAAAGAGATTATTCAAGCCTTTCAAATTTTTCAGCCTGAAGCAGGCATATTGACTAAACTTGACGAAGCAGCGACCAAGGGGGCGGCAATATCGGCATTAATCGAACAGCGCATGCCGCTATCTTATGTTACCGACGGACAACAAGTGCCTGAGGATCTGCATGCGGCTTCGGCCAAGCAATTAATTGAGCAGTGCGCAGCAGAGTCGGAGCAAGAAAGCGATTATAATGCGATACTTGATTATGACGACTGGGTGGCGCAAGGTTATGCATAATCCATTCGATCAGGCAGCTGGAATCAGAAGAATGAAAAAAACGAATCCCGTTCGGGTCATCGCAATCACTAGCGGTAAAGGCGGCGTTGGGAAAACCAATTTATCGGTCAATTTGGGCTTGGCATTGGCTGAACAAGGCAAGCGAGTTGCTTTGCTCGATGCCGATATGGGGCTTGCCAATGTTGACGTGTTGCTGGGTATGTATCCGAAATTCAATCTTTCGCATGTATTGAAAGGTGAAAAGACATTGAATGAAATTATCGTGACCGGCCCGTCCGGTTTGCAAGTGATTCCGGCTTCCTCGGGCTTGCAGCATATGTCTGATTTATCGACTGTCGAGCAAGCCGCAGTCATTCGGGCATTTAGCGATATCGATCAGGATTTGGATGTGCTGATTGTCGATACGGCGGCGGGTATATCGTCCAGCGTCATTAATTTTGCCCGTGCTTGCCAGGAAGTCATCGTTGTCGTGTGCGACGAGCCGACCTCTTTAACCGATGCCTATGCCTTCATTAAGCTCTTGAATCGTGATTACGGCTTGAGCCGCTTCCATATTTTGACCAACATGGTTCAAAGTGCACAGCAAGGGCAGAATCTTTTTCAAAAATTGACGAAAGTCACCGACCGTTATCTGGATGTGACGTTACAGTTTGCAGGTGCGGTACCTTATGACGAATATTTACGCAAAGCCGTTCAGCAACAAAGCCCGGTCATCGCTGCCTATCCGCGCAGTAAAGCCTCTTTGGCCTTGAAAAATGTGGCAAGACAAATCAATAGCTGGCCGATCAAAGGACAAGCGGGCGGTTATCTTGAGTTCTTTATCGAGCGCATGATTCAATACGGCGCACAAAAGGATGTTGCATGAAGGGAGCGGCCATGTATGCGTCGGTGCAATCGGGTGAAAAAGAAGACCTAGTGCTGCGGCATGTGCCTTTAGTTAAACGCATTGCCTATCATTTATTGGCTAAATTGCCTGAAACGGTGTTGGTCGAAGACTTGATTCAATCCGGAATGATCGGCTTGTTGGATGCGATCAAGCATTTTGATGCTTCCCAGGGCGCCAGTTTCGACACGTATGCCGGTATTCGCATTAGGGGGGCAATGCTCGATGAAGTTCGACGATCCGATTGGACCCCGCGTTCCGTTCATAAAAAAGCGCGCATGGTGACTGATGCGATAAGGCATATCGAAAGTAAAACCGGCCGCGATGCCAGCGATGGCGAGGTAGCCGAGTATTTGGGGATCAGTGCCGACGAATATGGACGCATATTGCAAGACACGCAATGCTGTCGTACCTTGAGTGTCGAGGAGTTGTCCGAAGAAGGCGATGCGGCTTTTTACGATGATCAGCCATTAAAAAATGATCCGTTGAACCGATTAAGCCGAGAAAAATTCAATCAGGCTTTAGTCGATGCGATTCGAAGTTTGCCCGAGCGCGAACAGTTGGTGGTTTCATTGTATTATGTCGAAGAATTAAATTTACGCGAAATCGGTCAAGTATTAAATGTCAGCGAGTCCCGCGTCAGTCAAATCAGCAGTCAGGCCATGTTGAGATTGCGAGCGAGACTTGCGGACTGGCGTGAAGGCCATGATAATGGCGTTTGAATGAGGCTGTGCAGGCATGAACGTTATGCTTATCGTAGATCTTTTGTGAACCCGTTCCCAACGTTTTGTTTTGCACTAAATATTTTGTGCGGTTACCCTGGTTCTAGCTTGGGTATACCCATCGCAGATCAAAATTCGGCGCCGGGGTGTCCGTCAAAGGACTCCGTGAACCCAGCACCTAAATTCCATAGTCCATTGGCTATGGTTAACTATCTTGGATAATTTAGGTGCTGGGTGAATACATCCTAGTAGGCTCTATGCCAGCAGCTCCATGCTGGCCCCTCACCTAGCGTTAGGTGAGGGGCCGCACACCCCGGCGCTCCTTAGGCAATGCCGAAATTTCAAGTGCGAGAGGTATAATCTGTTCAGGAGTAATTATTCACACCCCTTATCGTTCCCACGCTCCAGCGTGGGAATGAAGACCGAGACGCTCTAGCTTCCCTACAATCAACGAAGATTTAACGAGCAAGTCCGGGTTGATTGAGAATGTGCGGAGATTGTGTCGGTCTCAGGAAGCTCTTGCTCTGAGCCCTTCGGCTGCGCTCAGGAGAGCCTTGTCGAAGGCTTGCCCTGAGCCCTTCGGCAGCGCTCAGGAGAGCCTTGTCGAAGGGGGAGTTTCCGGGGTGTGTTTCCCAAGCTGGAGCTTGGGAAAGAGCGTCAAGGGGATTGGCCATGCTATTGAAAAAGATATGCGATGCGTAGCATCAAACGTTAAAAAGGTTTTATTTATTAAGTTGAGTGGGTTGGAGACTATCCTTGGATAAAAATATGAAAATTCTCATTGTGGATGATTTTTCGACGATGAGACGTATTATAAAGAACTTGCTTAGGGACTTGGGTTTTACTAATACGGCCGAAGCCGATGACGGTAAAACCGCTCTGCCGAGACTAAAAGCCGGAGGCATCGACTTTCTAGTGACGGACTGGAATATGCCTGGCATGTCCGGATTGGATTTGCTTAAAGCCGTTCGATCCGACCCGGATCTTGCCACGTTGCCGGTTTTAATGGTAACGGCCGAAGCTAAGCGAGAGCAAATTATTATGGCGGCTCAAGCCGGCGTCAATGGATATATCATCAAGCCGTTTACCGCCGCGACGCTCAAAGAAAAAATCGAAAAAATCTTTGAACGCATAGACAGCTAAGTCTGAGGGGATTTAATGACCGATAAAGATCGCCTCAATCAGGTTAAAGACCTGCTTAAGGCATTAGAAGAAGGAGACGAGCAAACGGCCGACAGAATTCTCGATGAAATAGCCGGAATCCGCGAAAGCCAGTTGTTTATTGAAGTGGGTCGATTAACCCGGCAATTGCACGACGCCATGGTACATTTTTCCGTGGATTCAAAAATCACCGAGATTGCCGCGCAGGAAATTCCGGATGCGAAGGAACGATTGCGTTATGTCATTACGATGACAGAACAAGCTGCCGATCAAACCTTGACCGTTGTCGAGGATATCGTTCCGGTTGCGCGAATGCTCAACGAACAAGCCACCAGACTCGCCGAAAACTGGGAACGTTTCTTGATTCGAAAAATGCCTTTCGAAGAGTTCAAAGACATGAGTCAGGAAATCACTGAGTATTTTAATGAGTCGGTTAAATCGCTGGAAATTATGCAAAACGGGCTCAACGATATTTTAATGGCTCAAGGTTTTCAAGACATTACCGGACAAATCATCCGGCGCGTGATAGCAATGGTCGAAGACTTGGAAAACGGCATGGTCGACTTAATCCGTTTATCAAGCGTTAAGGCGACTTCGAGAGAGGCGGCTATGTCGAGCGTCGAATTGCCGGGCCCGGTCGTGCCCGGTGTTGACGATAAAAAAGACGAGGTGGCGACTAGCCAAGACGATGTTGACGATTTGCTATCCAGCTTGGGTTTTTGAGGATTGAATTATGGCGATTGATCTGGACGACGAAATTTTACAGGATTTTCTAGTCGAATCCGGTGAAATAATTGAATTATTGGGCGAGCAGTTGGTTCAACTCGAGCAGATGCCCAATGATTACGATTTACTCAATGCCATATTTAGAGGTTTTCATACCGTCAAAGGCGGTGCCGGATTTTTAGCGATAGACCCCCTGGTTGAAATTTGCCATAAAGCTGAAGATGTCTTTAATGTGCTTCGACAAGGCGATAGGGAAGTCGATCCTAAATTAATGGATGTCGTGCTTCAGGTGCTCGATATTGTTAACGAAATGTTCGGTCAGATCCGTGCCGGACAAGAACCTGAATCAGCATCGCCGGCATTGCTAAACAAACTTCAGGCTTTTACGTCCCCCGGTAAAGCATTCGAAGCGGAAACACCCGAGCAAAGGGGAGAGGAAGAGCAAGAGCCATCGCCGATTGCCTCCGTCGATGAAATCGATATTGTCGAGAAAGAATTCGAATCGATGCTGAATATGGCCGACGAGGAATCTGCTAGCATTGATGATAGTTCGGGCTCCGATGAAATCACCGAGGAAGAGTTCGAGCAATTGCTCGATACTTTGCATGGTAAAGGAGCTTCGCCGACCGCCCCTAAAATAACGCAAAGTGAATCGCAACCGGCTTCGGCAGCCGATGAAATTACCGAAGATGAATTCGAGCAACTACTCGATGCATTGCATGGCAAAGGTGGTTCGCCGACATCGCCCAAATCCGGTCGAAGCGAAACCGCATCGAATGCAGGAGCCGAATCGGAAAGTGCTGAAACGGTATCGATACCCGCCGAAAAATCGGTGCAGGCGGTTTCGGATTCCGATGAGATTACCGAGGACGAATTCGAAAATTTGCTCGATCAATTGCATGGTAAAGGGAAGTTCAATCCTTCAGCGGTTGCCGAAACCGGCGATCAAGCGCCTAAGGCGTCGGAAAAGAAACCTGTCGCCGAATCCGTTCCCGACAACAAAGACAAACCGTCGTCTGCTACTTATTCGATAGAGCAGCATGGCGCTAAAGAGCAAAAAACCGCCTCATCAAAAGCTGCTCATCCAGCCGCACCGCAAATTGAGCCCACCGTTCGGGTCGATACTCAGGTGCTCGACGATATCATGAACATGGTCGGCGAATTGGTTTTGGTACGAAATCGCTTTCAGACGCTTAGATCTGCATCCGAGAGCGATGATCAGATGGCCAAGGCAATTGCCAATCTCGATGTTGTAACAGCCGATCTACAATTAGCGGTCATGAAAACTCGAATGCAGCCGATTAAAAAAGTATTCGGTCGATTTCCGCGTGTTGTTCGGGATTTGGCGCGTAGTCTCAATAAACAAATTAGACTGGAATTGGTTGGAGAAGAAACCGATCTCGACAAGAACTTAGTCGAAGCTTTGGCCGATCCATTGGTGCATTTAGTGAGAAATTCGGTCGATCATGGTATCGAAAGCCCGGAAGAGCGGGCAGCGGCGGGTAAGCCGACCGAAGGCGTCGTCGTGTTGACCGCTTCGCAGCAAGGCGATCATATCGAGTTATCGATAAAGGATGATGGTAAGGGCATGAATGCCAATGCTTTGCGGGCCAAGGTCGTCGAAAAGGGTTTAATGGATGCCGATACTGCCGCTCGACTGGATCAACGCGAATGTTTTAATTTAATTTTTATGCCCGGATTTTCGACCAAAACCGAGATTTCCGATGTTTCGGGGCGGGGCGTCGGTATGGATGTTGTAAAGACCCGCATTTCTCAAATGAACGGTGCGGTCGAGGTTGATTCAAAGGAAGGCGTCGGTACTACGATTACTATCAAGGTACCTTTGACGCTTGCGATCATGCCGACATTGATGGTTAAGCTAGCCGATCAAGCTTTCGCATTACCGTTGGGTAGCGTGATGGAAATTCTCGATCTGGATCTTCGTGTGACTAATGTCGTGGATGGACAGCAGGTCGTCATGGTTCGAAACAAAGCCCTACCGCTATTTTATCTCGGCGAATGGCTCGTGCAGGACCCGAATTATGTACTAAATAAACAAGCTTCTGCACATGTCGTTGTGGTCAATGCCGGTGGGCGTCAAGTCGGTTTTGTCGTGGATCAATTAATTGGTCAGGAAGAAGTTGTTATTAAAGCTTTGGGTGCGAAATTGCAAGGTTTGGACGGACTTTCGGGGGCGACAATCACCGGCGACGGGCGCATTGCACTGATTCTCGACGTGCCCGGTTTAATGAAGCGATATGCAAGCTAATACTTCTTATCTTTGCGAATAGTCGTTTAATTATGTCAGATTCGAGGTATGTCTCTGTCGGGGAATCCAGCTCTAAATCATCGAAACTCTATCCGATAAGTAAATCAGTTGGCGTATAGGAACGTGCATGAAATAATTTCTTCAACTGTTGGAAGGGGATCGATCGCCAAACAAATCTGTACCTTTTCAATATTAGACATTTTTGGCTCAAATAGGATTAATTATAAGTTCTCATGGCCGTTAAGGTACTGATAGTCGACGACTCCGGGTTTATTTGTAAAAGAATCAAAGAAATCCTTGAGGAGTCGAAAGATGGCGAAGGACTCGCCGAATTTGAAGTGGTGGGTATTGCCAATAACGGCTTACAAGCGATCAGGCTGACGGCTGCCTTATCGCCCGATGTCATAACGATGGATATTGAAATGCCGTTGATGGACGGCATTACTGCGGTTAAACGCATCATGGCGGAAACGCCGACCCCTATTTTGATGTTTTCGGCAATGACTCAGGTAGGCGCGCAAGCGACATTGGATGCTTTGCATGCCGGTGCGGTGGATTTTTTACCGAAGCGACTGGATGAGATCGATGCCGACCGAGAAACGGCCAAACGCTTGCTTCGGCGAAGAGTACGCATGGTTGCCTTGCAAGCCGGAAAAAGCAAAACAAGAAGCAGCGGAGCGCCGGCTAAGAATAAAACCGAACCGGCAGAAAAATCGCTTGAAAAACCGGCTAAGCCAGGGATTCAGCAAACAGCGAAACAATTGGGCGCGTTACGCATTATGGTGATTGCCGCCTCGACCGGCGGTCCTGTTGCGGTGCAGCAAGTGTTAAGTCAAGTCCCGCAGTCATGTCCGTTGCCGGTGATCATTGTTCAACATATGCCGCAAAACTTCACGGCTAGTTTTGCCGAGCGGTTGGATCAATTATGCCGTATCAAGGTTAGGGAAGCACGCGATGGCGATATTTTGGAGCCGGGAACGGCGTTGGTTGCGGCAGGAGGAATGCAATTGGAATTAAAAGGCTCCGGCGTGCGTAAGTCGATTGTTTTAAGGCCGAAAATAGCCGGAGAGATTTACAGTCCATGTGCCGATATTACACTAGCTTCAGTCGCTCGGCATTTTCAAGATGCAGTGTTGGCTGTGGTTTTAACCGGTATGGGGTCGGATGGTAAAGAAGGCGCTCGAAAACTGAAACAAGTCGGTTCGATAGTTTGGGCGCAAAACGAGGAAAGTTGCACGATATACGGTATGCCCAAAGCGGTTATCGATGCAGGCTTAGCCGATAATGTTTACAGCCTCGATGAAATAGGACGGCAATTAAGTCGGATCACATAATGGATTACTTAAGTCTCATTGGCGTTGTTTTGGGTTTCGTGGCGATCGTCGGCGGAACGATAATGGACGGCGGACATGCTGAGGCACTGCTAAACGGACCGGCCTTAGTGATCGTTTTGGGCGGTACAATAGGCGCTACATTGTTGCAATTTCCACCGACAGTATTCTTGCGAGGCCTCAATCTCAGTTTATGGATCTTCAAGCCCCAAAAGCAATTATTTAAGCAACAAGTCAATAAAATGGTCGAATGGAGCGCGTTGGCCAGAAAAGAAGGTCTGTTGGGTCTGGAGTCGGTTCTCGATACCGAAATCGATCCTTTCGCAATCAAGGGTTTACAGCTATTAGTCGACGGTAGCGAACCGGAAGTGATTCGGGATTGTTTGGAATTAGAGATTAGTACTCGGGAATTTAGTGATTTACAGGCGGCCAGAGTATTCGAAGCCATGGGCGGCTACTCGCCGACAATCGGTATTCTCGGCGCCGTGATCGGTCTCATTCATGTCATGAAAAATCTGGCCGAGCCTGGTTTACTGGGATCCGGTATTGCAACGGCATTTGTTGCGACGATCTATGGTGTTGGCTTTGCCAATCTGATTTTTTTGCCGGTTGCAAACAAATTGAAGATGCAAATATTGATAATGTCACAGGCTAAGGAATTGTTGGTCGAGGGCATCGTAGGGATTGCCGAGGGAGAAAATCCAAAAAATATCGAATTGAAATTATCCGGTTTTTTAATCGAAAACCGGGATTAGCTCGGAGGGGCGTGATGCGGCGAAAAAAAAAAGAATTGGCCGAACCTGAAAATCATGAGCGATGGCTGATTTCCTATGCTGATTTTATTACCTTATTATTTGCGTTTTTTGTCGTGATGTATTCAATCTCGTCGGTCAACGAGGGAAAATATAAAACACTGTCCGACTCATTGGGCGAGGCCTTTTCGAAAAGGCAATCGGAATCGGCGATTTCCGATAAAGCAGCCCCCCCTTTTACCGTGGTGCAGCCGATCCAAATCGGTGAAGAGCCGATGACAGTTCAACCGATCGAGCTACCCCATCCGACTTTGGAAGAGGTTGAAAAAAAGCATGAGCTTAGTGAGGAAATCCTCCGTGAGCGTCGCAATTTGATTGAAGCATCCGAACAAATGTCGGAAGTCTTGGCGCCATTTATCGAAAAGGATTTGGTGGCGGTTAAAAAACATGACTTTTGGATCGAGCTAGAAATGAATAGCGAACTGTTATTTGCGAGCGGCGAGGCTGAGTTATCGCCAAAAGCTTTACCGATTTTGAAAAAAGTTTCGGAAATTGTCAGACGCATGCCGAATGTCATTCATGTCGAGGGGCATACCGATACGGTCCCGATTAGTACTGTTAAATTCCCATCCAATTGGGAGTTGTCTTCGGCGCGAGCGACTAGCGTAGTAAGGGAGTTCGTCAACGAAGAGATAGCGCCGTCACGATTGTCGGCGGTCGGCTATGGAGAATTTCATCCGATAGCCGATAACAGTAGCGAGGCAGGTCGATTTCAAAATAGAAGGGTTGTGGTGGTGTTGATGTCGCATGCTTTTGCTCGTTACGGCGCGGATGACGAAGAAAGAGCGAAGTTACTGAATATATCGCCGGTTACCGAAGCTGAAATGAATAATACTCAAGGCTCCCCATAGTGGTGGGTATATCCTTCTTTGTTCCTACTTGCTCTGGCGGTCA
Organism: Methylotuvimicrobium sp. KM2; assembly: GCF_038051925.1. Lineage (NCBI taxonomy): Bacteria > Pseudomonadati > Pseudomonadota > Gammaproteobacteria > Methylococcales > Methylococcaceae > Methylotuvimicrobium > Methylotuvimicrobium sp. KM2. The sequence goes on along the minus strand of NZ_CP150634.1, from coordinate 3,865,271 downwards.
AGTTATGAGTTCCTTCGGAGGACTGTGGGAACAGGAAAATCTTCGAGAACCGATTTTTTGCGGTTTAGCTAATGAATTTAAGTTGAAAGGCATTTTATGAAGGTCTGGACGGTATCCAATCAGAAAGGCGGTGTAGGCAAAACGACGACCGTCGTTACGCTCGGCGGTTTATTGTCTTCCTGGGGATTTCGTACATTATTGGTCGATCTAGACCCGCACGGCGCATTGACGAGTTATTTCAAAATGAATCCCGATGAAGTCAAGGCTAGCGTATACAATCTTTTTCATGATGCCAGTTTGAAAAAGAAAAACGCGGGGCCCGAACCTTATATTGTAGAAACTAAATTCGACGGTTTGTTTGTGTTGCCGGCCGCGACCGCGATTGCAACGTTGGACCGACAAGTCGCATCGATGGGCGGTATGGGATTGGTAGTCAATAATGCCTTAGCCAAGGTATCCGGTCGTTACGATTACGTCATCATCGATAGCCCGCCAATGCTCGGCGTTTTGATGATTAATGCACTGGCGGCATGTCAGCAATTAATTATGCCGGTGTTAGCCGAATTTTTAGCTGTCAAGGGGCTTGAGCGCATGATGCATACGCTCAATATGGTTTATAAATCACGTACGCATGCGCCTCGATACACGATTGTACCGACGATGTTCGATAAACGAACGCGCGCCGCTCAAGAAAGCCTTGGGGTGTTGAGACAGCAATATCCGGATTATCTTTGGAATTCGATCATACCGATCGATACAAAAATCAGGGATGCCAGCACGCAAGGGATTCCGCTATCGATTTATTGGCCGGAATCGAAAGCCGTGGAGGCCTACTCGGCCTTGCTGGATCGCTTGTTATTGCATGATAATCAAACTGTCAAAGAAACGGCGGCAGTTTAATGAAGGGTCTTAGCGATAACAAATTGGATATCGAGCAACAGGTTATTCACCAGGAATTGGCTCTCGACAGCTATTTAAAGACCCTGTTGGAGGAAATGCCGACTGAGGAAGCCGAGGTGACTATGCCATCGGCACCTAAGGCAAAAGCGCCCGAACCGACAGCACATGTCGAATCAAAAATAAAGAAAAAAAGCGAGACCATTGCCAAGACGTCGGCCTTGGTTGAACTGCAATTGGTTCCAAAGCCTACCATGCCGCTTGCGGTTATGCCGTCTTGGGCGCAGTATGAATTCCAAGCCTTATTTTTTAGAATAGGCCAGCTCATACTGGCAACGCCTTTGGTTGAGTTATCCAGAGCCATTAAATTCGATAAGACGATTACTAAAATTCCTGGGCAACCCTCGTGGTTTATCGGTTTGCTGGAAGACCAGGAACGAAAAATCGGTATTCTCGATTCCGGGCAATTGATTTTAGGAAAAGGCTATGCGAATAAACGAAACTTAATCGAGCAGCCTTTTAAAAGTATGTTAATTACCCAGGATGGCAATTGGGGCTTGGCTTGCGATGAACTTCTGTCGATCGGCAAAGTGCGCCCCGAGCAAGTTCGTTGGCGAACCCATCGTAAGCAGCGGCCATGGTTGATTGGAACAGTAATCGAGGAATTGACCGCCGTGATCGATGTCGAGCAGTTGACGCCGCGAAGAAAGATGAAAGATGAAAGGGGAAAGAAGAAAGGTTAAAGGATAAAGGTTATCGTTCCCACGCTCCAGCGTGGGAACGCAGCCCTGGACGCTCCAGCGTCCAGGGGCGAATCGCTTACCTTTTTTAGGCTTGGATTCTACGGAAGACTTGTGAAATGGTACGTTGTGCGTAACTATAGTTTTTAAATTTCGTGATTTTCGTGTGTTTCGTGGACAATATTCTTTTTATAGAGTGAAGGGTTAGTAGTTGGGCGGATACGGTTTGCAAAAAATAATAACTTTGAATAATGAAGCGGTGATCGCGAATGAGTGAATTTGACACAAAACAAAACAATCCGGTGATGCAATGGGTAACTTTTCGTCTCGGTGATGAAAAGTACGGCATCAATGTCATGCAAGTGCAGGAAGTGCTGCGGGTTGCAGAAATCGCTCCGGTTCCCGGTGCGCCGTCTTATGTGCTGGGCATCATCAACTTGCGAGGCAATGTCGTAACGGTGATCGATACGCGCAATCGATTTGGTTTGATGTCGAAGGAGACCGACGATAATTCGCGCATTGTCATAATCGAAACCGAATCGCATATTATCGGCATCTTGGTCGATAGCGTTGCCGAAGTCGTTGAGCTGAGATCGTCCGATATTGAAACGGCTCCGAACGTCGGCAATGAAGAAACTTCTAGGTATATTCAAGGGGTGACTAGTCGAGATAATGAATTATTGATTCTAGTCGACCTAAATAAGTTTTTAAGCGATGAAGAGAAAGCGGAATTGGATATGTTTTGAAGTTAATTGTAACCTGAAAACATCAACTTCCTTGAGCCGCGGCTAAGAGAGGCGGTCATGATCGAAATACAACCGATAGTACCGACATATCCGGTTATTAAACCGGCTAAAGTCACTAATGACGAAGATCGACCGGATAAGAAAAAACAACAAAACGAGCAGGAAAAGGATTCTGAACCGGAGCAGCAAGACGATACGGGGCCTGCTCAACACATTGACGAAGTTGTTTGATTCCTCGTTCCCGCCGCTCCAGCGTGGGAATGCATACTGATCTTGCCTCGGAAACCAAGGTATGGGTTCCCACGGAGGACCGTGGGAACCAGAAAAAACCGGAGCAGCAAGGCGATACAGGGCCTGCTCAGCATATCGACGAAGTTATTTGATGAATGAAATTTTATATGCCGGTCTTGCCGTACTGAGCGTTATGTCGATTTTGTTGGTATGGTTAACAGTCGATCATATTAAGCTTAAACGCAACTATCGAGCCTTGGCGGAACATCTGAATAATCATAATTTGGATATTGTCGGTTTATGTTCGGCATCGGTCGGCGTCGATAATCGATTAGCCGAGACGGCTGAATTACTCAAGGAATTAACCGAAAAAATCAACGACTTTGAACAAAGAGAGGAAGAAGCGAAGCCTTATCACGCGATCATTCAAAAGGTGCGAAGCGGCGCAGACGCGGCTGAATTGATACAAAAATTCGGAATTAGTCGTGATGAGGCCGTGCTATTGATTCGTTTGCATGGGGCTAGATAAAGGCATTGTATTCGATCATAGTTGAAAATACCCGCCACTACCTTAAGCACTTAGAAATTCAAAGTGAATTCTAGGGTACGCTACGCGTACCTGGTGACTCAGGGTGAATTGCGAAATGATACGCGGTGTTCGTCACGCGAGGGCGGGTTATTCGAAACACCGCAAATTTTTTGACTTGCCAAGCTCCGTGAGAGTAGGTACATAGATGATGGGTTGATATACAGCTGGCTACTTCGAATGTCGGCAATACCTGCCGACATTCTTGCCAAACACACGGGACGTTTGACTTTATTGAACTTTGATCAGTTCAACATCGAATATGAGTGTGGCATTAGGGCCAATTGCACGGCCGGCGCCGCGTTCGCCATAAGCCAAATCGGAGGGTATGTAAAAACGGTATTTAGCGCCTTCCTTCATTAACTGCAGTCCTTCCGTCCAGCCGGCAATGACTCGGTTTAACGGAAATGTGGCGGGTTCGCCTCGGCCATATGAACTGTCGAATTCTTCCCCGCTAATTGTGGTGCCTTTGTAATGAACGGTAACATTATCGGAGGCATTTGGCGTGGCACCGCTTCCTTCATTCAGAACTTCATATTGAAGGCCGCTCGCCGTGGTTTTTATGCCTGCCTTTTTGGCGTTTTCGGCAAGAAAGGCTTCGCCTGCTTCTTTATTTTCCTGTGGGGTGGTCGCATTGGCCATTGAGAACATCGTAAATCCTATGATAATAGCGGTAAAAACTGAAAAAACGCGGATATGCAGTTTAGTCACAGATTTTTTCCTCCTGTCGTAAGTTATAAGGAATTGCATCCATTTTTGGAGAAGTCGCGAGAAAAAGCAAGAAGCTTGTTTATTAATCCCAATAAAATAGTTAATCTTTCTTGCTCGGATGTCAGTAGGTTGGCGCCTTCTAACTCCAACACCGGTTTGTCCTTTTTTTGCCGGTGATGTCGCTTGTTCGCAACTGTGAACAAGCAATATAGTCTACCAAAAAAACCAGCTCTTGCTTTCAAATTCGTTCCAGCATGAATTTAATTGCGAATCGTAAATACGGGCTTTGCGGTCGACTTTATCGGCAACTTTTAGTAGCCAGGGTTTTTGCAAAAACGTTCGGCGCCGGTATCCCGTATGACCTTCGTGATAGGCCAGGTATAGTTGCCGAGCGTTCGATTTAGCTAATCCGAGTCTTTTATAGCTCATGTGATTGTACCAGCCGACAAAATCGACTGCATCGGCAAAGTCTTCGCGGTCAGCGTTCCAGCGACGGTTATGTTTCATGTAGTCGCCCCAAGTACCGTCCAGTGCTTGAGCATATCCATAGGCGCTACTTTTTCTAAACCAAGGTATGAAACCTAATAATTTCCGTCTTGGCGGGGCGGCATCGGCAACAAAGCGAGATTCTTGATGAATGATCGCCATTTGAACGGGAATAGGTACCCCCCATTTTTGATAAGAGGTTTTGGCGTGTTTGTACCAGTTGCTTTTTTCTCTGAAAGTTTCGCAAATGTTTTCTGTGTTTTTAGGGGGAGCCGTGGTACAGGCTTGTAAAATAAGAAACGAGGTAGCCATTAAAATTATTTTTAACGATCTAATGGATAGCAGCATAAAAAATAGACAATCAAATTCTGAAAGACGAGGTTCGAAGCGAAAAATATAAATATTAGTCTACACTAGTCATTATTTAATATTCATTGTAAGAGCATAATACTTGCCCTTTACGGTTTGGAAATAGAGAATAGCGTTGTTTATTTTACGGTTATTGTCAGCAAGTCCCCAATTTGAAAATCAACAAGGGTGAGAGTAACTGTTCAGTTCCCCGTCAATTATCGTTCCCACGCTAGAGCGTTGGAACGATAGGGGTGTGAATAATGACGGGGGCGATAGGTGTGTTTAGCGAGGAGTAAAAATCGACCGAACACGCCGGCGCCTCTTAAGGCACTGCCGAAATTTGAAGAGCGATAAAGGTATAGATACCGGTTTCTTTCGACTCCATGTCTTCAATAACGAAGTCGTACAAAAATGTAATGAATGTAATGTAGGTTAACAATGCCATACGAAAAACGCCATTATCGGAAAAAACTAACCTCCCATGGATTAATTTATCTGGATGGGGAAGAACTTCCGATGACCTTAAGCAATATCTCAATCACCGGTCTGTTGGCTGAATTGGACGATCATGAACGCATTAATGATGTTGAAGATCTGTTCAAAACAATAAAGATATCGCCTATCGTTGATATCTACCTGCAAGAAATGCGGCTTGCCGGCGAAGCCGAAATCGTTCGAGCCGATATAATTGATGGTCGGATTTATTTGGCGTTGGATTTCAGAAATGTCGAGCACGATGTAGAAAACTTGTTTTATGCAAGGCATGCTTACAGGAAAAAATTGGAGGCGCCGGGACTCATAATTCTTAACGGCCATAATTACCATTTCAACACGATTAATGTATCGGTAGACGGCTTAATGGTTACGTTACCGGAGCGTATTGACGTGGAGCCTGGGGCAATTGCCGCGTTTAACTTTAAAAGACTCGACCTTCTCGGCGAAGTTAAGGTCGTATGGGTGAATTATCAGGACGGGAATACCTTATTAGGTTTGGAATACAATTACTTGGAAAAAACCTTTGTTGAAGGTATCCCGAGGTTTTCCCCTCATAATCCGGGTATGGTTAAAGGGTAGCTGCTTAAACGGTTTTTTCAATCAAAAGGGAGTCGTTGCAATCTATTCAAGCGGTTTTCTCCGCGAGTCATCATCCAAACGGCTTGCGGCTCCGCCAAAAATCTTCGGCCATCTTTATAGCGCGTTCTTGACTGTCCGCTTTTTCTAGCAGCTTCAAAGCAATCGCCGCGGTACCGATAACGGCCGCTTCTCCGTATTCGTCCACGATATCGCCTTGCCAGACTGCAGCGAGCTGGTTAGGGTTGAGTGTTTCGGATTTAACATGGCGACGCTCGAATATTCTCTGCCATTGCTCATCGTATAATTCGCCATGCTTAACGCTTTGCACCAAACAATCGGCGTCGGGGTTGCGTTCGACTTCGCCGCCTTCGCCTTTGAATACCGCGACATGAGGGTCATTCAGTAATAAGGCCGCTTCCTGATGCACCGGCCGGTAACCCGGGTGAAAAATCGCCTGAATGCTGTGTTTGGCATTAAAAGGATTCAACATTCTGGCGAGCGTATGTACCGGTGATCGCAAGCCCATGATCGGGCGCAATTCGATGATTTCATGAAGTTTCGGACAGAAGTATTCCAGCGGCAAATAACTGAAGTTCCGTTCTTCGAGTTGTTGCCGCGCTTCTTGCAAGGAGGCGGCGTGCTCGATGCCGAGGTATTTCAGAGCATCGTGCGTATATATTCGGCCTTCGGTATGGCCGCCGGCGCCATGCATGAAGACTTTGATGCCATTTTCCGCGAGCAATAATGCCGACAACAAAAACCAGGGGAGGTGGCGTCGTTTGCCGGCGTAGGAAGACCAATCCAGGTCGGCGGGAGATTCGTCGTCGGAACGACTAAAGGTTTCGCGGGCGGCTTCAATGAAACCGGCCAACTCTTCAGGGGTTTCTTCTTTAACCCGCAACAGCATCAAAAATGCGCCCAATTGCACGGGCAGCACTTCGCCGGTCAAAATCATGCGCATCGACTGATAGGCCTCTTCGCGGGTCAGCGGGCGCGAGCCTTTTTTGCCTTTACCGAGAATGCGGATATAGTGAGCAAAAGGATGTTCTTGTCTTGTCATGGCAGATTACAGTCCAATTACCACATAGTGATCGATCAATAACGCGGCAAACATCAGCATCAAATAAATAATGGAAAAACCGAAGGTTTTCATTGCCGTTCGGTCGTCCTTGTGGCGCATCATCAAAACTGCATAATAAATAAAACCGAGGCCCAGGGGAACCGCAACGGAGAGATAAATCAGCCCGCTCATGCCGGTTAAATAAGGCAGCAATGTCACCAATAAGAGTAGCACCGTATACAGTAATATTTGCAGTCTTGTGAATTCGGGGCCGTGCGTGACTGGCAACATCGGAATTTTAACTTTCGCGTATTCTTCGCGGCGGGCGATTGCCAGTGCCCAAAAATGCGGTGGTGTCCAAACGAAAATGATTAAAAACAATAGCAACGAATAAGGATGCACTTCGCCGGTCATCGCGCACCACCCCAAAACCGGAGGCGCTGCGCCGGCCGCGCCTCCGATCACGATGTTTTGCGGCGTCATGCGTTTTAGATAGACGGTATAGATGATCGCATAACCGATCAGTGACAATAACGTTAAAAAAGCAGTCAGCGGATTAACCAAAAGGCCTAATAGAAGCATCGATAATAGGCCGAGTAGCGATGCGAAAATGATGACATTCACTGAGTGCAACGAGCCTTTCGGCAATGGACGGTTTTGCGTTCTACCCATTAGAGCGTCGGCATTCTGATCGAGATAGTGATTAACCGCCGCGGCGGACGAGGCGGCGAGTCCGATGCCAACGGTGCTATAAAGCAAAGTGTCGATGGGCGGTATGCCGGGCACGGCCAGCAACATGCCGACCACAGCAGTAAAAACGATTAAGGCAACTACTTTCGGTTTGCACAGTTCAAGATAGTCACGCCAGGAGAGTAGGGCGGATGGGTTAGTCATTATCGAAAATATTCCAACATTTATATTAAGCTATAGAATACAGTGAACTATTGATTTATCAAATAGTCGGACGCGTTAACCTTACTACAGAGAGGATGTTATGAAGTTGCAAATTGCGAGTGCGGTATTATCCGGTATGTTTTTGTTGCCGGCACAAGCGGTGGTTAAAGTACATGAGCGGATTTTAGACAATGGTTTAAAAGTCCTGGTCAAAGAAGATCACCGTTCGCCGGTCGCGGTATCCCAAGTCTGGTACAAAGTCGGTTCCAGCTACGAGCCGGGCGGCATTACCGGTATTTCTCACATGCTTGAACACATGATGTTCAAAGGCACCGACAAGCTCAAACCCGGCGAATTTTCCCGAATCATCGCGGCCAACGGCGGCAATGAAAACGCCTTTACCGGTCGCGATTATACGGCTTATTTCCAGACGATGGAAAAATCCCGTTTAGAAGTCAGTTTCAAACTGGAAGCCGATCGGATGCGTAATCTCAAACTGCTGGATGAGGAATTGCAAAAGGAACTGCAAGTCGTTTACGAAGAGCGTCGGATGCGCACCGACGATAAGCCTCGCTCCAAAATCCAGGAACATTTCGCCGCACTGGCTTATTCGAACAGCCCCTACAAAAATCCGATTATCGGTTGGCCGACAGACATAGAGAACTACACGATTGCCGATCTCGAGGCCTGGTATCAAAAATGGTATGCGCCGAATAACGCCACATTGGTCGTGATCGGCGATGTCGAACCGAAAGCGGTGTTCGCGTTGGCCGAAAAATATTTCGGACCGCTCAAGCCCAGTGACATTACGCCGGTGAAGCCGCAAACCGAAGTCGAACAACTCGGCATACGGCGCATGATCGTCAATTTGCCAGACAAACTGCCGTATCTGGTCATGGGGTATAAAGTCCCTGTGCTGAATACGGCCGAGCATGAGTGGGAAGCCTATGCATTGGAAGTGATGGCGGGTATTTTGGACGGCGGCAGCAGTGCGCGCTTGGAATCCGGATTAGTGAGGGGCAAACAGATCGCTGTGGCGGCCGGGGCCGGCTACAACTTGAGTTCCAGACTCGATGAATTGTTTATGTTTGACGCGACGCCTGCACAAGGAAAGAGTCACCAAGAATTGGAAGCGGCGTTAAAGGAAGAAATCGAAAAACTCAAGTATGAGTTGGTGCAACCGGAAGAATTGCAGCGGATCAAAGCGCAGGTGCTCGCGAATGCCACCTACGAGCGCGACTCGATGTTTTATCAAGGCATGCAACTGGGCATCAATGAGACCGTCGGTTTAGGTTGGCAAAAAGCCGACGAATATGTCGACAAGGTCAATCGGGTGACCGCCGAACAAGTCCGAGAAGTCGCTAAAAAATATTTTACCGATAACAATTTGAGCGTGGCCTATTTAGTGCCGCAACCAATCGCTGAACAAACCGGCAATAAAAAAATTAAGGAGAGCAAATAATGCGTATCGCTTTGATCAGTCTGTTATTGATGCTGACAGGACAGGCCTCTTGGGCTGCGGCAAACATCGAACACTGGACAACCAAACAGGGGGCTAGAGTGTATTTCGTACCCGCTCCAAATCTGCCGATGGCCGATATTCGGGTGACTTTTGATGCTGGCAGTGCCCGCGACGGCAAGCAATTCGGGATCGCCGCGTTGACTTCCGGGCTTCTCGATACCGGCGCCGGCGAATGGAATGCCGATCAAATCGCACAGCGTTTCGAAAGCGTCGGCGCCCGTTTCGGAACCGGCGTATCCCGCGATATGGCTTGGCTGTCGCTACGGACTTTGACCGATCCGAAACTGTTCGATAAGTCGGTCGAAACGATGCAAACCATCCTAACTCAACCGCGCTTTGAGGAAGCCGATTTTCAGCGCGAAAAAAAGCGCACGTTGGCCGGTTTAAAACATCGCGAATCTTCGCCGTCAACACTGGCCGATATTGCCTTTTATAAAGCGGTTTACGGACAACATCCCTATGCGCATCCAAGTGCCGGCGAAATTGAGACTGTAGAACCTTTGCAGGCCAAGGATCTTAAAAGCTTTTATAGCAAATATTATGTGGTTACCAATGCGATGGTAGCCATCGTCGGCGATATGAGCCGTAAACAGGCTGAACAAACCGCCGAGAAATTGTTGGCGAAATTACCGGTCGGACAAAAACCCGCCGAATTACCGGAAGTGGCGATGCCCAAGCAAGGCCGCCGCAAACATATCGCGTTTCCTTCCGCGCAAACTCATGTAATGAGCGGTCTGCCGGGATCCTATCGCAATGACGACGACTATTTCGCATTATTTGTCGGCAATCACATACTGGGCGGCGGCATGCTGGTTTCGAGATTATTCGAGGAAGTCAGGGAAAAACGAGGTCTAGCGTATAACACTTACAGTTATTTTGCACCGATGTATCGCAAAGGACCTTTTGCGATGGGCCTGCAAACCCGGACCGATCAAGCCGACAAAGCGTTGGAAGTCTTGAATCAAACCTTGACCGAATTTATTAAAGACGGGCCGACCGAGGAAGAACTCACAGCCGCAAAACAAAACATCACCGGCGGTTTTGTCATGCGTTTCGATACCAACAGCAAAATGATCGGTTATGTTGAAATGATCGGTTTTTATAATCTTCCGCTCGACTATTTGGATACCTTCCAGGAGAAGGTCAATGCAGTGACCGTCGATGCGATCAAGGACGCGTTTCAGCGGCGGGTCGATTCGGAGCTATTGCAAACAATTACCGTCGGCGAAGCGCAATAAATCCGTGCAAAACAAGCTAAGAATCATCGCCGGCGAATGGCGCGGTCGCAATCTGCGTTTTACCGACGCACCGGGATTGCGCCCGACGCCGGCAAGAGTTCGGGAAACCTTGTTCAATTGGTTGCGAAGCGATATTTATGGCAGCCGTTGCCTGGATCTTTATTCAGGCAGCGGAGCGTTGGGTTTCGAGGCGGCGTCGCGAGGCGCAAAATCGGTCGTACAGGTCGAAAACAACCCACAGGCTTGCCGGCATTTAAAAGAGAATGCCGTTATTTTATCGACCGACCGAATCAAAATCGTCAATCAGGATGTTTTCCGTTATTTGGCCGGTGACGTCGAATCGTTCGACTTGGTTTTTCTCGACCCGCCGTTTGGCAAAAGTCTCGCTGTGCAAACCTGTCAATGGCTCGAGGATAAGGGCTGGTTGTCCGCGCAGGCTAAAATCTACTTGGAAACGGAAATCGGGCTCGATCTCACCGGCATGCCCGAAAACTGGCGGCTTCTGAAAGATAAAACGGCCGGCGAGGTCGCCTATCGATTATACGAAAGGTCCGCTGCGCGTATCTAATGTCGGTGCAGAGCACACATGAGGCCACGTTAATCTACGGGCGAGTCTATTGAGGTACGCACAGCGTACCCTACATCAACTTGGCGTAGTATTAATTTCAACTATTAACGCGAGCATAGCCTAAATTAACCTAGAAAAAGCATTTCACCATGAAGATCATGAAGAATAGGAAGTTAATTCAATAGCTTATTACGCGTTTGTATAGAACTTTCGCTCACCAAAAAGGTTAGCGAGAAGGATTTGGTAAGTTCTTGGAATCCTTCATGAACTTCATGTCCTTCATGGTTAAACTGCCGAATTCAGGATTAAGGCTTATTTGCCGATATTCATTCCGCCGTATTCGAAGTTTTGCCCAAAGGCGTTCCGGTTGAAGAATTGACGATAAGTTCAGGTATCGAATGTAAAGGCAGGGTCTTGGAGACGCCGCCGAGTTTCACCGCTTCCTTGGGCATGCCGTATACGATGCAGGAGGCTTCGTCTTGCGCGACGGTGAACGCGCCGGCATCGAACATTTCTTTCATACCCTTCGCGCCGTCGTCGCCCATGCCGGTCATGATGATACCGACGGCGTTCGGGCCGGCTGATTGGGCGCAGGAGCGGAATAAAACGTCCACGGACGGCCTGTGCCGGCTGACCAACGGCCCGTCCTTGACTTCGACGCGATATTGTGCGCCGCTACGGCGCATTAGCATGTGTTTGCCCCCCGGGGCGATCAGAACTTGTCCGGGAATGACCCGGTCGTTGGTTTCGGCTTCCTTGACGGAGACTTGGCAAAGGCCGTCAAGCCGCTTTGCGAAGGCAGCGGTAAATGCCTCGGGCATGTGCTGTACAACCACCAGTCCCGGCGAGGTTCGAGGGAGCTTGGTCAGTACAAACTCCAGGGCCTGAGTTCCGCCCGTCGAAGTACCAATGGCAATCACCCTATCGGTCGTTTCCGATAGGGGCTTTAAATGTGAAGGGGCGATGACCGCATCGGCATTTTGTTTCGGTTTGGGCTCGGTGTTTGAAGGCATGCTTTTTATTTTACCAACCCGGGCATGGGCCGCGGCTTTCACTGCATCGATAATCAGCGTGTTGGATTCTTCAAGGAAGTGGCGCAGGTTGACCTTAGGCTTAGTGATGATGTCGACCGCTCCGGCACTCATTGCCTGCATCGTCACTTCGGCGCCTTTTTCGGTGAGCGTCGAGCAAATGACGACCGGAGTCGGGCGTTCGAGCATGATTTTCTTGAGAAAAGTTACGCCGTCCATGCGCGGCATTTCGATATCCAACACGATTACGTCCGGCCACTCTTTTTCCATTTTTTGCAGGGCAAAAATCGGATCGGGCGCCGATCCGATAACTCTGATGCCGGCAGTGCCTTCGAACAATTGTGTGAGAACCTGTCTAACGACGGCCGAGTCGTCTACGATGAAAACTTTAATGATATTCATGCTTTGCATTTTTATATTAAGGGCTTGGGCATAAATCGGTTGAGCCGCCTTACCAAAGGCTAAGTATGCGGTAATAGTTGCCCCCACTACCGGAAACACTTGTAAACTCAAAACGAATTGTAGGGTACGCTATGCGTACCTAATGTCGGCACAACGGAACCCATGAGAGCACGTTAAGCTACGGGCGGATCTCCTGTGGTACGCACAGTGTACTCTACAGTCTTTTCGGCATTCGCATAGTATTAATTTCAACTATTAACGCAAACATAGCCTTACCAAAATTCCACGTCCGATTTGATTTTTTCTTGTGCATCAATGCGTTTTTTCCAAAAAGAGCGCTCTTGTTTTTCCAGTTGTTGTGTGAGCGAGGTTTCAATGGTTTTGACGTATACCGAAAAATCGCTACTGACGAAATGAATGCTACGGCCTACCGTGCCTCCGAAGCTCGCCGCCAGTATCGGTATTTTTTCTTGTGCCAAGAATGTTTTGATAAATTCGATATTGACTTCGCCGACGGATAGTTTATCGGTTTTGTCGCTACGTAAGTGTAGTACATTGCCGCCACCGAAACATTTGGCTTTAATTCGCGATTTTTTTGCCCCCTTTTTCATCATATCGTTGATCAAAAGCTCCATGGCATAAAGTCCGTAACGGCCTTCCTCGGTTTCGATAATCGGACGGCTTCGGGAATGATGCTGATAGGCGAGTAAAAAGTGATTCATCCCCGCTATTTTGTTGACCGGATCGAAGAGGCATGCAGCGACGCAAGAACCCAGCAAGGTCGATATTAACTCGCCGCTGGTACTGACATAGTACTCGCCGGGTTCGATAATCACGCGGCGAGTTTCTTTATAAGGTTGAACGATCATTTTTTCTGAAAATCGATGGTTTGATCATTTCCAGGTCGCTGGTTATCCGATGCAGGCTTTCGGAGTGGCTGATGAAAAAATAACCGCCCGGTTTCAGTGCTTTGATTATGCGCTCGACAACCGCTTTTTTGGTATTTTGATCGAAATAAATCAAAACATTGCGTAAAAAAATCAGGTCGAAGTGTTTGGTAAGCTGGTTAGGTAGCGATTGCATCAGGTTGATTTGCTCGAAGTGCGTTCGGTCGATCAACGACTCGTCAACCCGAAAAAAGCCTTCTTGCGAGCGCACGCCCCGCAAACAGTATTTTTTTAGTAAGGCGGGGTCCATTTGTTCCAAGCGGGCCATCGGGTAGATGCCGTTTCGAGCAATGTCGAGTACGCGCGTGCTCAAATCGGAACCTAGTATAGTCCATCTCTTTCGACCCAATGTCTCCGCCAGAATCATAGCCAACGAGTAAGCCTCTTCCCCTGATGAACAAGCCGCGCTCCAGGCGTTAAAATTTTCTCCTTGCCAAGATTTTAAAAGAGTTGTTCGCAAAAATTCGAAGTGTTTGGGTTCGCGAAAAAAATATGTTTCATTAGTGGTTAAAAAATTAACCATTATTTGAAATTCATCGGCAAATTCGGGTTTGCTCAGTAATCGAAAATATTCCCCGTAGCTAGTCAGTCCGTGAAAATGCAGGCGTTTGGCGAGCCTTCCGGCAACCATGACTTTTTTTTCGGGGGCTAAATAGATGCCTGCGTGCTCGTAAATTAAGCGCTGGAAGCAATCGAATTCTTTTTTAGTAATGGGTGAAATGCTAATCTTTGTATCCTTGAGTCATGCGCTAATCGGTCATATCTTGGTCATGAAAGAACGTTGATTGTGTTGTGTGCCGTAAAACCTTACTATAATTGATAACTCAACAGTGCCAAAAAAGGAAGTATTTCATGTCTTTTTCCGATAACACGCCAAGTATTGCCGCAAACGGAAAATTCGCCTTCTATAGCATGCCGACAGGTTTGGGTTTGCTTGGGGGAGGGATAGCTGTCTGGCAAGGCGCATTCAATCTCGTCGGCTTTATCGCAATGGGGATTCTTACGGCAATCGGTTTCGTTATTGGGTTGACATTGTTTAAGCGTCAACAAGAGAGTTTGAAGCGTTTGGATGCCCAGTGGAAAAACGATGAAAACGCCAAGCTGAACGACGCAAATGCATATTCGATCGAGTTGGAAAAGCTGATTATGGAGGTTGTACCGATCGTTATTCGTCAAGTCGGGACCTCCCGTGCTCATACCGAGCAGGAAATTACCACGTTATCGGTTCAATTTTCAAGCATGGTTTCGCAAATCGACGCGTTGAGCGGCCTGACGCAACAAGGTCATCAGGAAGATCATATCGATTCCTTGCTTAGCGGAAGCCGCACGACTTTGGAAGGCGTTATCCAAAACCTTAATCAGATCAATCAGGCTGAACGGGTCATGATCGATCAGGTTAGAGAGCTATCGACGTACACCAATAGTCTCGATAGTATGGCGCAAGAAGTTCGTAAAGTCGCCGAGCAAATCAATTTGCTGGCTTTGAATGCCGCGATCGAAGCGGCCAGAGCCGGAGAGCACGGGCGCGGTTTTGCGGTCGTTGCCGACGAGGTCAGAAAACTGGCTGGCTTTTCATCGACGACCGGCGAAAGAATTAGTCGGACGGTCAATGAAATTATTGCAGCGATGAACACAACACTGAGAACGGCAGAGTCGTCGACGGAAAGCGACGAACAAAATATCGGTTCCGCAGATCACGCGATCAACCAAGTCATGTCCGATATCAAAGCGACTTTGACGGCTTTTAAAGATGATGCAGTCGAATTAATGGATAATAGCGAGCAAATCCGCGATCAAATTTATTCGGTTTTAACAGCGTTGCAATTCCAGGATCGAGTCACTCAGATGCTTGATCATGTCGAACATAATTTAGAACACCTGCAAAATGCTATCGAAAAAACGCAAGGAGCCGGACATATGCGCCATGCCGATATGATTAACGTCGAACAAACCTTATCGACAATGGAGCTCAGTTATACGATGCCCGAAGAGTTGATTAATCATGCTTCGGCTACAACTTCTCATGACCGGTCGAGCTATTCCGACGATCTTACTTTTTTCTAATTCAAGGAGAACCTCTAACATGGCTAAAACGATCATGATTGTCGATGATTCCGCTTCTATCCGGCAGGTCGTCAGCATTGCGTTGAAAGGCGGCGGTTACGACGTTTTAGAGGCGTGCGATGGTAAAGACGCGCTGAACAAACTGAAAGGCCAAAAAATTCATCTGATCATCACCGATGTCAACATGCCGAATATGGACGGCATTACCTTTGTGCAAGAAGTCAAAAAATTACCGGATTATAAGTTTACGCCGATGATGATGTTGACTACTGAGGCCGCCGAAGATAAAAAACAGGCAGGGAAGGCGGCCGGTGCTAAGGCGTGGTTGACTAAGCCGTTTCAGCCGCAGACCTTAATGACGGCGGTATCGAAATTGGTTTTACCTTAAAGATCTTTAAGGATCTGGTCTTAAATATGTCTATGTTCGAGTTAATAGTTGAAATTATATACCTATCGCACATGAAATTTCGGCATTCACCTCCCTCGCCCACTGTGGGAGAGGGCTGGGGTGAGGGTTTTAAAAAACCGAAATTTGATGTGCGAAAACTATAACCGTCGTAGATGAAAATTCGGTCCCGGGGTGCCCGTCTCGGTTTGCGTCGTGCTCTAGTAGGGCTACGCAGCTATGAATCCGGGAGTAATTTGCTCCGGTTGACATTGTTTGTTGCAACAAGCAATGTCAACTTAATTTCTTTTAATTTAGACTCGTATGAGTAACGACACGTTACAAATTCGTCGTATCGGAATCGATACGTATCATGAAAACGTTGCTTATTTAAACCGGGAGTGCGCGTTTTACCGCGCCGAGGGATTTCAGGCATTGTCGAAAATCAAGGTTTGCGCGAACGGTAATAAACTGTTGGCAGTGCTCAATGTCGTGGACGATAGCTCCATCGTGCATTCGGGAGAACTGGGTCTTTCCGAGCAAGCTTTCCAAAAACTCAATATTGACGAAGGCGCATTAGTTACGGTGGAACATGCCGAGCCGCCCGCGTCGATGGATGCCGTGCGACGAAAGATTAACGGCGAACGCTTGAGCCAGGATGATTTCACTAGTATTGCCAGGGATATTGCCGAGACACGCTATTCGAAAATGGAGATGGCGGCTTTTTTGGTCGCGACCGGTCAAAACAATCTCGACCGAGACGAGCTCCTATATTTGACGCGAGCAATGCTGGATTCGGGCGAGCGCATGAATTGGCACGAATCGCTGGTGGCCGACAAGCATTGTATCGGCGGCATACCGGGTAATCGAACTTCGATGTTGGTTGTGCCTATCGTCGCCGCGCACGGGATGTTGATCCCGAAAACGTCGAGTCGGGCGATTACGTCGCCGGCCGGGACCGCCGATACGATGGAAGTTTTAGCCGAAGTCAATTTATCTCCTGAACGTTTGCACGATATTGTGCGCCAGGAACGCGGCTGTCTAGCATGGGGCGGTACCGCGAAGCTGGCGCCGGTCGACGATCTGTTGATTTCGGTCGAGCGCCCTCTCGGGATCGACTCGCAAGGGCAAATGGTGGCCTCGATTCTATCGAAGAAATTGGCGGCGGGTTCCACACATTTGATCGTCGATATTCCGGTCGGGCCGACCGCAAAAGTTCGGCACATGCGTCAGGCACTTAGTTTACGCAAGTTATTCGAGTTTGTCGGCGATCAGCTCAATATCCACTTGGAAGTCATGATTACCGATGGTCGCCAACCGGTCGGACGCGGCATCGGACCGGTACTCGAGGCCCGCGATATCATGCAGGTGTTGGAAAATAATCCCGATGCGCCATTCGATTTGCGCCAAAAATCGCTGCAATTAGCCGGAAGAATTATTGAATTCGATCCCGATGTTAGAGGCGGGCAGGGCTATGCGATTGCGCGGGATATTCTCGATTCGGGCCGCGCAATCGCCAAAATGAACGATTTGATACAGGCTCAAGGCGCCAAAATTATAGACTTTACCCCCGGTATTTTATGTCATGAGGTTTGCGCGGATAAGGAGGGTATCGTGACCCATATCGATAATTTTCAAATGGCCAAGATTGCTCGAATTGCCGGTGCGCCGATGGATAAGAAAGCCGGCGTCGATCTGTTGAAAAAAATCGGCGACAGGGTACAGAAAGGCGAGCCGATTTATCGCGTTTATGCCGGATTTTCGGCGGATTTTAAATTCGCGAAAATGTTAGCGGTCGATGATAACGGTTATCGCATCGGCGTCGAGGAGCATGTTTTGAAACCGTTGGTGGCTTTCTAATATCATGCTGGTATTGGCCTTTCCCGATTATTGCGCACCAGCCGAGAGACTGGCTTGCCGACTTGACGCGCCGTTCGAACTCATTGTATTACACCGTTTTCCAGACGGCGAAAGCTTGGTTCGGCTTCCGGCTGTCTTGCCCGATCATGTCATCGTTTGCCGAAGTCTCGATCGACCGAACGACAAGCTGGTCGAATTAATGCTGTTTGCCCGGACGGCCAGAGAATTGGGAGCTAAGCGAATTACCTTGGTAACGCCATACCTTTGTTATATGCGTCAGGATATTGCTAACCGCCCCGGCGAAGCAGTCAGTCAACGCATTGTCGGTCGGTTGTTGGCTGATTTATTCGATGATGTTCTAACGGTCGATCCGCATCTCCATCGTATTTCTCATTTACGTCAGGCGATTCCGCTTGCAAATGCGGTTTGTTTGTCTGCGGCCAGCGTAATTGGCGATTACTTGCGCAATCAGTTCGACGATGCGATTCTGCTCGGCCCGGACAGCGAATCCGAACAATGGGTATCCGGTATTGCCGCACAAATCGGTTTTGACTATGCGGTGGCCGATAAAATCAGACGCGGCGACCGAGAAGTCGAAATTACCTTACCCGATAAGGTGTTTAAGGATAAGCTTGTCGTTATCATCGACGATATGGCCAGCACCGGAAGGACACTGGCTCGAACGATCGGTTTATTGCAAAATGCCGGTGCGCGTGCCGTTTATGCCGCGATTACGCATCCGTTGTTTTGCGGCGATGCCGAGGCGCATATTCGCGCGGCAGGCGTCAAAGAAATTTGGAGTACGGACAGTATCGAACACCCGACATCTTGCATCAAGCTCGATGCGTTGTTGAGCGAAGCGGTCCGGTCGATTTTATAGTCTCAATTGCATTAATAATAAGGTGATTTCATGCCGACTAAAAAAACTTTGGATAAAACCAAACTCGATCAAATCGTTCTCGATGCACGCCGCGGTCAGGCCGAACGGGAAAAGGGTTACCGTGAAAAAGCGCTGAAAATGTATCCGTGGATTTGCGGCCGTTGCGCGAGGGAATTCGATCATAGCAATGTCAGGGAATTGACTGTGCATCATCGCGATCACAATCATGATAATAATCCGGCGGACGGCAGTAATTGGGAGTTATTGTGTCTGTATTGCCATGACAACGAACATGCCCGCTATGAGCATGCGCATTACAATACCGGTTCAGCTAAAGACAGCGGTAAAACCGCGACTTTCAGCCCTTTCGCGAATCTCGAGAGTTTGTTGAAAGGAAAGCAGTAACGCAGTCTGCTTTACAATTTGATCGGAGCTCGGTTGCAATGCTTGCGCGGTCATGTTTATGGATTTTATGGCAATGCTATTTTGCTCGGTTGCGGCTTTCACAGGTTAGGGTAATTCCTTGAAATCATTCATGAGCTTAAAGTGCTTCATGGTTAAACTGCAGAATTTAGGATAATCGGTTTATTTTGTCGAGAAAACCCAGGCGGTTTTTAAAAGCCATCCCATGTTTAAAAAATTCCTAAGCAAAATGACTCCGGCTCAAGCTAAACAAGATACCGGTGAGTCGTTGCTCGTTGAATATCGATGGCGGGTTGAACAAGGTCTTATCGATTATGATCCGGCCCAGGTCGAGGCATTGCATTATCTTCAGGAAATGCTGGATAAACTGACATCCGAAAACCGGTCAGGATTTTTGAGGCTGCCTTCGACGCGCGGAAAACCTTGCAAGAGTTTGTATATCTACGGCGGAGTCGGACGAGGCAAGTCGATGTTGATGGATTTATTTTACGATAATTGTCCGATTCAGGAAAAACGCCGGGTTCATTTTCATACGTTCATACTGGAAGTTCATGAGTTTTCCCATCGTTGGCGTCAGGAAAAAAAACAGGACATCATTCATTCGCTGGCCGCTGAAATTAATGCCTCGACAAAACTGCTTTGTTTCGACGAGTTTCATGTGATCGATGTCGCCAATGCCGTTATTTTGGATCGTTTGTTCAGTCGTTTATTCGATCTCGGTACCGTCGTTGTGACCACTTCAAACCGGCATCCCGATGATTTATATCAAGGCGGATTGGTTCCGGAGCTGTTTTTAAAGTTCATCGAGCTGTTGAAGGCTTCGGCAGATGTCGTTGAGCTCGTTGCCAAACACGATTAT
Organism: Methylotuvimicrobium sp. KM2; assembly: GCF_038051925.1. Taxonomy (NCBI): domain Bacteria; kingdom Pseudomonadati; phylum Pseudomonadota; class Gammaproteobacteria; order Methylococcales; family Methylococcaceae; genus Methylotuvimicrobium; species Methylotuvimicrobium sp. KM2. The sequence goes on along the minus strand of NZ_CP150634.1, from coordinate 3,845,316 downwards.
CGCTTGACTCGTATTCACGGCGCTGAAAAAACTTATTTTTACCCGCTCGACGAACACTCGGCTTCGGCTTTAGAGCAGTGTTATCGCGAAATGACCCATTCGGCACCGCTAAAGCCTTACAGTCTTAAGGTTTTGGGTAGAAATGTCGTACTGAGAGCCGCTCATGGTGATGTTGCGTTGACCACCTTCGATGAAATGTGCAGGACACCGTTAGGACCGGCCGATTATTTGAAAATCGTGCAAGCTTTTAGAGTCGTGATTGTATCCGGTATTCCGAAATTCGGTTTTGACAATCACGACGAAGCCAAGCGTTTTTCGACCTTGGTCGATGCTTTGTATTTTCATAAAGTCATTCTTATATGCAGTGCCGAGGCTCCGGCTAGAGAGCTCTATGACGAAAACATACGCGCATTTTTCCTGAAACGCACTGTTTCGCGATTGATCGAAATGCAGTCGGATTACTATCTAAAGCAGTGAGCAGTGAGCAGTAAGCAGGGAAGAGGAAAGAGGAAAGAGGAAAGAGGAAAGAGGAAAGAGGAAAGATGAAAGATGAAAGATGAAAGATGAAAGATGAAAGATGAAAGATGAAAGATGAAAGATGAAATTAGGGCTTGACAAGTAGTTAAAATGTCGCACTATTTACTATTCACCGCTAACCGCAAATTAAATCTCCCAACTTGCAATAACTTTAGTCAATGACTCATTGGAATATAAGGAAATTTGTCTCGATTTATAGCAATTCAAGGCATCAAGTCATTAAATTTACAGTGAAAATGATGACTTTTCGGCAATATGGATGTTCAAACTCCTGTGATATAATCGCGCTTTAGCTAAATCGTATCGATGCTTCCTTCCTCTTCATGAATTTAAAGAATTTTACGCGCCTTTTTCTCCTGTTTCTGGTTGTTTCCCAAGCGGTTAAAGGCGACGATGGATTTGTGGTCGATAATATTCAGGTCAATGGCTTGCAGCGAATTTCTGCGGGGACCGTATACAATTATCTTCCGGTCAATGTTGGTGAGTTTTTATCGGAGGATCGAATTCCTGACGCGGTTAGGGCCTTATTTAAAACCGGATTTTTCAAGGATGTTTCGCTGGCGAGGGAAGGTTCGACGCTGATCGTCAATGTTACGGAGCGGCCATCGATCGCTAAAATCATCTTCGAAGGCAATAAGGATATTAGCTCCGAAGACTTGCTCAAGGCTTTGAATAATATTGGGCTTGCCGAGGGCAAGGTATTCAATCAACAAATGCTCGAGAAGGTCGAGCAAGAATTGAGCCGCCAGTATTTTAGTCACGGTAAATACGGCCTCAAAATCGATACCGAAGTTTCTCCGTTAACCCGCAATCGTGTGGGTATTCGCATCAATATTTCCGAAGGCCGAGTAGCGAAAATCAAGGAAATCAATATTGTCGGCAATCGCTCCTTCGACAACGACGATTTGCTCGATAATTTCGAATTGAGCACCGGTAATTTATTGTCGTTTTATACGAAAGACGATCAATATTCCAAACAAAAATTATCGGCGGATCTCGAGCGGCTGCGCTCATATTATCTTGATCGCGGCTATATCAATTTTTCGATTGAATCGACGCAAGTTGCGATTACCCCTGATAAAAAAGAAATCTATATCACCGTTAACGTCAAGGAAGGCGATGTGTTTATGCTGGAGCAAGTCAAAGTCGCCGGTAATCTGATCATCGATCCCGAAGAAGTGGTTGAGTTGGTGCAAGTGGGTCCGGGCGAGATTTTTTCCCGCAAGAATGCGACCGAAACCTCGAAAGCGATCTCCGATCGCTTGGGCGATGAAGGTTATGTGTTTGCGAATGTCAACATGGTGCCTGAAATTAACGATGTCGATAAAACGGTTGCGATGACTTTTTATGTCGATCCGGGTAAACGCGTCTACGTCAACCGGATTAATTTCAAGGGTAATACCAAGACGCGCGATGAAGTGCTGCGCCGAGAAATGCGGCAAATGGAGTCGAGTTGGGCATCGACTAGCAAGATCGAGCGGTCGAAGGTGCGTCTCGAGCGTTTGGGATATTTCGAAGAGGTGAATGTCGAAACGCCGCCTGTTTCGGGCACTGCCGACCAGATCGATGTCAATTATTCGGTCACCGAAAGGCCGGCCGGTAATTTGACGGCCGGTATCGGTTTTTCGCAAGTACAAGGTATTATCGTTAATGCCAACGTTTCCCAGGATAACGTTTTCGGTTCCGGTAAGCGGCTTAATTTAGCGTTTAACAACAGTGATATTTCGACCAATTATCGATTCGGTTTTTATGATCCTTATTTTACGTTGGACGGCGTCAGTCTCGGCTACGATATCGGTTACCGGACCACCGATGCGCAGCAGGCTAATATTTCCAGCTATCTGACCGACGTGGCGAATGCAGGAGCCAATTTCGGCATCCCGCTCAGCGAATTTAACCGACTCAACTTCAATATCGATCTTAGACATACCTCGCTCAAGGAAACCGGCTTTACAGCGAGAGAAGTAAGAGATTTTCTAAAAAAGGAAGGCGATACTTTTATCACGTTGTCGCCGTCGATCGGTTGGACCTACGACACATTGAATCGTGCGATTTTTCCGACCGAAGGCGGTCAGTACCGACTATCCGCGTTAGGGACCGTGCCGGGCAGCGATTTGGAATATTACAAAGTTAGTTATAAACAGCAACAATATTTTCCGATCGCGAAGGATTTAACGTTTAGTTTAAGTGCGGAATTGGCTTACGGCGACGGCTACGGCAAGACCGATGACTTGCCGTTTTTCGAGCATTATTTTGCCGGCGGCGTGCGCTCTGTGCGCGGCTTTAACGACAACACCTTGGGTCCGCGAGACTCGCAAGGACGACCATTCGGCGGATCAACCAAAGTGGCCGGCAGCGCCGAAGTGTTTTTTCCGATTCCGTTCATGAAGGATCTCAAGTCGGTCCGGCTTGGCACTTTTCTCGATGTAGGTACGGTTTCCAACAGCCCTAGCAATATCGGAGGAGATATGCGTTACTCGGTCGGTATATCCGGCGAATGGTTATCGCCGTTCGGCGCGATTGCGGTCAGTGCAGGTAAGCCACTGAATCTTCAAGAAGGCGATGACGAGAGAATCTTCCAGTTCTCCTTCGGTTCCGGATTTTAACCCAGCTTTAATATTTTCCGTGCATAAGATATTGAATATTAAAGCAATAAAAATTTTACGGCACTACGAAACCATTTTTGGTGCGTTTTTTAATTCTTATGCTTCAATAATTTAGACCGTAGGCACTACCTTTGTTAAGGCCGGGTTAACAGAAGTATATTTTTGGTTTAAGCGGGTTATCACCTATAATTTGGCGGTTACATCGCAGGATTGTCCGTTTATGGATACTATTTTTTAATTTAAATTACGAGTTCGATAATGAAAAATAAATTTGTTTTATTTTTGGTTTTACTGTTGAGCGCCAATATGGCTTGGGCGGAATTGAAGATCGGTTTTGTCAATATTCCGGCAGTTTTGGAAAAGGCGCCTCAGGCCGAAAAAGCCAAAAAACGTTTGGAGCAAGAATTTTCTCCGAGGGACAAGCAGCTTGTCGCTCAGCAAAACGATATCAAGAATCTTGAGGAAAGATTGAACAGGGATGCGGCGGTCATGGGCGATTCCGAAAGAAGAAATCTGGAAAAAGACATTCTTAATAAACAACGCGAATTTAAAAGAAGCCAGCAAGAGTTCAGTGAAGATTTCAATATTCGCCGCAATGAAGAGCTGGGCAAATTACAGCGCAAAATTGTCGAAGCGATCCGCGAATTGGCCAAGAGTCAAAGTTTCGATTTATTGCTGACCGAAGGGGTTATTTATGCGAGCGAAACGGTCGATGTCACCAATCAAATTCAGCAAAAACTGTCTGCAATGCCTGATTAATTCAGGTGTTATGAAAGCAAAAGGCTAAAGTTGCCGGAATCACCTATCAACCAATAATAACACTTTATCATCCATGTCTATCAAGCTAGATATTTTACAAATTCAAGAGTTTTTACCGCATCGCTATCCCTTTTTATTGGTCGATAAAGTGGTCGAATGTGAACCCGGCGTCAGATTGTTGGCCGTTAAAAACGTGACTTACAATGAGCCCTTTTTTCAAGGGCATTTTCCGCATTTGCCGATAATGCCCGGTGTACTGATTTTGGAAGCATTGGCGCAAGCGACCGGTTTGTTGGCGTCGGAAACAGATCCCAATTTGGGAAAAGGTATGACTTATTATTTGGTGGGTATCGATAATGCTAGATTCAAGAGGCCGGTGAGTCCCGGCGACCAATTGATGCTGGAAGCCAAATTCGTTAAAAGTAAACGCAATATTTGGTCGTTCGATTGCCGAGCCGAAGTGGAAGGCGAATTCGTGGCCAGTGCCAACATTATGTGTGCCGCGGCGGTGAATTGATTTTGATAGATTCAAGAGCAGTTATTAACGAGCGCGCCCAATTAGCCGATGATGTCACTGTCGGTCCGTTCTCGATCATAGGCCCGGATGTCACAATTGGCGCAGGTACGGTTATAGGGCCTCATGTCGTCATCAACGGGCCGACCAGTATAGGCAAGGATAATCGGATTTATCAATTTTCCTCGATAGGCGAAGATCCTCAAGATAAAAAATATGCTTCCGAGGTAACTCGGCTTGAAATAGGCGATAGGAATGTCATTCGAGAATTCGTGACGATGCATAGAGGGACATTGCAGGACCGCAGCTTAACGCAGATCGGTTCCGATAACTTGTTTATGGCGTATACGCATGTCGCTCACGATTGCGTGATCGGCGATCATGTAATTATGGCTAACGGTGCGTCGCTGGCCGGCCATGTGCATTTATGCGACCACGCAATACTCGGCGGTTTCACGCTGGTTCATCAATTTACCCAAATAGGACAATACAGTTTTTCGGCGATGGGTAGCGCGATTACGCAGGACATACCGCCCTTCGTGATGGTCGGCGGTCGTCCAACGCGCCCGCACGGCATCAATTCAGTAGGTATGGAGCGCAATGGCGTGTCGCCGGAGGCCGTTCGGCAAATCAGAAAAGCCTATAAAATTCTTTATAAAATGAACCTAAAGCTCGAAGATGCAATCGAGGAAATGGAAGGCATGGCCGGCGACAGCGACGAGTTGTCGACGATGGTCAGTTTTCTGCGGAATGTGACTAGGGGCATTTTACGATAACTATGCAAAGAGTTGCCGGAGTCGACGAAGTCGGTCGAGGGTGTCTTGCCGGCGCCGTATTCGCAGCGGCAGTTGTTTTAGACCCGGATAAGCCGATTGCTGGTTTGAAGGATTCGAAGAAGATTTCCGAAAAGCAGCGTGAAGCACTGGCGTTGACCATCCGGCGGGATGCGCTATGTTGGGCCGTGGCGCGGGCGGAACCGAGCGAGATCGATCGCATCAATATTCTGCACGCGGCGCTGTTGGCGATGGCAAGAGCGATCGCCATGATCGATCCGGTTCCCGATTGGATTATCGTTGACGGCAGTCGCTATCCCCCGATCGATTTACCAGGAGAGGCCATGGTCAAAGCCGATTCGAATGTGCCGGAAGTTTCCGCGGCTTCAATATTGGCCAAGGTCGCTAGAGACAAAGAGATGCTGTTTTTGGAGCGGCTTTATCCAGGCTATGGTTTCAATTTGCATAAAGGCTATCCGACCCCATTGCATCGGCAACAATTAATGCAGTTGGGTATTACGCCGTTTCACAGAAAATCGTTCGCTCCGGTTAAGGCTCTGCTCTAACAAAAATTTCTCGCGCAGTGGCGCTGAGGCTCGCAGATTATACCTTTCCCACTTCAAATTTCGGCAATGCCAGAGGAGGCGTCGGGGTGTTCGACAAAGGCTTTGCCAGCATGGAGCTGGCATAGAGCCTACAGGGACGTATTCACGGCGTCCTTTGACGGACACCCCGGCGCCGAATTTTGATATACGATGAGTATAATACCGGATTGAAAAAGTGCATGGGGCATTCCGTATTTCTAAAATCATATTTTGCCGCGTCATTTCGTTAATGATTAACAGGGCTTAGGTTCTGCACTTCTCCGCGCCCCTGCGCCTCCGCGCGATAATACCTCATTCAACATGCAACCTTCATTCGTTCATCTTAGAGTTCATACCGAATTTTCATTGGTCGACGGTATTGTTCGAATCAAGCCGCTGATTAAAGCCTTAGCCGACATGAACATGCCGGCCGTCGCGGTTACCGAACAATCCAATCTATTTTCGTTGGTCAAATTCTACCGCGCCGCGCTAGGGCAAGGGATAAAGCCTGTTTCCGGCGCCGATGTACACATCTTCAATCCAGACGATCCGTCATCGCCTTACTGTCTAACGCTGTTGGTTAAAAACCTTAATGGTTATACGACGCTGACCGAATTGATTTCAAAGTCTTATCAGGAAGGGCAGCATCAAGGCGTGCCTATGGTTCAGCGCGAATGGATCACCGACAATCACAATGGGCTGATCGCCTTATCAGGAGCCATGAGCGGCGATATCGGCAGGGCCTTGTTGGCGGAAAATGTCGACGAGGCCAAACGCCTGGCCGAGGGATGGAGTCATTTATTCGAAGATTCCTTTTATCTCGAGTTGCAACGTGTCGGTAAAGCCGAGGAAGAACGCTATGTGGCGGCGGCTGTCGATTTGGCTCAACAAATGGAGCTGCCGGTCGTCGCGACCAATGATGTCCGATTTATTCGTCCGGAGGATTTCGATGCGCATGAAGTCAGGGTGTGTATTCATCAAGGACGGGTTTTAGATGACAATCGGCGGCCGAAAGATTACACCAATCAGCAATATCTGCGTAGCGGTGAAGAAATGCAGGGGCTGTTTGCCGATATCCCGGAAGCCTTGGAAAATTCGGTCGAAATCGCCAAGCGTTGTAATCTGGAGCTGACGCTAGGCGAAAATTATTTGCCCGACTTTCCGGTTCCGGAAGGCATGACGATCGATGACTATCTGATCGAAGTGTCCCGTCAGGGACTCGAAGAGCGCCTTCAACAACACCCGGCTTTCGGTTCCGGTAGCGAAGAAGAGAACCGCCGGGTTTATTACGACAGGCTCGAGACCGAGTTGAAAGTGATTACGCAGATGGGCTTTCCCGGTTACTTTCTGATCGTTGCCGACTTTATTCAATGGGCCAAGAACAACGCGATTCCGGTTGGACCGGGCAGGGGGTCTGGCGCCGGCTCGCTGGTAGCTTATGTCTTGAAAATTACCGACCTCGATCCGATCGAATTCGATCTTTTATTCGAACGCTTCTTGAATCCGGAGCGGGTTTCGATGCCCGACTTCGACGTCGATTTCTGTATGGACCGGCGCGATGAGGTTATCGACTATGTCGCGCGTCATTATGGTCGCGACCATGTCGCGCAGATCATTACCTATGGTTCGATGGCGGCAAAAGCGGTCGTGCGCGATGTCGGTCGAGTGCTTGGTTTTTCCTACGGCTTCGTCGACCGCTTGGCAAAACTGATTCCTTTCGAAATAGGCATGACGCTGACTAAGGCGCTGCAGGATAGCCCCGATCTCAAGCAGTTGTATGAGACTGAAGAGGAAGTCAAAACGCTGATCGATATGGCGAGATCGCTCGAGGGGGTTTCGCGTAATGCCGGTAAACATGCCGGAGGGGTAGTGATTTCGCCGACCAAGTTGACCGATTTTACGCCGCTTTATTGCGAGCAGGGCGGCGGCAACCTGGTCACGCAGTTCGACAAGGATGATGTCGAGGCGGTTGGTCTGGTCAAGTTCGACTTTTTGGGGCTTCGAACCCTGACGATCATCGATTGGGCACTCGAGACGATTAACCTAAAGAAGCAGCAAATAGGCGAGGCTATCGTCGATATTAGCACGATTCCGCGCGACGATTCGGCCTCCTATGAATTATTGAAGAAAGCGCAGACGACCGCGGTGTTTCAGTTGGAATCGCGCGGCATGAAAGAGTTGATCAAAAAGCTCAAGCCCGATTGTTTCGACGATATCATCGCCTTGGTGGCTTTGTTTCGGCCCGGTCCGCTCGAGTCCGGCATGGTCGACGATTACATCAACGTCAAGCACGGCGCGAAAGCCGAATATGCCCATCCCATGCTGGAGCCGATTCTTAAATCGACTAACGGCGTTATTTTGTATCAAGAGCAGGTCATGCAGATCGCTCGTGAACTGGCCGGCTATACCCTCGGCGGTGCGGACATGCTGCGCCGCGCGATGGGTAAGAAAAAACCCGAGGAGATGGCCAAGCAGCGCGAAATTTTCACAGAAGGTGCGGTCGCGAATAACATCGAGGAAAGCGTCGCGACTTATATCTTCGATTTGATGGAAAAGTTTGCCGGCTACGGTTTCAACAAATCGCATTCGGCAGCCTATGCCTTGGTCGCTTATCAAACCGCCTGGCTGAAGGCGCATTATCCGGCTGAGTTTATGGCGGCGGTGCTGTCTTCCGATATGGACAATACCGATAAAGTCGTGGTGTTGATTGAAGAATGCCGCGAAATGAAATTGGCTATTTGCCCGCCCGATCTCAACGAATCGAATTATCGTTTCACGGTCAACGACAAAGGTCAAATCGTGTATGGAATCGGTGCAATCAAGGGGGTCGGCGAATCCGCGATCGAGGATTTATTAAAAGAACGCGAAGCTAACGGATCTTACGCAGGGCTGTACGATTTATGCAAGCGCGTTGATTTGAGGAAGGTCAATCGTCGTGTGCTTGAGGCCTTGATTCGGGCGGGTGCGTTCGATCGGATTGATGCCAATCGAGCGGCGCATTTGGCGGAATTGCCAATTGCATTACGGGTGGCCGAACAGTACGGCAAGATGGCCCAAACCGGACAAAACGACTTGTTCGGTTTGGGCATGCCCGATGAGGACGACAGGATACAGGAGGACGTCTATACGACTCAAGCCGAGCCTTGGACCGAATCGGAGCGATTGGCCGCCGAAAAGCAGACCTTGGGCTTGTTCTTGACCGGACATCCGATTACGCAATATGAATCGGAATTGAAGCATATCGTGCATGGCAAGATTGGTAAGATCTTGGGTGATGTTGAGCGCACGCGAGGAAAAATGGAGGCGCGCACCGCAGGACTAGTCGTGGAATTACGGACGCGGCAAAATAAAAACGGCAAAACGATGGGGTTTGCGACCTTGGATGATCGGTCCGGCCGTCTTGAATTGGCAATTTTCGGCGACAGTTACGAAAGATACCGCGATTTATTGTCTAAGGATGCCTTGCTGGTCGCAGAGGGCGGTGTTGCGATTGACGATTTTAGCGGCATGCTGAGATTGACGGTCGATAAACTATACAGTATCGAAGACGCACGGAATCAATATGCCCGATGTCTTTCGTTGCAGTGGGCGAATACGAATGAACAGCGCGATGCAAAGTCGTTCGTCGATAAGCTCGATGATACGCTGCAACCGTTTAAGGGTGGTTCTTGCCCTATTGTACTTGCTTATCGTTCCGCAACAGCCAAGTCATCGCTACAATTCGGCGATGAATGGCGCGTGCATCCTTCGGATGAATTGGTCTTGCGGTTAAAGCGTTTGCTGGGGGCGGATGCTGTTGAGGTTAGATATAGGTGAGGGGAAAGGGGAAATTAGAACTTGACAAGTAGTTTAAACTCCGAATCATTTCACTATTCACTATTCACTATTCACTATTCACTATTCACTATTCACTATTCACTATTCACTATTCACTATTCACTTGTGTTCGGGGTTTTAGTGTTATTTTGATTTTGTTATGATTCATGCATGAATGAATTTATTGGACCTACGGTCGACATTAGCGATAAGGATAGTTTGGAATGGAAGCATTTCGCCAACTTGGAGAAGGAAACCTTGCGCGGGCGTTGGCGTAAACCAACAGGACTCGGTGTATTGAATAGCTTAAATGCTGGACGCTGGTCGCGCGAGACGTTGGAGCGTCATGTCGGCAAGTTTGCCGGCCAGTTTGACTTGCGCGGTATTCCTTTGCCGAATGCCGAATTGTCGAAACTCGATCTGTCGAACATCGACTTCTTTTATGCCGATTTGTCCGGCGCTGATTTGTCCTACAGTAATTTATCCGACAGTTATTTGTCGGAGAGCGATATTTCCGGTGCGCGATTCGATTTTGCCGTACTTAATAGGGCTTTGCTCGACAATGTGCGTTTCAATAGTTCCACGCGTTTTTTAGGCGTCAATTTGCATGCAGTCAACTTTACGTTGGCAACCTTGTTATATGATTTAGCCTTGTCGCAGCAACGTATTCAGCAATTGGATAGGCATTATCCGGTATTCGCCTGTTTTTTACGCTGGTCCTGCGATTATGGTCGTTCATTTTCGCGATATGCGCTATGGGTTGTGGGTTTCGTGTTAGCTTATGCTGCAATTTTTTGGGGTTTGATGGATCGCTCGTTTTTGGACTGTCTGTATTTTTCACTGACGACATTTACGACGGTCGGTTATGGCGATATCGTACCGGTCGGTTCTCTGCAAAAACTGTTAGCGATGTCCGAAATGGCGATAGGTTATTTGATGGGCGGGTTATTGGTCGGTATTTTAGCCAAGCGGGTTATTGGGTGATGTTTTTTGACTGAAATAGCGAGAGAATTTCATGGGGTTCCTTCTGTAGGCCTCACGGTTGCCGTTATTTTGGTTCCGGCAACCGTGAGTTTAAAAGGGATTAATGTTTAGACGTCCGATTCGCTTTCGGATTTAACAACGGGTTTGCTGTCGGTATTGTTGTCCGGTTTAGCGCCGGTAGCGTCTTGTTCACGGCGAGGCTTCTCGTCTTGTGTTTTAACCACTTCTGCCGATTTCGGGCCTTCATCGGCTTGAGTTGGAACGTTCGGTCCGCTGGTTTCGTCCTGTTGTGAGGATTCCGGTTTTCGGTAATTCGGGTTCCGAGGACGACGTCTATTCGGGCCTCTTCTTCCATTTCTGGATGGCGATTTTTTTACCGGTTGTTCGACAGCTTCATTCGTCGTTTTGTCCGGCTCAACCGATTGTTGAGCGACTTCTTCAGTAATGGTCTCTTTCTGTTCGTCAGGTTTTGTTTCACGCTTATTGGCGGGCCTTTTAGGTCGGTTACTTCGACTTCCCGGTCCACGTTTGTTATCGCGTTTTTTGCCCTGCGTTCTTTCTTCGCCTTCTTTTCGTTCCTGTTTTTTGGCTGGCTGGGGTGTGGCTGTCGTTTCTTCTTTACCGCCGACCAATTTTTGCCAAAAGCGCTTAATCAGGCTGGCCGAGGTATTGCGATTTTGTACCGGCGCAGGCGCATCGGGTAGAAATTCTTTAATAGCCGCTTGTTCGGCTTTGGGCTTGATCTGTTGCGCGAACTCAGGAAGCGGAATATCTTCTTCCTTGATTTGTAAATAGCTAGGTTTTTCCTCGATCGCATCCTTGGCTTTGATTCGGTCTATCGTGTAAGCCGGCGTTTCCAGGTGTTTGCTCGGCAGAATCACGATGCCGACTTTTAATCGAGACTCGATCAATTCGATAGCTGGCCGCTTTTCATTGAGCAGGAAAGTCGCGCTTTCGATCGGCAAATGCGCGATGACTTTTTCGGTGCCGGGTTTCATCGCTTCTTCTTCCAGTACGCGCAGCACTGCCAATGCGACCGATTCGACATTACGGATCGTTCCTTGGCCTTTACAGCGTGGGCAGATTAGTTGCGTGGATTCTCCTAGCGAAGGTCGAAGCCGCTGTCTAGACATTTCCAGCAAGCCGAATCGCGAAATACGGCTGGTTTGTATACGAGCGCGATCGATTTTTAACGCATCGCGTAAGCGGTTTTCGACCGCGCGTTGATTTTTATTGGCCATCATATCGATGAAGTCGATCACGAACAAACCGCCCAAATCGCGAAGCCGTAACTGACGAGCGATTTCATCGGCGGCTTCAAGGTTGGTGTTCAAAGCGGTTTCTTCGATGTCGCTGCCTTTGGTCGCGCGTGCCGAGTTAATATCGATCGAGGTCAATGCTTCGGTATGATCGATCACGATCGAGCCGCCGGATGGCAGCGATACTTCGCGTCCGTAGGCGATTTCGATTTGCGATTCGATTTGATAGCGACTAAACAACGGTACCGAATCCTGATAGAGTTTCGCTTTAGACAAAAAGTGCGGCATGACCTGTTTCAAAAACTTTTGCACCAGGTGGAATGCTTCTTCCTTGTCGATTAGGATTTCATCAATGTTGCCGCGTAGATGGTCGCGCAGGGCTCTGATGATGACATTGCTTTCTTGGAATATCAAAAAAGGGGCCGAGTGCTCGCTAGCCGAACGTTCGATCGCTTCCCATAGTTGCAATAGATAATTCAAGTCCCATTGCAGTTCCTCGGCGCTCTTGCCGCAACCGGCGGTACGGACGATCAAACCCATGGTGTCGGGAATCTCCAATGCCGCCATGACTTCACGCAATTCATTTCGCGTATCGCCTTCAATGCGCCTGGAAATACCGCCGGCTTTCGGGTTGTTCGGCATCAATACCAAATAGGTTCCGGCGAGGCTGATGTAGGTGGTTAATGCCGCGCCTTTGTTTCCGCGTTCTTCTTTTTCGATTTGAACGACGATTTCTTGGCCTTCCTTGATTTGATCTTTGATCGATGCGCGTCCGCCTTCGGAGGTGTCGCCTTCCGCGCGTTGCCGGAAGTTCGGAGCGATTTCTTTAAAGGGTAAAAAGCCGTGTTTTTCGGAGCCGTAATTCACGAAAGCGGCTTCTAGGCTGGGTTCGATACGGGTAATAATGCCTTTGTAAATGTTTGACTTTTTTTGTTCTTTTGAAGGGACTTCAATGTCAAAATCGTAAAGTTTTTGACCATCTACCAAAGCGACACGCAGTTCTTCAGGTTGCGTGGCATTGATAAGCATTCTTTTCATTTAAGGTATCCTTGATTATTCCTGTCCCATGTTTAGAATTTTTTTAAGACTTTCAGGTTGCGCATCGGCGTTAGACCTTCGTATGGGCTGTTACGATGCCGCGGCTTTTAGGGCCGGGACGGGGGGGTGTGCCGTCCTATGATTGGCGGTCTCGCTTGCTTTCGTTCATTCGTTTAAGTTATGAAAAGCAAAAGAATTTGCATTGTTTATTCAGCATGATTTATTCGATGCGAATAGGTGTGCGCAAGCCTGTCTTCTTGTAAAATCCTTCCTAAACAGGAATTATTATATTTCGCTCATCACGGGTCGAACGATAAAACCCAAAATTCCAATGACTGAACAGTCGTTTAGTAACTGGTCAGCGAATAATTTTTTAGGGCTCCTAATCGCATAAGGCGGACGGAGCGTTTATTTTAGTTGTATAAACTGGCCTAATATATCAATGTTAACGGCACTCATCAATTTAAAGAATCATGTCATAAAATATACTGGTATCATTATTCGATGAAATCAGTACAGCAAGAAACGCATTCGGGCGTTCAATTTATTGAAGTTTTTGAGGAAAACTGCGATCAGCGGCTTGATAACTTTTTGATTGCCAAGCTGAAAGGCGTGCCTAAGAGCCGGATTTATCGGATTGTTCGAAAGGGCGAGGTGCGCGTGAATAAGGGTCGTGTGGATGTGAAATATCGCTTGAAGGAGGGCGATGTCGTCAGGATTCCGCCAATACGCGTTGCCGAGACCGAAAATGATGCATTTGTGCCGCAATCATTAAGACACAGTCTAGAACATGACATTTTGTATGAAGACGATGTGCTGTTGGTGCTCAATAAGCCGTCCGGCTTTGCCGTGCATGGCGGTAGCGGACTGGATTCTGCGGTCATCGAAGGGCTCAGGCAAATAAGGCCTGCTGCGCCGTTTCTAGAGTTGGTGCACCGCTTGGACAGGGATACTTCCGGTTGTTTATTGATTGCGAAGAAAAGGAGTGCTTTGCGAAAACTGCATGAACTGTTTCGCGGCGACGATATTCAAAAAACCTATTTGGCCGTTTTGGCGGGTCGTTGGGCGCGAAAAAAATTGGTGGTTACAGCCCCGTTGCAAAAAAATGTCAACAAAGGCGGAGAGCGTATGGTCGAAGTGAGTCGATCGGGAAAAGAAGCCGAAACTTTTTTCCGACGCATTAAGCTATTGCCCAATGCGACTTTGGTCGAAGCGTCACCTAAGACAGGACGAACGCATCAGATTCGTGTTCATGCCGCCTGGCTAGGCCATCCCATCATCGGCGACGAGCGTTATGGCGACTTCGACGTTAATAAGGCGTTCAAAAAATTGGGTTTTAAGCGAATGTTTTTGCACGCTTACCGATTGGAATTCGTCCACCCTGTTACCGGTCAACGATTGCAGATTACCGCGCCCGTGCCGAAGCTAATGGAAGCATTGATTAACAATAATAATGATGACTAAGGAATATGCATATAACAACTTCTCGAAACAGTAAGCTTTGTGGCGGTTCGGTGGCTCGCTTAACAGGACGCCGTGAATACATCCGTGTAGGCTTGACGGCAGCTGTCCCTGTTGCCGCCGACACCTGTCAATCGAGCCACCGCCCCCCCTTCCAACATTTGAAAAAGTTGTTTGATGTTCGTTCCTAAACGCTTTGATTTGATTATTTTTGATTGGGATGGAACACTGGTCAATACGATCGATTGGATCGTGCATTGTTTGCAGAATGCTGCTGTTCGATGTCGTTTTGAGGTGCCTGAGGATCAAGTGGCAAAGGATGTTATCGGATTGAGCATCGATAATGCTGTGCGCCAGCTGTTCCCGGAAGCCGATAATGACGCCAGGAATACGTTTATCGAGCATTATGGTCAGGCTTTCTTTGCCAAACAGCTGAGCCGAGCCGATTTGTTTAAAGGTGTGTTCGATATGCTAAATATCCTGAGAGCGAGTGGCTATCGGTTGGCGGTGGCTACCGGAAAGGGGCGGAAAGGCTTGCAAAAGGCTCTCGTGCAAACCGGTACCGAACATTTGTTCGACATCACTCGTTGCGCCGACGAAACCGCATCCAAACCGGCTCCTGTCATGTTGCAAGAAATCATCGATCGCCTCGAAATTCCGACCGAACGAGCCTTGATGGTCGGCGATTCGATTCATGATTTGCAAATGGCTCGTAATGCGGGCATTGTTTCGGCGGCCGTTGCTTGCGGGGCGCATAGTCCGGAACTGTTGCGGCAATACGACCCTTTATTTAATTTGGCACAAACATCACAATTACTGGAATTTATTTGAGGTTAACAAGTGGAAAGCAATAATGACAGCCAGGCCGTTTCTAAATCGGAACGGAAAGACGGTTGGGAACGGGAAACGATAGAAAAATTAGCTTTTGCGGCGATAACGGAACAAAGAAGGGCAAGGCGCTGGGGCATTTTTTTCAAAATGCTGACTTTTTTGTATTTGGTTGCCATTTTTGCGGCAATTATGTTTCCAAAGTGGAAGGACGACATTGGGATGGGGTTGGATATTAAGGGGCATACCGCGGTGATCGATGTGGTCGGCATGATTGCCGAGGATAAGGATGCCAATGCGAGCCGCATTATCAAAGGGTTGCGTCAAGCCGCGAAAGACAATAGCACGCGCGGCATCATTCTGAATGTCAATTCACCGGGCGGGAGCCCTGTGCAATCGGACTATATCTTTCATGAAATCAGGGAATTGAAGAAAGAATATCCCGACTTGCCGATTATATCGGTCGTGGGGGATATCTGTGCGTCCGGCGGCTATTACGTCGCTTCGGCAGCCGATAAAATTTATGTGAATCAAGCCAGCCTGATCGGTTCGATCGGCGTGTTGATGAACGGTTTCGGTTTTGTCGATACGCTCGATAAGCTGGGGGTAGAGCGGCGTTTACTAACGTCCGGGGAACATAAAGGAATGCTTGACCCTTTTTTACCGGTAGATGAAGAAGAAATTCAGCACATGCAGAAATTGCTCGGTCAAGTGCACCAGCAATTTATCGATGCGGTAAAAGAAGGGCGAGGAACACGTTTAAAGGAGACTGACTTGATATTTTCCGGTATGGTTTGGACCGGGAAAGAAGGGGTTGAATTGGGCCTGGCCGACGATTTCGGTAGTGCAAATTATGTTGCCAAGCATGTTATCGGCGCCGAAAAATTGGTTAATTTTACGCCGCCCGAGCGCTTACTCGATAAGTTGGCGGGTAGAATCGGTGCGTCGTTCGGTAAGTCGCTAGGCATCTTTAGCGAAAAAATGCTGATTCAATAACCTTTTATTCAGTAAGGGTTCAGATGAACCCTTTAAGCTCGGTCTACTTCATTGCCTTGGTCGCTTTTAAGGCAAAATGCGAATATTAATTTAAGGTGCTGGATTAGCAATGACAAATTTAATCAAAGTGGTATTGATGACCGCATTATTACCTGTCTCTGTTTCATTCGGGGGCGAATTTATGGTCGCGATGGTAAGTTTGGATGAAGCGACCAAGCAAGTTCGTCAGGATAGCAGAGTCAAAGTGCTGGGGGCTAAAACCGAATCGATTGAAGGCCGAAAGGTTCATGTCATCAAAATCCTGACACCCGACGGCAGAATACAATATCAGCGTATCGATGCCGAAACAGGGCGATTATTAGGTAGGGATAGGTAAGGAGCATGCACAAAATGACTTCTACAAGTAGTAGGCTTTGCTGCGGTACAGTGACTCGCACAGGGCGCCGTGAATACGTCCATGTAGGCTTGACGGCGGCATCTGAATGCCAAGGATGGCATGAATGCAGATTTTGCAGGAGCAAAAATCTGCCCTGCCGCCGACACCTGTCAATCGAGCCACCGAACCCCCTTCCTGCAGTTATCGAAGTTTTTTCATACTCGATCCTAAAAGGAAGTGACCGATGCGTATTTTAGTCGTTGAAGACGAATTAATTCTGTGCGAACAAATCAAAAAATTTTTGACCGATAAGGGCTTTGCCGTTGATACGGCTAATAAAGGCAGTGACGGTTATTATTTGGGTAAGGAATATCCGGTCGATGCGGCCATCGTCGATATAGGCCTTCCCGATTTTTCAGGCATCGAATTGATAAAACGCTTGCGCAAAGACGAGGTGGTAATTCCAATATTGATCTTGACCGCAAGAAGCCGCTGGCAGGAAAAGGTGGAAGGGCTTGAAGCCGGCGCCGATGATTATTTAGTCAAGCCTTTTCATTACGAAGAGTTGTTAGCTCGTCTCAATGCCTTGATTAGGCGCTCCGGAGGCAAGGCCCATCCTGTTTTAAAGCACGCGAATATCGAGTTGGATACTGCCGCGCAAGAAGTCAGGGTATCCGGCGAGAGGCTCGAATTGACCGCGTTTGAATACAAAGTGCTTGAGTACCTGATGTTTCGTAAAGGCGAAGTCATATCAAAGTCGGTATTGACTGAACATATCTATGAAGAGGATTTCGATCGGGATAGTAATGTGATCGAAGTCTTTATTGGTCGTTTAAGAAAAAAGCTTGATCCCGACGGGACAAGTAAGCCGATCGAAACATTGCGCGGGCGCGGTTATCGTATCCCGCAAGAGTAAGGATAAGCAGGCTATTGCTTGCATACTCCCTTTTGATCGAAAAACCGTCTAAGAATAAAAGGTATGGGATGTGTCTATCGAGGACCGCCGTTCACCCAGCACCTAAATTATCTCAGATAGTTGCCCATAGCCAATGGACTATGGAATTCATCCAGCACCTAAATTAGCCATGACATTAAACATAGCCAATGGGCTATGGAATTTAGGTGCTGGGTAAACCCATCCATGGGGGCTTGACGGCAGCAATCGAACGCCAGGGATGGCGTGAATGCAGATTTTGCATGGAGCAAAAATCTGCCCTGCTGCCGACATCCTCGCTAGCCACACCCCATACCTTCATAAAGTTAGCCATTTTTTGAGTATAAAGGGAGTAATTTTTCATCCCATATGAGTAAAAAAACTAAAACAGCCTTCGTCTGCGAGGAATGCGGTGCCGATTACCCTCGTTGGAACGGGCAATGCACTGCCTGTGGAGCATGGAATTCAATTAAGGAAGTGAGGCTAGGTGCGGGAAAATCCGAGCGGAATAAAAGAACGGACGGTTATTCCGGGGTTAGGTCGTCCGTGCAAGCATTGTCCGATGTTGATTTGGCTCAGGCGGAGCGACTGTCGACCGGCATTTCCGAGTTCGATCGAGTTTTGGGAGGCGGTGTTGTCAGAGGCAGCGTTACGCTAATCGGCGGCGCGCCGGGGGCTGGAAAGAGTACCATATTGCTCCAGGCGATTGCCGACATGGCCCGACGCGGGATCGATGTGCTCTATGTTTCAGGCGAAGAGTCTTTGCAGCAAATCGCCGAACGGGCTCACCGACTGAATGTGTCAGGTGAGCGGATCAACATGCTTGCGGAAACTTCGGTGCAGAACGTGTGCGATGTGTTGGACGACATCAATCCGCAGGTTTTAGTGGTCGATTCGATACAGGTCATGTATACCCAAGATACCG
This sequence comes from Methylotuvimicrobium sp. KM2, assembly GCF_038051925.1. Lineage (NCBI taxonomy): Bacteria > Pseudomonadati > Pseudomonadota > Gammaproteobacteria > Methylococcales > Methylococcaceae > Methylotuvimicrobium > Methylotuvimicrobium sp. KM2. Next base: position 3,826,926 of record NZ_CP150634.1, on the reverse strand, counting down.
ACTCGGCACCGGGGTCGGTATCTCAAGTTAGGGAGTCGGCAAGTTACCTGACTCAATATGCCAAGCGGCATGATGTCTCGGTGTTTTTGGTTGGTCATGTCACCAAGGATCAGTCGTTGGCGGGGCCAATGACGCTCAGTCATATTGTCGATACCCAAGTGGTGTTGTCGTCGACTAACGATGCTCGGTTCAGGGTGCTTAGAGCCGATAAGAATCGTTTCGGTAGCGTCGGCGAATTGGGTTTTTTTGCGATGGACAGTACCGGTCTCAAAGAGGTTAAAAATCCTTCCGCGATGTTTCTAAACCGGGCAGAAAAGCCGTCCTCGGGTAGTGTTGTGACAGTACTGTGGGAAGGTACCCGGCCATTGTTAGTTGAAATTCAAGCATTGGTCACCGAGTGTCAATACGGTAATCCCCGGCGCTTGGCAGTAGGCTTCGATCAGAACCGATTGGCGATGTTGCTGGCGATATTATCGAGACACGGCGGAATATTTACCGCCAATGATGAAATTTATGCGAATGTGGTCGGCGGCATCAAGGTTACCGAAACCAGTTCCGATTTGGCGATTGTGGTCGGGATCGTATCCAGCTTGAAAGATAAAATCATTCCGCATGATACGTTTTTTTTCGGAGAACTGGGTTTGAATGGCGAAATTAGACCGGTTGCGAACGGTTTAGCGCGAATCAACGATGCGGCCAAGCACGGCTTTAAGAAGGCGGTGATACCAAAGAGCAATGCTCCTAAAAAAGCTGTTGAAGGGTTAAGGATTTACCCGGTTGCTAATTTGGCCGAGGCATTGGATGTATTGGGCGAGGTTGAGTGCTAACGGCCTTGTTCCACGCGGTTATAGCCTGGAGGTTGCTCAAAGTTCAAGCTCGCTCAGCGCAAGTAAGTCTCGTTCCAATAATTCACTATCGCCAAGATTCAATTCAACCAGGCGTCTCAGGTGTGTGATGCTGTCGATGTCGATGTGTTCACATTTAAATCCGGCGGTGTCATCGACGATATGCGATATGCTTAGCGCCATTGCAATGGTGTAGTCCTCGGAAAGACTGAATGTGAGCATATAAATCTTTTCCAAGTCGCCTTGCCAAGGGCCATCGAAGCGAAGCAGGCAGCCCTTCAATGAAAGGTCGACCAGTCTGCATGGCCGGTTTATTTCTTCGCAGCTCAATTGTGCAGGGGTATCGTAAAAAATACGATGATAACGGCGTTTGTCGGTGGGAGAGGTGGGCTTCATTTATTTGGATTTTGAAAAAACTGTAGGGTGGTATTGTCGATGACAATCAAGTCGTTGTTATTCAGTTTTACGGTTTTATCGCCCAAGGGCTGGTTGTTGATCGTCATGGTCGAATTGTTTTCCAGCGAAGAAATGAAGTAACCTTCTTTTCGTCGGGCGATAACAGCAATTCCTCCGCCGCTTCGTCCTAGCCGAGTCATGGCTTTTTTCATGGGTAGAATTCTTCCGATATGCTGTCCGTCCATGACCTGAAGGTTGGCTTCGGGTAAGTTCAGGTTGTGCTCTATCTCTTGATTGAGCATGCTAACCTCGGGGCTTTCGTGCTTGGGTATTTCAGCCACCGACTCTGTGGTATTGAATATCAGTGAATATTTTCCAAGGGTAATGCGGTCGTTATTATTAAGAAGGGATTCTTTAAGCTTTTCGCCATTGACGATCAATGGAAAGTCATCGTTGAGTTGTTTGATTAGGCAACCGTTTTGCTTAATGATCGCGGCAGCATGTGCCGGAGCTACCGCCAAGCTGTTGAGTGTCAGATCATTGCTTTCGTCGCGACCGATATGCATAACGCCAGATTCAAACAATACCGAATCGATCGCTTTATCTTTGAAAAAAACGGTGAATTTTGCCATGGTATCCGCGAGTACTTAACTATCAGACATAAAGTATAGACCGTATTAATTCTGTTGCCCAAAAAATAGTGTTAATGATGACCTGTCTTGAACGGAAGAAATTTGACTTGTGTGACTGAGTTTTTGTTACGTTTGATGATTTCCACCGGATAACCGTGCAATTTTAAGCTGGTTCCCGGTTCCGGGATGGTTTCCATGAACTCGATAATCAATCCGTTGATTGTTTTAGGGCCTTCGGTAGGGAGCTCCCAGTTGGCGATGCGGTTTAATTCCCGTACGGTCAAGCTGGCATCGACCAGGTAACTACCGTCGGATTGCTTGAATACACCCAAGTCCTCGTTGACCAATTCGCCCACGATTTCTTGCAATAAATCTTCTAGTGTAACTAGCCCTAAAACATCGCCGTACTCATCTACAACCAGTCCCATACGGATCCTTTCGTTCTTGAAATATTGCATTTGCGTGTGTAGAGGCGTGTTTTCAGGAATGAAATAAGGCTTGATAAGGTTTTTGGTAATATGTTGCTTGTCGAATTCAGGCTGCTGGGTGAACGACAGAGCCGTTCGTAAATGCAAAAAGCCGAGTACTCTATCGATGCTTTTTTTATAGACGGGTAGGCGAGTATGTTTGCTATTTTGAAGAACCTCGATTATCGTTTCAATAGGGTCTTCTAAGTCGATGCCGATGATTTCATTGCGCGGCGTCATAACGTCTTCGATCGTAGCGGACTCCAGGTTCAAAATACTCAGCATCATGTTGTGGTAACGGGTAGGCATTAAGCTATCGGCTTCCGATACTATGCTCCTAAGTTCTTCTTTATTAATGGTTTCTTGTCTGTTTATTGAGACATGAATGCCGAATATCCTAAGTAATAAGTTGCAGATAAGATTGACGACCCAAACGATCGGATAAAATATTTTTAATAACGGTACATAAATCCACGCGGATATAAAGGCCAACGACTCAGGCCTAATCGCGGCCAAAGTCTTTGGCGTGACTTCAGCAAAGATTAGGATGGTCAGGGTTAGTGCCCCGGCGCCTATCGCAATGGCCGATTCACCGCCCAAGCGAATGGAAATGACGGTAACGATAGAGGAAGCTAGGACGTTAACGAAATTGTTACCTAATAATATAAGCCCGATCAGGCGGTCGGGACGCTTGAGAAGTTTGTGAGCTTTAGTTGCTCCGCGATGGCGTTTTTTTACCAAATGTTTCAGCCGATAACGGTTGATTGTCATTAAGGCTGTTTCCGATCCGGAAAAAAACGCAGAGAGTAAAAGAAGAATTGCCAGTGTGCCGAAAAGTATACTAAGGGGAATATCGTTCAAGGGGGTGCTCTAATTTTAAAAAACTGCTTTAGTTTCTCTAATAAGGAAATTTTGTCAAGTCTGAAGCCAGTGTTTTTATTTTTTGCGCAGGTTAGCTTGAAATCTTGACGATATGATATCTATCTCTATCGAACTTTAATTTCGGCGTTAGGTATAGATATGCTTAGGGTAAACGTATTAGTCTGAAGTGCGAAAGGTATAATGGCGACCCTATGATTTTTGGATTATGCAGACTTGCTATGTAGCGTTTGCATGGCTTGATCGAATTGACCTTGAAGCAATAATGATAAGACTGAAGCGCTTTCGTCTATCGATTGCTCGATAACTTGCAGTTCGTTTTTTGAGGGTGTGTGTAGCACGTAATTGACAACGGCATTTCTATCGCCTGGATGACCTATGCCGAGTCTTAAGCGCCAGTATTCATTGCTGCCTAATTGCGCATTGATATCTTTCAGGCCGTTATGACCGCCGTGACCGCCGCCTTTTTTCAACTTGCAAGTGCCCGGAGGAAGATCAAGTTCGTCATGAATGACTAGGATCGCTTCGGGAGGGATTTTGTAAAATTTAGCCAGCGCGCTAACCGAACGGCCGCTGAGATTCATAAATGTTGAGGGTTTCAAAAGCCATGCCTCATGGCCCGAAGTGTTTAGTTTGCCGGCGTTTCCGAAAAACTTGGCTTCGGCGTTCATTCGAGTATTATTGAGTCTTCCGATATGGTCAATCCACCAAAAACCGGCATTATGTCGCGTATCTTCGTATTGCTTGCCGGGGTTGCCAAGGCCGACAAAAAGTTTGATTCCTGTCATTATAAAAATAAGTTGTGAGAAAAATGGAAATGCTGTTTTTTGTGAGGCGCTATTATACCCTTTGCGAGTTAAATTTTGGCGCCGGGCGAATACGTCCTTGTAGACTCTATGGCAGCATTCATGCTGTCAAAGCCTTCGACAAAGCTAAGGGCGAACGGGATTTTAGGGTGTGATACCTATCGTAGATCAAAATTCGGCGCCGGGATGCTCCTCAAAGGACGCCGTCAATACGTCCCTGTAGGCTCTATGCCCGCTCCATTCCGGCCCCTCACCTAACGCTAGGTGAGGGGTCGCACAGCCCGGCGCATCCTCAAGCACTGCCGAAATTTGAGGTGCGAAAGGTATAACCCTGAATTCGGCAGTTTAACCATGAAGCACATGAAGTTCATGAAGGATTCCATGAACTTACCAAATCCTTCTCGCTAACCTTTTTGGTGAGCGAAAGTTCTATACAAACGCTTAATAAGCTATTGAATTAACTTCCTATTCTTCATGATCTTCATGGTGAAATGCTTTTTCTAGGATAACTGTTATTTTTGTTAAATCGTATCGGGTTGCGGTTCAGCAGGTTGTTTCGAAGGAAACTTTTTTTCTAGTTGGCGGCCAAATTCTTCCAGTTGTTTTTCCAATTGCTCGCCGAACGATTCGATCTCTTTTTCAAGCAAGGGCAGTTGTTTTTCGAATTGGTTTTGAAATTTTTCGCCGAGGTTTTGCAGGCTTTTGAAAAAACCGTCGAATACGGTTCCTGCCATGTTTTGCTTGGTTCGGCGGTAGTCGATTCGCCATAATTCGTTTTCGATGACCAGCGCCGTTTCAAACGGTCGAGGACTAAGGCTTGAATCTTCGGAGTTAAGGATCGTTTCGACGGAGGCAATATTGCCGTCGATGATCACTTTGCCGGTTTCGAGCGAGGTGATGTTTGAAAAATCATGAGGGGGTGCAGCAAGCAAAGCAATGCTGTCATCGGTTACGTAGCTTTCGGCGGTAGCTAAGTCGTTATCGATTAGAGCCGTCCAGAAAGAGCGGGTGACTTGGTCGGGGGTTTTTGCGCTTTCGCAGCCGCTCAATGCGAATACAATAAACAAAAGCCCGGCGTATACCGGGCTTTTGGCGCGCAGTGTGTTTCGATCAATCATCGCCGCCGAAGACGCCAAGCAATTGCAACAAGCTCAGGAACAAGTTGTAAATAGACACATACAACGAGACCGTCGCCAGAATGTAATTGCTTTCGCCGCCGTTAACGATGGCGCTGGTTTGGAACAAAATCATGCCCGACATCAGCAGAATGAACATCGCGGATACTGCCAAGGACAGTGCCGGCATAGAAAATACGACCGCGCCGATTCCGGCCAAAAAAGCAACCAGAATGCCGACCATCAAGAATCCCCCCATGAAGCTGAAATCCTTGCGGGTCGTCAGCGCGTATGCGGAAAGCCCTAGAAAAATTACGCCGGTGCCGCCTAGTGCCGTCAGAATTAATTCATGACCGTTGCTGAACGCATTGATATACATGCTTAAAATAGGTCCCAAGGTCAGTCCCATGAAACCGGTCAATGCGAATACAAAGACTAGGCCAAGACTGCTGTTACTGAATTTGGTCGTCAGAAACAGCAAACCGAAATAGCCGATCATCGAGACGATCATGCCCGGGTGAGGCAGGTTCAGCGTCATTGCCAGACCCGCTGTCAGCGCGCTGAACAATAAGGTCATCGACAACAGCATATAAGTGTTTTTCAGCATTTTATTGGTCGCCAGAATGCTTGCTTCCGGGCGTGAAACTGCGGTATTCAATCTCATGTTTAATGACTCCTATGTCAATTAATAACTTACGGATAATACAGACCAGCCAATAGTACAAGAGTTTCATTGAGTTTGTAAGTCATTTGCAGCGAAATGTGTAGGCGGGTCATTAAAAGCTATGTATTCGGTACGAGCTGAAAACATCTACTACTACCGGAAGCGCTTAACAGGTTAATGTAAATTGTAGGGAACACTACGCGTGCCTAATGTCGGCAAAAGGCAACACATCAAGACAAGTTAAACTACTGGTGGTACTACCGTGGTATGCACAGCCTACCCTTATGTTTTGAAATTGGTGTAGTATTGACGGCCAATGGATTAACCTTTTTAAAATGCTGAATTACAGTAAAATACGATATTTTCCATTAAACCTTCTATTCCATGTCAGAACCTACCGGATTAACGCCTTATGAGTTGATCGGCGGAGAAAAAGCCTTGTTGAGCTTGGTCGACCGATTTTATTTTTTTATGGATACCTTACCCGAGGCCGAAGGTATTCGCGCGATGCATCAACTGGACTTGTCGGGTGCGCGCGACAAACTATTCAAGTTTTTGTCCGGTTGGCTTGGCGGGCCCGATTTGTTCATTCGCGAATACGGACACCCAAGACTGCGCGCCCGGCATTTTCCGTTTGCGATCGGCGATTCGGAACGCGATCAATGGATGATGTGTATGAACAAAGCCTTGGGCGAACTGCCGATGGATGCTCGGCTCAGAGCTAACTTAAGCGAGGCGCTTCAGCAGTTGGCTACGCATATGATTAATGTTGAAGGTGAAAGGTGAAAGGTGAAAGCAGCGTAGCTCGGATGGAACGTAGCGGCGTGACTGGCATAGTAGTCTGCTAGCTGGTGAAAGTCTAGCCTTTGCCCTGTGAGAAGGGAGATGTAGGCGAAAGCAAGGGTGTCCAAAGAAACTCCCGGTAGCTACCCAACGGGGAAGCACGGTTATCGGGAGCCAATGCGGAATCTGACAGATATTTGCCCCTGCAATATCTGCATTCCCACCATCCTTGGCGGTCAAAGAAGCTCTAGCCGAACCAGCCACCTAAACGAGAGTGAACCTTCGTAAGGCGGCAGCAAGAGGATGAGGCGCCCGCGCCCACCGAAGCCCGATATTCTCACCGTAACTTGCTGGTGTATTGAAGGTAGGTGCACCGATATAAAGTTGACTATCTTACCCAGTGAAGGGCCGTCGGCTTCGGGTCGTTGTAACTGCGACACCTTAAGCCCTAAGCACAGCAGTAATGCTGATGTGATGAACCGAGGGGCTGCAGATGCAGCCGTAGTAATCGTAAAGTTCGATGCCGATGAAGTTATGGTGTCATAGCTGAGGGAAAAACATCGAACCAGTGACAGAAAGTTGGAGGTGAAGGGTGGAACACGAAAGTGGCCATGGCCGTTGATTATAAACTGAGGGTCTGAGATCAGCCTGACAGGAGCAATCGACTCTTCGCGTCGTAAACAGTGAACAAATCGATTGCGCGAGATTGAAGAAAGGCCATTGCAAGAGAGAGAAAAAAAGTGAAATCAACGACGAACATGGCCGATTGATTGAGGAACCAAGACTCTTCGATCAACTGTTCTCAACGTTGTATTTGAGTGCGGGATTTGAGCAGGTGAAGAAGAACAAAGGCAAATCCGGCATTGATGGGGTCATGATAGCCGACTTTGAAGCTCGTTTGGACGAAGAGCTAAGCCGTTGCAAAAGGGATCCTGATTACGTATAAGCTGAAATCCGAAGTAGGTTTTGTGTCGCTATCGCGACGCTTATATGGAGTCTGTTCGCGGACCGACAACCGCGATACTGCTACGAAACCCATCCCTGGGTTTCGCTCTGCGGGCCAGCTAAAGCTGTTCAAAATCGCCAGTGCTCGGCGCGGCCTAACGGGACCTAGGCGGGCATAAGCGCCAACTTAAGCATCTAAGTCTTTGATCAAGCAATGCTTACCCCTAAAGCACAGCACTCAGTTACGAGTTCCAAAACGCGACCCGGCAAACTCTGAAGCTTTCTCTTGCGCGGACGTTCACAAAGGCTTTTTACGTGGTCGTCAATAAAGCGCTTATTTTTTGGAAAACAAGCCGTGAGTCCTGCCTTGATCTCATTGGCGATCGTGCGCCATAAATGCCAGTGGGTAATCGAACGATCGCCGGCCATCGTGGTGGCCGCTTGGCCGAAACGGCGTTGCGCGATTTTTTGGGTCACTGCGGCAAACAGTAACTTACCGTGCAAATATAAATCCGCCAGCTTGCTGTCTTTTCGGGCGCGTAGCCGGTCAATATCAAGCAAGCTTTTCAGGCGTTTTATGACCAGCTCCACTTGCCAGCGAACCCGGTAGAGCTCAGCGATTGATTTCGTGTCGAGCAGCGATTCGGGAATCGAGGTAAAAACCAATACCCAGCCGCTCAGCATCAAGGTCTTTTGGCTTGCCGTGCGGCCTTTCTTGCGCGCGTTTTGTTTCGCTTTGCGGCGTGCTTGCGCCGCCTGTTCCGGCGGTAACGGCATGGCATGCACCACGCCTTCGATACGTTTGTCTTGATGACACAGATAAACCGGTATCGCACCCGGCTGACCATTCAAATCGCGTATGCGCTGTTCCCAGTCGATTTTGACACCTTTCGGTTCGTTGCACCGTTCGTAAAGCGTCATGCTGTGCGGATTATAGCGCAGCACGACGTGGCCGCCGCGATCAATGAGCGGGACTAAAGACTTCGGTTGGTTGTAGCCTCGATCAACTAACGCGACATCACCTGCAGCCAACTGGTAATGATCCAAGCTTTCGCCGACTTTATCGGTCGTGACGTTGACCTCGCGAAGTGTCAAGCTCATCAAGTCGATCGCCACATGGAGGCGATACGTCGTTTCGTTCGCTCCCGGCTCTTGCACAGTCGAACCGTCAATCACAATGAAATTCAGCGCACCGTGATTGACCGCTTTATCCAACCCGAACACACTCTTCAGTAACGATTTAATCCACGACACGCAGGCCGCCAATCGCTTGATCACCGCCGTATCGCTCAAATAGCCTTGAAGCTTGGCGACTTCGCCGGCGCAGCTGCGCAACGACAAGTCCTGTCCGCAATACAACAGGACTAACTGCAATAACTGCAGCGGTGATCGGATTTTCCGCGCTCGTGCAAACGCCTGTAATTCATAGGCCCGCTCCTGAAAATCCGTTGGTAGCACTTGCAAAAAGTCATCAAAAAGGGTATCTGTTAACTGTGGCTGCATCATAGGGATTTTCACTTTCGTCGGTAAAAATACTCTATGTTCCGTCAGTAATTCAGCCGTTGCTTTAACGATGCGAGGATAGTATTTATCCTCGCGGTAATTTTCGACCGTGACTTTTTTCATTGACCGGTGTTTTTAACTGGTGATGATAAACCTGACCGCATCGAGCCGTAATTGCGCATCTTGAATATTTTCGTGCAAGAGCATCGCGGTTTCTTTCTGGAATTCGATTTCGTCTTCGCGAATCGACGGATTGACTTGTTTTAGCCGAGTCAGCCGTTTGATTTCGCCGGTCATCGTCTCCAGCGTGGTTTTTTGACTGTCCTCAATCAACCGGTTCATTTGCGCTTGGGCGTTTTGTTCGGCTATGTCGAGCAGAGTGGTCAGGTGTTTTCGTTGGACGTTCAAAAAAGCGACGATCTGTGTTTTGTCGAATTTTTTGCCGGAGTCGATCAACTCAGTATGTTCGATCGTATCGGTCAGGTCGTCCTTGTTTTGGTCGATTAAGATGCGAATAGGTGTATGCGGCAGAAAGCGCCCTACTTGCAGTTCGGGCGGTGCGCTGCATTCGACGATGAACAAGCATTCCAATAAGAAGCGGCCGGCTTTTTGGTCTTTATGCTTGACGACGCTGACGCCGGCATTACCTGTATCGCTGGACAGAATCATATCCATCGCGGCGGCGACCATTGGATGTTCCCAGGTTAGAAATTGCAGTTCCTCGCGGGCCAGCGCAATGTCGCGGTTTAGGGTAACCGTTATACCTTCCTCGGAAAGACCAGGGAAATGTGACATGCGCAGGTGTTCGCTGGGTCTTAGAATGAAGCAATCGGCCGAATGGAATTCGGTATCGACTCCGTAACATTCGAAGACGTCTTCCATATAAGGCCATAGCATGCCTTCACTATCTCGTTGCTTGAGCCGATCGATCAGTTCTTGAGCTTCTTCCTTACGGCAGGAATTGAGTTCGAGCAGTAAATCGCGGCCATTATGCAATTCGGTTTCGATTTGTTGCGCCAGGGTCTGGGTTTTGGCAATCAGTTTGTCGAGCGATTCGCTATCGTATTTTTCGAGCGCTGTGTGCAATTCATCATGCAGAATACCGGCGACGCGTTGTCCCGCGGAAATATTATGGCGAAAGGCGTTCAAACCTTCGTCGTACCAGCGGAATAGGGTATGCTCGCGGCTGCCGGTTAAGTAGGGCACATGAATTTCGATGACGTGACGTTGGCCGATGCGGTCAAGACGGCCGATGCGTTGCTGCAACAGGTCGGGGTTGTCCGGCAAATCGAATAAAATCAAATGATGGACAAACTGAAAGTTGCGGCCTTCGCTGCCGATTTCGGAACAGATCAATATTTTTGCTGAACTTTCCTGGTCGGCAAAATAGGCCGCCGCGCGGTCGCGTTCGATGATCGACATGCCTTCATGAAAAACGGCCGCGGCGATGCCGAAACGCTTTTCGACGATGTGTTCGAGTTCGATCGCGGTTTGCGCATGCCGGCAAATCAATAATGCTTTTTGACCCGCCAAGGCTTTGATTTTTTCGACGAGCCAAAGTGTGCGCGGGTCTTCCTGCAAGGATTCTGCAATTCCGTTCAATGCGTAACCCCGGCGTTCGCGGTCAGGGAAGCCCTGCACGGTTTGCCGGGAGTTTCTGAACAAAATCCGACCGGTGCCGTGATGGTCGAGCAGAATCTTCACCAGATCTTCGCGCGCTCCCTTTGACCTTTCCGGATCGTCCAGGTTTTTGAGTAGGGTGTCGACATGATCGTGCTTGACCAGACGCGCTAAATGGGCTTTTTCGTCCGGCGTTAGCGCGTGATTAGCGAGCAGCGATTTGGCGGCTTCGGCAACGGGTTTAAAATGTGTTTCCTCTTCGAGAAAGGCGCTGAAACTATAGAAGCGGTCCGGGTCCAACAGGCGCAACCGGGCGAAGTGGCTTTCCTTGCCGAGTTGTTCCGGGGTCGCGGTCAATAGAATCAATCCGGGCGTCGATGCGGCGAGATTTTCAATGAATAAATATTCCGGGCTGGCCGAGGTTTCGCTCCATTCCAAATGATGAGCTTCGTCGACGATGACCATATCCCAACCGGCTTCCAATGCTTGTTGTTGCCGTTTCGGATGTCGCGCGAAAAACTCCTGGCTGCAGAGTATCAATTGTTCGGTGTTGAACGGATTTTCAGTCGATGGTTCGGATTCGCCGATATAGTCGATATCGATGTTTTCGATGCCGAGGCAGCGCACTTCGTCGAGAATGCTGAATCGTAGATTAAAGCGCCTGAGCATTTCCACCAGCCATTGATGCAGGAGGCTTTCGGGCACGATGATCAGGGCGCGATTGCTTAACCCGTTATTGAGCCTGTGATGAAGAATCAATCCGGCTTCGATGGTTTTACCGAGGCCGACTTCGTCGGCAAGCATGATTCTAGGTGTCGGGCGCCCGGCGGCTTCATGCGCGATGAATAATTGGTGCGCGATCAGCGACGTCCGTCCGCCTTGTAGGCCTTTGACCGGTGATTGTTGATGTTCGCGGCAGTATTGCCATGTTTGATAACGCAATTGAAACCAAGCGCTCGGGTCGAATTGCCCGGTAAACAAGCGATCTTGCGGTTTATTGAATTGAATATGATGGTTCAATTCCATTTCATCGAGGCTTGTTTCCCGGTTCTCCTCCGTTTTACCGACATAGGTTACCAAACCATTGCGTTCGATGACTTGGGTTACGGTCAGTTTACTGTATTCGGTGGATTCGATGGTATCGCCTTCGCTGAAGATGACGCGCGTCAGGGGGGCGTTATCTTTCGCATACACGCGTCGTTCGCCGGTAGCCAAAAAGAGCATTGTTACGCGGTTATACTCTGACTCGACGACGATACCTAAACCCAGTTCGGATTCGGTGTTGCTGATCCAGCGTTGACCTGGAATAAAATCATTAAGGTTCAAGGTTCAAGGTTCAAGGTTCAAGGTTTAAGGTCTAAGGTTTAAGGTCTAAGGTTTAAGGTTTTCCGTATACACGTTTTGCTAGTCAAATAGCTCAGCCGAAGGGCTCATGACGAACGGCCTAAGGATTCGATCGTAAATAACTTCCCGATTTATAGTGGGGTTCGGTTGCTCGATTGACAGGTGTAGGCAGCAGGGCAGCTTTTTGCTCCTCGGCAATTGCTGAGTTACAAGGATGTAACGAATGCAGAAAATGCAGGAGCATTTTTCTGCCCTGCATCGCCTAAAGCGCCTACTGTTGGTGCCCTAATACACGCCATCCTTGGTGCTTGAGCTGCCGCCAAGCCTACATGGACGTATTCACCCAGCACCTAAATTAGCCATAATATTAAATTATTGCCAATGACCTATGGATTTAGGTGCTGGGTTCACGGCGTCCTGTCAAGCGAGTTGCCGACCCCGTTACAAAGCTCATAGCTAAAAGAAGTTATTTGTCACGAAATCCTTAATGGCAGTGATCGTTGGTGTGCAAGGGTTACGTGTACCGAAATTAATAAACATCTCGGACGTAGCGTTTGTCTTTTTTCAATTGATTGACGTAGTCGATCGCCTGTTGCTCGGTGAGTTGGCCGTGTTCGGCGATCACATCGTGTAGCGCTTTATCGACATCCTTAGCCATGCGGTAGGCATCGCCACAGACGAAGAAATAGCCGCCTTGTTCGAGCCAAGCGAATAATTCCGCTCCGTGTTCGCGCATTCGGTCTTGAACGTAAATTTTTTCCTGCTGATCCCTGGAAAATGCCAAGTCGAGCCGCGTCAATAGACCGGAGGCTTGCATTGCTTCGAGTTCTTCTCGATAAATGAAGTCTGTCGCGGCATTACGGTCGCCGAAAAAGAGCCAGTTTTTACCTGTTGCTTGCCTCGCTTCCCGTTCCTGTAGGAATGCGCGGAAAGGTGCGACGCCCGTACCGGGACCGACCATGATCATCGGTAGGCTGTTGTCTTCGGGGACTCGGAAGACCTTGTTCGGCGTGAAAAAACAGCGGACATCGGTCGTTTCATCGACGAGATCGGCCAGGAAGGTTGAGCACACGCCTTTGTGTTCGCGGTCGTGGCTTTGATAACGGACGCTGGCTACGGTTAAATGTACGGCATCCGGGTGTTTTTTACTGCTCGACGATATCGAATAGGCACGGTGTTGTAGCGGTTTCAGCAAGGCGATGAATTCGGCGGCAGAGATATCCATGTCTGGGGATTGCAGCAACAAGTCGAGAATATCGCGGCCCCAGAGATAATTCGCCAATTTTTCCTTATCGTTTTCTTCAAGCAACGTATTCAATTCTTGATCGCCGGAGCGGCGAGCGATTTCATCGATCAGTTCCTTGGATGGCAGTTTGATTTCGAAATGAACGCGTAGCGCTTCATTAAGCGGCATTAGTTCGCCATCGACCGGGACTTCTTCTTCGCCTGTACAGTTGATCGCTCGTAGTATGTCTTTGACGAGTTCCGGGCAATTGGTCGGGAATACGCACAACGCGTCCCCGGCTTCATAACTTAGGTCGGAACCGGCGATCGAAATTTCGTAATGCCTTGTTTCTTTGGATGATTCGGGGGCGGTCAACAGACGGTTGACCAATAGTTTGGCCGGGAACGGGTTTTTACGGTTATATTTCGGCGCTTCGATCATTGCTGCGTCGGAGTCGACGATAATGGTCGTTGAGGCGCCCTCGGCCATATGTGGGATGACTTCCGAAATCCACAACTCGGCCGGTTCCTCGAAGTCGACGTCGCAGTCGATCCTGTCATAAATACGCTCGGCGCCAAGTTCGGCAAGCCGTTGATCCCATTCGATGCCGGCTTGACAGAATTGGTCGTAACTCGTGTCGCCGAGCGCCAGTACGGAATATTTCATGTGCCGCAACGACGGCGCCTCATCGGTCGAGATCGCTTCCCAAAGCATTTGCGCATTGTCCGGCATTTCGCCTTCGCCGTAAGTGCTGGTGATGATCAAGAGATATTCCATCTTGCCGAATGCATCCAATTCGACTTCGTCCATGCTTTTGACGATCGGTTTTAAGCCGTGGGCTTTTGCGGATGCGGCGGCATCGTTTGCCAAGGCTTCGGAATTACCGGTTTGCGTTCCGTAAAGAATATGAATGATGCGAGCGTCGGCCTGGCTCTTGCTGCCGGCGCTCTGTATCATTTGCGTATGCATGCCCGCGAAAAAGCCACTGAGCCAGGCTCGTTGACTGTCGCTGTAAGGTGCATCGAGTGGAATATGAGGTGTTTTCATCATGTTTAGTTACAAATTAATGAACGTAATACCGGCACACCCATGATTTATCACAGGTTATGCCGGTACTGGTGAAAAGTGCGATGGAATTATGCCGAAGCCGGAGCCATCATTTCCTGAATAATATTGGAACCGACCAGTCCCGCAAGATATTGTTCGACCCCAGGAATGCCGGCCAAGGCTTCGCGGTTGATAGCGTCCTGCTCAATGATCCAAGCGGTCGAGCCGATCGAGTAGATGCTTTGTACATCACGGTTGGCCAAGGCGGTTTTATAATCGGTAAGACGCTTGCTTGCCAACAGCCAACTCAGTTGGTCGTCACTGTAATTACTGTAAGCTTCGCGAGTCTCTTTAACCAACGCATCTTGAATTTTACGCGGACGGGTTTCAATTAATTTCCAAGCCGCTTTCTCCAAGGCTTCGTGTGTCGGTGTGGCGGATTTGAAGTTCAATTGCTCTCCGGCTATTCGGAACGCCTTATCAATGACCGCGTAACTGTTGACCAGACTAAAGGTCAAGTTGGTGTCGGTTTCGCCGTAACCGGGTATCGCTCCGCCGAATAATGGCTGTTTTGTCCGATAAGCCGATTTCATTTGCTCGATTTGGCGTGTTGCGTAGGAGACCGCCAATTCTTCGATCATCGCTTTGCGGTCCATTGTTTGGCTAAGGAACTCAGCCGTTTGCGTTTTGTACAGCCATAGCGGAATCGTAAATTTGAAATGCTTACGTTCGGTTTCCCAATTATTCAGGATGTTCCTTGCTTTGCTCGAGTTTGCATAATCGGCGTGTTGTTCGAGCATATAGAGTAAGAACTGTTCATGCGCTCGGGCCGTATCGGTGTTTTCCGTCAGCTCATGCAATTCGACCGAGGTTTTGTCGTAAAGCTTCGGTAACAAGTTTTCAGGATCGTATTGATAGGCATTACCGCCGGACATGCCGTTACAGAAACCCTTGCCGAAGTGGCCGAGATTCAGTACCGCACCGTTGGTCATGTATTCGCAGGCGAAATCGCCGACGCCTTCGACGACTGCCATCGCACCGGAATTACGGACTGCGAAACGGTCGCCGGCCTCGCCGTTGATAAAGGCTTTGCCGCCGGTAGCGCCGAACAGCGCAAAGTTACCGATCAGCACGTTATTGCCGGGCGTTTTGATGCCGCCGCCTGGGGATTCGACGATTAAGGTGCCGCCGCAGGCCGATTTACCGACGCCGTCGTTACAAGTTCCCGTGTGTTCCATGCGCATGCCGTCGTTCATGAAAGCAGCATAACTTTGTCCCGCCGAACCGGTTGTTTTTACGACGACCGAGTCGGGCGCAAGATATCGGCGTCCGTGCTGGTTGGTATAAATCGTTTTCGAACGAGCGGCTTTTTCTTCGTTTAAATCGTAAGCCAGTATGCGTTCGATATCGATAGCGGTTTGGCCGCCAACCGATTTATTACGATTACTGAGTTTGAAGTCGTCGCCTTCGATCACGATTTGCGTCTGATTGCCGAAAATTACCGACGATTTAACTTGTTCGATGATTTTGTCGTCGATGCTGAAATTCGCTTCAAGATAAATCGGTTTTTCGATTTTGACGACGGGCACTTGAGCCAGCAATTTCGTGAAATCGAGCTGTCCGACGATTGACGGATGATTGATCAGATGCAATAAATCGGTTTGGCCGCGAATTTCGCTAAGGCTGTGATAGCCCAGTACCGCCAGAATTTCGCGGACTTCATGCGCTAGATTCATGAAGTATTGCGCCAGCACTCTCGGGTCGCCTTTGAATTCCTCATGCGTCGTGGTCAATCCCGCAGGGCATTTGACGTTGCAGTTTTTCGCCATGACACAACGCAGCATCATCAATGCGGTCGTGCCGAATTCGAAGGAATCGCCGCCCAATATCGCCGATTTGACGACATCGAGTCCGCTTTGATGCGCGGCGCTGCAGCGCAATATGACTTTATCCCGTAAGCCGTTCACTGCTAATGCTTGATGAACTTCAGCAATGCCGATTTCGGCAGAGCGGCCGGTGTTTTTCAGGCTCGTGACAGCGGCAGCACCCGTGCCGCCGGTGCTGCCGGCCACATTGATGACATCGGCGCCGGCTTTTGCGACACCAACTGCGATCGTGCCGATGCCTTCAGAGGATACCAGTTTGACGACGACTCGAACGCGGGCTGCTTTGGCATCGTGAATCAATTGTCCGAGGTCTTCGATCGAATAGGTATCGTGATGCGGAGGGGGGCTGACCAGCTCGACTTGCGGCGTGCCGCCGCGCAAAGCCGCGATTTCGACGGATACTTTCGGCGCCGGCAATTGTCCGCCTTCGCCGGGTTTTGCGCCTTGTGCGATTTTGATTTCGATTTCTTCGATGTTCGGGTCGGCCAGATAACCGGCCCAGACGCCGAAACGGCCCGATGCGAACTGTTTGATCTTGCTTGATCGAAGCGTGTTGAAACGGCTCGAGTGTTCGCCGCCTTCACCGGAGTTGCTGAGCGCGCCGGCAATGTTAGTGCCTTGCGCGACAGCCTCGTGCGCTTCGGCGATCAATGCGCCGTGACTCATTGCACCGGATGCGAGTTTGGCAGTGATTTGATGAGCCGGTTGAACGTCGGACAATGCAATCGGAGAACGGGCGGTTTTAATATTGGCCAAATATTGCCCGAAAAGATTGACGCTATCTGAGAGCTTGATTGCACAGGCGTTGTTTGTAACGCTGATCGTTGCGGCGCTATCGCCGAAGCGGTTTTTGAAATGTTCGGCGATGCCGGTTAACCGCGCTTCGCTGTTGTTTTCAGGCAGTGTAATTGAATAATTAACGCCGTCGATTCGTTCAACCGCGATTCCGTGAATCATGTAGTTGTTGTTTCCGAGCAAGTTTTGCTTGCCCAAAATGCGGTCGAAATCGGCCGTGCTTTGCGCTTGGCTGATATCGGCCGGCAGGTCCATGATGTCCCGTAACGCGGCCGGGCGGTTGTCGCGCTCTTGATACAGGTTTTTCGCGAAGCTACGATAAGCCGGCGTGATGCCGAAATTGTCGATTTGTTCGGGTGTGCGTTTCTCATAACCGAAATCGAAATAAGCGGTATCGCTGGCTTCCGGCGATTTGTCTTGCGGAATATACAAGATCGGTTCGTCGGTCATGTTGATATATTCACGGACAGCGAGATTGCCGAAGCTATGGCCGGCCCCGTCTTGCCGTTCCTTGAACAAGCCGATGAAAGGAATATCTTTTTCGTCCTTGATGCTCAAGGCTTTGTAATGCCATGCGGCCGCGCTTTTCGCAATGTCCGCATAGCGCACGCCGCCGACCGGCGCGTTGATATTCGGGAAATACGGTTGCAGGCGCGGCTCGTTGGTGTCTAGATAATTCGATTCGAAAAACTCGCCGCCGATGTAGCTTTCTACGGTGCAGAGACCGAACTTGCCCATGGTTTTCATCAGCGATTTTTCTGCCGCTTTTTTGAAGTTATCGAGGGCTTTTTGTTGGTTCTCGGGCTGGAGTTGGCTGACGACGCGATTGTAGGCGCTGATCGGGCAGACAGCCGAAGCGCCGAAGCCGAGTATTGTTGCGATATCGTGAGCGCTGGCGACTTGTCCGGTTTCGGCAATCAGTGACGAGTGGAAACGCAGGCCTTGTTTGACCAGGTGTTGATTGGCCGCGGCAACCATCAGCAAGGCGGGAATCGCCGCTTTATCGCGGCTGATGCCGGTGTCGCTGAGAATGATGATGCCGGTGTTGTCTCTGGCGGCTTGTTCGATTTGCTTGCAAACGGCAAACACCGACGATTCGAGAAGTTCTTCGTTATTTTTTGGATTTTCGAAGTCCGGCGTGAATAGCATGTCCAATGTGATGGTCTTGACGCTGGATTGCCTGCGGATTTGTTCCAAATGCGTTCTTTGCAGAATTGGCGAGTCGATGACCAATTGTTTGCTGTTCCCTTCGGAAAAGGTCGGTTTGGCACCGAGAGCGACGCGCAAGGTCATGCCGTCGCTTTCGCGAAGCGAGTCGAGCGGGGGATTGGTGACTTGGGCGAAGCGCTGGCTGAAATAACGGGACATGCCGCCTTCGGCATCGGAAAGCGCATTGGGGGCAATTCCGTAGCCCATCGCCGAAACTTTTTCAAGACCGGTGCTTAACATCGGATCAAGCAGGAATTTAAAGCTTTCCTGATTTAGCGAATAAGCCGTGTGTTGTTGATCGATGTTGAAATCGCCGTTGACCGGAGTTAACTCATCGAATGAGACGTCGGGCAGTTCCCCGATATGCAAGCTGCGTTCGCGGAGCATCGCCTCATAGTCTTTTTGTCCGGCGAGTGTTTCCAAGACTTGATTGCTGTTATAAATCTGTCCGGTGCTGTGATCGAAATAAACCA
Organism: Methylotuvimicrobium sp. KM2; assembly: GCF_038051925.1. Classification (NCBI taxonomy): domain Bacteria; kingdom Pseudomonadati; phylum Pseudomonadota; class Gammaproteobacteria; order Methylococcales; family Methylococcaceae; genus Methylotuvimicrobium; species Methylotuvimicrobium sp. KM2. The sequence goes on along the minus strand of NZ_CP150634.1, from coordinate 3,808,292 downwards.
TGCCCCCGGCTTCGATACGACCACGTTTGATAACGTCTTTGGGAGGGAAGTCGATTTGACCGGCTTCCGACATGACGGCAAGATAGGTTTCTGTTTCCACCGAGCGCAAGGGCCTGAGCCCCAAACGGTCTAGACGCGCGCCAACACGTATGCCGTCGCAGAAGATCAGGGCGGCGGGGCCGTCATTTTTTTCTTCATAGAGGCTGAAATATTCGAGCATTGCGCGAACTTTCGGCGACAGAGTCGTGTCGTTTTCCCAGGCAGGCGGCATCATCGCCAGCACGGCCGTGACGACATCGAGTTCGTCCTCGTTGATTCGGCGAGTCAGTGTTTGATCGAGACGGCCCGAGTCGGATTGTCCGCATGGAAAGACGATATGTTTGTTGTGTAAGCGCGCGATCGCATTTTCACTGAGCCGATTTTTTTTGTCGGTGTTTAGCTCCCCGTTGTGTGCCATGTAGCGGAACGGTTGCGCCATCATCGTTGCCGGAGCAGTATTGGTCGAGAATCGAGTATGGAAGAATAGAGTGTGTATTTCATGATCTTCGTCGTAGAGGTCGATAAAATACGGTATTACTTCGAAAGAATTGAGCCGTCCTTTGTAAACCTGGGTTCTCGAGCTCATCGATAGCGGGTAGAAACCGGTTAATTCGTCGCGGGTAAAGCCATCGGCTTCGATATCCAGCAATGCGCTTTGAATCAGTTGTTCGAATTCGTTATGAGTCGCTGTCTTCAAAGCTTCCGGGCGCCCGAAAATCACTTGTTTGATCGGTAGTTGCGCTTTTCTGGAGGCTTCATTGATGACTTGGCTGTCCACAGGGATGTTTCGCCAAGTAATAACCGGCAGACCGAATCGAGTTAGGTGTTTTTCGATCAATTCGATCGCGAAACTATCATAACGCTCGTGATCTTCCGGAAAGAAAAAGTTGGCAACGCCAAATTCTCCGAGTTGTAGGTTGTTGTTTCCGGTGATTTTTCGAAAAAACTTCAATGATAGGTCGACATTCACGCCGGCTCCGTCGCCGATACCTTCGGCACTCATGCCGCCGCGGTGGGGAATCGTGCATAGCGCTTCATGCGCTTTGACAAGTAGCTCGTGAGTCTGTTTGCTTTGTTTATGAGTAATAAAACCCACGCCGCAGCTATCTTGGGAAAGATCGGCGTCGTAAAGCAAAGGTTCTTTGAGGTTTATTCGGGAAATTTCAGTCATTATATCCAACCCGTTCCGGTCATGCTGCGATCAACAGCGTTAGTAGTTCGTTTTTCTCGCAATGCATGCTAAAGTCAAACTTTGATTGCCCAAACGTTAACTGCTCAAATAGAGCGGTGTGCATTGGCGATGCAATAAGTAATGCAGACAATTGCGTTTAGAGAAACCTGCAAATGATATCATGAGTCGCATTTTAAGTCATTTAGATGCAAATTGTTATAGTCTTAATCAATTGTTAGGGTTTCGCGATATATGCATAGGTGTCCGTGAAATGCCCAGTACCTAAATCCAGCACCTAAATTCCATAGCCCATTAGCAATGTTTAATATTATGGCTAATTTAGGTGCTGGATTTAGGTGCTGGGTTCTCGGCGTCCTTTAGCGGACACCCAGGCGCCGAAATTTGAGCCACGACGGGTATATCGCCGGATTTTGAAGTGCGATAGGTACATTAGAAATAGTTAATTACGGGTTCCAAACAAGAAAATGAATTTTGATGTTGTAGTAGTCGGTGGGGGGATGGTTGGGGCCGCAGTGGCTTGCGGATTAGGCGGAAGCGGTCTTAAAGTTGCGGTTATCGAGCAAGTATTTCCCGATGAGTTTTCTTCAGATCAGCCCCATGATCTCAGAGTTTCCGCGTTGAGTATTGCCTCGCGGCATATTTTGGAGGTGGTCGGAGCGTGGCAGGGTGTTCTGAATCGCCGTTATTGCCCTTTTCGGCGTATGCGAGTATGGGAAACCGTCGGCGATACCGAATTTTGCAGTGACGACATTAATTATAACGAGTTGGGGTATATCGTCGAAAACCGGGTAACCCAATTGGCCTTGTTGGAGCGTTTGCAGGATTTCGATAATGTCAGCTTATTTTGTCCGGCTAATGTTAAGCGCATCGATTACGGCTTGGATGACGAAAGACATCGTTCGGCGGTCGAGTTGGATGACGGTACGGTTTTGACGGCGAATGTCTTAGTCGGTGCCGACGGAGGGAATTCGAAAGTTCGCCAGGTCGCCGGGATCGGCGTGACCGGTTGGGATTATAAGCAGCACGCGCTGGTGATTTATGTGGCAACCGATTATCCGCAGCAGGATATTACTTGGCAGCGATTCGTGCCTAGCGGGCCACAGGCTTTTTTGCCGTTAACCGGTCGACACGGGTCGTTGGTTTGGTATAACTCTCCTGATGCAGTCAAACGATTAAAATCCTTATCCTGCGAGCAATTGCTGCTCGAATTGACCGAGGCGTTTCCGGAGTGTTTAGGTAGAATCAACGCTGTCTTGAATACCGCTTCGTTTCCGTTGAAACGACAGCACGCTCAAAATTATGTGAAACCCGGCATCGCTTTGGTCGGTGATGCTGCGCATATGATTAATCCATTGGCGGGTCAAGGCGTCAATATCGGTTTGCTCGATGCGGCTTCGTTGGTAGAAGTTTTGCTGGAGGCTTATCAGGCTGGATGCGATATAGGTTCATTGCCGGAATTAATGCGTTATGAAAAGGCAAGGCGTGTTGATAATCTCAGAATGATGACGGTCATGGATGTTTTTTACCGTGTTTTCAGTAATGAGATCGCCCCGGTTAAGTTTTTCCGTAATTTGGGTTTGGGTCTAGCTGAACGCATTATGCCGGCCAAGAAAAAAATCATGCGGGCCGCGATGGGTTTGGATGGGGATTTACCCAAGTTAGCTAAGCGTGAGACTTTTCGAGATAGCCGGCGCACACCAGGTACATACTAAGGATTTCGATCAAAAGGGAGTAGGATATTACCGGAAACACGACCATTTCTATATGATAGGCTGTACCGGAACCCAAGCGATTGGATTTTTCCTGAAAAAAACAAAACGATAAATATTAATTACCAGGGCTATCGATAGAATTAAATGTTTTCCGTCTTGCCAAGAATTATCTTGTTAATTAACAAGTTACATTATCAATCCGACTGTTGGTGCGTCCTTTCGGAATTCGAATCAGGCAACTGACTGGCCAACACCTTATCGATTCGATTGCCGTCTAAATCGACAACTTCAAGCCGCCATCGCTCCCATTGAGTGACGTCGCCGGTACGCGGAAGACTGCCGATCAGCCACATCATCATTCCGCTGAGCGTGTTATACCTACCTTTATTTTCTTCAGGCACTGACTTCAAATCGAGCCGATCTTTGAGCACCGGAATAGGAATTAAGCCGTCCAGCAACCAAGAGCCGTCCTCACGTTGAACCGCCCAAACATCCTCCGGATCGCGAGGTTTGAATTCACCGACCAATGCCTCTAAAACATCGTGCAACGTAATCAGTCCCAATATCTCTCCGTACTCATCGACAACAAAAACCATTCGGACGCCGGATTCCCGAAATTGCTCCAGTAATTTCATTCCTGTCAATGACTCGGGAACATAAACGGCAGGCTGCAAAAACTCGATGATGCGGTCGGTCTCGGTCGTTAAACGATGTCTTAGCATTTGTTTCGCGCTGATCACTCCAAGAATCACATGTAATCCGCCGCGACATACAGGAAAACATGAATGACCCGATTGAATCAGCTGCTCGATACCTTTTTCAATTGACTTGTCGATGTCCAAATAGACAATTTCGCTGCGTGGCGTCATCAGTGAGGCTATTTGGCGATCGTCAAGCCGAAACACGTTGCGCACCATATCGTGTTCCTGTACTTCAATTACCCCTGATGCTTTGCCTTCGGCCAACATCGCGTGGATATCTTGTTCGGTAATGTTGGTGTTGCTCAGCCCCTTTTTGCCAATCAAAAACAGCAAACTATCGGTCGATACAGATAGGAAGAATACAAATGGACGGGACAGTTTCGCCAGAATAGATATGGGGCGCGCCACGAAACGAGCAATGCCTTCGGCATTGTGTTGCGCTATTCTCTTCGGGACCAGCTCGCCTATGACGATGGAAACATAGGTTATTCCTACAACCACAATTGCAGTGGCGCCAGTGGCGCTGGCTTTTTGCTCCATGCCAATTCCGATTAAAATCTTGGCGAGAGGCTCCGCCAGCGCGGCCTCACCGACTATCCCATTGAGAATGCCGATTGCTGTAATACCGATCTGAATTGTCGACAAGAACTGAGTGGGTTTACTTCCGAGACGTATAGCGATCCCTGCTGCTTTATCGCCGTCATCCGCCAGTTTTTGAAGTCTATTTTTGCGGGCTATCACCAACGCAATCTCTGACATTGCGAACAAGCCATTTAAAATGATGAGAATAACCAGTAGAGCGATATCCAACGATGCCTCCTATTTATAGAAAACTAAAAAGCTGTATGTAAAATCCGGAGTGAAAAGCTATCGAGTTTATACTCATCGTAGATGAAAATGCGGCCTCGGGGTGCCCGTTAAAGGACGCCGTAAACCCAGCACCTAAATTCCATAGGTCTTTGGCAATGATTCAAAATCATGGCTTATTTAGGTGCTGGATGAATTATCCAAGATAGTTAACCATAGTCAATGAGCTATGGAATTTGGGTGCTGGGTAAATACGTCCATGTAGGCTCTATGCCAGCTCCATGCTGGCCCCTCACCTAACGTTAGGTGAGGGGCCGCACACCCTGGCGCCTCCTCAGGCACTGCCGAAATTTGAAGTGCGAAAGGTATATATAACGATTTTTGTAGCAAAGACGAAACGAAGCGTTATGGGCAGTTGGGCTTCTGCTATATTAGTTCGATCCGATGAAGCTCAGTGTAACGGAATTGATGGCGATGCGAGACGAAGATAATAAAACAGTAACCAAAGACGGACCCGAGCATTCCGCTCATCGCGGTACCGGTTATTCCGACCGTTTCCGCATCCGATTAGAACATGGATCGTTTCTATTGATGCTCGTCCTGGTCACGTTGTTGTTCTTGCATTTGCTCGAACCCTTTTTCAGCGCCGTTTTTTGGGCTTGCGTGATCGGAATGTTGTTTCACCCTCTGTACGTGCGCCTTGTCAAGCTTTGGGGGCGTCCGAATCCGGCGGCGCTCGCGACATTGGCGATTTGCCTTCTGGTCGGCATCGCTCCGGCCCTGTTCGTTGTCGTGTCTTTTTTTCAGGAAGGCGCGGAACTTTATCAGCGACTGCAAAGCGGCGACATCGATTTCAGCCGTTATATCGCTCAAATTAAACAAGGGTTTCCGGCGGTTCATGGCTTGCTGGAACGCCTGCATCTCGATCTGGATATTTTTAAGGAACATCTCTCGAACGCAGCGATCATGGTCAGCCGTCATATTGCCCAGAATGCCGTTCAGATCGGTCAAAGCGCGATGGAGTTTGTCGTCAGCCTCGGCTTGACGTTGTACGTCGCCTTTTTTATGTTGCGCGACAGTCATGTTTTGCTGGCGTTGTTGATAAAAGCTTTACCGCTAGGAGACGAACGCGAAAAATTACTCTTCGCGAAATTCACCGAAGTCATCAGAGCAACCGTCAAAGGCAATCTGACGGTCGCCGCAGTTCAAGGTGCATTGGGCGGAATCATTTTTGCGTTGCTCGGCATACAAGGCGCGTTGCTATGGGGCGTCGTGATGGCGCTATTGTCGCTGATTCCGGTTATCGGCGCTGGGCTCATCTGGATGCCGGTCGCGATTTATTTGTTTGCTGTCGGCGACTGGGAGCATGGTTTGATTCTGATCGGTTTCGGTGCCGGCGTGATCGGTTTGGTCGACAATTTATTAAGACCGGTACTGGTTGGTCGTGACACTAAACTACCCGACTATATCGTCTTGTTGTCGACGCTCGGCGGTTTAGTCTGGTTCGGCATGAACGGATTCGTGATCGGACCGTTGATTGCCGCTCTATTTGTCGCGTTTTGGGAAATCTTCATCCGCGAATTCAATGCCGATTTCAACGACGATAATCGAGCTGCATCGATCGATTTGGATGATCGATCGTCCGCGTCGGTAAATCGCCAGCGCGGATCGTGGCATACGCTTGAAGTCGAGACGGTGGCTGCGCAATTCGCAACCGATTCGATAACGGGACTGACCACGGCAGAGGCCCGTCATCGGTTAAAATTGCACGGCGAAAACTGTTTGACTGAATCGCCGCCGCGTCCGCTTTGGCTTAAATTTCTCGATCAATTCAAAAGTTTTCTGATCGTCGTTTTGTTATTGGCGGCCCTGCTGGCCTGGTTTATCGGTGATCTGAAAGATGCCATCGTAATTTTAATCGTCGTCGCTTTCAATGCCGGTTTGGGCTTTTATCAAGAACATCGTGCCGAACAGACATTGGCGTCATTGAAAAGCATGTTGGCGCCGCGTGCAAAAGTGCGACGCGACGGACAAATGCAGGAGATCGATGCGGCGGAATTGGTGCCTGGCGATATCGTTTTGCTCGAAGCCGGCGATCGGGTGCCGGCAGACGGCCGCTTGGTCGAAGCCCACAGTCTCGAAGTGCAGGAATCGGCGTTGACCGGTGAATCGCAAGCCGTTGCGAAGACATATGAAAAGCTGGATCTAGACGATTTGCCGTTGGCCGAACAAAACAACCTCTTGTTTATGAATACGGTCGTCACGAGAGGGCGGGCGACAATGATAATCACCGACACCGGGATGCGTACGGTCATGGGCGGTTTGGCAGAAATGATTGCGCAAGCACCCGATTCGCCTTCGCCTCTGCAAAGACAGCTCGATGTTTTAGGCAAGCGGCTGGCTGTTCTCGCCGGCGGGATCGTGCTGATTATCTTTGCGCTGACGATTCAACGCGGAGCTCCGTGGACCGATGCGGCTATGACGGCTATTGCGTTGGCCGTGGCTTCGGTGCCGGAAGGGCTTCCCGCCGTCGTTACTGTGACGCTGTCAATCGGTATGTGGCGAATGGCGAGAAAACGCGCGATTCTCAAAAAACTGGCTTCGGTCGAAACGCTCGGATCGACTACGGTCATCTGCACCGACAAGACCGGCACGTTGACACTCAATCAGATGACGGCCCGTTCGGGATGGTATGCCGGTCAACGTTTCGATGTCACGGGCGAAGGGTATCGGGCCGATGGTCGCATCGAAAGCTCCGGCGATCGGGATTGGCGACCGTTTTTGTTGCCGATGGCGCTTTGTACCGAGTCAAGCGTACGAGACGGCGAGTTGATTGGTGATCCGACCGAAGGCGCGCTTTTCGTATTGACGCAAAAAAGCGGGATCGACCCCGCTCTCGAACAGGAACGTTCGCCGAGAATTGCGGAAATTCCTTTCGATTCTGCGCACAAGTTCATGGCCACTTTTCACCGGCGCGAAAACGTGGTGGATATGTTTATCAAAGGCGCACCCGACGTTTTGTTGAAGCATTCGCGCTTTTGCCTCGGCGATAACGGTAAGGTGCCGCTCGATGATCCGCTGCTCGGCACGATCAAAACCGAACACGACCGTCTCGCCAACAGCGCATTGAGGGTGCTTGCCGTCGCTAGACGGGAAGTCGCGGCGAATGAATTCGACCCGAAAGGCGATCTTTGGCGGTGGACCGAAGCGTGGGAGTTTTTAGGCCTGGTCGGTTTGATGGACCCGCCCCGAGCCGAAGCGGCGGAAGCCGTCACGCACTGTAAAACGGCGGGGATTCAAGTCAAAATGATTACCGGCGACCATAAAACAACCGCTACGGCGATCGCGAACGAGTTAGGCCTGACGGGGGATGTTGTCACCGGGGGCGAACTCGACCGGATGTCGCCGAACGAATTGAGCCGGCGCATTGACGATATCGCTGTATTCGCACGCGTCTCGCCGCAGCACAAGGTCGCGATTCTGAGAGCGTTGAAATCCGGCGGTCATATCACCGCGATGACCGGCGACGGCGTGAACGATGCGCCTGCCCTCAAAGCCGCCGATATCGGCGTCGCAATGGGCGTCACCGGCACGGCGGTGACACGAGAGGCCGCCACGCTGGTGTTGACCGACGACAACTTCGCGACTATCGTTCATGCGGTTGAGGAGGGGCGGGTTATTTACGACAATATTATCAAGTTCGTGCGATTCCAGCTTTCGACAAACATTGCCGCTATTTTGACGGTGTTGGCATCCACGTTATTGGCTTTGCCGATGCCGTTTACGGCGATCCAATTGCTGTGGATCAACATCATCATGGATGGTCCGCCGGCGATGACGCTCGGTATCGAACCGGCTCGTAGCGGTTTGATGCAAGAGCCGCCGCGTCGTCCAGGCGCGCAGATTCTTTCCGGCGGTCGTTTGCTGCGCTTGGTGGCTTACGGCATGACGATGATGATCGGTACCTTGTCGGTATTTACCTATAGTCTTGAACAGGGCAACCCTGAATATGCGGTTACGATGGCATTTACGACCTTTGTGCTGTATCAGTTCTTTAACGTATTCAACGCCCGAGCCGAGCGCGAAACGGCGTTCAACCGCAATTTTTTTCATAACCGAAAATTATGGTTAGCTCTGTTTGTCGTCGTTTTGCTACAAGTCTTGGTCGTTCATTGGCCGCCCGCGCAAAAAATATTCGGAACGACAGCGCTGAATACGGTCGACTGGCTGGTTGCGATACTGGTTGCTTCGAGCGTTTTAGTGCTCGACGAAACGAGAAAATGGATAACGAGATGCGTGACGAAAACGGTTTCGAAATAGAAGTTTCCGTCGGTCTTCGTGCTTTCAACATCGGATCTATCCGAATTTGTTGAACGATTCGCACTTCAAATTTCGGCGCTTCAATACCTTCTTCCTCCGGGAGAAGGTTAGGATGAGGGGATAAAAACCGAAATTTGATGTGCGACCACTATAAGCCCATTTTTTGTATAGACAATCTGACTTGTGTGGGGTAGGTCATTGATGTGGTTTGCGGAATCCTTTCGGAATTCCGCAAACCTAGTCGAAATTTAGGCGGGCTTTTTAACGAGCTTATGATACAAGGCGAAAATGTCTTCGCGCCGCACGATAGCCATGTAAGCGAGGATGCCTAAAATCAATCCGGAGAATAAATCGCCGATAAACGATTTTTCCGAGTCCGTCGTCGTCGAGCTGAAAGAGTCGGACGGTCCTTCAAGCATCATTTGAGGTGGAGACGGCAAAGGAGCTTTGTAGCCGCGAGCGTCAGGAAGACCTAAGCTGCGCCACTTGTCGTAATCTTGCCATAGCGGGTATTTGCCTTGCCAGAACTCTTTCGTGAAATAAGGCGCCAGAGTCCAGCCTTGCATTTTCGGAATTCCTTTTTCGTCAAGAAAATCTTTGTAAACGACCAAGCTGATATCGCCGCCTTCGCCGATGCCGTTGGTAGTGAATGATTTTTCGACATGATCATGCATCATCCAGACCCCTTCGCCGAAGCTATGTAAGCCGTCGTCGGTGCCGTCAAGTTCGAGATCGATGCGTTGTGCCGGTACCATGGTATGAACATCCCGCATGATATAAGATCCCGGGCCGTTATCGATGCCGTCATAATGGGTGATCATGGGTCTATGTCCATGTATATGAACACCCAATGCTTCGGTGTGACCGTTTAGTATGCGAAGCTTGACCTTTTGATTCGGCTGCATTTCAATCAAGGACTCCCTGAGCGTATACGGGAATGAGCGACCGTTCAGCATGAAATAATCGTCGGTTGCATCGGTGACGTCGTATTCCATGTTCAGTTTTTGTGCGAGCAGGCGCGGGTCGTTGGCAGAGCGAGCCAGTTCATGCAATTCCTTGTCCGCCGACTGATAATGTAAGTCGTATTCGCGGGCGTATTTTTCCTGAACGGCTACCGACGGGTGTCGAACTTGGCCATTGCCGACATTGAAGGTTTGTAACCAGTTGTTTGGGCGATTTTCTTCTACGACGAATATGCCCTGTAAACCCATTGGAATGTGGGTATGGGGCTGAACGTGGCAGTGATAATAAAAAGAACCGGCTTGGCGAGGTTTGATGACATAAGTTTTACTTTCACCGGGCATGATGTCCATTGCGCTGGTTTGTCCGACGCCGTCATTGCCGCTGCCGCTATGGTCCATATAAGGATGATCTACACCGTGTAGATGTAATGAATGCGGCATGTGGTGGGTATTTTCGACAACTAGCCAGACGGTATCGCCTTCTTCGACGCGTATGGTCGGCGAAGGCACTCGCAGTAGCGCATTGGCTTGCGGTTCGTAGAGGCTCAGAGTCGACATGTCGCGGGTCTTAGGTGCGAATACCCAAAAGGTGGGTTGTACGCCTGGCGCAATATCGAATTGAGTGGTCAATTCGGTGCTATCCGGAGAGTGGCCGTTTAATTCGACGATTTCGAGCTTTATGATGATATGGTCGGGGTCGCCGTCGCCGTCGACGTCATTGGTTTTGATGATCGAGTCGGCGGCCAATTGAGTATCCATTAACGTCGACATGCTGATGTTGTTCGTGCCTTTTACGAAGGCGGCAATTTCGGCGGGATTGTCGGGGTTGCAAAGTCTCGACTCTTGAATCTCAACGCCGTCGATGACTTGTGCATCCCTCCATTTCGGTGAAGTGAAATCGGAACAAACTTCTTCCGATTCGCCCAATTCAATTTTAGCGGAAGGCGGCAAATCATTGGCTGCTTGCAGTTCAAGCGGAACAATAAGCGTCATGGCGCCGCAGAGAAGGGTAAGGAAATTTTTGTGCATGCGAAGACCTCTGAAAAAACACATGATTCGAATCACTGTGACTCGGAAAAAGTGCGAAAGTTTATTTACTCCATATCGACTGAAAAAACGTTTAGATAGAGTTGGTTATTATTATTCTAATAATGCCTGTCCGATGGATATCGACGTTGCCGGTATCTCTTGATGCTTTCTGGCTTATTAGACGTTTTTTCGGTCGTGTAAGAGCGATAAAGAACATAACTTGTTTGAAAATTATACAGGAGATTCTTTCGTAGAGGTTGATTAAAGTCAAGACCTCGGTTCGATCGATTTCATTTCGGTAGGTCACAAAGTGCTCTTTGATAACGGAGAGCCGGTTCTTGTGGGTTATTTCGGATTGATGTTTTTGAGAATGTTGTCAAGCGGGACTGTTTCGCGGCTGAGTAATCTTATTAAGTGAATGAGGTCTGAGCGACAACTGCATATTTATTCTGGTAAAAAATAAGATATAGACTAGAATTTTTATGACAATATTTGGTCGATCGGAGATGGCTATGGAAAAGAAAATTTATCCTCGTGTTGCTGCGCATTTGCCTGTTGTGGTTACCAATGAAGAAGGTGTGCGTCTCAAAGTATTGGCGATTGATACTTCAAGTGACGGATTCTCGATACAATGCAGTATATTACAGCGGAATTTGATGACTCCCGGCGGATGTTACATCCGTAACGGTCGCCCTGTGGAATTAAATGCATGGCTGGATTTGCCGCTTGCCGGCGATCGCCCTTTACAGGTAAAAGCGCGTTGTAATGTTGAATTTTCTCGCCGGATAGCGAGGGACCGTTGCGAAATCGGTATGCGGTATAAGGATCTCGAAGGTGACGGTTATGAGAATCTTATTCGTTTTATCGAAAATCGATTGGTTTCGAACGAAGTTACGATGTCATCTGTATGATCATAGCAGGGCTTGGAGTCGAAATCCTCCCTGCTAGCAACTTTTACCGGGTATTTCCGGAGCCGAAATTCGACTAACTAATGGGCTATAAATTGTCGCGTAATGCGGAATGAATGGCTTGCTCCAAGTTTTGTAGTGTTTCGTGGTCTTGAATCGGGTTGGATTGATAATCGGTAAAATAAAACATGTCTTCTGCACGGCTTCCTATCGTGGAGATTTTGGCGTCGTGTAGTTGAATGTTATGCTCGTTGAGCACATGGCCGATTTTTGAAAGAAGTCCCGCATGGTCTGTTGTGATAAGCTCCATGACCGTAAAGCGTCTTTGCGGATCTTCGTGAAAAGAAATCGTTGTCGGTATTGGAAAGTGTCGAGCTTGCCTCGACTGGCGTCGAATGTTTTTTTGTTTATTGATGTGGTGTTCTTTTAGATTTTTACGGAGCGCTGTGCAAATATGGACTTCTCGGTGTAAATCCTTGATCGGGTCGCCTGATTGTTCGAGGACTTGGAAGCTGTTCAATACGTATTGATCGCTGGTGGTAACGATCCTTGCGTCGAGAATCGTAAGGCCGAGTTGATCGAGGGTCTCGGTGCTGATTGAAAAAATAAAGTCTTCGTTGCGGGTGTAAATAAAGACTTCCGCGCTGCCTCGTTGAGTTTGAGGGCGTAGTAACACCAGCGGCAGGTCCAGTTCGTCGCAGGATGCGATCGCAATGGTTTGCCAAGCGATTTCTTCGGCAGTATATCTGAGAAAGTATTCATCGCCGACATGTTTCCATGATGCATGAATAGTCGCTTCGGAAATGCCTAGTTTCAGCAGTTCTTCCAAGGCTTCGGTTTTATTTTCTTCGAGTCTGTCGCTGATATTGATCGGGTTCTTGAGGCCGCGACGCAAGGCGTTGTAGGTTGCGCTATAGAGTTCTTTCAATAATGCGTCTTTCCAGGAGTTCCATAGTTCCGGATTGGTTGCGCGTATGTCTGCGACAGTCAATAAATAAAGATGATTTAAATATTCGGTGCTACCGACTTGGGTGGCGAATTCATGAATGATGTCGGGGTCGCTGATGTCCTTGCGCTGAGCCGTCATCGACATAATCAGATGATTGCGGACTAGCCAGGTAACGAGCTTGGTGTCATGTTTGGATAGGTCGTGCTGCTGGCAAAATGCTTGAGCGATTTCTTCGCCAACTTGGGAGTGGTCCCCGCCTTTGCCTTTCGCTATATCGTGAAACAATGCCGCGATATAAAGTAGTTCGGGTCTCGGGATCATTAAAAAAATGTCGTTGCAAAATGGCAGTTCGTGGGTGTGCTTTTCCAGCGAAAAGCGCCGCAAATTGCGAATTACGAATAGGGTGTGTTCGTCCACGGTATAAATGTGGAATAAATCGTACTGCATTCTGGCGACGATGTGAGCGAAGCTAGGCAGGTACGCGGCGAGTACGCCATAGCGATTCATTCGTCGAAGTGCGTGCGTGATGCCTCGCGGTTGGCGTAAAATCTCGATGAATAGATGATTGGCGTGCTTATCGGTTCTAAATTGATCGTCGATCAGGTGCAGGCTTTTACGGATTAAGCGAATCGTTTTTGATCGGATGCCTTTCAGTGAAGGATTTTGCTGGATGACTAGGAAAATTTCCAATAATGCCAGTGGGTTATCCTCGAAAAGGCTATCCGTTTCGGCTTCTAGGTAACCGTTAATAGCGATGAGTTTTGTAGTTTTGGTTTGGATTTCTTGATAAGTCGTTTCTCCGCCGATAAAACGCTCGTTAAATAGTTGTAGTAGCATTTCATTGAGCCGTTCCAAACCGACTACGGTTTTATAGTAATGCTGCATGAATTCTTCGACGGATTGATTCGGGTCGGCGCCTTTGAATCCGAATTGTTCGGCCAGGTCTCGTTGAAAGTCGAATAGCAGGCGATCCTCGCAGCGACCGGTTAACAGGTGAAGTGCATAACGGATTCGCCAGAGTACGTTGCGCGCAGTGATCAGTTCTTCATATTCGGATTCGGGCAAGAAGCCGTATTTAATTAATTCTTTCAGGGTTGATGAGCCGTAATGGCGTTTAAAAACCCAGGCAATAATCTGCATGTCGCGAAGTCCGCCGGGGCCTTCCTTGATATTGGGTTCGAGATTGTAAGCGGTGTCGTGAAACTTAAAATAACGATGTTCCTGTTCCTGCATTTTGGCGGCAAAAAACCGGCTTGACGGCCATATCTCTCCGCTGTTTATCGGTTCGAGTACTTTTGCGCACAAGCTCGGATTGCCGCGCAATAGTCTGGTTTCCATTAGGCTGGTCATGATGGTTTGGTCGTCGATACAGGATTGAATGCATTCTTCGACTGTGCGTACACTCAATCCAGGTTTTAAGCCGATGTCCCAAAGGAAATTGCAGAATTGTCCTAATACAGCCTGGGTTTCCGTAGAGGCCTCTTTATCCAATAATACGACGATATCGATGTCTGAAAAGGGAAACAATTCTTTTCGTCCGTATCCGCCTACCGCAATTAGGCTTAATTGATCGGCGAATTCGCAGAGGAAATGATCCCAGCCGCTAATCAGGATTTCGTCGACGAATTCAGCCTTGGCTACTAATAAAGGCGTGACCGGTTCTTGCGGGTTAAATGACCGCTCAAGCTCAAGGTTTTTCGATTTAATTAACTGTTTAAACGCAGCGATATAATCGGATTGCGTGAAATAGTGGATATGGGCTAAGGCTTCTGTCACATTTCCTCCTGTCTTAGTGTCAAGATTTCATAACCGTGGTTAGTGACTAGGATGGTATGTTCCCATTGCGCCGAGAGACTGCGGTCTTTGGTCACCGCGGTCCAGCCGTCCGCTAACACCTTCACATGACGTTTGCCTAAATTAAGCATCGGTTCAATCGTGATAATCATGCCGGCTTCAAGGGCAATGCCTTCTCCTGGTTTGCCGTAGTGCAGCACTTGCGGTTCTTCATGAAACTTTTGGCCTATGCCGTGACCGCAAAATTCGCGGACGACCGAATAACGATTCGATTCGGCGAATTTTTGTATCGCATGGCCTATATCGCCAAGAGTTGCTCCGTGTTTAACTTGTTCAATGCCCCGATACAGGGCTTCTTGAGTGATTTTCACTAAGCGTTTGGCGTGGGGGCTGACTTCGCCGACACAAAACATTTTGCTGGTGTCGCCGTGATAGTCGTCCTTGATGACGGTGATGTCGATATTGATGATATCGCCGTTTTTTAATTTTTTGTTGCTAGGTATGCCGTGGCAAACTTGTTGATTGATCGAAGTGCATATCGATTTGGGGAAGCCGTGGTAATTGAGCGGGGCCGGAATCGCATGTTGAACGTCGACAATATAGTCGTGGCAAATTTGATTAAGTTCTTCGGTGGTGACGCCCGGTACAACATGCGGTTCGATCATTTCCAGTACTTCGGCGGCAAGTCTACCGGCGACGCGCATTTTATCGATTTCACTTGGTGTTTTAATGATGATACCCATGATTTGACGGCTTTATGTTGGCAAGTAAGCGAGTTTGCTTGAACAAACTCGTTAAGGAGTTGATCAATAGTGGAGATTACAGTAATTAAAGGCTTGAGCGAACGAAGAAGTCCAGCCAGTTTAGCAGAGAATTAATTGTTGTTGAAATCTAATTATGATATAAAGGCAAGTTCATTTTTGCATTTTAAATACTCACGTTTGTCGACACGCTTGGTAGGGTGCCTTTCTTGATTAATTTGAAGGGGGGGTTGCCAAGGGGGGCAGGCGGAGGCGTAACCCAACGAAACATTAAGTTTCACATAATCTGTAGGAGAAAAAAATGGCAGCAGTGTCAATGCGTCAAATGTTAGAAGCGGGTGTTCATTTCGGACATCAGACTCGTTACTGGAATCCCAAGATGGCTAATTACCTATTTGGCGCCCGTAACAAGATTCACATCATCAATCTTGAGAAAACGCTTCCATTGTTTAATGACGCAATGAATTATCTGGGACAAATGTCCGCGAATAAAGGCACTATTCTGTTTGTCGGCACCAAGAAAGCAGCCCGTAAAGCGGTCGCCGAAGAAGCAAAGCGTTGCGGAATGCCTTATGTCGACCATCGCTGGCTGGGCGGCATGCTAACCAATTTCAAGACGATCAAAAAATCGATCAACCGATTGAAAGAATTGGAAGCGATGAAAGCGGACGGAACGCTCTATCATAAATTTAGCAAAAAGGAAGCGCTGGGGATGGAGCGCGAATTAGAAAAACTCGAACGCAGTTTGGGCGGCATTAAGGATATGAAAGGCGTGCCCGATGTATTGTTCGTATTGGATGTCGGTTATGAAAAAAACGCGATTGGCGAAGCTAAAAAACTCGGTATACCTGTAGTTGGGATTGTCGATTCGAACAATTCCCCTGAAAGCGTTGATTACATCATACCGGGTAACGATGACTCCATTCGAGCGGTTAAACTTTACTGCCAATCCGTAGCAGATGCAGTATTGGAAGCGAAATCCGCGACATTGAACTTATCGGCCCAGGTCGATGATTTTGTTGAGGAATCAGAAGTCGAAGCAAACGCAGAGTAAGCGTCGGTGCGGTGAAGGGCAATTAGCTCTTCAAAGGCAATGGCGCATTGAACTGAAAAGCGCCTCCTAACGGGAGGCGTTTTTTATAGTTAAGAATAAAGAGGAAAAACGAGAAATGAGCATATCAGCTGCAATGGTTAAGGAACTACGGGAAAGAACCGGTTCCGGTATGATGGAATGCAAAAAAGCACTAGTTGAAGCAAACGGTGATCTGGAAGTCGCTATCGAAAATATGCGAAAAGCCGGTTTAGCAAAAGCCGATAAAAAATCCGGACGGACTGCTGCGGAAGGTGTGGTGGGCGTAAAAGTCAGCGACGATGCTAAAACGGCGGCGATTGCCGACATCAATTGCGAAACCGATTTCGTTGCGAAAGGTGATGATTTCGTCAATTTCGTCAACAATGTCACCGACGCTATTTTAAACGCGGATGTGCAAACACCCGAGCAAGTGTTGGACCTGAAACTGCCAAACGGCAAGACGGTCGACGAGGTTCGCCGTGAACTGATTGCAAAACTGGGTGAAAATATCGCGATTAGACGTTTTGAAAAATACAATTTGTCCGACGGCGGTGCTGCATGTTATTTGCACGGCAGTAAGATCGGCGTATTGGTCGCGCTGGAAAAAGCCGATGAGGCATTAGGTAAGGACATTGCGATGCATGTTGCTGCAATCAACCCGGCTTGTGTTTCCGAAGATCAAGTTTCTCAAGAAGCAATTGAGAAAGAAAAAGAAATTTTTTCCGCGCAAGCTTTGGAAAGTGGAAAGCCGGCTGAGATTATCGAAAAAATGGTGAGCGGAAGAATCAAAAAGTTTCTTGCCGAAGTTACCTTGTTGGGCCAGTCTTTCGTTAAGGACGACAAAGTCACCGTCGGCGAATTGGTCAAGTCAAAAGGTAATGCCGTTATTCGCTTTACCCGGTTCGAAGTTGGCGAAGGTATCGAGAAAAAAGAAGAAAATTTTGCCGAAGAAGTCATGGCGCAAGTCAGAGGCTCATAATTCAATCCCCGGTTTATCCGGGGATTCGTTTTTATACTCCAAGCGGATTATACTCTTCGTGGATCAAAATTCGGTATCGGGGTGGCCGGCAAAGGGCGCCGTAAACCCAGTACCTAAATCCAGCACCTAAATTCCATAGGTCTTTGGCAATGATTCAAAATCATGGCTTATTTAGGTGCTGGATGAATTATCCAAGATAGTTAACCACAGCAATGGGATTTAGGTGCTGGTTGAATGGGGATTTTGCAGGAGCAAAAATCCGCAAGCGCCATGGAAGGCGTGAATGGGGATTTTGCAGGAGCAAAAATCCGCCTAACACTTCGGGAGCCGAATTTTGATTTATGAGTGGGTATATAACTGCTTGCGCAACGCAAAAATCGTGGCGTCGGTCGCCTAAGATAAAGTGCACTTTCCTAACCATTTCTCAACTTAAAAATCGATAATGACAAATTTTATCTGCCAGCGAATTTTATTGAAATTAAGCGGCGAAGCATTGATGAGCGAAAAGGGAGGTAGTATCGATGCCGATATCCTGAAACGCTTGGCCGGCGAAATTAAAGAATTATGTGATGCAGGGATACAGGTAGGTCTAGTTGTCGGGGGCGGTAATATTTTGCGCGGCGCGCAAAAAGCTTCCGAAGGTCTTGATCGAGTCACCGGCGATCAAATGGGCATGCTTGCTACTGTAATCAATGCCTTGGCGATGCAGGATGCTTTGGAGTATTTAGGCTTGCAAGTTCGCGTCATGTCTGCATTAAAGATTAATCAAGTGTGCGAAGATTTTATTCGCCGCAGAGCGGTTAGACACCTTGAAAAAGGTCGAGTCGTGATATTTGCTGCCGGAACCGGAAATCCTTTTTTTACTACGGATTCAGCAGCCAGTCTGCGGGCGATTGAGATTGATGCTCAGTTGATGATTAAGGCGACTAAGGTTAAGGGTGTTTATTCGGCCGATCCTGAAAAAGTTAAGGATGCCCGATTTTATCCGAGATTGACTTATGATGAGGCGTTGGATCAGCGCTTAAACGTCATGGATGCCACAGCATTGGTATTGTGCCGCGATAACAACTTGCCGATGCGCGTGATGAATATTTTTGAACAAGGTGCAATAATGCGGCTAATGCAGGGCGAAGATATCGGCTCACTGATTGAACGAGGAACAAAAACATGATAAGCGATATTCTACAAGATGCGGCTAAGCGAATGGGCAAAAGTGTCGAATCGCTGAGGCACGAATTTACCAAAATCAGAACAGGCCGGGCGCATCCGAGCCTATTGGATCAAATTACCGTTCCATATTACGGTGCAGATACGCCGCTTTCGCAGGTAGCCAATGTCGCGACAGAGGATTCTCGGACTTTGACGGTTACACCATGGGAAAAAACCATAGTCAAGGCTGTCGAAAAAGCGATAATGGCTTCCGACTTGGGACTTAACCCTTCATCAAATGGTAATGTGATTCGTATCCCATTACCGCCGCTAACCGAGGAGCGTCGTCGCGACCTGGTAAAGGTTGTCAAACAAGAAGCCGAGAATGGACGAGTAGCGATAAGAAATATTCGCCGCGATGCCAATTCCGATATCAAGGACGCGTTAAAAGAAAAGCTGATTTCCGAGGATGAAGCACGCGCGGCCGAAGATAAAATTCAAAAGTTGACCGATCAGTACATAAAAGAAATAGAAAAACACCTGGAAGAAAAAGAAGCGGACTTAATGTCTATTTAATGGAGTAGGTTAATGTCCGAAGAACCCGAAACGCTTCCGGAATTAAATAAGAACCCGCGGCATATTGCTATCATCATGGATGGTAACGGGCGCTGGGCGCAACAAAGACATATGCCTCGTGCAATGGGGCATCAAGCCGGCGTCAAGGCGGTTAGAGCCATTGTAGAATATTGTGCCGAAGCGAATATAGAAGTATTGTCGCTATTTGCTTTCAGCAGCGAAAATTGGCGCCGGCCCGAGTCTGAAGTTTCGATGCTGATGAATTTGTTCTTATCGACCTTGCAAAGCGAGGTCAATAAGTTGCATCGGAACAATATTCGTTTAAGGTTTATCGGAGAACGAAAAGCTTTTTCCGAAAAATTGCAGGCCAAAATTGCCGAAGGCGAGATTCAAACCCGTGATAATAGCGGATTGACTTTAGTGATTGCTGCCAATTACGGTGGGCGATGGGATATGTCCGAAGCGTTTAAAAAAATAGCTGCGAAAATTCAAAGTGGCGAGATCAACGACCACGAAATCGATGAAACATTGATCGGACAACATTTATCCACCGCCGATTTACCCGAACCGGATTTATTTATCAGAACCGGTGGTGAACAACGTGTCAGTAATTTTCTGCTCTGGCAGTTAGCTTATACCGAATTATATTTCACGCCGACCTTATGGCCCGATTTTAATCGACAATCGCTAGAGGAAGCTATCGGAAGCTTTAGAACTCGGCAAAGGCGTTTCGGGCATACCGGCGAGCAAATCCTCACAAAAGCAGTTACCCTCTAACTATTTGACTAGATAATAATTATAAAATGTTACTACAGCGAATTATTACGGCTTTGATTCTTGCGCCATTAGTCGTGTTGGCCGTCTATTTATTGCCAATACCTTATTTTACTCTGGTTGTTGCGCTGGTGATGTTGGTTGCCGCATGGGAGTGGACAAGCTTAACCGGTATTGATAGGCCATCGATGCGGATTTTATTTCTTGTCCTACTCATTCTACCGATGGGCGGTGTTTATTTTTGGACTTATTTTCTGGAAATAGTGGCACAAGTTTTCGATTGGCCGGAAGTCAGGGCACAGTCCGGTTTATTGGAATGGCTGATTATTTTACCGGTTTTATTTTGGGTAGTGATGATGTTTCTGATCAGAAATGCATCGGATGCGCTGCTGAAGCTCGAATTAAAAAATGTTTATAAGGGATTGATCGGCTGGGTGATTCTGTTTTTTGCGTGGATGTTTCTTTATCGCATGCGTGCTTTTTACGGTTCCGATATGGTGATGTATTTTCTGCTGTTGATTTGGATTGCCGATATTACTGCCTATTTCGTGGGTAAAAAATTCGGCGCTACCAAGCTTGCTCCTGAAATCAGTCCCGGCAAAACCATGGCAGGATTTTACGGGGCTTTGGGAAGCGGCTTCGTTAGTGCGATCGTTTTGAGTTTGGTGTTCGGGTTTAATTTGATGATCGGCTCTGATTTTGTTTTGTTGTCGGTCTTGACCGTTTTGATTTCGATATACGGCGATCTATTTTTTAGCCTAATAAAACGACAGCAGGGTGTTAAGGATACGGGCTCAATTTTGCCTGGGCATGGCGGTTTGTTGGATAGGATCGACAGCTTGGTGGCCGCTATCCCGTTTTTCTATGCCGGTATTTTGCTTATTAGAGAGTTATTTTAATGAAAGGTATTTGTATACTGGGCGCGACCGGTTCAATCGGTGTCAGCACTCTGGATGTCGCGGCTCGTCATCCGAATCGGTATAGAGTCGTAGCGCTGACCGCGAACAATAATATCGATCTGCTGTACGACCAATGCATCGTACACCGTCCTGACTACGTTGTCGTGGTTGATGAAAATAAGGCTAAACAATTTGCAGAGCGCATTGCTACATCGCCGGTATCCGATATAAAGGTGTTATCGGGAGCCGAATCGTTGCAGCAAGTAGCCACACTGGATAGTGTTGATTCGGTAATGGCGGCAATCGTGGGCGCGGCAGGTTTGTTACCCACTTTGGCGGCTGCTAGAGCCGGTAAAACTGTATTGCTGGCAAATAAAGAAGCGTTGGTGATGTCCGGCGATATTTTCATGAAAGCGGTTACCGAGTCCGGTGCGCATTTGCTGCCGATCGATAGCGAGCATAATGCCATTTTTCAATGCATGCCGGCAGATTACTGTGCGGGCCAAGAGGCAAAGGAAGCACGGCGAATTTTGTTGACTGCTTCGGGCGGACCGTTCAGAACTAAGCCGGTCGAAGAGTTGGTCGATGTCACGCCGGATCAAGCCGTCGCGCATCCGAATTGGGATATGGGACGTAAAATTTCGGTTGATTCGGCGACGATGATGAATAAAGGTCTTGAATTGATTGAGGCCTGTTTATTGTTCAATATGTCGCCGGACAAAATTCAGGTGGTGATTCATCCGCAAAGCGTGATTCATTCGATGGTCGATTATGTCGACGGCACTGTGTTGGCGCAAATGGGTAATCCCGATATGCGTATACCCATTGCCCATGCGATGGCGTGGCCGGAGCGTTTCGACTCCGGTGCCGCACCATTGAATATATTCGACGTTAAGCACATGGATTTCGAACAACCCGATCTTCAGCGTTTCCCTTGTTTACGCTTGGCGATTCAAGCGGTCGAGGCAGGCGGTATTATGCCGGCTGTATTAAATGCAGCTAATGAAATCGCGGTTGCTGCTTTTTTGGACGAGAACGTCCGTTTTACCGACATTCCTTTCATTATTGAACGGAGCATGCATCAATTCAAAGCCGATCCGGCCGATACGCTGGATATTGTATTGGCAGCCGATAGCAAAGCCCGGGAAGTAGCTGAGCGCATCGTCGAAGAACTTAAGCGTTAATTGGGTTAATGAGTACGCTGTTTTATTTTATTGTCGCGATCGGTATTCTGGTTTCGTTTCATGAGTTCGGTCATTTTTGGGTCGCGCGAAAAACCGGCGTCAAAGTACTGAGGTTTTCGGTCGGGTTTGGTAAGGTTATTTGGTCTTATCAGAAATCGCCTGCGTCGACCGAATATGTCATCTCGGCAATACCTCTAGGCGGCTATGTGAAAATGGTTGACGAACGCGAAGGCAAGGTGGCCGATGAAGATTTGCCTTTCGCATTCAACCGCCAGCCATTATGGGCGCGGTCGGCGATTGTCGCGGCTGGACCCTTATTCAATCTAATGTTAGCCGTGCTGTTTTTCTGGATCGTGCTATTCATAGGTGAAACCGGCTTACGCCCGATTATCGGTCATGTCGAGCCTGGTACGCTTGCCGCCGAAGCCGGCTTGCTCGAAGGCGAGGAGATCGTAGCGGTCGATCAAAAAAACACCGCGACTTGGTCGGAGGTTATTGAGTCGATTATCTCGGCGGCCATGACCGGTCGAGAAAGTGTCGATGTTACGGTAAAAAACATCGATGAACAGCGATATTCGCGGCTTATCAACCTTCCTGAAGAATTGCGAAGCGAGCCTGATAAACTTTACGATAAATTAGGTCTTAAACCATGGATGCCGCAGCTCAGGCCGATTGTCGGGCGAGTGCTGGAAGGCATGCCGGCGGCCGATGCCGGATTACAGTCCGGTGATTTGATTGTTTCTGCTAATGGTGAGCCGATCAATACCTGGTTGCAATGGGTTGACTATGTGCAAAATAGCCCAGGAAGACTTATCGACCTGACTATTGAAAGGCAAGGCGTGCAATTGAGTCTCGAAATAACGCCTCAAAAAGTCGTCGAAACAGACGAGGTTGTCGGTAAAATCGGCGTGGCCGCTGAAATTCCAGAAGACTTGATGGCGTCGTTGCAAGTGCGCAATGATTTACCGCTTTGGCCGGCCCTGACGGGGGCCGTTTCGAGAACCGTTTTTTTTAGTACCGCAACACTCAAAATGATGGGTCAGATGATTCTCGGTAATGCTTCTGTGAAAAATCTTAGCGGTCCAATCAGTATCGCTCAGTTTGCCGGGCTTTCGGCTGAGCGCGGAGTTGTCGAATTCCTGTCTTTCTTAGCGAAAGTTAGCATCAGTCTTGGCGTGCTTAATTTATTGCCGATTCCGGTGTTAGACGGCGGTCATTTGTTGTTTTTTGCGATTGAAGCGATTAAAGGCAGCCCTGTTTCGGAAAAATTCCAGGTTGCGTTACAACAGGTCGGTATTTTGCTGCTACTGTCGTTGATGGTATTGGCTTTATTTTTGGATTTGGAGCGTTTGTTTCAATAAAAAAGCCGCTCCGCTTTAAAGCCTTTATCCCAGAAAAAGCCTTTCACCATGAAGAAAAATTTAGTTCAATAGCTTGTTATACGTTTGTATAGAACTTTCGCTCACCAAACAGGTAATAACTTTCGCACTTCAAATTTCGGCAGTGCCTGAGGAGGCGCCGGGGAGTGCGGCCCCTCACCTAACGTTAGGTGAGGGGCCGGCATGGAGCTGGCATAGAGCCAACAAGGATGTATTCACCCAGCACCTAAATTCCACAGCCCATTGGCTAGGATTAATTGTCTTGGTAATTTAGGTGCTGGGTTCACGGCGTCCTTCGACGGACACCCCGGCGCCGAATTTTGATCTGCGATGGGTATATATCAACAGACGACAGTAAGCCGATAGAAAAGCCCTGAATACTGGCTTCTGTTTTTTCATAGGGTAATGAACAAAATACTCGCTCAACAGTCCTAGAAACGCATGAGTCAATCTGAATTTATGGAAACGTTATGAAACAAATACTTAAAAGAGTGGTGTTGCTTGGCTCGGTTTTAGGCATGAGCATTGCTCAAGCCGATGAAGCGGCCATCAAGGCGGCTTTAAAAAAATCGATGCCAAACTTCAATCCTGAATTGATTAAGCCTTCCGAAGTAAAGGGAGTCTATGAAGTCACGGCGGGGGCAACTATTTTTTATGTCTCCGATGACGGCAAATACTTATTTCAAGGGCGCTTGATCGACCTTGAAGCCAGAACCGATTTGACTGAAGCGAAAATGGCTAATACGCGAAAGAATACGCTGGAAAAGTTGGGACAAGATCAAATGATCGTGTTCAAGCCGAAATTAGGTCAACATAAAGTATTTATTTTTACCGATATCGATTGCGGCTACTGTCGGAAATTGCATTCCGAGATCGATCAATATATGGCAGAAGGCATTACTATTCAGTATTTGTTTTATCCGAGAGCTGGGAAGGGCTCTGATTCTTATACCAAAGCCGTTTCGGTATGGTGTGCGGAGGATCGTAACGATGCTTTAACCAAAGCCAAGCAAGGGAAAACCCCCGAAGCCAAGACCTGTACCAATCCGGTCGATGCGCACATGAAGCTCGGTAACGATTTCGAAGCGCGCGGAACGCCGATGATAGTCACCGAACAAGGTTCTGTATATCCGGGTTACTTACCGGCCAAACAACTGGTTGAAGTATTGCGCGAAGAAAAAGGTTTATAGAATAATCCGGCTAGGTTGTGGGTGCTTGAGAACGTTTATTCTATAACTGCCTCGCATCAAATTTCGGCAGTGCCGGAGGAGGCCTCGGGGTGCTAGGTCGATTTTTGCTCCTGCAAAATCGACATTCACGCCATCCATAGCGCTCGCAAAGGCTTTGCCAGCATGGAGCTGGCATAGAGCCTACATGGACGTATTCACGGCGTCCTTTGACGGGCACCCCGAGGCCGAATTTTCATCTACGATGAGTATAAATATTTCGTGCGGCCATGTTTTCGGCTTTTATGGCAATACGCTTTGATAAAGGTGTTTAAATTGCTATTAATTTATAATTTGCTAATATACTAACAAATTATAAGTCCATGAGGTACAAGACGATGAACTCTCCGATCAATCAACAACGCCGACAATGGTTAAAGTATGCCGCTTTTGCGGCAGCCGGTGCGGCGACTTACCCCTCTTGGGCGCAATCGGGCGGAGCCTTTAAAGCGGTCAATACGCCTTCCGCGAACTTTCATCCCGATGTGGAAATCGAACTGACGCAGGATATCGCGCAGGTTCCTATCTTCGAAGGGCCTGAAACCCGAGTTTGGAAAGTGCGGGCTAAAGTTCTTAAAGGTCCGGCTTCATCGATAGAAAATCATCCCGATACCTATCTTGCGCCGACGATTCGCCTGAAGAAAGGCCAAAAAGTCAGAATTCATTTGAATAACAATTTACCGGCGCATTCGATTTTGCATTGGCACGGACTGCATGTGCCGGCCAATATGGACGGCAATCCGATGTACGCGGTCAGTCACGGCGAATCTTATATCTATGAATTCGAAATTCTGAATCGTGCCGGAACCTACTGGTATCACGCTCACACCCATAGCGTCACCGCCCGACAAGTCTATTCGGGTCTTGCCGGCTTGTTTATTGTGCATGACGATGAAGAACGGGCTTTGAATTTGCCCAAGGGTGAATTTGATCTGCCGTTGGTTATCCAAGACAGAAGCTTCGATAAGAATAATCAGCTCGTCTACAGCGACCACATGATGCAACGCATGCAGGGCTTTCTCGGCGATCGGATTTTTGTCAACGGTCGGCCCGATTATGTGTTGCCTGTCGCGGGACAGGCCTATCGGCTGCGTTTGCTAAACGGGTCAAATTCTCGGATCTATAAACTGGCCTGGTCGGACGGCAGTAAAATGACTGTGATCGGTACCGACGGCGGATTGCTGGAAAGGCCGAAGCAGTATTCCTATGTGATGTTGGCTCCAGGCGAAAGAATCGAGCTTTGGGCCAATTTCAGCGGTCGTTCGGTGGGTTCTGAGATAAGCATGCGCAGCTTGTCGTTCGATATTGCGACACACGGTCATGGCGGCATGGGCATGATGGGTGGCGGTCGCGGAATGATGGGCGGAGGACGGCGCGGCATGATGGGCGGGGGTATGGGCATGATGCACTCTTCCGATCTGCCGTCGGGTAGTGAATTTTCTTTATTTAACGTTAAAGTGATTAAAGCCGGCAAATCGTCGCAGAGTTTACCGGAGCGCTTATCCACGATACCTAAGTTGAATGTTCGCGATGCAGCGAATAACAAAGATCCAAGAACCATTAGTTTGTCGATGCGGCACATGTCGGCGTTATTGAATGGGCGTTCCTACAAAATGGACGATGTTCGCGACGATGAAATCATTCCTGTCAATAGCTTGCAAGTCATCGAATTCGACAATGGATACAGTGGCATGAACGGCATGCCGATGCCTCATCCGATGCATTTACACGGCGAACAATTTCAAATCATCAAACGCCAAGTCAATCCGAAATCGAGAGAAGCGTACCGAACGATTTCCGGTGGATTGGTCTGGGGCGGTTGGAAGGATACGGCGCTGGTGATGCCCGGCGAAAAGGTGACCGTATTGAAACCATTCAATGATTTTATAGGGCTATTTATGTATCACTGCCATAATCTTGAGCATGAAGATATGGGCATGATGCGTGATTTCTTAATAAAATAATCTGAGTTCGGTTTATATACTCACCGTAGATGAAAGTTCGGCCCCGTGGCGCCTATTAAAGGCCCAGCACCTAAATATTATCCAAGCCAATTAACCATGACCAATGGGTTATGGATTTAGGTGCTGGGTAAATACGTCCATGCTCTATGCCAGCTCCATGCTGGCTGGCAAAGTCTTTACTGATTCCCCCCCCCGCGCGACTTCTTAAGCATCGCCGAAATATGAAGCGGGAAAGGTATAATTCAGCAATTGCCGAGAAGCAAAAGTCCGCCCTGCCGCCGACACCTGTCAATCGAGCAACCGAACCCTCCGTAAAATAGGGAAGTTGTTTACGACCATATCCTTAGCAGGTGAGGGCGCTAATTCTCTATTAATATCCTCAAGGCACAGTTTTTTTGGAAGCAGGCAAACAATTTTGCGTTAAATGAGGGTTGCGATTACAATCATTTTATGTTTTAAGTTTAATTTAATTTAAATCAATTGGGTGAAAGAGCGCCGAGTTCAAAAATAACAATGAATAATGCATACATCGGTCGCACAGTCAGCGAAGCTCCGTTTCAACTCGAACTACTTGCAGCAAAATCAAGGCAAGCGATAGTTTGTGAATTCAGTAAGGCGTGTCGACTCGGTAGCGATACCGGCAATGATGTTCCGATAACTGGAGAAGGTGTTTTACCACGGCACGCCAAAATTTTTGTTAGTGAAGATAGCGCATTATTCATTGCTGCGATCGACGATGCGCCAATTACCGTTAACGGCAGGCTTGCCGACAAACCATTGATGCTGAATAACGGCGATTGGCTTTTATTCGGTTCCACGCCTTTTCAAATCAAGTTTCAATTGAATCAAGCCGCTGATGACGTTTTGCCCGGCGATGATGCATCCGCCGGCATTACTCTGACAGGAAAATCGGCGCTAACGATAGGCCGATTACCTCAATGCGATATAACAATACCTTCGCCGCTGGTGTCCCGTGAACATGCCAAATTAACCAGGGAGCCTACGGGATGGATTATCGAGGATTGCGGCAGCACCAACGGAACCTTTGTCAATGCGGTGCGTATCAAAGGTAAGCAGCAGGTGATAGCCAATGATTGGTTGAGCTTCGCCGCATTCGACTATCGGTTCGACGGACACGCCATTATTCCATCGAATCAAGACGGTCAAGTCAAGATCGAAGTCTATCGGTTGACCAAAGAGGTCAAGGAATCGTCGGGTCAGACTAAACGTTTGTTGGATGGCCTGAGTTTTGCGATTCATCCGGGCGAATTCGTCGGCATTTTCGGCACCAGCGGTTCGGGTAAATCGACGTTGTTGGATGCGCTGAACGGACGACGGCCCGCCACTAGCGGTGAAATTTTATATAACGAAATCGATTTGTACGGCGCGTTCGATTTGTTTCGAGCGGCGATCGGGTATGTGCCTCAGCAGGACATCGTGCATCGCAAAATCGTCATGCAGCATGCGTTGAAATTCACCGCTAAACTGCGTCTGCCGCCCGATACCTCGGATATTGAAATGGATGAAAATGTCCTGAAGGTGCTTGAAAAAGTCGGGTTGGCCGAGAAGGCGGGATTGGCAGTCGATACGCCGACACCCTTGAGCGGCGGTCAACTGAAACGCGTTAGTTTGGCGGTGGAATTGGTCGCCAATCCGAATGTGTTGTTTCTGGACGAAGTGACTAGCGGGCTGGATGCCGGTACCGACAAAAAAATGATGCAATTGTTTCGGAGTTTGGCCGAGGACAAAAAAACGGTCGTTTGCGTGACTCATACGCTGGAAAATATCGATACCTGTCACCTGGTCTTATTACTGCATCAAGGGCGTCTGGTTTTCTATGGGCCGCCTCAAGCCGTGATCGGTTATTTCGGGATCGATCGCTTATCCGATGTCTATGAACTGCTCGAAAGTCGATCGGCTTCGTATTGGGCCGATAAATACCGAGCTTCGAATTTTCACGATACTTATGTCGAAAAACGTTTGAAGCTATCGGAGCAACACGATAATAAAGATGTTTTAAAATCAAATACGCGACCGACGAATAACAAATGGTTGCAGAGTTGGCGCCAAACCAAAACGTTAATGTCGCGTTATTGCGAATTGATTCTGTCGGATCGTAAAAATCTACTAATTTTAATCTTACAGGCGCCGTTGATCGCGTTGATTGTCAGTTTGGTATTCGAGATGGACGATCAGATCGCTCTGCGAGCGGCCAAGCAAAGCCAGATTCTGTTTATCATGGTGTTGTCCGCGATTTGGTTCGGTTGTCTCAATTCCGCACGGGAATTAGTTAAGGAGTTGCCGATTTATATTCGCGAACGCTCGGTAAATTTAGGCTTGGGGCCTTATATCGTTAGTAAATTGATTCCGTTATCGTTGCTTTGTTTTGTGCAATGCTTCTTGTTATTAGGCGTTATCGCGTTATCGATATCGGTGCCGGGCGATCTGATGCAACGTTTTTTGATCTTGTTCGCATCGGGCATAGCGGCGACCACGATGGGGCTTTGCGTCAGCGCCTTTGTCAATTCCAACGATAAAGCGGTTGCGACGGTGCCGATTTTATTGATTCCGCAGGTTATTTTATCCGGTGCAGTGGTCAATCTCGAAGGCGCCGGACTCTGGATAGCCAAAACGACGATGATTTCTTATTGGTCTTTCGACGCGATGAAATTGACGCTCGGCGAGGAGATTAGGGCTGTCAAGGATTTAACCGGAACCACGGTCGTATCCATCGCAGGAAGCACAGGGAGCGATTTGGCGGCGATTGCCGGATTGGGTTTGTTTTTTCTGATCGCGACGGCAATAGGTCTGAAACTCAAGGATGCAAAAAAATAACCGAAGCCGATTTGAATACATATGAATGAAACAGTACAAGAACAGCCTCGTACCTGTCCCAAATGCGATCACCCGGATACAGCCGATGCGATTGCGCAAAATAAATACCGGTGTACGCAATGCCAATACGAAATAGCGCATATCGATACCGCGCCTAACGGCTCGATACGCGGTATTTTCGGTTGGCTGAAAGGCGTCGGCGATTTGATTGGCGATCGCTATATCATCCAAACAGTGCTGGGAAAAGGCGGTTTTGGCGCGACTTATCTGGTCGAAGACCAACGCGTGAAAGGAAAACGTTGGGCTCTCAAGGAAATTCCAGAGATGCTGTTCGATGAATATGAAGTCTCGTTGTTGAGCAACCTCGATCATCCCTCGATTCCGATCATTGTCGACCGTTTCAATGAAAAAGGCATGGTTTATCTGGTGTTGAAATTCGGCGGTAGCCGAACGTTGGCCACCGAATGCAAGCGGCTCGGTAGAATTGTCTTTAAGGACCTTAAGGACTGGGTCGTTCAGGTCGGGCAGGTGCTCGAATATCTGCATTCGCGAAATCCGCCGATTATCCACCGGGATTTGAAGCCGGAAAACGTGTTGCTGGACGATGAAAACAGAATCATGCTGATTGATTTCGGCATCGCCAAGGAGTCGTCACCCAACGAAATGACCCGCACTTTGGGAAGAGCCGCCTCGTTCGGTTTCAGTCCGCCAGAGCAAGTCATGGGCACCGGTACCGACGTTCGGTCCGATATTTATTCATTGGCGGCCACGGTTTATTTTGCCGTGACCGGTCAAACACCAGTCGCGGCGCATGAAAGGGTATCCGGTAAAACTTTGACGCCTCCCAGACAAATGGCGCCCGAATTGCCGGATGCAATCGACAACATGATTCTTAAAGGATTGAGTCTCAATGTCAACGAGCGCCCGCAGACCGTAGCGGAATTCATCGGTGTATTTTCAGCCGGCAGCCAAGTTGACGAAGAGGCTTTGCTGTCCGGTAAAACGGTGCAAATTTCCGATTTGCAATTCGGACCGGTAATCAAGACACAAGGAAATCGCTCGCAGCCGATCTCAAGCTCAACGACTCAATATGCACAAGCTGACAATAGTTCCATTAAAAAACTGGCGATTTTGCTTGTCGTTGTCGTTGTGCTATTTTCAGCTTTTGCCGGCGGCGCCTATTGGCTGTTTTTCAAAGACGGATCGAATGAGGCGCCGATTGCAAGTGCCGGTCCCGAACCCGAACCCGAGTCTTTACCGCGTGAGACCGGAATTGCCGAAGGGACGGGGCCTGCCGCAATGGATTCGCCGTTTTCCGCTCCCGCCGTTGTTTCGGAGCCTGTCGCGCCTTCGTCAACAAAACCATCGGCCGATTCCGGTTTGTCGGCGCTGGAAATATTGAATAAACGCAGGCCCGTTCAGTCGGAATCGGATAGCAAGTCTTCGGTCAATAAAGCTTCGCAAACACTTGATTCGAATCGCGTTGTTCAGCAGCCAAGCGCGCCTCCGAAACCTGTAGCACGCCCTAAACCGAAGCCGAAACCGCAACCTAAACCGATAGCCAAAACCGAACCTAAGGAAGATAATTCCGGCTGGGTTATTATTCCGGGACAAACACAAAAAATACGCTAGGAACGAGCATGAGATAAGTTAGGAATATGCACAAATTTACTTCTACAAGTTTTAGGCACTGTGGAGGTTCGGCGACTCGCTTGACAGGACGCCGTGAATACATCCATGTAGGCTCGACGGCGGCTATCCCTGCCGCCGACGCCTGTCAATCGAGCCACCGAACCCCAGCAATTCCCAATTTGGGGATCAAAAAGTGTGTGGGGTGTGCTTGGCGAGGATGTTGGCAGCAGGGAGCTGCCGCCAAGCCCCCATGGATGGGTTTACGGCGTTCCTCGACAGGCATACCCCACACCCTAAGATCGGCGAAAATGCTCAAACTGGGAATTGCTGACCGAACCCCCCTTTCAGCATTTGTCGAAGTTATTTCATGCTCGTTCCTTAGCAATTTTTCGCAGAGTTCGTGTCACTAGCATTAAGTTAAGCCGTCAAAGAATAAGTAAGGTATACAAAGGTTAATCGTTGTTTATGGGGGAATCGGACATTGAGTCCGATGGGTAAAACACTACTTTATAATGAGGAGTCTACGTCATGATGAAAAATTCAAGACAAACGCAACAGACCGGCAAAAAACGGTTTAACGGGGCAGGGAGCTTTATAGTGCCTGTTTTGGTTTTAATGCAAGCCTTGTTTCTTGCGGGGCCTGCGCATGCCGGCGGCTACGGATTTGCTGCGCCCGGCGGTTACGGCGTTAAAGTCTATCGGGTAAATTATGCCTTGTATCCGTTTGTGCAATTGTATATTCGGACTTTCGATCAAAACATGCAGCCTCTGGTGAATCTCAATGAAATGAATATCGGACTGATGATCAAAGGCAAAAGCTACGATCCGATGAAACGCCAATATGGCATTCAAAGCATACGCAATCGAAGTGAGGCAACCCGTTCCGTTTTAGTAATCGATGCCAGCAAGTCGATGGCGGGAACCGCATCGGAAACCGCGCTCAGAGCCGCTGCCCGCTTTATCGACAGTAAACGGCCCCAGGATGAGGTGGCGATCCTGGCGATACGAGATACCAAAGAAGGCTATGATTTGGTATCTCAATTCGAGAGGGATTCGGGCGCCCTTGCCAGAAGGTTGGCGGATATTCGAATCGATGGTATGAAAAGCCGTATTTACGATAGTATCGGGGCGGCGATTCAGATGTGCGGGATGTCGGCGCAAGGATCTTCGGTAGACCCTTCGGCCGATAATGTTATTGCTTCGTGTTCGGTGGTTGTTTTTTCCGACGGACGAGATGAAGGCAGTGCGCTTTCTCGCGAAGAGTTGAATGGCCGAATTACTTCGATGCGGATTCCCATACCCGTGTATTCGCTTGCTTACGGCAAGAGTTCAGTGGACTATTTTAGAAATCTCGAATCCATATCGAAAAATTCGTTCGGCATCTATTATTCATTGGGTGAAACCTATGACAGGATGCAGCGCATCGTCGAAGAAATTCAAAACATTCTCCAAAGTGACTACGTCGTGACTTTTCGCTCTTATATTCCGGTTGACGGCGAGCAGCACTCGTTCAAGGTCGGTATCGAATATCCGACAGGTAGCGGTAAGTATTATTACGATAATGGTCAATTCGAAGCGATAGAGCCGCCGCCTATCCAAGCGATTGATAACTACCTTAACCTATTGAATCAAAAAATCCCGCTTCTGCCGGATAACGATCCTTTTTACAACAGGCCGTCCGTTCAGTAGCAGCGCTAATCTAATGAGGATTTCATCATGAATCATGCATTTCCAAAAACAGCCCTAAGTGCGGTTGTATGCGCCAGCCTGATCACTGGATGTGCGACTACTCCGGAAAATCAACAAGCCATTGGTGCGGGATTGGGCGCGGTGGCAGCCGGTTTGACGACCGGTCTGTTGACCGGTAATGTCGGCTACGGTTTAGCGGCGGCGGCCGGCGGTGCCGCACTCGGTTGGGGCGCCGTCAAATTAGCGCAATACAGTTCTGAGCAGGTGCGCAGTCCTGCCGAGGACCAATCTCTATACGGGTTTACGCCTGCCGCCAATACCGTTCTGGTCCGTTTGAATAAAGGCACGGCTTCGCCGGATACTGTGACGCCAGGGCAACAAGTCATGGTTGCCAGCGATTATTCATTATCGGTACCGCAAAATCAAAGCATAGCCTCGGTCGAGGAAACCTGGACCTTAAAAAAGGACGGGAAGGTGATTTTCGAGGCCCCGCCTCAAAATGTGCAGCGTTCCGCCGGCGGTTATGCAGTCAATGCGACGATTCCGATACCTAAGAATGCATCGGCCGGTACTTATGTCGTCGAAACCAAAGTGCAAGCCGGCACCAGCAGCGATATCAATCAGGCCGTATTTATCGTTCAATAAGCGCTACTCCCTTTTGATCGAAAAACCGTATAAGAAAAAAGGTATGGGATATGTCTATCGAGGACCGCCGTAAACCCATCCATGGGGGCTTGACGGCAGCAATCCCTGCTGCCGACATCCTCGCTAGCCACACCCCATACCTTCATAAAGTTAGCCATTTTTTGAATATAAAGGGAGTAATGCTCCGCTTGCGGATAATGAAAAGCAGTGCGCCAAGGACTATAGCAGGGGTATTTTTTTATTTGCTGATCGGCGGCTGTTTTATTTTAAGGTCGGCTTGGGCAAATTGCTCCGGCGAACAGCAGCATTCCGCGAATGCCGCCTATCGTATAGAACAGGAATGGCCGTTACGACCGAGCCAGGACATCGTCAACCGATATCTGCAAACTCTCGGGGAGCGTCTTGTTCCCCGAAACGGGCCTTGGTTAAAGTGGTTCACGCCAATCGATTGGCCGGCTTCGGGATGGCGTTTTTTCACAGTCAGGGATAGCTCGATCAACGCGTTTTCGATTGGCGACGGACGCACTTATATCACCGAAGGCAGTTTTCATTTCGTCAATAACGAAGCCGAACTCGCGGCGATATTGGCTCATGAAATGGGGCATCAATTAGCCGGTCATTTTTGTCTCCGTTCAGGCGTATCTAGCAAAAAGCATAGGCAAATAGGCACGCTGGTGCAGGTTATCGATATCGATAGGGAAATCGAAGCGGATGCGATCGCATTGGATATTTTGCAGGCCGCCGGTTTTCCGCCTGACGTTTTGCTGAATGTCATTGATCGCTTGCCGGTAAAAGGCGACGAACAGCAACATCAAGCTCGTCTAAATAAGCTATCTAAGCGATTGGATCCGGGAACCAATGAAAGTTTCTCAAGTTCCGCAGAGTTTTTTCGGATAAAGCGATTATTATCCGAATAGGAACGGGCATGAAATTCGATCTATTTAAACGATTTATTCATAAACAAGCCGAAAAGCCCGATAGGCCGAGTATTCAATTCAGTTGTTTTACTCATCCGGGTAAAGTTAGAAGCAATAACGAAGATAGCTTTTTAATGCTGCCTGAAATGGGTGTTTGGGCCGTTGCAGACGGTATGGGCGGACATAATTGCGGAGAAGTCGCCAGCGCGGTCGGTTTAATGACCTTGCATCGCGAGCTGGCTTCCGGAGCAAAATTGATCGAAGCTATTCAACGCGCGCATCTCGAAATCAAGGAGCAAGCTTTCAAAAATACCGAAGCCCAAGGGATGGGAATGACCTTGGTCGCGGTACAAATAGAAGAGGGGCGTTATCGAATCGCTTGGGTCGGTGATAGCCGCGCCTATCTTTGGCGGAATGGATTAAGGCAATTGACCAAGGATCATAGTTATGTACAAATGCTGATGGATCAAGGCTTAATCGATGAACAAAGCGCTAAGACCCATCCCTATAAAAACGTTATTACACAAGCAATCGGCAGTTCCGACAAAGAAGCCGTGCAAGTGGATGTGGTCGAGGAAAAACGCGAGAAGAAGGATATTGTATTACTTTGCAGCGACGGTTTGACCAATCAAGTTCCCGATTCAACAATCGCGGCCATACTTGCCGGGGAAGGGAGTCTGGATAATAAGGCCGAGCAGCTTTTGACAGAAGCGTTGGCGACTGCGGCCGACGATAATATTACATTGATTTTGTTGGCGGAATCCCAAACTATACTCAACGTAGATGAAAATTCGGCCTCGGGGTGCCCGTTAAAGGACGCCGTAAACCCAGCACCTAAATTAGCTATAATATTAAACATAGCTAAAGGGCTATGGAATTTAGGTGCTGGGTAAATACGTCCATGTAGATACTCTATGCCAGCTCCATGCTGGCAAAGCCTTTATCGAGCACCCCGAGGCCTCCTCCGGCACTGCCGAAATTTGAAGTGCGAAAGGTATAACTGTCCGTAAAATACTAAAGTCTGTCGTCGTCGCGTTAAATTTACAATAATTCCTTCAGCTGATAGAAAGGAACCGGCTTGCCGAATAAATAGCCTTGCACGGTGTCGCAGCCGTATTGTCTAACATAGTCGTATTGAGTTTCTGTTTCGACGCCTTCGGCTACGACCTTCAAATTCAGATTGTGCGCCATTGAGATAATGGTTCGCACGAGCGTTTCGTCATCGGCGTCATGTCCCAGATCATGCACGAATGAACGGTCGATTTTCAGCGTATGTAGCGGAAGTTGTTTCAAACGGCTCAGTGATGAATAAGCGGTGCCGAAATCGTCGATGCTTAGCTCGATGCCCAGTGTGCAAAGCTGCTCCAAAATTGCACAGGCGTCTATGCTGCCGGGGCCAAATAGGCTTTCGGTGATTTCCAGCTCCAATTTGTCGCCGGGAAAGCCTGTTCGTTGCAATATACCGGAGATCACTTCGACAAGGTCTTCGCGAATGAACTGAGCCGGAGACAGGTTGACCGCGAGCCTTAAATCGGCTTCGCCGCCGGTGCAGCATGCGAGCAATTCGCGGCAGGCGTTTTCGAGCATCCATTCGTCGATCGCAGCGATCAGGCCGCATTCTTCGGCCAGCGGAATGAATTCCGAAGGAGCGATCGGGCCTTCTTCGGGATCGTTCCAGCGCGCGAGCGCCTCGACGCTGACGATCGCAAGAGTGAGCGCGTCTCTTCTGGGTTGATAATGGATGTTGAATGCGCCCTCTGCAATCGCTTTACGCAACTTGTTTTCGAGAGCCAGACGGCGCGCCGCGCGATCATTCATGTCGGACGAGAAGAACGTAAATTGATTGCGGCCCCGGTCTTTCGAACGATACATCGCGGTGTCGGCATTTTTGACGATAGTTTCGGCATGGTTGCCGTCTTCCGGAAACAGGCTGATGCCGATGCTGGTCGTGATGTGCAAACTGTATCCCTCGATCGGTATCGGTTCGGCGATCGCAGCGATCAGTTTGCCCGCCACTTCGGCGGCATCGGTGCCTTGGCGAATTTGCGTGAGTAAAACCGCGAACTCGTCGCCGCCGAGACGGGCCAGTGTATCGCAGTCTCGAATGCAGGCCAGAAGGCGTTGCGAAACTTGCATGAGTAACTTATCGCCGACCGCATGTCCCAGCGTGTCGTTGATCGTTTTGAACCGGTCGAGATCGAGAAACATCACGGCGAGCCTCTGTCCGTGGCGTCTGGCTTGGTCGATAGCGAGCTTCAAATGGTCGTCGAAAGTGATGCGGTTAGCCAAACCGGTCAGCATGTCGTGATAAGCTTGGTGCTCCAATTGACGAGTCAATTCGGTTAGTTCGAGCGTGCGTGCTTCGATTCTTTCCTCCAATTCATCGCGCGCCTTCTGCAGTTCGCGGTCACGCAACTGGATTTGCCTCAGCATATCGTTAAAGTCGTCGACTAGCGTGCCGATTTCGTCCGATGATATTTTTTCCGCACGCAATCCGTAATCCTGGCCCTCCGAGACGCGGCGGGCGGTCTCGGCGAGTTTTAATATCGGCTCCGAAACCAGACGCTGTAGGCGGCTCGATAGCAGGAGGGCTGTCGACAGCGACAGTAATAAGACGCCTAAGGCGATGATCAGATGGAATGTCTGTCGCTGTTCCCAATGACTCAGATCCGAAATCAGCAGAATGTTGCCGACCAGATGCTCGTCGAGCATTATCGGCGAAACTATGAAAAAATTCCCGTCGATGCTGCCGGTTTCTTCGGCGGGAAAGGCGGGAGGAATGCTGTGCTCGTCTCGCTCGAAGTGAGCGAACAAGTTGCCATCGTTCGAGAATAAAACAGCAGAGACGATATCCGCTTCATTCTTGAGACTCGCGAGCGTCTTGTCGGCCGATTCCGGGTCGCCGAATGTCAATGCCGCAATCGAGTTATGGCCAATTACACCAGCTTGAGCGTGTAAGCGCTCGAATATCGCGCTGCGCATCGATAGCCAGTCGTTTATAGCGAAACCGACGGCCGACAACAGCAATGCGCAGCTGCTGGTCAGTAGCAGCATCAGCATTAGTTTTTTTCTGATTGAGTTTTTACCGAAGAGCTTCATGGCTTCAGGGGGCGTCGTCGACGATTGTCGCCAATTTCAATAATTGCGAACTCATTTTCAGGCCGGCTTGGCGCGATCGGGTGAGATTGATTGCAAATCCGATGCGCGTGTCGTTTCGCACCAGGCCGATCATGATGTCGCTTCCCGCGTGCAATAATGTGTCGGATTCGGTCAAGTCGGCGATCGTCAAGAGAGGAATGGCAGGGCCGAAACGGGCTTCTTTGAGGTAGCTTTGGAGTTCATTATGAGCGATCAGCAGAATGTGGCAAGAGTCGTTCTCGGTTAGGCTGTCGACTCGGGCTATCGAAACATGGCGTCCGCTGACCATTTCTCCTTGAATCAAATCGACTGCTTGATGGATCGGATTGCTGCGATAGAGACAAAGCAATAGATGCTCGTCCTTGCTTTCGAATGCTTCGGGCGGCCATGAGACGAAACGAGCAATGTTCAAAACGAATGCGGCCTTTATGCGGTCGACCCGATCGGATTGGTTGTCCGCGGCGGCATTGACAGTGAACAAGAACCACGCGAGCGCGACAATCAGCTCGATACGAGGCCGACAAAGGCGTAGGTTTGTTTTAAAACCGCCGCCTCGGGTCTTGGTGTCCTTTCTGATCGATCGTTCAGTCAAGGATCGAAACTCCATTTAAGCTGTCCCCAGAATTCGCGCTCGCTTCGTTCGGTGTTGTGCTGTCTGCCGAAATCGGCTGCCGGATCGAAGACCCGGGTGTCGAACACATTGTCGATTCCGAAGGCATACGAAAGGTTTTGCGTAATACGGCCGGAGCCGAAAACATTTGCGATCAAGAATTCTCTCGAGTCGTCTCTTCTGAAGGCGTTGGTGTCCGGACGGTTGCTAGTATAGAACAGCGAAAATCCAAGATTTTGCCGCTCATAGTAATTGTAATTTAGATTGAAACTGCCGTTCCATGAAGCTAGGTAAGGTACGTTGCCCGAACCACGTTCTTCGGCATGCAAATAAGAGCCGCTCAAACGCAGATTCATAGCATCGATCGGTTGCATGTGGAAAACCGCTTCGGCTCCGCGTTGCTGCCATGTGTCGGAGCTGTTGCGAAAATATTCGTCCGCACCGTTCGGAGTCGGTGTTTCATGGATGTAATCATCAACCTCGTTATAGAACAGCGTGACGTTAATATTGGCCTGCTCCCATTGATAGAGATAACCGAGTTCCAGCGATCGTATGCGTTCAGGATCGGGTATCGGCGCAACGAAATCGGTGCCTTCCAACACCTTCAGATATTCGCGAAAGGTCGGTGTGCGGATCGCCGTACCATAGAGCAGCTTTATGGTTTGTCGGTCGGTCGGCGTATACACGAGAGCCGCGCGGTAATTAAAGAAATCGCCGAATTCGTCGAAGCGGTCGTAGCGTCCGCCGAGCGTCAAATCGAGTTGCGGTGCGATGCTCCATACATCCTGTGCGTACACCGCAAAGTCGTCATTAGTGACATTCGGATTAGTCAATAAGCTTCCGGTTTCCGGTGTATCGAAAAATCCGCGATCGAAACGGAAACGACGCTCGAAGTCCATGTTGGTCGCCTCGGTTCGTAGCCAATTGAATCCGAGTGCGAATACATGATCGTCGAACAGGCGCTTGAAGCCTGTCACGGTAGCGCCGGCCATCGCCGCATTTTGGCGTTCTTCGTAGCCGAGTTGTTGTGTTTTTTGTTCTTTTTCGAATTCTCGGGCCTTGTCCCAGTTGTAGAAAAAATTCGCCTGTAGCTTGCCGCCATCGAGATCGCCGACTTCATATACAGCGGCCAGTGTCAGAGAGTCTTCTTCGATAAAGGCGTTCTGAGTATCGGGAATGAACAGGAACGGCGTGTTATTACGATAATAATCGGCGGTCAGCGTCAAGCCTTCGAATGGAGTCGCCTTGAAAAACAGGTTCGCATAATCCTCGTCGAGGGGTTGTAATGTTTCGCCGCCTATGAAGCTATTGCGGTCGCTTTTGAACGGAGCATCTTGCTCCAAATAGCTGCCGAAGACCTGTAGCTGTTCGCTGTTGTAAAACAGCGTGCCTTTGCCGCGCGCATTACTGCCGCCTTCGGCGGTCGCTTCGATGCGTGAACTCTCGGCGAATTTGCGTGTCGTGACCGAAATGATGCCGCCGTAAGCATTGGCTCCATAGAGCGTCGACGCGGGTCCTAGAATGATTTCGACTTTTTCGATTTTTTCCAATGGAAAGTTGTCGCCGAGCGAGAAATTGCCGTAATAGACATGCTGCCTGCGGATGCCGTCGACCATTAGTACCAGTTTATCGTTAAAGCGGTCCAGCAGGCCCCGCGCCCAGATCACTCGGTGACGTTTGCGATGCTGATTAAGTTGCATTCCCGGCACGAAGGCAAGGATGTCGTCGAGTCGTCGGATGCCGAGTCGAACGAAGGAGTCGCGATTAAAACTGTAAACGGTACCGGGCGCCTTTGAGTATTCGGTCGGTAACAGCGACGCGGCATTGAAAACCTCGATATCCATGAGCTCCTTCAGCGACATGCCGGTCAAGTCGGCGTCGTCGATGTCATTGTCCGAATCGGCGAAGGAGGCGGCGCTCGCGAGCAGCATTAGCGTCAATAACCTCGCAGGAGCGTTGAAAAAACTCCCAAAGCGGAAAGCGAAAGGCGAATATTTCCGGTTCTCAGAAAGTTGTGGGGACAAGCGGAAATTCATCTTTATTCTTAACGGTCTTTTAATGCTTTAGGAACGAGCATGAAATAACCTAGACAACTGTTGGAAGGGGGGGGGGCGGCGGCTCGATTGACAGGTATCGGCGGCAGGGCAGATTTTGCAGGAGCAAAAATCGACCGAGCACCCCGAGGCCTTTTCCGGCACTGCCGAAATTTGAAGTGCGAAAGGTATAAGGAGTATTTCGGAGGTTGTTTTATTTGGGTTGCAGTGTTTTGCGTTCCGGTTGAATATCATGATGCGGACTGTTCTTCGAACCTGCGATTGAGAGGCGCCGAGCGCTCCATTATCCGATTGTAAATGCGGTATGTGTTTAGCCGAATCATCGTTTGCATTGAAAGCAGAAAGATTGTGTCATGTTTATTATTATTTTCTGAAGATTAACATTATGGTCGATCGGTTCCAAGCGTCAATGATTTTAAGGCGCTAAGTATAGTATTGACAGCGGAATTTAAAATAGAAAATGCAACCTAATAATATATATGGTTATTTTGCATCATTACTGTGAATGTTCGTAGATTTGGACTCATTATCTAATTTTTCGATATAAAAGGCTTGGCGGAGAAAATACCGGTTCCAGAGAGGGTGCGGTTGCTCGATCGACAGTCTCTATGCCAGCTCCATGCTGGCAAAGCCTTTGCCGTACACCCCGTCGCCTCCTCAGCCACTGCCGAAATTTGAAGTGCGAAAGGTATATCTTGCGTAATTTAGGTGCTGGGCCTGTCGGGCGAGTGACTGCACCCTCCTCACCAGAGAACTTTCATTTGCCGGGGCGATGGCCAGGCTTTCATGAACGTTATGGTGAAAAATCTTAGGAATTGATTGAAGGCGTGAGATGTGTGTTTGTCGAGGAGTTTAGCCCTTTCTCCGCTTT
This sequence comes from Methylotuvimicrobium sp. KM2, assembly GCF_038051925.1. Classification (NCBI taxonomy): domain Bacteria; kingdom Pseudomonadati; phylum Pseudomonadota; class Gammaproteobacteria; order Methylococcales; family Methylococcaceae; genus Methylotuvimicrobium; species Methylotuvimicrobium sp. KM2. Next base: position 3,767,525 of record NZ_CP150634.1, on the reverse strand, counting down.
GATCGAAAAAGCGTCTAAAGTTAACCATTTTTTGAATATAAAGGGAGTAAATGAAGCAAATTTTTCCCGGTCGTCTATATTCGAGGTTATAAGATTTCCGAGTCCATTTGTATTTAGTGCGAGAAAATTATGATTCAGCAAAAACTTCTGGCTGTTTGTATTCTAACTTCTTCGGCCCTAGCGGGTTGCGGTAGTAAGGTTGAGGTGCCGTCTGCGCATGTTGGGAAGATCATGACGCAATACGGCTTCAAGGAAGGCATCGTCAATACCTCGAAGTTTAGGCTCGAGCCTTGTTGGGCCTATTGCGACAAGTTGGTCGTCATGAATGTTTCGGACATTGCTAAAGCCGAGCAAATGCAGTTGTTCATGCCGAAAGACAAGTTGAATATGGCGTTTGATTTGCGGATGACGTTGGCTGTTAAACCGGAACAGTATGATGAATTGTTTTCCAAAATAGCGCCGGAGCAAGTTGGGGATGTTGAAAGCATTCCTCTCGATAAGGTTTACCAGACCTATGCACAGCAGATTATCCGATCGGAAGCCAGGGAGTTTTTGTCGAATTATACGATTGCCGAAATCAGTTCCTCTCGGGAAGCGATCAATTCCGAATTGAGCGCTAAGTTATCGAAGAGCATAGGCGAAAGAACGCCGTTTTTAGTGCGCTATGTCGGGTTGGCGGACATAAGGTATCCGGAAATCATTGTTAAGGCACAGGAAAATGCAGCAGAACGGCGCGAAATGATTCAGCAGGAAGAAGCGCAATTGGAAATCAGCAAAGTGCAATTAGAGCGCAAGCTTCAAGAGCAACGCATGCAACGCGCTATCGACGTCGAAAAAGCCGAGGCCGAGGCCGAAGTAAACAAGATCCTAGCTCAGTCGGTCACGAACGAATACATCCGCTACCGCTCTCTGAATGTGCTCGACAAAATGAGCGAATCGAATAACAAGGTCTTTATTCCGATGGAAATGCTCGGCACAATCGCCGGCGGTGTCATGCTGGGCAAGCATTGATTGCGGTTATGTTCGGCTACTTTCATCAAAGGCTTCTAGGGAGGAGCGGAAAACCAGCCGGATTCGGACAGGTTCGGATTTCCGTCGATACAGCATGAATACTTATCTGTTCAATGTTTTACTATCGTTTTTTCCTTATCTGATCATTGGCTTTTTCATGCTCTGCGCCGCATTGATGATCGAGCCGCTGGCGCGAGGCGGACTGATCGTCAAAAAGTTGACCAAGGCTACGCTGAAAAAAACTAGGCTTTTTTTGCTTTGTGCGGCATTGACCATATGGGCTTTCGGGCTGTTTTTAGCGTTGAGCTCGCCTTCCAATATCCCGAAAACGGAAGTCTTCGACAAAGCGGCAAGCCATCGAGCGATTGTCGACAAAGCTGAAGAGAGCCGTGAACCGCCGAAACAGCCTGTCAGAGACAATACTTTAAAGCCCAAGACCCGGGAAGATCGCGACGCGCATTTCAAATCGTTGACCGATTATAAATCAAGGACTCGGCAATATACGGAATGATGGATGATATCCTTCCCAGCCGCCGATACCTGTCAATCGAGCAACCGCACCCTCTCCGGAACCGGTATTTGCTCTGTCGAGCGCCGTATATCGAAAAATTAGATAATGAGTCTAAATCTATGAACTTTCACAGTAACGGTAAAAATTGAAAAGTTATTTTTAAACAAATCAAAAAGTCTGTACCGCCGAGAATAATTCTTCAAAAGCCGATTCGCTTTCGGTGTCGACCGTTATGGTCATGTTTTGTTCCGGTTCCGTTAAAGGTTCGTCCGAGTCTATCTGTCGTTGTAAGATGTCGGGTGTGGCCTCGGAGGGATCGGTGCCTTGTTTTTGCCTAGAGTCGATACGATCAATCAATGTTTTTTGGCTTGCTTTAAAATCCAAGATGAGTAGCGATGCGTCGGTTTTTTCGGTCAATGCAATAAATTCCGCGCGTTGGGTTTGTTTAAGAAAGGTGGCGTCGACGATCACGCTGAATCCTTCATTCAGTATGGCGTGAGCCGTATCAGCCAAATGCCGGTAGGTAATCTCGCCTGCTTCCGTGTTATAAATGCCGCCTCCCGCCTCGGAATTCGTTGATTCTTGAGGAGCGAAACCATAGAGGCGTTTTCGTTCGATATCCGAGCGGAGATGGATTGCTCCGAGTCGTTCGGCCAATTTTTCGGCAAAAAAGGATTTGCCGGATCCCGAAAAACCATGCGTGATCAATAACATTGGTCGTGGCGTCTGAATAGGGTGTTCGGCTAAGCCTGCATAGGCTTGGTATTCGGCGTGTATGCTATTGCGGTTACTTGGGTCGGAGTCTTGTTGCATTCTCAACAGTGCCACCTTGGCCCGCACCAAGGCTCGGTAAACCAAATAATAACGTAGTAAGGCTAAGCCCTGATAATCGCCGGTTTGCTGCAGATAACGGTTCAGCAGTCGCCATGCCAAGGGTTCGAATCGGCGATGTAGTAGATCCATGAAGATGAAGGCTATTTCGCTGGCGACATCGATCCAGCGCAGCATCGGGTTGAATTCAATACAGTCGAAGGGTGTCACCTGGCCGTCGATCAGCGCGATATTGCCTAAGTGTAAATCGCCGTGACATTCCCGGATAAAGCCTTGGCGTTTACGTTGCCGCATGAGTTCGGCCTTCTGTTGCCATTCGTTCCGGTTCCAGGCATGCAAGCTTTTCAATCGGCGAATTTCCGATGCGTCGTTTAGCAACGGTTCGATGTGCTGAAAGTTCTCTTCACTCCAATGTTTGATATCGTCCGGCTCGCCATAAGACGATTCCGGGTTTGCCGTCTCGGTGTTGTTATGAAATCGGCTGACGATTCGGGCGATGCCGTCGATATCTTCGCTTGAAAGCAGGCCGTTTTCGGCGCGCATACTCATGAGACCTAGCTGATCGAATTGCCGCATTTTTACAGCATATTCGATTGCCATTCCTGTCCCGCCGATCTCGGGTTTTTCGGGACTTCCCGTTATCGGAACGACGTCCAGATAAAGCGATGACGAAAAACGGCGGTTAAGTCGTAATTCTTCAAGACAACAAAATCGGCGTTTTTCGAGGGTCGAAAAATCCAGAAATCCAAAATCGACCGGCTTTTTAATTTTATAAGCAAATTCGCCGGTCAGCAGAATCCAGGAAATATGCGTTTCCAATAATTCAATATTACCGGTTGCATGAGGGTATGCTCGACTGTTGAGGAGTGAGCGGATTAGTCGAGTTTCGAGGTGAGGTGAATTCATGTGTTAAGACCGAAGCAGTTTTTCTGTATGATATCGCTTCTAGCATATGAAACAACCTTTTGTCTTTGGTCTACGATGGTCAGCAACGGGGCGTTTGATAAAGGTATAATGGGTTTGTTAAGTCGCTGAATGTCTGCTAACTTTATTATACCTTTCGCACTTCAAATTTCGGCAGTGCCAGAGGAGGTCTCGGGGTGCTCGGTAAAGGCTTTGCCAGCATGGAGCTGGCATTTACCGGTTGGTAAATTACCGCAATTCAGTCGTAATTGTTGGTCCCCCTCTTTTTCAAAGAGGGGGACTGGATACTTACGACCGAACACCTCGGCGCCGAATTTTGATTTACGATGGGTATATTTATTGCGGGTACAAATGTTCGATTTTCACCGTCAGTTACCGGGAGCAAGCCTTTGGCCATACAAGTCAGCGAAAAAAACGGTATAACGATTATCGCGATACAAGACGATATGACTATCTATACCGCGAGCGAACAAAAAGCCCAGCTCTCGAAATATTTACATTCGGGCAGCGAGCTGCAGATTAACTTGGCCGGCGTTTCCGAAATGGACAGCGCAGGCTTGCAGCTTTTGTTATGGCTCAAGCAGGAAGCGGGCCGGAATTCGATTAACTTGGGTCTGGTTAAGCATAGTCAGGCAGTTGTCGAAGTGTTGGAGTTGTTGAATTTGACGGGGCACTTCGGCGATCCGGTAATTATTTCGGCGAATTGGAACGCATCATGAGCGAATTAGACGCGGCAATACAGACTTTCGTACAAGAGGCCGACGAACTGTTGGCTGAAATGGAATTGGCATTGCTTGGCCTGGAAGATAACCCGGATGATAGCGAAAGCATCAATAGCGTATTCAGGGCAATGCACACGATCAAAGGCAGTTCGGGCTTGTTCGGGTTCGATTCTATCGTCGCATTCGCTCACGAAGCTGAAACGGTCCTGGACCAAGTCAGGCGAGGTCAACGGGAGATTGATGGCGCATTGATCTCGACATTACTGAATTGTAAGGATCATACATCCAAACTGATCGAGCATTGTTTAACGGAGGCGGAACAAGAGTTGCCGCAAGAATTGAAGTTGACGGGCGAGTCTTTAATCAAGCAATTAGGCGGGGCGACGACAAAGCAAGAAAGCTTGCCGGTTGAAGCAGGCTCGAAGCACGGCACTTCCGAAACGTCAGAAACCGAGGACGATACGAACGGAAACGATTGGGTGATTCTTCTGGAGTTCGGACCCGATGCTTTGCGTAATGGCATGGATCCGTTATCCTTTATCCGGTACTTGAAAACGCTAGGAGACATCGTCGATATCTTGACTTCGACACCGGATTTACCGACCGGCGACGCTATGGATCCGGAGAGCTGTTATCTGCATTTTAAAATCGTATTTCGAGGTAACACCGATAAACAAGGCATCGAAAGCGTTTTCGAGTTTGCTGAGGATGACTGCGAGATTAGAATCATCCCGCCTCATTCGCAAATCGAGCATTACCTGAGTCTGTTGGCAGAACCGTCCGACGAAGACGGCGCCCAGGTCGAACGCTTGGGAGAAATGCTGATAAATATCGGCGCATTGACACCGAAGGAAGTCGTCAAGGCTTTACAGCGGCAAAGCGAAGATAAAGCCGAATCGCCGGAACAAGCGAAACCGATTGGCGAGATTCTGGTTGAGCAGCAACTGGCTGAACAGCCGGTTGTCGAACAAGCGCTCAAAAAGCAGCAAAATGTCAAACAAAAAATAGCAGCCGAAGCCAACTATATTCGAGTCGACTCGGAAAAGCTCGGTAAGTTGATCAACTTGGTTGGCGAATTGGTGATTTCCGGCGCGGCGATGCGCATGATGGTCGACCGGCACGGCTTGAGCGATGTCGAAGAAGTCGCGGTCAGTATGAACGATCTGGTTAGCGAAATTCGCGATACCGCGCTCGAACTTAGAATGGTCGCGATCGGCGAAACGTTCTCACGATTTCGGCGCGTGGTACGCGATGTCAGCAACGAGCTGAATAAGCAGATTGAACTCAAGATTACCGGCGGCGAAACCGAACTCGATAAAACCGTCGTCGAGAAGATCAACGACCCGTTGACTCACTTGATTCGCAATTCACTAGATCACGGCATAGAAATGCCGGAACAGCGTAGGGCGGCCGGCAAGCCGGAACAAGGCACCGTACATCTCAATGCCTATCACGACTCGGGGCATATCGTCATCCAAATCGCCGATGACGGCGCCGGATTGAATGACGAAAAAATTAGAGCTAAGGCCATTGCCAACGGTTTGATAACGGCAGATCAAGTATTGACCAAGCAAGAAGTTTTTGACTTGATTTTCGAGGCCGGTTTGAGCACGAAGGATGAGGCGAGTAATTTATCGGGACGCGGCGTCGGCATGGATGTCGTGCGCCGCAACATCGAAGCGCTAAGAGGCTCGGTGAGTCTAGATAGTGAAGCGGGTCAGGGTACTACGGTCACGATTCATTTGCCGTTGACCTTGGCGATTATCGACGGCTTCATGGTTGAAGCCGAACAAGAATGTTACATCATACCGCTTAGCATGGTCGAGGAATGCGTTGAAATGGGTCCCGAAGAGTGCGAAGTCGACGAGATTCAGCATTATGTCAATTTGCGAGGCGAAGTGATGCCTTATTTAAGGCTTGGCGATTATTTCAATAATCGCAAGCAACATAGCAATATTCACCGGGAAAGCATGGTCGTAGTACGTTTCGGCCAGACTAAAGTCGGGTTCGTGGTCGATAAGCTGCATGGCGAGCATCAAACGGTCATCAAGCCGCTAGGTAAGGTCTTCGAGCAACTAAAAGGCATCAGCGGCGCGACGGTATTGGGTAGCGGCGATGTGGCATTGATTTTGGACGTGCAAGGTTTGGTGCAATTCGCGACAAGAGACAAGAGTCGTGCGTCAATCGGTTTAACCGGTTAAAGGATGTCTCGCCAATGTATTAGTCAGTAAAGGAGCTGATTTATGAGTAATTTAGTCGTCAAGGGAAAAAGCGGTCAGGAGTTAGCGGGGGGATCGGTCGATCAATTTCAACAATATTTGACTTTTTTGGTCGGCAAGGACAATTTCGCGATCGGCATTCTGGACGTCAAGGAGATTATTGAAATCAGCAATATTACCCGCGTGCCGATGACGCCTGATTACATCAGAGGCGTGATCAATCTGCGAGGTAATGTCGTACCGGTGATTGATTTATCTGCGCGTTTGGATCGTCATCCGAGTGAAATTACCAAACGCAGCTGTATCGTTTTGGTCGAGGTCGAAACGCATGGCGAAGCTCAAGTCATCGGCATGTTGGTCGATCAGGTCAATGAAATTCTCGATATTCCGCAAGCCAATATTCAGCCGCCTCCCGATTTCGGCGCCGATATCAGAACCGAATTTATTCAGGCGATGGGTCGGGTGGACGATAATTTTATTATCTTGCTGGCCATTAACCGAATTCTCTCGATCGACGAGCTGTCGCAATTACAACATGTCGTTAAGTCGCAAAACAGCGCCTCGCAAACCGATACCTCGGAATTGGCATAATTTTCACGAATAGGGATTCATCTCATGGCTATCAATGATCTAAAAGTAAAAACTAAAATCCTAAGCGGTGCCATGTTGTTAGTGGCGATAACGGTCGTTTTCGGAATTTTGGCCCAGGTATATATGGGGCGTGTTTCCGGGGCATTGTTCGGCATAACAGACCATGATGCCAAAGCGGTTGAATATGCGACCGGTGTCGAACGAATGGCGCTATTGACGATCATGGAGGAAAAAAATTATTTGTTGTTCGAGCGGGACGAGATTCATCAACGCGCCGAAGACAATGTGAAGCAATTGTTCGGCTATCTGGATAAAGTGGATGAGGTCGCCAAACAGTTCAACAATAACCGTTTACTGGAGCAATCCCAAGTCGCTCGCCGGGATACGAGCCGATATGCCGAGGAATATCGAAGAGGGGTGGCGGCGCTGAAAAATAATCGAGACGCTGTACGCCAGATGGTTGATCGAGGCGAAATCGTCATCAATGCCGCTGCCCAATTCATGGACATGCAACGCAACGCCTATACCGATGCGATGGGGCAAGGAGCCGATGCTCGAAGCCTGGATCAATACGTGCAGCGCTATATCCTCACTACGAATATTCGGATAGTGGCCAACCAAATCATTCGCTTTGAAAAAGAAGAGGTGAATTATAAGGATCGAAAAGGCTGGAATCAAATGACTGTGTTGTTGCCGCAATTGATGCGCCTGTATGACGATTTACAACAAATCACCACTGCGCAAGCAGAATTACGCTTGATCGAGGATGCCCGCCGCGCGACGACGGAATACCGGCAAGCTGCCGAAAGTTGGATCAAAAACGACGATGAATTAAAGCAGATTCTGCAGCGCATGGAAGAACTGGGGAATACAGTGATACAACAAGCCCAGGATGCGGAAAGTGCGGGTGTTGCGCAACTAGCCGTGGCCCGCGGTCAAGCCGATACTTTAGTCAAGGAGGCGAATATGATCATCATTGGCACGATTATCATCGCGGTAATTCTAGGTGTGATGATTGCGTTGTTCCTTGCGTCGCTGATCACGAAACCGATCATTAAAGGGGTTACTTTTGCACAATCGTTGGCGGAAGGCGACTTGACCACGACGCTCGATATCGACCAAAAAGATGAAATCGGAATCTTGGCGGATGCCTTGAAATCGATGAGTCGCCAATTCAAGGAGGTCGTGCAAGGGGTACGTTTGAATGCCGATGGTTTGGCTAGCGCCTCTCATGAGATTAGCGCGACCGCCCAAACCTTGAGCCAGTCGGCGATGGAGCAGGCTTCTAGCGTCGAGCAAACGACGTCATCGGTCGAGCAGCTCAATGCATCGGTTCAGCAGAACGTCGAAAACGCCAAGGTAACCAATGACATGGCCAATTCTTCGGCGCGCGATGCCGCATCCGGCGGTGAAGCGGTCAAGAGGACCGTTTCCGCGATGAAGGAAATCGCCAGTAAAATCGGATTGATCGAAGACATTGCCTACAAGACCAATCTATTGTCGTTGAACGCGGCGATCGAAGCCGCACGCGCCGGAGAGCACGGTAAAGGCTTTACTGTCGTTGCGGCCGAGGTGCGTAAACTGGCCGAGAACAGCCGCGTGACCGCACTCGAAATCAACGAACTGGCAACCAAGAGCGTGAGTATCGCGGAAGAAGCCGGTAAATCGCTTGAAGACGTCGTGCCGAATATTCAAAAAACGGCGGATTTGGTCGAGGAAATTACGGCATCATCGGAAGAGCAAGCCCAAGGCATAAGCCAAATCAACGATGCGATGAGCCAGTTGGATCAAGCCACGCAACAAAACGCTTCGTCTTCGGAAGAATTGGCCGCGACGGCGGAGGAAATGAGCGGTCAAGCGGAACAGTTACAGCAAGCCGTGGCGTTCTTCAAGGTCGATAATGTGGCGACGAATAACGTTCATGTCAGAAAAGCCTCGATGCCGAATAAACCTTCGGCATCGAGGCCTGCCGCAAAAGCCAATACAGCGACTTCGTCTCGGTCTTCGGGAGGAGTATCGAGCGCCGATCCCGATTTCAAGGATTTCGAAAAGTTTTAGCTTGTTTGTTACCATGAAGATCATGAAGGAAAGAGTATTGAGCGCTTTATGAACCGTTCAGATATCACGGATGAACTTATTAAATATACTCATCGTAGATGAAAATTCGGCCTCGGGGTGCCCGTCAAAGGACGCCGTAAATACGTCCATGTAGGCTCTATGCCAGCTCCATGCTGGCAAAGCCTTTACCGAGCACCCCGAGGCCTCCTCCGGCACTGCCGAAATTTGAAGTGTGAAAGGTATAAATTCAATGTAGTCACACAGCGTTTTCAAAACCAGTTAATGACTAAAAAATATCAAAACAATGGAGGGACTGGAGTGCAGGCTTCGCCTGCACTCCAGTGGTGTAATTATTTACACCCCCTATCGTTCCCACGCTCCGGCGCTCATCGTTATACATATAGTGTTCGCACATCAAATTTCGGTTTTTTATACCCTCATCCTAACCTTCTCCCGGAGGGAGAAGATATTGATGCGACGAAATTTGATGTGCGATAGGTATAAATTGTAGGGTACGCTGCGCGTACCAAAGCCGCGCCCTGACGGCTCGGTTGGCACATGAACATTGCGGGGTTACCATGGTACGCACAGCGTACCCTACGCGGATCGCTCAGCGCTAGGTGATCCGCGAGTGTTAAGTGACAGTAAATGGTATCGAGGTCTCATTGGCTAAGATTGCAAAAGGGTAATTTTTGACTTATGTATAACGATGAGCGCTCCGGCGTGGGAATGAAGACCGAGACGCTCTAGCGTCTCGTACCGCTGGAGCGCTACTCAGGCGTTCCCACGCAGAGCGTCACTGCCATTAAGTTAAGCATTTTTCTGGTTCCCACGGTCCTCCGTGGGAATCCGTACCTTGGCTGTCGAAACCAGATCGGTATGCGTTCCCACGCTGGAGCGATGGGAACGAGGAAAAATCTCCCCCAGCCACTCTTTTTCAAAGAGGGGAGTAAAACTCCAAGGACCTTAACTTAATGGCATTGACGCAGAGCGTGGGAACGATAATTGCCGGAGGACTGAATAGTTACCCAGTGGTAATATTGATGACACAGGCTGTTAATGGTTGGTCACTCAATTAAATTAAAAACATTGTATCTTCAAGTCCTTCATGCTCTTCATGGTAAAAAATAAGTGACATTTTTTGGAATCAGCATCCCTTTATATAGCTTTTGTTCACCCGAGAGTTTAGCGGGGAAATTTGGGTAATCTTTTGAAATACTTTATGAGCTTTATGGTTAAACTGCCGAATTTAGGCTCATGTTTTTTGGGTGAATATCGTTTTAATGCTTAGGTTTGCTGCTTAAACGGTAGATGCTTTTCGGCCAGCAAGCGGTATTTTTGGATTTCAGCGGTTTCCCATTCAAGAAAATCGTCGATGGCAGCGGCAAAGCGCCGGTCTTTGATCCAGTGTGCCGAATAGGTGTAAACCGGTTCGAAACCTCGGGCGATTTTATGCTCGCCTTGCGCGCCGGAATCGAAGCGTTTTAGATTATTAGCCAGACAATAGTCCAGCCCTTGGTAGTAGCAAGCCTCGAAATGCAAGCTATGGTATTCCTCGTTACATCCCCAATAGCGTCCGTAAAGCGTATCGTTTCCGATAAAACTGAGCGCCGCGCCTATATAGTTGCCGTCTTTGACGGCAACGATCAATAATAAGTTTTGCGGCATCGTTTCGGCGATTTCCAGAAAGAAGCCGATATTGAGATAAGGCTGCATGCCGCGCTTGAAATAAGTCATTTGATAGAAGCGATAAAAAGCCTCCCATTCCTGCTCCGATATATCTTTTCCGGAAATTTGCCGAAATTGAACGGATTGTTCCGCAATGCGCCGGCGTTCGCGTTTGACTTGTTTTCGCTTGCCTGCCGAAAAGCCATCGAGGTAGTCGTTGAAATCCCTATAGCCTTTATTAAACCATTGGAATTGAATGCCGGTTCTAAGACTCAAGCCCTCGGACACAAGTTTTTCGGCGGTGAGTGAATCGGGAAACAGACAATGCCAGGAAGAAGCGCCGGTATCGGCGATCGTTTCTTTTATGTAAGAAGCAATGAATGAGGCGATATGCCGTTGGTCCGCGCCGGTTTTGATCGCGATACGCGGTCCCTGACAGGGTGTGAATGGGATAGCGGTTAGCCACTTCGGATAATAAGCCAAGTGGTGGTTATGATAGGCTTCGGCCCACTGATAGTCGAAGACGTACTCGCCACGCGAATGCAATTTAAGGTACAAAGGCATTAATGCGACCGGCTCGTTTTGTTCGTAAATCAGCAAATGCCGGGGCTGCCAGCCGGTTTCAGGGCTAGCCGAACGGCTGCGTTCCAAAGCCGATAAAAATTCATGGCGCAAAAAAGGGTAGTTTGGACCGGCCAAACTATTCCATTGGTCTCGGTTGATTTGAGTAAGGTTGTCGAGCTGAATCGCTTTCATGAGGCAGAAAATAGCATGAAGTATGTCGAATAGTGGAGTTCATTTGTCATTCAGCCACTCCGATGCATGATTGACTCACCATTTAGACGATAGGGAAGGGTGTGATATGAACTTTATCAAAAGATTGTTTATTTTGTCGGTTTTGTTGAGTGTTTCGGCTTGCGCGCGGCAAGGTTTTTATCGACAGTATGACGGGCCGGTGGTTGTCGAAACAGGACGATCTGTCAGTTATGTTGTTGAGCGTCCTTATCCTGTTTACGTACAACCAAGAAGGACGGTTGTCAAGACGATCGATTATCGACCGGCGCACAATTCGGGAAAATATGTGCCAAGTCACAGGCCGGTTGCTAAGGCGTATCAAAAACCTCAGACAAGGCATCGACAGGCTACTCGTTTGCGCACCGCACAGCCTCGCGCTGCCCGCCCGGCTTATAACGCAGGTAATAGCTCAAGGCCGGAAAGAGTGGTTAACTATAAACCAAAAACCGAATCAACGAGACGGGCATCTTACGACCGACCGGAATCCCGGCGTTCGCGTCAAGCTTTTCGGTCAGAACAAGTTTCCGGTGTGCGAGGCAAAAACAGAAAAGCCGATAGCGACTTCAATAGACGAGATGGGCGCTCGGAAGAAAGTCAAATATCACGCGACTATACTGAAATGCGGCAGCGGGACGCGGCACGAAATAACGCTATTAATGGTCGGAACCGGCAATAGAAACCTCTCGGGCCGTTCTCAGGGTCCGTTGGCCAGCCTACTGCGAGTCCATAACGGTTGCACAAAGGTCGGATCGGTGGCGATAACAAGGTATAATTTCCGGGTTTAATTCATGAGACGTTTAGTCAAACCGGTCCACGCTTAGGATAGAAAAATGAAAACAATACTTTGCATGAAATGGGGCACGCAATACGGCGCCGATTTCGTCAACCAGCTTTATCGCGGCGTTCATGACAATATCACCGGAGATTTCCGATTCGTTTGTTTGACCGACGATCCGAGCGGCATGAACGACGGGATAGAAGCATTGCCGTTGCCTAACATTGAACTGGGCAATGCGGCGATTTGGTCCGGTTGGCGTAAGTTATCGTCGTTGTCGTCGCAATTAAAAGAAGCACCTTATCATTTATCTGGCGATATTTTATTTTTGGATATCGATCTATTGATTACCGATTCGATCGATGTGCTTTTTGACTATAAACCGGGCGCTTTTTGTATTATCGAGAATTGGACGCAACTGGGTAAGGGTATCGGTAACTCATCGGTTTATCGATACGACATCGACCGGTATCAATATATTTTTGACGATTTCGAGTCGCGTTATGAAGAAATTTACAAAACCGTCTCTAACGAACAAGTATATTTGACTCGCTCGGTCGCTAAAACCGAAAAGGTCGAATGGTGGCCTGAAGAATGGTGTCGCAGTTTTAAAGTACATGCCTTGCCCAACCGGTTATTACAACCTTTTATTCCGGCAAAATTACCGCCTGCTTGCCGGGTTTTAGTGTTTCACGGTCATCCGAAGCCTTTAGAGGCCCTACAAGGAGTTTGGCCTCGCGGTAAAAAGAGTAAGCGCTGGATACGGCCTTGTCCATGGGTAAGTCAATATTGGAAGGGCTAAGCTTGCTTGCTCTGTTTCCCAAGCTTGAAGGTATTTAATATAACGAACTAACCATGAAGAGCATGAAGTGACATGAAGGACTCCTCACTTTTGATCGAAAAACCGTCTAAGAATAAAAGGTATGTGATGTGTCTATCGAGGACTCCAGCCCCTAAATTATCGAAATTCGATCCAGCAACTAAAACATTTGGAATTTAGGGGCTGGATGAACCCATCCATGGTGGCTTGACGGCAGCGATCCCTCTGCGGGACGGGTTATTTAACCCGTCCCAAGCGTTTCGGTTTGACCTATACATTTCGGCTGACTTTGGTCAACGTCCAAACGTTTAGGCCGGGGTTGCAAACCCCGTCCTGCTAAGTTTTTTTCTTCATTACCTTCATGTACTTCATGGTAAATAAATTTTTTTTATAATGTATTTGCCAATACTTTTACAGTCTCTCTCGCTTGGGAAACCCAGGCGCTAAGCTAATAACTTATTGATGTAAAAGCACATTCCTAAGAAGGATTTTTTAATTGCCGTTTTCGGTAGCGGTTGACGCGATATTTTTCATGGAAATAGCGAACAGAGCTGAGCAACGATTGTTTATTGATCGCTTTGCGGGAGCGGATCATGATGTCATGCGCTAATGACTTTGTCGGTTCATGATGTCGTTCGATGTGCTGGCTGAGAACCGAAAATAAATTATAGCTCTCCAAAACCCGGCGGCGGGCTTCAAGAATGAAAGGTAAACGCTTTTCGTATTCGTGGTTTTCGATGGCGTTTTTAATGATGCGGTAAGATTTTTCTACATCGAAAATATCGATATAAATGAAACTTTCCTTCGGAAAATAATCCTCGACATTGGTGCAGCCGAAGTAAAAAGGCAGCGCAAAGCCTAAAAAGGCATCAGCCAGTTTTTCGGTCCAATGATGATCGCCGACAAAGTTTTCGATGGCGATGTGATAACGATAAGCATCGAGTGCGATAGCCTTATCATCCATGTCGCGAACACCGTGGCCGAATATTTCCAGCTCGGGCAGACGTTTTTTTAGCGCTTGAGTAAATCGATAACGTTGATTGTGTAGGGTGTGTTTTTGCTGTTTACTGGAACAGACCGTCGAAATCGTAAGACTTTTGTTCGGTTGCATGGCCGCGAGACGGTCATAGGGAATTTCGGTTTGCTTGCCGATTCCGTAAAACCAAATCAAGGCCGGCTGAGAAAAAATTCTGTTATAGTGCGCAAGTGCAAAATTTTCCTGACTGGTCAAAACATGACTGAATTGAGCCGTATAGGAGCTGCCGTATACTTTAATTGTCGAAGGTTCGGTCGTTATCAACAGCGTGTTTTGTTTAGGACAACGGAGCTTTTCTTCGCGTAACGAAAAACGTTCGCCGCCGACTTTAGGTAAGTCGTCATAGACGACTAGCCAATCGTAATCTTCCAAGTCCGGATCGAAACTAAAGGTACATGATCCCCAAGTATTTGTATTTCTTGGGAATTGTCGCATGAACATGCGCGATTCCGTTTTAGCGAGAAACTTGACGACGATAGGGGGTGACGATTTGAGTGCTTCTTTTATCATTGGGCTTTGATTGAACGGTGGGTTTTATTAAGGCAAATGTTGGCGAAATTCGTCGGATAAATATACGCTTTGACTGGCCGCCCCGGCTCCGAATTTTGATCTACGATGGGTATAAATTGATGGAATTGCTTAATTAGGCTAATTATACTGAGTCGCCACGAAATTCGAATCTTTTGTTTGATAAAGAAAATTGATTTTAGCACTGCTTATTTAAACGATTAGGAAGAACTCATTTGAACACGAAGGCTGAAACTTGCTGGGTATTGACGTTGGGAATACCCGGAATGGACAACCAATCGCTTGGTTTAGCCAAGGCATTAGGTTTAGAAATCGAACAAAAGCGGATTTGCTTGACCTGGCCATGGCGGCATTTGCCGTCGCGTTTTTGTTTTGCGCCATTGCGTTTTTTGGGGGCGGGTAGCTCGGACTTCAATCCGCCCTGGCCCGATGTCGTGATCGGGACCGGACGACGCACGGTGGCCGTGGCTCTGGCAATAAAAAAAGCCAGTGGCGGCAAAACCTTCAATATTCGCATACAAAATCCTTACTACGCCTACAGTAAGTTTGATGTCATTGTTACGCCGAGACATGACGGCTTGTCGGGTCCGAATATCGTGAACAGCATCGGCGGACTCCATACGATTACACCGACTCGTCTCAAGCTTGCCGCCGAGCATTTTGCGCCGCAATTTGCCGACCTGCCGCGCCCTTTAATTGCCGTAATGGTGGGGGGTTCCAATAAATGTTATCGAATGACGGCGCAAATTGGCAGGCAGCTCGGTGCAAGGCTAGCGGCATTGTCAAAAGAAACCGGAGCAGGCA